>NZ_JBDGJE010000003.1:0-808012 GCF_057657055.1 Sphingopyxis sp. Soil_C_28
GATATCGCATCACCGAGGGCGCCGAAGAAATACAGATGCGAAAGGTCGCAGCTTATCTCTTCGGATATATGGGGCCGCGGAAGGGAAGTTTGGGGTAGATATGAAATTCTCCCTGCCGCGAAGCTGCGGGGAGGGGGACCGATCGCGTAGCGAGTGATGGAGGGGCTGCGGCCCTGCGCCAAAAGCCCCTTCGTCAGCGCTTCGCGCTGCCAACTCCCCAATGGCTTCGCTACAGGGAGGATCATCCGGCTCTCACCGTTTTCGCACAAACTCCGCTCTCAACACCAGCCCCTTGATCCCTTCGTGCCGGCAGTCGATTTCCTGATCGTCGCCGGTCAGGCGGATCGACTTGATCACCGTGCCGACCTTCAGCGTCTGCCCCGCGCCTTTGACGGTCAGGTCCTTGACCAGTACGACCGAGTCGCCGTCGGCGAGCAGATTGCCGACCGCATCGCGCACTTCGGGACCGGCCGACGCGGTGGCATCACGCGCGGCGATATCGCCGGCAGACAGCCATTCGCCGCTGGCCTCGTCATAGACATAATCTTCGTCGTCATTGGTCATCAAATCATCCCGGTTTGCGGAAGCGAAGGGCGAACTGGTCGGTCTTGCCGCGGATTTCCTTGTCGAAAACATTGGTGGTGTGCGGATCGTCGGCGTGCTTGTAGAGGTCGCTTTCCGCTTCAAACTTGAAGCCCGCGCTGGTCAGTGTTGCGACGACGGCGTCCTTGTCGATCCGGTGAAGGCTGTCGGACAAGGTGGTGCCGCTGCCCTTCGCCGCGCTATGATCGATGACGACCAGCGTGCCGCCGGGCCTCAGCGCCGCGAACAAGGCCGCGCTCGCCTTGTCGCCAGTCCCGGCAGGGAAAGGCTTGAGGTACAGGTCGTGGAAATTCTGTACCGTGACGATCGTATCGAGCGGTTCGGGGAAGGCGGGCGCCGCGAACGGCCCGGCGACGGCATCGACATTGACATAGGCGGCGTCGACCGCGGCCTGATCGTCGCCATATTGTTTCTTGAACGCGATGAATTCGGCGGGCTGGAAGCCATAGACCTTGCCCGTCGCGCCAACGGCCGCGGCGAGCAGGCGGGTGACGTAACCGCCGCCCATCACATAGTCGCCGACCTTTTGCCCCGGCTTGATCTGCGCGAAAGCGAGCAGTTCGGCGGGCTTGCGCGACGCATCGCGTTCGCGATCGGTGGCGGGCCGCGCCGGGTCGGCGAGCGCAGCCTTGTAATCGGGGGTTGCAGCTTCCTTCGCGGCAAGCGGGGTCGCCGAAACGGTGAGCAGAAGGGCGAGGGCAAGCGAGCGGATCATGGCAACGACTCCCGATGATTTTGTCGCGCTACCATAGCGCCTCGTTGCCGTCTCTGCGCACTTATTTGCATCTCGTGATTTTGATGATAGGTTTCTTGGTGAAACTAAAAAATCGGGAGAGCGGACATGCATGATCTGGTGATTCGCGGCGGCACTGTCGTCGATGGTTCGGGTGGAGCGCCCTTTGTCGCGGACGTCGCGATTGACGGCGACCGTATCGTCGCGGTGGGCGAAAATCTCGGCACCGGGCGCGAAGAAATCGACGCAAGCGGCAAGATCGTCACCCCCGGCTTCGTCGACGTCCACACCCATTATGACGGCCAGGCGACCTGGGATGCCGAAATGGCGCCGTCGAGCTGGCACGGCGTCACCACCGTCGTGATGGGCAATTGCGGCGTCGGTTTTGCTCCCGCCAAGCCCGACCGCCACGAATGGCTGATTTCGCTGATGGAAGGCGTCGAGGATATCCCTGGCACCGCGCTTGCCGAAGGCATGTCGTGGGACTGGGAAACCTTTCCCGAATATATGGATGCGCTCGAAAAGCTGCCGCGCACCGTTGATGTCGCGTGCCACGTCCCGCACGGCGCGGTGCGCGCCTATGTGCTGGGGGACCGCGAAAAACCCGGTGCGATCCCGACCGATGCCGACATCGCCGAGATGTCGCGGATCGTCGAGGAAGGCGTGCGCGCGGGGGCCTTGGGCTTCTCGACCAGCCGCACCGTCCTCCATAAATCGATCGACGGCGAACTCGTCCCCGGCACCACCGCAACTGCGGAGGAGCTGATCGCGATCGGCCGCGCAATGGGCCGCGTCGGTTACGGCGTGTTCGAAATGGCGAGCGACATGAAGCGCGAGTGGAACGAGTTTCAGTGGATGGGCGACCTCAGCCGCGAAACCGGTCTTCCGGTGACCTTCGCCGCGCTGCAATCGATCGCCAAGGAACTGCCGCTCGAGGAACAGATTTCGGAAATGCGTCGCCAGAATGCGACCGGCGCGAACATCGTCGCGCAGATCGCGCTCCGCGGCAACGGCATCATCATGGCGTGGCAGGGTACCGTCCACCCGTTCCGCTTCAAGCCCGCGTGGAACGAGATCATCGACCTGCCGTGGGACCAGCAGCTCGCGAAGCTGAAGGACCCCGCGTTCAAGGCGCGGATGATCGCCGAAGAAAATGTCTGGCCCGAAAGCGACATCCTCGATTTCCTCAAGATCGTCGCCGAGGGCTGGCCGGTCCATTTTGAAATGGATCCCGACTTCAATTACGAGCCGAAGATGGACGAAAGCATCGCGGGCCGCGCCGCGGCGGCGGGCGTCTCGCCGGCCGAATATGCCTATGAGTTGCTGATGAAGGACGATGGCAAGGGCTTCATCTATTTCCCGATCCTCAACTACCGCGACGGCAACCTCAATTTCCTCGAGGATCTGCAAGCGGCCGACGACACGGTGAACAGCCTCTCCGACGGCGGCGCGCATTGCGGGACGATCTGCGATGCCGCCTCGCCGACCTTCATGCTCCAGCATTGGGTACGCGACCGCAAAGGCCATCGCATCGCGCTCGAACATGCCGTGAAGCGTCAGTGCCGCGACACGGCGTTGCTTTATGGCCTCGAAGATCGCGGCGTGCTCGCGCCGGGCTATCTCGCCGATTTGAACGTCATCGACATGGACGCGATCAAGCTTGGCAAGCCCTGGCTCGCCTTCGACCTGCCCGCGGGCGGCAAGCGCCTGCTACAAAAGGCTGACGGTTATGTCGCGACGGTGAAGTCGGGTGTGGTGACCTTCAAGGACGGCGCGATGCAGGGGCCGACCCCCGGCGGCGTGATCCGCGGCCCGCAGCGCGTTGAGATGGCGATGGCCGCAGAGTGATGCGCAGCGTTCAGCTTCGTTCGCCCGCCTCGCTCGACAATCTGACCCCGACCGACATGGCCGATCCCGGCGATCCGGGGCCGGGTGAAATCCGCGTGCGTCTGAGGGCGTCCTCGCTGAACTTCCACGACTTCGCGGTCGTGGCAGGGATGATCCCCACCGCCGACGGACGCATCCCGATGTCTGACGGCGCCGGAACGGTCGAGGCGGTGGGCGAAGGCGTGACCCAGTTCAAAACCGGCGACCTGGTGGTATCGACCTTCTTCACCGACTGGGACGACGGCCCGGCACCGTCCGCTGCGGCGGCAAAGGGTGTACCGGGCGACGGAATCGACGGCTATGCGCGTGAGGCGGTGGTCGTACCGCAGCATTGGTTCACGCGCGCTCCACACGGTTATTCTGCTGCAGAGGCGGCGACGCTGACCTGCGCGGGGCTCACCGCGTGGCGGGCGTTGTTCGTCGATGGCGTGACCCAGCCAGGGTCGACGGTGCTGGTACAGGGAAGCGGCGGGGTGTCGGTCTTCGCGCTGCAGTTCGCCAAGGCGGCGGGCGCGCGGGTGATCGCGACGAGCTCATCCGACGCGAAACTCGAACGCTTGAAAGCGCTCGGCGCCGATGAACTGATCAATTACAAGGACGTGCCGGCGTGGGGCGCAAAGACGCTCGAGCTGACCGGCGGGCGCGGCGTCGATACCGTGGTCGAGATCGGCGGCGCGGGCACGCTCGATCAGTCGATGGTTGCGACACGCGTGGGTGGCCATGTCGCGCTGATCGGTGTGCTCACGGGAATCGTCGGGCCGGTGAAGACCGCGCTTCTGATGAGCAAGAATCTTCGCGTACAGGGGCTGACCGTCGGCAGCCGCGCGCAGCAATTTGCGATGATCGCGGGGGTCGAGGCGAATGGAATCCGGCCGATCCTCGACCAGCATTTCCCGCTCGAAAATCTCGCCGACGCGTTTCGCCATCAGGCTGCGAACGCGCATTTCGGCAAGATCATCGTCGATATCTAGCGGCTTAGCGTGCGAGCAGGTCCGAGGGCAAAGTCGGTTCGCTGACGATCTTCGCCATGCGCCGCCACATCTCATCGCGGCTGGGTTTGCCGCGCTCGACATAGGCGCGCACCATCGTCTCGCCGAGGCCGTAGTTGATCACATAGCTGCGATACTGGTCGGTGAAGCTGATCGATTGTTCGGCGCGCTGGGCCGAGACGAGCAGATATTTCTGGGTCAGTGCGACGGCCGTCGGGCGGTCGATGACGCCGTCGAGATATTGCTGTGCGATCGTCAGCCGCGCGCCCGATGCGCGCTTGATCGCCGCGAGCAGCTGCCAATAGCGGTCGTTGGACGGCACCGCGATCTCGGCGATCGGCATCAGTATGTCGCGTTCGGTGTCGGCCTTGCTGCTTTCGGGGAAGGCAAGGTCGATGCCGTAATTGGCGCTGCCCTCGGCAATCAGACTTTGCGGGCTGTACAGCGGATAGATGCTGAATTCGGCCCAGCCGCGCTGTTTGACCAGCCCCTCTTCGAGCTTCATGTTGAGCAGATGGTGCCCCGGATACCCCTCGTGGCAACCGAGATCGAGCGCGCGCGACAGGCGGATCGGCAGGTCGGTGTTGACCTGAATCAGGCTGTGATAGCCGCCCTGATAATAATTATAGCCGCTCCAGCTTTTGCCTGTGACGAATTCGAGCCGGAAGCTCTCGCCCCCAGGCATCGGAATATGCGCCATGCTGCGTCCGCGGCAGCGCGCGATCGCGGCGTCGAAGGTTTTTTGCAGCCGCTCCTTCGGGATGGTGAAGGCATCGAGATAGGCTTCGACGCGGTCCGCCAGCGCGCCGTCGCCGGGGACGAGCGCGTCGATCTTCGCGAGTTCGGGGTCGTAACTGGCCAGCGGTTTCAGCCGCGGGCGGACGCCGAACAGTCGCTCGGCTTCGTCGGCGAAGGCGAAGCGCGTGCCCTGCATCATTTGCAATCGCGTTTCGGCGGCGCGGAGCTGCGCGCGGAGGAAGGTCGAGCGGCGGCGTTCGAGCGGATCGGGAAGGCGCCGCGCCGCGAGGTCGATCTGCGCCATCAACGCGCGCACCGCCGTGAGCAGCGCGGCTTTGTCGCGCGGTGCCGCCTCGGCCGCCTTTTGCAGCTCGACCGGGCCATAATAAGCGTCGATATAGCCCGGCTCGTGCGTCCCGATTTCGAGCGTCAGATGCAGATAGTCAGCTGCAATCTCGTCCAGCGCTTTGGTCGACGCGGCGGTGCGGCGAACGTCGATGGTGGCGATGCCCGCCTTGGCGGGCGCTTTGATCTCGCTGGTGGCGCAGCCGGACAGGGCAGCGATCAGCGACAGGGCGATAAGTTTGCGCATCACCCCGACATAGCGCCGTTTTCGGAGGTGTCACGCACGTCGCCATCGGCCGCGATTTCTGCGTCAGACTCGCTTTCGACCGCGGCATGCTGCGGATGGAGCGGCGCGAAACGCAGCACGGCAAAGCCGACGAGCGCGGCGGCGAGCGATCCCATCAGGATGCCGATCTTGGCCTCTTCGACCCGCAATGCGTCGCCCGGAAAGGCAAGCCCGCCGATGAACAGGCTCATCGTGAAGCCGATGCCGCACAGCATCGCGATGCCGTAAACCTGCAACCATGTCGCGCCGCGCAACGTGCCCGCGATGCCGAGTTTGACCGATAGCCAGACGCTGCCGAAAATGCCGACCTGCTTGCCGAGGAACAGCCCCGCCGCGATGCCGAGCGGCAGCGGCGCGAAAATCTGCTCGGCGGTAAGTCCCCCGACGTCGACCCCGGCGTTGGCGAAGCCGAACAGCGGCACGATGGCGAAGGCGACCCATGGGTGGAGGCCATGTTCGAGCCGGTGCAGCGGAGAGTGCTCGCTGTCGGGGGCGCCCGGCGTGCGCTCGAACGGGATCGCCATCGCCGCGAGCACACCGGCGATCGTCGCATGCACGCCCGATAGCAGCATCGCGTACCAGAGGAAGGCGAACATCAAGAGGTAGAGCGGCAGGCTTTTCACGCGCAGGCGCCCCATCGCGAACATCAGGCCAAGGATCGCGGCGGCGGCCCCAAGCGCTAAAAGGTTGATCTTTGCGGTATAGAAAAGCGCGATGATCGCCACCGCGCCCATATCGTCGACGATCGCGACGGTGACGAGGAACAGCTTGAGCGAGGTCGGCGCGCGTTTGCCGAGCAGGGCGAGCACCCCCATCGCAAAGGCGATGTCGGTTGCCGCCGGGATCGCCCATCCCTGCGCCAGCCCCGGTTCGCCGCCCGCGAAAGCCATGTAAAGCAAGGCGGGAACCGCCATGCCCGCCGCCGCGGCGATGAAGGGCAGCCGCCGCCGGTCCCAGCTCGCGAGCCGCCCATCGACGAATTCGCGCTTGATCTCCAGCCCGACAAGCAGGAAGAAGATCGCCATCAGCCCGTCGTTGATCCACAGATGGACCGTCATCGGCCCCAGCTTGTCGGTCAGCACAGGACCGGTCACGCCATGGATTATGTCGTGATAGAGCGTCCCGAGCGACGAATTGGCAATAATCATGGCCAAAATGGCTGCGAAAATCAGCAATATCCCGCCCGCGCTCTCGCTCGCAAGGAACTCGCGCAAGGCGGACCGGGGCGGAAAACTGCGATTCATGAGTAAGCTATTCCCTTAGTTTGTCAGGATATTTGACGATTGTCCCAAGGCCGGGGGCCGTCTTTACAAATTGGACTCATTCACTAGCACTATCGGTGCAGATGACATTAGGTCATCGGTGGGGGCGAGGCTAGCGCATTGGAGCTGTCGACCGCATGGCTGGAATGGCTGGTGCTGGGTGCCAGTCATGAACTGATGCTGTTCGCGTCGGTTGGAATCTTGCTGATCGGGCTCGATGACCTGCTGTTCGACGCCTTGTGGCTGGCAACGCGCCGTCACGCACCATCGTCGGGCCCCGACACGCCCCCGCTAGAGGGACGTCTCGCGGTCTTCGTGCCCGCATGGGATGAGGCCAAGGCGCTTCCCGCAATGCTGCGCCGCACGCTGGCGGCTTGGGTAGACGAGGATTTCCGCCTCTATGTCGGCTGCTATTCCAATGACGCTGCAACGCTCTTTGCTGTCTCCCCGCTGATCGCACGCGACCGGCGGCTGCGGCTGGTCATCGGCGACCGTGAGGGGCCGACGACGAAGGGCGACAATCTCAACCGGCTGTGGTCGGCGCTGGGCGAGGATGAGCGCGCCGAAGGCCTGCGTTTTGCCGCGATCGTCCTCCATGATGCCGAGGACCATGTCCATCCGGGCGAACTCGCGCTCTATCGCCGTCATCTCGGTGAAAATGCGATGGTGCAGATCCCGGTTGTGCCACTGATCAAGCGCGCGGAGCGCTGGGTTGGTGGCCATTATGGCGACGAATTTGCTGAGGCGCATGGCAAGGAACTCGCCGTGCGCTCGCGCCTGGGCATGCCGCTTCCCTCCGCCGGGGTCGGCTGTGCCCTGACGCGCAACGCGCTCGCGTTGCTGGCG
Source organism: Sphingopyxis sp. Soil_C_28 (assembly GCF_057657055.1). Lineage (NCBI taxonomy): Bacteria > Pseudomonadati > Pseudomonadota > Alphaproteobacteria > Sphingomonadales > Sphingopyxidaceae > Sphingopyxis > Sphingopyxis sp. Soil_C_28. Next base: position 7,690 of record NZ_JBDGJE010000003.1, read on the forward strand.
ATCGAACGCGGTGGCGAGCCGTTCCGCTGCGACAGCCTGACCGAGGATTATGAGATCGGGATGGTGATCGGCGCCTATGGCCTCGGCGCCCGCTTCATCGAGGCGGCGGGGCCGGCGGGCGACTGGGTGGTGTCGCGCGGCGCCTTTCCGGGCGAGGTCGAAGCGGCGGTGCGGCAGAAGGCGCGCTGGGTTGCGGGGATTGCGCTGGCGGGATGGGATCATCTCGGCTGGCCCGGGTCGCGGCGGGATGACGCCGATCTTCCTGCGATCCGCAACTGGCTTGCGCGCTGGATGCTTTGGCGTGACCGCCGTGCGCCGCTCGCCGCACTCGTCCTCCTTGCCGCCTATGCCGGACTGGTCCTGACCGCTCTGGGTTGGGCCGGACAACTATTGCTGGGCTGGAATGCAGCGCTCATCGGCGAGGAGATGCGGCTGCTTCTCGTCTTCAACCTTTTGCTGCTCCTTTGGCGGATGGGGATGCGCGGCCACTTCACCGCGCGCTGGTATGGTCTGCGTGAGGCGGCGATGGCGCTGCCGCGTTCGATAGTCGCAAACATCATTGCCATGCTGGCCGCGCGGCGCGCGATTCTCCTCTATTGGCGCATGCTACGGTCGGGCCAGGTGGTGTGGGACAAGACCGACCACGGCGAAAGCGAAGCCATTCCGGAGGACGCCTTTGCGCGGACGATGGCGCGATGATGGCGCGCCGCATCAATGCGCGCCGCGATGCGCCAGCACTGCGATTCTTGCTCCTGTGCGTCGGCGGGTGGGTTCTTATACGGGCCATGATGGCGTGGAATCCCGCGCCGCCGTTGCCGCCCCACGACGCTATGCCATGGTCCGCGCCGTCGCCCTTCGTCGCGAGTGAAGCGGCTCCTCCAAGCCGTTTCCTCCGCCAGGAAGATTCCGCGACGCGCGCGCGGACAAGCTCACCACTCGCTTTCGCTGAGGCAGCGGCTCCCCTGTCGGACGCGTCCGCCAAGGCGGCGGATGAGCCCGGATATGGCGCGTTGGGCGCCGATCTCCACAGCCTCCGTCTCGCGTTGATGGCACGGCTGTTGCCGTCGCCGCCGGGCGGTGTCGCGCGCTCTGCCGCCGCGACCGGCGGGGCGCTGTGGTTTCCGCTTGCACCCGCCGCGCACGCCGAGCCGGGGCAGGGCAAGCCCTTCTGGATCCGGCGGCAGCTGTCGGGCTGGTCGCTCGGCGGCTGGCTCTATATGCGCGAGGGTTCGGCGCGCGCGCCCGAAGCCATCGGTGCGGCCAGTCAGCTTGGCGGCAGCCAGGCAGGGCTTCGCCTTGGCTATGGCTTTGGCGACGCTGGCCGGGCGCGCGCCTATGGCCGCGCAACGATTGCGGTGCAGCGGCCGCAGCAGCGCGAGATCGCTTTCGGCCTCGCCTTTGCCCCGCTGGCGCATTTGCCGCTCGACGTCGCGATCGAACAACGCTTTGCGGCGGGAAAAGAGGGCCGCACCGCGCTCGCTATGATGGCCAGCGGCGGCGTTTCCGATGTCGCATTGCCCGCCGGCTTTCGGCTCGACGCCTATGCGCAGGCGGGCGTCGTCGGCTTGCATCGGCGCGACGGTTTCGCCGACGGTGCTGTCGTGGTCGATCGCCGCGTCGGCCCAGACGACACGTCGCCGCTGCGCCTTGGCGGGCTCGCCGCCGGCGCGGTCCAGCCCGGCGCCGCGCGCATCGATGTCGGGCCGCGGCTGACGCTTCGCCTTCCGCAAGTGGGGGAGGGCAGCCGGATCGCACTTGATTGGCGCCAGCGTGTTGCAGGCGATGCGCGCCCCGAAAGCGGGTTGGCGCTGACCCTCGCGAGCGACTTCTGAGATTTCCGATAAATTAGCCGCCGCGCAGATTCCCCGTGCCGCAAAAATGGTTTAGGGTCCTTGGAATCGGCGCTGTTCCGGCGCCGCGGACGTTCGTCGGGGCCCATGGATCTTTACCTCCCAGTCGCCAATCTCTCGGTCAATGCGCTGGTTATCATCCTGCTCGGCGGCGGGGTCGGTTTCCTGTCGGGCATGTTCGGCGTCGGCGGCGGCTTTCTGACCACGCCTTTGCTCATTTTCTATGGCATCCCGCCGACGGTCGCCGCGGCATCGGCGGCGACGCAGGTGACGGGGGCGAGCGTGTCGGGGGTGATGGCGCATCTCGAGCGCGATGGTGTCGATCTGCGCATGGGCGGCGTGCTCGTTGCGGGCGGCCTGCTCGGCTCGCTGATCGGGGCCGGCCTGTTCGAACTGCTCACCGCCTGGGGGCAGATCGATACCGTGATCAACATTCTTTATGTCGCGCTGCTCGGGACCGTCGGCACCTTCATGGGCCGCGAAGCGTGGGGCAGTTTCCGTGCCGCGCAGGCCGGATTGCCGGCGCCCGCGCGCAAGCGTCGCCACCATCCGATGGTCGCAAATCTGCCGATGCGCTGGCGCTTCTATCGTTCGGGGCTCTACATCTCGCCGCTCGCGCCCTTGCTGCTTGGCATGGCGGGGGGCGTGCTGACCATGCTGCTCGGCGTCGGTGGCGGTTTCATCATGGTTCCCGCGATGCTCTACCTGCTCGGCATGGGAACGCAGGTCGTCGTCGGCACGTCGCTGTTCCAGATCCTGTTCGTGACGATGGCGACGACGATGGTCCACGCGCTGACCACCGGCGCGGTCGATATCGTGCTCGCGGGCCTGCTGTTGCTCGGCAGCGTCATCGGCGCGCAGTTCGGCGCCCGTTTCGCGCAAAAGGTGAAGCCCGAATATCTGCGGATGGCGCTCGCGGCGATCGTCCTGCTCGTTGCGCTGCGCATGGGCGTTGACCTGTTCATCCGCCCCGACGAAATCTATACGGTGCAATGACGCGCGCGGGCACCCTGCTGCTTTGGCTCGCGGCGCTGTTGATGCCCGCCGCGGCGCGCGCCGCCGATCCGCGGCTGGTGCCCGACGTGTCGAGCCGCGCGATCGACATCCAGTACAGCTTTACCGGCGAGGAACTGCTGCTGTTCGGCGCAATCCTCTATCCCGGTCAGCGCCTTCCCGATGAACGCGCCGACATTGTGGTCGTGCTCAAAGGCCCGATGCGGCCGATCGTTCTGCGCGAAAAACGGCGGGTCGCAGGTATCTGGGTCAACGCTTCCAGCATCCGCCTGCGTACATCGCCCGGCTTTTACGCGATCGGTTCCTCGCGCCCGATCGACAAGCTGGTCGACGAACGGACCGCCGCGATTTTCGAACTCGGCCTTGCCAATCTGTCGATGTCGCCGACGGGGTTTTCGGGGGCGAAGAAGCTCGAACGCTTCGAAGCGGGGTTGATCGACCTCTATCGCCGCATCGGCCTGTTCTATGAAAATCCGGCGGCGGTCGAAATTACCGAAGGGGTCCTCTATCGCGCGCGGATTCCGGTTCCGGCGCGCGTTCCCGTCGGCACCTACCGCGCCGAGACCTATCTCATCAGTCGCGGTCGCGTGCTCGCGGTCGCATCGCGCGACGTCCAGATCCGCAAGGCCGGATTCGAACGCTTCGTGGCGCTCGCGGCGCAGAGGCATGGCTTTCTCTACGGCCTGGCTGCGGTGTTCCTGTCGCTGGTGCTCGGCTATGGCGCGTCGGCAATTTTCCGCCGCCGTTAAGCCTTATGTTTCGATCCTAAGTTCACGGCCTATTTACCCTCGTCTGCGATAGCCCAAGCCGGGACCACAAAATAGGCGGGGCGGATACATGGACATGCAGGGTGGCGGCTTCAGCGCCGGAGACTCGACGGCGGCACAGCACGTCCGGCTCGCGGGCGGCGGCGTTGCCGCTTCGGTGGCGCCGGTGATCAATCATCATCGCGACGATCTGATGATCGGCGAAGTCATCGATATTTCGGGCTCGGCCTCGCGCATTCTGCTCGACGCCGCCGCAATCGGCAAATTATCGACGTCGGGCGATGCCGCCGTGGCCATGGCCGGACAGGTCGGCGCGCAGGTCAAGGTTCGCGTCGGCAACATCTGGCTGATCGCCAGCATCCGCGACCAGCAACTGCACGAACGCGGCGAAGGGCTGATCCTTGCGACGATCGATTTTCTCGGCGAAGGCGAAGAGGAAAAAATCACCGGCCGCATCCACAATTTCCGCCGCGGCGTCACGCGCTATCCGATTCCGGGCAGCCAGGTCTTCGCCGCGACCAGCGCCGACCTCAAGCAGATCTACGCCGCCGACGAGCGCGCGCATGTCGAAATCGGCACCGTCTATCCGACCAAGGATATTCGCGGCTCGCTCTATGTCGATGCCATGCTGGGCAAGCATTTCGCGCTGCTCGGATCGACCGGTACGGGCAAGTCGACGAGCGCGGCGCTGATCCTCCACAAGATCTGCGAACTCGCGCCGCAGGGTCATATTCTGATGATCGATCCGCACGGCGAATATTCGGCGGCGTTCAAGGGCATCGGCGCGCTGTTCGACGTCGACAATCTCGCCATGCCCTATTGGCTGATGAATTTCGAAGAACATTGCGAAGTGTTCGTCACCGCGGAAGGCCGCGACCGGCAGGCCGATTGCGACGTGCTTTCGCGCTGCCTGCTCCAGGCGCGGACGAAGAACCGGCTTGCCGAAGGCATGACCAAGATCACCGTCGATTCGCCGATCCCCTATCTGCTTTCCGACCTGCTGGGCATCCTCACGAACGAGATGGGCCGCCTCGACAAGGCGACGTCGACCGCGCCATTCATGCGCATCAAAGGCAAGATCGAGGAAATGCGCGCCGATCCGCGCTATAATTTCATGTTCTCGGGTATGCTGGTCGCCGATACGATGACCAGCTTTCTCGCCAAGATTTTCCGTCTGCCGTCGGACGGCCGGCCAATCTCGATCATCGACGTCTCGGGGGTGCCTTCGGATATCACCGGCGTCGTCGTCGCAGTGCTGTCGCGCCTGACCTTCGACTATGCGATCTGGTCGCGCGGCGAACCGCAGCGTCCGATCCTGCTCGTCTGCGAGGAAGCCCATCGTTACATCCCGTCGAAGGACACCGGCCAGGGTCAGGCGGTGCGCAAGATCCTTGAGCGGATCGCAAAGGAAGGCCGTAAGTACGGCGTGTCGCTGGGCCTTATCACCCAGCGCCCGTCCGATCTGGCCGAAGGCGTGCTGTCGCAGTGCGGCACGATCATCTCGATGCGCCTCAACAACGAACGCGATCAGCATTTCGTGAAGGCCGCGATGCCCGAAGGCGCGCGCGGTTTCATCGATTCGATCCCGGCGCTGCGCAATCGCGAATGCATCGTCTGCGGCGAAGGCGTGTCGATCCCGATCCGCGTCTATCTCGACACGCTCGATGAAGACAAGCGGCCGGCATCGAGCGATCCGCTGTTTTCGAAACTGTGGCGCGAAACTGGCGGCGAGGCCGAAATCCTCGAGCGCGTGGTCAAGCGCTGGCGCAGCCAGGGCCGATAAGATTTCTCCCCTCCCTTGCAGGGAGGGGAGGCTTAGCCTTTCGGCGGTTCCCACAATTCGATCGGATTGCCCTCGAGGTCGTGCACACGCGCGAAGCGGCCGATGGCCGGGTCGTTCCATTCGTCCTTGGTGATCACCGCATCGCCCGCCGCATGAAATGGCGCCAGCACGGCGTCGAGGTCATCGACGCGCAGGTTGATCATATACTGGCGATCGGCGGAGAAATATTCGGTGTCGGCCTTGAACGGCGCGAACACCACCGGACCCGCGGCGACATTCCACGTCCATTCGTCGATCGGGCCGGTGTCGTCGGCGTTGCAGCCGGCGCCGATACCCAGCCGTTCCTTGTACCAGGCGTTGAGCGCGTCGGGATTGCGTGCCCGGAAAAACAGCCCGCCGATGCCTTTGACATGTCCCATATCTGCCTCCCTGCCATGTTGCAGGCAGGCTAGCTCGATTGGGTCAGCGTTTCCACTCTCCGCTGCCGCGGAATTCTTCGCGGATCTGACCCGACTGGTTGAGCCGCGGGTCGGCGTAGGTCGGCGCCGGGGTTGGGGCGGCGATGGGCGACGACATGATGGGCGCGGCCGGCGCCATGGCGGCGGGCAGCGGCGCCGCAGCGACATCGGGCAGCGGCGTGCCGGGACCGCCGAGCATTGGCGCGGGGCCGGCGCCGGGGGCGATGCCCTGCCCCTTCAGTATCGCGAGTTGCTGCGCGAGCGGCAGATAGGGGCCGGGAACAGGTTCGCGGCCAAGGTATGGCGCGCGGAACGCGTCGGGCATGCCCCAGCGGCCGCGCCAGCGGTGAAAGATATGCGCACCGACGATGTTGGTCATCACCAGGCTTTTGCCCCAGCGCGGCCAGATCGCCTGCGTGTGATAATGGGTGGCAAGTCCAACCTTGGGGAACACATAGCCGCCCAGCGCTGCCGACGCGACGCGGCTGGCGCGCAGCCAGTTCGGCCGGCTCGGGGCGCGCGCCATCGCGCCGTCGCAGCTGAAGGTGAACTGGCACACGCCCGCGCGCTGCGACCCTTGAAAGACGACTCCGCACACGGTGTTCGGAAAGCTCGGGTGGCGGACGCGGTTGATCACCGTCTGTGCGACGCCGCGCATTCCGTCGTCGGTTTCGGAGGCGGCTTCATAATAGATGGCTGCGGTCAGGCAATAATGCGCGCGCTCGCGGTCAAGCGCGGTGACCCCGCGAAAGACATAGCTTTTGGCGGGCGGGCCGACGAAGGCTTCGTCGCGGAGCAGCGCGGGATCGGCGGGCGGCAGTGCCGCGGCGTCGCCATAACCGACGCTGTCGGGATTGGGCAGGCTGGGGTCGATCTTCAGCGCGTCGGCATAATCGTCGGCATTCATGATCGCCCAGCGTTCGGGGTCATAGGCGCGGAAGTTCAGCGGTATCGAGACGCTGTACGGTCCAAAGACCGCGGGCGCGCGGAGCTGCCCGCTCGACAGCAGGAACGCAAGACACGCCACGGCCATCACCCCGGCGATCGCCGCCCAAAAGGCGCGGCCCGGCCCCGCCGGCTTTTCCGGCGCCGGGTCGCGCCACGTCGAGCGGGCGGTCAGGTTCAATTCGGGCTTCATGCGTGTGTCTAAATTCCATGGCGCCGGCCGCGCACGATTCGCGCAAATGGGGCCAGTCCGCCTTATACGCGGAAACGCCAACAAAATGTTGCTATCGATCCGGGTGTTTCCCGCGGGTGCGAAACCGCATGACGGGCGTTATCCAAAAATTTGGAACAGGGGCTTAGGATTATGCGCGATGACCGACGCCATCCCCCCCTATCGGCGCAGCGCGCGCACCGATTACCGGATGTGGCTGTTGCTCGCTTTCGGTCTGTTTTTCCTCTGGGCCGGGTCGACGATCGACCCCGCCGACAACTGCAGCGAGGATCGCAGCGAATGCGCGCCGTGGCTGGTGCCGCTGGCGCAGGGTCTCGGGGCGCTCGTCGCGCTCGGGGCGGGGCTCAACATGCTCGCCAACCCGAACCGCGGCAGCTTGATCGACCCCGCGACGGGCGAACTTGTGTGGTGGCAGGGCCGCATCGGTACGAGTGGAGGCGACGAAGGGCGCATCCATCCCACGCAGATCGGGAAGGTCCGCATCGTCCGGGAGGACGAAAGCGACGACGCGGTGCATCTCTATGATCTGGAAGGGAGCCGTCTCTTCTGGTTCGACCAGGAGGTGATCCCATGGCCTTATGACAGTTGGGCGGAGCGGCTGGCGGCGCGCTGGCCGCACATCGAGGTCGAACGGGTGGGTTAGGCGCCGATGACCGGTGCCGTTTCGGAGCGGGCCGCTTTGGGAAAATATCTGCTCATGCCGCGGCGCGCGCGATAGGCGTCGATGCGGTCGGCATAATGACCCGAAAGGTCGAAATCGGCATGGCGCGCGCTGGCGCCGCGTCGGCGGGTGACAGCCATCAGGGCCATCTGGTGCCGGTAGAAAAGCTCGTTCATATCCATAGGAAGCTCCCTTGGTAGCTGCACGAGCCTATGTGCCGAATGGATCGGCGGATGGTCCGGCCCGGCGCCCCGAAAGACGCCAGGCCGGATATCACTTATGCAGGCTGGAGGTTGACAGCCGACGTCTTGCCGCGCTGGTCGGTTTCCAGCTCGTAAGAAACGCGCTGTTCCTTGTTCAGCGTCGCCATTCCGGCGCGCTCGACAGCGCTGATGTGGACGAAGCTGTCGCCCGAGCCATCTTCATTGGCAATGAAACCATAGCCTTTGTCGCTGTTGAAGAATTTTACGGTGCCGATGGGCATGGGGTGTTTCCTTTCACGAAAACAGATAATCAACCGGCAAAAGCACCGGAGGAGCTGGTAGCGCGTGAAGGGAAGTATCCGCCGGTAGGCATCAAATTTCCGTCGCAGGCGACGTTAGCCGGAGAATATTGGAATAAATTTGCCGAAAAGTCAAGGTTTCTGGGAATATCCGTAATTCTCGCACGTTTGCTGGGGAAATAATCGGGCCGAATTGCCGTATCGCGCCGGATGGCGATCGATCCTGGCACAAAGCGGACTCAGCGTATCTCGACCGTCAGATGTTCGATCCCATGCACGGGTTTGACCCGGGCGCAGATCGCTTCGCGCGTTGCGCCGACGACGCTGATGATCGCCGAATGCGCGGCGGGGCCGACGCGCCAGACGTGCAGGTCGATGATCCTTGCATCGCCCGGTTCCTCGACGCGGGTGCGGATTTCGGTTTCAAGCGCGGCGTCGGTGGCGTCAAGCAGCACCGCCCCGGTATCGCGCATCAGCGACCACGCCCAGACCGCGATGACGATCGACCCGACGACACCCATCGCGGGGTCGAGCCACACCCAGCCGAGATAGCGCCCGCCGAGCAACGCCGCGATTGCGAGCACCGAGGTCAGCGCATCGGCGACGACATGCAGATAGGCCGAGCGGAGGTTGTTGTCCTTTTCCGGTGGGTGATCATGGTCGTGATCGTGCGTGTGGCCATGATGGTCATGGCCATGGTCATGGCTATGCCCATGGCCGAGGAGCAGCGCGCTCGCGATATTCACCCCCAGCCCGATCACTGCGATGATCGTCGCCTCGGCAAAGGCGACGGGGCTTGGGTCGAATAGCCGCGTCAGCGATTCATAGGCGATGCCGAGTGCGAAAAGCCCGAGCACGAGTGCCGAGGCGAAACCCGCAAGATCGCCGACCTTGCCGGTGCCAAAACTATATCGGCGCCCATGGGCATGGCGCTTCGCATAGGCATAAGCGATCGCCGCGATGCCGAGCGCGCCCGCATGCGTCGCCATGTGAAAGCCGTCGGCGAGAAGGGCCATCGAATTGAACGCGATCCCCGCGGCAATCTCGCCGACCATCATCACCGCGGTCAGCGCGACGACCCACAAGGTGCGCCGCGCATTCTCGTCGTGCCGCTTGCCCAAGAAGACATGGTCGTGGGTCAGCGTATCGATTTCGGTATCGAACGACATGAATACTGCCCTTATTTTGCGTAACGGCGGATCGCGGCGAGGAGTTCGTCGGCACCCGCGGCGCGCTCGGTGTCGGAGAGGGCGGGGGCGATGACATGCTCGCGCATATGATCTTCGACCAGTTCGTTCATCAGCCCCAGCACCGCGCCGCGCACCCCCGCCACCTGATGCAGGATCGCCGCGCATCCGGCTTCCCCGGCAATCGCGCGTTCGATCGCGCCGACTTGCCCGGCGATGCGCCGGACGCGGGCGAGGAGTTGCTCCTTATTCTTCAACGTGTGGTCCATAGGGTACCCCCCTATACTATAATGGTAGCTGGAGCAATCGATGAGAAAGGCAAACTATCTTCCCTTGAGCGTTTGCCGTGCTATTTGTCGCGGCACGGGCAACGCGGACGCCCGTCCAGACGGCTTGCCGTCCAAGATCCGCTCCACACGCCGCATTTGCGGCAAGGAGCGCGCTTGCCATGACCACCCTTGAACCTTCGCCGCCACCCCTTTCGCTTTTCCAGCTTTTCCTGCGGTTCCTCCGCTTCGGTTTCTTCGCCTTCGGCGGGCCGGTCGCGCAGATTGCGATGGTGAAGCAGGCGCTCGTCGAAGAAGATCGCTGGATATCGCCCGCGCGCTTCAACCGGCTGCTCGCGGTGATGCAGATCTTGCCGGGGCCGGAGGCGCATGAATTGTGCGTCCATCTTGGCATGGTCGCGCGCGGGCGGATGGGCGGGCTGCTCGCGGGGCTCGGCTTCATGCTGCCGGGTTTTGTGCTGATGCTCGCCGCGGCCTGGCTCTATAAAGACTGGATCGTCGGCCATCCTGCGATGGCGACGGTTTTCCTGGGTGTGCAGATCGCCGTACTCGTGATCATCCTGCGTGCGGTGCAGCGGATCGGGGCGCACATCCTCGAAGACCGGCTGTTGTGGTCGCTCGCCGCGGTGTCGCTCGGCGCGACGCTGGCGGGCGTGCCGTTCTGGATCCCGCTGATCGCGGCGGGGCTGATCTATAGCTTTGCCGCGCGGCCGGTCGTGGCGGCGTCGGTGTTTGCTGTCGCGGTCGCGCTGGCCTTTCTCATATCGGGCGCTGTACCCTCAGAAAATGTGAGGGTTGCCACCAGCGAAGCAGGCATCGTTACCCTGTTCATCGCCGGGCTGAAGGGCGGGCTCCTGACCTTTGGCGGTGCTTATACCGCCATCCCATATGTGCGTACCGACACTGTCGGGCGCGGCTGGCTGTCCGACGCGACCTTCCTCGACGGGGTCGCGCTGGCGGGGATGCTGCCTGCGCCGCTCGTGATCTTCGCGACCTTCGCAGGCTATGTCGCCGGGGGGCTTCCGGGCGCGGTGGCGATCACGGTCGGCATGTTCCTCCCGGCTTTCGCCTTTTCAATGATCTTCTTCGAGCGGCTGGAAGCGGTAGTCGAGAATCCCGCGCTGCACCGCGTCCTTGCCGGCGTGGCTGCGGCGGTCGTCGGGGTGATCGCCGCGACTTTGTTGCAACTCGGTTGGGCCACGGCGCTGCGCGTTTCGAACCCGATCGCTGGTGCGCTGATCTTTGGCGGCGCGATCGCAGTGGTCATGCTTCTCAAAGGGAAATGGGTCGCCCCCGCGCTGGTGATCGGCGCCGGCATCGCGGGATGGCTGCTCAATCCATAAAGAGCGCTGGCCATAAAGCGCGCGGGGCCAGCATTCCCCCTTGCCGACTCACCTGCCAAAGCCTATATGCCGCCTACTTCTTGACATGGTTAGCCAGTTGGGACGTCGGGGCCGCGGGCCGCGGCGGCTGTACCCACATGCTTTCCTGTCATCCGAAACGGGAAATTTCTTTGGCCGATCTCGACGTCCTAAATGCGATCATCGCGCCTGAAGCGGAGGCTTTGGGCCTCGCGCTCGTGCGCGTCGCCTTCTTTGGCGGCGAGAGCGATCCGACGCTGCAGGTGATGGCCGAGCGCCCTGACACACGCCAGCTGACGATCGACGATTGCGCCAATCTGTCGCGCCGCATCTCGGAGCAGCTCGACGCGCTCGAGGAAGCGGGCAAGGACCCGATCGACCAGGCGTATCGGCTGGAAGTGTCGTCGCCGGGCATCGACCGACCGCTGACGCGCCCGACCGACTTCGCCGACTGGGCGGGGCACGAGGCGAAGATCGCGCTCAAGGAAAAGCGCGACGGTCGTCAGCGCTTTAACGGCGAGCTGATCGGCATCGAGGGCGATGTCATTATGATTTCGGATAAAGAGGGTGTGGAGCACAAGCTGCCGTTCGATGCGATCGACACGGCGAAACTGGTTCTCACCGACAAATTGATTGCCGCAACCGTCCCGCTTTCAGCCGAAGGCGCCGACGAAATGGAAGAAGAAGGACAGGACTGATGGCCACTGCCATTTCCGCCAACCGCGCCGAACTGCTGGCGATTGCCAACAGCGTCGCCAGCGAGAAGATGATCGACAAGGGCATCGTTATCGAGGCCATTGAAGAAGCGATCCAGCGCGCCGCGCGCGCCCGCTATGGCGCCGAGAACGACATTCGTGCGAAATTGGACGTCCAGACCGGCGATCTTCGCCTGTGGCGCGTCGTCGAAGTCGTCGAAACCGTCGAGGATTATTTCAAGCAGGTCGATCTGACTGCCGGTCAGAAGCTGCAGAAGGACGCCCAGCTCGGCGACTTCATCGTCGATCCGCTGCCCGCGGTCGACCTCGGCCGCATCGACGCCCAGTCGGCGAAGCAGGTGATCTTTCAAAAGGTCCGCGAAGCCGATCGCGAGCGCCAGTTCGAAGAGTTCAAGGATCGCGGCAACGAGCTGATCACCGGGGTCGTGAAGTCGGTCGAATTCGGCCACATCGTTGTGAACCTTGGCCGCGCCGAGGGCGTGATCCGCCGCGACCAGCAGATTCCGCGCGAATTGATGCGCGTCGGTGACCGCGTCCGCGCACTGATCCTGTCGGTGCGCCGCGAAAATCGCGGCCCGCAGATTTTCCTCAGCCGTGCGCACCCCGACTTCATGAAGAAGCTGTTCGCGCAGGAAGTGCCCGAAATCTACGACGGCATCATCGAGATCAAGGCCGCCGCCCGCGACCCGGGCTCGCGCGCCAAGATCGGCGTGATCAGCTACGACAGCAGCATCGACCCCGTCGGCGCCTGCGTCGGCATGAAGGGCAGCCGCGTTCAGGCGGTCGTCCAGGAAATGCAGGGCGAAAAGATCGACATCATTCCCTGGTCCGAAGATACGGCGACCTTCGTCGTCAACGCGCTCCAGCCCGCAACGGTCCAGCGCGTCGTGATCGACGAGGATGACAGCCGCATCGAAGTCGTCGTTCCCGACGATCAGCTGTCGCTCGCCATCGGTCGCCGCGGCCAGAATGTCCGTCTCGCGAGCCAGCTGACCGGCAGCCAGATCGACATCATGACCGAAGCCGACGCCAGCGAAAAGCGCCAGCGCGAATTCGTCGAACGCTCGTCGATGTTCCAGGAAGAACTCGACGTCGACGAAACGCTTGCGCAGCTGCTCGTCGCCGAGGGCTTCAGCGAACTCGAAGAAGTCGGCTATGTCGGCATCGAAGAACTCGCCGGGATCGAAGGGTTCGACGAGGAACTGGCGCAGGAACTGCAGAGCCGCGCGCTCGAAGGTCTCGAGCGCCGCGAGGAAGCCTCGCGCGTGCAGCGCCGCGAACTCGGCGTCGAAGACGCTCTGGCGGAAATCCCGCACCTGACCGAAGCGATGCTCGTGATCCTCGGCAAGGCCGGGATCAAGACGCTCGACGACCTCGCCGATCTCGCGACCGACGAGCTGATCGCCAAGAAGCGCACCGACAACCGCCGCGGCCCGCCGCGCAGCGAACGCGCCGAGGACAAGGGCGGCGTGCTGGGCGAATATGGACTGAGCGAAGAACAGGGCAACGAGATCATCATGGCGGCGCGCGCCCACTGGTTCGACGATGAAGAGTCGAGCGAACCGGCAGAAGTTGCGCCTGAAGCTGGGCCCGCGGCAGAGCCGCAAACCGGGGAGGCCGCCGATGCGGACCCCGCACAATGATCAGCTGAGCGAACCAGACCGCGCTGGACGGCGCGGCCAGCATGTGCCCGAGCGGCGCTGCGTAATTACCGGCGAGGTTGCGCCGGCCGAACGGCTCGTGCGCCTTGCGCTCGGGCCCGACGGCACAATCGCGCCCGACGTTCACGGCAAGGCGCCCGGGCGCGGGGCGTGGATCGGTGTCGATCGCGCTACCCTCGAAGCCGCGCAGGCAAAGGGTAAGCTCAAGGGCGGCCTTGCGCGCGCGCTTCAGGACAGCAATTTCACCATCCCCGACGACCTTGGCGCGCGCATCGAGGCGCAGCTGGAGCGTGCGACGCTCGACCGGCTGGGGCTGGAGTCGCGGTCGGGCAGTCTGCTCAGCGGCAATGAAAAGATCGAAACCGCGGCGCGCAAAGGCCAGGTTCGTTTGCTCCTCCATGCCAATGATGCGGGCGAGGATGGGCGCAAGAAATTGGCGCAGGCGTGGCGCGTCGGCGAGGACGCCGAAGGATCGGGCCGCGAAGGCAAAGTCTTGCCGGTGGACCGAAGCACCCTATCTATGGCATTGGGGCGAGAGAATGCGGTGCATCTGGCGATTATTGACGCCCGCGCCGCAAACCGGGTGCTGGCGCATTTGAGCCGCTGGCAGTTTTTCACAGGATGGAGTAGGGACGCGGCCAACCGCGATTCCGACCCGCATGCCGCGCCCGTTTCTGGCGAGGAAAAAATGGGGGCGTTGCCGACCAGCGACGCCGCTTCGGACGCGTTTTGAAGGAATGATAAGTTTCGATGAGTGACGAACAGGACAAACCGACCCTTACCCGCAAGCCCCTGGGGCTGAAGCGGACGGTCGAGGCCGGGCAGGTGCAGCAGCAATTCAGCCACGGACGCCGGAATACGGTGGTGGTCGAGGTGAAGCGGCGCCGCGTGCTCGGTCGTCCGGGCGAAACCGCGCCGGTCGAGGTCGAAGAGGTCGAGGCCGCTCCGGCGCCCGCTCCGGTCGCCGCTCCGGCACCTGCGCCCGCTCCGAAGCCGGCCGCGCCCCGCGTCAGCGAGAACGACAGCCTGATGTCGCGTCAGGAACGCCAGGCACAGCTGCTGCGCGAGGCCGAAGAGTCGCGCATGAATGCGCTTGAGGACAATCGCCGCCGCGACGAGGCTGCGCGCCAGCGCGCCGTCGAGGAAGAAAAGGCGCGGGCCGAAGCCAAGGTCGAACAGGCGACCCCCAAGGCCGCCGAACCGGCTGCCCCGGCCGCCGTCGAAGCGCCCGCTGCGGCTGCTGCACCTGCCGCCGAAGCGCCTGCCGCCGCTGCGCCACAGAGCGCAGCCGCGCCCACGCCGGCGCCGCGCGCGACGACCAGTGCCGCTCCCGCACCGCGCCGCTTCACTCCGGTCGCGGCTCCGCAGCGCCCCGAACCCAAGCGTCCCGAGCCGAAGGCAACCCGTGGCGGCGATAGCCGCCGCCAGTCGGGCAAGCTGACCGTCACGCGTGCGCTGAACGAAGACGAAGGCGCGCGTGCGCGCAGCCTCGCAGCGCTGAAGCGCGCCCGCGAAAAGGAAAAGCGTTCGCACACCGCATCGTCGGGTCCGCGTGAGAAGCAGATCCGCGAAGTCGTCGTGCCCGAAAGCATCACGGTTCAGGATCTCGCCAACCGCATGGCCGAAAAGACCAGCGATCTGGTCAAGGCACTGTTCAAGATGGGCGTCCCGTCGGCCAGCACCGACACGATCGATCAGGACACCGCCGAATTGCTCGTCACCGAGTTCGGGCACGAGATCATCCGCGTCAGCGAAGGCGATATCGACATCCGTCATGATGAAGATGTCGACGATGCCGAACATCTGAAACCGCGTGCCCCGGTCGTCACGATCATGGGTCACGTCGATCACGGCAAGACGTCGCTTCTCGACGCGCTGCGCGGTGCGAATGTGCAGGCGGGCGAAGCCGGCGGCATTACGCAGCATATCGGTGCCTATCAGGTAAAAACCCCCGACGGCTCGCTCGTCACCTTCCTCGACACCCCGGGCCACGAAGCCTTTACCGAGATGCGTCAGCGCGGTGCCAATGTCACCGACATCGTTATCCTGGTGGTCGCGGCCGACGATGGGCTGAAGCCGCAGTCGATCGAGGCGATCAAGCATGCGAAGGCGGCCGGCGTGCCGATCATCGTTGCGATCAACAAGGTCGACAAGGAAGGCGCCAATCCGCAGCGCGTCCGCGAACGCCTGCTCGAACATGAGCTGGTGGTCGAGGAAATGGGCGGCGACGTCCAGAATGTCGAAGTGTCGGCGCTCAAGAAGACCGGTCTCGACAAGCTGCTCGAAGCTATTGCGGTGCAGGCCGAAATCATGGAGCTGAAAGCCAACCCCGATCGCGCCGCCGAAGGCACGGTGGTCGAGGCGAAGCTGGACAAGGGCCGCGGTCCGGTGGCGACGATCCTCGTTCGCCGCGGGACGCTGAAAGTCGGCGACATCTTCGTCTGCGGCGCCGAAAGCGGCCGTGTCCGTGCGCTCATCGACGATCAGGGCAAGCAGATTAAATCGGCGACTCCGTCGATGCCGGTCGAAGTGCTGGGCCTTGGCGGCGTTCCGATGGCGGGCGACACGCTCACCGTCGTCGAGAATGAAGCCCGCGCTCGCGAAGTCGCGACCTATCGTCAGGAACAGGCAACGCGCAAGCGCACCGTTCAAGCGCCGGTTAGCCTGGAAGGCATGTTCGAGGCGCTCGCCGACAAGACGAACGTCATCCAGTTCCCGGTGATCATCAAGGGCGATGTGCAGGGATCGGTCGAAGCGATCGTCAATGCGCTGAACAAGCTGTCAACCGACGAGATCCGCGTCCGTGTGCTCCAGTCGGGCGCCGGCGCGATCACCGAGAGCGACGTGACGCTGGCGGCGGCGACGAAGGCGCCGATCATCGGCTTCAACGTCCGCCCGAACTCCAAGGCGCGCGACATCGCGAAGCGCGAAAACGTCCGGTTCATGTATTATGACGTCATCTATCACCTGACCGACGAAATCCGGAAAGAGATGGCGGGCGAGTTGGGTCCGGAACGCGTCGAAACCGTCGTCGGCCGCGCCGAAGTCAAGGACGTCTTCCCCGCCGGCAAGCGCGACAAGGCCGCTGGTCTGCTCGTACTCGAAGGCTCGATCCGCAAGGGGCTGCACGCCCGTCTCACGCGCGCCGACGTCATCGTTTCGGCAACGACGATCTCGTCGCTCCGCCGCTTCAAGGACGACGTCGCCGAAGTGCGCGCCGGTCTCGAATGCGGTGTGGTCCTCGCCGACACCAACGACATCAAGGCGGGCGACCACCTCGAAGTCTTCGAAGTCGAACTGCGCGAACGGACGCTGTAAAAAGCGTCCGCTCCGCGCGGATCAGGAGGCGCCGGCATGGCTCGCTATGTGGCATTGTTCGGCAGCATCAACGTAGGTGGCAACCGACTGAAGATGGTCGATCTGCGCGCGGCGTTCGAGGCTGAGGGATTCAGCGACGTCGAAACCGTCGTTGCCAGCGGTAATGTCATCTTCTCGCACCCCGCGCGGCCAACGCGCGGGCTGGAGGAGAAGCTGACGCTGATGGTCGACGACCGGTTCGACATGAGCTGTGCCGCGTTGGTGCGAAGCCGTGACGAGTTGGCCGCGGCGATCGCCGACAATCCTTTTGCGAGCACCAACGAGGACAAGTTCGTCCACACCATGTTCCTCGACGGGCAGCCGACCGCGGAACAGTTCGAGGCTTTGGCCAGCGACAAATGGATCAAGCCGAACGAGCGCGTCGCGCTGGGCGACCGGGCGCTTTTTATCGATTATGGCGACGGTGTCGGCGACAGCAAATTGACCGCGCGGATGATCGAACGCCGCCTGGAACACAAGGGCACCGCGCGCAACATGCGCTCGATCGCCCGGATTATCGACAAGCTCGACCAGTTGGAGAAAGCGGAGCCATGAAAACCGAAAAGGACAAGGGCCCGACGGTCCGTGCGCTGCGCGTTGGCGAACAGGTGCGCCATATCCTGTCGGATATCCTCGCGCGCGGGGACGTGCACGACGATTTGCTGGCGAAGCATCCGGTGAGCGTCACCGAAGTCCGCATGTCGTCGGACCTGCGCCACGCGACGGTGTTCGTGAAGTCGCTGCTCGGCAAGGAAGAGGAGGCGGTGCTGAAGGCGCTGCGCACCAACACCGCCTGGCTGCAAAAGAGCGTCGCTGGAAAGATGACATTGAAATATGCCGCGAAGCTGAAGTTCCTGTCGGACGAAAGCTTCGATGAGGCGAGCCATATCGACAAATTGCTGCGCGACCCGAAGGTCGCTCGGGATTTAGAGAGCGGCGAGGGCGAACCCTGATCCGGCCCTACTTCCCCCCGATCCCCGCCGCTTCCTCCAGCTCGACCAGCGCATCCTCCAGATAGTCGATCAGCCGCTGGACATGCGGCACGCTGCGCCGGCACGCCGTAATCCCGAAATCGATATTCTTGTTGTTCGACACCTGCGTGATGTTCATCGCCATGCCGTCGACCGGGATGCTCGCGGGGTACATGCCGTCGAGCCGCGCGCCATTCCAGTAAAGCTGCTCGCGCGGGCCGGGGACGTTCGAGATGGTGACGCTATACGCCGGGAATTTGTCGGCGGTGCGGGTCAGCGCGGTCAGCATCTGCGGCATCTGCGTGATCGCGGTATAAATCTGGATTTGCTGCGCGGTCATTTCGCGCAGCTGCGCCTTCGCGGCGTTCATCGATGCCTGAATCGTCGCCATGCGCAGCGCGGGATCGTCGATATGCGTCGCGAGGTTTGCGGTCACCGCCGCGACCGAATTGCCCGAATCGATATCGTCCTTCGCCCGGATCGACACCGGTGCCATCGCTTTCAGCGGCTTGTCGGGCAGCTCGTTCAGCGACTGCAGATATTTGCGCATCGCCCCCGAACACATCGCGAGCACCGCGTCGTTGATCGTGCCGTCATAGGCTTTGCCCATCGCCCGCACGCGTTCGAGCGACCAGCTTTGCGCGACGAAGCGCCGCGCGCCGGTGATGTTGCGGTTGAAGCTGGTGCGCGGCAATCCGCCCCAAGGGGTCGCAAGATCGCTGCCGCCCAGCCCGAACATCGCCGCGGCATATTGGTTGAGCGCCTTGGTTACCCCGACGCTGTTGCCCCATTGCTCCTTCAGGAAGCCGCCGATCGCCTTCAGGTCGGTGAGGCTGGGGGTCGGCGTTTTCTTCGGTGCCGGGAATTTACGCTTATAGGCTTCATAGGCCTCGACCGACATCGGCGAATAGCTGCGCCGTTCGGTCTTGTCGGCGCTGAGCATCGCATTGGTGAAGTGCATCGACGATGCGCCATCCATCAGCGCATGGTGGATCTTGAAATAGGTCGCGATCTGCCGGTCGGGCAGGCCTGAGATCAGCGTGATTTCCCACATCGGCCGCGTCCGGTCGAGCAAGGTGCCGTGCAGACGCGAGACAAGCTCGAACATCTCGCGGTAGCGGCCCGGCTTGGGCAAGGCGGCGCTGCGGACATGGTAGTGCATGTCGATGTCGCGGTCGGGTTCGAGCCGTATCGGCCCGTACTGGCCGAGCGGCGTGAGCTTTAGCACTTCGCTGAACGGCCGCCGCAGCCCTTCGGACTGGCGCAACATCGCCAGCTGCTCGTTCAGCCACTCGGTCTCGTCGACCTTGTCGGGCAAGGTATAAAGATTGACCCCACCGACATGCATCGGCGTCTCGCGCGTTTCCGCGACCAGGAACATCGCGTCGGTCACCGGCATCAGCCGCATGGCAGCTCTCCCCACTCAAATTGCTGCATCTTTTGTTGCGCAGCATGCGAGGGGGGTAGGGGCGAGTCAAGCAATGGCAGCGAGCGCAATAAATAGGGACAGTCCCTATTTATTGCAGGGCCCAGCGCGCCCGTTAACGATCGCTTCGGTTAAATAGGGACTGTCCCTATTTATTGCGGGCACTGGAGAGGATTGGCGAACCCTTGTTGACGCGGTATCGCCGTCCCCATGGCCAAACTCTATTTCTACTATGCCAGCATGAACGCGGGCAAATCGACGACGCTGCTCCAGGCGGATTTCAACTATCGCGAGCGCGGAATGGAAACGATGCTGTGGACCGCGGCGCTCGACGATCGTTATGGCGCGGGGCAGGTGACCAGCCGCATCGGGCTGATCGCCGAGGCGCATAAATTCGATCCCGACAGCAATCTGTGGGCCGCGGTCAACGCCGAGAACGCCGAACGGCCGCTAGCGTGTGTGCTTGTCGACGAGGCGCAGTTCCTGACCCGGGCGCAGGTGCTCGATCTCGCGCGTCTCGCCGACGAAACCGGCATTCCCGTGCTCTGCTATGGCCTTCGCACCGATTTTTCGGCCGAGCTCTTCCCCGGATCGGCGGCGCTGCTCGGCATCGCCGACGCGCTCGTCGAACTCAAAGCCGTGTGCGAATGCGGGCGTAAGGCGACGATGAACCTGCGCGTCGACGAAAGCGGCCGCGCGGTGGTCGAGGGCGCACAGACCGAGATCGGCGGCAACGACCGCTATGTCGCGATGTGCCGGCGCCACTTCATGGCGAAACGGCGCGAAGCCGCGGAAGCACTCACCCATGCTTGACCGTCTCTATGTTGACCTCGCCGACGGCGATCTCAAACTCGTCAAGCTGACCGAGGCGCATCGCGAAGATCTGCGCGCCGTCTGCGCTGCCGATGCCGACGTCTGGCCGATTTATTCGTCGAGCTTCGGCCCCGAGCATTTCGACAAGAGCTTCGACGTATTGGTCGGCGGCGCCGGCCGCATGCCCTACGCCATCATGGACGGCGACACGCTCGTCGGCATGACTGCGTGGCTGCGCCCCGACTGGCCGGCGCAGACCGTCGAGATCGGCAACAGCTTCATTCATCCGGCCGCGCGCGGCACCGGTTTCAACGGCCGGGTCAAGCGCCTGATGCTCGATCACGCCTTCGCGGTAGGCATCCGCCGCATCGAATTCCGCATCGACGAGCGCAACAAGCGCAGTCAGGCCGCGGTTGCAAAGCTCGGCTGTAACAAGGATGGCGTACTGCGATCGGAACGCATCACCTGGACCGGCTACACCCGCGACACGGGCCTCTGGTCGCTACTCGCCGACGAGTGGGCGGGCCGATCCTAGGGTCAGCCCCGGTTCAGCCTGCCTTCGCTACACGATCCGCCATGAAGAATCTCGCACTCTCCCTGGCCGCCGTGCTGCTTCCCCTTTCTGCGGCCGCGGCGGCCAACGAGTCTGCTCCGGAGTCTGCAAAGGAAGCGCGCGCGCGCGGCGTCGAATCGAGCATCGTGTTTCCGAGCGACAGCTCGATCCGCAACTGGCAGGCCGACCGCGAACGCGGCATCTGGATTCAGGGCCGCGACAACGACTGGTACTACGGCACCTTCGCCGGCCTTTGCCGCGACCTCGACTTCGCGCAGGCGATCGGCTTCGAAACGCGCGGCGCCGGGCGGCTCGACAAATTTTCGTCGATTATCGTGCGCGGCGAACGCTGCCAGCTCTCGTCCTTCGTAACCTCGGCCCCGCCGCCGTCGAAGGAAGAGCGCAGGGCGGCCCGCGAAGCCGAAAAGGCCGCGCAAAATTGACAGCCGCCTCTCGCCGCCATAGCGGCGCGGAATGAACGGCTGGATCATCCTCGACAAACCCTTGGGCCTGGGCTCGACGCAGGCCGTCGGCGCGGTAAAGCGCGTGTGCCGCGAGGCGGGGCTGGGCAAGGTCAAGGTCGGCCATGGCGGCACGCTCGATCCGCTGGCGACGGGAGTGCTCCCGATCGCGCTCGGCGAGGCGACGAAGCTCTGCGGCCGAATGCTCGATGCGAGCAAGATTTACGATTTTACGGTGAAATTCGGAACCCAAACCGACGGGCTCGATGCCGAGGGTGAAGTCGTCGCGACCAGCGATGTGCGGCCGACGCTGGCAGAGGTCGAAGCGGTGCTGTCGCGCTTCACTGGCCCGATCGAACAAATCCCGCCCGCTTTTTCAGCGATCAAGATCGACGGCCAGCGTGCCTATGACCTCGCGCGCAAGGGCGAAGCGGTCGAGATGAAGTCGCGGAGTGTAACCATTTACGCCCTTCGTCATGCCGGACTTGATCCGGCATCCATGCGGACCGACGAAGAGTGGACCCCGGATCAAGCCCAGGGTGACGAAGTGGGCGAGGGGCGCATGGACTCGATCACCCTCACCGCCCATGTCTCCAAGGGAACCTATATCCGCAGCCTCGCACGTGACATCGCCCAAGCCGTTGGAACCGTTGGTCATGTCATAATGCTCCGCCGTACCAGGGCCGGACCGTTCGATCTGGAACAGGCGATTTCGCTGGACAAATTGAACGCATTCGGCCAAGGCGCCGCCCAATCAGAATTCATTCTGCCGCTCGAGGCAGGGCTGGTCGACATCCCGGCTCTGAACCTTTCCCCGGAAGCGGCAGGGGCGATCCGTCAGGGTCGTGTCTGGACCGGGGTAGCTTCGGATGACGGGCTCTATTGGGGAAGGGACAGCGAAATGCGTCCCGTTGCCCTGATCGAGGCTTTGGCGGGAACGCTGAAGGTCGTCCGCGGCTTCAATCTTTAAGCAAGATGTTCGAGGAAAAACGAATATGTCGATTACCGCCGAGCGCAAAACCGAAGTCATCAAGGACAATGCGCGCCAAGAGGGCGATACCGGTTCGCCGGAAGTGCAGGTCGCAATTCTGACCGACCGCATCAACACGCTGACCAACCATTTTAAGGCGAACCACAAGGACAATCACAGCCGCCGTGGCCTCTTGATGATGGTCAACAAGCGTCGCAGCTTGCTCGACTATCTGAAGAAGAAGGACGAGGGTCGTTATCAGGCTCTCATCGCGAAGCTGGGTCTTCGTAAGTAAGAATTTCTGGCGGCCCCGGACTTCCGGGGCCGCTGTCATATTGGTCCCGCGCGATTTGCCGGACCACAGGGCCGCTCCCGCATCCGGCGGGACCGCCATTGGGGCAGACAGACGCCCCGCACCGCCCCGGGTCGGATTACCCGGAACTAGAGGCCCCGCCCGGCATCGGGCCCGGCGGGCGAAGGAAACTCCATGTTTGACGTGAAAAAAGTATCGATCGAGTGGGGCGGTGAAACGCTGACTCTCGAAACGGGCAAGGTTGCCCGTCAGGCCGACGGCGCGGTTGTCGCGACGCTCGGCGAAACAATGGTTCTCGCGGCCGTGACGGCTGCCAAGACGGTCAAGGAAGGGCAGGACTTCTTCCCGCTTACCGTCCATTATCAGGAAAAATATTCGGGCGCAGGCCGCATCCCCGGCGGCTTCTTCAAGCGCGAGCGCGGCGCGACCGAAAAGGAAACCCTGGTTTCGCGTTTGACCGATCGTCCGATCCGTCCGCTGTTCCCCGAAGGTTTCTATAACGAAATCAACGTCATTGCCCAAGTTCTGAGCTATGATGGCCATAACGAGCCCGACGTCCTCGCGATGGTCGCCGCGTCGGCCGCGCTCACCATTTCGGGCGTTCCCTTCATGGGTCCGATCGGCGCCGCGCGCGTTGGCTATGTCGATGGCGAATATATCCTGAACCCGACCGACGCACAGGTTGCCGAAGGCGACCTAGATCTGGTCGTTGCTGCGACCTATGACGCGGTGATGATGGTCGAATCCGAAGCCAATGAGCTGTCGGAAGAGATCATGCTCGGCGCCGTGCTGTTCGCGCACGACGCGTGTAAGGACGTCGTCAAGGCGATCGTCAAGCTGGCCGAACAGGCTGCCAAGGATCCCTGGGACATGGCCGAGCAGAGTGATCTGACCGCGGCCAAGGACAAGCTGAAGAAGCTGATCGGCAAGGACATTGCCGCCGCTTACAAGCTGACCGACAAATCGGCCCGCTCGAACGCGCTGAACGTGGCACGTGCTGCCGGCAAGGCCGCTTTCGCCGACGCCGCGCCGCAGGACCAGATGGCCGCCGGCAAGCTGATGAAGAAGCTCGAAGCCGAAATCGTTCGCGGCGCCATCCTCAAGGACGGCAAGCGTATCGACGGACGCACGACGACGCAGATTCGTCCGATCGTTGCCGAAACGCACTTCCTGCCCCGCGCCCATGGCTCGGCGCTGTTCACCCGCGGCGAGACGCAGACGATCGCGACCTGCACCCTGGGCACCAAGGACAGCGAGCAGATGATCGACGGCCTCAACGGCCTGTCGTACTCGAATTTCATGCTGCACTATAACTTCCCGCCCTATTCGGTCGGCGAAGTCGGTCGTTTCGGGGCGCCCAGCCGCCGCGACATCGGCCATGGCAAGCTGGCATGGCGCGCGCTGCACGCGGTGCTGCCGACGAAGGACGAGTTCCCCTACACGATCCGCATCACCAGCGACATCACCGAGTCGAACGGCTCGTCGTCGATGGCGTCGGTCTGCGGCGGTTCGCTCGCCATGATGGATGCCGGCGTTCCGCTGAAGCGTCCGGTTTCGGGCATCGCGATGGGCCTGATCCTCGAAGGTAAGGATTTCGCGATCCTGTCGGACATCCTCGGCGATGAAGATCACCTCGGCGACATGGACTTCAAGGTGGCGGGCACGTCCGAGGGCATCACCACGATGCAGATGGACATCAAGATCGCGGGCATCACGCGCGAGATCTTCGAAGCCGCGCTGAACCAGGCGAAGGAAGGCCGCGCGCACATCCTCGGCGAAATGGCGAAGGCGCTGGGCGAAGCCCGCACCGAGCTGTCGGCGCATGCACCGCGTATCGAGACGATGCAGATCGACAAGGCAAAGATCCGCGACATCATCGGCACCGGCGGCAAGGTGATCCGCGAGATCGTCGCGACCACCGGCGCCAAGGTCGACATCGACGACGAAGGTCTGATCAAGATCTCGTCGAGCGATCCCGAGCAGATCGAAGCCGCTCGCAAGTGGATTTCGGGCATCGTTGAAGAAGCCGAAGTCGGTAAGGTCTATGACGGCAAGGTCGTGAACCTCGTCGATTTCGGTGCGTTCGTGAATTTCATGGGCGGCAAGGACGGTCTCGTCCACGTCAGCGAAATCGCCAACGAGCGCGTCGAGAAGGTCGCCGACGTCCTGAGCGAAGGCCAGGAAGTCAAGGTCAAGGTCCTCGAGATCGATCCGCGCGGCAAGGTTCGCCTGTCGATGCGCGTCGTCAATCAGGAAACCGGCGAAGAGCTGGAAGACACGCGCCCGCCGCGTGAAGCCCGCGAACCGCGTGGCGATCGCGGCCCGCGCCGTGATGGCGGCGGCGGCGACCGTGGCCCGCGTCGCGAAGGCGGCGGTGGCGGTCGTGACCGTGGTCCGCGCCGTGACGGCGGCGGCGAACCCCGCGGCGACCGTGGCCCGCGCCGCGAACGCAGCGAAGGTCCGGAAGATCAGGGCCATGTGCCCGACTTCCTGAAGGACTAAGTCTTTCGCTATCGGAAACGGAAAGGGGCCGCGAAAGCGGCCCCTTTTTTGTTACGGCGTGCGCGGCCGTTCTTTCTAAATCTCGTCATTCCCGCGAAAGCGAGAACCCGGCGAGGGAGGAGCCAACGTCCGCAACCGGCCGTCAGCCGCCGTCCGCCCCCAACTCCGTCTTCAAAAACGCCCTGATCTTCGCCCAGCTATCCGCGCGTGCCGCCGCGTTGCCCGCCTCGGTCCCGCCGAGCTTGGCCCAGTATCGCCGCGCCTTGTCGTCGGCAAAAGGCGCGCCCATCACACCATGTCCCGCGTCCTTGTAGCGCAGCACTACGGGCGCCGCGGCCCCCGCCTTCGCCGCGCGTGCGACGATCTGGTCGGTCATCGGGCAACTCGGCCACAGTTTCTCGGCCTCGCCGCACACGAGCAGCAGCTTGCCCTTATACCTCTCGACCGGGATGATCGCATCGGGGTTCTTGTCGAGTTCCTTGAGCCCGTTCACGAACACCGGCATCAGCCCGTCGCTTCCCGGCTGGCCCTTGTAGGCGAGGTGGGGGAGGGGATTGCCGCCTTTGCTCCACGATGAGCTGAACGACCCGAACATATAATTCTCGCCGGTCATCCCGTCCCACACGACACTTGACGGCATGCCGAGCACCGCGGCGCGTACCCCCGGATACACCGTCGCGACGATCAATCCCGCCTCGGCGCCCTTCGAATAGCCGACGATACCGAGCCGGCTGCCATCGACTTCGGGCTGCGTCTTCAGCCAGTCGAGCCCCCTCGCGAAATCCTCTATCGGAATGTTTTTGAGCTTCGCCGACTTGCCCGGCGCGTTGTGATAGGCGAGCTGAAGCGTACTATATCCCTCGGCTTGAAGGAGCAGCGCCAGCGCACGCATATCCTTGCTCAGCCCGCCTTCGGACCCGCCGAGCAACAGGATCGCCGGATGCGGCCCGTCACCCTTGGCCGGGAAATAATTGGCGAAAATGCCGCTCGCATTGATCCGCTGGCCGGTCGGCCCTGCCTCGACGATCTTCGCGGGCGCCGGCGGCTGTGTGATCATCCACGCCATGCCGCCTGCGCCGACGACGACCAGCGCGCCCAACACGCCCCATACGATCTTCCATTTCCGCTTCACGGCCACCCTCCATGCCCAACTGTATTATTAAAATAGTACACTAGCGCGACGCCACAAAAAAGAAAAGGGGCCGCTTTCGCAGCCCCTTCCCCGCCCGATGCGGGCAGGGTCAGCCGAACAAACGCTCGGCATAAATACCGCGCAATGCCGTCCAATTGTCCCAATGCGGCGCTGGAGTGCGCCCGCGCAGCCGCGCTTCGAGCACATCGATATGCGCGTGCCAGCCCGCGCTGACATTGAGCCGGACGGCAGGATCCTCGATCCGGCGATGCACGACGGTGAGCAGCACCTCGTCGCCCTTTTCCTTAAGCGTGAAGGTCACCCCGCCCGTGCTGCCCCAGCTGATTGCCAGCAGATGTGGCGCGTCGATCGCGACGACTTCGCAAATCATCCTATGCTCGGCGTCAAAGCCCTCGGGGCGCACGCCGGGTGGGTCGGTCAGTTCGTCGTTGCGCCAGGTGAATTCGACCGCCGCGCCGACCTTTTCCTCCATCGCGCCGGCGGCCATCCACTGACGACGCAATTCGCTATCGGTCAGGTAAGACCAGATACGCTCGACCGGGCCGGGGAGCAGGCGCTCGATTGTCAGCGTTGCGGGTTCGGTGAGCACCCCATAATTGCCTTCGGTAAGCATCGTCGTCATCGTTATTCTCCTTCTTTCCCGGGGAGGGGGTTCTTCGGTGGGGGTGGGGACGCGGCGTCCTGCGCCCGCAGGATGCGTTCGAGGGTGTCGAGCCGGTCGGTCCAGAAGCGGCGATACATGCCGATCCACTGGTCGGCGCTCATCAGCGGCACCGGATCGAGGCTACAGACATGGGTGCGCCCGCGCACGTCGCGGCGGACCATTCCCGCATTTTCCAGCACCTTGATATGCTTCGACGCCGCAGCGAGCGACATCGCGAACGGCTCTGCCAGTTCGCCGACCGTCCGTTCGCCGGTGGCCAGTTCACCCAGCATCGCCCGGCGCGTTGCGTCGCCGAGAGCGTGAAAGATTGTGTCGAGCGCGTGCGAATCATGTTCAACCATGGGGTTGAATATGAGGCATCCAATTTTATTGTCAACCGATTGGTTTAATTATTTCGCGTCCACCCCGGCGATCCGGTTTCCCGCATCCTCGCGATAGAGCGACCAGTTGGCGGGGCATTTATTTACGGCCTTCGGCAACCCCTGCATGCCTTCGGTGATCCAGCAATCGTTGAAGATAGAACAATAGCAGGAGCGGACCTTGAGTTTCCAACGCTCCTTGTTGAGCGTCTGCCAGACTTTTTCGGATGCGGGGGTGCGCGGAAAGCTAACGAATTCGATCGTCTCGCCGGGCCGCACGGCGATTCCGGTTGAAGGCGAGGTGGAAAAGCGCAAGGCGCGCGCACCGGCTTCGGTGCAGCATGCTTCGAGCAAGTCGATCGGTGTGTTTATCGTCTTGCCTTCATAACGGATTTCGATGGGGCCGAGGATCGCGGGGCCGACGCCATTGTTCGTTAGCGTCAGCGCAATATCCTGATTGCCTTCCTCGTCCCCGTTGCTTGTTCCGAAGGTGACGAACGGCATAACCCCGCCACTCTGCATCTTCTGCGTCGCGTCGGCCTGCACAAAAGCGAAATAGGCGAGCGCGAGCGATGCGATCAGTGCTGGCAGTCCAATCAGGAAATGCGCAATCGTGATCAGCGGTAAATAGCGCAGGAACCGTGATCCGATGGCTGCGGCGTCCGGTGAAGATGCGCCATGCTCGGGCGTGGTATCACGGTTCGGCGTTTCGCTCATCATGTCCTCTCTAGCTTGGTCGGTGCGTATGACTAGGCCGGCTTTCGGGTTTTTCCAATCTGGGCTGTTGCCAGCCAGCGCTCTGAATCCACTCGCTTCGATCGGCGCATTGCGTTTATGATCGGCGCCATGCTGACCATCCTCACCGCGCTCGCGCTCGCCGCCCAATCGACCGTCGTTCCGCCGCAGGCGACGCAATTGCCGCCGCCCGCCCCGGCCATTCCCGCGCCGGTCACGCCGGTGATCGAGGCCGATACGCGGCCCTATGTGGCGCTGGCCACCGATCTCGGGACGATCGTCGTGCGGGTCGAAAACAAGCGCGCACCGATCACCGCCGCGAATTTCCTCCGCTATGTCGATGCGAAGCGGATGGACGGGTTCAAATTCTATCGCTCGACGAAAAGCTGGGGGGCGGCCAGCCAGCTGATTCAGGCGGGCAATCGCGGCGATCCGCGCAGGAATTTTCCGCCGATCGCGCATGAGCCGACGAAGGCCAGCGGCCTGACCAACTGCAAGGGTGCGCTGTCGATGGCGCGGCTCAATCCCGGTGACGCGACGACAGATTTCTTCCTGCTCCTGTCCGACATCAAGGGGTTCGACAGCGATGCGCCCGGCGGCGACGGCGTCGGTTTCGCGGTGTTCGGTGAAATCGTCGCGGGCACCGACATCGCCGAGGCGATCTTCAACGCGCCCGTTTCGCCGACCGCGGGCCAAGGCGTAATGGTGGGCCAGATGTTGGAGCCCCAAGTCACGATCAAAACCGCGCGGCGCGTGCCCGCACCTGCCGACGCGCCAAAAGGTTGTGTCGTCAAAGCGCCGTAAAGCTGCGCCGGGACCCCATCATTTATTTTGCGTTCATCCGCGCTGTGGCTATACCGCGCGCATGACTCAATATGCCCCCTCGCGCGCGACCATGCGCCTGCTCGCCGCCGCACTCGTGATCACCCCCATGCTGGCGGCTTGTGCCGGGGGCGGCAATGTGAAGAAGGACACGCGTTACGTTGCACGCGACGTCAACACGCTGTACCGCGCGGCGCAGGATCGGCTCGACCGCAAGCAATATGGTCTCGCCGCGGCGCTGTTCGACGAAGTCGAACGCCAGCACCCCTATTCGCCCTGGGCACGCCGTGCGCAGCTGATGAGCTCGTTCAGCTATTATATGGACCGCGAATACACCCCGGCGATCGAGGCCGCGCAGCGGTTCCTCGCGATCCACCCGGGCAACAAGGACGCGCCCTATGCCTATTATCTGATCGGCCTGTCCTATTATGAGCAGATCAGCGACGTCACGCGCGACCAGAAGATCACCCAGCAGGCGTCGAACGCGCTGGGCGAAGTGATCCGCCGCTATCCCGACAGCCGCTATGCGTCGGACGCGCGCCTCAAGATCGACCTCGTCCAGGATCATCTCGCGGGCAAGGAAATGGAAATCGGCCGTTTCTATCAGCGCAGCTCGAACTGGCTCGCGGCATCGATTCGCTTTCGCGAGGTCGTCGACAAGTTTCAGACCACCAGCCACGCGCCCGAGGCGCTCTATCGCCTGACCGAATGCTATCTGGCGCTGGGTATCCCGGCCGAAGCGAAAAAGTCCGCCGCCGTGCTCGGCGCCAACTATCCCGGCAATGAATGGTATGAGCGCGCGTACAAGCTGATGCAGAAGAACGCCCCGAGCGCTTGATACTGCGCGTAGATTCTGCCTTTGTTCTGCGGTAAGGGCAGGGCATGCTGACGGCGCTTTCCATCGCCAACATCGTTCTGATCGAACGGCTCGACCTCGATTTCGAGGCCGGGCTGGGCGTGCTGACGGGCGAGACGGGGGCGGGCAAGTCGATCCTGCTCGACGCGCTCGGACTCGCGCTCGGCGCGCGCGCCGACAGCGCGCTGGTACGTCAGGGCAGCGACAAGGCGCAGGTCACCGCGAGCTTCGCTGCGCCCGCATCGGGCACACCGCTCGCCGCGCTGCTCGCCGACAACGAGATTGGACTCGAGAGCGGCGAAGCTTTGCTCATCCGCCGCACGCTGAAAGCCGATGGCGGCAGCCGCGCCTTCCTCAATGACCAGCCGTGCTCGGCGGCGCTGTTGCGCGAAGTCGGCGGTCATCTGGTCGAAATTCATGGCCAGCACGACGACCGCGGCCTGCTCGCCCCGACGGGCCACCGCGCGCTGCTCGATGCTTATGCGCGCGCCGATACGCGCGGCGTGGACACCGCCCACGCCGCATGGCGGGCGGCCGAAGACACGCTCGCCGCTGCGCGCGCCGCGCTGGACGAGGCCACGCGCGACCGCGAATGGCTCGAACATTGCGTCGCCGAACTCCAGACACTCGCGCCCCAGCCGGGGGAGGATGCCGAACTCGCCGAAGCGCGCGCGGCGATGCAAAAGGGTGAGAAGATCGCGGGCGACCTCGGCGCGATCATGGAGGCGTTCGAGGGCAGCGACAGCGGTCCTGCGAAACTGCGCGGTGCCGCGCGGCGGCTCGACCGGCTCGCGGGCGATCACGCATTGCTCGCCGAGGCGCTCGCGGGCCTCGACCGCGCGATCATCGAGGCCGACGAGGCCGAGACCAAGCTGCACGAAGCCGCGCGCGCGATGGAATATGATCCCGAACGGCTCGAGGCGACCGAAACGCGCCTGTTCGAGCTGCGCGCGATGGCGCGCAAACATAATGTCCAGCCCGACGATCTCGCCGACCTCACCGGAACGCTGGCCGCGCGGCTCGATGCGATCGAGGGCGGCAGCGCGGGGCTCGCGAAACTCGAGACTGCCGTGGCTGAAACCGCCGCCGCATACACCCACGCGGCGTCCGCGCTTTCCGATCAGCGCAGCAAGGCCGCGACCCGGCTCGACGCCGCGGTCGCGGGCGAACTCGTGCCGCTGAAACTCGACGCCGCGCGCTTCCAGACGCTGGTCGAACGCCTCCCCGCCGAACGCTGGGGACCCGAGGGCATGGACCGTGTCGAATATCTGATCTCGACCAATCCCGGCGCGCCCTTCGCCCCGCTCGCCAAGATCGCGTCGGGCGGAGAGCTCTCGCGCTTCATCCTCGCGCTGAAGGTGGCGCTCGCCGAAGAGGGCGGCGCCGACACGATCATCTTCGACGAAATCGACCGCGGCGTCGGCGGCGCGGTGGCGTCGGCGATTGGCGAGCGGCTGGCGCGATTGGCGGGCGCGGGCAAGCAGTTGCTCGCGGTGACGCACAGTCCGCAGGTCGCCGCAAAAGGCGCCGCGCATTTCATCATCGCCAAATCGAGCGAAGGTACAGTGACGCGCACCAGCGTTCACGCGCTCGACGAGACGGGCCGCCGCGAAGAAATCGCGCGGATGCTGTCGGGCGCCGAAGTGACCGCCGAAGCCCGCGCACAGGCCGAACGATTGCTGGAGACGACATGACCGACCAGGCGCAACTTTATCGCGCGCAGGGCTATCTCGCGCTTCCGGGCTTCGTGCCCACCGACGTTACCCATGCGCTCCTTGGCATGATGAAGGGCGACCTGATGCGCGGCGGCGTGTCGTTCGACAAGCTGAAGCGCAAGCATGCGCTGCTCGCGAACGAGGCGGTCGAGGTTTATGGCCGGCATTATCTGCCGCTTTCGACCTTCCTGTGGGGTATGACCCCGGCGGTCAGCGCGCTCGTCGGGACCGAACTCAAGCCCTCCTATTGTTATTTCCGCATGTACCGCGCGGGTGACGTCTGCCACGTCCATTCGGATCGTTACGCCTGCGAACACAGCCTGTCGCTGCTGCTTGCGGCGAGTGATGACCGGGCCTGGCCGCTTGAGGTCGGGGCGCAGCATATCGAAACCCCGCGCGAGCGCGCCGACGCCGATTTCGGCGACGACGCCTATGGTTCGGTGCCGATGCTGCCCGGCGACGCGGTGCTTTATCAGGGCGTCCACCGGCTGCACGGAAGGACGACACCGAACCCCAATCGCTGGTCGGCGCATCTGTTCCTTCATTGGGTCGATCCCGCCGGCCCCTATGCCGAGCACGCGATGGAAGGCGTGAAAATCCCCGCGACCGAAACGCTCGCTATGGAACGGGCCTGACCCATGGGGGCGGCGCATCCGCTCGACCGGCCGGTCTGGAGCATGCTGACCGGGCGGCAGGCGCATCTTGCCGAGGGTGACGCGCGCGCGTTTCGGATCGACCGCGGCTATGGCGTTTTCGGGGTCGCGGCCGACACAGGCGATGCGGCGCAGGCTGCGCTTGCCGCACTCGTCCCGGAAGCAGGCGAAATCTGGATCGTCGAGGGTGAACCGTGGCCGGTCCCTCCCGGCACGCGTGAAGTGAAACGCGCCATCCTCGCGCAGATGGTCGCCGAGGGCGCGCCGCCGCCCCCTCGCGCAGGCGAACCTGCGATCCTCGCGCTGGGCGATGACGACGTACCCGAAATGGCGGCGCTCGCCGAGCACGCCAAACCTGGGCCATGGGGGCCGAAGACGCATCGTTATGGCCCGTTCTATGGTGTCCGCGAAAACGGCCGGCTGCTCGCGATGGCGGGGCAACGCATATTGGTCCCCGGCATGGCCGAAGTCAGCGGCGTCTCGACGTGGGCGGATTGCCGCGGTCGCGGCTATGCCCGGACACTGATCGGCCATGTCATGCGCGAAATGGTCGCGCGCGGCGAACAGCCCTTCCTTCACAGCTACGCCGATAACGCCGGGGCGATCGCGCTTTACGAATCGCTCGGTTTTCGTATCCGGCGCGAGGTGCATGTGCTGGCGATCGCGAAATGACGGACCGGCGCGACCATATCGCAGGATTTCGCACTCGCGCCGGGTTCGAGCCGATGGCAAAGACCGGTGCATGACCGAAATCGAATCCCTGTCGCAGGCCGAGGCCGCCAATGAACTGATGCGGCTGGCAAAACTGATCGCCTATCACAGCAAACGCTATCATGCCGAGGATGCGCCGGAGATCGATGACGCCGATTATGACGCGCTCGTCCGCCGCAACAACGACCTCGAAGCCGCCTTTCCGCAGCTGATCCGCGCCGACAGCCCGAACAAATCGGTCGGCGCCGCGGTCGAGGCGTCACCGCTCGCCAAGGTCACGCATGCGCAGCGCATGATGAGCCTCGACAATGCGTTCGCCGCCGAGGATGTCGAGGAGTTCGCGGCGCGCGTGCGCCGCTTTCTGAACCTCGGAGCCGATGCCGTGGTCGCGATGACCGCCGAGGACAAGATCGACGGCCTCTCCTGTTCGCTGCGCTACGAAAAGGGCAAGCTGGTGCAGGCCGCGACACGCGGCGACGGCAGCGTCGGCGAGGATGTGACTCCGAACGTCGCCACCATTGCCGACATTCCGCAGGAGTTGAAGGGCGAAGCGCCCGACGTGTTCGAGATCCGCGGCGAAGTCTATATGGCAAAGGCCGACTTCACGGCGCTCAACGAACGATTGATGGAAGAGGGCCGGGTACTTGCCGCGCAGCGCGAACAGGAGTTTGACCCCGCCACCGTCCGCCAGTTCGCCAACCCGCGCAACGCCGCCGCAGGCTCGCTGCGCCAGAAGGACGCGAGCGTCACGGCCTCGCGTCCGCTGCGCTTCCTCGCGCACGGCTGGGGCGAGGTCAGCGCGCTTCCCGCCGAAACGCAATATGATGTGATGAAGGCGATCGAAAGCTGGGGCGTGCCGGTCTCGCCGCTCCTGGAACGCTTCGAAAACGTCGCCGAAGTCCTCGCCCATTATGCCGAAATCGAGCGCCGCCGCGCCGACATGGATTATGACATCGACGGCGTCGTCTACAAGGTCGACAGCCTCGCTTGGCAACATCGCCTCGGCTTCGTCGCCAAGGCGCCGCGCTGGGCGATTGCGCATAAATTTCCCGCCGAACGCGCGCAGACGACTTTGGAGGCCATCGATATCCAGGTCGGCCGCACCGGCAAGCTGACCCCTGTCGGGCGGCTCGTCCCCGTCACCGTCGGCGGCGTCGTCGTGTCGAACGTCACGCTCCACAACCGCGACGAGATCGGTCGCCTTGGCGTCCGCCCCGGCGACCGCGTCGTCATCCAGCGCGCCGGCGACGTCATCCCGCAGGTCGTCGAAAACCTGACCCGCGACGAGGACCGCGCTCCCTATGTTTTCCCCGACCATTGCCCCGTCTGCAACAGCGAGGCGGTGGCAGAGGAAGGCGAGGTCGATGTGCGCTGCACTGGTGGCCTGATCTGCAACGCGCAGAAGTTCGAGCGTCTGCGCCACTTCGTCAGCCGCGGCGCGCTCGACATCGAGGGGCTCGGCGAGAAGAGCATTCAGGAATTCCTCGACCTCGGCTGGCTCGACAAGGGCCCGGCGGATATCTTCCGGTTGAAAAGTCACCGTGCAGAATTGATCGAGCGCGAAGGCTGGAAGGAAAAGTCGGTCGACAATCTCTTCGCCGCGATCGAAGCGAAACGCAGCCCCGACGCCGCGCGCCTGCTCTTCGGGCTCGGCATCCGCCACATCGGTGCAGTGACCGCGCGGGACCTTCTCAAGGGTGTCGGCGATATCGCCCTGCTTCCCGAAAAAGCAACCGGGATTCAGGGCTATCTCGACGCGAACCCACAGGGCGAGGGCGAATCCGAGGGCAAATTCGTCACGCGCAAGATGGACGCAATCAAAGCGATTCTCGAAGTGCGCGCCGACGGCATCGGTCCGGCGGTCGCCGAGGCGCTCACCGATTTCTTCCACGAACCGCACAACCGCGACCTGTGGAACGACCTCCTCTCCGAAGTTTCGCCGCCGCCCTTTGTCGTCGAGACGCGCGAGAGCGAAGTGTCGGGCATGACGGTGGTGTTCACCGGAAAGCTCGAGACGATGAGCCGCGACGAGGCCAAGGCGCAGGCCGAAGCGCTTGGAGCCAAGGCGGCGGGATCGGTGAGTGCGAAGACCGACCTCGTCGTGGCGGGCCCCGGAGCCGGGTCGAAGCTCAAGCAGGCCAGCGCTCTCGGTATCCGCGTGATCGACGAGGCCGAATGGGCGGAGATCGTCGCCGCGGCGGGTTAGCGTGATATAGTGCCGTGCGCGCCATCACAGACGGCGCGGCGGAAATGCTGTGAGGGGGCCACATGGCAAAGCGTGATTATCTGAACAATCTGATGCGCGATCTCGAATCGCATACCGAAGTGCGGCGATTCGGCAGTGGGTGGTTGTCGGGCTTCTTCGGCCTGCTCTTCGCAATCGCCGGTTTCTTCATGGTGATTGCGCTGCGCTTCCCCGACTGGTTTGCGACGCCCGAGCTTGAAATCATCAAAAATTGGGGCGGCTTTCGCGGGCTCGTCCACGCGATCCTGCTCGTGAGCTACGGCCTCTCGCTGCTCAGCCTGCTGCTCCGTCCGCGCAAGGCGCTCGGGCTCACCGCGCTGATGATCGGGCTTGCCGCGATTCTCGTCGGCGGCTCGAATGTCCAGCCGCAGGAAACGCGCGACTGGGGCATCTTTTTCGGGCTCGACTTCTTCGTCGTGAACCTGCTCGTCACCGGCTTCATGTTCGCGCCGCTCGAACGCGCCTTCCCGCATCGCCGCACGCAGCGCCTGTTCCGCATCGAATGGCGCGAGGATCTTTTCTATTATCTGGTCAGCACGATGTTCGTGCAGGTGCTCGGCTTCCTCGCGCTCGCGCCGTCGACGATCATCAACGAGAATACGAGCAATTGGGAAGCATTCCGCGCCGGTGTCGCCGCGCTGCCATGGATCGTGCAATTCCTGATCGTCATCGTCGCGTCGGACATGGCGCAATATTGGTTCCACCGCACCTTCCACCGCTATCCGTTCCTCTGGGGGTTCCACGCGGTGCACCACAGCGCGAAATCGATGGACTGGCTGGCGGGATCACGGATGCATTTCGTCGAGATCGTCCTGCTCCGCTCGATCACCTCACTGCCGCTGTTCACCCTCGGCTTCGCGCCGTCGGTGATGCAGGCCTATATCGGCTTCGTCTATGTCTGGTCGTCGCTGCTCCACGCGAATGTCGGGGGCAATTTCAATCGGCTGGGCCACTGGATCGCGACTCCCCGCTTCCACCATTGGCACCACGGGCTGGAGCGCGAGGCGTTCGACGTCAATTTCGCGATCCACTTCCCGTGGATCGACAAGCTGTTCGGCACCTTCCATTTGCCGAAAGACCGCTGGCCCGACAATTACGGCATCCCCGAAGATGTCCCGCGCAGCTATTGGGGCCAGTTCCTCTACCCCTGGACGCGCACCGGCAAGAAGATTGACGAGACGCCCGCCGAATAGGGCAATCTGTCCGCTTGCCACCCGCACGGGCAGGTCATAAGGCGCGCGGCGTGAGCGTGCTCGCCGCCTTTCGCCGTCCCGGCATCCTGCTGCTTTTGCCGCTGCTGCTCGCGCTCGCCGCGCGGGTGCTCGTCGCGCCGGGGTGGATGATCGAGAGCGACTCGGGCGGTTCGATCACCGTGCGTATCTGTTCGGACCCCGGCAATCCGGGCGGCACGACGACGATCCCGGTTGAAAAGGTCGGCGATCATAATGCCGGCGAAGCGCAGCAGCATTGCCCGTGGGGCGCGCTCGCCAATGCGCCGATCGTCCCCGGCCTGCCGGTGCTCGCCGCGGCGCCAATGGCCGCCGATCCCATCCCGGTCGCGGTCCGATCGCTCGGATTCGCGCCGGGCATCGCCTCGCCGCTCCCGCCGAGTACCGGACCACCTGCCTTCGCCTGATCCAGCCAAACCGGCTGCCCGCGCTTTTGCGCGGTGCGGCCCGCGACTGCATTCAGCGAAGGAAAATCTATGAAAACCCGTATCCATGGGGCGGCGCCGTTGCTGGCGCTCGCGACCTGTCTCGTCGCCGCTCCGGTCCGTGCCGAAGAGGCCGACGCGACGATTATCGTCACGGCGCCGACCGCCATCGACGCCGCCGAGGAACGCGCATCGCGTACCGCCGGTGGCACCGATGTCGTTTCTTACGAAGACTATGCCGACAAGTCGGTCGTGAGCCTGCGCGATACGCTCGCCTTCTCGCCCGGGGTGTATCTCCAGCCGCGCTACGGGCAGGAAGTGCGCATCTCGATCCGCGGATCGGGCCTGTCGCGCGGTTTTCACATGCGCGGACTCACGCTCTTGCAGGATGGCGTCCCGATCAACCTCGCCGACGACAATGGCGATTTCCAGGAACTCGAACCAATCTTCTTCGACCATCTCGAAGTCTATCGCGGCGCCAATGCGTTGCGCTTCGGCTCGGGCACGCTCGGCGGGGCGATCAACGGGGTGACTCCCAGCGGGCGTACCGCAAAAGGGATTTATCTACGCGCCGACGTCGGTAGCTTCGACAGCGTACGCGGGCTCGTCTCGGCGGGGGTTGCGGGCGAACGCGTCGATGCATGGGGCGCGATCGGCGCCGACACGTCGGACGGCGATCGCAACCACGCGAAACGGCGCAGTCTGCGCTTTCGGGGCAATGTCGGGCTGAAGATCAGTGATGTGATCAGCACGCGCTTCTACGCAAGCGTCGACAATATCGATCAGCAGTTGCCCGGTGCGTTGACGCGGATCGAGGCACTCACCACCCCGCGAAAGGCCAGTGCGAGCGCGGTCGCCGGCGATCAGGCGCGCGACATCGACTCGCTGCGCCTTCAGAACCGGACAACCTTCGATTGGGGCGCTTTCACGCTCGACGTCGGCGGTTTCGTCAATGCGAAGTCGCTGCATCATCCGATCTTCCAGCTCATCGATCAGAAGTCGGTGGATATCGGCACCTTCTTCCGCGCCGATTATGCGAGTGGTCCGGTCGAAGTGACGCTCGGCGGCGAAATCCGCCGCGGCAGCACCGATGCGCGCCAGTTCGTAAATAATGGCGGCCGACGCGGCGCGCTGACCTTCGACGCCGACCAGAAGGCGCAGACCGCGACGCTCTATGGCGAGGTGCGCGTTCGGCCGGTCGAGGCGCTCACGTTGATTGCAGGCGGGGTCTACGCCGATGGTTGGCGGAAACGCCAGGTGAATTTTTCGAGCACCCCCGCGACCGACGGACGGATCGATTTCGACGTCTTTTCGCCCAAATTCGGCCTGCTGTTCGAACCCGCCGCCGATATCCAGATCTTCGCCAACTACAGCCGCTCGACCGAATTTCCCGGCTTCGGTGAAGTCTTCCAGACGATCGGCACCCCGCCGACCAGCACGCTGGTTTCGGACATCCGTCCGCAGCGCGCCTGGACCGCCGAGATCGGCACGCGCGGCAAGCTCGGCTTCGCAAGCTGGGACGTCGCATTCTACCGCTCGACGCTGAAGGGCGAGCTGCTCCAGTACACGACCAACAGCAACATCCCCGCCGCGACCTTCAACGCCGATCGCACGCTGCATCAGGGCGTCGAGGCCGGGCTCGATATCGCGCCCACTGACTGGCTGCGCTTGCGCCAAATCTACACCTACAGCGACTTCCGCTTCCGGAACGATAGCCAATTCGGCGACAACCGCCTGCCGGTCGTGCCAAAGCACACCTATCGTGCCGAGCTGCGCCTCGGTACCGACGCGCTGCATATCGCACCGAACGTCGAATGGGTCCCTGACGGTCCGTTTTCCGATTACCGCAATCGGGTGCGGACACCCGGCTATGCGTTGATCGGAGTGACCGGCGGCGCCACGATCGCCAATGGCATCGATGCCTTCGTCGACGTCCGCAACATCACCGGCAAAAAGGCGATCGGCGACGTCAGCGCGGCGATCACCGTCACGCCCGCCTCGGCGATCTATTACCCGGTCGAACGCCGCGCGGTCTCCGCCGGTATCCGGGCGCGGTTCTAAAGGGGGCAGGGGGTGACCGAAATCAACCGGGTTCCGCTCTATCGCACGATCTGGCGCTGGCATTTCTATGCCGGGCTGTTCGTCATCCCCTTCGTGCTGGTCCTTTCGGCGACCGGCGCCGCCTATCTGTTCAAGCCGCAGATTGATCGGTGGGAGGAGCGCGCGTGGCGCGGTCTTCCCACGCAGGGCGCGGTCGAAGCCGACGCACAGGTTGCCGCCGCGCTGGCCGCCAATCCCGGCGCCAGCTTTCATTACTACCGCATTCCCGAGGCCCCGGGAGATGCAGCGGTGATCCATATCGGCCTGCCGGGCGGCGCAATGCGCGACGTCGCTGTGTCGCCGCAGGGGCGGGTGATCGCCGCCGCAGATCCCGACCAGCGCATCTCGGCGTGGCTGTCGCGCATCCACGGCACGCTGCTCATCGGCCGCACCGGCCGCCTGCTCGTCGAACTCGCCGCGAGCTGGGCGATCGTGATGATCCTGACCGGCCTTTACCTCTGGTGGCCGCGCGGTCGCGGCGCCGCCGGGGTCGTCTGGCCGCGCCTGTCGCTTGGTGGCCGGGCGGCGCTGCGCGATCTCCACGCCGTCACCGGTTTCTGGGTCTCAGGCCTCGCGCTGATCCTGCTCTTCACCGCGCTGCCATGGACCGAGGTGTGGGCAAATGGGTTTCGCACCGTCCGCGCCGAAATGGGCTGGGTGTCGGGGGTGCAGGACTGGAAGGGCGGCGCCAATCCGCATGCCGCGCACGATCATCATGCGATGGCGGCCACGCAGCCAGCCGGACCGCCGCCGCGCGCGCGCCTTGAATATATCGTGCTCCGCGCCCGCGCCGAACATATGCCCGCCCCCGCGATCATCCAGCCGCCCGGCGCGCCCAACGCCTTCGGTCCGCCCAATGGCAATGTCTGGACGCTGACGACGCTGACGCAGAACCGCCCGCAGGTGCGCAAGGTCAGCTACGATCCCGAAACGAGCCTCGAAGTCGCGCGCGCCGGTTTTGCTGAAAAACACGCCATCGACCGTGCCATTGGCTATGGCATCGCGTGGCACGAAGGCCAGCTCTTCGGCCTTGGCAATCAGCTCGTCGGTGTCGCGACCGCACTTGCGCTTTTCACCCTCGCCATTTCGGGATTTTTGATGTGGCGTCGGCGCAGGCCCGACGATGCGCTCGGTGCACCGCCCGCCGCACGCGATCCGGCCAAGCTCAAGGGCGTCGCAGCGCTGATCCTGATCCTCGCCGCGCTGTTACCATTGCTTGCCGCCTCGCTGATCCTCCTCTGGATCGTCGAGCGTCTCGTTCTGCCGCGCCTCCCGCGTGTCGCGCATTGGCTCGGCGTTGCGGCTAGGGCCCGGCCGCGCCTATAGGTTACCGCATGGACCGTATCCTCCACCTGTTTGTCGCGCTCCTCGCGCTGCTCCTTGCCCCTGCCGCGATCGCAAAGGAACGCGGCCCGGTAGTCCTCGCGGCCGCAAGCTTGCAGGAATCGCTGACCGAGGCGGCGAACGTCTGGGCGGCAAACGGCCATGCCAGACCTGTGCTATCGTTCGCCGCCTCGTCGGCGCTGGCGCGGCAAGTCATCGCGGGCGCTCCCGCAGACCTGTTCCTATCGGCCGATGAGGAATGGATGGACGCGGTGGCAAAGGCGGGGCTGCTGCGCCCCGGCACCCGCACGACCCTGCTCGGCAATCGACTCGTGCTGATTGCCCCCGCGTCGAGCAAAGTCCGGCTGGCGCCCGCACGCGGTTTCGCGCTGGCAAAAGCGCTCGGCACCGGCCGCCTCGCGCTCGCCGATCCCGATGTCGTGCCTGCCGGAAAATATGCGAAAGCCGCGCTGATCGCGCTCGGCGTCTGGACGGGCGTCGCGACAAAAACCGCCCCCGCCGAAAATGTCCGCGCCGCGATGGCACTCGTCGAACGCGGTGCCGCACCGCTCGGGATCGTCTATGCCACCGATGCGCGGGCATCGAAAGCCGTCCGCGTCGTCGGCATTTTTCCCGCATCGAGCCACCCGCCGATCCGCTACCCGGTCGCTTTGCTCAAGACGTCGCGCAGCGGGGGCGCTGCGGGCTTCCGCGCCTTCTTGCTGTCGAAACAGGGCCGCGCGATCTTTGCGCGCCACGGGTTTGCAAACCCTTGAGGTCAGGAGCAGTTCATGACGCCTGTGATCTCGAACCTCTGATGCTCTCCGCCGAAGAATGGGGAATCGTCGCCTTGTCGCTGAAGGTCGGTGGCGTCGCTGTGCTTGCCACGCTTCCTGTCGCCTTTGCTATCGCCTGGCTTCTCGCGCGCTATCGCTTCCCCGGCCGGATGCTGCTCGACGCACTTGTCCACCTGCCGCTCGTCCTGCCGCCCGTCGTCACCGGCTGGCTGCTGCTCATCGCTTTCGGTCCCTTTGGCCCCGTCGGGCGCTGGCTCGAAAGCTGGTTCGGGGTGAGTTTGATGTTCCGCTGGACCGGCGCCGCGCTGGCCGCCGCGATCATGGCGCTGCCGCTGATGGTGCGCGCGATGCGGCTGTCGATCGAGGGGATCGACCGGCGGCTGGAGGGCGCGGCGCGGACGTTGGGGGCGACCCCATGGCACAGCTTCTGGACGATCAGCCTGCCGCTGGCGCTGCCGGGCGTGCTCGCCGCATTGGTGCTCGGCTTCGCGCGCTCGATCGGCGAGTTTGGCGCGACGATCACCTTCGTCTCGAATATCCCGGGCGAAACGCGCACCTTGCCTCTCGCCATCTATTCGGCGCTGCAGGTGCCCGGCGGCGAGGCGATGGTCACGCGTCTTGCGCTTCTATCGGTTGCGCTGTCGCTCGGTGCGTTGATCCTGTCAGAATATCTGGTGCGGCGCAGCCCTGGCGAAAGGCAGCGGGATGGCGATTGATATCGACGTCGCCAGGCGGCTTGGCGAGCGGACCATCGCCGCGTGCTTCACTGCAGGGCCGGGGCTGACCGCGCTTTTCGGACCGTCAGGCGCGGGCAAGACCAGCATCCTCAACATGGTCGCCGGGCTGATCAAGCCCGACCGCGGCCATATTCGCATCGGCGATCGAACTTTGTTCGATGGCGCCACCAACCTGCCGCCCGAGACGCGCCGCGTCGGTTACGTCTTCCAGGATGGCCGGCTGTTCCCGCACCGCCGTGTGCGCGCGAATCTGACCTACGGCCACGACCTCGCCGATCCCGCAAACCGCTGGATGAGCTTCGACGAAGCTGCGGCGTTTCTCGGCATTGGCCATCTTCTCGATCGCTGGCCGCACGGCTTGTCGGGCGGCGAAGCCCAGCGCGTCGCTATCGGTCGCGCGCTGCTCGCGGCCCCCGAAATCCTGCTCATGGACGAGCCGCTGTCGTCGCTCGACGCCGCCCGGCGCGGCGATATCATGACGGTCATCGAACGGATTCGCGACGAGCTGAAATTGCCGATTCTTTACGTCAGCCACGATCGCGCCGAGGTCGACCGGCTTGCGACGTCGGTGGTGGAGGTTGGCGAATAAAGTTTCACTTGAAACCATTTTGATGATAGAAGCGGTCGTATGGAAAGCCAGTTTACCCACGTCCATGACACGCCGCCGCCGGGTGCCGCGGCCGACTGGACGATTTCGCAAAATTGGGACGCCTTCACTGCCGACGAGCATGCGATGTGGGACCGCCTTTTCGCGCGCCAGTCGGACATGCTGCCCGGCCGCGCTGCCGACGCCTTCCTGCGCGGTATCGACGTTTTGCGCCTCGAAAAGCCCGGCATTCCCGATTATCGCGAGCTCAATGCCCGCCTGATGGCCGCGACAGGATGGCAGGTGATTGCGGTCCCGGGACTCGTCCCCGATGATGTGTTTTTCGACCATCTCGCAAACCGCCGTTTTCCCGCGGGCAATTTCATCCGTACGCCGCAGCAGCTCGATTACCTCCAGGAACCCGACGTCTTCCACGATGTTTTCGGTCATGTCCCGATGCTCGCCGACCCGGTGTTCGCCGACTATATGGTGGCTTATGGCGAAGGCGGCCTGCGCAGCCTCAAGTTCGATGCGCTCAAACAGCTGGCGCGGCTTTACTGGTATACGGTCGAATTCGGGCTGATCCGCGAAGCGGGCGGCCTGCGCATCTATGGCGCCGGCATCGTCTCCTCCTTTGCGGAAAGCGTCTTCGCGCTCGATTCGGACAGCCCGAACCGCATCGGCTTCGACCTCGCGCGCGTGATGCGCACCGATTACCGGATCGACGATTTCCAGCAGAATTATTTCGTGATCGACAGCCTCGACCAGCTGCTCGACACGACGGTGAATACCGATTTCGCGCCGCTCTATGCTCAGAATGCCGCGCTGCCGCCGATCCCGATCGCCGACTTTTTGCCGGGGGATCAGGTGATCACACGCGGCACGCAGGACTATGCGTTAAGCAAGCAAACCGTCTGAATCTGCTCGCGTCGAGCGGGAATTGTTGGCCGTCGCTACCAGCTTCCGAAACTCGCGTCCGACGGGTTCGCGCGGTGGAACGCGCGTTCCTTGCGGCGCCAGCCGTAACGGCGGCGTTTGATCAGCAACAGGCACGGCCATTCGGCGCTGCCGCTGCGCGCTGCAAGGCGGAATCCCTGTGCCCGGTACGCGGCGAGCACGGGCTCCATCTGGCGTGCAATCAGGCCCGCAAGGATGGCATGACCGCCGGGCGCGGTTGCGGCGGCGATATCGGGGGCCAGCGTGATCAGTGGCCCCGCAAGGATGTTCGCAATGACCAGGTCATAGGGAGCGCGATGCTTGATCGACGGGTGATTGGTCCCAGGCGCGACCGCCAGCGCGAGCCGTCCGCCGCCGCGCCCAAGCCGCACGCCATTGATGTCCGCATTGTCGCGCGTCACGAAAATGCTCGCAGGGTCGATATCTGACGCGATCGTCTTCGCACGCGGCCAAAGCGCCATGGCGGCAAAGGCGAGCAGGCCCGTCCCGGTCCCGATATCGGCGATATTGCGCGGGCTCGCGCCGCCGCGTGCGAGCCGGTCGAGCATGGCAAGGCAGCCTGCCGTGGTGTCGTGTCCGCCGGTGCCGAACGCCTGGCTCGCGTCGATCAGAAAGGACGTCGTTCCCACAGGGACGCGGTCGGCATAGCTGCTTGTATGAACGAAAAAGCGGCCCGCCTGCACGGGCTCCAGCCCCTGTTGGCTCAGTGTCAGCCAATCTTCCTCGGGCAGTTGCTCGACGATCGGCTTCTTGCCTCCGGCGCTTGGAACCAGCGCCTGCAAGATTTTCAGCAGCGCGGCGCTGGGTTTCTCCTCGACATACGCGTCGAGTTGCCATTCGCCGGCATCCTCGTCGATCTCGCGCGTGACCACCACCGGCGCTTCGGGCGAGGCATCGAGCTGCGGCATGTCGCCCGACAAGGCTTCGGCCTCGGCGCGGGTGCAGGGGAGGGAGACGATCCAGCTCATGCTCTAACGCACATAGCTCGCGCCATTCACATCAAGCACCGCGCCGGTCATCGATGCCGGCGCGTCTAGCGCGCACCACCGTGCCATCTCGCCGACCTCATCGGGCATCGCGACGCGGCCGAGCGGGATGTCGGCGAGCAGTTTATCGCCGCCGCGGCTGGACAGATACTCCTCGGCCATCCCGGTCATCGTAAAGCCGGGGCAGATCGCAAAGGCGAGGATACGATCCTTCGCATAGGCGCGCGCGATCGTCTTGGTCATCGCGACCATGCCCGATTTCGACGCGGCATAATGCCAGTGCGCCGGGCTGTCGCCGCGATAAGCGGCACGGCTTGCGATATTGACGATGCGGCCTTCGCATTTGCGCGCTTGCCAATGCAGCACCGCGCGGCGGCACAGCAACGCGCTCGCGGTCAGATTGACCTGCATCGTGCGGTTCCAGTTCGCGAGCCAGTCGGCGTCTTCGCTGCCCAGCGGGTTATCCTCGAACACCCCGGCATTGTTCACCAACACGTCGATGCGGCCATCAAGGCGGTCCAGGCTGGTCTGCCACAGTCTTTCTGGGGTTTCGGGGTTGGCGAGGTCGCCGTCGGCGCTCGATAACGCGACGACCTTTGTCCCATCGGTCGTCAGGGCTTCGGCGATCGCGGCGCCAATGCCGCGGCTCGCGCCGGTAATCAGGATATGCGTGCTCATGCCCTCGCCTTAGGCAGCGGGGCAGGGCTTGCCAAGCGGAGGAAGCTGGTGGTCTTACGCGACCCGGCGGCTGAACTCGCTCGCAGCTTGCTCCAGCTGTTGCAACCGGCCGCCCATCTTGGCGAATTCCTGGCTCAGCACACTGATTTCGCTCGCGACCATCCCCGAATCGTTGCGGATGCTTGCGATCG
This sequence comes from Sphingopyxis sp. Soil_C_28, assembly GCF_057657055.1. Taxonomy (NCBI): domain Bacteria; kingdom Pseudomonadati; phylum Pseudomonadota; class Alphaproteobacteria; order Sphingomonadales; family Sphingopyxidaceae; genus Sphingopyxis; species Sphingopyxis sp. Soil_C_28. The sequence goes on from NZ_JBDGJE010000003.1 coordinate 52,402, forward strand.
TCGACGACATCGAATCGGCGGCGAGCGCGGTTTCGTCGACCGCGGCGGTGATCGAGGTGACCGTCTGCGCCTGCGCATCCATCGCATCGCGGATGCGCTGTGCCGACCGCTGGACTTCGACGATTGTCTGCTGGATCGACTGGTTGGCCGAGACGGATCCGCGTGTCGCCTGCTGGATCGCAGTGATCTTGCCCGCGATATCGTCGGTCGCTCGCGCGGTTTCGTTGGCGAGGCTCTTTACCTCCTGCGCAACGACGGCAAAGCCGCGCCCCGATTCGCCCGCGCGCGCGGCCTCGATCGTGGCGTTGAGCGCGAGAAGGTTGGTTTGTCCCGCGATCTCGCGGATCAGGCCCAATATGGATTCGATCGATTCGGCGTGGTGCGACAGCGTCGCCGACATCGCGACCGCTTCGCCCGCCTGCTCCGACGCGCGCGTCGCGACGGTGGCGGAAGCTTCGACCTCGCTGCGTGCATCCTCGATCGCGCGGATCAGGCCCGCAGCGGTCGAGGCGGCTTCGCGCATCGCCATCGCCGATTGCTCGGACGCTGCGGCGACTTCGCTCGTTTTGGCGATCATGCCCTTCGCCGCCTGATCGGCCGAGGCGGCCTGTTTGGCGAGCTGTTCGCGCACCCCGTCGGTGTCCTGCACCAGCGAGGCGATCGAGCGGTCGAAATCGCCCGCGAGCGTCAGCCGCTCGCTCGAAATGATCGCGCGGTCGAGCTTTTGCGCATAGCGGTGCATGATATCGAATTCGAGCAGGCCAAGCCGGTTGATCGCGCTTGTCAGCCGCGCCAGACGTTCGGCATCGCCGATGCACGCCTCGACCACATATTCGATCGTCAGCCGCTGGCTTTCGGCGATGCACGACATCACCGATGCGAGCGGCAGTTTTACGCGCCGCGCCATATGGGTGTTCTGGCATGCGATCGTCGCCACTTCCTGACCCGCGGCGTCGGCATATTTGGTGAAGGTGTGCCGCGCGCTGCCGCGAATATAGGAGTCGAGCAATTCGCCCTCGACCTGCCGGTCGACGCTGGGGAGCGCATTGAATGCGTCCCAATAGGCGGTCGCGACCGCGTCTTCGCGACCGGCGATGATCGCATGAATCTCCGCAGCATTGGCGGCAAGGCGGCCGTCGAGATCGTAAAGGGGAAAGCGATCGGCCATCGGCACCGGATCGATCTGCTGCTTATGAATCGGATTTTCCTTCACCATGATCCTGCTTCCCTGATCGATCCCGTAAAGACGCTAAGGATCTGTCGTCCGCATGCGTCTGCTAAACTGGTGAACGGGATATGCGGCGGAAGTGGTAAATTCGTCGTTAACCAGCAGCGGCAGGAACGGGATAGCCCTCGAACGCCTTGATCGTGCGCAGGGCAAAGGCGCTGTGCATCGCCGCGACCCCCGGCAGGCGCGACAGGCAATGGCGGTGCAGCCGGTCGAAATCGGCGACGTTGCGCGCCGCGACACGCAGCCGGTAATCCGACGCACCCGAGAGCAATTGGCATTCGAGGATTTCGTGGAAACTCTTCACCGCGCTCTCGAACGCCGTCAGCGCTTCCTCGCTCTGCGACGTCAGGCTGATATCGACGAAGACGTCGAGCCCAAGCCCGATGCTCTCAGGGTTCAGCCGCGCGGTGTAGCCGGTGATGATCCCCGCCGCCTCCAAAGCACGGATGCGCCGGTGGCACGCCGATGCCGAGAGGCCTACCGCTTCACCAAGTTCGGCGGCCGGGCGCGGGCCGCCGCGTTGCAGCAGGTCGAGCAACTTCACGTCAATCCGGTCAATCATTGTGCGCCCTTGGTCCATTTCACGCCAAAATCATGCGAGATTGTCGCGAAACCGGGAAGGATATGCAAGCACCTCTCGCGTCAAAACTGCTATATCTTCACCATGAGGCCGCGGCGATGCAAAGGCGCGACCGGCGGCAACGCAATGGAGAGCGAAGCATGATCATCGGCACCCCCAAGGAAATCAAAAACCACGAATATCGCGTTGGGCTCACCCCCGAAAGCGCGCGCGAGCTGCACGCCCACGGCCACCGCGTGCTCGTTCAGACCGGCGCCGGCGCAGGCATCGGCGCGCACGACCGTTATTATGTCGAAGCGGGCGCCGAGATCGTCCAGACGGCAGAAGAAATCTTCGCGCAGTGCGACATGGTCGTGAAGGTGAAGGAACCCCAGCCGGTCGAACGCGCGATGCTGCGCGAAGGACAGATCCTCTACACCTATCTCCACCTCGCACCCGATCCCGACCAGACGCGCGACCTGATGGCATCGGGCGCGGTGTGCATCGCTTATGAAACCGTCACCAGCCCGCACGGCGGTTTGCCGCTGCTGAAGCCGATGAGCCAGGTCGCAGGACGCATGTCGATTCAGGCCGGCGCAACCGCGCTCGAAAAGGCGCATGGTGGCCGCGGCGTGCTGCTCGGCGGCGTCCCGGGCGTCGCGCCGGGCAAGGTGTGCATCATCGGCGGCGGCGTTGTCGGCTTCAACGCGGCGCAGATGGCGGCGGGCCTCGGCGCCGATGTCACCATCCTCGACCGCGACCCCGAAGTGCTCGAACGCGTCGGCACCTTCTTCGAGGCGCGCGCCAAAACGCGCTTCTCGAACCGCGCCAACCTCGCCGAATGCGTGGCGGAGGCCGATCTGGTCATCGGCGCGGTGCTGATCCCCGGGGCCGAAGCGCCGAAGCTCGTCACCCGCGACATGCTCGGCACGATGCAGGCGGGCTCGGTCCTTGTCGACGTCGCGATCGATCAGGGCGGTTGTTTCGAGACCAGCCATGCGACCACCCACGCCGAACCCACCTATGTGGTCGACGGCATCGTCCATTATGCGGTCGCCAACATGCCCGGCGGGGTCGCGCGCACCAGCACCTATGCCCTCAACAACGTCACCCTGCCGCACGCGCTGCGCATCGCCGATCTGGGGTGGAAAGAGGCGCTCCGCCGCGACGTGCATCTTTCGCAGGGCTTGAACGTATGGAATGGTAAGGTAACGTTCGAAGCCGTGGCACAAGCCATTGGAACCGATTATGTGCCTGTCGAACAGGCACTCGCCTGACAACAAGGACATAAGAGAGACGATGACCGACCAAGCGCCACCTCCCCCGCCGCCGCAGGACGGCGACGAACAGGAAGAAAATGAAGTGCTGCGCGCCGCGCGCGAGCGTCGGCAGCAACAGGAAGCTGCCGATGCCGCCGAAGCCGCGGACAAGGAAGCGACCAAGGGCGAAAACGGCAAGCGCGGCTGGAAAACCGCGGCTGCCGCCGGTCTCGGCATCGGCTCGGCCGCAGTGATCGCTGCTTTGCTTTACGCGAACCGCGGCAAGATCAAGTGACGCATCGGCCCGTTCGGCGATGCTGAACGGGTTGGCAATGCATTATCCCGGGCTTGAGCCGGGATCGGGAAGGGCGGCCGCGTGCCGCCCTTTTGGTTGCCAGGGACTGTCGCCGAACCGCCCGAATTAATCCCCTATGCTCCTAAGCAATTGCATATCGCGGCTGGAAGGATTACCGGCACCGCATCGACCGTTTAGAGTCAAGACAGGGCTGATATGGCTGGCAACAAACCGAGCGCGCGTCCGCGCGCCCCGCATCTGCAAGTATATAAATGGACCCCCGCGATGACGGTCTCGATCCTTCATCGTGCGAGCGGCGACGGTCTTGCGATCGTCGGTGCAGGCATGTTCCTCTGGTGGCTCGGTGCACTGGCGGCCGGGCCCGACGCCTATGCGGCGTTCGTCGCCTGCGTCTGGCACGATCCCAGCCCCGAAGTGGGCCTGTTTCACCAGATCACCAATGTTCTTGGCAAGATCGTGCTGGTCGGGCTGACCTGGGCCTTCTTCCAGCATCTTTTCTCGGGGCTGCGCCATTTCGTGCTCGACACCGGTGCGGGCTATGAACTCAAGACCAACAAGCTCTGGTCGATCGTCGTGATCGCCGCGGGCGTGCTCGCGACCGCCGCGACCTGGCTCTTTATCATGGCAGGGGCACTCTGATGGGCAATGGCACGCACATGGGCAAGGTCCGCGGGCTCGGCTCGTCGGGGCATGGCTCGCAGCATTGGCTGCAACAGCGGCTGACCGCGCTCGGCAACATCCTGCTCGTCGGCTTCCTCTTCGTCTCGCTGATCCGGTTGCCGCTCGGCGACCATGCCGCGGTGCTGCGCTGGGCAACAAACCCCAGCGTCGCGCTCGCGCTGATCCTGATGGTGGTCAGCGTCTTCTGGCACCTGCGTCTCGGCCTGACGGTGTTGATCGAGGATTATATCCACGGCGAGGCGACCAAGCTGTTGTCGCTCGTCCTTCTCAACTTCTACGCGATCGGCGGCGCCGCTTACGGCATTTTCGCGATCGTTCGCATTGTATTGGCGCCCCTGTCCGTCGCGCCGGGGGGCATGTGACATGACCGAAGCCTACAAGATCATCGACCATATCTATGACACCGTCGTCGTCGGCGCTGGCGGTTCGGGCCTGCGCGCCACGATGGGCAGCGCCGAAGCGGGGCTCAAGACCGCGTGCATCACCAAGGTGTTCCCGACGCGCAGCCACACCGTCGCAGCGCAGGGCGGCATCGCGGCATCGCTCGGCAATAATTCGCCCGACCATTGGCAATGGCATATGTACGACACCGTCAAGGGCTCCGACTGGCTCGGCGATCAGGACGCGATCGAATATATGGTCCGCGAAGCGCCGCAGGCGGTGTATGAGCTGGAACATGCCGGGGTGCCCTTTTCGCGCAACGCCGACGGCACGATCTATCAGCGTCCGTTCGGCGGCCATATGCAGAATATGGGCGAAGGCCCGCCGGTCCAGCGCACTGCGGCGGCGGCTGACCGTACCGGCCATGCGATGCTCCACGCGCTGTACCAGCAGTCGCTGAAGTATGACGCCGACTTCTTCGTCGAATATTTCGCGCTCGACCTGATCATGGAAAATGGCGAGTGCCGCGGCGTCATCGCTTTGTGCATGGACGATGGCAGCGTCCACCGTTTCCGGTCGCAGGCCGTGGTGCTCGCGACCGGCGGTTATGGCCGCAGCTATTTCACCGCAACCTCGGCGCACACCTGCACCGGCGATGGCGGCGGCATGGTGCTTCGCGCCGGCTTGCCTTTGCAGGACATGGAGTTCGTCCAGTTCCACCCGACCGGCATTTACGGCGCCGGGGTGCTGATCACCGAAGGCGCGCGCGGCGAGGGGGGGTATCTCACCAACTCCGAAGGCGAGCGGTTCATGGAACGCTATGCCCCGTCGGCAAAGGATCTGGCCTCACGCGACGTCGTGTCGCGCTCGATGGCGCTCGAAATCCGCGAAGGCCGCGGCGTCGGCCCGCACAAGGACCACATCTACCTGCACCTTGATCATATCGATCCTGCGGTGCTCCATGAACGCCTGCCCGGCATCACCGAAAGCGGCAAGGTATTCGCGGGCGTCGACCTGACGCGCCAGCCGTTGCCGGTCGTTCCGACGGTTCATTATAATATGGGCGGCATCCCCTGCAATTATCATGGCGAAGTCGTGACTTTGGGCAAGGACGGCCCCGACACCGTCGTCCCCGGCCTGTTCGCGGTCGGCGAAGCCGCGTGCGTGTCGGTCCATGGCGCGAACCGCCTCGGCTCGAACAGCCTGATCGATCTCGTCGTCTTTGGCCGCGCGACCGGGCACCGCCTGCGCGACATCATCAAACCGGGTGCGGCGCAGCAGGCGCTTCCCAAGGACAGCGCCGACCTCGCGCTCGGCCGTCTCGACCATTTCCGCAACGCCAATGGCGGTTCGCCGACGGCAGAGATTCGCCTCGAAATGCAGCGCGCCATGTCGGCGCATGCCGCGGTGTTCCGCACCGACGAGCTGATGGCTGAGGGTAAGGAAAAGCTGACCAAGACCTATCAGCGGATGAACGACATCGGCGTTACCGACCGCAGCCTGATCTGGAACACCGACCTCGTCGAAACGCTCGAACTCGACAATCTGATCAGCCAGGCGACGGTGACGATGCATTCGGCGTTCAATCGCAAGGAAAGCCGCGGCGCCCACGCGCACGAGGATTTCCCGAACCGCGACGACGCGAACTGGATGAAGCACACGATCGGCTGGTTCGATGGCTGGGGCGGCAAGGGCGGCGGCGTCCGCCTCGATTACCGCCCGGTCCACGAATATACGCTGTCCGACGATGTCGAATATATCAAGCCGAAGGCGCGCGTCTATTAAGACGGGTGAACTGACAGCTTAGCCTTCATTTCGGCGAAGGCCGGGATTTACCGCTGCGTCTTGATTGTTCGGGACTATGGTCTTCGCAGGCCAGCGCAAGCGGCGTTATTCGCCGAGGATGTCGTCAACCGGATTGAGGTCGGAGAAAGGCTTCTCGACATTCTGGCCCATGATCCAAAGCTTCTGGCACGCGATGGCGAAGAACATCAGCGCGATCGTCCAGACGATGAAAGTCTTGCGAGCGACCCAGCGGCGCTCGGCTTCGGCCGCCTTGGCGCGGGCCTTGTGATCGATGCCCAGCTCGCCCTCGAATTCGGCAACAAGCTGTGCGCGGCGGGTACGCGAAATATTCGCGATACTCGCGTCACTTTCATCGCTTGTCGATCGGCGAGTCGCCATAGTTTCACCTTGGCCCCAGCTAGTCCTGGCCCCCGGATATAACGCCCAGCCCCTGCCAATTGGTTAACCCGGTACGCTCAATCGGGCGCAACGCCGATTAATTTTATGCGGGCGGACGCACCTCGCAGCAGCGTCAGATCGCGCGGCGGGCGGCCGAGCGCCGCGGCGAGCAGGCGAAGTACGGCGTCGTTCGCGGCGCCATCAGCGGGTGGGGCGGTGACGCGGAGCTGCACCATGTCCGCCTCGACTCTCACCTCGTCGCGGCTCGCGCCCGGCGTGACCCGCACCGCAATCCGCCCCGATGCGGCGAGTGCGCGCAAGGCTTCGGTCAGTGCGGGGTCGGGCCGGTATTTCAGATCGTGACGACCAGCTTGCCTACCGCGCTGCGGTCGCCCAGCTTGGCGATCGCCTTGCCGCCGTCGGCAAGGGCAAAGCTTTCGGTGACCCGCGGCTTGATCTTGCCCTGTTCCCACAGCTGGAACAGCCGCGCGATATTGGCGCGGTTGCGGACCGGCTCGCGCGCGACGAAGGCGCCCCAGAAGACCCCGGCAACATCACAGCTTTTCAGCAGGGTCAGGTTGAGCGGCAGGCGCGGGATGCCCGCGGGAAAGCCGACGACAAGATAGCGGCCTTCCCAGGCGATCGAGCGCAGCGCAGGCTCGGCATAATCGCCGCCGACCGCGTCATAGATGACGTTGGCGCCGTTCGGACCGACCGCCGCCTTGAATTTTTCGGCGAGCGCCTTCGACGCATCCTTGTCGAAGGGTTGATAGCCATAGACGACAACCTCGTCAGCGCCGGCTTGGCGTGCGATCTCGGCCTTGGCTTCGCTCGACACGCCCGCGACGACGCGCGCGCCGAATGCCTTGCCGAGCTCGACCGCCGCGATGCCCACGCCGCCCGACGCGCCAAGCACGAGCAATGTGTCGCCCTCGGCAATGTGGCCGCGATCGACGAGCGCGTGGATGCTGGTGCCATAGGTCATCAGCAACGAGGCTCCTTCGGCGAAATCATGCGCTTCGGGCAAATGATAGACATTGTGGACGCCAACCGCGACGGCTTCGGACATGCCGCCATTGCCGCAGCCCGCGAGCACCCGGTCACCGACCTTGAACTCGGTCACGCCTTCGCCGACCTCGGCAACCAGCCCCGCGACTTCGCCGCCCGGGGCAAAGGGGCGTTCGGGGCGGAACTGATATTTATCCTCGATGATCAGCACGTCGGGGAAGTTGACCGCACAGGCCTTCACATCGATCACGATCTGGCCCTTGCCTGCGGTCGGGCGCGGCAGTTCGCCGAGCGTCAGCGTTTCGGGGCCGCCGGTTGCGGTCGACAAGAGAGCCTTCATCATCTTCTCCTTTTGTGGTGTTTTTATCAGCCTTGGAATTCTGCCGGGCGCAGCCACGGACGATCCGCGTCGAGCTTCGTCTCGTAGGCGCCGATCGCCGCGTCGCTCTTTTCGGTCAGCGAAATCTCGTCGAGCCCGCCGAGCAGGCACATCTTGCGGAACGGATCGATCTCGAAGGAGAAGCGGTCCTGAAAGGGCGTCGTCACAGTCTGTGTGTCGAGGTCGACGTGCACCGGGTCGGTCTGCGCAACCTCCATCAGCCGGTCGATGGCGGTTTGCGGCAGCACGACGGGAAGGATGCCGTTCTTTACCGCATTGCCCGAGAAAATGTCCGAGTAGGACGGCGCGATGACGACGCGTATGCCAAGGTCGCCAAGCGCCCACGCCGCATGCTCGCGGCTCGACCCGCAACCAAAATTGTCGCCCGCGATCAGGATCGGCGCGCCTTTAAACTCAGCGCTGTCGAACAGATTGTCGGGGTCGGCGCGCAGGCTTTCAAAGGCGCCGCGGCCCATGCCCTCGCGCGTCGTCGTCTTCAGCCAGTGCGCCGGGATGATGACGTCGGTGTCGACATTCTTGAGGCCAAACGGGATCGCGCGGCCTTCGACCTTTTCAATCGGGGTCATGCCATCAACTCCCGGACGTCGGTCAGCTTTCCGGTCACTGCGGCGGCCGCAGCCATCGCGGGGCTGACCAAATGGGTCCGCGCCCCCGGACCCTGACGGCCAACGAAATTGCGGTTGCTCGTCGAGGCGCAGCGTTCGCCTGCGGGCACCTTGTCGGGGTTCATCGCGAGGCACGCCGAACAGCCGGGCTCGCGCCACTCTAGACCCGCGTCGGTGAAGATGCGGTCGAGTCCCTCGGCCTCGGCCTGCGCTTTTACCAGACCCGATCCGGGGACGACGATCGCCCATTTGACATTGTCGGCCTTGTGGCGGCCCTTCAGCACCGCGGCGGCGGCGCGCAGATCCTCGATGCGGCTGTTGGTGCAGCTGCCGATGAAGATATTCTCGATCGCCACGTCCTGCATCCGCGTACCGGGTTCGAGGCCCATGTAAGCGAGCGACTTGGCCGCGGCACTTTGCTTCGACGGATCGGCGAAACTGTCGGGGGCGGGGACGACGCCGGTGATCGGCACGACATCCTCGGGGCTGGTGCCCCAGGTCACGCTGGGCGCGATATCGGCGGCGTCGATGACGACGGTCTTGTCATATGTCGCGCCCGGATCGGTCGCGAGGCTCTTCCAATAAGCCACCGCAGCATCCCAGTCGGCGCCCTTCGGTGCGTAGGGGCGCCCCTTGACGTAAGCAAAGGTCATATCGTCGGGCGCGATCAGCCCCGCGCGCGCGCCGCCTTCGATCGCCATATTGCTGACGGTCAGGCGGCCTTCGACCGACAAGGACCGGATCGCGCTGCCGGTATATTCGATGACATGGCCGGTGCCGCCCGCTGCGCCGATCACACCGGTGATGTGGAGGATGATGTCCTTCGCCGACACGCCGGGGCCTACTTCACCCTCGACGCGCACTTCCATCGTCTTCGACGGCTGAAGCAGCAAAGTCTGCGTCGCGAGCACATGTTCGACTTCGCTCGTCCCGATCCCGAAGGCGAGCGCGCCGATGCCGCCGTGGCAGGCGGTGTGGCTGTCGCCGCAGACGATCGTCGTGCCGGGCAGCGAAAAGCCCTGCTCGGGGCCGACGACATGGACGATACCCTGCTCGGGCGCGACCGCGTCGATGTAGCGGATGCCGAATTCGGGCGCGTTGGTTTCGAGCGCTGCCAGCTGCGCCGCGCTTTCGGCGTCGGCGATCGGCAGTTTCTTGCCCGCGGCATCGAGTCGCGCCGTCGTCGGCACATTATGATCGGGCACCGCGAGCGTCAGATCGGGGCGGCGCACCGTGCGCCCGTTCGCGCGAAGACCTGCAAACGCCTGCGGGCTGGTGACTTCATGGACGAGGTGGCGGTCGATGAAGATCAGGCAGGTGCCATCGGGGCGCTGTTCGACGACATGCGCGTCCCAGATTTTCTCATAGAGGGTGCGGGGCCGGGTCATGCGGATCACTTAAGCTGCCCGCATAACAATGCAAGCGAGTGGGAAGCAAAAACGCAATTTTCGGTCGCGCCGATTGCGGTGGCCGCGCAGGCGTGAGCGGCCTATATTCCACGCATGTCGATCGTTGCCATCATCATGCTTGTCCTCGCCACAGTGGTCGCGATGGAGGGCGTCGCCTGGGCGAGCCACAAATATATCATGCATGGCTTCGGCTGGGCGTGGCACCGCGATCATCATGAGCCGCATGACCGCTTGCTTGAGAAGAACGACCTGTTCGCGATTTTCGGCGCCGCGATGAGCATTTCGATGTTCGTCGTCGGCAGCCCGATGATCATGGGCGCCGCGGCGTGGGAGCCGGCGACGTGGATCGGCCTTGGCATCCTCTTCTACGGCATCATCTATACGCTGGTGCACGATGGGCTCGTCCACCAGCGCTATTTCCGCTGGGTGCCGCGGCGCGGCTACGCGAAACGATTGGTACAGGCGCACAAGCTCCACCACGCCACGATCGGTAGGGAAGGCGGGGTGAGCTTTGGCTTCGTCTTTGCGCGCGATCCGGCGAGGCTCAAAGCCGAACTCAAGGAACAACGCGCGGCGGGGATCGCGGTGGTGCGCGAAGCGCTCGCCGACTAGGCGGTGCGATAATCGGCGGTGATTGTGCCGGCGGCCATCAATTCTGCTTCATGACTTTCCTCGCGCCAGCTCTCGATCAGCGCTTGCCGTTCCCATTCGACCATCGCTGGTTGCACGAGCATATGATCGACCCACGCCTGACCCCTGCCAACATCGAGGCCATAGGTCCGGATGCGGAAGGCCACGGGCGCGAAGAAGGCATCGACCGCGGTAAGGCGATCGCCCGCAAGGAAGGGCCCGCCGAATCGCGACAGGCCTTCCGCCAGCAATTCGCGGATGCGTGCGATGTCGAGCCTCAGTGCGCCCGACGGGGGTTTCGGCGTGACGCGCACGCCGACGTTCATCGTGCAATCGTTGCGCAACGCCGAAAAACCGCTGTGCATTTCCGCCGCCGCGCACTGCGCCCAGGCGCGCGCGTCGGGATCGGCCGGCCATATACCCTCGTGCCGGTCGGCGAGATAGAGCGTGATGCCGAGCGAGTCGTAAACCGTCCGGCCTTCGTCGAGCAGCGCGGGCACCTGTCCGGTCGGCGAAAAGCTGCGAAACTCGTCATAATTGATCGGGTTGGAGAAGGGCTCGATCTGGTCCTCGAATGCGATGCCCAGCGCGCGCATCAGCACCCAGGGGCGGAGCGACCAGCTCGAATAATTCCGGTTGGCGGTGATCAGCACATACATGCTTCGCGCTCCTGTGCGATGATGGGCGAGGTATAGTCGGGATCGTGCGCAAACGGCAGTTCGGTGCCGCCGCGCAGCGCCGCCAGCACGCTGCCGAAGTCGCTTTGCGCGCGCCAGCCAAAGCGGCGCTCCGCGCGCGACGGGTCATAGACGCGGTCGATGGTCTCGGGGAGCACCCAGCCTCTGGCGGCATAAAGCTCGGCGGCGTCGGGATGGTAGCGCGCAATCACCGCGCGCGCGTCGCGCGCAAGCTCTTCGGCGTCCTCGCGCGCAAAGGGCGGCGGCGCCGAGAGGATGAAGGTGTCGCAGCCGATCGTCGGCGCGGCCTCGAGCGCCGCGAGATGCGCGGCGGCGGCATCCTCGACCGTCAAACGCCGGTTGAGCAGCTCATTCGCTTTCAGGTTCGGACCGCTCGGCACGGCATGCGTGTCATCATCCTCGGGGAAGAAGCGGCCGGTGCGCAGGATCGCGACCGCAATTCCATGCTCGCGGTGGACCAGCTTGCACGCCTGTTCGGCGGCGAGCTTGGTGATGCCATAGATGTTGCGCGGTTCGATCGGACCGAAATCCTCGTCCATCCACCACGCGCCGGCCTCGCCCGCGCCCTCGCGTACATCGGCGCGCACCATCAGCGAGGTCGTCGAGGTGAAGAGGAAGCGATCGTTGCCCGCCGCAACTGCCGCCTCGATCAGGTTCAGCGTACCGCTGACATTGACGTCGATGAACGCCTGCCGCGGATAACGAACGATGTCGGGCTTGTGCAGCGCGCCGCCATGGATGATCGCTTCGATCCCATACTCGGCCATCGTCCGGTCGATCAGCGCGCGGTCGGCAACGGTGCCGATCACCTGCGTGTGCGTGCCGGGCACGACGTCGAGGCCGGTGACCTGATGGCCGTTGCGGGTGAGCAAGGGGGCGAGATAGCGCCCCAGCCAGCCAGACGAACCGGTCAGCAGCACGCGCATCGATGATTCTCCTCTCGGCCTTGGAAGCGGTGCCTGATACACAGGCAGCGGGCGGGGGGGCAAGGGTGGGTTACCCTTTCGGAACCCCGGCAGCAGGGCTCGCAGCAGCGCCGCCCGCCGGTGGGGGCAATTCGCTGAGGTCGAGCCAGCCCGCGTCGTCGCGCTTGTGATAGCTGTCGATCACCGTGAACGGGATACGGAACGGAAATCCCCAATCGCTGTTCCACAGCGCAACGACGCCCGTCCGCGTGGACGGTTCGAAAATCATCGTCGCGCGATAGCCTTCGACCGCGCCCGAATGGCCCTCGAGCCGGCTGCCGCCATAGGTGAAGCTTCGCCAGCCGAGGCCATAGCCTGCTTCGCCCGTGGCAGCCCGCAAGGTGCCGCCATAGAGCCGCCCGGTGCCAACGCGCGGGCGATGGGCAAGCTGTAACACGGGACCCGGCAGCACATCGGGGCGCTTCCCCATCATCGCCTGCATCCATGTCGCGAAATCGACGATATCGCTCTCAACGCCCGCAGCGGCGGGAACGCGCCAATAGGCTTCCTTGATCGGGCGGACCTGCGCGCCGCGGTGCGGCTTTGCCCAATCCTTTGCGCCCGTCAGTCGTTCCTTACCATAGCCTGCGCTGACCATGCCGAGCGGGCGGAAAAACCGGTCCTCGACCGCATCGGGGAAAGACTCGTTCGCGGCCTGCGCCAATATCTCGCTCGCGGCGTCGAAGGCGACATTCTGATAGGTGTGGCAGGTGCCGGGTTCGCATTGCAGCGGTGCAAGGGCGAGGCTCGCGCGCAGCAACTGCGGGCTCTGCCCTTCCTCCAGCTTTTCGTCATAGGCATTCTTGGTGAGGCCCGTGCGTTGGGCCAGCAGATCGCCCACCGTGATCCGTCCCTCGGCCCCGCCGGGCAAGCGGAGCGACGTGCGCCAGCGGGAAACCGGACGGTCGAGGTCGAGCGCGCCGTCATTGGCCAGCGCCGCCGCGAGCGCGCCCGTCGCGGTTTTGGAAACCGAGGCCCAGCGGAACAGCGTCTGCGGCGTGACCGGCGCTCCGGTCGTTTTGTCGGCGACGCCATAGGTGCGGACGAAGCGCAATTCGCCGTCTTCGACCACCGCCACCGCCAGTCCCGCCATCTCGGGCCGCTGCGAGAGGGCTGTGAGTTGTCGATCGAGCGCACCATAGTCGATCCGACCCCGCCATTCCGCAGGCGTGTCGGGCAGGTTTTCAGGCGCCTTGATTGGGATTTCGACGCTGGCAAGCGGGTGCTTGCCGCCGAGCGCGTGAATGCCAAACCAGCCTACAAGTCCCAGCGCGATGATCGCGATGAGATATGTGAAAACCGGCTTCTTGGACTTGCGTTTAGACTGCGACCTCATAATTGGCCGTCGTCTTAGCCGCGACATCCGCTGCCGTCACCCCTCAGGGCGCAAGATGGTCCCACGCCTTGAACGTCCCGGCGGCATAAACCGCGCCATAGATCAAGACGATCAGCGACGACCAGATCGCGAAACTGTCGCTATGCTGCGGTCGCCACAGATGCAGCGGCACGAAAATCAGTCCGCGCAGCAGGTAGATAGCGGCGATGGCGATCAGCCCCGTCCGCAGCAGCGGCAGGCGCGGCAAGCTGCCCGCCCCCGAAAAGGCATAGGCGGCCCAGATTAGCAGGATCGCACCGATCGCCAGCGTAATCAGCGTCGGGCGCAGGTCGCCGCGCGCCGCCGCGCGCGCCATGCCCTCGCCAGCGCCGAAAAAGCGATACCAATCGGGACCGCCGAAAATGCAGGCGATGTGGAGCAGCGCGGCCAGAACCGACAGCCACCCGCCGACGATCAGCCAGGTGGAGCCGGGATTGGCCGCGACATTATGCAATATAATGCGCCGTCGTTTTCTTGGCGAGTTCCTCCGCCGTCACGCCCGGCGCAAGTTCGATCAGGCGGAACGGGCTGTCATGGTCTTCGCGCCGGAACACCGCGAGGTCGGTGATGATCATGTCGACGACATTCTTGCCGGTCAGCGGCAGCGTGCATGCGGGAATGAATTTCGGGCTGCCGTCCTTGGCATTATGCTCCATGACGACGATGATCTTCTTGACGCCGGCGACAAGGTCCATCGCGCCGCCCATGCCCTTGATCATCTTGCCCGGGATCATCCAGTTGGCGATGTCACCATTTTCGGCAATCTCCATCGCGCCCAATACGGTCAGGTCGATATGCCCGCCGCGGATCATCGCAAAGCTGTCCGACGATGAAAAATAGGCCGACTGCGGCAACTCGCTGATCGTCTGCTTGCCCGCATTGATCAGGTCCGGATCCTCGTCGCCTTCAAAGGGGAAGGGGCCGATGCCGAGCATGCCGTTTTCCGACTGGAGCGTGACGGTCATCCCCGCGGGGATATGGTTCGCGACCAAGGTCGGGATGCCGATGCCGAGGTTGACGTAATAGCCGTCCTGCAGTTCCTTCGCGGCGCGCGCCGCCATGTCATCACGCGTCCAGCTCATTGGCTTGGCTCCCATTGCTTGTCGGAGGGGAAGGCATCATCCCAGCCCAGTTTTTCCCACGGGCCGTAGACGGGGTTGGGAAAAAGGAACCAGCCCTTGTCCCAGAGTGCGGCGGCGCCCGCGCTGGTCGCGAGCGCCATGCGCGCCGCGGCAGGCAGGTCCTTGACGTTGAACTGCTGGCTGAAATCGCCAAGCTGGTCGCCGCCGAGAATGATCACGCAATATTTCGACGCGATCGTCGCGCGCCGCGGGTCCTTGCTCGACCCGCCGCTATCGTCGCCCATCAGGAACAACGTCTCGCCATGTTTGAATTCGCCAAGCCCGGCGGCGCGGAGCGTGTCTTCGCTGCCCTTGGCATTGGCGGCGCTGCGGTTCGTGTTGGCGATGACGGTGATGCCCGCTGCGCGGAGCTTGTTCACCATCTCGACCGTGCCGGGCATCGCGGCCGCTTTGCCCGCGCCGGTCTTTTCCCACTGGTCCCAGACTTTCACGTCGAACGCCGTGCCCTTTTCGGCGAAATAGCGCATCGGGCCGAGGTTCCAGATCAATGTTTCGTCGGCGTCGAACACCGCGGCGAAAGGCTTGTTGCCACACGGCTCGAAGGCCGGTGCGTCCATCGTCGCACCCGCGGCCAGGACGACGCTGTCCTTCGGCCGCTCCTTTATCCGCCACACGCCATAGTCGGCGATCCGTGCATTGGTCGCGCGCACGGCGACGGCGGCTTCGGGCGAGCCGTAGAGATATTGTAGCGCGACCGGCGGCTTTGCGGCCTCGGCGGGTGCGGCGGCGGGCGGCGGGGTCGTCGCGACCTCCGCCGGCGCGCTCGCGCAGCCGGCAAGCAACAGCGCACCCGTCAGGGCAAAGCCGCGCATCACGCGGCCTCGCGCGGACGCGTCGTGCGGAATTCGATCTTCTTGTCGTACGGCGCGCCGACGATCAGGCGCTTGACGTAAATGCCGGGCAGGTGGATCGCGTCGGGATCGAGGCTACCGACGGGGACGATTTCCTCGACCTCGGCGACGCAGATTTTCGCCGCGGTCGCCATCGGCTGGTTGAAGTTGCGCGCGGTTTTGCGGAAGATGAGGTTGCCGCTCTCGTCGGCTTTCCAGCCCTTGATGATCGCAAGATCGGCGAAGATGCCGCGTTCGAGGATATAATCCTGTCCGTCGAAATTCTTCACTTCCTTGCCCTCGGCCACCAGTGTGCCGACGCCCGTCTTGGTATAGAAGCCGGGAATGCCCGCGCCGCCCGCGCGGCAGCGTTCGGCGAGCGTGCCCTGAGGGCAGAATTCGACCTCGAGCTCGCCCGCCAGATATTGCCGTTCGAATTCCTTGTTCTCGCCGACATAGGACGAGATCATCTTCTTGACCTGCTTGGTGCGGAGCAGCTTGCCGAGCCCTTCGCCGTCGATCCCGGCGTTGTTGCTGGCGATCGTCAGATCCTTGGTGCCCGCGTCGCGGATCGCGTCGATCAGCCGTTCGGGAATGCCGCAAAGGCCGAAACCACCTGCGCAAATCTGCATGCCGTCAAACAGCAGGCCTTCGAGGGCGGCGGCGGCGTCGGGATATTGCTTCTTCCCCATGGGACGGCTCTCCTGAATGGTTTCGCGCGCGACCTTGGCGCATTTAATCCATCAATTCTAATTGTTCAATTTTTGGATTATATATAAACAATGTCTATCAATCGCGTCTCGCTCTATCATCTTGAAACCTTGCTGTGGATCGACCGGCTCGGTACCTTTTCGGCCGCCGCTGAGCGGCTCAACACCACCCAGCCGACGGTATCGGCGCGGATGCGCGAGCTCGAACAGCGCCTCGGCACCGCGCTGTTCCGCCGCGAGGGGCGCGCGATGTCGCTCACCGCGGCGGGACGCAAGCTCGTGCGCGACTGCGACCCGCTGCTCCGCGACATGCAGGTCGCGCTGCTCGGCAGCGGCGGATATGGCGAGGCGAGCGGGGTGGTGCGGATCGGTGCGGGCGAGATCGCGGCGGCGAGTTGCCTTCCCGCCTTCGTCGCGGGATTGAAGGCCGATATGCCCCATGTCGGGCTCGAAATCGAAATCGACCTTACCGCGAATCTGATCCAGCAGCTTCTGACCGGCCGCACCGACATCGCCTTTGCCGCGGGTCCGATCGCGCACCCGGCGCTGAAAACCAGCCCGATCGGCGCGGTCGAACTGGTGTGGCTCGCGAGTCCCACGGTCACATCGGCCTTTGCCGGAGGCGAGGCGGCGCTTCCCGTCTGGTCGCTCGCCAGCCATTCGCCGATCCACGGCCGGATGCGCGAGGCGATCGCCGCGTCGCGCATCGCGCAGAAGTCGCTCAACCTCTGCAACAATGCGCGCACGATGATCGACATTGCGAAAGCGGGCGGGGGCATCGGCATCTTCCCGCAGCCGATGGTACGCGGCGAAATCGCGAGCGGTGCGCTCGCCCGGATCGACGGCATGCCGACGCTCGCGCCGGTCGAGTTTCAGGTCGCGATGCGCGTCGCCGACACCGAACCCGTGCTCACGCAGATCTTCGAGCGCGCGGCGGAGCTGAACCTTGCTGAGGCGGTGGTTTGAGTCGACCGCCGGGTTTCACCGGAAGCTGCCTTACTGATCATCGTCACCCCGGACTTGATCCGGGGCCTGCCTTGCCTTTTCGGTGTTCGCCAGAAGGCAGGCGGGTCCCGGGTCAAGCCCGGGATGACGAACAGGGAACGTCCGCTCCCCATCCCAAAACGGTCATCCGTCACCACCGAACCACCAATTATCAGGGCAACCGCATCCCCAGCACCGCCGACAGCTCGGCCAGCGCCTGCTCGCCGCTCGTCACCTTGATCGCATGCATCCCAAGCTGAGCGGCCGGTTTGCAGTTGATGCCAAGATCGTCGAGATAGATGCACTCGCCGGGTTCGACGCCGAGTTTCTCGCACATCATCTCATAAATCCGCGGATCGGGCTTGCGCACACCCGCCTTGCTCGACTCGATGACATGCTCGAACCGCGCCATGATCTTCGCGACCTCGTTCGCTGCTTCTTCGCTGCGCGTCATGCCCGCCCCTTTGATCCCCATCTTGCCGCCGGGAACATTATTCGTGATGCAGCCGATGCGCAGCCCATTGGCCTTCAACGTGTCGAGCGCCGCCACCATCGCCGGGCGCACCGCCCCCGCGATGACCGCGAGCACGGCTTCGCCCTCCAGCTCATGCCCCAGCGCCCGCGCTTCGTCGGCGAACAAAGTGTCAAAGGTCGCGGCGTCGATCTCGGCGCGCTCGAATTTCGCCCAGGCATTGCCGTCGGGATCGGCGCTGTTGACCCGGCGCACGAAATCGCGCGGCAGCCCGCGTTCTTCCTCGAGGCGATTGAAGGCTTCAAACGGCGACGCCGTGATGACGCCGCCGAAGTCGAATATAACCGTCGAGTAAGTCATGCGGGAGAAAACAACCTTATTTCTTGGCGGGGGTGGCGACGCGATTTCCCGACCAGCTTGCATCGCCGATGGTGAGGTCGAGCCGGTCGGGCGACCGCACCGTGTCGAGGAGAAAGACATAGGGGCCGCTCGCCGCAAGGATCGCGTCCATCGCCTTTTCGAGCGGGATGGTGACGGTCGGGATGCGCGGATAGTCCGACTTGATCTCGATCTTGTTCGGTCCCGTGCGGGTCACGGTGATCGTGACATCGTTCCGCGACGATCCGCGCGCGTCCGAGGCGACATTGCCCGTGTAGGTGCCCGCGACGCGGTCGGCGAGGTCGGCCTTGTGCGCGGGCGCGGCTTTGGGCGTTTCGGCAAGCGCCGCTGCTGCCGGAAGCAGGAGCGCAAGCGAGGTGGCGACAATAAGGGTACGAAGCATGGTTGGTCCTTTCGTCCGGCGGCGGTGAAAGGGATTGCTCCGTGCGACCCTCATGGAACGACAACGATCCCCGTTCTGGGGTCGGCCTGTCCCGAGAGCATCTCCCGATAAGCGGCGAGCGCCGCGTCGCCGCCGCTGCGCTTATCGACCGATGCCAGCCGCGGTGCAACGTCCATGAACGCCAGCCACGCCTCGGCGATCTTCTGCCCGAACGCCGCACCGCCCCAGTCGGCAATGCGCTTCTGGCTGCGGCCCGGCGCGAAAAAGCCCTGCCGCTCGGGGCCCGGCAGCCCCTCGACATCGGCCTGCGCATCCCAGTGCGACTTGCCGACGATGATCGACGCCTGCAGCTGATTACCGAAATGGCTGTGCACGACGCGGGTCACCGCGCCATTGCCCGCCATGTCGACGAGCGCGGCGGGGGTGGTCGCGTTCAGCGTCATGATCTGGTCGTAGCTGATCACACGGTCGTAGATGCCCTGCGCCGCGAGCGCCTCGACATTGGCCGCACTCGTGAGCCCTATCGTTTCGGGGCGGTCGGCGCGCTGTTTAAGCGCGAAGCCGAGCCCGATCGCGGTCTTGCTCGACGCGCTCGCGATCAAAATCTGCTGGACGCCATAATCGCCCTCATCCTCGAACTGGTCGGCGATCAGCCAGCCGGTGAGGAAAAGGGGACGGAACACCGGCCAATAATCATGGTCGGCGGCGCGATAGTCGGGCAGCGCCTCGATCCGCTGATAATTGTTATAGATGGGGGGCAGGGTGGTGCGCCGCGGCGTCACATCGGTGAAGCCGCCAGGACCCGCCTTGCCGACGCTCAGCACCGCCTCGCTCGCCATCGGATAATAGCCGTAGAAGCGGTCGCCGACCGCCACCCCCTCGGCCGCACTTTCGGTGACGGTCGCAAAACCCCAGACGGGCAGGCGGCCCGGGGTGTCGCGCTCGGCGAAGAAATCCCAATAACCCTGATCGTTACCGAACAGCCCGGCGGGCTTGCCGAACACGGCATAAGTGATGTTGTTGGCGGTCATCGCATAGCTGTCGAGGTGAACGCGAACCTGTCCCTGTGCGAGCGGAGCGCTCTCTTGGGCAGTCAATGTGGCTTGCGTGATATCGTCGCGATCGATGTCGATCGCCCAGCTCGTTGAACTCATTCCGGACCCCTCCGATTGTCTTGCCCGCGATTGCGGGATGACCGATAGTCATACAGATGGGAACGTTCCTGACAATCGCGGTCGGACGCATCGGCAAGGCATCCGGTCCCTGTCGCGGCGCAGATCAGCCCACCGTCGTCCCCAGCAGCGACCCGATCGCGATCGTCACGGCCATCGCCATCGCACCCCAGAAGGTGACCCGAACGACGGGGCGCAGCATCGGCGCATTGCCTGCGCGCGCGCCGAGTGCTCCGAGGATCGCGAGAAAGACCAGTGACGCTGCCGACACCGTCCACGGCAGCGATGTGCCCTGATCGATCAGCGCCGTCGCAAGCGGCAACGCTGCGCCTGCGGTAAAACTCGCCGCCGAAGCCGCCGCCGCTTGAATCGGCCGCGCCGCCATCGCGTCGGTCATGCCCAGTTCGTCGCGCAGATGCGTATCGAGCGCATCATGTTCGGTCAGCTGCACCGCGACCTGCTCGGCGAGCGCGCGGTCGAGCCCGCGCTCCTGATAGATTAAAGTCAGCTCCTCGAGTTCGAATTCGGGGTCGGCAGCAAGATGCCGCTTCTCCAGCTCGACGTCCGATTTTTCGGCGTCGCTCTGCGAACTCACCGAAACATATTCGCCCGCCGCCATCGACATCGCGCCGGCGACAAGTCCCGCGGTACCGGTCACAAGGATCGACGATTGGCTCGCACCCGCCGCCGCAACGCCCGCAATCAGGCTCGCGGTCGATACGATCCCGTCATTGGCGCCAAGAATCGCGGCGCGCAGCCAGCCGATCCGTGTGACGGCGTGGGTTTCCTCGTGCATCTCGCTCCTTCAATATTGCAGTTGCAGTCCCGGGCGCGCCCAGCGTGTCTTCACCAGCCGCCCGGTCCCTGACAGGGTCAGATAGGCATCCTGGCGGTCGGAGCCACCAAAAGCGATATTGGTTGTGAAGATATCGTCGGTCGCGACAAATTCGACCAGCTCGCCTTGCGGCGATACCACGCTGATCCCGCACTCGCCGATCGTCGCGATGCAGATATTGCCGTTCGCCTCCATCGCGAGGCTGTCGAAGAATTTATAGCCTGCGGGGCGATAGAGCGGGATCCCCGGGCCGCCCGGCCCTGCGGCGTCGTCGACCTTGCCCGGCGCGATGATATTGAACTTCATCAGGCGGCATGTGTAGGTTTCGGCCGCGTAAAGCGTGTTGCCGTCGGGTGAGAGGCCGACGCCGTTCGGATTGTTCGACGGGAAGATCACTTCTTCGATAAAACTGCCGTCGGCCTTCGCGTAGAAAATCCCGACGATATCGTGGCAGCGCTTCGCATAATCGACCTTGCCATGGTCGGTGAACCAGAAGCCGCCGTGGCTGTCGAACATGATGTCGTTCGGCCCGCGCAGCACGACGCCATGATCGCCCGTTTTGTACAGGACTTCGACTTCGCCGGTCTCGATATCGATCCGCTCGATCCGCCCACCCGAATAATCGTCGGCGATGCCGTGCGGCGCGAGATAGCCGTTCGATTCGACATAGTTGAACCCGCCGTTGTTGCAGCAATAGAGCTTGCCATCGGGGCCGATCGCCAGCCCGTTCGGACCGCCTCCGGGGGTCGCGATGACCTCCTTCCGGCCACCGGGCCAGCAGCGCGTGATGCGCTTCGCCTCGATCTCGACGACGATGACGCTGCCGTCGTCCATCACCACCGGCGCCTCTGGAAAGCGCAATCCGTCGGCGATCAGTTCAAACCCGGCCATCCTTGTCTCCCTTGCGTGCGCGCACTTGCTGTGCTTTGCGGCCATCATGCCCGTTCGCACGCTCTTCGCCACCAATTTTTACGAGGCCGATATCGGCACGCCCGACCTGCTCGAAGAGCTGGAGGAAAGCAGCCGCCTGTTCGCCGAAGAGGATGGCGCGGGCCGGCGCTGGAGCCGCGAGCATGGCTATAAAGGCTATACCAGCTACGCGAGCCTGAACGACCTGCCCGAACGCGATCCGGCATTCGATGACCTCAAGCGCCTGCTCGACAAGGAAGTCAAAGCCTTCGCCAAGGCATGCCACTTCGACCTCGCCAAACCGCTGAAGCTCGACTCTATGTGGGTCAATGTCCTGAAACCCGGCGGCACGCACAGCGGCCATATCCACCCCCACAGCATCGTGTCGGGAACCTTTTACGTCGCCGTCCCGCCGGGATCGGGCGCGCTCAAGCTCGAAGATCCGCGGCTCGCAATGTTGATGGCGGCGCCGGGCCGCACCGACGAGGCACCCGAACATCTGCTGCCCTTCATCTATGCCAAGCCCGCCGCCGGCCGCGTCTTCCTGTGGGAGAGCTGGCTGCGCCACGAGGTGATGCCACATTCGGGCAAGGGCGAGCGGATCAGCATCAGCTTTAACTATCGCTAAGCCACCCTATATCGCCGCCATCCCCCATTTCCTTGGCAAAGGACCATCCATGACCGCGACCTACGACGCCGACCTCCAGCTCTTCATCAACGGCGCCTGGCGGAGCGGTGAGGGGCGCGAAGGGCGGCCGGTTTATAATCCCGCGACCGCAGGCACGATCGCCGAACTGCCGGTGGCGACTGCCGCCGATCTCGACGAAGCGCTCGCCGCGGCAGAACGCGGCTGGCCGGTGTGGCGCGCCAAGACTCCCGACGAACGCGCGGCGCTGATGCACAAGGCGGCAGGGATCATCCGCGAGCGTGTCGAGCATATCGCAACGCTGCTGACGCTCGAACAGGGCAAGCCGATTGCCGAGGCGCGCGGCGAAGTTCTGTCGGCTGCGGGGCTGTTCGACTATTTCGCCGAGCAGGGCAAACGCATCGAAGGCCGCGTGCTCCAGCGCCCCGCGGGCCAGCGCGCGATGGTCACCAAACATCCGGTCGGCCCGGTCGCGGGGTTCAGCCCGTGGAACTTCCCGGTCAATCTGATGGTCAAGAAAATCGCCCCCGCGCTCGCCGCGGGCTGCGTCGTGATCGCGAAAGCGCCCGAGGAAACCCCCGGCTGCACCAGCGCGATCATGCGCTGCATCGCCGATGCGGGTATCCCCGGCGATGTTGTGCAACTCGTCTATGGCGACCCCGACATGATCAGCCGGCATCTGCTTGCGAGCCCCGTTATCCGCAAGGTCAGCTTCACCGGCTCGACCGCGGTCGGCAAACATCTGATGAAGCTCGCCGCCGACGGGGTGAAGCGGATCACGATGGAGCTCGGCGGCCATGCGCCGGTCCTGATTTTCGACGATTGCGACCTCGAAGCGACGCTGGACAAGGTCGTGTGGCAGAAATTCCGCAATGCCGGACAGGTGTGCATTTCGCCGACGCGCTTCTATGTGCAGCAGGGCATCTACGACGCCTTTGTGAAGGGCTTTGCCGAGCGGACCGCGAAGGTGAAGATCGGCAGCGGGTTTGACGGCGACACCCAGATGGGCCCGCTCGCCAATGCGCGCCGCATCCCCGCGCTGGAAGCGCTGGTCGCCGACGCCAAGGCGAAGGGCGCGCGCGTCATCGCGGGCGGCGAGGCGACCGGCGACGGCTATTTTTTCCAGCCGACCGCGATCGCCGACGTGCCGATCGAGGCTGACGCGATGAACAACGAGCCGTTCGGGCCGATGGCGCTGATCCGGCCGTTCGGCACCGAGGAAGAGGCATTGGAGCAGGCGAACCGGCTACCCTACGGCCTCGCCGCCTTCGCGTTCACCGAAAACGGCCGCCGCATCAACCGCATCGTCGACACGATCGAAAGCGGTATGGTCGGCGTCAACAGCTTTATGATCTCGACGCTCGACACGCCGTTCGGCGGAATCAAGGAATCGGGTTTCGGCAGCGAAAGCGGACCCGAGGGGCTGGATGGCTATCTGGTGACCAAGGCGGTGCATATCTACTGAGGCCGCCGCCCACCGAGGGGCAATAAATAGGGACAGTCCCTATTTATTGCAGAGCGCCGTCAATCCCGCTCCAGCGCCACGAAATCTCGCGCCATCGGCGCGAGATGCGCGCCGCCGTCGACGAAGATCGTCTGCCCGGTCACCGCCTCGGCACGGGCGAGATACGCAACCGCATCGGCGATCTGGCCCGGTACGGGGAGCAGCCCCAGCGGCATAAGCTTTGCCAGCCGCTCGACCTGCGCCGCCGAATAATCGTCGGTCGCCATCGTCAGTCCCGGCGCCACGGCATTGACCCGCGCCCGGCTCCCGAAGGCGACCGCCAGCGTCGCGGTCGCCCGCCACAGCGCGGATTTCGACAGGCTGTAGGCGATCTGGTCGGGCACCGGATGCACCACACGCTGATCGACGATATTGACGATCGCAGGGCGCGTGCCTTCGCTCGCCGCGACGAGCGCCTTCGCCAGCATCACCGGCGCGGACAAATTGACCTGCATCATCTCGGCGAGCGCCGCGGCCGACAGGTCGGTCCACTCGCCCTCGGCGAAAAGTGCGGCGTTGTTCACGAGCAGATCGGGTGCGCGACCGAATTTTTCGATCACGGCGGGGATCAAGGCATCGACCGCCGCCGGATCGGCGAGGTCGGCGGCGAAGCGATGGCTGACCGCACCGGTCTCGGTGAGCGCTTCGGCGAGCACCGGGTCGGCGTCGCCCGGGCTGCGCTTGTGGATCGCCAGCGCATAGCCTTCGCGCGCCAGCCGCGCCGAAATCGCGGCGCCGACGCGGTGGAGCCCACCCGTCACCAACGCCAGCTTCTGTGTCATTTGCGCGCCCGCCGCATCGTGATGCCGATCGCTTCGCCTTCTTCGGCGATCGCGAGCTTGACGATCTTCACCTCGACCTCGTCGATCTTCTCATCCTGCAGGAACAAAGTGTCGATGATATGGTCGGCAACGCTCTCGATCAGCACGAAATGCACATCCTTCGGGATGCCCTCGGTCGCCGCGAATTTCAGGTGCATGTAATTTTTCGATGCGCTCAGCGGCGTCACCGGATCATAATGATCGGCCATCGCCAGCTTCGCGCGGACCGAGATGCGCAGCGGCTGCGGCAGATGGGTTTCTTCGGAATAAATGCCGGTCAGCACCTGAGCGGTCAGCCCGTCCACTTCCAGCCACAAACTATCGGTCACGCGATCATCCTGCAGGCGGGCGCGACATTCGGCTTTGCATCGCCGGGCCCGCACCCCTAAAGCGCCGCCGCATTAGCGAAAGGGTAAGCATTGGTCGAGTTACTTCCATTGTCGAATGTCGAGCCGCAGTCGGTCGAGGATCTGCTCGACGCGGCTTTCGGAACGGATCGCTTTGGACGAACCGCCTATCGCATTCGTGAAGGCATGGATGCGGTGGGTGCGCTCAGCTTCGCGCTTGTCGATGGCGGCGCGCTGCTCGCCACGATTCAGTGCTGGCCGGTCGCGCATCTTGCCGCCGACGGCACGGCAACGCCGCTCGTGATGGTCGGCCCCGTCGCGGTGCGCCCCGATATCCAGCGCGGCGGGCACGGCCGCACGCTGATGGCGCATATGCTGGGCGCCGCCGAAACACAGGCCGATAGCGCGTTGATGATGATCGGTGACCCCGAATATTACGGCCGCTTCTTTGGTTTCGACGCCGACGCGACGGGCGAATGGGATTTGCCCGGGCCGTTCGAGAAACGCCGCCTCCTCGCCCGGGCGGTGAACGGGCACAGTCTGCCGACCGGCGCGGGGATGATCGGGCCGAGGTAGACGGCCCCGAAAAATGCTGTCCTACATTATCCGGGCCGCATAGCCTTGCGGGATGAACCCGGGTTTCCACCTGCAACAGCGATTTGCGAATGAAGTTGCGCAGTTTTCCGCCCTTTCGCGGGATTCGCTCGCACGCCCCCCTCGTCATCCCGGACTCGATCCGGGATTCATTCCCGATGGCCGAAAATTTGCATGTCAAAAGCGCAGCGCGAGTGAAGTTACGCAGTTTTCTGCCGCTTTTCTCGGCACGTCGCTCCCCGCCTTCGCGAGGATGACGTCTTTACTTGAGCACCCACCTTCCTATGTCAGACGGATGGTTACCCCCGCGCCCTCGCTTCCCAAGGACTTCGCACAGCTTTCGCTGGCCGAGGCGGCAGAACTGCTCGCAGCGCGCAAGCTGCCGCCGGTCGAGCAATGGCATCCCGAGCGGACCGGTGACAGCTTTATGGAAATCCGCACCGACGGCAGCTGGTATCACGAGGGCGGGCGGATCAACCGGCCCGCGATGGTCAGGCTGTTTTCCACGATCCTGCGCCGCGAGTCCGACGGGAGCCATGTTCTCGTTACACCCGCCGAGAAATTGAGCCTCGTCGTCGAGGACACAGCCTTCCGCGCCGTAGAGATGAAGGCCGAAGGTGAGGGAGAGGCGCGTAAGCTCGTGTTCCGCCTCGATACCGACGACCTCGTCATGGCGGGTGCGGATCATCCGCTCAGCTTTGGCAACGATGCCGACAACCCGGACCCGCGCCTGCATGTGCGCGGCGTGATCGGCAATGGCCTTGAGGCCCGAATCGACCGCGCGCTCTATTATGAGATCGTCGAAATGGCGCTCGTCGAGAGTGCCGACACGCCCGCGATCTGGTCGAACGGTGCGCGCTTTCCACTGGTCGACGCCTGATGCTGTCCAAAAAACTGCGCACCGCGCTCGATAATCTTCTTCCCGACGCCGGTGAGGACGAGGCCTATCTGGGGACGCCGACGCTGCGCGATGCCGCGGTTCTGATCGCCTTTACCGACCGGCCCGATCCGGGCGTGATCCTGACCCAGCGCCCGCAATGGCTGCGCAGCCACGCGGGGCAGGTCGCGTTTCCGGGGGGCAAGATCGATCCGGGCGACCGCGACG
The DNA here is from genome assembly GCF_057657055.1 of Sphingopyxis sp. Soil_C_28. Lineage (NCBI taxonomy): Bacteria > Pseudomonadati > Pseudomonadota > Alphaproteobacteria > Sphingomonadales > Sphingopyxidaceae > Sphingopyxis > Sphingopyxis sp. Soil_C_28. The sequence goes on from NZ_JBDGJE010000003.1 coordinate 78,955, forward strand.
CGGTCGATGCGGCATTGCGCGAAGCCGAAGAAGAAATCGGCCTCAGTCGTCACGACGTCACCGTCGCGGGCGCGACCGAACCCTATCGTTCGGGCAGCGGCTATATCATCACCCCGGTATTGGGCGTCATTCCGCCCGACCTGCCGCTCGACCCCAATCCCGAAGAGGTCGAGGACTGGTTCGAGGTGCCGCTCGACACCTTGTTCGATCCCGGCAATTACCAGCGCCAGCATGCGAATTGGCAGGGGCATGATCGCCATTTTTATGACATGGACTGGCAAGGGCGACGGATCTGGGGCGTGACGGCGGGTATTATCATCAATCTGGCGCGGCGTTTGCCGGCGGGATGGCATCGGTGACGGGGCTCCCCGTCGCCGAATGGCGTGACCGGCCGGGGCTGCGACGGATCGTCGCGGCGCTGTCGGCCGATGGCGGCGCGGTCAAGGTCGTCGGCGGCGCGGTACGCGACACATTGCTCGGCCTCGCCGCCACAGACATCGATCTGGCGACCCCGCTGCTTCCAGAGGAGGTGACCCGGCGACTTGAGACGGCCGGCATAAAGGTGATTCCGACCGGCATCGCGCATGGGACGGTGACGGCGATCGCCAGCGGCGACCATCACGAGATCACGACGCTGCGCCGTGACCTCGAAACCGACGGGCGCCGGGCCACGATCGCGTTCGCCGACGACTGGCGCGACGATGCGGCGCGGCGCGATTTCACGATCAACGCGCTGTACGCCGATCTCGACACCGGCACGATCGACGACTGGTTTGGCGGTCTCGCCGATCTGAAGGCGGGACGCGTCGCCTTTATCGGCGATGCCGCAACGCGCATTGCCGAGGATCATTTGCGCATCCTGCGTTTCTATCGCTTTGCGGCGCGTTTCGGACGCGGCGAGCTTGATGCCGTCAGCCATGTCGCGGTCGTCACGGCGCGGCAGTCGCTCAAAAGCCTCTCGCGCGAACGGATTGCGGACGAACTGCTCAAGATATTGTCGCTACCGGACCCGCGTAAGATCGTCGGGCAGATGGCGTCCGACGGCATGTTCGAGGTGCTGCTGCCCGAACTCGATCCAGCCTTCGTGGCGACGCTCGACCGGCTGGTGACCAATGAGGAAGCCGCGGCAGTCGCGGTCGCTCCGCTGCGCCGCCTCTCGGCGCTGCTTCCCGCCGACGCAGCTACGGCTGAACAGGTCGCGAGCCGCCTGCGCCTGTCGACGCGGCAGCGAAAATATCTCGCCGCACTCGGCGGATGCCGCGCCGACTATGCGCGACCGGCGCGGCAACTGGCGCATGCGATCGGGGTCGATGGCGCGCGCGACGTGCATCTGCTCACGGGCGATGCCGCTTCGGCATGCGCGGCGGTCGAAGCCCTGTCGGGCTGGACCGTCCCCGAAATGCCGATCAAGGGCGGCGATATTGTCGCGCGCGGGATTGCGGTCGGCCCCGACGTCGCCCGCATCCTGAAAGCGGTCGAAGCCGAATGGGTGGCGGAAGATTTTCCGGATGCCGCGCGCGTCGCGCAGCTTGTCGATCAGAAGATTGGTCGCACCAGCGACTGACGCCAGTAATCGAGCGCCGCGGCGCTATCCATCGGCCGCGCGAACAGGAAGCCCTGCCCGAAATCGCATCCGAGCGCCGAGAGCAGCCGTGCCTGATCGGCGGTCTCGACGCCCTCCGCCGTCGAGCGCATCCCCAACACTTCGGCGAGGCTCTGGATCGTGCGGACGATCGCCACCTTGTCGCGGTCGTCGACCATATGCTCGACGAAACTGCGGTCGATCTTGAGTACGTCGATCGGCAGGCGCTGCAGATAGGCGAGATTGGAATAGCCGGTGCCGAAATCGTCCATCGCGATGCGCGTATCGAGCGCCTTCAACTCGCTGAGCACCGACAGCGCCAGGTCGGGGTCGCCAATGATGGCGCTTTCGGTCAGCTCGATCATCAGCCGTTCGCCGCCGATCTTGTGTGTTTCGAGCGCCTGGCGGACAACCGCCGCGACATCGTCGCGCACCAGCTGGATGGCCGATACATTGACCGAGAAATAGGCATCGACGATGTTGCCGCCATTCTGACGGTCCCAGTCGGCGAGCACCGCAGCCGCCTTGCCGATCGCCCATTGGCCGAGCGGGACGATCAGTCCCGAATCTTCGGCAATCGGGATGAATTCGTTGGGAGAGACCGACGTGCCGCGGCTGTTGTCCCAGCGCGCGAGCGCTTCGAACCCGGCGACACGGCCGCTCGACAATTCGATCAGCGGTTGAAAAGCCAGGTGGAGCCGGTCTTCCTCGATCGCGTTGCGCAGCTCGGTTTCAAGCCCGAAACGATTGTCCGACAGCATTGCCGCTTCGGGTTCGTAGATTTCGATGCGGTCGGTTTGCTTCGCACGCTTCAGTGCGATCTGCGCGTGACGGATCTGATCGGCGACATCTGTGTCAGCTGCGGGTTGGATCGCGCAGCCGAGCGCGCAGTCGACGCTCACCTTCAGCTCGCCGATGCGGAAGGGGTGATCGAAGCAGCCGCGGATGCGCCGCGCCATTTCGCGCACATCGGCGCGGCCGCCTGCGACGCGCGAGGATATGGCAAATTCGTCGCCGCCAGTGCGCGCCAATATGTCGCCGCTGCGCAGGCTCGATTTCAGGCGGCGCGCGACGGTGATGATCAGCTCGTCGCCCGCCATCGGTCCGATATGTTCGTTGATGCGGCTGAACCGTGCGAGGTCGAGCAACAGGATCGCATGGTCGGCGCCGGCGCCTTCGAGGCGCGGGCGCTGTTCGACCAGCTCCTCAAACCCGGCGCGGTTGGGCAGGCCGGTCAGGCTGTCGGACACAAGCTCGCGGCGCAAATTGCGCTCGGTCATCATTTCCTGCGTCCGGTCGATCAGCGTCAACAGAAAGAGCCCGTCGTCGCCCGATTCCGTGGGCAAGGGGCCAATCGAGCCACGCAGGTCGCGCGCCGCGATGCCTTCGCCCAGCTGGCACGAGAATTCCTGCGATTCTTCCGGGAATTGCGATGCGCGTTCGATGGCGCGCAGCAATGCGATCGGCGCGTCGGCCCCGACGGGGGAGAGTCTCAATCGGTCGAACGCGGCGTTGCTGGCGTGGAGCCGAAAATTGCCGCGCGCCATCGGTCTGATCAGCGCGGCCGGAACGGGCAACGCGTCGATCCAGCCGACGAACAACAAGGGCCGGTCTTCGCCGGTTCTATCGATAGGCATAACAGAGGGTTTTGTGCGACCTTTCCCCATTGCCCCATGCCTAGGTGACGGGAAGTAAATAAGGGATTTACGGCTACATCGAAATACGATTAGCCGAAGCGATTGTTCCTTGGGAAACCGGTTGGCGGCATCCGGCCTGCAGCGCCGCGGGCGACGCGCCAGGGGGCAAGGTCGGTTTCGGTCCGCGTCCTGCCGGTGTCGCCGCCCATCGCCCAGCTCAAGCCGTCGGCAAAGGCAAAGCTGACCGCGTCGGACAGGCCGCCGTCGCGATAGCGTTGCAGCATCACGCCCTGGCCGCGCGCCATCACCGGCACTTCGGCGACCGGGAAGACCACGAGCTTGCGATTTTCGCCGACCACGGCGACGCTGTCGTCGCTCGTCAGGATCGGTCGGACGATGGCAAGCGAGGCCTTGGGCTTCAGATTGACGACGTTGCGGCCCTTGCGCGTCTCTGCAACCACGTCAGCCATCTGGGCGACGAAGCCATGGCCGCTGGTCGACGCCAGCAGAAGGCGGCCTTCGGCGCTCGCCGGGATCATCGCGACGATCCGCGCATCGGGATCGATGTCGACCATCAGGCGCAGCGGCTCGCCGAACCCGCGTCCGCCGGGCAGCTTGTCGGCGCCGACGGTGAAGAAGCGCCCATCACTGGCCGCGATAAGCAGCTTTTCGGTGGTTTGAGCATGCGCGGCGAACAGCAGTTCGTCGCCTTCCTTGAACTTGAACTCGGCCCATTGATCGGCCGCGACATGGCCGCGCTGGGCACGGATCCAGCCGCGTTTGGACAGGATCACCGTCACCGGCTCCTTCTCAATCATCGCGTCGAGCGGAATGTCGCGCGCCGGCGCGGCTTCGGCAATTGTCGTGCGGCGCGCGCCGAGCAAGGTCTCAAGGCCATAGACCGCGCGCAGCTTTTCGAGGTCCTTGCGCAGCCGCGTCTTCTGGCGCGCCGGGCTTTCGACCAGCTTGACCAGCTCCTCGCGCTCGGCGGTCAGGTCGGCTTGTTCGCGCTTCAACTCCATTTCCTCGAGCTTGCGCAAGGACCGCAGGCGCATGTTGAGGATCGCTTCGGCTTGCCGGTCGGTCAGGATGAATTCGGCGATCATCACGGGCTTCGGCTCATCCTCGGTACGGATGATCTCGATGATCCGGTCGAGGTTGAGAAAAGCGATGATATAGCCTGCGACGAGTTCGAGCCGGTCGTCGATCTTCGCGATCCGGTGCTGCGCCCGGCGGACGAGGACGACGATCTGGTGCTGCAGCCATTCGCTGAGCAGCTGGTGCAGCCCCATCACCTTCGGCGTACGCGTCGCATCGAGGACGTTCAAATTGAGCGCGAAGCGGTTTTCGAGGTCGGTCAGCCGATAGAGGCTTTCCTTGAGGATGTCGGGGTCGACGTTGCGGCTCTTGGGTTCGATGACGATGCGCAGGTCCTCGGCGCTTTCGTCGCGAACATCCTCGAGGATCGGCAGTTTCTTGTCGGCGATCAGCTGGGCGATCTGCTCGATCAGCTTGCCCTTGGCGACGCCGTACGGGATTTCGCTGATGACGAGTTGCCAGGTGCCGCCCGACTGCTTCTCGATCCCGCTGTCTTCCCAGCTGCCATCATCCAGCCTGCCGGTCGAAAAACGTGCGCGGAGGCGGAATCCGCCGCGGCCGGTCTCGTAAGCGTGGGCAATCGTTTCGGCGCTGTCGACAACAATGCCGCCGGTCGCGAAATCGGGGCCTTTGACATGCTCGAGCAGTTCGGACAGTTCGGCCTGCGGATTCTCGATCAGCACCAGCGCCGCTCCGATCACCTCGGCGGCGTTGTGCGAAGGAATGTTCGTCGCCATGCCCACCGCGATCCCGCTCGCGCCATTGGCGAGCAGGTTCGGGAACAGTCCCGGCATGATTTCGGGCTCTTCATCTTCGCCATTATAGGTCGGGCGGAAATCGACCGTGCCCTCGTCGAGCCCCTGCATCAGGTCGACGGCAACGCGCGTCAGCCGCGCTTCGGTGTAACGATAGGCCGCGGCGTTATCGCCGTCGATATTGCCGAAATTGCCCTGGCCGTCGACGAGCGGATAGCGGAGCGAGAAATCCTGCGCGAGGCGGACCATCGCGTCATACACCGCGACATCGCCATGCGGGTGGAATTTACCGATGACGTCGCCGACGACGCGCGCCGATTTCTTGTAGCCTTGGCTCGGGTCGAGCCGCATCGCGCGCATCGCCCACAGCAGGCGGCGGTGAACAGGCTTCAGACCGTCGCGAAGGTCGGGCAGCGACCGCGCGGTGATCGTCGACAGCGCATAGACGAGATAGCGCTCGGACAGCGCGCTGCCGAACGGGGTATCGGTCATGCCGGGAACGGGTTCTGGATTGTCGGGATCGTCGGTGGTGCTGGCCATTGTCCCGAGCCGATAGCAAGGCTGGTGCGCCAAGGCAAAGGCGAAGCGCGCTTGCCCTGTCGGCAGGACGATCAGAGCCCCTTAAAGCGACAAAAGATACGCATGTGCGCTTCGAAACTGTCTCCTTTGTCGCTTTAGTGCGGCTGGGAGGCGTGCCTCTTCAATGGGTTGGGGGCGGACAAATCAAAGAGCGAAATGGAACGCTGCCACAGCGCAATAATGTAGGAAAGAGCCGATTAGCGAGATGATGTCCTTCGCTTCCCTTTGCATGGCGGCTTGCTTTGGAGGCGCGCGACACTAGCTTGGAGTTTCCATCGGGAGGGACGGTATCTTGAGCGAAACCACGGACGCCGTTCGGAAGAGCATCTGGTCGCGGGCAAAGACCATGGCGCTGCAGGCGCCGCCCGAGCGCAATCGCTATGTCGATTTTCTCCGCGCGTTGTCGATCCTCGCGGTCGTCGTCGGCCATTGGCTGGTCGCCGCACCCTATATGAAGGACGGCGCGGTCGAGGGCGGACATCTGCTCGGCATATTGCCGTGGACGCAATGGCTGACCTGGGGGTTCCAGGTTATGCCGCTGTTCTTCCTCGTCGGCGGTTTCTCGAACGGCATCTCGTGGGCCGCGACGCAGCGCAAGGGCGGCAGCTATGAAAGCTGGTACAGCGGGCGGCTGCAGCGGCTGATCAATCCGGTGCTGCCGCTATTCCTGATCTGGACGCTCGTTGCGCTGTTCGGCACGTTGATGGGGATCGAGCGCGGCGTCGTCGCTATGGCAGCGCAGCTCGCGCTGATCCCGGTTTGGTTTTTGTCGGTCTATCTGATGGTTGCAGCGGTCGTGCCGCTGACGTGGAAGGCGTGGAAGCGTTTCGGCTTCGCGTCCTTCTGGATGCTCGTTGCGGGCGCGGCCCTGATCGACGTCGCAGCGCTGCGCTTCGACGTGCCTTATGTGAATTTTCTCAACTTCGCCTTCGTGTGGCTCGCGATCCACCAGCTCGGCTTTGCATGGAGCGAAGGGCGGCTGGCGCCGCGCAGCGCGCTTTTGTGGGGAATCGGCGGGCTGGTCGCGCTCGGCCTGCTCGTTGGCCTCGGACCTTATCCGGTCGCGATGATCGGGGTGCCGGGGAGCGGCCTCAGCAATTCGATGCCGCCGACGCTTGCGCTGCTCGCGCTCGGGGTCGCGCAGGCGGGATTCGCGCTCGCGCTGGAACCCGCGGGGCGGCGGATGCTCGACAATATCCGCATCTGGACCAGCGTCGTGCTTGTCAACGGCATGATCATGACGATCTACCTGTGGCACCTCACTGCCTTCGTTCTTGTGATGATCGCGGCGTGGCTGCTCGGCGGGATCGGGCTCGACGTGGCGCCGGGCAGCGCGGCGTGGTGGCTCGCGCGACCAATCTGGTTTGTGCTCTATATCGCCGCGCTCTTTCCGCTGATCATGGCCTTTGCGCGCTACGAGCGCGCGAGTGGCAGTGACAAGGAAGTGCCGCACTGGCGACTGATTGTCGGGCTGCTGCTGATCTGCGCTGGCCTCGGCGCCACTGCAGCGATCAGCATCGCAAGCCCGCTGGGCGTGACCGGCGTGCGGTTATGGCTTGTTGCACTGCCCTTTGTCGGTGCGGCGGTTGCGCAGTTCGGGCCGGTGCATCGGTTGACGCAGTCGCGTGCCTGACCGGCGGTTTTGGGGTGGGGAGCTGAATGTCTGGTTGTGGCTTACCGAGGCTTAAAGCTTTCCCTAAAATCTGCGTAGTCGACAGCCGAATCAAATTTATAAAGATCCGGATATAAGCCAGTACAGTCGAAATTCGTTTTACTGCCAATAGAATTATAGCTTGCAAAAAAGTCTACAAACTGCACCGCCAGCTTTTTATTCTTTATAAGATATATATCGTTTCTTATGATTTTTCCAGAGACGGATTTCCTCGTACTTTCGAGATTATTGCCAAACCTATATTCAAATCCTTCAACAAATTCGGGGATAGCCATTTTAGTATCCGGGAACTCTTTTTTTCTTTTTAAGTATGATTGACTGGCGCCGCCGACATACTCCGTCCAAAGGCTTCGGTCGTGAACCACGATTTTACCGTGCATCCTGCACATTTTCTCGTGGTCTCGGATTAGGTTGCCGGTCAAATCGCATCCCAAGAGTGAAAATATTACGGCAACGCCGGTAACGGTTTTGAGTATCAATGGGTTCATACGAGACGTTTGAACGAACGACCGGTTTCCGGCAAGGTCGAGTTCCAGCGCAGCGGCCGGGAATGGTCGATTGCCGTCACCGTCACCCGCTTATTTCCGCGACGCGGCGCTCTGGTCGCGGATCGCCTTGAATTCGCTGCCGTCTTTCCAGCCCGGCCATCTGGCCGAGCGCGCGAGTTCGTCGCCGATCGTGTAGAAGACCGAAATGTCCTGCACCGCGCCGGCGAGGTTCCAGCTTTCGTCCCACGCGTCGCACGCCTGATGATAGCATTTGCCGGTATAGGCATCGACCCATGCCTGCCCCGCGGGCTTGCCGCCTTCGGCGAGGTCCGAGGCGCCCGCGATGCCCATCATGAGGAGGACGGGGACGCCGCGCTTGGCGAGGCTGAAATGATCGGCGCGGTAGAAGAGGCCGCGTTCGGGGAGGCTTTCGACGCTGACCGTGCGGCCTTGCGCCCCGGCAACGCGCGCCAGATCGTCTTCGAGACTGCCCTGTCCCTTGCCGACGAGGATGACGTCTTTTGCCTTGCCGGCGGTTTGGAGGATGTCGAGGCCGAGGTTCGCGACGGTTTTCTCGACCGGGAAGATCGGGTTCGCGGCATAGGCTTCGGAGCCGAGCAGCCCGCGTTCTTCGGCGGTCCAGAAGGCAAAGGCGATGGTGCGGTCGGGCGCCGGGGCGGCCTTGAAATTGCGGGCGATTTCGAACAGGCCGGCGACGCCGAGCGCGTCGTCATTGGCGCCGGCGCGGTAGATGCGGCCCGCCTCGTCGGGCGCGCCTTCGCCATAGGCGTCCCAATGTGCGCCGTACATCACGACCTCGTCGGGGCGTTTGGTGCCGGGGATTTTCGCAAGGACATTCTGGCTCTTCACGACCGCCTGCGTCACCGGGACCGCGGCATTGAAGCTGGTCCCGAGGTCGACGGGTTTGAAATCCTTGCGGCGCGCGGCGATGCGGAGCTTGGCGAGATCCTGTCCCGCGCCCGCAAAAAGGCTCGTCGCGGTTTCGCCCGAGATCCAGCCCTGGAGCGCGAGGCTCGTCACTTTTTCGGGGGGCATGACGAGACCGTAATTTTCGCCGCCCGGTGCCTTGATGACGTTCCAGCCGTAGCCGACGCCGTCGGTGTCGTGGACGATCAGCGCGGCGATCGCACCGCGGCGCGAGGCTTCCTCGAACTTGTAGGTCCAGCGGCCATAATAGGTCATCGTCCGGCCGCCGAACTTGCCGAAGCTGTCCTCGCCCTTGGCGGCGATGAAATCGGGGTCGTTGATCAGGAAGACCGCGACCTTGCCCTTGAGGTCCTGCCCCTTGAAATCGTCCCAGCCGCGTTCGGGAGCGGTGACGCCATAGCCGACGAAGACGAGCGGGGCGTTCCGGACGACCGCCTGATCCCTGGGCTGGAGGGTCGAGAGATAGATGTCGGTGCCGACGGTCAGCGGCGTGGTGCTGTCTTTGCGGTCGAAGCCGAGCGTCGTCGGGGTGCCGAGGCGCGTGTGGAGCAACGGCACGGGCTGGGTCCAGCCGCCGTCGGTGCCGGCGGGTTCGAGGCCGAGCGCCTGAAGCCGGCCGATCAGATAACCGATCGTGCGTTCCTCACCCACCGTACCCGGCGCGCGGCCCTGAAACTGGTCGGAGGCGAGCGTGCGCACGGTCTCGGTGAGGTTCGCGGCGTCGATGCCGGCGGAGGGCGCGGGCGCCGCCGAAGATTGCGCGGCGGCGGGGACGGCGATGGCGGTGAGCAGCAGGGCGGAGGAGAGGCGCAAGGACATAATGAATCGGTTCCGCTGTTTCGAGGGAGACCCTGCCCTAGCATGGTCATGCGCTTTGTGAACCGGCGTGGCGGTGACGCGAACGGCCAAGTGCATTAGGAGCGGGCCGTGATTCGGGTTATTTCTTCCCCGCTTTGGCGATCCTTTGTCGCGGTCGGCGCGCTCGCGCTGGCGGCGTGCGGTCCGAAGCCGCCGCTGCGCGTGATGGCGTGCGATGCCGCGCCCGCCGCGCCGGTGGTGCTGGCCGGCGATGGCCAGTCGGCGACCGCGACCTTGTCGGTCCTGACCTATAATCTGGAGGGGCTTGGCTGGCCGGCGCGCAAAGGGCGCGCGCGCGAGTTGAAAGAGATTGGCGAACGGCTGGCGGCGATGCGCGAAGCGGGGACGGGGCCCGACGTCATACTGTTCCAGGAAATGTTCAGCGGCGCGGCGAAACGCGCGGTCGCCGCGAGCGGCTATCCCGCCATCGCGCCGGGTCCGCAGCGGACAACCCCGCCGATGATCGCCGACCATGACAAGATCGCGGGCAAGGCCAAGCCGTTGAAGGGCGAGCTGGGCATCAAGCTGGTCGGCGGCGGGCTGGCGATCGCGTCGCGCTATCCGATCGTTCAGACCGCGCTCGACGCGTATGGGCGGCGCGCCTGCGCAGGGCTCGACTGCCTGTCGAACAAGGGGGTGATGCTGGCGCGGATCGCGATGCCGGGGGTGCCCGCGCCGATCGACATTTATAACACGCATATGAATTCGCGCGGGGCGTCGGGGGTGTCCGAGGTCCGCGACCGCGAGGCGCATGCGCGGCAGGCGCTGGCGGCATCGGATTTCATCGCGCGGACACAGGATATGGCGGTGCCGCTGATTTTCGGGGGCGATTTCAATATGCGCCATTCGGAGGACCGCTGGGCGGGATTTTCCGAATATCATCCGCTGACGTTGGTGCACGAAGTGTGCGTCGACCCGGCGTCGGGGTGCGAGGTGAAGCTGTCGTGGGATGGCGACGCGCCGTGGATGGATACGCAGGATTTGCAGTTTTTTGCCGACGGCGAAAAGCTGACGGTGCGGCCGGTCCGCGTCGAGGCGCTGTTCGACGGCGGCGCGAGCGGGCCGCAGCTGTCGGACCATGATGGTTTCCTGGTGACCTATGAATTGCGCTGGCCGGTGGGGATGGCGGTGAAGCCGGGTTGTTGATTTGAGCGCAAGAAACGGGGCGTGCCTGCCGGGACGGGATGGCATGGACCGGGCATGACAAAAACAATCGAAACGCCCGTCGCCGACCGGATCGCATCGTTCGACTGGGACGCGGTGTCGGCCGCGCTCGACCGCGACGGATGGGCGGTTCTTCCCGGCCTTCTTGCCCATGACGAATGCGAGGCTGTCGCCGCAATCTATGCGCTGGAAGGGCTGTTCCGCAGTCATGTGCATATGGCGCGGCACGGTTTCGGGCGCGGCGAATATCGCTATTTCGCCTATCCGTTGCCGCCGTTCGTCGCGACGTTGCGCGCACGGCTTTATGCGCGGCTCGCGTGCCAAGCGAACCGCTGGCACGAACGGATGGGGATGGCGGTACGCTTTCCCGCCGAACATGAGGCATTTCTGGCGCGATGCCATGATGCGGGGCAGCGGCGGCCGACGCCGTTGCTGCTGCAATATGGGCCCGGCGATTATAATTGCCTGCATCAGGATCTATATGGCGAGCATGTCTTTCCGTTGCAGGTTGCGGTGCTGCTGTCGGCGCCGGGTGAGAGTTTCAGCGGCGGCGAGTTCGTGCTGACCGAGCAGCGGCCGCGAATGCAGTCGCGCGCCGCCGTGGTGCCGCTGGCGAAGGGCGATGCGGTGGTGTTCGCGGTAAATGCGCGGCCGGTGAAGGGCGCGCGCGGCGATTATCGCGTCGCGATGCGCCATGGGGTCAGCGAAATCCGGTCGGGGCGGCGGCACACGCTGGGGGTGATCTTTCACGACGCGGCGTGAACGCGGGGTCAGCTCTCCAGCGAACGCATCAGATTGTCGCGCAATTTGGCGATCGATTGCTGGACCGCGACAAAATCGTCGCCGAGGCCGGTCGCGTCGAACAATTCATTGCCGATATCGTGGCGGCGCAGCTCGCTTCCCTTGGGGGTCAGCTTGATGCGCACCTGACGCTCGTCGGCTGGGTCGCGGCGGCGTTCGATAAAACCCGTCTGTTCGAGTTTCTTGAGAATCGGGGTGAGGGTGTTCGATTCGAGGAACATCTTGTCGCCGAGTTCGCCGACGGTCTGGTCGTCCTTTTCCCACAAGGCGACGAGCGCGACATATTGGGTATAGGTGAGCCCGAGCTTGTCGAGGATCGGCCGGTAGGCGCGGCCGAAGGCGAGGTTCGCCGAATAGACCGCGAAGCAGAGGAATTCGCCGAGCTTGCGCGGGTCGGCATCAGGGGCTGTCGGCTTGGTCATCTGGGGGTCCTTGGCGAATGTCCGATAAATCAAGCGCATACGATGAAATCGGAAGCGGGCTGTGTCAACCGGGCGGTGCTGTTGGGGGAGGGGGCGGCACCGCCCGGTCGAAACATCAGACGAGGTTGAGTTCGATGTCGATATTGCCTGCGACCGCTTTCGAATAGGGGCAGATCTTGTGCGCGGTGTCGACCAGCTCGCGCGCGATGTCGCGGTCGATGCCGGGGACCTCGATGTCGAGACGGGCGCGGAGGACGAAACCGCCATCGCGGCTCAGAACCTCGATCGTGGTATTGGCTTCGGGCGAGGCGGGCAGCTTGATCTTGCGCTGTCCGGCGGCGAGTTCGAGCGCCCCGATGAAGCAGGCCGACCATGCGGCGGCGAAGAGATTTTCGGCGGCGGGGTGCGGTTGGGGCAGCGCGAGGTCGAGGACGTCGTTGGTGCTGCGGGCGTAGCCGTCCGCGCCGCCTTTGACGTGGGTGGTGCCGGTGAAGATGATTTTGTCGGTCATGATGGTTCCTTTCGGGATGGTTTTGATCGTATCCGTTTAGATCGGATGCGATGCAAATAGGTGAGTCGCGACGAGGGGTCAAGCGTAGCCGATTAAATCGTATACGATATAATCATAAGCTATTGGAATCGCGCTGAGATAATTTGAGGGTCAACGGTGTTTCGGTCAATTATATTCGCTGGATGACCGGAAACGACCATTAATGGACGTCAATCGTCGCTGTCGCGCAGCGATGGGGAGGGGCAGCGCGAAGCGCTGACGGGAGGGGCAATGAAGCGACGTCGGGCCCCTCCATCACCGCTTTGCGGCGGTCTCCCTCCCCATGGCTGCGCCACAGGGAGGATATTTGACCATCGTCGCCCTCGACTTGATCCGGGATGACGTAAGCGTGGGGATGTCCGCCGCCGCAAAGCCGCGCGGCGACGAGCGGCCTATTTTGCCGCCGCACCTCCCGCGGGCCGCGTCCAGCCCTTTTTGTATTTCTCGAACCAGGCGAGGATCGCCGAGGCCTTCGCGGCCGATTGCGAAGGGCGCGCGGCGATGCCGCCGTGGCTGGCGCCGGGGACTTTGATCAGCGCGGTGGGGACGCCGCGGAGGCGGAGCGCGGAGTAATATTGTTCGGATTCGCTGACCGGGGTGCGGTAATCCTCGGCGCCGACGATGACGAGCGTCGGGGTTTCGACATTGCCGACGAGCGACAGCGGCGAGCGCGACCAGAAAAGTTCGGGCTTTTCCCACGGCTGCGCGCCGAGCCAATAGGGGCCGAACAGCGCCGAACCGTCGGCGGTCAGCGCCTGCGTCGTCCAGTTGATCACGGGCTTCTGCGTCACCGCCGCCTTGAAGCGGTTGGTCTTGCCGACGATCCAGCTGGTCAGCACGCCGCCGCCCGAACCGCCGGTGACGAAGAGCGCGTTCGGGTCGGCGACGCCGAGCTCGATCGCGCGGTCGACGATGCTGATGAGGTCGAAATAGTCATTGCCCGGATAGGTTTTGTCGATCTCGTTCGCGAAGGCCGCGCCATAGCTGGTCGACCCGCGCGGATTGGCCGAGAGCACGGCGTAGCCGCCCGCAGCGTAAAGCTGGTTGTCGGTCGAGAAATGGCCGCCATAGGCCGCGAAGGGCCCGCCATGGATTTCGAGGATCAGCGGCACGCGCTGACCGTCGCGGTAGCCGGGCGGGAGGGTCAGCCAGCCCTCGATCGTCTTGCCGTCGTGGCTGGAGGCGACGGTGATCTTGCGCACCTCGCCGAGCGACTTCACTTCGCGCAAGCTGCGGTTGAGGTCGGTGAGGATGCGCGCGGTGCCGCCGCGATTGATCTGAACCTCGGCGGGGCGCGTCGCGGTGCCGCCGGTGAAGGCGATCGCGCCGCCGTCGGACACGCTGAAGCTGCCGCCGGTATAGGGCCGGTCGAGCCCGCCACCCGACAGGCCGGTCGCGGCGGTGCGTACCGCGCCATCGAGGCCGATGCGCGCGACCTTGGTTTCGCCATGGTCGTCATATTGGGCGTAGACCGACTTGCCGTCGGCGGCCCATAGGATCGCATCGACGCCATAATCCCAATTGCCGGTGAGGCTGCGCTTGCCCGATCCGTCGCGGTTCATGACGTAGAGCTGCGTATTCTCGTACGCGCGCAATTTGTCGTCGAAGCCGAGGTAAGCGATCTTGCCGCCGTCGGGCGAGACGAGCGGGTTGGCGTCGGGGCCGTTGCGGTCGGTGAGCGCCGTAATGCCGCCGCCGGTGACGTCGAGCGCGTAGACTTCGCTTTCGACCGGGTCGGTTTCCCAGTCTGGTTTGCGGTTCGCACTGAAATAGAGTGTGCGGCCGTCGCGCGACCAGCTCAAAGGGCCGCCGTCATGATAGGGGCCGAAGGTCAGCTGGCGCGGCGATCCGCCGGTTGCGGGGACGAGGAAGATTTTTTCGAAGCCCGGCTCGACATAGCCCTGCCCGTCGGCGCGGTAGGTCAGGAGGTCGCGAACCTCGAGCGGCTCGGCCCATTTCGCGCCCTCGGGCTTGTTCTTCGGCGCCGAACCGAACGAGGGGCCGTCGTCCTTGACGAGCATCGTGTAGGCGATCGAGCGGCCGTCGGGCGACCAGGCGAGGCTCGACGGGCTGGTGGGAAGGCCGGTGAGGCGCACCGCTTCGCCGCTGTTCATCCAGCGCACCCAGAGCTGCGCGCTGCCGCCCTCGGTCGAGGCGAAGGCGAGGCGCTTGCCGTCGGGCGACCAGCGCGGCGAAAAGGCGCCGCCGCTGCGCCCCGCGACCGGGGTTTCCTCGCCCGTCGTGGTGTCGATCAGCCAGATCGAGCTGACTGCCCGGTCGGACATAATGTCGTTCGAACGGCGCACATAGGCGATGTGGCGGCCGTCGGGGCTGATCTGCGGATCGGAGGCGATCGAGAGGTCGAAGAGGTCGGCGCCGGTGAGGCGGCGTTCGGGACTGAGCCTTGCGCTGCCAGCGGCCGCGGCGGACATGGGCGCAGGCGCAGGGGTTTCCGTGGCGGCGGCGGGCGCCGGTTCTTGCTGGGCGAGGGTCGGCTGCGAGGAAAGCGCGAGGAGGCTCGCGCCGAGAAATGCGAGTTTGTGCATGAAAAGCAGCCCCTTGTTGGATTGTCCCGGTCTGCTCCGTACCCACTATCGGCCAGCCGCGCGCAAGGGGTCGCAAACTATCGCGACTTCTTCAACCCAAAATGCGGAGGCGATGCCGGTCTGTTCGTCGCACCTGCTTTGCGGGAGCGGTGGACATGCCGGCACGGGAGGCTAGGGTCCGGGCGCCGCGGACCGGCGGGCGGCGGAATCATCTGGTGAGGCTGACGATATGGATTTTTCGCGGTTGCAGGCGACAAGCAAGATCGGCGATGGCTGGGCCTATCCGCAGCCGCCCTTGCTCAACTTCGGCTGGCTTGAGGTCGATCGCGATCCTGCGCACCGGATTTACTGGGAGGAATATGGCAATCCGGCGGGCGAGCCGGTGATGTTCCTCCATGGCGGCCCCGGTGGTGCGTGCGCGCCCGCGATGGCGCGCTTTTTCGATCCCCAGCGCTATCGCGTCATCCTGTTCGACCAGCGCGGCTGCGGCAAGAGCGAGCCCAATGTCGCGTCGGCGGGGCCTGCGGTGGCGCTGAGCAAAAACACGACGGCCGACCTGATCGGCGACATCGAAAAATTGCGCCAGAAGCTGGAGATCAGCGGGCCGATGCATGTGTTCGGCGGCAGCTGGGGCAGCACGCTGGCGATGGCCTATGCGACCCAGCATCCGGCGCATGTCGCGAGCCTGATCCTGCGCGGGATCTTCCTCGGCGCGCCGGAGGACCTGCTGTATCTGTATCAGGGCAATGCCGCGACGTGGGAGCAGGACCCGTACGGGCTGACCGAACCCGGCGCCTATATGAAATATCCCGGCGAGTGGGCGGACCTGCTGTCGGTGCTGACGCCCGCCGAGCGCGGCGACGTGATGGCGTCGTACAAGGCGATCTTTGACATGGTGCCCGCGAACGAGGTCGAGAAGGCGCGCCAGCTGAAGGCGGCGCTGACCTGGTCGTTGTGGGAAGGCGTGATCTCGAACATGATCCCCGAGACCGCCGACACCGGAAAGTTCGGCGAGGCCGATTTCGCTTTATGCTTCGCGCAGATCGAGGCGCATTATTTCGCCAATGCGCTGTTCATTCCGGCGGGGCATTTCTTCGATAATATCGCAACGCTCGCGGCGATCCCGGTGCATATCGTCCATGGCCGGTTCGACGAGGTTTGCCCGCTGACGCAGGCCTCGCGACTGGTCGCTGCGCTGCGCGGCGCCGGCGCCGAGCCGGCCTCTTATGTGGTGACCAACGCCGGCCATAGCGCGATGGAGCGCGAGAATGCGCTGGCGCTGACGGCGATTATGGACGGGTTGGCGCCGCTGCGGACCTGATGGCCGACCTGGACGCCGCTGCCCGCGCCGGACGCGGGCAGCGGCGTTCGGCCATCGCCAATTAGCAGCGGCGGCCGCCGCGATCGATCTCGCGTCCGATCAGCGCGCCGGCGGCGCCGCCGATGATCGTGCCCGGCAGCCGGTCGCCGTAACGGTCGACCTCGCGGCCGAGCAGGGCGCCCGCGGCACCCCCGACGATCAGGCCCGTCGTTCCGCTGCCCCGTCGGCAATAATGGCGGCGGCCGCGATAATCGTTGCGCCGATAGTCGCGGCGGTAGTCACGGCGGTAATCGCGCCGATAGTCGCGATACCGGTCATTGTCGCGGTGGCCATAATAGGAATGGCGGTGGTGCCGGTCGCGCGCATCGGCTTCGGCGGGCAGCGCGGCAAGCGTGCTGGCGCCGATCAGCGCGGCCAGTGCCAGTTTCTTGAACAGGAACATCAGTCTTCTCCATATTGGTCCCTGTTATCAGATTAGAAACGCAAAGATTGAGCGCGGCTGAATTGTCGTCGACGCCGGACGGCAGGCGCATCGATTCGGCCAGCTTTCGGGGCGGCTTGTCGCGCGTTTTGTCGGCCTTGCGCCGCCGGGTGCGCGGCGCGGCGCCAGAACAGGGGCGCAGCGACGCCGCATCTGCGCCGCCGCTGTCGGCCATTTATCCGTGGCCGGGGGACGCCAATCGCGGTACCGCTGATCGCAACAACAAGCGAAGAAAGGGGTCCGGTGCGGCTATCACGACGGGAATTTTCATTGGCGCTGGCTACCAGCGTATTTGCGGCGCCGGCCGCCCGCGCTGCGGGCGCAGCGGGTAAGCGCGGCGCGAGCGACGCGGCGCTCACCGCCTTCCTCGATGCCGCGTTCGAAGCCGAATTGGCGCTCGATCCCGAACAGCTCACCAGCCTGGGGCGCAAGGAGCAGCAGGACCGGTTCACCGACCCCAGCGACGCCGCCGCAGCCGCGCGACTTCAATGGCGCCGCGCCAATGTCGCCGAATTGAAGACGCGCTTCGACCGTGCGGCGCTCGGCGAAGATGCGCGGGTGTCGTACGACATGTGGGTGCTCGAACTGGAACGCGCCGAGGCAACGACGAAATGGCGCGGCCATGGCTATATCTTCGACCGCAATGGCCCGCACACCGGCCTGCCCAATTTCCTGATCAACCAGCATCGCGTCGACACGCCCGCCGATATGGAGGCCTATATTGCGCGCGTGACCGCGCTTGGCCCGACGCTCGATATCTATCTGGACCGCGCGAAAGCGTCGGCCGCCAAGGGCATCCGCATGCCGGCCTTCGCCTATGACCAGTCGATCGAACTGATCGGGCGCCTGACGAGCGGCGCGCCGTTTGGCGATGGCGCCGACAATGCGCTGTACGCCGATGCAAAGACCAAGGCGGCGGGCCTTGTCACCGCGGGCAAGATCGACGCCGCGGCCGCCGATGCGGCCACCGCGCGGGTTGCCAAGGCGATGACCGGGTCGGTGAAGCCCGCCTATGACCGGCTGCTGGCGTGGCTCCAATCCGACCGCGCCGCCGCCGACGCCGCCCCGCGCGGAGCGGGGCAGCTTCCCGATGGCGCGGCTTATTATAATGCCATGCTGCGGTTGCAGACGACGACCGGCATGACCGCGGGCGAAATCCACGACCTTGGCCTGTCCGAGGTCGCCCGCATCCGCGCCGAGATGGAGACGCTCAAGGCGCAGATCGGCTTTGCGGGCAAGCTTGAGGATTTCTTCGTCTTCCTGCGCAGCGACGACCGTTTCTATGTCGCCAACGACGATGCGGGGCGCGCGGCGTATCTTGCGAAGGCCGAGGCCTATCTGGCGGGCATGCGCGCGCGGCTGCCCGAACAATTCGGCCGGCTGCCCAAGGCCGACCTGGTCGTCAAGCGCGTCGAATCTTTTCGCGAAGAGCCGGGCGGCGCGGCGCATTATTCGCCCGCGGCGCTCGACGGGTCGCGGCCGGGCATCTTTTACGTGCATCTCGCCGACACCCGCGCGACCCCGACTTACGAGATCGAAGGCACCGTCTATCACGAGGGCCATCCCGGCCATCATATGCAGATCGCGCTGGCGCAGGAGATGACAGGCACGCCTGAATTCCGGAAGAATTATTTCTACGGCGCCTATGGCGAGGGCTGGGCGCTCTATGTCGAGCGGCTGGCGAAGGAAATGGGCTTCTACACCGATCCCTATAGCGATTTCGGCCGGCTCGGGCGCGAGATCTGGCGCGCGATCCGTCTGGTGGTCGATACCGGCATCCATGCCAAGGGATGGAGCGAGGAACAGGCGCTGGCCTTTTACACCGCCAATTCGCCGCAGCCCACGGCCAAGATCCGCTCCGAAATCCGCCGCTATTTTGTCAGCCCGGGGCAGGCAACCTCGTACAAGGTCGGCATGCAGCGTATCCTCGCGCTGCGTGAAAAGGCCAGGGCGGCGCTGGGCGGGCGCTATGACCAGAAGATGTTCCACGAGATCGTGCTGGGGAGCGGGTCGGTGCCGCTGCCGGTGCTCGAGGCGCAGGTCGACCGCTGGATCGCCGCGCCGGCCTGACCGCGCGGCGGCGGGTGCCGTTTCTGCTCGTCCACATCCCGAAAATTCCCGCGCGTTCGGAGGTCTTCCGATTTCGCGTGCGCCGGCCGTTGACAATTTCCATTCAGGGAAGTTATGCTCGTATGTGAAAATATTCTCTAATCAGAAATATCGGGCCCGAAGGAAGAGGATCGCGTCATGATCTCCAATATGCGTTTGAGGCATGTCATCCTGTCCGCCGCGAGCTTGGCCCTGTTCTCCACGCCGGCCTTTGCGCAGACCGCTGCCGGGACGCCGGTTCAGGCGCCCGCAACGGCGGACGCACTCGCGGGGCTCGACGCCTATATCGAAGGCGCGCGGCAGGCGTGGCAGGTTCCGGGCCTGTCGATCGCCATCGTCAAGGATGACCGGATTATCTATTCGCGAGGGTTCGGGTTCCGCGAGGAAGGCCGACCCGGCAAGGTCGACGTCGACACGGTCTTCGCGATCGGATCGGCAACCAAGGCCTTTACCGCCGCGGCGCTCGGCATGCTGGTCGACGAAAAGAAGCTCGCGTGGGATGGCGCGGTGCACGATTATATGCCGTCGTTCGAGCTGCACGATCCCTATGTCACGCGCCATGTGACGGTGCGCGACCTGCTGTCGCATCGCACCGGCGTCGTCACCAACGGCAACCTCTGGTATGGATCGGGGTTCGACCGCGAAGAAATCATCCGGCGGCTGCGCTTCCAGACCGAGACGCTCGGTTTCCGCAACCAGTATCAGTATCAGAACGAGATGTTCATCGTCGCGGGCGAGGTGGTCTCTGCGGTCGCTGCGACCAGCTATGACCGGTTCATCGCCAGCCGGATCTTCGAACCGCTCGGCATGCGGCGTTCCAACACCAGCATTACCGGCCTTAAAGGACTGGCAAATGTCGCGATCCCGCATGTGCTGGTCGATGGCAAGGCGGTTCCGGTGGCATATCGCATGATCGACAATGTCGGCGGCGCCGGCGCGATCAATTCGAGCGCGCGCGATATGGCGCAATGGGTGCGCCTGCAGCTCGGCGGCGGGACATTCGAGGGCAAGCAGCTGATCGCTCCTGCAACGCTGAGCGAGATGCACACCGGCCAGATCGTCCCGCGCGGCGGCGGCAATGCGCTGTTCAAGTTCAGCGAATATGGGCTCGGCTGGGGTGTGCAGGAGTATCGCGGTGAAAAGATCATCGCGCATTCCGGCGCGATCGACGGGATGCAGAGCCTTGTCGCGATGATGCCCGAAAAGAAGCTGGGTCTGGTCGTGCTGACGAACGGCTTGCGGACCAGCCTGCCCGCCGCGGTCGAGCTGCGCGTGCTGGACGCGTTCCTGGGCGGCCCGATAACCGATCATAGCGCGGCCATGAAACAGAAAGACGACGATGCAGCGCGGATCGCCCGCGAAAAAGCCGCGGCAACCGCGCCCTCGGCGGCAACGGTTGCACCGGCGCGGCTGCCGCTCGACCGCTATGTCGGCACCTATTCGAGCGACCTGCTCGGCGATGTCGCGATCACGCTGGCCGATGGAAAGCTTGCGCTCGCGCGTCCGCAGGCGACAGCGGTGCTCGACCATGATCGCGCCGACATGTTCAAGGCGCGGTGGAACAGCCTGGCCCAGAACGCTATTTTCGGCGAGACTCCGGTGGGTTTCAGCTTTGCCCCCGATGGAAGGATTGCGACGCTGGACGTGGGTGGCGATATATTCACGCGCAAACAGGCGCTTCCCGATGGCCGCGGAGCGCCGACCGATCGATGACCAGACGATTACGCCCCCGTTTATAGCGATCCAGAACTTCCCGCCTAGTCGTCGGGAGACCAGCCGGTCTAACGCCACTTGTTGCCATACTCGATCCGGATCCGGACCCATGCGCCGACGAGGGACTGGCCACCGCGTCGCGGCGGCCGCACCTGAAAGGCCCACGCCGCGGCGAGCACGGCGCGATTGATCTGCGATCCGTTTGGATATTCGTCGAGGCCGACGCAATCCTCGACGCGGTAATCGGGCGCCGTGCGGCACGCGATCAACCCCCAGCCGGGCCCGCTGGCGGTCGACAAATAGCCGCGCAGCTCGTCGTCTCGCGGCTCGCGATACCATTTCGCCGCGTAGAGCGGTTCGCCATTGGGCGCCGTTCCCACCCGCTCCGAGTCGCCCGACGAGGCGGACGAGCCCCCTGTGTTGGGCGGCCCGTAAACGCGCCCGCCCGGCGGACGAAGGGCGGTTGGCGGACTCGCCGGCGCGGGGGTGGTCGGCGCCGCCTTCAATTCGGTCGGCGGCGGGGGCAATGGTTTGGCCGGTTCGGGCGGCGGAGGCTGCTTGGCAACGGGCTGCGGCGACACCGGCGGTTCCTTGGCCTGCTCGCGCTCCGTGCTGGGCGGTTCGGGCGTTTCTTCCGCGAACTGGTTGGCCTTGATGCTCACGACGCTGACGTGCTCCTCCCGAAATTCGGGTGGCTTTTCCGGGCCGAAAGACATCAGCATGAACAGAAGGAGCGCGGGGATCAAAACGGCCAGGCCGATGGCGAGCGTGCGCCGCCCCGCCCCGATGCTGAGCTGTTCGACGTTGGAAGTGGCTGGAACAGGGCTCAGCTGAAGCAATCTTTGGTGGCGGCGTCCGCCGTTCGGGGCGTGCCGGGGCGACGTGCGCGAGATAGTTGGGTGCCCGACCTTTGACAAGTGCGGGCGTCGTCTGACGAACGAAAGGGTGGACGGAGGCTCCCGTTAGCTCGGACCGGGGGTGCTTCGACATGGGCTAAAGATCAATGGATATGCCCGCGCCGCTATGCTTTAGTCGTCGGGCAATGGCCGACGATAAACCTCGCTACAAAAGCTATAATAGTCCCGCTGGCGGTTGGGGCGCGGCGGCGGCGACCGCGAAGGTGCTGCTCGAACAAAGCGTCGTCACCAAAGGATCGCGCGCGCTGTTGTCGATGAATCAGCCGGGCGGATTCAAATGCCCGAGCTGCGCCTTTCCCGACGCGGCGTGCACCAAGAAGCTCGAATTTTGCGAAAATGGCGCGAAGGCGCTCGCGCATGAGGCGACGAAGTTCCGCGTTACGCGCGAATTCTTCGCGCAGCACAGCGTGTCCGAGCTGATGGAACAGTCGGATTATTGGCTGGAGATGCAGGGCCGGCTGACCGAGCCGATGCGCTACGATGCTGCGACCGACCATTATGTGCCGGTGAGCTGGGACAATGCCTTCGCGCTGATCGGGCGGCACCTGCGCGCACTCGACAGCCCGGACAGGGCCGAATTCTATACCTCGGGGCGCACCGCGAACGAGACGGCCTTCCTCTATTCGATCTTCGTTCGCGAATTTGGCACGAACAATTTTCCCGACTGTTCGAACATGTGCCACGAACCGACGAGCCGCGGGCTGCCGCATTCGATCGGAATCGGCAAGGGCACGGTGATCCTTGACGATTTCGAGCATGCCGAGGCGATCTTCCTGATCGGTCACAATGCCGGCACCAACGCACCGCGGATGATGACGCCATTGGTAGAGGCGCGCAAACGCGGGGTGCCGATCGTCGCGGTCAACCCGATGCCCGAACGCGCGCTGATCAAATTTACCGAGCCGCAGGATATCGTCCAGATGGCGACCTTTGGCGCGACCGAGATCAGCAGCGAATTCGTCCATATCCGGATCGGCGGCGACCTCGCGCTGATCAAGGGCATGATGAAGGTGATGTTCGAGCGCGAGGCGGCGGGCGAAACCGTGCTCGATCACGCCTTCATCGCCGAACATACCGAAGGCTTCGCGGCGCTTCAGGCCGATATCGCGGCGCAGAACTGGCCCGAAATTGTCGCCGCGTCGGGCCTCGACGAGGCGCAGATCCGGCGCTGCGCCGAAATCTATATCCGATCGAACGCGACGATCATTTGCTACGGCATGGGCGTCACCCAGCATCAGCAGGGATCGCAGCTTGTCCAGCAGATCGCGAACCTGCTGCTGCTCAAGGGCAATTATGGCAAGCCGGGCGCGGGCATCTCGCCGATCCGCGGTCATTCGAACGTGCAAGGCGACCGCACCGTTGGCATCGACGAAAAACCGAGCCAGGCCTATCTCGACAAGGTTCGCGATGTCTTCGGGTTCGAACCGCCGCGCGAGCATGGTCATCATTCGGTCGAATCGGTCGAGGCGATGATGGCCGGTACGGCGAAGGTCTTCATCGGCCTCGGCGGCAATTTCGTCCGCGCCATTTCGGATACCGATCGCTCGTACGACGCGATGCGCAAGCTCGAGCTGACCGTCGGCATCGCGACCAAGCTCAACCGCGGGCATCTCGTCCACGGCCGCGACGCGCTGATCCTGCCCGTGATCGCGCGCTCCGAACGCATCGAGACCGCGGCGGGTGAACAGTTCGTCACGATCGAGGATTCAATGTCGAACGTCACCGCCTCGCGCGGCGTGCTCGAACCCGCGAGCGAGCATCTGCTGACCGAGACCGAGATCGTCTGTCGCATGGCGATGGCGACATTGCCCGACAGCAAGGTCGATTGGGCCAGCTATATCGACGACTACAGCCTGATCCGCGACAAGATCGCCGCAGTCTATCCCGCGATCTACAGCGATTTTTCGGAGCGGATCAAGGCGCCGATGGGCTTTCACCTCGACATCCCGCCGCGCCGCCGGGTGTGGGCGACCCCGAACGGCAAGGCCAATTTCCTGATCCTGCCCGGGCTCGCGGTCAATGCGCCGGTCGCCGATCCCGCCATGCTGCGGCTCGCCACCGTCCGCTCGCACGACCAGTTCAACACGACGATCTACAGCTATAATGATCGCTATCGCGGCGTGTATAACGACCGGATGATCCTGTTCATGAACGCCGACGATATCGCGGCGCGCGGGCTGGAGGCAGGTACCAAAATCGCGCTCGAGACGATCAGCGATGACGGCGTTCTCCGCCGCGTCGAGGGGCTGACGATCCTCGACTATCCGATGTCGCGCGGATCGGTCGCGGGCTATTACCCCGAGCTCAACCCGCTGCTCCCGCTCGCGCATTTCGACCGGACCAGCGGCTGCCCCGCGGCCAAGTCGATCCCGGTGCGCATCGTCGCCGCATGACACCGCACCGGCCTGCCGCCGTCGGTCACCGCATCGCCCCGGCGCGCTTCCTGACCTTTGCCGCGGCGCTGGTCGTCGCGGGCGGCGGCGCATCGGCGCTCGGTTGCGATCCGCGCACCGCGCTGCTGATCGGCTTCGATATCGCCGCCTTTCTCTTCCTCTGCTCGCTCGCGCCGCTTCTCAAAGCCGACCCCGAGCAGATGCGCCGCACCGCCGAAGCGAATGACGCCAACCGCGCCGGGCTGCTCGCGATTACCGTGCTGCTGTCGCTCGTCATCCTGTTCGCGATCGGGACATTGATCGCGAGCCCGGGCAAGCTCGATCGCTGTGACATCGTCCTGATCGTTGCGACGCTCGCGCTCGCGTGGCTGTTCGCGAACATGGTGTTCACGCTCCATTATGCGCATCTCTATTATCTGCAATCGCATGGCCGCGATCAGGGCGGGATCGAGGTGCCGGGGACCAAGGAGCCCGGATATTGGGACTTCCTCTATTTCGCCTTCACGCTCGGCATGACCTTCCAGACGTCGGACGTGACGATATCGGGCGCGCATATGCGGCGCGTCGTGCTGGGGCATTGCATGGCGGCGTTCGTCTTCAACATGGGCATATTGGCGTTCACCGTGAACGCCATCGGCGGGTCATGACCCCGTAAGGCGATCGAGGTCGTCGGGGCTGTTGACATTCGGCGGCACGAAGTCGCTCTGTACCGCGCGGGCACCGATCCGCCGCGCATAGGCCCGCACCGCGAGGTCGTCTGCGTCCTCCAGCATCGCCCTGAGTTCGCCGAGTGCCGACACCGGCCACAGCGCGATCACCGGCTGCGTTTCGAGGAAGGCGGGGGCGGGTTCGAGCAAGGCCCGGAGGTTCGCGGGCAAGCGGACGCAATCGACCGACGCGGTCAGCACGCGGTCGAAACCGGCCGCCCCCGCATGGATCAATGCCCCGGCGATCCCGCCGAGCGGTCCCATGTCGGGGCGCGGCCAGTCGGCGATGTCGTCCCGGCCAACGATGATCACCGCATCGCAATGCGGGCGCAGCGCCGACACCGCATGATCGAGCAAGGTCTGCCCGTCCAGCATCGCCAGCGCCTTGTCCGATCCGAACCGGCTCGACCGCCCGCCGGCAAGCACCGCGCCGAGCGTTCTCATGCGATCATTCCGTGCGGATCGCTGACGATCAGCGCCGAATCGGCCCGCGCCAGCGTCACCAGCGTCAGCCCAGCCTGCACCGCGCGTGTCGCGGCAAGGCTGGTCGGCGCCGAGATGGTGACGAGCATCGGGCAGCCCGCGCGCACGGTCTTTTCGACGAGTTCATAGCTGCACCGTGCCG
This sequence comes from Sphingopyxis sp. Soil_C_28, assembly GCF_057657055.1. Classification (NCBI taxonomy): domain Bacteria; kingdom Pseudomonadati; phylum Pseudomonadota; class Alphaproteobacteria; order Sphingomonadales; family Sphingopyxidaceae; genus Sphingopyxis; species Sphingopyxis sp. Soil_C_28. The sequence goes on from NZ_JBDGJE010000003.1 coordinate 104,321, forward strand.
ACAGCAGAATGAAGCCGGTCGCCGCGTCGATACCCGCGCGCGCCAATGCCCCGACCAGCTTGTCGAGCGCATTGTGCCGGCCGACATCCTCGCGCGCGAGCCGGATCGTGCCATCGGGCGAACAAAAGGCCGCAGCGTGAACCGCCCCGGTCGCGCGGCCGAGCGGTTGATGGTCGTGCAGCGATGCCAGCGCCGCGGCAATGGCGGTGCGGTCCGTCCTGATCCGCGCGGTCACGGGCGGCAGCGGCCGCAGCACCTGCTCGATATTCTCGATCCCGCACAACCCGCAGCTGCTTTCGCTCACGCGCGTGCGTGCGCGTTCGAGCGCGATCGCGTTACGCTCGGGCGGCAACCAGATGCGCAGCGCCCAGCCGCCCTCGATCGGGTGCGCATCGACCCGCCCGATCTGATCGGCGGCGTCGACCAGCCCTTCGTTCAGCGCAAAGCCGACGGCATAGTCTTCGAGATCGGCGGGCGTCGCCATCATCACCGCGTAGCCGATGCCGCCGACCTCGACCGAAACCGGCGCCTCGATCGGCACGCTGCGGGTAAGGGCTTCGTCGCCGGGTTCGGCAAGGCCCAGCCGTTGGACCGGAAGGTCGATCATTGCGTCGTTCATGCCCGGATCGTAACGCATCGGCGCCGTCTTGTCTCAACCGCCACGGCCGAGCCGTTCGGCGAGAAAATCGACGAACACCCGCACCCGCGCCGGGGTGTTGGCGCCGCCCGCGAACACCGCATGGATCGCCTCGACGTCACCCGGATTATAATCCTCCAATATCGGTACGACCTGTCCGCTCGCGATCTCGTCGGCGATGCTGAACGCGCCGACGCGCGCGATGCCGACCCCGGCGGCGGCGAGCTGCCCCAGCGTCTCGCCATTGTTTGCCTCGATATTTCCCCGCACGGGCAGCGAATATTCGCGCGCGCCGTCGCGGAACGGCCAGGTCGGTTCGGCGCGGCGAAAGTTGAAGTTCAGGCAATTATGACCGTGCAGATCCTCGGGCACCTGCGGGGTGCCATGCTTCGCCAGATAGGCGGGTGCGGCGATGATGACGCGGCGGCTTTCGCCCAGCTTGCGTGCGGTGAGCGGGCTGTCGGCGAGCGGGCCGAAGCGGATCGCGACATCGGCCTGCCCCGCGGCGAGGTCGACCAGCCGGTCGGCCAGACTGATATCGACCAAGATATGCGGATGCAGGCGGACGAAATCGCCGAGCAGCGGCACGATGCTCAGTCGCCCGTGCGCCTGCGCCGCGCTGACGCGAAGCCGCCCGCGCGGCGCGCCCTGATCGGCGATCACCTGTTCGGCGTCGTCGAGATCGGCGAGGATGCGGCGTGCGGCGCGCAGATAGGCCTCGCCCTCGGCGGTCAGCGCCAGCGCGCGGGTCGAACGCAGCAGCAGGCGCACGCCCAGCCGCGCCTCGATCCGGTCGATCGTCCGGCTGACCGCCGACGGCGTCAGCCCCAGACAACGGCCCGCGGCCGAAAAACTGCCCTCGGCGACCGCGACGGTAAAGACCTCCATCGCGCGCGCGCGATCGCTGGTTTCATTGATCTTTGCGTTCATTTCAAAAATCCTTCGCTTCCAAGCCCGCTACTACGGCAGCCATTGCGCGTCCATCTATGCCTTCAATGCGCAACCGAAAGGGTGGATCATGGAATATCGTCAGCTGGGATCGTCGGGGCTTCGCGTTCCGGCGTTGAGTTTGGGAACCGGAACCTTCGGCGGGCGGGGGCCTCTGTTCAGCGCCTGGGGCACGAGCGATGCCGCCGAAGCGCGGCGGCTGATCGACATCAGCCTCGACGCCGGGGTCACCCTGTTCGACACCGCCGACGTCTATTCGAACGGCGCGTCGGAGGAGATTTTGGGCGAGGCGATCAAGGGGCGGCGCGGGGACGTGCTGATCTCGACCAAGACCGGGCTGCCGATGGGCGAGGGTCCGCAGGATTGGGGCGCCGCGCGCAGCCGCCTGATCCGCGCGGTCGAAGATTCGCTCCGCCGCCTCGGCACCGACCATATCGACCTGCTGCAACTGCACGCCTTCGACGCCTCGACCCCGGTCGATGAATTGATCGATACGCTCGCGGCGCTGATCGCGGCGGGTAAGCTGCGCTACGCGGGGGTTTCCAACTATCCCGGCTGGCAGTTGATGAAGGCGCAGGCCGCCGCCGACCGCCTCGGCAAGCCGCGCCTCGTCGCGCATCAGGTCTATTATTCGCTGATCGGCCGCGCTTATGAGGCCGACCTGATGCCGCTCGCCGCCGATCAGGGTATCGGCGCGCTGGTGTGGAGCCCGCTCGGCTGGGGCCGCCTCACCGGTAAGATCGGGCGCGACCGTCCGGTCCCCGCGGGCAGCCGCCTGCACGAAACCGAGCAGTTCGCGCCGCCGGTAACCGAGGAACTGCTCTACCGCGTCGTCGACGCGCTCGAAGCCGTCGCCGCCGAAACCGGCAAGACGGTGCCGCAGATTGCGATCAACTGGCTGCTCCAGCGACCGACCGTCTCGTCGGTGATCATCGGCGCGCGCAACGAGGAGCAGCTGCGACAGAATCTCGGTGCGGTCGGCTGGGCGCTGACCGGGGAGCAAGTGGCGGCGCTCGATGCCGCGAGCGACGTCCTGCCGCCCTATCCGCACACCCCCTATCGGCAGCAGGCGGGCTTCGCCCGGCTGAACCCGCCGCTCGTCTGATCGGAAGAACCGACATGAAAATCAACTTTCCCCTCCTCGCCCTCGCCACGGGTGCCTTTGGCATCGGCATCACCGAATTTGCCCCCATGGGCTTGCTGCCCGATATGGCCGAAGGGCTGGGGGTTTCGATCCCCGCCGCGGGCCTGCTTGTCTCGGCCTATGCGCTCGGCGTGCTGATCGGTGCGCCGCTGATGACGTTGACCACGGCAAAGATGAACCGGCGGACTTTGCTGATCGGCCTGATGGCGATCTTCACCCTTGGCAATTTTCTGTCGGCGATCGCGGGCGATTATTCGACGTTGATGGCCGCGCGCGTGATCACTTCGCTCAACCATGGTGCTTTCTTCGGCGTCGGGTCGGTCGTCGCGGCGAGCCTTGTTGCGCCCGAAAAACGCGCGAGCGCGGTGGCGGCGATGTTCATGGGGCTGACGCTCGCCAATGTGATCGGCGTGCCGCTTGCGCCATGGGTCGGCGAAACCTTCGGCTGGCGCACCGCGTTCGGCGCGATCGCGGTCTGGGGTCTGATCACGATGGCCGCGCTGCGTTTCGCGCTCCCCGATCTTCCGCGCGCCGAGGGTGGCAATATGTTCGCCGAACTTGGTGTGCTGAAACGGCGCGAGGTGCTCGTCGCGCTGGCGCTCACCGCGATCGGTTCGGCGGCGATGTTCACCGTCTTCACCTATATCGCGCCGATCCTGAAGGAAGCGACGGGGGCAGGGACGTTGTTCGTCACCGCGATGCTGGTGATCTACGGCCTCGGGCTGACCGCGGGCAACTGGTTAGGCGGCATCTTTGCCGACCGCTCGATCGACCGCACGTTGATCGTTTCGCTGACCGGGCTTGCCGCGATGCTGTTGCTGTTCGCGGTCACGATGTATTCGCCGATTGCGGCGGCGATCACGATCTTTCTGTGGGGCATCGCGACCTTCGCGATCGTCCCGCCGCTCCAGATGCGGGTGATGGAGGCGGCGTCGGATGCACCCAATCTGGCGTCGGCGGTCAATATCGGCGCGTTCAACCTCGGCAATGCCATCGGTGCGGCGGTCGGCGGCGGAGTCATCGGCCTCGGTCTCGGTTTCCCGGCGGTGTCGATCGCCGGCGCGGCGATGGCGGTTGCCGGTCTCGGGATCGTGCTTGCCTCGCGGACGCCGAAATCTCCGGCACTCGCCGAGGCCTGACGATTGCCATTTCGGCGGCGGGGTCTATGCAATCGACGGCATGGAAACGCAGATTCTCGCTGTCCTGCTTGGCAAGTCACAGCCCTTTCGGGACGACGAACCCAGCGCAATTGGCAAGCTGCCGGTGACGAAGGCGGTCGCGGTGGGGCCGATGGGCCTCGCCGGCGACGAGCAGGCCGACCGGACAGTCCACGGCGGCATCGACAAGGCGATCCACCATTATCCCGCCGATCATTATGACTGGTGGCGCGGGTATCTGGGCGATGCGCCGCTGCTCGATGCGCCCGGCGCGTTCGGGGAGAATATCTCGACCTCGGGCCTCGACGAGACGAACGTCTTCCTCGGCGACCGCTTTCGCCTTGGCACCGCGCTCGTCGAAGTGACGCAGGCGCGCCAGCCGTGCTGGAAACTCGATCATCGGTTTCAGGCGAAGGGCGTGATGGCGCAGGTCGTGAAGACGCGGCGCACCGGCTGGTATTACCGCGTGATCGAGACGGGGCAGGTGCAGGCGGGCGATACGCTCGATCTTGTCGAGCGACCCTATCCCGAATGGTCGCTGGCATCGCTGTTCGCGCTGCTGATCGGCGGCGAGGCGAAGGCGCGCCCGGCGGACCTGCGCGCGCTGTGCGACGTGCCCGTGCTCGCCGAAACATGGAAAGTCCGGCGCGCCAAGCTCGCCGAACAATTCGGCGCCGATTAGGCGGCCATCGCATAGCGTTTCGGCGGCAGTCCGACATGGCGCGCAAAGGCGGTGCTGAACGCGCTCGCCGACCCATAGCCGACGCGTTCGGCAATTTCGGCGAGCCCGCCCGCCTTGCGGCGGAGCAGATCTTTGGCGAGGCTCATGCGCCAGCCTTGCAGATATTCCATCGGCGGCACCCCGACGGTGCGCGCGAACCGGTCGAAGAAAGCCGAGCGCGACAGCGCCGCCTCCTTCGCGAGTTCGGCGACGGTCCATGGATGCGCGGGTGCGCCATGAATCTGCCGGATCGCCGCCGCGAGCCGCGGATCGCCTAAGCCGCGCAGCAGCCCCGGCGGTGCGTCGTCCCCCTCGATCGAACGCAGCGCCTCGACGATCAGCACCTCGACGAGGCGTGAGAGGATGAGGTCGCAGCCCGGCCGTTCGGCGCCCGCTTCCTCGCGCACCAGCCGGACGAGCGTCACGAGCCGCTCGGCACCGCGCAGGTGGATCAGTGCGGGAAGCTGCGACACGAGAAGATTTGTATCGGGCGACCCGAAGATAAAATAGCCGCCGAGCATCTGCACATCGGCGGCGCCGTCCTGCCGGCCGTGGCGTACCTCTCCGGCCAGATCGGCCGCGGCGTGCGGATCGAGGAAGACGGGCTCGGCGGGCTCGAAGCCCGACATGGTGAACCCCGGCGTTGCGGGCAGCAGGACGAAATCACCCGCCTCGAGTGTCACCGCCTCTGCGCCGTCGACCGCGAGTCGGCAACGTCCCTCGATGATCGTGCAAAAGCCCGGATGCCCGAAATCGCCATAACGTACCGCCCAGCCGCCGGCGCCGCTGATCCCCTTGGCAAAAACGGTGCGCGGGCGGAGCAGCGCGATGAGGTCGGACAAGGGATCGAGCATGACTGGACTATCAATAATTAATATCGGATTTTGGATTATAGATAGTCCGAACGGCTTTGGCTAGACGCATTCCACCAACTTCAACAAGGAACGCATCCATGAAAACCATCCTGATCACCGGCTGCTCGTCGGGCTATGGCCTTGAGACTGCCCGCCATTTTCATGCGCAGGGCTGGAATGTCATCGCCACGATGCGCAAGCCGCGCCGCGAGATTTTTCCGGCGTCGGAGCGACTGCGCGTCCTCGCGCTCGACGTCACCGACGCCGACAGCATCGCGCTGGCACTCGAACTCGCGGGTCCGATCGACATACTCGTCAACAATGCGGGCATCGGCCTGTTCGGCGCGCTCGAACATTCGCCGATACAGAAGATCCGCGACATCTATGCGACCAACACGCTCGGCACGATTGCGATGACGCAGGCGGTGATCCCGCAGTTTCGCGAACGCGGCGAAGGGACGATCGTCAACGTGACCTCGTCGGCGACGCTCGCTTCTTTCCCGCTCGCCGCCGCCTATACCGGCAGCAAGACCGCGATTCAGGGCTTCACCCGTTCGCTCGCCCACGAACTGCTGCCGCTCGGCATCGCGGTGAAGCTGGTCGAGCCCGGCTATGGTCCGACGACCGCCTTTGCGCAGAACACCGAGATCCGCCTCGAAGATGTCCTGCCCGAACCTTATTGGTCCTATGCCGAACCGATTCTTGCCGCGATGGCCGAGCCTGTGCTGTTCACGACCGAAGCCGATGTTGCCAAGGCGGTGTGGCAGGCGGTGCACGATCAGAGCGGACAGCCGCATTTCCCGGCGGGTGCCGACGCGCTGGCGCTGGTCGCTGTGTAAACCCCATCTCGTCATTCCCGCGAAAGCGGGAATGACGAAGGATCAATTCCGCTTCGCTTCCAGCCAGGCGGCGAGGCGCGTCACATCATCGTCGGTGAAATGCAGCCCCAGCTTGCTCCGCCGCCACAGGATGTCGTCGGTGGTGCGCGCCCATTCGTGCGTCGTCATCCACTCGACCTCGGCGGCGCTCAGCCCGTGCGCGATCTCGCCGCCCAACGCGTCCCAATCCTCGGCCTTGCCAAGCCACGCGCGGGCGTCGGTGCCATAGGCGCTGACGATGCGGTCGACCGTTGCGGCAGGCAGGAAAGGGTGAGCAAGCTTATATTCGGCCCGGAGCGCCGCGGCGCCATGGGTCGGGAAATCGCCGCCGGGAAGCGGGGCCTTCGCGGTCCAGTGCTTGCCCTTCAGCGCCGGGATATGATCGACCAGTTCATCGACCGCGGCCTCGGCAACATGGCGATAGCTGGTGATCTTGCCGCCATAGATGGTGAGCAGGGGCGCGCCTTCGGCCATGTCGAGGTCGATGCGATATCCGCGTGTCGCCGCCTCGGGGCGCCCCGATCCGTCCTCGATCAACGGCCGTACGCCCGAATAGGTCCAGACGACATCGGCGGGGGTGATGGGGGTTCGGAAATAAAGGCTCGCGCCTTCGCAGAGATAGGCGATTTCCTCGTCGCTCGCCTTGGCCTCGCTCGCCGGTCCGCCGTGATCCTGATCGGTCGTTCCGATCAGCGTGAAATCGCGCTCATAGGGAATGGCGAAGAAAATGCGCCCGTCGGGAAGCTGGAAGAAATAGGCATAGTCGTGCTCGAACAGCCTGCGCACGACGATATGCGACCCGCGCACCAGCCGCATCGCGCAATCCGATTCGGCGTCGGCGCGGCGCAGCAGGTCGAGCACCGACGGCCCCGCGGCATTCACGACGCTGCGGCCGGTGAAGCGATATTGGTGCCCCTGATCGTCGCTCGCGTCGACAACCCACATCCCGTCTTCGCAGCGCAGCATGTCGGCGCGCGTCCGCGTGCGCACCCTTGCGCCATGATCGGCGGCATCGCGCGCATTGAGCGCGACGAGCCGCGCATCATCGACCCAGCCGTCCGAATATTCGAAGCCATGGACATATTGCGGTTGCAGCGGGCCGCCCGCGACGTGGTGGCGCAGGTCGATCGAGCGCGTTGCGGGCAGCTTCTTGCGGCCGCCGATATGGTCGTAGAGAAAGAGGCCGAGCCGCAGCAGCCAGCGCGGGCGCAGCCCCGGGCGGTGCGGCAGGACGAAGCGCAGCGGGCGGATGATGTGCGGCGCGATGCCCCATAATATTTCGCGCTCTTTCAGGGCTTCGCGGACCAGGCGGAATTCATAATGTTCGAGGTAGCGCAGCCCGCCGTGGATCAGCTTGGTCGATTTCGACGATGTGCCTTGCCCCAGGTCGTCTGCCTCGAGCAGCAGCACGCGGGCGCCGCGCCCGGCGGCATCGCGCGCGACGCCGGCGCCATTGACGCCGCCGCCGACGACGATGACATCATAGGGGAGGGCAGTATCGGGCATCGGGCATCCCTATGGCAGCGTTGTCGGATTTGCCAAGAGGCGACATCGTATGCGGCTTACGTATGCGCGTTGCATTCGCGGGTCGCATCCTCCAGTTCTTTGCATGTTATCCAAGGGGACGGTTGTGAGCGTGAAAGTCGAAACATTGGTGCTGTTCGGCGCGACGGGCGACCTCGCGCAGCGCATGCTCTTTCCCTCGCTCTACAATCTTCACCTCGACGGACTGCTCGCCGATGCGCTGACGATCATCGGATCGGGGCGCTCGAAAATGGACCGCGCGGCGTTCCAGCAGCAGGTTCGGGCGGCGCTGGGCGAGCATCTGCCCGCCGACCGCATCGAAGAGGGGGGCGTCGCGGCCTTTCTCGATCGCATCGATTATTGCGCGATCGATGCCGGGGCGGGCACCGGTTATGTCGAACTGGCAACCTTGCTCGGCGACCGGATGCAGCGGCCGATCGGCGTCTATCTCTCGACCCCTCCGTCGATGTTCGGCCCGATCGCGCAGGGGCTCGCCGCCGCGAACATCGCATGCGCCGATTGCCGTATCGCAATGGAAAAGCCGATCGGTCACGACCTGGCCTCGTCGCGCGAGGTCAATGCGCAGGTCGGCGACGCCTTTGCCGAAGACCGGGTGTTCCGCATCGATCATTATCTCGGCAAGGAAACGGTGCAGAACCTGCTCGCGCTGCGCTTTGCCAATATGCTGTTCGAGCCTTTGTGGAACGCGCAGGCGATCGATCATGTCCAGATCACCGTCGCCGAGACGGTCGGGCTCGAGGGCCGCGTCTCTTATTATGACGGCGTCGGCGCGCTGAAGGACATGGTGCAGAACCATATGCTCCAGTTGCTCGCGATCATCGCGATGGAGCCGCCCGCGAGCGTGTCGTCGACCGCGGTGCGCGACGAGAAGGTCAAGCTGCTGCGGTCCTTGCGCAAGATGAGCGCCGAGGATGTGAAATCGCACAGCGTGAAGGGGCAATATAGCAGCGGCGCAGTCAATGGCGGCGCGGTCGCGGGCTATGCCGACGAACTCGGCCAGCCATCGAACACCGAAACCTTTGTCGCGATCAAGGCCTATATCGACAATTGGCGCTGGAAGGGCGTGCCCTTTTACCTGCGCACCGGCAAACGCATGCCCGAGCGCAAGTCCGAAGTGCTGATCCAGTTCAAGCCGGTGCCGCACAACATCTTTGCGCGCGTCGGCGCAGGCAAGCTGGACGCGAATGCGATGATCATCAACCTGCAGCCTGAGGAGAATATCCGGGTCAAGGTGATGGCGAAGCAGCCGGGTCTCGACCGCGACGGCGTGAAGCTCAAGGAAGTGACGATGGACGTCTCGCTCTCGCACAGCTTTGCCGGGGAGCGGCGGCGGATCGCTTACGAACGGCTGCTGCTCGATTTCATCGAGGGCGACCAGACGCTTTTCGTGCGCCGCGACGAGGTCGAGGCGCAGTGGCAGTGGATCGATTCGATCCGCGATGCCTGGGCTGCGGTCGACATGGCGCCGCAGAATTACACCGCGGGCAGCTGGGGGCCGAGCTCGTCGATCGCGCTGATCGAACGCGACGGGGCGAGCTGGCATGACTGATCTGAACCCCGTAATTGCGAAGGTCACCGACCGCATTATCGTGCGCAGCCGGCCACGCCGCGCGGCTTACCTCGACCTGATGGACCGCCAGCGCGAGGCGGGCACCAATCGTGGCAACCTGTCGTGCGGCAACCTCGCGCACGGGTTTGCCGCCTCGGGTGAGGACAAGCCCGTGATCCGGTCCGGCGCCGAGATGAATATCGGCATCGTCACCAGCTATAACGACATGCTCTCGGCGCATCAGCCGTACGGCCGCTATCCTGAACAGATCAAATTGTTCGCGCGCGAGGTCGGCGCGACGGCGCAGGTCGCGGGCGGCGTTCCCGCGATGTGCGACGGGGTGACGCAGGGGCAGGCGGGCATGGACCTGTCGCTGTTCAGCCGCGACAATATCGCGCAGGGCACGGTGATCGCGCTCAGCCACGCGATGTTCGAGAGCGCGCTGCTCCTCGGCATCTGCGACAAGATCGTCCCCGGCCTGTTGATCGGCGCGCTGCGCTTCGGGCATCTGCCGCAAATTCTGATCCCCGCCGGGCCGATGCCCTCGGGCCTTGCCAACAAGGAAAAGCAGCGCGTCCGCCAGCTCTATGCCGAGGGCAAGGCGACCCGCGACGAACTGCTCGAGGCCGAAGCGGCAAGCTATCATGGCGCGGGCACCTGCACATTCTACGGCACCGCCAATTCGAACCAGATGATGATGGAGCTGATGGGGCTGCATATTCCCGGCAGCGCCTTCACCAATCCCGGCACCAAGCTGCGTCAGGAACTGACGCGCGCGGCGACGCACCGCGTCGCTGAAATCGGCTGGAGCGGCGAGGATTATCGCCCGCTGGCGCGCTGCGTCGACGAGAAAGCGATCGTCAACGCCGCGATCGGCCTGCTCGCGACGGGCGGGTCGACCAACCATGCGATCCATCTGCCCGCCATCGCCCGCGCCGCGGGGATTATCATCGACTGGCAGGATTTCGACGAGCTGAGCCACGCCGTGCCGTTGCTCGCGCGCGTCTATCCGAACGGCGCAGGCGACGTGAACAATTTCCATGCCGCGGGCGGCATCGGCTATGTCGTGCGCGAATTGCTCGATGCCGGATTGCTCCACGGCGATGTGTTGACCGTCGGCGGCACGATGGCCGATTATGCGTCGGAACCGGCGCTCATCGACGACAAACTCCAATGGCAGCCCGCCCCCGCGACAAGCCGCGACGATATGATGCTGCGCCCGGTCGCGGCACCCTTCTCGCCCGACGGCGGGATGCGGCTGCTCGCGGGCAATCTCGGCCGTGCGATCATCAAGACGAGCGCAGTGGCCGAAGATCGCTGGACGATCGAGGCGCCGTGCCGGATCTTCGACACGCAGGATGCGGTGCTGGCGGCGTTCAAGGCGGGCGAACTCGAACGCGATGTGGTCGTCGTCGTGCGGTTCCAGGGGCCGCGCGCAAACGGCATGCCCGAGCTTCACAAGCTCACCCCCGCGCTCGGCGTCTTGCAGGATCGTGGTTTTCGCGTTGCCTTGCTCACCGACGGCCGCATGTCGGGCGCGAGCGGCAAGGTGCCCGCGGTGATCCATCTGTCGCCCGAAGCCTTGCCCGGCACCGACGGCATCAGCGGCCCGCTCGCTTTCCTCACCGACGGCGATATCGTCCGCATCTGCGCACGCCAGGGCGAGGTGCTCGCGCTTGTCGATCCCGATATATGGGCTGCGCGCAGCCCCGTTGTCGCGCCGCCGCCTGCGGTCGGCGTTGGCCGCGAGTTGTTCGCTCTGTTCCGCCATCATGCCGACGAAGCCGAAAAGGGCGGGTCGGCCGTTCTTGCTGCCATGGAGTCCGTCATTTGAGCCAGTCCATCGACCAGATCATGCGCCTCGCGCCCGTCATCCCGGTGATCGTCATCGACCGGGTCGAGGATGCGGTGCCGATGGCCGAGGCGCTCGTCGCGGGAGGGCTGACGGTGCTCGAAGTCACCCTGCGCACCCCCGCCGCGCTCGACGCGATCACCGCGATGAAAGCGGTGAAGGGCGCGATTGTCGGCGCGGGCACCGTGCTCGACCCAGCCATGCTCAAGAATGCCATCGCGGCGGGCGCCGAATTCATCGTTTCGCCGGGACTCACCGACCATCTCGGCAAAGCGGCGGTCGCGAGCGGCGTCCCCTTCCTCCCCGGCACCGCCAATGCCGGCGACATCATGCGTGGCATGGACCTTGGCCTCGACCGCTTCAAATTCTTCCCCGCGGCGACCAGCGGCGGCATTCCGGCGCTGAAGGCGCTCGCTGGCCCGTTCGGTCAGGCGCGTTTCTGCCCCACGGGCGGCATCAGCCTCGCGACCGCACCCGAATGGCTTGCACTCGAGGCCGTGCTCTGCGTCGGCGGCAGCTGGGTCGTCCCCTCGGGCCCGCTCGATCCGTCGAAAATCGAAGCGCTGGCGCGCGAGGCTGCTGCACTTTCACGCCATTGATTAACCCTATTTTACCTGTCACTGTGCAGGGATAAAGCGGCATACAAGCCGTTGGTGGGGAGACAGGCGTGCCGAGACCGCAGCCGCATTTGGATGAAGTTCTGGCGTCGGAGCCGGGGTCGCATATCGCCGCGCTGTTCGATTTCGATGGCACGATCATCTCGGGCTACTCCGCCACCGCGATCCTGCGCGAGAAATTCCAGCGCCGCGAAATGTCGATGGAAGAGATTGCCGAGACCGCGCAGGTCATTGCGCAGCACAGCCTTGGCACGATCGGCTTTTCGGGCCTGATGTCGGGCGCCGCCAAATTCATGAAGGGGGTCGACGAGGAAAGCTTCATCGCGTTCGGCGAAGAACTCTACAAAAAGCATATCGCGCGCAAAATCTATCCCGAAACCCGCGCGATCATCGAAGCGCATCAGGCAAAGGGGCACCGCGTCGCGATCATTTCGTCGGCGACGATCTATCAGATCGAACCGACCGCGCGCGACCTTGGCATCGACGATATCAAATGCTCGGCTTATGAAATCGAGGATGGCGTCTTCACCGGCGACATCATCCGTCCGCTCTGTTTCGGCGAGGGCAAGGTGCTTGCCGCCGAGGAACTCGCCGCCGAATATGGTCTCGATCTCGATCAGAGCTTTTTCTATTCGGACAGCGACGACGACATCGAACTGCTCGAACGCGTCGGCAAGCCGCGCCCGCTCAACCCCAATTTGAAACTGAAGGCGATCGCCGAGGAAAATGGCTGGCCGGTGCAGCGTTTCGGCAGCCGCGGGACGCCGTCGTGGGTCGATTATACCCGCACCATCTATGCCACCGGCTCGCTCGTCGGCGCCTTTGCCGCGGGCCTGCCGATCTGGGCGCTGACGCGCTCGCAACGCGAGGCCGCCAATTTCTCGATCGGGCTGTTCGGCGATTTCGCGACCGCGATCACCGGGGTCGAGCTGGAGGTCGAGGACGAGAAACATCTCTGGTCGTCGCGCCCGTGCGTCTTCATCTTCAACCACCAGAGCAAGGCCGATGTGATGATCCTCGCCAAGCTCATCCGCCGCGACATGGGCGGGGTGGGCAAGAAAGAGATCAAGAATATCCCCATCCTCGGCAAGCTGATGGAATGGGGCGGCACCGTCTTCGTCGATCGCGCCGACGGCAAGAGCGCGATCAAGGCGATGGAGCCGCTGGTCGACGCGATCAAGATCGAGGGCAAGTCGATCTGCATCTCGCCCGAAGGCACGCGCAGCCTGACGCCCAAGCTCGAACCGTTCAAGAAGGGCGCATTTCATCTCGCGATGCAGGCGGGGGTGCCGATCGTCCCGATCGTGATTCACAATGCGACCGACGTCGCGCCGAAGAATGAGTTTGTGATGCGCCCCGCGACGGTGCGCGTCACCGTGCTGCCGCCGGTCGACACGTCGAAATGGAGGGCGCGGACGATGGGCAATCATGTCCGCGACGTCCGCAACATGTTCCTGCGCACGCTGGGCCAGCCCGAGGAGAGCGTCGCGGAATCGGTGGCTAAGGAGCCCGCGCCCGAAGCGGCGCCCGAGGCCAAAGCCGAAAAGGCGAAGCCCAAGAAGGCGACAGCGAAGAAGCCCGCCGTGAAGAAAAAGGCCCCTGCCAAAAAGCCAGCGACCGGCAAGGGAAGGGCTGCCTAAGCGGTGGCGGACGGAACGCCCCGCACCCCGATCGTGACGGAGGACGCGGCCGACCGGCTCTATATCATCGACGCGCGTAATCGGGTCGAGCGGAAGCTCTTGCTCGACTGGGTCCACGCCACCGCTGGCGACAACGATCCCCAATGGGCCAGCCTTGCGATCGAGGATGACGATCACGCCCTCCCGCTCGAAACACTCCGCGCGCGGCTCGAAGGGGCGCCCTCGCGGCAGGTCCTGCCGCTCCGTGTCGCCTGGCGCATCCCGGGGTTCGAGCGCGACCGCGCGCTCAAATTCCGCCACATCATCTTTGGTGATCCACGCCACCCCGGCCCGCTCCGCTCGCGGCTGATCCTGCTCCGCGACCGTCGCCGCGCGCAGATTTTGGTGGGTGAGGCCGCGACGCTCGATGCGCTCCGCGACCGTTTCTGCCAACAGACCGGCGGCGGCGACGGCGAGGGAACCGACAGCCCCGAATTCGCGGGCTTTGTCGCGCGGCAGGCGGGACTCGCGCTCGATGTCGCCGAACGCGGCATCCGCGGCACCCGCTACAAGGTGCCGCGCTTCGTCGCCGACGGCCTGCGCACCAGCCCGAAATTCCGCGCCGCGCTCGCCGAGCTGTCCGAGACGACAGGGCGCCCGGTTGTAGAGCTGTTCCGCGAAGCGCGGCCGCTGATGAAGGAAGTGATCGCGCGGCCCTCGGCGCTCTTCCTCGACCTGCGCGCCCGGCTCGACCGCATGATGTTCGGCGGCTACGCGCCGGAGATGGAGGTCGATGCCGTCGAACTCGCGAAGCTCCGCTCGATCCTGCGCGAGCATCCGACCGCGATCCTGTTCACCCACAAAACCTATATCGACGGCGCGACGCCCAGCCGACTGACGTATGAAAAAGACATGCCGATGCTGCACAGCTTTGGCGGCGCCAACCTTGATTTCGCGGTGATGGGTGAATTTTTCCGTCGCTCGGGGATGATCTTCATCCGCCGCAGCTTCCAGGACCAGCCGGTCTATAAGCTGGTGCTGCGCCATTACATCGCGTGGCTGCTCGCCAAGCGCTTTCCGCTAAGCTGGGCGTTCGAGGGCACACGGTCGCGGCTCGGCAAGCTGATGCCGCCCAAATATGGTCTGATGAAATATGTCCTCGACGCCGCGCATGCGACGGGGACGCGCGATGTGCATTTTGTCCCCTTCGTCACCAGCTTCGACCTGATCCGCGACGTCGAGGAATATGCCGCCGAACAGACGGGGCGGAACAAGAAGCCCGAAAGCCTGTCGTGGTTCCTCGGCTATATGAAGAGCCTGAAGGAACCCTCTGGCCGCATCCGGCTCGACATCGGCAACCCGGTGGTGATCGACGAAGCTCCCGGCCCCGACGACAAGCGCGCGCTCGAAAAGATCGCCTTCGCCGTCGCGGTCGAGGCGAACCGGGTCACACCGCTCACCGTCACCTCGGTGATGTGCCTGATCCTGCTCGGCATGGCGCCGCGGGGGGCGACGTCTGCCGAACTGCTCGGCGCAATCGGCGCGGTGACCGACTGGGCGCGTGCCCGCGATATCCGCCTCAGCAGCGAACTCGAAAGCGGCGATGACGTCGCGCTGTCGGCCACGGTCGACACGCTCGTCGAGAGCGGCCTGCTCACCCGCTACGAAGCGGGCAGCGAAAATGTCTATTCGATCGACCCCGCCAAACATCCGATGGCGAGCTATTATCGCAATATCATCGCGCATCATTTCCTCGACCGCGCGATGATCGAGCTTGCGCTGTTCGAGCTGCGCGACGCCGACAGCGGCGATGCGACCGCCGCCTTCTGGGCCAAGATCGATCGGCTGCGTGACCTGTTCAAATTCGAATTCTTCTATCCGCCGCGCGATGAGCATCGCGCGGCACTCGAAGCCGAGCTTGCCCGCATCGATCCCGTCTGGGACCGCCGTCTGGCGAGCGGCGACCGCGGCCTCGCGCAATTGCTCCGCCGATGCCAGCCGGTCGTCGGCCATGCGATCCTGCTTCCGTTCGCCGAGGCCTATTCGGTCGTCGCCGACCTGCTCGCGCGGGCGAAGCCGGGCGATGCGGTGGACGAAAAAACATTGCTCGACGCGGCACTTACCGAAGGCAAGCAGGCCTATCTGCTCCGCCGGATCAGCAGCGAGGCGGCGATTGGCAAATTGCTCTTCGCCAACGGCTTGTCGCTGATGCGGCACATCGGGCTGACCGACGAGGCGACCCCGATGAACCTTGCGGCGCGCCGCGCGCTGCTGATGGAACTGCGCGGCCTTGCCAACGTCATGGAAACGATGCGCCTGTCGACGGTGGCGCTGGCGGATCGATTGCCGTCGCCCGGAGAACAGGTGTGACCTGCCTCGAAGTTTTTGATTTGAACAGGAACTAATATGCTCAAACAGCTCAGCGCGCAGGACGCCCAGTTCCTCTACACCCAGACCGCGAACAATCTGACGCACATCATGGGGGTCTATATTTACGATCCCTCGACCGCGCCCGGCGGCTTCGTGCGGTTCAAGGATATCATCCGCCACGTCGAAAGCCGTGTGCACACTTCGCCCTTGTTCAAGCGCCGCCTCCACCGCCTGCCGTTCGACATGGACCATCCCTATTGGGTCGAGGATGAGCATTTCGATGTCGAGGCGCATATGAGCCATGCGCGCCTGCCCGAACCCGGCGACTGGCGGCAGTTCTGCATCGCGGTCGCGCGCTATTTCTCGAAGCCGATGGATATGAACCGCCCGCTCTGGGACATCTATATCATCGAGGGGCTCGACCGCATTCCGGGCATTCCAAAGGGCAGCTTCGCGATGCTTCACCGCGTCCACCATGCCGCGGTCGACGGGGCGTCGGGCGCGCACGCGTTTATCGCGATGAGCGATATCGACGCGAAGGGCACACCCGCGATTGCCGAGCCGCCGCCGGTCGAAGACCTCGGCAAGGCGCCGTCGAGCACCGAAACGCTGTCGCGGGCCTGGTCGGCCTCGATGCAATCGCCGGTCAAATTCATGAACGCGCTGATGAAAATGTCGCCGGCGATCGTCGCATCGGCGCGCAAGTCGATTGCCGAGGGCGGGATGACTGCCGGGGTTCCTGAAACGCGCTTCAATGTGCCGGTCGGCCCGCACAAGATGTTCGACGCGACGACGGTCGCGCTCGCCGACGTGGCCGAAATCCGCAAAAAGGTGCCGGGTGCGACCGTAAACGATGTCGTGCTGACGACCGTCGGCGGTGCGCTGCGCAAATATCTCGCGAAGCACAAGGAGTTGCCGAAGGACAGCCTCGTCGCGGTTGCGCCGATCAACTTGCGCGGCAAGGAAAAGGGCGCGGGCAAGGCCTCGAAGCCGGGCAATCAGGTCTCGGCGATGAGCGTCCCGATCCGCACCGACATCGCCGACCCGCTCGCGCGGCTCGCGGCGGTGCGCGACTATACGGTCGAGGCAAAGGAAGCGAAGGCGGGGGTCAGCGCGCGCATCATGACCGACCTGTCGCAGCATATTCCGGGTGCGACGATGGCCGCGGTCGCGCGGATCGTCACCAGCGAACGCTTTGCGGTGCGCGGTACCAATCTCTTCATCTCGAACGTGCCGGGCGCGCAGGTGCCGCTCTATCTGGCGGGCGCACAGCTCGTGCAGCAGCACGGCATGGCGCCGCTCGCGAACAATATGGGGCTGTTCGTCGCGACGCCCAGCTATAACGGGCGGATCGCCTTTTCGCTGATTTCCGAACGCGCGGTGATGCCCGACATCGCTTTTTTCCGCGAATGTATCGAGGAAAGTTTCGCCGATCTGATGACGGCGGTGCCGAAGCCCGAAAAGCCCAAAGCCGCTACGGCAACGCCGAAACCCGCGGCAAAGCCCCAGCCGAAACCGAAAGCGGCGGCGAAACCTGCGACGAAGAGCAGGGTGAAACCGGTTGCTAAACCGAACGGAACCCGCAAGAATCCGAAAAAATAGACCATGCTCTCGCAGGATTACCGAATGCTCTTCACCCCGACGCTCAGCGCCGACCGCGATCTTGTGACCGCGCCCGACTATATCGCATGGGCCAGGGCGGCCCGCGAACATGACAAGAAGTCGGGGCTTCAGGCGTGGCGCGATGCCGACGAAAGCAAGCATTTCGACTATAAGGCGATCCGTGCGCGGCTCGAAAAGCTGCGCAAGCTGTCGGCAGCGGGTGACGTCAAGGGGCTGCTTTTCGTGCTCAACGAGGGCATCCACGGCAATATCGACGGCATGGGGCACGAGCGGCTCTATCAAAAGGCGCGCTTCGGCACGAAGGCGCTGATCGAGGATTATGTCGCCGAAGTCGTCGCATCGCTGGACAAGATTGCGACCGCGCGCAGCATCGGGCGCGAGGAAAAGCGCGACTTTTTCCGCCGCGCCCAGCATTGTTACGGCCGCTCGGCGCTGCTGCTTTCGGGTTCGGGCAGCTTCCTGTTCTTCCATATCGGCGTCGTGAAGGCGCTCTGGTCCGAGGGCGTTCTCCCCGCGATCATGTCGGGCGCGAGCGGCGGGTCGATCGTCGCCGCGGTCGTCTGCACGCGCAAGAATGCCGACATCGGCGCCTTCCTCGAAAGCGGTCGCCTCGCCAACCCCAGCCGCAATCCCGATCAAAAACGCCTCGCGCCCGACGAGGTCCGCGAACGCCTCGCCGACCTGATCCCCGACCTGACCTTTCAGGAGGCCTATGAGATCAGCGGCCGTCACCTCAACGTGTCGGTCGCGCCCGCCGAAAAGCATCAGAACGGCCGCCTGCTCAATGCGATCACCGCGCCGAATGTGCTGATCCGCGAAGCCGTGCTGGCATCTTGCGCGGTGCCCGGCGTTTTCCCCCCCGTGATGCTGATGGCGCGCAACGACAAGGGCGAACGTATCCCCTATCAGCCCGACCGGCGCTGGGTCGACGGGTCGGTGACGCACGATATTCCCACCAAGCGGCTCGAGCGGCTGTACGGCGTCAACCATCATATCGTCAGCCAGGCGAACCCGATCGCGCTGCCCTTCGCGACCGACACGCGCAAGCAGATGGCGCCGATCGAGGCGATCCAGCATGCGTCGATGGCGACCTTCAAGGCGTGGCTCAACGCCAATATGGTCATCTTCCAGAAACCGCTGGAGCTGATTCCGCCGCTCAACAGCCTCGCGAACATGGCGCGGTCGGTGATCAACCAGGAATATACCGGCGACATCAACATCATCCGCCCGCCCAAATTCTGGTCGCCGGCCAAGATTCTGTCGGACCTGGCGCAGGACGACATCGACGAGTTGATCGACACGGGGCTGCGCACCGCGTGGCCCAAGGTCGAAATGGTCCGCACCCAGACCGCGATCAGCCGTGCGCTCGAAGCCATTCTGGCCAAGATCGACAAGGCCGGCGACGATGGCCCCGGCCATCGCAGCACCGCGCTCCAAAAGGCTGTTCGCTGAGCATGGCGGCCGGCGCGGTGATCCTTCCTGCCGGTTCCGCCGGCGCCGGGGCCAAACTCCACGTCACCCACTGGCTGCCCGAAGGCCGCCCGCGCGCGGTCGTGCTGCTCGCGCATGGCTATGCCGAACACGCCGGGCGCTATGAATATGTCGCGCAGCGGCTGACCGAGGCGGGTTATGCCATCTATGCCGTCGATCATTGGGGGCACGGCAATTCAGACGGCGAAGGCGGTTTCGTTCCCCGCTTTTCGGCCTTTCTCGACGGGATGAGTGAATTGCTGACGCTCGTCGAGATCAACCATGCCGATACGCCGCGGCTGCTGCTCGGTCACAGCATGGGCGGACTGATCGCGGCGCTGTTCCTTGTCGAGCGCCAGAGCGCCTTTGTCGCGGCCGCGCTCTCGGGCCCCGCGATCCTTCCTGCCGAACCGCCATCGCGCTTCACCGTTTTGATCAGCCGCTTTCTCTCGCGCTTCTTTCCGCGCCTTGGCGTGCTGTCATTGGACTCGAACGGCGTCAGCCGCGATCCCGAGGTCGTCGCTGCCTATCAAGCCGATCCGCTCGTCTATGGCGGCAAGATCGGCGCAAGGCTCGGCAAGGAATTCATGGACGCGATGGCCGTAGCACAGGCCGATGCGCCGAAGATCCACCTTCCGATCCTGATCCAGCATGGCGAAGCCGACCGCCTGACCGCCCCCGCGGGGTCGCGTTATCTGTTCGACAATGTGGCGTCGCAGGACAAGAAGCTCGAAATCTATCCGGGGCTTTTTCACGAAATCTATAACGAGCCCGAACGCGATGCGGTGCTGGGCGACCTGATCGGCTGGTTCGATACGCATGTGAAAGGCAAAGTCGCAGCATGAGAATCCTGCTCATCCTCATCTTTGCGCCGCTGATCGCGCTCGCGCTGATGTATTTCGTCTTCCCCGGTCGCCTCGTCGCGATCGCGCGCGCGCTGCTGCGGCGGCGCGGCGGGATGGTACAGAAAAGCGTCGCCGTCGACGGTCGGATATGGCCTTATCTGGAGGGCGGCGACCCGTCGAAACCGCTGCTTCTGCTCGTCCACGGCTTTGCGGGCGACAAGGATAATTGGTCGATGATCGCGCCGTACCTCACGCGCGAATATCATGTCATCGCCCCCGACCTGCCGGGGTTCGGAGAGAATGAGCGCAATCCCGACCTCGCCTATGACCTGCAGGCGCAGACCGCCCGGTTGAAGGCGTTCGCCGATACATTGGGGCTGCAACGCCCGCATGTCGCGGGCAACAGCATGGGCGGCTGGATCGCGCTGCGCTACGCGATCGATTTTCCCGATGCGCTCGCGACGCTGACGCTGCTCGACAACGCCGGCGTCAACGGCGCCAACGAAAGCGACCTGCAGAAACAGGCGGGGAATGAGGATTATAACCCCCTCATCCTTGCGGGTCTGGAAGATGCCGACCGACTGGTCGCGATGGTCGTGCACAAACCGCCCTACATTCCCGCACGGCTCAAACCTATACTCTATGCCGATGCGCTCAAATATCGCGACCAGCTCGACACGATCTTCTGGGTCATCGCGACCGAGGGCCGCGACCATCCGCTCAACGCCCGGCTGGGCGAGGTGAAGGTGCCGACGCTGATCATCTGGGGCCGCCACGACAAGCTGCTCGACGTGAGCTGCGTTCCGGTGCTCGAAGCCGGCATCGCGGGCAGCGTCTCGCACATCTTTGACCATATCGGCCATGTCCCGATGATCGAGGATCCCAAGGCGACCGCGGCGGTGATGAAGGGCTTTCTTGCCAAGCACTGATTCCGGCGCCACTCTCCCCGGAAAATGGGGGAGAAAAGCATGCGCCTGAAAGTGGGCCTGCTCGGCGGCGGCAGCTGGGGAACGACGGTCGCATCACTGGTGTCGCGCAATGCGCCGATCACGCTGTGGGCGCGCGATGCCGAGACGGTCGACGGCATCAACGCCGACAATGAGAATCGCAAATATCTGCCCGGGATAAAGCTGCCGACCGCGCTGCGCGCCACCGCCGACATGGCCGAGGTCGTCGCGGGCGCCGATGTGCTCGTCATGGGCGTCCCCTCGCACAGTTTCCGCGCCGTGCTCGAGGAAGCGAAAACCCATCTGCGCCCGTGGGTGCCGGTAATCAGCCTGACCAAGGGGCTCGAACTCGCCTCGGGCAAGCGGATGACCGAGCTGATCGAGGAAGTCCTGCCCGGGCACCCCGTCGGCGTGCTCACCGGGCCCAACCTTGCGCGCGAGATCATGACCGGGCAGGCGGCGGCGAGCGTGTTGTCGATGGAGGACGAGATCGTCGTGCGCGCGCTCCAGCCGGTGTTCCACTCGGGGTTGTTCCGCGTCTACACCAACACCGACCTGCTCGGCTGCGAGCTCGGCGGGGTGCTCAAGAATATCATCGCGATCGCGGTCGGCATGGGCGACGGGCTGGGGGCGGGGGACAACACCCGCTCGGCATTGATGACGCGCGGGCTTTCGGAAATCACCCGGCTTGGCGTCGCAATGGGCGGCCGCGCGGAAACCTTTGCCGGGCTGACCGGCATGGGGGACCTGATCGCAACCTGCACCAGCCCGTTGTCGCGCAACCGCCATGTCGGGGTCGAGCTGGGCAAGGGGCGCCCGATCGACGAAATTATCGCGGGCATGAATATGGTTGCCGAGGGCGTGAAGAGCGCGCCGACCGTCATCGCGCTCGCCGAAAAGCACGGCCTCGACATGCCGATCGCGCGCGATGTGTATGACGTGACGCAGGGCAAACGCAGCGCGCAGGACGTGTTTCGCGGCCTGCTCCGCTCGGCCGTCGGCGACGAAGCACACCCCGGCTGATCCATTTTTTCCCGATTCCGCCGCGAGCCGTGCCGAATCTCCGTTCGGCCGGGAAGAAAATCGCCGCGCGCTTCGTTGACTCGCTGACCGGCCCGCGAGCGGGCGGGCAATCAGGAGATGGACGATGAAAAAATGGACCACCCTTGCAATTCTTGTGGCTCTTCCCGCCACGGCCGCTGTGGCCGCCGTTCCTTATGGCTCGCAGCCGCCGGGGTTCGAGGCGCCGCACATTCGTACCAGCCCCATCGCGGGCATCGTCAACCAGCAATGGTATAATTACCGGGCGGACATCCTTGAGGCCGAGAAGGAGCTGACCAGCGACCTTCGCCATTCGACCGACCGCGAAGACCGCTGGGATGCGTGGGACGAATGGGAGAATGAGGTGGTCGACGCCGACAAGGATTATGTGAAGGAAATGCGCAAGAAGGGCTATCGCAGCGGCCGCGTGACGGTCGGCGGATAATCCTGTCGAGTTCCCCGGAGCCTTGCTCTGGGTCGCAGGAAAGGGTGGGTGTCATGGGCACCCGCCCTTTCTTTTTTCAGGACGCGGCCTCCGCCAGCAGCGCCTGCGCTTCCTTGCCCTGCCAGTCGATCGCGCCGACGACGCGCCAGATTTCGCGGCCGTCGGCGTCATAGTAAATGCTCGTCGGCAGCGCGCTGTTTGCCGCGTCGAGCAGACCGTTTTTCGGATCGATATAGGGTTGCAGTGCTTTCAGCCCCGCCTTTTGGAACCATGGATCGACAATTTCGGCGCCCTGCAAATCCTGCGCCACCGCGATCACCGTCATCCGCTTGCCACTTTTTGCCGCGAGCGCATCGAGCGTCGGCATTTCGGCGACGCACGGCGCGCACCATGTCGCCCACAGATTGACGAGCAGCGGGCGCCCGCGAAAATCCGCCAGCGTCACCGGCGTGTCGTCGGGGCCGCGAAAGGCCGCCGTCGGAGCCGCGTTGCCTTTGTGGCTGCGGTCGATCATATATTCGAACTGCCCGACGCCCTGCGCTTGGCCCGCCGAAATATTTGCTTGGCCCGCTGCCGCTTGCCCGCCCGACTGCTTTTCCCTATCGCAGCCCGCGATTGATCCGGCCAGAAGCACGGCGAGGATAGCAAGATATGGGTTTGGGACGCGGCGGATGACGAAATCTCCGGACAGCAACAGCATGTGGGGCGGCCGCTTCGGTGGCGGACCTGCGGCGATCATGCAAGAGATTAACGCATCGATCCCGGTCGACAAGCGCTTGTGGGAAGAAGATATCGCAGCGAGCCGCGCGCACGCCGCGATGCTCGGCGCGACGGGCATCATCGGCGCCGACGATGCGGTGGTGATCGACCGCGGCCTTGCCCAGATTGCCGACGAATTCGCCGCGACCGGCGTTCCGGTCGATCTGTCGCTCGAAGACATTCATATGACCGTCGAATCGCGGTTGAAGGACCTCGTCGGCGAGGCGGCCGGACGCCTCCACACCGCGCGTTCGCGCAACGATCAGGTCGCAACCGATTTCCGCCTGTGGACGCGGACCGCGTGCGAACGCATCGATGCCGGGCTCGCGGCAATTCAGGCCGCGTTGCTCGCGCGCGCCGAGGAGCATGCCGACAGCATCATGCCCGGCTTCACCCACTTGCAAGTCGCGCAGCCGGTCACGCTCGGCCATCATCTGCTCGCCTATGTCGAGATGTTCGGCCGCGACCGTTCGCGCTTTGCCGACGCCCGCCGCCGCCTGAATGAATCGCCGCTCGGCGCCGCCGCGCTTGCCGGCACCGGCTTCCCCGTCGACCGCCACGCGACCGCCGCCGCGCTCGGTTTCGACCGGCCGATGGCGAACAGCATCGACGCCGTCTCCGATCGCGACTTCGCGCTCGAATTCTGCGCGTCGGCCTCCATCGCCGCGATCCACCTGTCGCGGATCGCCGAAGAAATTGTGATCTGGGCCAGCCAGCCCTTCGGCTTCATCAGCCTGCCCGACGCCTGGTCGACCGGCAGCTCGATCATGCCGCAAAAGCGCAACCCCGACGCCGCCGAACTGGTGCGCGGGCGCGCGGGCCTGTTGCTCGGCGCGTTCCAGCGGCTCGCGGTGATCGTGAAGGGATTGCCGCTCACCTATTCGAAGGATCTGCAGGACGACAAGGAAACCGTCTTCGGCGCCTTTGACGCGCTCGCGCTGTCGCTCGCGGCTATGACGGGCATGATCGAAACGCTGACCTTTCGCACCGACCGCATGCGCGCGCTCGCCGCGTCGGGTTATTCGACCGCGACCGACCTTGCCGACTGGCTGGTGCGCGAGGCCGGGCTGCCGTTCCGCGAGGCGCATCATGTCGTCGGATCTTGCGTAAAGCGCGCCGAAGAACTGGGTGTCGAACTGTCGGCCTTGCCCGAGGGCGATGCCGCGGCGATCCACCCAGCCGTTACAGCGGATGTCCTGGCCGCGCTCACCGTCGAGGCATCGGTTGCGAGCCGCGTGAGCTATGGCGGCACGGCGCCCGAACGGGTAAGGCAGGCTATTGCTGCGGCCCGCGCCGCGCTGGAAGGAACGATTTGATGGCGACGAAGCGCCTCATCATGATGACGCTCGCTGCAACCGCGCTGCTCGGCGCGTGCGGCAGCAAGGAAGATCTGAAGCCCGTTGCAGGCCAGCCTGCACCGGTGATTCCTGTCGGCGCGACTCGCGCCCCGACCACGGAGGAGCTTACGACGCCTGACGCGCAGGCCCGGCCCGCGCGCAGCGACGAACTTCTCAAACGGTCCGAACAGCGTGAACCCGACGATTTTGACTTGCCGCCTCCGGGCTGAGCTTCAGGACTTACCAATGAATCATTTTGAACTTCGTGACGGCGTGATGCACGTCGAAGACATCCCCTTGCCGCGCATTGCCGAAGAAATCGGCACGCCCGTTTACGTCTATTCGCGCGCGACGCTCGAACGCCACGCCCAAGCGTTTCGCGACGGGCTGAAGGATGTGCCCAGGAAGCACATCGCTTTCGCGATCAAGTGCAACCCGAACCTCGGCGTGCTCCGCGTCCTCGCGCGGCAGGGCTATGGCGCCGACGTCGTATCGGGCGGCGAACTCGAACGCGCGCTGGCCGCGGGCATGGCGGCGGAGGACATCGTCTTTTCGGGCGTCGGCAAGACGCGCGCCGAACTGGCCCAGGGCCTCGACCGCGGTATCGGCCAGTTCAATATCGAGCATGAGCCCGAGGGGATCGCGCTGTCGGAGATTGCGCTCGCCAAGGAAATGACCGCGCCGGCGGTGTTGCGCGTCAATCCCGACGTCGATGCGGGCACGCATGCCAAGATTTCGACAGGCAAGGCGGATAACAAGTTTGGCGTCGGCATCGACACCGCGCCCGAGATTTTCGGGCGTCTGTCGGCGCTGCCGGGGCTCAACATGCGCGGCATCGCGGTCCATATCGGCAGCCAGCTGACCAGCCTCGATCCGCTGGAAGCCGCCTTCGAACGCGTCGGCCGCCTTGTCGCCGACCTGCGCGCCGCGGGGCACAGCATCACGCATGTCGATCTCGGTGGCGGCCTCGGCGTCCCGTACAAGGCCGATGACAATCCGCCCAGCCCCGCCGAATATGGCGCGATGGTTGCGCGCGTGACGAAGGACTGGGACGTCACCTTGATGTTCGAACCCGGCCGCGTCATCGCGGGCAACACCGGGGTTCTTCTGACCGAAGTCCTTTGGGTCAAGCCCGGTGCGACCAACCCGTTCGTGATCGTCGACGCGGCGATGAACGACCTCGCGCGACCGGCGCTCTACGACGCCTATCACGACTTTGTCGCGGTCAAGCCGAATGGCGCCACGATGACCGCGTCGATCGTCGGCCCGGTGTGCGAGACGGGCGATACCTTCGCGCGCGACCGTGTCACCGACCATGTCGAGGCGGGCGATCTCGCGGTCTTCCGCACCGCCGGCGCCTATGGCGCGACGATGGCGTCGACCTATAACAGCCGCAGCCTCGTTCCCGAGGTGCTTGTCGACGGCGATCGTTATGCCATCGTCGCCGACCGTATCACTGCGGGCACGATCATGGCCGCCGAGCGCGTCCCCGACTGGATCGACTGATGGAACAACTGCCCCTCTTCCTCAACCTGCGCGGCCGGACGGTCGTGCTGGTCGGGGCGGGGGAGGCAGCCGATGCCAAGGCGCGGCTGATCGCGCGCGCGGGCGGGCGGATCGTGCCCGAATGGGAAGAGGGTTGCATGATCGCTTTCGTCGCGCTCGCCGACGAAGGCGAGGCGCGCGCCGCGGCGGCTGCGCTCCGCGCGCGCGGCCTGCTCGTCAACGTCGTCGACCGCCCCGATCTTTGCGATTTCACCACCCCCGCGATCGTCGACCGCGCACCGGTGACGATCGCCATCGGCACCGGCGGCGCGTCGGCCGGGTTGGCCAAAGCGGTGCGCCAGCGTATCGAAACCTTGCTTCCCGCACGCCTCGGCACGCTCGCCGCTGCGCTCCTCGCGGCGCGCGAGGCGATGAAGGCGCGCTGGCCCGCTGCCGCCGACCGCCGCCGCGCAATCGATGCCGCGCTCGCCAGCGGCGGTGCGCTCGATCCGCTCGACGGCGAGGCGGCGGACAAGGTCGGCGCGTGGCTGGCGAGCGATATAGTCATGCAACCCACGCGCATCGAAACCATCCGCCTGACCGGCGCGGACCCCGACGACCTCACACTGCGCGCCGCGCGGCTGCTGGGTGAGGCCGACCATATTTTCCACACCGCCGACGTGCCCGCCCAAATCCTCGACCGCGCCCGTGCCGATGCGGTGCGGCATGTCTCCGCCACCCCGCCGGCCATATTGCCGGCCGGATTGTCGCTTTGGCTTGATCTGTAACCGGGCCGGCTACCGTCGGCCGAAAAGAGGCATTCCGGCGGTTCTAACGCCGGTCGGTCAATGCCAGGGAGAGGTGCGGACGGCCCAATAGACGGTGGTGAGCAGCCCGGCCCACAGCAGCAGAATGAACGCCATGCCGGCGCGGCTCGACGGGCGCTCGCTGGCGGTTTCGGCGGCGGTGTGAAGCTCCGCCCACAGCGGCGCCGGGATCAGCCGCCGTACGGCCAACAGGCCGAGCGGCACGATGACGAGATCGTCGATCCAGCCGAGGACGGGAATGAAATCGGGGATCAGGTCGATCGGCGACAACGCATAGGCCGCGACCGCGATGGCGAGGAACCGCGCGAGCATCGGAACGCGCGGATCGCGCGCCGCGAGCCATGCGGCGTGCGCCTCGACCGCGAGGCGGTGGCCGAGGTCGCCGATATGTTCGGAAAGGGATTTGCCGGTCATCATTTGATCCTTACTGTCCTCGCATGGCTATCCAACTGAAAAGCGCGCGTGTCGAACGCTGGCCGGTCGCGGGATCGTTCGTCATCAGCCGCGGAGCAAAGACGCATGTCGATGTCGTCGTCGCCGAAGTCGAGAGCGACGGCGAGACCGGGCGCGGCGAAGGCACGCCCATCTATTATATGGGCGAGGATGCGGCGGGATGCCGTGACCAGTTGCTGCTCGCGGCCGCGCATATCGCCGAGCTGACCGCTGCGGATGCACGCGCCGCGGTACAGGAGTTGATGGCGCCGGGCGCGGCCCGGAATGCGCTCGATTGTGCGCTGTGGGATCTCGAGGCGCGGCAGCGCGGTATGCGCCTTTGGCAACTTGCGGGCTGCGACGGTGCGCCCACCTCGCGCGTGACCGCGTTTACGATCTCGCTTGGCACGCCCGGTGCGATGGCCGAGCAGGCGGCAACCGCCGCGGCCGATGGCTATCGACTGCTCAAGCTGAAGCTGACCGGCGACGGCGACCGGCTGCGCGTCGCCGCGGTGCGAAAGGGCGCGCCCGAGGCGCGGCTGATCGTCGATGCCAACGAGAGCTGGCGCGACATCGATATTTTGAGCGAGGCCGAGGCGCTGGCCGACATGGGTGTCGAAATGATCGAGCAGCCGGTGCCGGTGGGTGCCGACGCTTTGCTCGATCCGATCTATGCGCCCATTCCTTTCGTCGCCGACGAAAGCTGCCAGACGGCGGCTGACGTTGCGCGGATCGGCGCCTTTTACGACGGGGTGAACATCAAGCTCGACAAGGCCGGGGGATTGACCGAGGCGCTGCGGATTGCCGATGCGGCCGATGCCGCGGGACTGGCGATCATGGTCGGGTGCATGTTGTCGACAAGCCTGGCGATCGCGCCTGCGTTCGTCCTCGCGCAGCGTGCGCGCTGGGTCGACCTCGACGGCCCCGCGCTTCTGGCGCGGGACCGTGATGGCGGGTTCGAGTTTCGCGAGGGACGGATCGGGCCGCCGGTGGGGTAGTCCGGTATATTCGTTCGCTCGACACGAACGGACGAGTGAGCGCTAAAGCGCCACTTCGGCGTGCTGGCCGAGTTCGCCTTCCTTCATCGTCATCCCGGTCGCCATTTTGAACAGGCCTTTGATGCTGGCATCTGCGGTCCAGATTTCGGCATTGTCGAGATCGAAGCGCAGCAGGACGAGTTTGGGATCATCCTTGCCGCCTTCATACCAGGCCGCGATGCTGTTGTTCCACAATTTGTCGAGTACAGCGCGGTCGCTTTCATGCACCAGCGTGCCCGAAATACAGGCGAACAGGTCGTGCCCTTTCGACGCGAATTGCGCCATCGCGGGGCCGCCGCCCGACAGCCGGTTGTCGGTTGCGGTAAAGAACCAGAAGGCGCTGTTGGCATCCTTGTCGAGCTGCGCGTTCATCGGGATATGATGCTCGCGCTCGCCGGTTGCGCCGACCATGACATAGGGGCTGTCGGCCAGGGCTTTCCAGAACTGCTTCTTGATGTCGTCGCTCATGGGGAGGCTCCTTTGATGCGGTGATAATCAACCAACGCACCAATAGGCGGCATGTTGCCCGGTTCAGCGCAGCCGTGCCTCGGCATAGCTGACGACCTCATATTCTATGCCATCGGGGTCGAAGAAATAGAAACGCCGGCCCGGTTCGTAATCGCCATGATTGAACGGGGTCAGGCCGACGGCTTTGACGCGCATTTCGATCGTGTCGAGATCTTCGACCTGTATCCCGACATGGTTGAGCGGGGCACCCTTTGGATATTGCGCGTCGGCGTGCTGGCCGTCGGGGCCGGTGTAGAGCGCGATATAGGCGGCGTCGCTGCCGAGGTGGATCGTGCGCCCGCCGTCGCGAGCCGGACCGCGCCAGCGTTCGTGCCAGCCAAAGATCGCCGAGAGGATTCCGGCGGTGCGGTCGGGATCGCTGACCGTCAGATTTACATGCTCGATGAAAGGATGCGTCACTTCATTCTCCTGATTCGCGTTGACGCGGCACTTATGAAAGCTCAAGTCAGGTTTAGATCAAGAGGAAAGCAAGGAGAGTGGCGGGATGCATCGGACCGACCTGATCGCGATCGGCGAACTGGCGGCGCGCACCGGGGTCGCGGTGTCGGCGATCCGTTTTTACGAGGCGAAGGGGCTGGTCGAGGCCTTGCGCACCGGCGGCGGCCAGCGGCGTTTCCTGCGCGCCGACATCCGCCGCATATCGTTCATCCTCATCGCACAGCAATTGGGGCTTAGTCTTGAGGAGATTGCGGCGGAACTGGTGCGGCTTCCCGCAGGGCGGACGCCGAATGGTGCCGACTGGACGCGGATCAGCACCGGGCTGGGCGCGCGAATCGATGCGCAGATCGCGGCGCTCGAGCGGACGCGCGAATTGCTCGGAAACTGCATCGGCTGCGGTTGCCTCAGTCTCAAGAAATGCGGACTCTACAACCGCGAGGACAAGGCCGCGCAGCGCGGCGCCGGGCCGCGCTATCTGCTCGGCGACCGGTCGGGGGAGATTGCCGAGGTCGGCTAGCCCCCTCTCCCGACGGGAAGCGGGCCAGCGTCAGGTCGCGGCGAGCGTCTCGATCTCGGGGGCACCGGCGAGGCAGGGGCCGAGGCGCGCGCCGATGCTGCGGAAATGATCGGAGGCGCGGTGTGCGTCGAGCGCGTCCTGGTCGTCGTAACATTCGAGCACCTTGTAGGCGCCGGTCTCGCCGGTCTGGAACAGGCGGTAATAGCTGTTGCCCGCTTCGTTCGCGTTCACCGCGGCCGCGAGCTCGGCGAAGATGCCTTCGAATTCCGCTTCCTTGCCGGACTGCACGCGCAGCGTGGCGATCACACCGATGGCACTCATGTCATTCTCCCTTGTCAGGTTTTCAGATCGGGATCGACGGTCCAGCCGTCCTCGACCTGAATGCCGAAGCTGTTCAAGATCATCGATACTTGCGTGTACTGGCCGACGGTCATCACCAGATCCATACGGCCCTTGTCGCCCAGTGGCGCAAGCATGGCCCAGGTCGCGTCGGTGACGAAATGGTCGGCGGCGAGTTCGTCGGTCGCACGCAGCATCGCACGGTCGATGTCGTTCCAGCCCTCTGCGTCGGGACCGGTCTTGATGCGCGCGATCTCGTCTTCGGTCAGCCCGCAGTCGAGGCCGATGCGCTTATGCTGCGTCCATTCATAACCCGAGCGGCAGTTGTAGCCGGTGCGCAGGATGACGAGTTCGCGGTCCCGCGACGAAAGCGCGTTGCGCTTCGAGAGGATATAATTGCCCCAGCCGAGGAAGGCGGTCAGCGCCTTCGGCGCATGGGCAAGGGTGCGGAAGATGTTGAGGATCTTGCCGCCGCCGACCTTGCCCCCATCGGAAGCAAGGAAGGGTTCCAGCGCGGCGCGCTGGTCGGCATCGAGCCGGTCGAGGTCGACCGGCTCGATACGCGGTTTACTTAAGCGCAAATCAGAAGACCTCGAACAGGCCCGCTGCGCCCTGGCCGCCACCGATGCACATTGTGACGACGGCATATTTCACGCCGCGGCGCTTGCCTTCGATCAGCGCGTGGCCGACGCAGCGCGCGCCGGTCATGCCGAACGGGTGGCCGATCGAGATCGAGCCGCCGTTGACGTTTAGCAGCTCGTTCGGGATGCCGAGCGTGTCGCGGCAGTAGAGGACCTGCACGGCAAAGGCTTCGTTGAGTTCCCAGAGGCCGATGTCGTCCATCTTGAGGTCGAAGCGTTCGAGCAGCTTCGGGATTGCGAATACGGGGCCGATGCCCATTTCGTCGGGCTCGGTGCCCGCGACCGCCATGCCGACATAACGGCCGAGCGGCTGGAGGCCCCTCTTCTCGGCGACCTTGGCTTCCATCAGCACCGCGGCCGATGCGCCGTCGGCGAGCTGGCTGGCGTTGCCCGCGGTGATCGAAAAGCCTTCGCCCATGACGGGCTTGAGGCTGAGCAAGCCTTCGAGCGTCGTGTCGGGACGGTTGCACTCGTCCTTGTTCGCGACGACGTCCTGAAAGCTGACTTCCTTCGTTTCCTTGTTCACGACCGCCATGGTCGCGTTGCAGGCGACGATCTCGTCGTCATATTTGCCCGAGGCCTGCGCGGCGGCGGTGCGCTGCTGCGACTGGAACGAATATTCGTCCTGCGCTTCGCGGCTGATATTGTAACGCTTGGCGACGACCTCTGCGGTGCCGATCATCGGCATATAGGTGTCCTTGTGCATCGCGATCAGCTCGGCGTCGGTCTCGATGAACACTTTCCCGCTGCCGCTGACCTTCGAGATCGACTCGATGCCGCCGGCGACGGCGATGTCCTGGCGGTCGACGATGATCTGCTTTGCGGCGGTTGCGATCGTCATCAGGCCCGACGA
Source organism: Sphingopyxis sp. Soil_C_28 (assembly GCF_057657055.1). Taxonomy (NCBI): domain Bacteria; kingdom Pseudomonadati; phylum Pseudomonadota; class Alphaproteobacteria; order Sphingomonadales; family Sphingopyxidaceae; genus Sphingopyxis; species Sphingopyxis sp. Soil_C_28. The sequence goes on from NZ_JBDGJE010000003.1 coordinate 135,776, forward strand.
GCACTGGCGATCGATCGACATACCGGGGACGGTGACGGGCAGACCGGCGCGTAGCGCGATCAGGCGCGCGACGTTCATCGTCTGCGATCCCTGCTGCATCGCGGCGCCGAACACGACGTCGTCGATCTCGCCGCCAGCGACACCGGCGCGCTCGACCGCAGCACGGACCGCATGGGCGCCCAGCGTCGGGGCGAGCGTGTTGTTGAACGAACCGCGTCCCGCCTTGGTCAGCGGGGTGCGGGCGGTGGAAACGATGACGGCGTCACGCATGATGTTGTTCCTCTTCGAAGAGTTTGGCAGATTCTTTGCCGGGGAGGGCGGGGCTCAAACGAAAAACTGGCTGATCCATTCGGCGATCAGCGCGGGCTTTTCCTCGCCCTCGATCTCGACTGAAACTTCATTGGTCTGCTGCCACTGGCCGGGGCGCTTTTCCTCGAGCTCCAGCAGCTTCACATGGCTCCGCACGCGCTTGCCCGAACGCACGGGCGACAGGAAACGGACTTTGTTGCAGCCGTAATTGACGCCCATCTTGACGCCGCCGACCTTGGGGCCGTCGGTGCTCGCGCCGAGCATCGGCATCAGCGACAGCGTCAAAAAGCCGTGCGCGATCGTGCCGCCGAACGGCGTGAGCTTGGCCTTTTCTTCGTCGATATGGATGAACTGGTGATCGCCCGTCGCGTCGGCGAATTTGTTGATCATCTCCTGATCGACAAGCACCCATTCCGACGTGCCGAGATGCTCGCCGACCTTGGTTTGCAGTTCCTGCGGCGTGATGGTGGCCATAATCATCCCCTCAATAGCTGGTTCGGGGCGCGTTCTAGGCCTCTCTTGACGCGTTGCACAAGGGCCAAGCCCCGCAGCCGCGGAGCCGTAGCGTCAGCCGGGCTTCGCTGCCTTTGCCGCGCTTGCCCTCGGCTTCGGAGACTCGGCATAGGGCAGGACCATCGTGCCGTCGGGGGCCGCGGTGAAGGTCGTCTGGGTCGGATAGGCGAACTCATATCCTGCCTTTGCCATCGCCTCGAACAGCCGGATCCCGACGTCGGTACGTGCCGCCGCGACGACATCGAACTCGTCGCTGAAAACGTCGAAGAGCAGCTCGAAATCGAGGCTCGACGGGCCGAAGGCGAGGAAGCTCGAGCGGATGAATTCCTGACCCCCGGCGACAACCTGTTCCTCGAGCAAAGCGGGCAGGTCGCGCAGCATATCGGGCGTCGTCTGATAGATGACGCCGATGTGGAAGGTGATCCGGCGGCGGTGGAGATGCGCGAAATTGGTGATCTCCTTGCTCAGCAAATTGGTGTTCGAGATCACCAGCAATTCGCCGTTGAGCGAGCGCAATCTTGTGCTTTTCAGCCCGATGCGTTCGACGGTGGCGGTGCTCGTGTCATATTTGATCGTCTCACCGACGCGGAACGGCCGGTCGAAGATGATCGACAGCGAAGCAAAGAGATCGGAGAAAATGCCCTGCGCAGCAAGGCCGATTGCGATGCCGCCGATGCCCAGACCGGCGATGAGGCCGGTGACATTGACCCCCATATTGTCGAGGATGACGATCGCCGCAATCGCGAACAACGCGATACTGATCAGCAGACGGATAATCCCCATCGCGTTGCGGAGCGTTTCATTATTCCCCTCCGCCGCGCGGCGCTGGATCAGCCCGAGCACGATCTCGCGCGCCCAGATCGCGACTTGCAGCACGACGGCGACGGTGAAGACGAACTGCATGATCTGCATGATCACCGCGGGCGGCTGCGCATAGCCGGCGACCATGCGGATCGCGATGATCGCGAGTACGGTCGACTTCGTCTTGTGGATCACGCGCCCGGCGATGTGGGTCAACGACATCTCGCCTTCGGCGGATTGCGCGTGCTTGAGTGCAAAACTGCGAACCATCGACAGGACGAAATAGATGAGGAGGCCGGCGCCGATCGCGATGCCGATCTGCAGCCAGTGGCTGTTCACCCACGCAACGCTCATGTCCCAATAGCGCTGCAGGTCGGCGATTGGATCGGTCGCGACAGCTTTTGCGGGCTCGGTTTTCGGGGCGGCGGTGGTCGCGGCGGCGAGTAGAGAGAAAGTCACGTCAGTCCTCTTTTGTCGGATCAGGCGGATTGAAGCAGCACCGCGGCCGCGGGCGCCTGCTCCAGATAGGTCAAAAATCCGCGTTCGTAACGCGAAAGATGACGCGTCGCGCGAGGCAGAGTGCCGACGGAGGATGCAAAATTGTCGCGGGCCTGTGCCGCAGCGAGCATCGCGGGATGCACATAGGCTTTGCGCGCAATCGCGGGGGTATTGCCGAGCCGGTCGGCGACATGTTCGAGCATCGCCTTCAGCGTCGGCGGTTCGGGCGCGTCATAGAGGAAGGAAAAGGCCTCGACGCTCGCCGACCAGGTGCGGAAATGCTTGGCGCTGAAATCGCCGCCCATCGCCTCGCGGATATAAGCGTTCACATCTTCGGACGCGACGGCGCAGACGCCGTCGCCATCGTCATATTGAAAGAGATTCTGGCCGGGCAGATCCTGAAGCCGGCGGACGAGTGTGGTGAGGCTGCGGTCGCTGATCGTCACCTCGCGCTTGGCGCCGCCCTTCGCAATATATTTCAGGCGGAGCGTCTTGCCCGACAGTTTGGCGTGGCGTTGGCGCAGCGTCGTCGCACCGAAACTTTTGTTGGCGGCGACATATTGCTCGTTCCCGACACGGAGTGCGGCAAGGTCGAGCAGGCGCACGACCGCTGCGACGACGCGCTCCGAACACAAGGTCCGGCGGTTCAGATCGCCTTCAAGGCGCGCGCGCAGCAGCGGAAGTGCGTGGCCGAACGCGGCGCAGCGGTCATATTTGTCGGCTTCGCGCGCGACCCGGAACTCGGGATGATACCGATATTGCTTGCGACCGCGCGCATCATATCCGGTCGCGAGGATATGGCCGTTGGGGGCGGGGCAATACCACGCATCCTCATAGGCGGGGGGCAGCGCGATCGCGTTGAGCCGTCGGATTTCGGCCGTGTCGCGGATGATCCGGCCCTTGGGGTCGCGATACCGCCAATCGCCATCGACGCGCTCGCGGCCGATCCCGGGCAGGCTGTCATCGACATGGATGAGGCGGGTGGGCGACATGGGGCATTAGCGCCCCGACGGCGCCGAAGGTTCCCGCGCGATAGAAGGCGACGCGCGATCAGGTCTCGCTGCGGCCGGCGGCGAAGACCGTACGCGGCGCGGCGAGCAGGCGGTCGCCGGCGCGCTGGGCGATCCGCCGCCCCGGGACTTCCAGACCGATATGGAGAAGATGCGACACGGCCAGCGTCAACAGGATGAAGGCCAGAATCCCGACCGGATGGACCCGCGCCGGATCGGCGACGAAAAAAAGTTTGAAGAGGATCCAGAGGAAGAAGTGCGAGAGATAGACCGCATAGCTGATGTCGCCGAGCCATTGCGCGATCCGGCCCGACAGCAAAGGCCGCGCAGCGGTCGAGGCCTGCAGCGCGAGGATGACGATGGCGGTCATGATCAGTGGGACCGCCGCGGGTTGTGATTGAGCGAATATCAGTAGCAGCGTGCCAGCCCCAACAAGGGCGAGCGTGGTGCCGTAAATGATCGTGGCGGCATGGCGCCGCTCGCGCTGCGCGGTCCACCACTGGCACAGCAGGATGCCGATGCCGAATTCGACGAGGCAGCGCAGCAGACCCGTGACGGGAATGTCGTTGCCGATGCTGGTGCGTCCGGCCGCCGCGAACCACCACCCGAGCCCCGCCGCCATCGCGACGACGACAAGGGGAAAGCTCCACGCGCCGATACGCAGTTGCGCCAGCCAGCCCCCGGCGATCGCGAGCAGCAGATAGGCCGCCCATTCGGTCGAGATCGACCAGGCGGGGTCGTTCCACGTCAGCCCGTTGCTGAATCCCCAATTCTGGACCAGCAGATAATGCGCCGGCAGCTGGGCGAAGCTGTAATGCGCGCCGGGGTCGCGCCCGCTGACGAGCAACGCCAGCGCAAACAGCAGCATCGCCGACAATATGGCGATATGGAGCGGAAAGATGCGGGCAAAGCGCCGGACGATGAAGCGTGGCGCGGCGCGGATGCCCTGATCGCGAAACTCGGTGCCATAGGTCCACCACAGCACGAACCCCGACAGCACGAAGAACAGATCGACCGCGAGATAGCCCTCGGCCAGCACCGCAATGACCCGCTCGGGCAGGAAGCCCCCCATCGCGCTGCGGATGTGATAGAGCAGCACCATCAGCGCGGCGAACCCGCGGAGCCCGGTGAGGGTCGGCAGCATCTGCCGCGGCATGGCGGCGGCGCTCATGCGGCGGCCATCGGGCGCGCGATCAGCGGCCGCCATCCCGCTTCTTTCTCGCGGCGGCGGCAATAGGTCGTCAGTCCGATCTCCAATGCCAGCATCATATAGATGAAGGGCTGGAACGCGATGGCGACGAACAGCGACCCGACCAGATAGACGATGTGACCATGTTGCAGCGCGGTCGCCAGCGGCGCGATCCACTGCTCTTCGCCGCGCCGGGTCCGAAGATAGCGCCGCCGGATGCGCTCCATCTGGAACAGGCCCGCGAAATGCAGAAGCAGCCACATCGCGGTTCCGGGGTAACCCTGTTCGCCGAGCATCTCGAAATAGCTCGAATGATAGGCGCGCGATTCTTCTTCATAGACGCTTGCGGTCTCGTTCGGACTGCTCGCCTCCTTTTCGACGCGGACGCGATTTTGCAGGAAGGCGTTGAAGCCGCCGCCCATCGGATTGTCCTTCGCATATTCCCATGTCCACGCCCACACCGCGACGCGCGTCGACGCCGACTGGTCGGACTTATAGCCGCGGATCGTTTCCATCCGGTCGGTGTAGGTTTGCGGCAGGAAGGGAATGGCGGCGACCGCGAGCAATCCCGCGCCCGCAATATAGAGAAAGCGGTGCTTCACCGCGCGCAACGACAGCAAAGCGAGCACGAGGAGGCATATCAGTCCGGTGCGCGCCTGCGTGCCGACGGGCAGCAAGGCACAGGCGAGAACCAGGGCGAAGCAGAAGAGCGACACCATCCAGTCGGGCGGAAAGATCGTCCCGTGCCGCCGGTACCACAGGATCAGAGGGATGATCGATATGGCGACGCACGACATGGTGCTGCCTTCGTACAGGCCGTAATTCTCGTTGAGCAGCAGTTGGAGCGAGCCGTAGCCGCCGCCGCCTGCTGCGGTCTTGATCCCGCCCGCGATCGCGATCGACGCTGCCGACAGCAACAGGATCAGCGCCAGCGCCTCGATCCGCAGCTTGGTCCGCAAGGTCAGCGGCAGGAAGATCGCCCAGACGAGCGCCTTCCACACCCAGCTCCATTTGTCGGCCGCCTCGACCGGAAAGTCGGCGTTGATGGTCGTCATCCAGCAATAGAAGAGGAGCGCCACCAGCAGCGTCTGCCGGCCCGACCAGCGCGTATCGCGTTTGTCGTCGGCCGCGAGCCAGCCGGCGATCGCGAGCCCGAACACGATCAGCGAGATCGGGATCGAGTTGATGAGGAAATAGCTCAAACGCTGCGGCGCGACGATGTCGATGTAGCAAAAGCACAGCACGAACAGGAAAGGCTTGCGAAAGCCGATCCCGATGAAGGCGAAGAGAAAGGCGACGAACGCGATGTCACGCATCGGGGTGGACATCCTCCGCCGCGCGGTCGGCGTCGCGGCGTTGCTGCCATTGCAGGCGCGGGCTGACCTCGCGGTCGAGATCGTCGCGATGGAGCAGGCGCCAGAGCGCGATAGCCAGCAAGACGTGCGTCAGGGCAATGGAAAAATTGTCGACCATGTCCGCTCCCGCTACGCGATCGGGGTTGACGCCGCGTTAAGGCTTGTATGTCAGTGCACTGGCCCATGACACGCATATTGCACGTCCTCGATCATAGCCTGCCCGCGCACAGCGGCTACACCTTTCGCACGCGCGCGCTGATGAAGGCGCAGGCCGCAAAGGGATGGGCGGTCGCGGGCGTCACTGGCGTACGGCATCCCGAGCCCGGCCCGGACGGCGAGACCGTCGACGGGCTGACCTTCTATCGCACCCCGCCGATTGCGCCCGCGCGCGCACCAATCCGTGAATGGCGCGAGATCGGGGCGCTGGCTAAGCGCGTCGAAGCGTTGGTCGAGGAATGGAAGCCCGACCTGCTTCACGCGCATTCGCCCGTGCTCGACGGTCTCGCCGCGCTGCGTGTCGGCAAGCGGCTGGGCATCCCGGTGATCTATGAAATTCGTGCCTTTTGGGAGGATGCCTCGGTCGGCAACGGCACCGGGCGCGAGGGCAGCTTGCGTTATTGGCTGACCCGACAGCTCGAAACCCATGCGGTGAAATCGGCCGATGCGGTCGCGGTGATCTGCGAAGGATTGCGCGGCGACCTGATCGCGCGTGGGATCGACGGGGATAAAATCACCGTGTCACCGAACGGCGTCGATCTGGAGCTGTTCGGCGATCCGACCCCGCGCGACGATGCGCTGGCCGAAACGCTGGGGCTTGCCGCCGACGATGCGGTGATCGGCTATATCGGCAGTTTCTATGATTATGAGGGCATCGACGATCTGATCGCGGCGATGCCCGCGCTCGTCGTGGCGCAGCCGAAGGCGCGGCTGCTGCTCGTCGGCGGCGGGCCGATGGAGGCGGCGTTGAAGGTGCAGGCGGCGGCTTCTCCCGCTGCGGCGCATATCCATTTCGTCGGCCGGGTGCCGCATCAGGAGGTCGAGCGTTATTATTCGCTGATCGATATCCTCGCCTATCCGCGCAAGAAGATGCGGCTGACCGATCTGGTCACGCCGCTGAAGCCACTCGAAGCGATGGCGCAGGGCAAGCTGGTCGCCGCATCCGATGTCGGGGGCCACCGCGAGCTGATCGAAGATGGTGTGACGGGGACGCTGTTCGCGCCCGACGACCCCGCCGCGATTGCCGACGCGCTCGCCAACTTACTGGAAGATCGGGCGATCTGGCCCGAGCGGCGGCAGACGGCACGTATTTTTGTCGAAAGGCATCGTAACTGGTCATCAAACATTTTACGTTACGAACCGGTTTACCAGCAATTGCTGCGCGGCAGTGTTTGACGGCCGCCGCCGGATGTGACGACAGGAACGGTCCGATGGGCCGATGGATTTGGGACGATATGCAAGAGACGAGCGAGAACCGGGCCAAGGCGACAGCGAGCGCGCTGCTGCGCGCGCTCCAGCCCGCGATTCCGGCGGTGATCGGTGCCGCGGCGCTGACCTTTCTGTTCGCTGCGCTGATGCCCTTTTCGTGGGTCGCGGGAATCAGCTGGAACCTCTATCTCGACCGCCTCTCCGATTTCTTCGTGGCGCCGATCGGCAATGGCGGACGGCTCGCGCTGGCGCTGGGCATGTCGGCGGTCGCCGCGATGATCGCAGGCCTTGTCGCGTTGCTGATCGCAAAACCCGAAGCGGCCGGCTTGTCGTCGCTTCGCAACCGTTTCCGCCGCACCTCCCCTGACGTCGAGGGTGACGATGGCGAAGAGATTCTGACGCGCCGCCGCCGCGTCGACCTGCATCCCGACGATCCGCCGCGTCCGCCGATCCGCGCCGGGCGTGACCTGCCGGCCGGGGGGCTGGACGGAAGTGCGATCGTCGAAGCGGGTACATCCGGTTTGTGGCTGGGCGAGTCGGAAGCCGCCGTCGCCAACGACGAACTGGTGCTCGCCGATCTTGCGCCCGAAGACGAATTCGATGGCGACGCGCCCTGGCTGCAGCCCGCCGAAATGACCGCGCCGCTGATGCCCGATCCCGCCGACAAATCGCTCGGCGCGATGGTCGCGCGGTTCGAGGCGGGGCTGACCCGCCGTCGGCAGACAACCCCCGCTTCGACCGCGGCGATCCCGGTGCCCGAAGGCGCCGACGCCGAGGACGAACCCGAGGTCGATTTCGCGCTTGAAGCCGCGCTCAGCACGCTGCAGCGGATGACGCGCCAGTCGGCTGGCTAATCCTCGACCGTCAGGATTTCGATCCGCAGCGCGCCCGGGTCGGCGCCGCATTCGACCACCACATCGGCCACAATATGCCCCGGGAGCGCCCATTCGATCGCGCTGAGCCGGGCGTGCAGGGCGCGGCGCACCATTTCCGTATCGCCCGCGGCGAGCACGCACGGAAACAGATGACGCGCGCCGACAAAACTGGCGCTCGCCCACGGCCGAAAGGTCGAAGCGCCGGGCTCAAGCCCGCGCGGCAATTCGCGGACGAGCAGATGACGGAGCCGCCGATGCGGACAGCCGTGACGGGGCGGCCGGGCGGGCGACCAGCGCATCATGCCCCGGCTCCCGTCTCAAGGTGCTGCCGCACGGCGCGGGTTCGTCGATCACCTTGCGGCGCGACATGGCCGGCATGGCGATCGGCACGCCATTTGTTCATGAAATGTTCCGTGCGACATATCAACCGGCGACCGGGCTCGCGTCCGCCGCGCAAATCGCTGACGAGGCGCGGGTCGCGCACGGCGTCGCGACCGAATACGCTGGGCGGCATGGCCGACTCTTTCAAAAAGGCCTCGATCCGTTGCAGCAGGCTGCGCTCCATAATTTCCTCCCTGATCGCGCTCCCGAACCGGGCGACTCGCCCGATAGGATATTTCCTATCTGATGATCGTTTTCCTACTTGTCTAGGAAAAATCCGTTTGCTAGGGACGAAATAGGAAGGACCAGCCCGGCGACCTCATGACCGATTTCATTCAGGATCCGCGCACTGCGCTCGACAGCCTTTTGAACGACAGGGGCATAGATTATGCGCGCCTGTCGCAGGTGATCGGGCGCAATCCCGCCTATATTCAGCAATATATCAAGCGTGGCTCGCCGCGGCGGCTCGCCGAACAGGATCGCGCGCGTATCGCCGCCTATCTTGGCGTACCGGAAGCGATGCTGGGGGGGCCGGTGCAACGCATTGCAACGCCTGCGCGTGTGCGCGGGCCGGGCATGGTTCTGGTGCCCAAGCTCGCAATCGGGGCTTCTGCGGGTGCGGGCGCGAGCGTCGATGGCGAGGCGGTCGAAGGCGAAGTCGCCTTCGATCCAAAATGGCTGCGCGACCTTGGGGCCGATCCCCGCGCGCTCAGCATCATTCGCGTCGAAGGCGATTCGATGGCGCCGACGCTCGACGATGGCGACGATATATTGGTCGATGGCGGCGATGCGGCGGCGCGACTGCGCGACGGCATCTATGTGCTGCGCATGGACGATGTGCTGATGGTGAAGCGCGTCGCGCGCGCACCGGGGCAGGGTCGGATTTCAGTGATCAGCGACAATCCGCATTATCGCAGCTGGGACGATCTGCCGATGGGATCGGTGCAGCTTGTAGGCCGCGTCGTATGGACGGGCCGGAGGGTGAGATGACCGCTTAACGCGGCGCTGCCATCAGTGCTTCGATCTCATGCTCCAGCACCTCGGCGCGCTGGCATTGGTCCGCCTTGCCGTCGCGGCATTTTTCGGCTGCCTTGTCGCGCTGGCGCGACAGCTTTCCCAGCTCTTCCTCGCGCTTGCGCATTTCGCGGCCGCGGTTGCGATCGGATTCGTCCTGGCTGGTCGTCGACCAGTCGGCAACCTGACCGACAGCCTTAACCGGCGCGGTCACGACGGTCTTCACCGCGCTGATGCAACCGGCGAGCAGCGGGGCGGCCAGCACCGCCAGGATTATAACGCGCATTATTTTCTCCTCGCCGATTTGACGGCCCATCGCATAATCGCCGCGATCTGAACAGGATATTGCGATGGAGTGACGTCGCGCGCGGTCGATGTGTCACATCACTGAAATAAATGGTTAAATTTCTATTTACCAAGTCGCCCTAGGTCGGTGTCCGGACAGGGTGCAGACTGAAGAGAGATCGATGAACGCCATGGGATATGCCTTTACGCCATCGTCGGGCCACGCGTCCGCGATCGGTGCCGATGCGCATATGTCGCAGGTGATCGATCTGTTCCGCGGCAACCCGCAATTGCGCGCGCTTGCCGTCGTCGATGAGGCGGACCGCCCTGTCGGCATCGTCCGCGAACAGCGCGTGCGCGAGCTGCTTTTCTGCCCCTTCTGGTTTTCGTTGATGCAAAATCCGACGATCGGGGGCTCGATCGCCTCGATGATCGAACCTTGCCCGACCGCTGATGTCGCGTGTTCGACGACCGACTTGCTGCGTATCGCGACGCAATCGCCGGGGCAGCAGGAACTGATCCTCGTCAACGCGGGCCGGTTCGTCGAAACGCTCGACAGTGGCCAACTCGCGAAACTGGCCATGCTGCGCGAAGTCGAGCTGGCGCAGGAACGCGCGGCACGGACGACGCATATCGACGACGCCGGGCGGCAATTCCAGCAGGAGATAACGACACTGACCGCCGCGCTGTCGGAGATGGCGCGCAAGGTCGAGGCGGTCGCGGGCACGCTGTCCGAACGCGCCGGTCAGACGGGGCGTGATGCGGTGACGGTCGCCGGCGCCACGGCGCAAACGCTGGCGGGGCTGCACGAGCTTGGCGATCGCGGGCATGCGCTGGCCGCAACGATGGCAAAGATCGTCGACGACGGATCGCGCGCCCGGGTCGTGCGGGGCGAGGCGTATCTGAAGGTGAAGCAGGCGAGCGAGCGCGCGATGGCGTTGAAGGCCGCGAGCCAGTCGATCGAACAGATGCTCGCGCTGATTATCGACATGGCGAGCCGCACCAACATGCTCGCACTCAATGCGGGGATCGAGGCGGCGCGGGCGGGCGATGCGGGCCGCGGCTTTGCCGTCGTCGCATCGGAGGTCAAGACGCTGGCCAGTCAGACGCGGTCGGCGGCGGGCGACATCACCCAATATGTCGATCGGATCCGCGACATCGTAGGACAGGTCGCGGCAGGCTTTTTCGAAGTCGAGAAGGCGATCGATGCGAACAACGGCTTTTCCGATGCCATCGACCGCGCGGTCGATGGACAGAGCACGACGACATTGATGATCGCGAGCTATGTCGAGCAAGCTGTATCGGCCGGACGGGAGATCGACGTTCGGGTGCGGGAAATAGGGCATGGTGCGACGGCGGTGGGCGATGGCGCGCAGGCGCTGGGTCAATTGTCCGCCGGACTGACCGAGGCGGCGCTGTCGCTGCATCAGCGCGCCCGACATTTCGTCGAAGCGGTGGCCGTCGCCTGAATTTCCCTCCTCGCGCAAAGACTTGCCCGGTGGCGCAGCCCTGATAGGATGCCGTTTGCGCCGGGGGCGTCCGTGACCACCGGTGGGGAGGAGGGTCATCATGACCAATATGCAAAAGGGCCTCGCCGAGTTCATCGGCACATTCTGGCTTGTCTTTGGCGGTTGCGGCAGCGCGGTGCTTGCTGCGGCGTTCCCCGATGTCGGCATCGGATTGCTCGGCGTGTCGCTCGCTTTCGGCCTGACGGTCGTCACCATGGCCTATGCGATCGGCCATATTTCGGGCTGTCACCTCAATCCGGCGGTCACCGTCGGGCTGTGGGCCGGCGGGCGTTTCGATGCGCGCGACATCCCGCTCTATGTCATCGCGCAGGTTCTGGGCGCGATCGTCGCGGCCTTTCTGCTCTTTTACGTCGCGAGTGGCAGTCCGGCCTATGATCTCGCAACCAAGGGCCTTGCCGCCAACGGATTCGGTGCGGGCTCGCCTGGCGGATACGACATCTGGTCGGGCTTCATTATCGAGATCGTGCTGACTGCTTTCTTCCTGTGGATCATCATGGGTTCGACCGATGGCCGCGCGCCCGCGGGCTTTGCGCCGATCGCGATCGGCCTCGCGCTCACGCTCATCCATCTGATCTCGATCCCGGTGACCAACACCTCGGTCAATCCGGCGCGCAGCACGGGGCCGGCGCTCGTCGTCGGCGGCATCGCGTTGCAACAGCTGTGGCTGTTCTGGGTTGCTCCGCTGATCGGCGGCGCGGTCGGCGGCCTGCTCTACAAGACGCTGGGGGCCGACACCTTCCCGAAGCCGAATATCGAGGGCGAGTAATGGCGGATCCGGCGGGGGCTTGAAGCCTCCGCCGGTCCTATTTCAGCAAGTCGATCGCGAAGGCGCGGACTTCGGCTGCGATATCGGGACGTTCGAGCGCGACCGCGAGATTGGCCTGGATATATCCGGCCTTCGATCCGCAGTCATAGCGTGCACCGTCGAAGGTCACGGCGTGGAACGGCTGGTTGCCGATCATCGTTGCCATCGCGTCGGTGAGCTGGATTTCACCGCCGGCGCCTTTTTCCTGGCCTTCGAGCACGCGCATCACTTCGGGCTGGAGGATATAGCGGCCCGAGATGATCAGGTTCGACGGCGCGGCATCGACCGATGGCTTTTCGACAAGGCCGGTCACTTCGGTCAGTGCGCCGTCGCGCGCGCCCGGCGCGATCACGCCATAGCTCGATACCTGTTCGCGCGGGATTTCGAGGACCGAGATCAGATTGCCGCCGACCTTGTGATAGGCGTCGACCATCTGCTTCATGCAGCCCGGCGATCCGTGCATGAATTCGTCGGGCAGGAAGATGGCGAAGGGTTCGTCGCCGACGATGTCGCGCGCGCACCAGATGGCGTGCCCCAGGCCCAGCGGCTCCTGCTGCCGGACATAGGCGCAGGCACCCGGCCCGAGCCGCGTCGGTTCGAGCACCGACAGATCCTTGCCGCGTTCGGACATCGTCTTTTCGAGTTCGAAGGCGACGTCGAAATGGTCCTCGATCGCGCTCTTGCCGCGGCCGGTCACGAAGATCATCTGCTCGATTCCCGCCTCGCGCGCCTCGTCGACCGCATATTGGATGAGCGGCCGATCAACGATCGGCAGCATCTCCTTGGGGATCGCCTTGGTCGCAGGCAGGAAGCGGGTGCCAAGGCCGGCAACCGGAAAGACGGCTTTACGGATCGGTTTCATGGGCGAAGGCCTAGCTGTGAACGTCGGTCAAGAAAAGGGCGACGACATGTTGCTGCCGCTTATTGCGGCGTAACGATCACAACGACGCGCCGGTTGTCCTGGCGTCCTTCGACGGTGTCGTTGCTCGACATCGGCACCGCTTCGCCGCGCCCGACGATCTGGTCCGGCGTCAAGCGCATCCCCCCGGCCTGGAGCGGAACTGCGACAGACTGCGCGCGCGCTTGCGACAGGGCCAGATTATAGGCCGATGCGCCGGTCGAATCGCTATGGCCTTCGACCCGCGCGGTGGCGATGCCAACCGACGTGAGGTTGCGCGCGAGTTCCGCGATGCGGACGCGCTGTTCGGGCTGGATGGTACTCTCGTTCGACGCAAAAAGCAGCCGTTCGTTGAACGTCAGTTCCCATCCCGTACCGGCTTCGACAAAGCCTTCGCTCTTCAGCGCCGCGATTTGCGCGGGCGTGAAGCCGGTCGGCGCGGGCACGCTCTGGCACGCGGCGAGCATGGCGGCAAAGACGGTCAGGAGTATGAACCTGATCGAGCGAGGAGGATTGAGGGTCACGGCGTTTCTCCGCTGGTCATTGTCTGGAACGGTTGGTCAGTTTGTCGGTGTACATCGCCGCATCGGCGGCGGTCAGCAGGGCGGTGGCGTCGCTGCCATTGTCGGGAAATATCGCGATCCCCACGCTTACCGCGGCGCGATAGGTCTCGCCGCCCGGCAGCACGATCGGTTCGGCAACGCTGGCGCGAATAAGGCTTGCCAGCGTTTCGGGATGGGCTTCGCCGTCGAGCTCGATGATGACGATGAATTCGTCGCCGCCGATGCGGGCGGCAAAGTCATCCTTGCGCAGCGTGTCCTTGATCCGCCCCGACAGCGTGACGAGCACGGCATCTCCTGCGGCATGACCGAAATTGTCGTTCGCTGCCTTGAAATTGTCGGCGTCGATGAACAGAAGCGCAAAGCGGCCCTCCCGATCTTTCGCCGCCGCGATGCGCTGTGCGAGCTGCTCGTCGAAGGCGTCGCGGTTCGGCATCGCCGTCAGCGTGTCGTGCGATGCACGGTGGGCGAGCATGGCGCGTTCGCTTTCCATAGTCCCCTGCCAGCCTTGCAATTCGTCGAGCAGCGCATTGATGTCGCCGCCCAGCCGATCGAGCTCGGCAATGCCAAGCGGCTGCACCCGTTTGTCGAACCGGCGGTGCAAGCGCACATCGTGCGCCACGGTCGCGATCTCGTTGAGCGGCTTTACCAGTTCATATTCGAACCGCCGGGCGAGGAAAATCGTGCCAAACGCGGTGATCAGCAGGCACCCGAGCCCCGCGAGCAGGCCAATGCGAACATAGTCGATCAATGTCGAACTATCTCCCCACACTTCGATCGTCCCGATGGCGGATCCGTTGCGCTGGACCGTCACGGCAAAGGGACGGGGGAAAAAGATACGGGTGAGCAGCGGCGCCGGATCTGCAGCGGGCGAAGTCCATTGGGTTACGGGGCGCCCGACATCGTTGAGCACGCGCAACCGGGCAATGCCGGGAATCCGGGTCAGCGGCTCGAGCCCCTCGCGGACCGCCTGGGGATCGTTGAATACCAGCGCCGGCTCGACGCCATAGGCACCCAGTTGCGCCGCGAGTTCCATATTGCGGTCGGCATAGCCACGCAGTGCGGTGACCCCGGCGAGCAGGATGGTCAGGCCGGACAGTGCGACCGCGAACAGGGTGATGCCGAAGTGAAAGCGCGACAGCAGTTTTTGCAGCGTCGTGCGCGCGCCGATCCGTTCGACCGGAGGGTTGGGGGTCTGGATGGTCATGACCCCCCCCCCTCGCCGCCGCCGATGCGCAGAACGCGCGGGTCGATCCGCAGCGGGCCCCGACCGATGGCGTCGATATTGACCGAAAAGCTGATGCTCGCCACCCTGTTGTTCAGGCAGAACATCGCGCCATAGATGCATGCGGCGTCGTCATCGGTAATGGTCAGGATCGGGCGTCCGCGTACCCAGGCGATAAGCTGTCGGCGGTCGGCGACGGGCATCCGGCCGAGGAACAATATGTCGCAATCGGGCGTGACCGCAGCGGCCGTCATCCGGCGGACCGTGATCGAGCCCGGCCCCGGAACGTCAGGTGCCATGCGATCGGTCAACCGGGGTGCGCCGATCACGCACATCGTACGCCCGGCCGCCGGCGAGCTGCCCGGCCATCGGGCATAGCTGACGATGCCGCCGATCATCCGGTTGACGGCGCGCGTCATTCCCCCGGAACCGTCTTCGACGGCCGTCTGGCTTGCGGCCTGAACCGACATCTGCGGTGTCGTGACCAACGTGCCAATCAGAAAAAGCGATGCCAGCACCGGCAACGACCCCCAATTGCGTTACAGGGGCTATCCTGCCCCAGCGAAGGCGCGTCCGCTAGTCAAAACAATTGGAAAGTCAATGAAAAGTGACGTCATGCAGCCATATTGCAACGGCGGCCGTATGACTCACCGGTCTTCTATTCCGGACGCAAACGGTCACTGAACCCCTTGCGTAGTTTAGCGAGCTTCGGCGGGATAACAGCCATGCAATAGGGATTGCGCTGACCCTCGCCGTCCCAATAGGCCTGATGATAATCTTCGGCCGGATACCAGTCGGACGCGGTTTCGATCGTGGTAACGACCGGCGCCGGCCAGTCGGCCGCAGCGCGTTCGATAGCGGCGCGGGCGGCGTCGCCCTGCGCCGCGTCGAGCGGGAAGATCGCGCTGCGATACTGGGTGCCAATGTCGTTGCCCTGGCGGTTGAGCGTCGTCGGATCGTGCGTCGCGAAATGGACGTCGAGCAGATCGTCATAGCTGATGACAGCGGGGTCGAAGGTGATACGGATCGCCTCGGCATGGCCGGTGTCGCCGCTGCAGACCTGCTTATAAGTGGGGTTGACGACGCTGCCGCCGATATAACCGCTTTCGACGCCATCGACACCGCTCAGCGACTGGAACACGGCTTCGGTGCACCAGAAGCAGCCTCCGGCGAAAATGGCGGTTTCACGGGTCATGGTGTCTATCCTTGTCGGGGGCAAATGGCGTGTCCCCAAAATAGGATGCACGCCGCGCTATTCCAAGGGCGGCAGTGCGTCGATCAGCGAAGGACGCGCGGACGCATCGGCGGCGCGCGCCGTCCGCATCGCGGCCATTTCGGATTCGATCGCGGCGATGCGTTCGCTGCGCGGCGGGTGCGACGCCGCGCGAATCAACGGTCGCTTGTGTCGTTCCCAGAAACGGATCGCGGCGGCGGGGTCGTAGCCCGCGTCCGCCATCAGCCACACCGACAGCCGGTCGGCCTCGAACTCGGTCTCGCGGATGCGGGCTGCGGACCTGTCTCCCGCCAGCCGGTCGCGGTGGCGCAGGATGTTGTGGGCCAGCTCGTGCGCGACCACGGCCGCGAACTCTTCATCGGCGGTGATCGACTGCGCCAGATTCAGGGTCACGCGCACCAATATCCCGTTGGCGGCCGCCTGAGCGCCGCGAAGTTCGATGCGAAACGCACTGGCGCACCCCGGCGCGGCAGCCAGCCGGTAGAGGCGTCCCTCGGTGTCGGTGACCGTCCATGGCGCGGCGGGATCGAGCGTATAGAGCCTCACAATGGCGGTATCGATCCGGATCGTCGGCCCCTCGTCGGGTGTCGAAACCGCTTCGCCATTGATCGCCGCGATACGCGTGCCGCGCGCCAGCCCGGCGCGTTCGGCCGGCGAACCGGGCGCGATAGCGGAAATGAACGGCCCATCGGCGGCGGCATAGGTCTTGCTGGCTGCGGTGCGGTCGCCCGGCTTGAAGCGACGGAGATCGCCGAGAATCCAGCCCGGCTGCGGCGTCGTCTGGGGGCACCAGCGTGCACTCGCCGTCGTCAGCCGGTAGCCGATGGCGGCGAGGCGCGCCTCTTGCTGCGCGAGGGCCGAATAATAAGCCGGGCGGTCGCCGTTTGCCGCCACTGGCGCCGCCAATAGTGCAAGCATAGAAGCCATGATGAGGACGGCGAAATTTCGCATGCCGGCCTGTTACCAAGCGCACCCTGTCGAGGCTATGAAATTTGCCCGACTTGCCATCCGGCCCCTCTTGCCTATCGCCGGGCAAGCGCCGATAGGGCGGCGATGACCGAGGTTTCTACCAAATCCGCCGTTAAGCGCGCCGTCGGCGGACCTCGCCCTGCGGCGCTCGTACGCTGGCTTTGGGCGGTCGCACTGCTGGTCATCGCGGTCGTCGCGGTCGGCGGCATCACCCGCCTGACCGAATCGGGGCTTTCGATCACCGAATGGCGCCCTGTTTCGGGCGTTCTGCCGCCGCTGAACGAGGCCGACTGGATCAGGGAATTCGAGAAGTACAAGCAGATCCCCGAATATAGAGAGATCAACCTTGGCATGACGCTTGCCGGGTTCAAGGCGATCTTTTTCTGGGAATGGCTGCACCGCATCCTCGGCCGCGTGGTCGGCATGGCGCTGGTTCTCCCGTTGATCTGGTACGCTTGGCGCCGTGCGATTCCGGTCGGCTATGGCTGGCGCCTGCTCGCGCTTGCCGCGCTGGTCGGGCTGCAGGGCGCGATCGGCTGGTGGATGGTCGCCTCGGGCCTCGAATATCGCACCGACGTCAGCCATTTCCGCCTCGCGACGCATCTGCTCACCGCGCTGTTCCTGCTCGCCGGCCTGGTCTGGACCGCGCGCGATCTTGGCGCGCTGGCGCATGATCCATCGGCGCGCCCGGCGCGCCTGACCCGAACCGCGGTCGGCGTCATCGCGATCCTGTTCGTCCAGTTACTGCTGGGCGCATGGGTTGCAGGACTCAATGCCGGCTATGTCGCGAGCACATGGCCGTTGATGAACGATCATCTGGTGCCCGAAGGCATCGACTGGGCGGGCGGCGCCTGGGCCGCGCTGACCAACGATCCCTTTCTGATCCATTTCCTCCATCGCTGGTGGTCGTGGGTCGCCGCGTGCGCGCTGCTCCTGCTGGCGCGAACTTTGTCGCGGCGCGGCGCGCGCGGTGAGGCGCGGCTGCTCGTCGCGGTTGTTGCGGCGCAGATGCTGCTGGGCATCTGGACCGTCGTGTCGGGCGTTTCGATGTGGGTGGCGGTGATGCATCAGGTCGTGGGTGCGATCCTGGTCGCCGTTGCCGCGTCGGCGCTGCACCGGCTGGGCGGTCGCCCGCTATGATCGCCGCCGGCGGCCTCGGCGCGCTGTTGTTGCTGGCCGCACAGTCGCTGCCGCCCGCGACGGCGGAAGAAGTCCCCGTCGCCGCAAATGCGCAAATCGGGTTTGCGCCGCCGGTCGGGATGCCGATGGCCTATCGTGTGACGACGCGCCGCATCGGCCGCGATGGATCGCTGATTAATTTCTCACTCGACTATGCCTTGCAATGGCAGCGCCTCGGCCGGGGGTATCGGCTCGAAGCGGTGCTGCAGCGGATCGATTCCGATGCCCGCCCGGAAGTCATGCGCGCGCTGACGATGATGCTTCAGCCGCTGGTCGGCGAAGCGATGGCCTATCTCGTCGCGCCCGACGGGAGCCGTATCGACCTGGTCGATCCCGAGCAATTATGGGCGCGGGTGACGGCGCGGATCGAGGCGACGGGGGCGGCCGCAGGACGGCCCGAAGCGAAGCAGCTGGCGCAGCTGATCGCCGCGCTTCCCGCTGCCGAACGCGACCGGCTGGCGACTGCCGATATCCGCGCGCTGGTCGCGCCCGCGAATGACGCCATCCCGGCGAGGGTGCCCGACGATGGCGCCAGCGTGTCGATGATGCACGATGGCGCGCAGCAGACGATCGCCAGGGTCGAGCACGAGACTACGGCCATTGGCGGGAAGCCCCAACAGCTCGAAATCGACAATCTGTGGACCATCGACACTGCCACCGGACTGGTGTTGCGCGAGCAGCGGCAGAGCTGGATCGTCGAGGCGGACGGCGCCGGACGGACCCTCGTCGAAGAGCGGGTACGGGCGCTGGATCTCGCTCCGCAAAGCTGAAGGTATCATAATACCTGTCAGCAAAGCCGCGATATGCTTGACTTTCCGCTCGGTTGACGCCATTGGCCCGCTCCGAAGCGCCGCTGCGTCCCATCAGGATCAGGCGGCGCGGTTTGTTTCGGGCGGCGGTATGGCTGTCGTCCTGGTTCCTATCTGTCAAGGAGGTCGCCATGATGAAGGCGCTGACCAAGACGACTGTATCGGCGAACGCCGCAACGGTCGAAAAGAAATGGGTGCTGATCGACGCCGAGGGTCTCGTTGTGGGCCGCGTTGCATCGATCATCGCCAGCATCCTGCGTGGCAAGCACAAGCCGAGCTTTACCCCCCATGTCGATTGCGGTGACAATGTCATCGTCATCAACGCGGAGAAGGTGGCGTTCACGGGCAAGAAGCTTCAGGACAAGCGTTACTACAAGCACACCGGTTATGCCGGCGGCATCAAGGAAACGAGCCCCGCGAAGATCCTCGAAGGCCGCTTCCCCGAGCGCGTGCTCGAAAAGGCCATCGAACGCATGATCCCGCGCGGCCCGCTCGGTCGCCAGCAGATGCGCAACCTGCGCGTCTTCGCCGGATCGGAACATCCGCATGAAGGGCAGAGCCCCGAAGTGATCGACGTCGCGTCGATGAACCGCAAGAACAAGGTGGGTGCATAATGGCTGAAGAGCAGACCATGACCGATCTCAAGGATCTCGCCGGCGCCGTCGAAGGCACTGTCGCAGCTCCGGTCTCGACCACGCCGCTGCGTGAAAAGATCGTCGACAAGCAGGGCCGCGCCTATGCGACCGGCCGCCGTAAGGATGCCGTCGCTCGCGTGTGGCTGAAGCCCGGCACTGGCAAGATCACCATCAATGGCCGCGACCAGGAAACCTATTTCGCGCGTCCGACGCTGCGTCTCGTTATCAACCAGCCTTTCGGTCTGACCGATCGGGTCGGCAGCTACGATATCGTTGCGACCGTCAAGGGCGGCGGCTTGTCGGGTCAGGCGGGCGCGGTGCTTCACGGTGTCGCGCAGGCGCTGACCCGCTTCGAACCCGCGCTGCGCGGCGTGGTGAAGACGGCCGGCTTCCTGACCCGCGACAGCCGCACGGTCGAGCGTAAGAAGTACGGCAAGGCCAAGGCCCGCCGCAGCTTCCAGTTCTCGAAGCGTTAATCCAGTTTTTCCGTCGACGGACGGAGAAGGGAAGGGCGGTCCGGCAACGGGCCGCCCTTTTTCGTGCGTGTGGCAGCCGCAATTCGGTTCGTCGCAAACCGGTCTTTGATCGGTAACCAAATATTGTGGAAATTTTTCACGCGGTTAAGCTCTCCCCATGTGACGAGTCCACGACCCGGATGAGGCACGCTCTTGCTACGGGGGTAGTATATGAAATCGAATGATAATTCGCGGCGCGTGCGCCGCGGAGGCTTGCTGGCATCGGTATGCGCCGCAGGCTTGCTGCAAGCTGTTCCCGCGATGGCGCAGGATCAGGTCGCGAATGCCGGATATGTGACGAAGACCGACCCGGAGGCCTATAGCCTTGTTTCGGTCGCGCCCGGCCCGCAGATCGAAAAGATCGATCCGGAACCAGAGATTCTCATCGCCAATCCGGGAACGCCGACGACCGCGCGCGATCCGGTCAATATCACCGGAATCGGTCAAATGATCATCGACCAGGGGGGCGGCTTTGTCGGGCTTTGCACCGGCACGCTAATCAATCCGCGCACGGTGATCCTTGCCGCGCACTGCGTGAATACCCGCGCGGCGACCGACTATGGCGCCAATTCGGGAGGCACGGCGATCGGCTTTGGCTTCGAGACGAACACCCGTGCCAACGCCGCCGGCCAGACCGACGAACTGGTGCGCTGGCTGCTCGGCGGCGCGGGTGGTGCCGGCAAATACCAGACGAACACGGCGCAGGCCTTTTTCAACGCCAATTGGGTTGCCTATAACCCGCTCTCGCTGGAGCCCGACGCGAACAGTTTTCTCTATGGCGACGTCGCGATGGCCTCGCTCGATACGCCGGCCGCAAGCATTCCGACTTGGGCGTTGCTTTTCTCGCCGCTGCCCGATCCCGGCGCAATCACCGCGGCGGGTACCGGCTATAACGTCGGGATCGTGGGTTATGGGAATAATGGCACCGGGACGAGCGGTGCGTCGGGCAGCGATTTTCGTCGGCGCTCGGCCGAAAACATTCTCGGGGCGCTCACCGATCTTGAGACGTTCGAAGGCTTCCTGTTCGGCGGCGCGCCGAATGGCCTGAAACAAAACCTCTATTTCATGGACTTCGACGATCCGCGCCGGGGCATGAGCGGGGCGAGTCCCTTCGACTTCAACGCGTTTCGCGACAACGCGCGCGCCAATCCGAACGGCGCATCGCTCGAAGGCATCACGTCGCAGGGCGATTCGGGCGGGCCGCTGATCCTGCAGAATTTCTCGAGGCAGGTTGTGCTTGGCGTGCTGTCGGGCGGCTACACCCGCTTCTTCAACGGCCAGCCGGCGAACGGCTATGGCACCGTTTCCTTCTATCAGCCGGCCTATCTCTATTGGGACTGGATCGCGGCGAACAATCCCTATCATTATGTCTCGGCCAAGGCAGGCAACGGATCGTGGACCGATCCCAATCATTGGCTGTCGACCGTCGATCCGTCGTACATGATCCTGTCGAACGGTCAGCTGGTGAACGGCATCCCGACGCTCACCGGCGAACAGAATACCGGAACGACCGGCGATTTCGGCCAGATCTGTTTCCAGAGCGGCGGGACAAGCGACTGCCTCGATACCAGTACAGGAGTCGAGGTCATCGAAACGCGACCGATCGGCACGTCGGAAGACAGTGCCGGTTCGGCGTCGGCGGACGATATTGCCGCGGCCCGCGAAGGCCTGATCCCCGGCGCACAGCCCGAGGCGCAGGCGGCGGCAACCGTGTTGCCGCCGGCGACGCTGGCGAACGGCCTGCCCGGTGCGAGCAATTTCGTGCCAAACAATGTCGATCCGGTCCGTACCGCGGGCACCGCGCCACGGTATTTCGACGTGACGCTGACCGCGGCGGGGCTGACCACGCTTTCGGCAGCGAATGTCACGGTCGATCGACTGACGATCGGCACCGCAGGCGCCGCGCTCCAGATCGATTCGGGCGCCTCGCTGCGAGCGCTGATCAACACCAATCAGCTCGCGGGCATGGTCACCGTCAACGGGACGCTCAGCTCGGTGGGCGATTACAGCCTGTTCGGCGGCGGCCTGATGGGTTCGGGGCGGATCAATGCGCCGTTCCTGACCAGCGTGGTCGGGCAGATCGCGCCGGGGACGCCGACGACGATCGGTACGCTGACGGTCGGCGGTAATCTCGTCCTCTCGTCGGGGAGCAACCTGTTCATCAACGTCGGTCCCGCCGGAACGTCTGACGTTCTCGCGGTCGTCGCGAACGGCACCTCGACCGGCGCGGCCAACCTTGGCGGTACGGTCAGCTTCGCGCCGGTTGCGGGAACGCAGATCGCAGCCGGGAACCGCTATACCTTCCTCACCGCGGCCGGCGGCGTGACGGGCACGTTCAATTCGGCTTCGTCGATCTCGGCGATCCTGACGCCGAAACTGACCTATGGTCCGAACGCGGTGCAGGTCGAGATACAGGCGGGGCGCTATAGCAATGTCGTCGCGACCAGCTCGCACGTCCAGAATGCCTATGCGCAACTGCTCGACCAATCGCGTGGGACCGCCGCTCTTTCGGGCATCTATGGCCCGCTCGATCTGCAGAATGCGGCGACGATCCAGGCGACGCTCGAAAGCTGGGCGCCGCGCACCGAAACGTTGCGCGGCTCGCTCGCGACGGTCGCGGTCGACAATATGTCGCGCTTCACCCGCGATCGCCTGCTCAGCCTCGACGAAGGCGAGATGGGGGGGACGCTGTCGATGATCGGGCGGCCGGTGCAACTCGCTGCGCTCAACATGACCGCGGTCGGCGCCAATTCGATGGAGGTTCGCAGCGATAGCGACGCGGTGACGGTGCAACAGGGCCGTTTGCCCGACGACACCAGCGCCTTCCTGGCGGGTGGCTATCTCGACGGCGACAGCCGCCCGATGGCGACCAATCCCGCCATTGCCGGTCGCGACCAGTTCGACGGCTTCTACCTCGCTGGCGGCATCGAAAAGGCGCTTGGTGATGGCGGGGTCATCGGCTTCTCGCTCAGCTACACCGACGTAAAGGGTGACACCGCCGTTCCCGGCCAGCAAGCCAGCGGCAATCTTTATCAGGGTACGCTCTATGGCAAGACGGCACTGGCCGGCGGCCTCGAACTGTCGACGCAGATCAGCGCCGGCGTGTTCGATTCCAAGACCAGCCGGATCGTCGATCTGGTCGGTACGCCCTTCACCCTCACGGGCAAGGACGCATCGCTTGTCGTTACTGGCGAAGTCGCTTTGGCCAAGAATTTCGACCTCGGCGCGGTCGAGTTCGGGCCGCGCGTCGCGGCGCGGGCCAGCCACATCGGCTTCTCCAAATATAATGAAACGGGCGGTGGACCCGCGCTGACGGTCGACCGGTCGAGCTTCAACAGCGTACAGGGCCGCGCCGGCCTTGCGCTGTCGGGCAAGCGCGGCAGCGCCTTCCAGCCGCACCTCAGCGCCGACTATGTCCATGAGTTTCAGGACACGCCGGCGTCGTTCGGCGCTACGTTCGTCGGCGGCCCCGGACCGAACGCGATCTTCGGCCTCGCCGGGACCGACAAGGACTGGTTCGAAGTCGGCGGCGGCGTGACGTTCACCACCGGCAATGTCGACCTGTCGATCGGCGCCGACACGACGATCGGACGCAAGGATGTGTCGAACCAGAGCTATCGCGGTTCGGTGACGTTCCATTTCTGATCGAAGCGTATCAAAAAAGGGGAAGGGCGGTCCAGCGACGGGCCGCCCTTTTCTATAGAATGTCGAGGCTTCCCAACGCGAGCGCCTGTCGCGCCGGGCGCTCGGCCATCACTGCGAACATCTCGTCGCCGCGCTCGGTACGCTCGACGCTCATCGACGCGAAGACCGCCATGAAATAGCCGCTCAGGGCGCCGACGCGATAGTCGGTCCATAGCGCGTCGATATCGGGATCGACTCCGCCCGCCTTCAACGCCGCGATCCAGTGATCGAACGCCGGCCGGTCGGCGGCGGCGCGTTCGAACGGGTCGGCGATGCTGGTGCCGATCAGATAGGCCAGATCGGCGGCCCCGCTACCCCGCCCCAGCGTCTGCCAGTCGACGAGCCAGCAGGCTTCGCCGCCCGGTGCGAAGAGGATGTTGTCGATACGAAGATCGCCATGCACGATCGTCCGCGCAGCGGGCTCGCGCGTCAGATAGGCGTCGAGCTTTGCCACAATCCCGGCGCCCAGATCGAGCACGTCGGGCGCCAGCCGCGTCGCATAACGTTCGCGAAACCCGACATAGAGTTGCGGAAACAGCGCGCGGATCAGATCGCCATTGTCGCGCGACAGCCAGGTAAAGTCGGCAAGCCGCGCGTCGTTCCACAAATGCGCGTGGAGCCGCGCGGCCGCCTCGATGCACGGGACGAGCGCCGCGAGACCGAGCCCTGCGAGCTGGTCGCCCTGCCGCGCCGGGGCAAGGTCGGACAGGATCAGGACGAAATCGACATCGTCGTTGGCAATGTCGGCGAAATGGCAGACCGGCGCCGCGACGCCGCTCGCCGCCGCCAGTTCGCGATACCAGCTGACTTCCTTGACATAGGTGCCGGTGAGCTTGGCGATATTGCGGCTGGCTTCGTCGTGGCTTGGGCATTTGGCGATCACACTAGCGGGCGCGTCGACACCCGCGTCCCAATCGAGCGTAAGGCGATAGCTGTCGCACATCTGCCCGGTGCCGACCTTGGCCGAGCCGAACCCCTTCAACTTTCCGGGCTGCCCAAGCGCCGCGCCGAGCCATTGCGGTTCGATCGCTTCGGGCGAGGTCGGGAAGCTCATGCGGCGGGGTCCAGTAGACCCGTGAGCCCCGTCGGCGCGTGCGGGCCGACGAACAATTGTTCGAGGATGCCGATACCGCGATCGCTGCGGTCGCCGTCATTCAGCTCGGCGTGGACGAGCGCCTGCACGTGCATCGCGAGCGGATTGCCCCATCGGCGGTCTGCCTCCGACAGGCTGTCGTGCGCGACCTCCAGCTCGCCATGGTCGAACCCGTGCCCCCAGACAGGGTGCGTGTAACCGAGCCCGCTCATCGCGAACACCGGACCAGCCGGCGACAGCGTCAGCCGCGTGCTGCGATCGAAGTCGGCGGTCAGCTTTGACAGGCGTCGCGTGCCGGCTTCCCATTCGGCGGCGAAAGCGGGATCGGCGTAATGCCGCTCACCGCCATTGTTACCGACGAGCACCGCCCGCCGATTCCAGGGGGCGCCCTCGCCATCGTCGTTGCTGTGGAAGAACAGCGAGCGATCGGCAAAATTGCATGGCGTCCAGAGCCAGAAGAATTGATTGAAATTGCCCTGTGGCGGCGGTTGCGGTTCGGCAGCGCCGACCGGGCGGATGCCCCAGCTGCGGTCCCGCGTGCCCGCCCAGTCGGCGCCGACATCGACACGCTGGCCGTCGACCGACAGCCAGCCCGACCAATGGCCGTTCTGCGTCATGCGCGTATAGTCCATGAACAGGCGCGTGCCGTTGCGGCGGGTAAAGCGCGGCTCCTCGATCGGGAAATGGCGCGCGGTGAAACGCAGCTCGCCGGCGAGCGGGCCGTCGCCCGCGGCGATGCGCAATGTCAGCGTTTCGAGCGGAGCATCGATGGTGATCGCGATCGGTCCCACCGACAGGTCGAGCCGTTCGCCGCCCGATCGACGGCTGGCGCGCAGGTTGTGCTGCACGCCGTCGATCAGCACGCAAAAGGCGGCGTCGACGATACCAAGCTGCGGATAAAAGCCCATCGCTGCGGCGAAGAAGACCGAACCGTCGGGCGAATAGCCGTTGAAGAAATAGCGGTCGTAGAAATTGCGGTCGGTGCCCGCGAACGCAATCGGTTCGGCACTCTGGTGCAGCGGGAAATCGTCGCCCTTGGTCAGCATCGTCTCTCATCCCATTCGCGTTTTTTCTTGCAACGTAACGGGATGCCCGGGCGGGTCAATGGGCGGCGTCAATGCACCGGCGGATCGACCGGTGGTACGGCATCAACGGGGGCAACGGGTTCGCCCGGCGTTCGCGGCGGTAGTGCGTCGGGCGGCACTTCGGCGATTTGCATATCGGGAGTCGGCACAGCTTCGACGTTGCGGACGCGCACCGCGATCTCGCCATCCTTGATCCGCAGCTCGTTAAAGCTCGGCGGGGTCGAACGGATGCGCTGCGACAGCGTGCCCGCACCGATCATGCGGATCGGTCCGGCTTCGGACTGTGCGACGAGGTCGAAGGCGTCGTGAACATGGCCGGTGAGCACCGCCGCCACGCCGCGCACCGCGAGTTCGCGTAGCGCGCGTGCGCCGCCGCGGGTCAGCGCGCGCCCCCGCGTTCCCGCCTCGACCAACGGGTGATGTGCGGTCACGATCGCGGTCGTGCCGCGCGGCAACGCATCGATCGCCGCAAGTGTCTTTGCGAGCGCGGTGCCGGTCACCCAGCCTTTGGACCAGTCGAACCGCCATTGTGCGCGTGCGGTCGTCTTGAGCGGGATCACCGCGAGTCCGGCGAGATCGAGTTCGCGTTCGACCAGCCGTTCGATCCGCCGGATGCGGCGATACGGCCAAAAAAAGCGCGCGAAGGGATTGAAGTAGGGAAGGTCGTGATTGCCGACCTCGACCGTCACCGGAACGTCGAGTGCTTCGATCCAGTCGCACGCGGCGGCGAATTCATGGCTGCGCGCGCGCATCGTGAGGTCGCCAGTAATCAGCACCGCATCGGGCTGTTCGCGGCGCACGCATTCGCGGAACCAGCCGAGCGCGGCTCGATCCTCGAGCCCGAAATGCAGGTCGCTGATATGGAACAGCCGCGTCATGCCGTTGCGATGAAATCGACCGCGCTGGTGCCGAGCGAAAATTTCGCGGGCGAAGCGACCTCTTCCAGTTCGCCGTCGAACTCCAGGCTGATCGGTTTGTCGCTCTCCAGAACCACGGTTACACCGGTCGCGATCGGCTCGCTCGGCCCGTCCCGAAAATCGCCGCCCAACCAGGCGAGGCCGTGACGCAGCACGTCACCGGTGCCTTCGGTCAATATGCCATCGGCGCGGATGCCCCCGGCGGTCGGGGTCAGGATCACGGCGGGATAGGCCTTGCCATCGGCGCCGATGCGGACACCGGGGGCGTTCATCATCTCGTCGAGCGCGTCGGGTGCGGCGCGGCTCGCCTCGATCAATCCGTCCTGCCGCATCGTTTCACGCACCTCGGCCCAGCGCGTCGCAGGGCCGGCGACAATCGTGATGAAGGCGGTTCCGGTATCGGACACGACCGTCGGGATCGGCGTGCGCCGCGACTTGCCCTGCAACGCGTCGGTCAAAATTTCTGCCACCGGCCGGTCGCCGTGCAATGCTTTCGACAACAGGTTGAGCGTCCCGCCGGGCAACGCCAGGATCGCGCCGTCCCATCCCGCCGCTCGCGTCGCCGCGGCGTTGATTGTTCCGTCGCCGGTCCACACGAGCAGCAGATCGATGCCTTGCTGTTTCAGCGTCGCGGCATCGGGAGTGTCGCCGTCGGGCAAGGCAAAGGTCGCCACGAGCGGCGCGCCGTGGGTGCGGCAGATGTCGGCGATCTGTTCGCGGACAGCCTCGTCATGGCTGCCGCTTTGGGTGTTGCAGATCAGGGCGGGGCGGTGGAGGGTGCTGGTCATCGCCCTGTCCTACGCATGAGGACTAAAAAGGTGGCGAAGCCTTGTTCTCCCTTTTCGTCACCCCGACTTGATCCGCGGCTCACAAATGCTCAGCCAGGGAATGCGGGAAAGCGCCGATGGACCCCGGATCGAGTACGGGGTGATGAAACGGGGTGTGGGCTCACCGCGCTGCTTGTTCCTCGCGTCACCGACCTGTAGAGCGCCATAATGACCGCACAGGCTTCCAAAGGACGGCGATTGATCAAGTTTCTGGTTGTTGCGGTTCTGCTGGCGCTGCTGCTCGGAGGCGGCGCGCGGATGATCGTCGCGGGCGGCGCGAAGTCGCTCAACCTCGGCGACCGGTTGCTCGGTGACGGCGACGGCGCGACGCTTCAGGTTGCGGGCGAACCCTATGCGCCGGGTGCGCGTCACAAGCTGAACATATGGGTTCCGACGGGAACGGAAAATTCCGACAAGCTGCCAGTGCTCGTCTTCCTCTATGGCGGCGGATGGTACAGCGGCGCGCGCGACGATTACGGCTTTGCCGGACGCGCCTTTGCCCGGCAGGGTTTCATTGTCGTCATCCCCGATTATCGCATCGTTCCCGACGGGCATTGGCCCGATTTCCTGAACGATAGCGCCGCCGCGGTGGCATGGACTGCAAAGCATATTGGCGATTATGGCGGCGATCCGGGTCGCATCGCGCTGTCCGGTCATTCGGCGGGCGCTTATAATGCGGTGATGCTGGCGCTCGACCCGCAATGGATGAAAGCGGCGGGCAGCGATGCCGCGGTGATCCGCGGGGTCGCGGCGCTGTCGGGGCCTTACGACTTTTATCCATTCGAAAAGGGTGGCCGCGCCGACGTCGCCATGGGCGATATCCGACCGGTCGAACAGACGCAGCCGATTCACTTCGTGCGCGCCGATGCGCCGCCACTATGGCTTGGACATGGCACCGCCGACACGGTGGTGCGGGTGCGCAACAGCGAGCGACTGGCGGCGGCGATTCACAAAGTTGGCGGATCGGCGACGCTGCGCACCTATGACGGCCTCAGCCATAACGACCTCGTCATGGCGCTGACCAAGCCGCTTGCCTACAAAGGTCCGATCCTGCCCGAGGCGACCGATTTCCTGCGCAGCGTCACTGCGCGCCGGGTATCGCCCGCGCCATGACCGTTCTGATCCCGGCGATCGTCCTTGCGGGCAGCCGTCCTGGCCCCGATCCGCTGCTGACTGGCAGCGGGGTATCGACGAAGGCGTTGCTGCCGATCGCGGGGCTGCCGATGCTCGTCCATGTCGTGCAGGCGCTGCGGGCTTCACCCGAAGTGGGCGCGATCACGATCCTGGCGCAAAACAGCGCCGAACTGGCCGCCGAGCCGGGGCTGGCCGGCCTGGCCGACCTGCACTTCGCCGATTCGGGGCAGGGGATCAGCAGCTCGCTCGCCGCCGCGCTGCCGCCGGGCGACGATCCGCTGCTAGTGACCACCGCCGACAATGTTCTGCTCACCCCCGCAATGGTCGCCGAGTTTCTGGGCGCCGCCAAGGATAGCGATGTCGCGGTTGCGATGGTCGAGCGCGGGGTGTTGCTCGCGCGCTATCCGGAATCGAAGCGCACATGGCTGAAATTCCGCGGCGGCTGGTGGTCGGGCGCGAACATGTTTCGCCTGCGCGGACGCCGGGTGCTGCCGTTGCTCGATTTCTGGGGGCGCATCGAACGCGACCGCAAGAAGGGGCTCAAGATTATCGCGGCCTTCGGCCCCGGGCTGCTGGCCGGCGCGCTGCTCCGCCTGTTCACGATCCAGCAGGGCGTCGGGCGCGCGGGACTGCGTTTCGGCCTGAAAGCCAAGGTCGTCCCGATGTCCGACCCTGAGGCCTGCATCGATGCCGACAAGCCCGTCGACATCGAACTGATCGAAGCGATATTTGCCGCGCGGCGGCAAGGCGCTATAGGGCAGCCCCTATGACCATCGACAAAGCCATCATCCTGTCGGCCGGGCAGGGCTCGCGCCTGCTGCCGCTGACCCGCGACATTCCCAAATGCCTGATCGACCTCAACGGCCGGACGCTGATCGGCTGGCAGGTCGCGGCGCTCGCCGCAAACGGGATCAAGGACATCGTCGTCGTAACGGGATTCCGAACCGAACGCGTCGAAGATCATGCACTGCAACTGTATCGCGACACGGGGGTGCGTATCCGTACGCTGTTCAACCCCTTCTTCCAGGTCGCCGACAATCTTGGCACTTGCTGGATCGCGCGCGAAGAGATGGATCGCGATTTCATCATCCTCAACGGCGACACCATCATTTCCGAAGAGATCGTCGCAAAGCTGATTGCGGGCGCGAGCGAACCGATCAACGTCACCGTTGACGTCAAGGCCAACTATGACGACGACGATATGAAGGTGAACCGCGACGCCGATGGTCGCCTTCATCATATCGGCAAGCGGCTGCTGCCCCCCGACACCAACGCCGAATCGATCGGCATGCTGGCATTCGTCGGCGATGGCCCGTCGATCTTTCGCAATCAGGTCGACCAGATGATGCGCACGCCCGAAGGGGTCGAGCGCTGGTATTTGCGCGCAATCGACGTCATCGCCAAGGGCAACCGCGTCGGCACCGTGTCGATCGAGGGGCTGGAATGGCAGGAAGTCGACTTCCCGCAGGATGTCGAAGCCGCCGATGCGCTGACTGCTAAATGGGCCGAAGAAGGCCGCTACGCGAAATAGGGCTTGAGCCAGCCGGTAAGCGCTGCGACCTGCGCATCATCGAGTTTTACGGCTTGCCCAAGGTCGGGTTGCGCGGGCCATCCCCCGTCGGCGACCGTCAGCCCCGCGCCCGAGCGTTCACCCTCATAGCGGGGCAGAACGTGGAAATGGACGTAGGGGTCGACCATCATCAACATCAGATAGTTGATCTTGGAATAGCCCACCGCCCGGCCCAGCGCGGCCTCGATCGCGGCGGTCGCGATCTTGAGTTCGGCGTGCGCTTCGGCGGGCAGGTCGCCGAACGCCGTCGCGTCCGATTTTGCGGCCAACACCAGCGCACCGAGCGTCGGCTGCGCGGGACGCAACAGCACGACCCAATGGTCATATTCGGCGATCAGCGTTGCCGGATAGCCGAATTTTGTGATGGTTTCGTTCATGCCTCTTCCATCCAGCTGACGATCGGGCGGCCCGCGCGCCTCACGGCGTAGGCCTGCACAAGCTGTGCCGCATGGACGACCAGCGAGATGATGGTCCACCACGCAACCGCGATGAGACCGATATCGGGCCGTCCGGCGAGGGTTGCGAAGAACAGGATAGCGAAGTTCGGATTGCGCCGCGCGGTGATCAATCTGAACTGGCTGTCGAACCGCCGCCAGACATGGACGTCCATGCCGAAGTCCTTGATGAACATCCCCTCGATCACGCGCTGGAGGATGTAGCCGACGACGACGGCGATCATTACGAGCAGGAAGGTCTGGTTCGACAGCGCGAGACCCCAGGCGCCCAGCCCGACGCCCCAGAAATACCACCAGAAAGGCGGGTGAATCAGATCGACGCCATGGTCGGCGACATTGCCCCATTTCGACGAGGTGATCGTGCAGCGCGCGAGCTTTCCGTCGACGGTGTCGAGCACCATGAAGATGAAGGCGGCGAGCATGCCGGTCCAATAATGGCCGTAGGCGAACAAATATGTGGCATAGACGCACAGCGTCGCGCCGATCGCGGTGACCATGTTGGGCGTCATGCCGATGCTCGCAGCGCCGCGTGTCAGCCACAGGGCGAGTTCGGGCCACAGATATTTGGTCAGCGCGTCGGTGACGCCCTTGTAGGCTCCGAAATAGCTCTTCCGTTCGATCGCACGCCGTGTGTCCGGTGTCAGTTTCTGGATGAACGGGCACTCGAGCTTGCGCAGCTGGCGGTTATAGATTTGCGGATTGTCGCGATAATCGATGACCGTCAGTTCGCCGCGATGTTGCGTGATATCTTCGGGGCGCATGCCACCGGTAAGATATGCCATCACCAGGTCGGCGCCGTCCATCACCACCGTGCCGGGAAGCGTCAGGATATGGCGCAGCCACACCGGATCGAACACATAGGCGAGATTGACGTAGATTTGCGCGCCCGACGGCGCCGCCGTTTCGGGCAATCCCTCGGCGCGTGCCAGTCGGCGCAGCCGCTCGGCATTGGTCATACCCCAAAGCAGGGTCGGATTTTCGCCGATCGGCGTGAGCGCGGGGCGGGGGGCGGTGTCGGTCATCCGCCGCTCTTATCCTGTACGACGTCCTTTGCAAGGAAGCGCCGGATCGCGTCGGCGCCGCGCTGCGCTGCGCCGGCAGGATCGCCGCCGATCGATTCGGCCAGCCTTTCGCATTGCGCGCCGGCGAAGATCGAATGCCGTCCGGGCGCGGCATCGAGCGCACCGGGCAGGGCGGCAAGGTCTTCGACGACATCGCCGAGCGTCCAGAACAGATAATCGGGATCGCCCTCCCATCGGACGCGATGGGCGTTGAGGAACAGGCAGGCGCGCGGCGTCGCGAGAAATTCGTAAACCTGACTGCTGACATCGCCGAGATAGATATCGGCGCCGCTGGTGTAGCTCATGTCGAACAGGCGATCGGATTTGAGGTCGATCATTATCTTGCCGGGCACCGCCAGCGCGGTCACCGCAGCGCGATCGGCGTCGCTCGCTTCGGCGAACAGGCGAATATGCGGTGCGACCACCAGATTATAACGGTCCTGTGCCGCGAACCAGGCGATGATATCGCGTCCGAAACGGTCCCACGATGATAGTTCGCGCTTGAAATGCGGCGCATAGAGGACCGTGGGTCGGTCATTGGCGAAGAGCGGTTCGCGTGCCGCCTGCAGCCGCGGCATCAGGTCGAGTTTTACATATCCGTTGACCGCATAACGGCCCGGCTCGATCGTTCCGGCGTCGAGCAGCCGCTGCTCGCTCTTTTCGCCCGCGACGAGCACGAAATCGAAATGCCGGTCGCGCGGGTCGAGCATGATCGCGCGGTCGCCGGCGCCGTGCGGCGTGAAGATCAGACGCGTCTTGCGCGGCAGGAAATGCCGGATCGCGGTGGTCGTCCGTTCGGGCACGACGATCGCGTCGAACTGGCGCAGGAACGGCAAGGCGCCGAGCAGGATCGGCAGGCGCGGGTGTCGAAACAGCCCCTTGTCGCGGAGCCAGCGGGCAAAACCCTTTTGACCCAGCAGCGTGATGTGCGGCGCAAAACCCGGATAGGCGAGCGCGACCTGTTCGACCACGCGCAGATGGTCGGCGCTGGCGACCGCGACTTCGACGACTTGCCCTGCTGCCGCCATTTCTGCGGCGATCGGCAGCGCGTGGAAGACATGGTGCGGCTCGCCGATGAACAGGAAAAGGATGCGCATCAGACGGTCTCAATCACGGCAGGATTCTCGAAATCAGCGGCGTGCCAGCCATGTCGCGCGGCCAGCCGAACGAATTTGTCGCCGCGCCCGACCAGCCAGGATTCGTTGGCGAGTGCGAAGGTCGGGGCGTCGCTGGCGTGGTCCGAATAGGCGCGGATGTGGCCGGCCGTTGCCGCGGTGTTGGCGGCGAGCCATTCGGCGACCCGCCGCGCTTTTTCGTCGCCGTAGCAATTGGGTCCGTCGAGGCGCGGTAACCAGTTTCCGGCGGTATCCCTTTGATGGCGCGTGGCGACGATCGCGTCGAAGCCGAGCGCATCGGCAATCGCACCGGCATAGAATTCGGGCGCCGCGGTCGCCATCAGCAGGCGATATCCTTCGGCGCGGTCGCGCGTGATACAGGCGGCGGCGCCCGGCGGAACGTCGCGCGGCACGCGCCAGGCGGCGAAATCGGCGGCGAGCTTTACAGCGCGCGCTGGCGCGATGCGCGCGCCGAGCATCAAGCGGATGGCTGCAGGCTTGAACCGGTCGCGTCCATAAAGACGCAGGGCATAGCCGATCATCAGGGCGGCGAGCCCCGGAAGCAGCAGCAAGCGCCACGGCGCCTCGCGCCGCGCCGCCCACAGCAGGAACAGCGTGAAGGTCGGTTTGCGCAACACGGTGCGGTCGAGATCGTAGATCGCAACGCGGTCGGGTGGGGTCATCTCGATCATGCGTCTTCGGGGCTAAACAGCCGGAGCCGGCGGCCGGTCTTGCCGAGCGAAAGGCGGTCGGCAAGCGGCAAGGCCAAACGCAGCGAAAGCCATATCGAAGCGACCGCGATCAGCGCGAGCAACGGCAGGGACAGTGCGTCGGGCAGGAGGTCGGCGAGTAAGGCCGCCGTCCCGGTCACCAGGGTGATCGCCAATCCGCGGATAGCCACCGCCGGAAATTGCGCGTCGAACGGGTGGAGTTTCTCGACCAACGCGAGTTGAAGTGTCGGGATCGCCGCCATCACGACGAGTCCGATCGCGGTCGCCAGCGTCACCCCGGTCAGCGGATCGAGGTGTCCGACGATCAGCCACCCGGCGCCAATCGCAACACCCACGCCGATGATGCTGGCAGTGAGTTGCTGGCGGAAAGCGGCGACGACTTGCAGCA
The DNA here is from genome assembly GCF_057657055.1 of Sphingopyxis sp. Soil_C_28. Taxonomy (NCBI): domain Bacteria; kingdom Pseudomonadati; phylum Pseudomonadota; class Alphaproteobacteria; order Sphingomonadales; family Sphingopyxidaceae; genus Sphingopyxis; species Sphingopyxis sp. Soil_C_28. The sequence goes on from NZ_JBDGJE010000003.1 coordinate 169,849, forward strand.
CCGGCGATGAAATGCCGAGCACCGCTTCGGCCGCGCGCGCGAACAGCAGGATGACCAGCGCCGCCTGCGCCGCCTGCGCCTGATGGCCGAACAGCCCGAGCAGCGATGCGCTGCCCGCGGCGAGCACCGCCGCGAGGGGCAGTGCGATCGCCGAGATCAGCCGCGTCGCATAGGCATAGATGTCCGCTACCTGCCGCCGGTCCTCGCGCTCGGCGCTCGCGGCGAGCGGCGCCATCACGTAAGTGAAGGCGATGCGCACGAGCTGGACGACGCTCGACAGTTTGCGCGCGATCGTGAACAGGCCCGCCGCCGCGGCGCCCGCCGCGCCGGGCAGCAACATATTGAGGATCAGCGCGGGCGCATCGCCGAACAGCCGCGAGATGATGTTCGACGGCAGGATCGCGAGGCCCGCCCAGAAGGTGTGGCGCGTCGTTTCGCTCACCCACGGCCCGCGCCATAAATCGGCGAAGCTGTAGTGGCGTGCGAGCAGGCGGACGCTGAGCGCCGCTGTGATCGCAAGCGAGCAAAGATGGGCGATGAACAGACCTTTGAGGCCGAGTCCAACGGCGAAGAACACACCCGCGAACACCAGCCGCAACATTTGTTCCCAGACGATCCGCAGCCGGATTTCGGCGCCGAACACCATGCGCGCGCGCAGCGCCGAGGTTGCGATCTCGACAAAGGCCCACAGCGGCAGCGCCCAGACGAAGATGCGGATCGCGGGAGTGACGAGGTCGCGGTCCTTGTCCGCGACATTGAGCAGCGGGCCGATGTCGGCGGCGAAAAACGCGATCAGCGCCGCGACGATGATGCAGGGGCCGACGCCGAAAATCATCGCGGTGCGCAGCGCCGCCGCAGCCTCTGCCTTGCCCGCCGATTGCGGCACCGTGCGCTGCATCGCGCTCGTCATACCCATGTCGAAGATATTCTCGAGCAGGTTCACCGCGGCCCACAGCACGGCATAAAGGCCATAGCCGGCGAGGCCAAACATCAGGACATAGAGCGGCTGTGCGACGATCTCGACCACCGCGCCGAGGCGCGCCAGCACGGTCGTGCCAAGCCCGCGCGCGACGCTGCGGCTGGTAACGGCGGGTTGGGCGACGTCTTCGCTCATCGTTGCCGCACCTAGCGACTCGTCCGCCGCGCCGCCAGCGGCTTTCGTGCCCTCGATCCGGCTTCACCCTCTTGTCGATCCTGCCAATCGGGTCTAGGCAGCGCCCAATTGCATAGGGAACCCCGCGATATGGCCCAATTCGTCCTGCCCAAGAACAGCCGCCCGCAAAAGACGGGCAAGGTCCACAAGGCCGAAGGCGCTACGGCGGTGAAGAAATTCAAAGTCTATCGCTACGACCCCGATAGCGGCCAGAATCCGCGGTTCGACACGTTCGAGATCGACACCGAAAAATGCGGGCCGATGGTGCTCGACGCGCTCATCAAGATGAAGAGCGAGCAGGATTCGTCGCTGACCTTCCGCCGTTCGTGCCGCGAAGGCATCTGCGGCAGCTGTTCGATGAACATGAACGGCAAGAACGGCCTCGCCTGTACGACTGCGATCGAGGATCTGAAGGGTGAGGTCACGATCACCCCGCTGCCCGCGATGGACGTCATCAAGGACCTTGTCCCCGATTTCACCCATTTCTATGCGCAATATGCGTCGATCGAACCCTGGTTGAAGACCAAGACGACGACGCCGAGTGGCAAGGAACGGCTGCAGTCGCCCGCAGATCGCGAAAAGCTCGACGGGCTGTACGAGTGCATCCTGTGCGCCTGCTGTTCGACCAGCTGCCCCAGCTATTGGTGGAACAGCGACAAATTCCTCGGCCCCGCGATCCTGCTTCAGGCCTATCGCTGGCTGGCGGACAGCCGCGACGAAATGACCGGCGAGCGGCTCGACGAACTCGAAGACCCCTTCCGTCTTTATCGCTGCCATACGATCATGAACTGCGCCAACGCCTGCCCGAAGGGCCTCAGCCCGGCGCGTGCGATCGCCGAGATCAAGAAGCTCGAGGCAGAGCGGCAGGTGTGAACGACGGGATCGAGGACCCGAAGCGTCGCGAATATTTCAGCGCCGAGGAACTGGACGACGGCTGGATCAGCTGGGATCTTAAAGACTCGACGCGCTTCAACGCCTTCATCGAACCGCTGACGGTACGCGTTGAGGCGCCAACCGAAGATGGCCGTCCGCGCGCAAGGGTACGGATGCTTCCCGTGCGCAAGCACAGCAACCTGGGCGATAATGTTCATGGCGCGGTGACGTTCGCGCTCGTCGACATTGCGCTGTTCGCGGCGTCGCATCAGTTCGGATCGCTCAATGCCGGACATTCGGTGACGCTCGACCTGTCGACCCAGTTCGTCGGTGCCGGGCGCGTGGGCGAGCCGTTGGACGCGGTCGTCGAACTGGTGCGCGAGACCGGCCGGTTGATCTTCCTGCGCGGGCTTGTCGTTCAGGGCGACGGTGACAGCCATATCGTGCTCAGCTTTGCAGGGACGATCCGCAAGGCGAGCAATAAGTGACCACCGTTCTTGCGGCCTATGACGGGCTGGTCGCAGCGGGCGAACTTCGGCCCGATCCCGCGCAGCGCGCCGCCGCCGAGCGACTGAACCGCTTGCAGGCCGAACTCGAAGCCGTGCCGAAGCGTGGGAGCCTGCTCTGGCGCCTTGCCGGCCGCAAGCCCGAGTCGCTGCGCGGCGTCTATCTTTGGGGCGCGGTCGGGCGCGGCAAGTCGATGCTGATGGATTTATTCTACGATCAGCTTTCGATCCAGCGGAAGCGGCGTGTCCATTTCCATGCCTTCATGATCGATGTTCATGCCCGGATGCGTGAAGTGCGCAAAAGCGAGAGCGGCGATCCGATCCCGCTCGTCGCCGACGCACTCGCCGAAAATACGCGCTGTCTCGCGTTCGACGAGATGGTCGTGAACAACAGCGCCGATGCGATGATCCTCTCGCGTTTGTTCACCGCGCTGATCGACCGCGGGGTGACGATGGTCGCAACCTCGAACCGGCCGCCGACGGATCTTTACAAGGACGGGCTCAACCGCGAGCATTTTCTGCCCTTCATCGCGCTGGTCGAGGAGCGGCTCGACGTGATGGGCCTCAATGGCCCGACCGATTATCGCCGCGACCGGCTGGGTGACGGCGCGCGCTGGTTCGTTCCCGCCGACGACACCGCGAGCGCCGCGCTGTCGGCCGCCTTCTTCCGCCTCACCGACTATCCGCCCGAGGATCGCGACCATGTTCCGACGCTCGAGCTCGATGTCGGCGGCGGGCGGATGCTGCATGTTCCAAAGGCGCTGAAGGGCGTCGCGGTCTTTTCGTTCAAGCGTCTGTGCGGCGAAGCGCGTGGCGCCGCCGATTATCTGGTGGTCGCGCGGCATTTTCATGCCGTGATCATCGTCGGTATCCCGCGCATGGGTCCGGAAAACCGCAACGAGGCGGCGCGTTTCGTCACGCTGATCGACGCGCTTTACGAATATAAGGTCAAGCTGCTCGCGAGTGCGGCGGCGTTGCCCGACCAGCTTTATATCGCAGGCGACGGCGCGTTCGAATTCGAGCGGACGGCGAGTCGGCTCGCCGAAATGCAGTCCGACGACTATCTTGACCTAGGCCATGGATCTGCCGAGGGCGCCATCGCCTAGGCGATCGTTTCGCCAGTGTTGCCATCGTCTAGGCGATGGCGAGCACGACGCCGCTGGCAATCTTTCCCCAGCGCGATGAATTGACCGTCACCGAAATCAGATCGCGCACATAGCGCACCTCATGCGCCAGATGGCCATAGCCCTGCTCGATCGTGCGGCGCAGCGTGCGCAGTGGCTTCGGCGCGGCGATCCCGATCCGCGCGGGGCGCTCGGGCGGTCCGGGCAGGGTCGCGAACCCGCCGCTCGTTACACGCGCGTCGTCCGCGACCGCGCGACACAGAGCCTCCATACGGGAAATCGCGAGGCCGTTCGCGACTTCGCGGTCGCGGCTCAAGAGTTCAAAACTGTGGCTGAACGCCGAAAACTGGATCGCGCCGCTCGCGGCACTATGATCGAGCGCGTCGCGCATCTCTTCTTCGGACAGGGCGCAAAGTTGCGCGGGGCGAAAGCGGCTTGCGCGGTCCATCAGGCCGCTGACCGGTACCTCGCAGACACCGTGATGCGTGCGCATGCCAAGGTTCCCGGCGTCGAGCGAGATGTCGCAACCATGGCCTTGATACGCGCCGTTGAAGCTGCTGTCGAAACGGAAACCCAGAGCGGCGAGCGCACGCAGCGTGTTGTCATTGGCGCCGAAATTGCCGGCGCGAAAGGCGGTGGGTTTGGGCGCGCCGGCGCCCATAAGGATATCGCGGGCGAGCGCGATCAGCTTTTTCTGCGCCGCGAGCGGAAAATCGCCGATGTTGCGCCCGGTCAATCGTCCGACCGGGTTGAAGCGGGCAAAGGCGAGCCATTCGGTGTGGATATGCACCTGCACCTCATGCCCGCGCGTAACGACCGGTTTGACGATCGCGTCGATCACTTCGGGGCCATAGACGAGCGCGGGCATCGGATCGATGAAGAACACTCCGGTCAGGCCATGACGTTCGAGCATATCCATCTGGAAATGGATGCCGAAATCGCCGTCGCGGCACCGGCCGAGAATGGAGCTTTCGAAATTGGCGCGCGCGTCGGCGCCGCGCTGATACAGGCCGGCCGACAATTCGGTGTCAAAGCTGATAATTGCCCGCGTCACGCCTCGCGCTTAGCAGGGCTGCGATAAGGGAGAGTTAACCGGCGCCTGTGGGATATCCCGTATGGTGCGCCACGCTTTGATCAAGTTCGCCTAAGCCCAAAGGATGTGGCAACCCGTCCAAAGACCGGGCTTTTGCGCGGAGCAGGCTTGAGTCAGCTTCGACCGGACATCGGATGGTCCTGCCACATATCCTGCTCTTATTGTTATTGCGAACTATTTGCATAAAAAGGCAGATTTTCGAGCTTTTCGCGGTTGTTTCCTTAAGGGAATCGGCGTAGTGGCGGCGCCAGTCTTGGGACCGGCGTGGCAATTTAGCCCGTGTGCCGACCGGTCTGTGAACCAATTGCCGGGCTTGCCACGAAGGGAGTGCCTCGCGCCATGGGACGCAAGAAAATCGCATTGATCGGCGCCGGGAATATCGGCGGAACGCTGGCGCTGCTCGCCGCGCAAAAGGAACTCGGCGACGTCGTCCTGTTCGATGTCGTCGAAGGCGTGCCGCAGGGCAAGGCGCTCGACCTGTCGCAGGTTGGCCCGGTTCAGGGTTTTGACGCGAAGATCACCGGCACGAACGATTATGCCGATATCGCCGGCGCCGACGTCATCATCGTCACCGCCGGCGTTGCCCGCAAGCCGGGCATGAGCCGCGACGACCTCCTCGGAATCAACCTGAAGGTCATGAAGGCCGTCGGCGAAGGCATCAAGGCCAACGCCCCCGATGCGTTCGTCATCTGCATCACCAACCCGCTCGACGCGATGGTCTGGGCTCTCCGTGAGTTCTCGGGCCTGCCGCACAACAAGGTCGTCGGCATGGCCGGCGTACTCGATTCGGCGCGCTTCAGCCACTTCATCGCCGACGAATTCGACGTGTCGGTCAAGGATGTGAACACCTTCGTCCTCGGTGGCCATGGCGACACGATGGTCCCTGTGACGCGCTATTCGACCGTCAATGGCATCCCCGTTCCCGATCTCGTCAAGATGGGCCTGTCGAGCCAGGACAAGATCGACGCGATCGTCAAGCGCACCCGCGGCGGCGGCGGCGAAATCGTCGCGCTGCTCGGCACCGGCTCGGCCTTCTATGCTCCCGCTGCCTCGGGCATCGCGATGGCCGAAGCCTATCTGGGTGACCAGAAGCGCATCCTGCCCTGCGCCGCCTATGTCGACGGCCAGTACGGCCTCGACGGCCTCTATGTCGGCGTTCCCGTGCTGATCGGCGCCGGCGGCGTCGAGAAGATCGTCGAGATCGCGCTCGACGATGCCGACAAGGCCGGGCTTCAGGTTTCGGTCGACGCGGTCAAGGAATTGCTCGACGCGTGCAAGGCGCTGGACCCCAGCCTCGCCTGATCCTTTTTGGCTGTGCCCGGCGCTTGGCGTCGGGCCGGCTGGCTCTCCCCAGGAGAATTAGAATATGTCCATCCTCATCGACAAGAATACCAAGGTCATCACGCAAGGGATGACTGGTGCCACCGGCACTTTCCACACCGAACAGGCGCTCGCTTACGGCACCAAGATGGTCGGCGGCGTGACGCCGGGCAAGGGCGGCACGACGCATATCGGGCTGCCCAACTTCAACACCGTTGAAGAGGCGAAGGCCGCGACCGGCGCGACCGCGAGCTGCATCTATGTGCCGCCGCCGTTCGCCGCCGATTCGATCCTCGAGGCGATCGATGCCGAGATGGAGCTGATCGTCTGCATCACCGAAGGTATCCCGGTGCTCGACATGGTCAAGGTGAAGCGCGCGCTGTCGGGTTCGAAATCGCGCCTGATCGGCCCGAACTGCCCCGGCGTGCTGACGCCCGGCGAATGCAAGATCGGCATCATGCCCGGCAGCATCTTTTCGAAGGGCAGCGTGGGCGTCGTGTCGCGTTCGGGCACGCTGACCTATGAAGCGGTGTTCCAGACGACGAACGTCGGCCTTGGCCAGACCACCGCGGTCGGCATCGGCGGTGACCCCGTCAACGGCACGAACTTCATCGACGTGCTCGAACTCTTCCTCGCCGACGAAGCCACCAAGTCGATCATCATGATCGGCGAAATCGGCGGCGACGCCGAGGAGCAGGCCGCCCAGTTCCTGATCGACGAAGCGAAGCGCGGCCGCAAAAAGCCGATGGCCGGCTTCATCGCGGGCCGCACCGCGCCTCCGGGCCGCCGCATGGGCCACGCCGGTGCGATCGTGTCGGGCGGCAAGGGCGACGCCGAAAGCAAGATTGCGGCGATGGAAGCCGCGGGCATTTCGGTGTCGGCGAGCCCGTCGGAGCTCGGCACCACGCTCGCCGAAGTGCTGAAGGAACGCGTCTGATCGGACGGCCCGCCGGCACCCTTTGCCGGCGGGCCTCCGCTCCCCATATAGATCCCACCCCTACCTCCCCGTGGAAAAGCAGATGAACCTCGAACGACAAAGCTTCGACATCGACGAGCCGCAGGCCGGCCCGAGCTGGGCGCCGAAGAACTGGCCCCAGATCGACAGCGACGACCTGACTGCCGCGCTTGATCCGCAGCAGATGCAGGTCCTTGTGAAGGCGGCCGCTGCCAAGGCCGGCGCGCCTTTGTCGAACGCCGAAGTCGAGCGCGCCGCGGACGATTCGATCCGCGCGATGATGCTGATCCGCACGTATCGCGTACGCGGTCATCTGGCGGCCAATCTCGATCCGCTCGGCCTCAGCCAGCGCGAGCTGCCTGCCGATCTGACGCCCGAATTTCACGGCTTTGCCGGCGCCGACCAGGATCGGCCGGTGTTTATCGGCGGCGCGCTGGGGCTTGAGAAGGCGAGTATTCGCGAAATCGTCGCGATCTTGCGCGCCAATTATTGCGGCAACGTCGGCCTTGAATATATGCACATCTCCGACATCGAGGAGCGTGCGTTTCTTCAGGAGCGGATGGAGGGCGCCGACAAGATCATCGAATTTTCGGTCGAGGGCAAACGCGCCATCCTGAACAAGGTGATCGAGGCCGAGGAATGGGAGAAATTCCTCGCGCGCAAATATGTCGGGACCAAGCGTTTCGGGCTCGACGGCGGCGAATCGATGATCCCTGCAATGGAAGCCATCATCAAATATGGCGGCCAGTATGGCGTGAAGGAAATCGTCTATGGCATGGCGCACCGCGGGCGCCTCAACATGCTCGCGAACGTGCTCGCCAAGCCGTACAAGGTGATCTTCCACGAATTTGCAGGCGGATCGGCGAACCCCGACGATGTCGGCGGGTCGGGCGACGTCAAATATCACCTCGGCACCTCGACCGACCGCGAATTCGGCGGCGCATCGGTGCACATGTCGCTGGTTCCCAATCCCTCGCACCTTGAGGCAGCCGATCCTGTCGTGCTGGGCAAGGTGCGCGCACAACAGGTCGTGCGCGACGACCTCGACAAGCATGAGCAGGTGCTGCCGGTTCTGATCCATGGCGACGCGGCGTTCGCGGGGCAGGGGATCGTCTGGGAATGCCTCGGCTTCTCGGGCATCCGGGGTTACAATACCGGCGGTTGCATCCACTTCATCGTCAACAACCAGATCGGCTTTACGACCAGCCCGCAATATGCGCGTTCGTCGCCCTATCCGTCGGATGTGGCAAAGGGCGTGATGGCGCCGATCCTGCACGTCAACGGCGACGACCCCGAAGCGGTGACCTTTGCGTGCAAGCTCGCGATCGATTTCCGCCAGCAGTTCAAGCGGGACGTCGTGATCGACATGTGGTGCTATCGCCGCTTCGGTCACAACGAAGGTGACGAGCCGTCGTTCACGCAGCCGTTGATGTATGCGGTCATCCGTCAGCATCCGCCGGTATCGCAGTTGTGCGCCGCAAAGCTCGAGGCCGAGGGGGTGATCGACGCTGCGTGGGCCGATGCCCACCGCGCCGAATTCGTTGCGCGGCTCGAAGGCGATTTCGAAGCGGCGAAAAGCTACAAGCCAAACAAGGCCGACTGGTTCGCCGGGCGCTGGTCGGGGCTGCATGCCCCCGCCGATCCGGAAAACGCGCGCCGTAACATCTCGACGGGCGTCAGCGACAAATTGTTCGATTCGATCGGTCGTGTGATGACGACGATCCCGGGCGATCTCGACGTGCACAAGACGCTGCGGCGCGTGATCGATGCGCGCGGCGCGATGTTCGCCGACAAGAGCGACACCGAGGTGTTCGACTGGGCGACCGCCGAAAGCCTCGCTTTCGGTACCTTGCTCAGCGAGGGCTATCAGGTGCGTCTCTCGGGCCAGGATTCGGGCCGCGGCACGTTCAGCCAGCGTCACGCGGTCTGGGTCGACCAGAAGGACGAGCGCAAATATGTGCCTTTGACTACCGTGCCGCACGGCCGGTTCGAAGTGCTCGACAGCCCGCTGTCCGAATATGGCGTGCTCGGTTTCGAATATGGCTATGCGATGGCCGATCCGAAGAGCCTCGTGCTCTGGGAAGCGCAGTTCGGCGATTTCGCCAACGGTGCGCAGATCATGATCGACCAGTTTATCGCATCGGGCGAGGCCAAGTGGCTGCGCGCCAACGGTCTCGTGCTGCTGTTGCCGCACGGTTATGAAGGGCAGGGGCCTGAACATAGCTCGGCGCGTCTCGAACGCTTCCTGCAACTGTGCGCGGGCGACAATATCCAGGTGTGCAATATCTCGACCCCGTCGAACTATTTCCACGTTCTGCGCCGCCAGATGCTGCGTCCGTTCCGCAAGCCGCTGATCATCATGACCCCGAAGTCGCTGCTGCGCCACAAGCTGGCCGTGTCGCAGCGTTCGGACTTCATCGGTGACGCGCATTTCCGCCGCATCATGTCGGACCGCACGCCGCCCGCCGACAAGGACGTCAAGCGCGTCGTCCTCTGTTCGGGCAAGGTCGGCTATGACCTGATGGAAGCGCGCGATGCCGCGGGCCTGACCGACACGACGGTCGTCCGCCTCGAGCAGATTTATCCCTTCCCGGGCGAACCGCTCAGCGTTCGTCTGAAGCGGATGCCGAACCTCGAAGAGGTGGTGTGGGCGCAGGAAGAACCGCGCAACAATGGCGCCTGGTTCTTCGTCAACGAACTGATCGAAGAGGCGCTGACCGACGCCGGCAAGAAGGGCATGCGGCCGCGCTATGCGGGCCGTACCGCTGCGGCCTCGCCCGCGACGGGCCTGATGAGCCGCCACCAGACCGAACAGTCGGCGCTCGTCGCCGACGCGCTCGGCCTGTCGGTCCGCGCCGAAATCCGCCGTACCAAGAATAAAGCCTGAGCCCAAAGCTTAAGCCCCGAAGGAACTGCACCTATGAGCACCGAAGTCAAAGTCCCCACGCTGGGCGAAAGCGTCACCGAAGCGACGATCGGCGAATGGCTGAAGAAGCCCGGCGAAGCGGTTGCGCTCGACGAGCCGATCGCGAGCCTTGAAACCGACAAGGTCGCGGTTGAGGTTCCTTCGCCCGTCGCGGGCGTGATGGGACAGCAGCTTGCCGCGGTCGGCGACACGGTCAATGTCGGCGCGGCGATCGCGACGATCGAGGCTGGCGGCGCTGCCGCTGCTCCCGCGCCTGCTGCCGCCCGCGCACCGGCCCCGGCGAAGGCCGAAGCGGCAGCTCCGGCGCCCGCAACCAGCGCGAATGAGGAAGCCGGTGACGGCGTCACGACCTTGTCGCCGGCGGTGCGCCGCCTCGTGCTCGAGCATGGCGTCGACCCCAGCAAGATCAAGGGCACCGGCAAGGACGGCCGCCTGACCAAGGAAGATGTGCTCGCCGCTGCCAGCGCTGCGCCCGATGTTGTGGCTGCTCCCGCTGCCGCCGCACCCGCTCCGGTCGCCAGCGGCACGCCGGGCCGCCACGAAGAGCGCGTCAAGATGACGCGCATGCGCCAGACGATCGCCAAGCGGCTGAAGTCGGCGCAGGATACCGCCGCGATGCTTACGACGTTCAATGACGTCGACATGTCGGCGGTGATGGCGACGCGCGACAAATATCGCGAAAGCTTCGAGAAGAAGCATGGTGTCCGTCTGGGCTTCATGAGCTTCTTCACCAAGGCGGTCGCGCTTGCTGCGCATGACATCCCGGCGGTCAACGCGCGGATCGACGGCGACGAGATCGTCTATCACGACTATCTGGATGTCTCGGTCGCGGTCAGCGCGCCGAACGGCCTTGTTGTTCCCGTCGTGCGCAACGCCGACAGCCTGTCGTTCGCCGACATCGAAAAGGCGATCGCTGATCTTGGCAAGCGCGCCAAGGACGGCACGCTGACGATCGACGACATGACCGGCGGCACCTTCACCATCTCGAACGGCGGCGTGTTCGGCGGCCTGATGTCGACCCCGATCATCAATCCGCCGCAGTCGGCGGTGCTCGGCCTCCACCGCATCGAGGATCGCCCCGTCGTCCGGAACGGCGAGATCGTGATCCGTCCGATGATGTATCTGGCGATGAGCTATGACCATCGCCTGATCGACGGCCGCGAAGCGGTGACCTTCCTCAAGACGGTCAAGGAAGCGATCGAGGATCCGACGCGCCTGCTGATCGATCTTTGATCGGATGATCTCTCTGTCTGCCCGTCCGATTCTGGCCTTCGTTGCAATCGCCGCGCTCGCGGGCTGCAGCGAGGGCGAAAGCCGCATGCAAAAGGGCTTCGAGGATGGGCTCAAGACCAGCTTCGTTGAGAGCTTCGGCGAATCGTGCCGCACGGCGGCCGAAGGTAGCGGGGCGACCGCAGACGTGGCTGCCAAGGTGTGCAAATGTACGGCCGACGAATTGATCAAGAAATATAGCGCATCGGAACTGATCGGTCTGTCGCCCGAAACGGCGGCGCCGGTTATGAAAGCATGCGCCGCGAAATCCGGGCTACCCATTTGAGCGGATTCGCTCGTCCGGGTGCCAGGCAGAAAATTGAGGTAGATTGAACATGGCTGATTACGACTACGACGTCCTTGTCATCGGTTCGGGCCCCGGCGGTTATGTCGCGGCGATCCGTGCGGCGCAGCTGGGCCTGAAGACCGCGTGCGCCGAAGGGCGCGAGACGCTGGGCGGCACCTGCCTCAACGTCGGCTGCATCCCTTCGAAGGCGATGCTCCACGCGTCGGAATATTATGACGCCGCCGCGAATGGTTCGATGGCGAAGATGGGGATCGACGTGACCCCCAAGCTGAACCTGCCGGCGATGCACGGCCAGCGCATCGACGCGGTGAAGGGCCTGACCGGCGGCATCGAATTCCTGTTCAAGAAGAACAAGGTCGACTGGCTGAAGGGCTATGCTAATTTCACGTCGGCCGACACCGTCGAGGTCGCGGGCAAGGCCTATCGTGCCAAGAATATCATCATCGCGACGGGCTCGTCGGTCACCCCGCTGCCCGGCGTCGCGGTCGATAACGACAAGCAGATCATCGTCGATTCGACCGGCGCGCTGGAGCTTGCCAAGGTGCCGGAGCATATGGTCGTCATCGGCGGCGGCGTCATCGGGCTCGAACTCGGCAGCGTGTGGCGCCGCCTTGGCGCGAAGGTCACCTGCGTCGAGTTCCTCGACCAGATCCTGCCGGGCATGGACGCCGACGTCCGCAAGGATGCAAACCGTATCTTCAAGAAGCAGGGCATCGAATTCAAGCTGAAGACCAAGGTCACCAAGGCCGACGTCAAGGGCAAAAAGGCGGTGCTGACGCTCGAACCCGCCGCTGGCGGCGATGCCGAAACGCTCGAAGCCGATGTCGTGCTCGTGTCGATCGGGCGCCGTCCGAACACCGACGGGCTGGGTCTCGACAAGGCGGGGATCGCGGTCAACCAGCGCGGCCAGATCGAAACCGATCATGATTTCAGCACGCAGGTCCCCGGCATATGGGCAATCGGCGACGTTATCCCCGGCCCGATGCTTGCGCACAAGGCCGAGGATGAAGGCATCGCCTGCGCCGAGAATATCGCGGGGCTGACCGGCATCGTGAATCATGATGTCATTCCCAGCGTCGTCTACACGATGCCCGAAATCGCCGGTGTCGGCCTGACCGAAGAGCAGGCCAAGGAAAAGGGCGAGGTGAAGGTCGGCAAATTCCCGATGGCGGGCAACAGCCGCGCCAAGACCAACCACGAGCCCGACGGTTTCGTGAAGATCATCTCCGACGCCAAAAGCGACCGCGTTCTTGGCGTATGGTGCATCGCGAGCGTTGCGGGCACGATGATCGCCGAAGCCGCGATTGCGATGGAATTTGGCGCAACATCCGAAGACATCGCCTATACCTGCCATGCGCATCCGACGCATAGCGAGGCGATCAAGGAAGCGGCGATGGCGGTGACGGGCAAGCCGATCCACATCTGACGAAACAAAATAGGGGAGAGAGTTATGGCGAAGCATTGGCTGGGAGCAGCGGCTTCGCTGACCCTCTCCCTTATAGCGCCGGGGGCGCAGGCGGCCCCTGATCTGTCGGCAGCGAACGCGCGACTGGCCGCGTTGCTCGACAAGAACTACCCGGCGCTCGACGCGCTCTACAAGGATCTGCACCTGCATCCCGAACTGGGGATGCAGGAGGTCCGCACCGCAGGCATTCTGGCGCAACACCTGCGCAAGGCGGGTTTCACCGTGACCGAAAAGGTCGGCGGCACCGGCGTCGTCGGCGTGCTCAAGAATGGCGAGGGGCCGACGATCCTGATCCGCGCCGACATGGACGCGCTGCCGATGGAGGAAAAGACCGGGCTTGCGTGGTCGAGCAAGGCGCGCGCGACCTATGAGGGCAAGGATGTGCCGGTCATGCACGCGTGCGGTCACGATACGCATGTCGCGTATCTCGTCGGCGTCGCGCAGGCTTTGAGCGCGATGCGCGACAGCTGGTCGGGCACCGTCGTGCTGATCGGCCAGCCCGCCGAGGAGATATTGAAGGGCGCGAAAGCCATGCTCGATGACGGGCTGCTAACGCGCTTTCCGAAACCCGATTACGGTTTTGCGGCGCATGTGTTGAACGGGCCCGCCGGGACGATCGGGATCAAGGCTGGCACCGCCTTCTCTGCGTCCGACAGCTATTCGATCACCTTCCACGGCCGCGGCGGACATGGTTCGATGCCGTCGGCGGCGCTCGACCCGATTCCGATCGCGGCGCGCTTTGTGACTGATGTGCAGACGGTGATCAGCCGCGAAAAGGATCCCTATGCCTTCGGCGTGTTGACGATCGGCGCGATCAATGCGGGCAGCGCGCCCAATATCATCCCCGACAGCGCCGAGGTGAAGGTCAACATCCGCTCGCTGACTCCCGAGGTGCGCCAGCTGCTGCGCTCGGGCGCCGAGCGGTCGGCGAAGGCGGCTGCGATGATGGGCAACGCGCCCGAACCGACGATCACCTATCTGACCGGCACCGCGAGCCTCGTGAACAACGAGTCGATGGCGGCGAATGGTTTCGCCATCTTGAAGCCGGTATTCGGCGAACGCCTGCTCTTCGCGCCGGCCAGCGGGGCGCCGGTGCCCGCGAGCGAGGATTATTCGGAATTCGTCGACGCGGGCATCCCGTCGCTCTATTTCGCGATCGGCGGCTATGACCCCGCGGTCCTCGCCGACCTGAAGGCGAAGGGCCAGCCGGTGCCCACGAATCATTCGCCCTTCTTCGCTCCGACCGCCGAACCCACAATCCGCAATGCCGTGTCGGCAATCGTCCTGTCGGTCATCGGCGGTGTGCGGCCGGGCAACCGGTAAAGCCCGATGTTCGATATCGACAATGCGCTGATCGTCCGGCTGCTCGACCTTGTCGGGATCGGCGTCTTCGCCTTGTCGGGCGCGTTGATGGCGGTACGGCTGCGTCAGACGCTGGTCACCGCGTGCTTCTTTGCATTGGTGACCGGCGTTGGCGGCGGCAGCGTTCGCGACCTTCTGATCGGTGCGCCCGTCTTTTGGGTGCAGGACGGCGCGATTGCTGCGGTGTGCATCGCAATCGCGCTGATCGTCTGGATGACCCCCGAACGCTGGTGGCAGGGGCAATTGCTCGAATGGGCCGATGCCTTGGGCCTTGCCGCCTATGCCGTGTTCGGCACGGCGAAAGCGATGGCGTGGGGCGTGCCGCCCGTGCCGGCGATGCTGATGGGCGTGATCACCGGCTGCGTCGGCGGCACGATCCGCGACATCCTCGCCGGGGTGCCGTCGATCATCGTGCGGCCCGAAATCTATGTTACCGCGGCCGCGCTCGCGTCGGGGTTGTTTGTTCTCCTGCTCTGGCTCGGCGTCGGGACGCCGATTGCGGCGGTGACGGGCGCGGTCGCGGGGTTCATCCTGCGCGGCGCCGCAATCCGCTGGTCGCTTGCGCTTCCCGCCTACCGCGACCCCAAAAGCGGATAGGCCCAAAAAGCGGACAGGCTTGCCAAATTGCGAAACTCTGTCAGTTTCGCCTTATGAACAGTGATGTCAGCACCATCGCCCAGCGGGTGCGCGATCAGGCGCGCGCCTTGCCCGACCTGTTCGGCCGCTTCGATTTCGACAAGGCGCCCGAGCGCTGGGCGCCCGAGGCCGACGCGGTGAGCGAACTCAGCCGCGTCCGCAGCATCGACCGCGCGGCCTATCTTGATGACCCCGATCTGCTCGCGCGCATCCGCGAATATACGATGCTCGGCGACGTGACGGGCGATGCCTATGCTGCGCTGATGCCGCGGCTTGGTTTCCAGCAGACGGTCGCGATGCTGGTCGAGGCGTGCGACAAGGGCATCGAGGCCGTCGACGATGCGCCGCCCGAACTCGCGGCGCTGATCCGCGAGATGGAGCAGAAGCCCGAGTGGCTTGACATGGAGCTGGTCGAGGAGGGCGCGGCGTATGAACGCAATGCCACCGCGAACCTGTCGCCCTTCCTGATCCGCGGCGCGTTTATCGCGACCTTCCTTAACAAATATTCGGCGCTACCCATGGCGCTGACGGGGACGCTCGGTCAGGCGACCGCAGCGCGGCGGGTCAAGGAAACCGCGACCTTCTTCGCCACGACCGCGCTTCCCGGTGCGCTCGACCGCTTTGGACCGGGGTTCAAGGCCGCGGCGATGGTGCGGCTGATGCATTCGATGGTGCGAGTCAATGTGCTGTCGCGCCCCGGCATGTGGGATGTCGAAACCTATGGCATGCCGATCCCGCAGCTCGACCAGATGCCGGCCGGGCTGATCCCCGTCTATTTCCTGTCGCAGGAAGTGCTGGCGAAGGGCCGCAGCAACTTCACCCGGCTCGAGCGTGCGCGTGTCGAGCTGGCGCGCTATCGCTGCTACCTGCTCGGGCTGCCCGAGGATCTGCTGGCAGACACGCCGCAGGAGATCGTTCGCATCTGGCGCACGCGCAGCGCGACGCTGCGTTATGAATATGACGACCAGGTCTGCGGCGGGCTGCTGCGCGCCACGATGGACGCCGAACTGTCGAAGGACATGTCGCCGAAGGGACAGGTGAAGCGCCGGCTCGAGCATTCGGTCAGCCGCGTATTCTTCGTGAAGGCCTTCCTCGCCGGCGACGAGGAACGCGCAGCGACTGTCGGCGTGCCGGTGCGGCGGCGCGACCATCTGATTTATGGCGCGACGATGCTCGGGATCGCAGGGCGCATGGCCGCCTATCGCGTCGCCTCGCGGCTGCCCATCGTGCGCCACCTTGCCGACCGCCGTCTCGTGCGCCGGATCGAGCGCCAGCTCGATGGGTATGGCCGCGCGGAATTCACTTCGAACGCCGCAAATTACAAACCCGCCACCGCGGGTTGATCCAACCTCGATCCAAGGGATTTCCATGCAGACCGAACAGGCGACCGTTAATGGCATCAGCATCACTTATGAAGACAAGGGAGCGAAGGACGCCCCGGTCATTCTGTTGGTGATGGGGCTGGGCGGCCAGCTCACCTTGTGGCCCGACGAGTTCGTCGACGCGCTGAACGAACGCGGCTTTCGCACCATCCGCTACGACAATCGCGACGTCGGCCTCTCGACGCGGTTCGATTCCGCGGGCGTACCGAACGTTAAATGGATGATCGTCAAATCGGTGATCGGGCTGCCGATCCGGCCCGCTTACACCCTTGCCGACATGGCGGCGGACGGCATCGGCTTGCTCGACCATCTGGGCATCGACCGCGCGCATATCGTCGGCGTGTCGATGGGTGGGATGATCTCGCAGCATATCGCCGCGCGCTATCCACAGCATGTGCTGTCGTTGACCTCGGTGATGTCGACCACGGGGAACCGCCGCCTGCCACGCGCCAAGAAGGAGGCGATGCAGGTGCTCGCCAACCGACCGATGAATGGCGACAAGGAAGCGCTGATCGCTTATTCGGTGGGCGCCGCGCGGGTGATCGGCAGCCCGGGCTATCCGTCTGCCGAAGACCGGCTGCAGCGCCGCGTCCGCGCCGACTTCGAGCGCGGCTGGTATCCGCAGGGCGTGGCGCGTCAGATGGCTGCAATCGTTGCCGATGGCGACCGGCGTGTTTTGCTCAGGGACATCAAGGCGCCGACGCTCGTCATCCATGGCGAGGACGACCCGCTGGTGCCGCTTCCGGGTGGGCGCGACACGGCGGAGAATATCGCAGGCGCGCGGCTGTTGACGATCCCCGGCATGGGGCATGATCTGCCGCTCGCGCTCGTCGACACGATGGCCGATGCGATTGCGGTGCACGCGAAACAGGTTGCCGTCGCGGCGTAATCCTCCCCTCCCGCAAGCGGGAGGGGGACATCATTTCAACAGCAATGCCATCGTCGCGAAGAACCCCGTCGCCTCGGCCTTGCCAGAACGCGGGATGGCGGGGAGGTAGGCGCGGCAGTCGAGGCACGATGCCTGCACCGACCCCGCCTGCGTCAGCATTGTCATATCCTGCAACAGGCGCCGTTCGGTCAGCTGGCGGTTCATTGCGGCGATGCCGAACCAGCCGCGCGGCAATGCTGCGGTTTCTTTCTCGGCGCCCGACCAGCTTGCGAGCATCTTCGAAAATTCGCTCGGCTCGTCCTCGAAATATCTGGCGTGGAAATCGCCGTCGACCTTGGCGAGCTTGGCCGCTGCCGCCAGCGCGTCGGGGAGGCCGCCGAACTGGTCGATCAGCCCGATCTGCCGTGCGGTGCCGCCCGCCCATACGCGCCCTTCGGCTATCGTGCGGATTTTCTCGATCGGCTGCTTGCGGCTTTTTGCGACGAGGCCGGTGAAGCGGCCATAAATGTCCTCAACGCTGGCCTGCGCCAGCGCGTTGAACTCGTCGTTGACGCCGCCGAACACGTCGGGCTGCCCCGACAGCGGGGTCGTGGCGATGCCGTCGGCGTTGACGCCGATCTTGGCGACTGCCTGATCGAAGCTGGGCAGGATGCCGAACACGCCGATCGATCCGGTAATCGTCTCGGGCTCGGCAAAGATGCGGTCAGCGGGGGTCGCGACCCAATAGCCGCCCGATGCCGCGACATTTGCCATCGACACGACGATTGGCAGCTTCTTTGCCTTGGCGGCGAGCAGCGCCTGGCGGATTTCTTCGGACGCGAGCACCGAGCCGCCGGGCGAATCGACGCGGAGCACGATCGCCTTGATGCTGCTGTCGGCCGCTGCGTCGAGGATATGCTGGGCGATGGTTTCGCCGCCCGCGACGCCGGTCGGGGCTTCGCCGTCGACGATTTCGCCGACGATCGGAACGACCGCGATGGCGAGGCCCTTTTGCTCGGGCGGGTTGGCGGCGACCCAGTTTTCGAGCGGGATCGCGTTATATTCCCACGGCTTGCTGTCGTCGGCCGCGCCGCTGATGTCGGCAACGCGGCTGTTGAACGCCATGCGGCTGCCGAGCTTGTCGATCAGACCCGCGTCGAGCGACGCTTTCGACAGGTCGTTGCCCGCGGCGCGCACGGCGCCGGCGGTGTCGGCGATATAGGTATCGACCTTGGCCGCGGGCCGCGCCTTCTTCACGTCGGTCAGCCAGTTTTCCCACAGGACGCTGGCATAGGCGAGATCGGCTTCCTTCGCTTCGGGCGACTGGTCGGTGCGCAGGAAAGGTTCGACCGCGCTTTTGAAGGTGCCGACGCGGTAGATATGCGCGGTGATGCCAAGCCGGTCCATCAGCCCCTTGTAGTAAAGGCGCGATCCGCCGGGTCCCGCGATCGCAACACCGCCGATATTGTCGGCCCAGACTTCGCTGGCGTGCGCGGCGACCTGATAGCTGTCGGTGGTGTAGGCGGTGGCAAAGGCGAGCACGGGCTTCTTTTTCGCGCGCACCTTGTCGACCGCCGCGCCGATTTCGGCGAGCGAGACCTGTCCGCCGCCGAGAAAGCGGTCGAGGTCGAGAACGACCGAGGTCACGCGCTTGTCGACCGCCGCAGTTTCGAGGGCATGGACAACGTCGCGGACGCGAATTTCCTTGATCTGTGCCCCGCCCGACAGTGCGGCGAGCGGGTCGACTTCCGACGGCTGCTCGCTAACGATGCCGTCGAGTTCGACCAGCAGTGCGCCCTGACTAACCGGCAGGCCGGCGTTGGGGCGTCCCGCCAGCAGGCCGAACAAGGCGACAAAGAAGAGCAGCAGGAAGATCAGCGCGAGCGCATCCTTGATCCCGACGAGCAGGTTCCAGACCTTGCGCGGAAAGCTTGTGGCCGACCTGGGCTTGTCCTCACCCGGCAGCGGCCGGCGCACGGGAATGGCCCAGGGGCCGGCGGGATCATTGGGCGTGTTCGCGGTGGTATCGGTCATGCCCGCGAACCTAGGGATGCGCCTCGCCCTTGGCAATGCACGCTTCGACGGGCGGGCCATGCCATCGCATCGGCGGCGTCAGAGCCAGCCTTCGCGGCGATACCAGCGCACCGTCTCGGCCAGCGCGTCGTCGGTGTCGCGCTCGGCGCGCCACAGGTCCGCGGGGGGGCGGGCGCCGTCGGTTGCGACCCAATCGGGATGGGCGATATAGCGAGCACGGTCGGGTGTCAGCTTGGCGCGGCTGCGGCGGACGAGCCGGTCGAGCCGCCCGCCCGCCTTGAGCAGCAAGGCGGGGGTCGCGACCGTCGACAGGCTCTGCCGTCCGACGGCGCGTCCGACCGCGCGGGCAAAACCGCGATGCGACCAACCGGTCGGCTTGCCATCGTCGGGTTCATAAACCTGACCGATGCTTGCGCCGCGATCACCGGCCAGCGCGACGAGAAGCCGCGCGAGTTCATCGACATAGATCGCCGACATGCGCCCGCTGGGCACCAGCGCAATCCCGCGCCGCGCCATGCGGAACAGGTCGAGCATTTCGGTGTCGCCGGGGCCGAACACCGCGGGCGGGCGGACGATCGTCCAGTCAAGACCGCTGTCCCGTACAAGGGTTTCGGCGTGCTCCTTCGACCAGCCATAGTTGGACAGGCCCGGTTCGCGCGCCGCCAGCGAAGAGACATGGACGAGCCGTGTCACGCCCCCCTTGCGCGCGGCTTGGACCACGTTGCCGGTCGCTGTTGCATTGCCTGTCTCGAACGCGGCGCGGGTGGGTACGTTGACCACCCCGGCGATGTGCATGACGACATCGGCGCCCGCCGCCATTTCGGCGAGGCTGTCGGGCTGGTCGAGCGCGCCCATGATCCAAGTCACGCCATCGCGTTCAGGCTGCGGTCGGCGGGTGAGGGCGCGGACGTGCCAGCCGGCTGCGACCGCATCGCGCATCGTCGCGCCGCCCACGAATCCGGTTGCGCCCGTCATCGCCAAGACGCGTTGGGCAGCGACCCGCCGGGTCACAACAGCACCATATGGTCGCGGTGGACCATCGCGCTTCTCGGCGCGTAGCCGAGCGCGGCTTCCTGCGCATCGCGGCCAAGGCCGGCGATACTCGCGGCGTCGGCGCCAGGATATTCGGACAGGCCGCGCGCGACGACGACGCCGTCGGGGCCGCTGATGTCAAGCACGTCGCCGCGCGCGAAGGCGCCCGACACGATGTTGACCCCGGCGGCAAGCAGACTCGCGCCGCCGCGCAGCGCCCGTACGGCGCCCGCGTCGATTGTCAGCCGGCCCTTGGCGGTCAGCCCGCCGGCGAGCCACGCCTTGCGCGCGCTCGCGCCTTTCTCGGCGGCGAACAATGTGTGCCGCGCCGCGGTCGAAAGCGGCCGGTCGATGCGTCCCGACGCGATGGCCAGATGCGCGCCCGCGGCGTTGGCGATGCGCGCCGCGGCGATTTTCGAGACCATGCCGCCCGATCCCATGCCCGACGCCGAACCGGTGTCGGCCATCGCCTCGATCGCAGCGTCGATGCGCTCGACGCGCGCGATATGGACCGCGCCGTCTTGCACCGGGTTGCGATCGTAGAGACCGTCGATGTCCGAAAGCAGGATCACTCCGCCTGCGGCAGCAGCTTGGGCCACGCGGGCTGCGAGGCGGTCGTTGTCGCCGAAGCGTATTTCTTCGGTCGCGACGCTGTCATTCTCGTTGATGATCGGCACGACCCCAAGCGACAGCAAGCGGTTGAGCGTTGCGGCGGCGTTGAGATAGCGGCGACGATGTTCGAGATCGTCGAGCGTCACCAGCATCTGCGCCGCGGTCAGCCCCTCGGCGCCCAGCACATCGGCCCAGACCTGCGACAGGGCGATTTGTCCGGTCGCCGCGGCCGCCTGCGCGTCTTCCAGCGTCCCGCGGCCGCCCTTTGCCAGCCCCAGTCGCCGTGCGCCGAGCGCGATCGCGCCCGAAGAGACCACCGCAACCTGCTGCCCCGCGCGCGTTCGCTCGGCAATGTCGGCGGCAATCCCCACGAGCCAGTCGCGCCGCACCGCGCCATCCGGATCGACGAGCAATGCCGATCCGATCTTGACGATCAGCCGGGGACAGGAGGAGGGCGCGAACAACATACCGCCGCCGATAGCGCGGGGCGGTCGTCACGCCAATGCCTAGCTTGGTCCTGCCCGTGAATGCGAGATCGCCGTTCCGCTCAGCCTTCGGCCGAGTGACAGACGAATTCGACCAGTCGTCCATCGGGATCACGGGCATAGCCGGCATAATAATGCGGGTGGATGTGCGGTGCCAGCGCCGGGGCGCGGTCCTGTTGGCCGCCGTTTCCGTCCGATCGCAGGAAGGCATCCTGCACGAGCGCGCGCGTCGGCGCGCCAAAGGCATAATGGACATCGATCGACGGATCGCCGTCGACGAGCCAGAAATCGAGCCGGCCTTCGTGACCGAAACCCTTGGTTGGTCCATCGACGACAAGATCATAGCCGATCGGGGCGAGAACGGTGCGATAGAAGGCGACGCAATCGTCCATGCGGCGCGTGCGGATTTCGAGATGGTCGAGCATAAATCTTTCCGGGTGAGGATTGGGAAGGAGCAGCTTAGCGGGCGTTGCCGACTATTTTCCGCGTTGGCGGGCATCAAATTGCGGGCAATCGTCGAAAAATGCCTCTATCCTGCTGGATATGGCCGCGACCGACCTCGACCGCTTCGACCGGCAATTGCTGGCCGCGATGCAATGGGATTCGACCGCGACGTCCGAAAAGCTCGCGGAGACGATTGCCCTGTCACCCTCGGCGATCCAGCGTCGGTTGCGGCGGCTCCGCGATCTGGGCGTTATCATCCGCGAGACCGCCATCGTCGACCCCCGCTTCGTCGGCAATCCGACCTTGTTCGTCGTCGCGCTTCAGGTCGAACGCGAACGCCCCGAATTGCTGGCGCAACTCCGTCGCTGGCTCCTCGCGGAAGAGCATGTCCAGCAGGCTTTTTATGTGACGGGTGAGGCCGATTTTATCCTGATCGTCACCGCGCCGAGCACGGAGGATTATGATGCGTTGATGACGCGGCTGGTCAGCGAAAATGCCAATGTCCGGCGCTTCACCACCAACGTCGCGCTCGGCGTGGTCAAAAGAGGGGTGATGATTCCGATCGCCGAAGATTGAATCGGTTGCGGAAAATCCGCTGGGTGCCCGCCAGCATCGCCCAAATTCGGCGCGGTGCCATCCCGAAACGCGGCCTGTCATTCCAGGCCGATGATAAAATCGCGGCATGGAACAGACACCTGCGCATCTCGATGAATTGATGACCGACCGGCCCACGTCGTTCATCGACCTGCCATTGCTCGCCGAGCGATGCGGTGTCGCAAAAATATGGGCGAAGCTGGAAAACGAAAGACCGCTTGGCAATTTCAAGTCGCTGGGTGGTGCGCATGCCGCGCTGTGGGCGCTTGCCACCGCGACGGGACATGACAATGTCCCGGCCTTTCTGGCCCGGCTGCCGATGCCGCTGCCTACCCTGATTTGCGCAAGCGACGGCAACCACGGTCTCGCGGTCGCCGCCGCCGCCCGCCGCGTCGGTGCGCCCGCCCGCATCTATCTTCCCGCAGCGGTGGGCGGAGCCCGGGCGGCACGAATCGCTGCGATGGGGGCCACGATCATCCGTATCGAAGGAACCTATGACGACGCGGTCGCCGCAGCGGCCGCGGCGAGCGACGGTGTGCGAACTCTGCTCGTCGCCGACACCTCCGACCGCATCGATGACCCGGTCGTCGCCAGGGTGATGGAGGGATATGGACGGATCGCAGCGGAAATTCGCGGACAACTGCGCGCCAATCACGCCGCTTATCCAACCCACGCCTTTATCCAGGCGGGTGTTGGCGGGCTGGCGGCCGCGATGGCCGAAGGGCTCGCTCCGCACGCAGAGGGCGTCTGCCAATTTGTCACGGTCGAGCCGCAATCAGCGCCGTGCGTCGAACGGGCGCTGCGAAATGGCTCGCCGGTCCGCGTGCCCGGTGCGCTAGAAACCGCCGCCGAAATGCTGTCCTGCGGACTCGCATCGGCGCCCGCCGTTGCCACATTGCTTCGATACGGCGCGGTACCGCTGCTGGTCGACGAAGACATATCCGAGGAAGCGGTCGAAGGGCTGGATCGAGCGGGCGGTCCCCGGACTACCCCGTCGGGTGCAGCGGGCTTGGCCGGGCTTCTCCATGCTTCGCGGGACCTGGAGACACGGGCGCGGCTCAAGCTCGATCGTCAATCCCGCGTCCTGCTTGTCGTCACCGAGGGAGTCTGAGTAGCCGGTCTACTGCTTCACCGGTCTCCGCCGAAGGTGTAGCTGAGCGCCAATCCCGCCGAGGGCTGATTGCGCGATCCGAGTTCGCGCGTAACGGGCGAGTCTGCGGCGTCGCCAACGAGCCGGTCATAGCGACCATAGACGGCAATGCCCCAGTTTTTTCCCAGCATGCGGTGGTAGCCCGCGGTGACGCCGACCGACTGGATGCCGCCGCCGGCATCGAAAGCGGGCAGGCCCGACGATGCCGCCGCGGCAGGCGTCACGCCGAAATAGGCATTTGTGTATTTGGCGTCGCCGAGCGTCACGCGCGGGCCGATCGAAAAGAGCCAGTCGTCACCCTTTCGCGCAACATAGTCGGCGCTGACTTCGCCGATCCATCCCTTGTGGCCGCTCAGCCCCTTGCGACCTTCGAGGCGGACTCGCAGTTCAGGGGTCAGATGGACCTGCCCGAACGCGCCGGCCTCGACCGACAAGCCGACCTTGGGCAGGTCGGCGCCGATATCGGATGCCTTGCGCTTGCCAATGAAGCCGAAGGCGGGGCCGAAAGCGAAATTGCCTGAACGGAGCAGCGGCGAACCGAAGCTTTCGTCGGGCGCTTCGAACGCGAATTCGCTGTCGCGGGTGCGCGAGACGTCGATGTAGGGACCGACGCTGACCTTGTCGGCGCCCGGCCAGGACGGCGATAGTTGCGGGCCGAGGATAACGCGGGTGCGTTTCTCGCCACCGCCTTCGGTTTCTTGCGAATATGCCGGAATCGAAGCCAAAACGAGAAATGGGGAAGCATAGAGGAGCAGGCTGGGAGCATTTCGGCGATCGGCCATCAGTTATTCCTTGTTGTTCCCGGATAAAGCGCCCGCCAGACGCATTCGTTCCTAGATCGGCGACCAGTCGGTGCTTTCTTCGCCGTCGCTATCGTCTCCGCCCGGGGCTGCCTTGCGCTTTTCGGGACCAATGATCTCGAGCAGCTTGTCAAGTATTGCGGGTACGCCCGCGCCGCTGGCACCCGACAGCGCCATCACGGGATGACCGCTTTCTTCGGCAAGTTCGGCCGATAGCGCGGCGACCAGTTCGTCGTCGAGCGTGTCGATCTTGTTGAGCGCCACGATGACCGGCTTGTCGACGAGTTCGGCGCCATATGCCTCCAGCTCGTCGCGCACGATGCGATAACTGGTTGCGACATCTGCGTCATTCGCATCGACGAGGTGCAGCAACACGCGGCAGCGTTCGATATGGCCAAGGAAGCGGTCGCCGACCCCGGCCCCGTCCGCTGCGCCCTCGATCAGGCCCGGAATGTCGGCGACGACAAACTCATGCCCCTTGTGGCTGACGACCCCAAGCTGGGGGCGCAGCGTGGTGAAGGCATAGGCGCCGACCTTGGCCTGCGCGTTGGTCACGCCGTTGATGAATGTCGACTTGCCCGCGTTGGGCAGGCCGACAAGACCTGCATCGGCGAGCAGTTTCAGCCGCAGCCACACCCACAATTCTTCGCCGGGCCAACCCGGACCGTGCTGGCGCGGCGCGCGGTTGGTCGATGTTTTATAGCTGGCATTGCCGCGGCCGCCATCGCCGCCGCGCAGGAAGACGATCTGCTCGCCCTCTTTGGTCAGGTCGGCGAGCAGGCTGCGATCTTCGTCATCGTCGAGGATCTGGGTGCCGATCGGCACCTGGATGACCAGATCGGGGCCGCCCGCGCCGGTGCGGTCGCGGCCCGCGCCGGGGGTGCCGCGCTTCGCCTTGAAATGCTGAGTATAGCGAAAGTCGATCAGCGTGTTGAGACCCGCGACTGCTTCGAAAATGATATCGCCGCCCTTGCCGCCATTGCCGCCGTCGGGGCCGCCATATTCGACATATTTCTCACGCCGGAAACTGACGGCGCCGGGGCCGCCGTCGCCGGACTTGATGTAAATCTTGGCTTGGTCGAGGAAATGCATGGCGGGGCCTTTAGGGCGGAGAATGGAAATTAAACCTCTGAACCCGCTCGTGTCGAGCGAAGTCGAGACACCCCGCAGCACAGCGTTAAGCCGAGGGGCATCTCGACTTCGCTCGATGCGAACGGAGAGAGGGGATGCGCGCCTCTAACGGGTGCGACACAAAATTACCAGCCCCTAGCCCTGCGGCTTGCCACCATGCTCGGCCCAGAATTTGGCGATACGTCCGGTGATGAGTTCGGTCGCGAGAACCCGCGAGGTGTCGCGCGGCAAGCCGAGCGCCTCGGCCATCGGTCCGCCGAGCTGCGCGTCGCCCAATGCCATCAGCACCAGCGCGAGCGTATCTTCGTGCATCAGCCGCTTTTCAAGCGCGTCGGGCGACATGCCGTCGATCAGCTTGTGGATCGCATCGACGATCGGGTCGAGCGCGTCGTCATTGCCCGTCGCCGCCATCCACGTCGCAAGCGCGCCGGCGCCACCCTCGTTGAAGGCGTCGAAGGCGAGATCGACGATCTCGCGCACATTGCGCTCGCCGGGTGGCGATTCGGCCATCTTCTTGCCGATCGTCGCGCACACGGTTTCGGCCTGATAGGCCGCGAGCGCTTTTTGCAGCCCGGCGGCGCTGCCGAAATGGTGGAGCAGGTTCGCATGGGTGCGGTCGATGCGGCCCGCGACGGCTTTCAGCGTCACCGCGGCGGGGCCCATCTCGATCAGGATATGGCGCGCCGCCTCGAGCGCGGCCGAACGGCTTTCCTCGGGACTCAGGCGCTTCTTCACTATTGACATATGTGTAAGTAAACCCTATTTCCGACCCCAACGCCCCTTTTCGACGGTATGAGCCATATGTCCAGCCTTTCCCAATCGCCGACCCCGCAGGATCTGTCGATCACGCCGCGCGACATGCGCTTTGGCCGTGACGACAAACAGGGCCGCTGGTGGCTGAACGGCGATCCGATCGCATCGGCGTTCCACACCGCGCTGTCGGTCACCTTCCCGCGCGGCGAGGCGATGTTCATCGAGGCGGTGAAGGCACACCGCGACGGGGTCGACGACAAATTGGGCCGTGAAATTCGGGCTTTCACGCAGCAGGAAGTGATCCACAGCCGCGAGCATGTCGTTTTCAACAAGAAGGCGGCAGAGGCGGGTTACGACCTGTCCGAGCTCGAAGCCGATGTGAACCAGGTTCTCGACCTCATCAAAACGCGCCCGCAGATCGTCAACCTGATGGCGACGATCGCGCTCGAACATTATACCGCGATGATGGCGGCGGTGATGCTGCGTGACGACAGCATGTACGAAGGCGCCGAACCCGAATGGGCCGCGCTGTGGAAATGGCACGCGATCGAGGAAATCGAGCATAAGGGTGTCGCCTACGACACCTGGCTGCATGCGACGAAGGACTGGAGCCGGTTCCGCCGCTGGCGCGCCAAGTCGCTGATGATGATCCTGGTCACCACGCGTTTCTGGCCGAAGCGGGTGAAGGGGATGAAGGCGCTGCTGAAGCAGGATGGTCTGACCGGCTGGCGCATCACGGCGCGTATCTGGTGGTATCTGCTCGGCACGCCGGGCATCTTGCGCCGTAGTTTCCTGCCGTGGCTCAGCTATTTCATGCCGGGATTTCACCCGTGGAACCATGACGACCGTGCGCTGATCAAAAAATATGAAAGCGACTATGCCGCCGCGGTCATGCCGGCGCATTCATCGGCACCCGAACGGATCGCCGCAGCCGCCTGATCTTTCTTCTCCGCGGTTGCGGAGGCCCAGAGCGGTTCTCTCTCCCCGACTCCGGGCCTCCTCATCCGCGAAGAGGACGCGTCAATGTTGCTGGACGCCGCGGATGCGGTCCCATATTCCTCCATTTGTGGAGGGGACCATGCAACCGCAGATGACCGCGGCCGAAGTCACGCAGTTCGAACTGCAGCTGGCGGGGCTCGACTCCTTGCTCGAATTCGGCTGCGGCGGAAGTACGCTGGTCGCGGCGCGGCAGGTGCGCCGTATCGTCGGTGTCGACAGCGACCCGGCCTGGCTGGGCAAGGTCCAGACAGATATCGCGCGCGAGGCCGTCGAATTCACGCCCTTCCACGCCGATATCGGACCCGTTGGCGAATGGGGGTATCCAACCGATGAAAAGCGGATCCGCGACTGGCCGCGCTATCACACCGAAATCTGGCGGAGCCTGAACGGCAGTCCCGATGCCGTGCTGATCGATGGGCGCTTCCGCGTCGCTTGCCTGTTGCAGTCGATCATCCACTGCAAGCCCGACTGCGTTTTCCTGTTCCACGATTTTCAGGATCGCCCCCATTATCATGTCGTGCTCAAACATGTCGATGTGCTCGCGCGCGTCGACACGTTGGCGGTGCTGCGCGCGAAGCAGCAGGTCGACGGAAAAGCGGTGCTGCACGATCTGTTCGACCATTATCTGATCCCCGATTGACCGGCCGCACGCGCTTCGGCACACCCGCCCGATGTTCACATCGCCTCCCGTCATCGAAACCGACCGCCTGCGTCTGCGTCCGGGCCGCCTGCCGGACAAGGACGTCCACATCACCATGTGGGCCGACGAACGCGTCACGCGCTTCATCGGCGGCGAACCGCGCGCACCCGATGTCAGTTGGGGCAAGTTTCTGAGTTCCGCCGGATTATGGCCGGTGATGGGCTTTGGTTATTGGGTATTCGCCGACAAGGAGAGCGACGCGCTCGTCGGCATGGGCGGCCTTAGCTATTTCTGCCGCGGGATTCCCGAACTCGAAGGCGTGCCCGAAGCCGGCTGGGCGTTCGACGCGGACCATTGGGGCGCGGGCTATGCGACCGAGGCGATGCGTGCGGCGCTCGGTTGGGCCGATGCAAATCTGGACGCAAGCGAGGTGCGTTGCATCATCGACCTTGGAAATGACGCGTCCGAACGCGTGGCGGCGAAGCTTGGCTTTCGCCGCATCGGCGAGAGCGATGCCTTAGGCCATGTCGTCGCGATCTATTCGCGGCCGAAGGGCGGTTAGGCCGCTTCGACCACAAGCAGGCCGCCGTCGGCGCTGACGACGCGGACTTTTGCGCCTTCGGCGATGTCGGGACCGCGCACGGGCCATTCGCCATCGCCGACCTTGGCGCGGCCGCGGCCGTCCTCGATCGCCTTGGTCACCGTCAGCACTTCACCGATCAGCCGCCCGCCGCGCTGGTTGAGATGCGGATCGGCCGTGGTGATCGGGTTCGCTTTCAGCCAGCGGCGCGCGCCGTACAGCGCGATGAAGGACAGTATGGCGAAGATGCCGAGCTGCAACGGGATGCTCAGCGGGACGACCCATGCGATCGCGCCGGTGACGATCGCCGCAGCGCCCAGCCAGATCAGGAAGAAACCGGGCGCGACGATTTCGGCCGCCGCGAGCAGCACGCCGAGCGACAACCACGCCCAATGCGGGTCCATATTGGTCAGCCAGTCGGACATGTCAGGCTCCTGCCTTGCGTTCGAATGCGTCCTTTGCGAGCTCGCCGATGCCGCCGAGCGTGCCGATCAGCTGCGTCGCCTCGACCGGGAACAGGATCGTCTTGCTGTTCGGGCTGGTCGCGAACTGGCTGACCGCCTCGACATATTTCTGCGCGATGAAATAGTTGATCGCCTGTGCGTTGCCGCCAGCGATCGCGTCGGAGACCATCTGTGTCGCCTTGGCTTCGGCCTCGGCCTCGCGTTCGCGCGCTTCAGCGTCGCGGAAGGCGGCTTCGCGGCGGCCCTCGGCCTGCAGGATCTGGCCCTGCTTCTCGCCCTCGGCGCGCAGGATTTCCGATGCGCGCATACCTTCGGCTTCGAGGATGTTGGCGCGCTTTTCGCGCTCGGCCTTCATCTGCCGCGCCATCGCGTTCGAAATATCGGCCGGCGGGCGGATGTCCTTGATCTCGACGCGGGTGATCTTGACCCCCCACGGCGACGTCGCCTCATCGACCACGACCAACAGGCGTGCGTTGATATGGTCGCGCTTCGACAGCGTCTCGTCGAGGTCCATCGACCCCATCACGGTGCGCAGGTTCGTGGTCGTCAGGTTCATGATCGCGAGATAAAGGTCGCTGACTTCATACGCGGCCTTGGCGGCGTCGAGGACCTGGAAAAAGACGACGCCGTCGACGGCGACCATCGCATTGTCCTTGGTGATGATTTCCTGGCCCGGAATGTCGAGCACCTGTTCCATCATGTTCACCTTGCGGCCGACACGGTCGAAGATCGGCATGATGAAGTTCAGCCCGGGCTGCGCGGTGTGCGTGTAGCGGCCGAAGCGTTCGATCGTATAGGCAAAGCCTTGCTTCACGGGCGTCAGCGCCCACAGCAGGAACACCAGCGCCAAAACCACCAGTGCAAGTGCGAATTCCATCGATCATCCCCTATGCAAAATTGCGCCTTTGCAAGCCCTCTTCCTTATTGCGGCAATGGCGGGGTTGCGCCACAGAAAAGCGCATGACCCCAGATGACTATCCGCCGCGCTCGCTGCTCTATGTCCCCGGCTCGAACGCGCGCGCGCTCGAAAAGGCGGGCGGGCTCGCCGCCGACATGTTGATCATCGATCTGGAGGATGCGGTGCCCGCCGACCGCAAGGTCGAGGCTCGCGCCGCGATGCGCGCGGCGGTCATCGCTGGCTTTGCGGGCAAGCGTGTGGCGGTGCGGGTCAATGCGACGGGCACAGCCGGACAGGCGGACGATATCGCGGCGCTCGACGGGCTGACGCTCGACGCGGTGGTGCTGCCCAAGGTCGATGCGCCGTCCGACCTCGATCCTTTGCGGGGGCTTGGCCTGCCGATCCTGGCGATGATCGAGACACCCGCCGCGATCTATGCGGCGCGCGATATCGCAGCGGACCCTGCCGTTGCCGGGCTGATCGCGGGGCTCAACGATCTGGCGCACGAACTTAAGCTGCCCGACGGCATGGATCGCGGCGCGATGAGCCATGCGATTCAGGCCATCGTGCTTGCCGCTCGCGCGGGCGGCGTCTGGGGCTTCGACGGCGTCTATAACGCGATCGACGACGCCGCCGGCTTCGCGACCGAAGCGGCCGAAGGGCGAAGGCTCGGGTTCGACGGCAAGACGCTGATCCATCCGTCGCAGGTCGATCCGTGCAACAGCGCCTTTGCGCCATCGGAACGCGAAATAGCCGCGGCCGAGGCGCTCGTCGCGGCGGCGACGGGCGGGGCGCAACGGCACGACGGCCGGATGATCGAGGATATGCATGTCACCGCGGCGCGGACGTTGCTGGAGCGTGCGGGCCGCAGCGCCTGACGCCCGTTCGTCGTTCGACGAACGCGCCTTGCCTCACCGGGACGGAAATGCCATGCGGCGACCCCATGAAAACCACCCAGTTCCGTGCCGCCATTGCGGCCGTCGCCCTCATTGGCTTCACTTCCGCCGTATCGGCGGCTCCCCCCAAAGCCGACGCGCCGATCACCGAGGCACAGCTCGCCGGGCATATGCGGATTCTCGCGAGCGACGCTTTTGAAGGCCGTGCGCCGGGGACCGAGGGCGAGGATCGTACGATCGCCTATATCGTCGGCGAATGGGCGAAGGCGGGGCTTCAGGCCGCGCCCGGGAGTGAAACGCCGTGGCTCCAGCCGGTGCCCTTCGTCGAAACGCAGGCGCTGAGCGGCACCGCGAAGTTCAAGGTGAGTGGCCGCGACTTCGCGCTGGAGGATGACGGAATCATCCTGACCGGCCGCGATCCGTCGGTGTCGCTGGCGGGTGTGCCTGCGGTTTTCGTGGGTTATGGCGTCGATGGCGCGGGCAAGGTCAACGCCGACGTCAAGGGCAAGCTTGCGATCATGCTGTTCGACAATGCCCCGTTCGGCGACAAGCTGCCGCGCTATCGCGAACGGCGCCAGATGCTCGCCGATGCGGGCGCATCGGCCGTGCTTGTCATCGCGACCGACGCCGTGCCGTGGGCGCAGCTGCGCGAAAGCGCCGGCGGCAAGGCGGTCCGCCTCGCCAGCGCCAAGCTCGGTGCGCCGGTCACCGGCTTCCTGTCGCTCGAAGCCGCCGATGCGTTGTTGAAGAGGGCCGGGCAGGACGGCGGCGCAACGCGTGAAGCGGCGAAATCGCCCGACTACAAGGGCACGGCGCTGCCGGTGACCGTCGATCTTGCAACGCAATCGGCGATCCGCCCCTTTGCCAGCAACAATATCATCGCCAAGCTTCCGGGTGCCAAGCCAGATGGCAAGGCGGTGCTGTTCCTCGGCCACTGGGATCATCTCGGTATCTGTGGGTCCGAGGGTGACGCCGACCGCATCTGCAACGGCGCGGTCGACAATGCCAGCGGTATCGCGGTGCTGATCGAGGTTGCAAAGCGCTTGGCCTCGGGCGTGCGCCCCGACCGCGACATCTATTTCATGGCGACGACGGCGGAAGAAAAAGGCCTGCTTGGCGCGCATTATTTTGCCGACCACCCCGT
The DNA here is from genome assembly GCF_057657055.1 of Sphingopyxis sp. Soil_C_28. Lineage (NCBI taxonomy): Bacteria > Pseudomonadati > Pseudomonadota > Alphaproteobacteria > Sphingomonadales > Sphingopyxidaceae > Sphingopyxis > Sphingopyxis sp. Soil_C_28. Next base: position 201,744 of record NZ_JBDGJE010000003.1, read on the forward strand.
GGTGCCGCTGTCCGACATCACCGTCGCGCTCAATATCGATACCATCGCCATTTCGCCGCGCGGCACGCCGGTCGCGACGATCGGCCGCGGCAAGCCCGCCTATGACGCGGTGGTGCGTGAGGCCGCGACGAAGCTCGGCCGCAAGCTCGACGAGGATGGGGAGGCCGACGCCTTCGTCCAGCGGCAGGACGGCTGGGCGCTCGGCGCCAAGGGCGTGACGTCGCTGATGGTCGGCGGCAGTTTTTCGGACATGCCGCTGCTCGAGGCCTTCCTTGGCAGCGATTATCACAGCGCCGCGGACAATTTTTCCGACAAGATCCCGCTTGGCGGTGCTGCCGAGGACGCGGACCTGCATGTAGCGCTGGGCCGGGCGTTCGCCGATACAAAGCGGTGGCCGGGTAAGTAACCGGCGTCGCCCCGCAAAAACGGGGCGACGATCCGTTGCTTACGCCGCCTGCTTCGCCCGCTCGGACATTTCCTGATTGAGCATCTCTGCCAGCAGGAAAGCCAGTTCCAGCGACTGTCCGGCGTTCAGGCGCGGGTCGCAGTGGGTGTGGTAGCGGTCGGCGAGATCCATCTGGGTCACGTCCATCGCGCCGCCGGTGCATTCTGTGACATTCTGGCCCGTCATCTCGATATGGATGCCGCCGCCATGCGTGCCCTCGGCGCGGTGAACGGCAAAGAAACCGCGCACTTCGGCGAGGATACGTTCGAACGGGCGCGTCTTGTAACCGTTGGGCGTCTTGATGACATTGCCGTGCATCGGATCGCACGACCAGACGACGGGATGGCCCGATTCCTTCACCGCGCGCACCAGCTTGGGCAGATGCGCCTCGATTTTGTCATGACCGTAACGCGTGATCAGCGTCATGCGGCCGGCGACATGGTTGGGGTTCAGCGTGTCGAGCAGGCGCAGGAGCACGTCGGGCTCGAGGCTAGGGCCGCACTTCATGCCGACCGGATTGCCGATCCCGCGCAGATATTCGATATGCGCCGAGCCTTCGAAGCGGGTGCGATCACCGACCCAAAGGAAGTGGCCCGAGGTGTCGTACCAGCCGCCGGTCAGGCTGTCCTGCCGCGTCAGCGCCTGCTCATAGGGCAGCAGCAGCGCCTCGTGGCTGGTGTAGAAGCTGGTGCCCTTGATCTGCGGCACCGTTTCGGGGGTCACGCCACACGCTTCCATGAAGGCCAGCGCTTCGGAAATGCGGCCTGCGGTTTCCTGATATTTCTTCGCCCATGGGCTGCGGTCCATGAAGTCGTGCGTCCAGGCGTTGACCTGACGCAGGTTCGCATAGCCGCCGTTGGCGAACGCGCGCAGCAGGTTCAGCGTCGCCGCCGACTGGTTATACGCCTTGACCATGCGCTGCGGGTCGGGCTCGCGGCCGGCCTGTTCGAACGCGATGTCGTTGATGATGTCGCCGCGATAACTTGGCAGCGACACGCCATCCACATCTTCCAGATCGGCCGAGCGCGGCTTGGCGAACTGGCCCGCCATGCGGCCAAGCTTCACGACCGGCATTTTCGACGCGAAGGTCAGCACGACCGCCATCTGGAGCAGCACGCGGAAGGTGTCGCGGATGTTGTTCGGATGGAATTCGGCAAAGCTTTCGGCGCAGTCGCCGCCCTGGAGCAGGAACGCCTTGCCCTCGGCCACGCGCGCGAGGTCGGCGGTCAGGTCGCGCGCCTCGCCCGCGAACACCAGCGGCGGATAATTGCTGAGCTCGCGCTCCGCCGCCGCCAGCGCATCGGCGTCGCGATAGGTGGGGAGTTGGCGCGCCTCGTGCGAGCGCCAGCTATGCGGTTGCCAGTTTTTCGTCATTTGCCTGTCTTTTCGCGTTCGAATCGAGCGCCACATGGCGCCTATGCTGTGCGGAAGCAATGTTTCCGGCACGATCAAACCTGAAAATTAGCATTATCGTGACATTTGCGCACCTATGCTTTTCTTAGGGGCCCAAAACTGGTAGTTTATTACACGCTGCGGAAATGCGATGAGCGTCGCGCGACCAAGGCTTTTGGCTATCGACACCGTTATACACCCGGTGACCCGAGGTCGGGTCTCGACGCGAAGCGATTGGCTATGGCGAACTTCGATTCCGCATGGTTCCTGTACGGAGCGCTGCTCCTCCTGCTCGCGACAAGTTTTGTCGTGCGGATCGACTATGTCCGCGTGGGCCTTGCCGCGGCGGCGCTGGTGGCTTTGCCGCTGGCCTTGTTTCGCGGGCCGGGCGTCGGCTCGAGCCTTCTGATCCTCGCGATTCTGGTCGTCAACATCGGCATTCTCGCGCGGCTGTGGCTGCGTGGCACAAAGGTGGAGTTTTCGACCGAAGAAGAGCAATTGCGCCGCCAGCATTTTTCCGGACTTAGCGCCGGGGTTGCGCGCGACCTGATCGATCAGGGACACTGGATTTCGGCGAAGCGCGGCGAGGTGCTGATCCGTGAGAGTCAGGCGGCGCCCAGCCTCTTCTATCTGGCAGAGGGGCAGGCGGCGATTTTGCGCGACGGCGTCGAGATCGGGAAACTCTCCGACGGCGCGCTGATCGGCGAAGCGACGGTGCTCGACGGCGCCCATGCGACCGGGACGGTAACACTCGGCAGCAATTCCCGGCTGTGGTTTGTCCCCGCCGCGGCGCTGCGCGCCTATCTCGCGGCCAATCCCGGGATTGCGGGCGCGCTTCACGAAGGTTTTGCGCGCGCGCTTCGCGGCAAGCTGGCGAGCGCGAACACACGCATCGCGGAGCGGCCGACAAATTCTTGAGCATGGCCTTTCCTGGCCTCGAATCTGCAACCCTCGCCTGCTAGTCCTTGCCCATGACGATGATTCTCTATGGCATTTCGAACTGCGACACGGTTAAGAAAGCGCGGCGCTGGCTCGACGAGCAAAGCGTCGCCTATCGCTTTCACGACGTGCGCAAGGACGGGCTCGACGCCGAGCGGCTGCAGCGCTGGATCGACGCGCTCGGCTGGGAAAAACTGCTCAACAAAGCGGGAACGACTTTCCGAAAGCTTTCCGAAGCGCAAAAGGACGGGCTCGACGTCGATGCGGCAAAGGCGCTGATGCTCGAGCAGCCGGCGATGATCCGCCGCCCTGTCGTCGAAGCCGCGGACGGGATCAGCGTCGGCTTTTCGGCCGCCGACTGGCAAGTGCGTTTTGCGGCATGATCCGCTCGCTTATGGCCTTTCTGGCCGTCATGCTGTGCGCCGGCTGCTCGGCTGACAAGGTGACGGCGCAGCCGACCCTCGATGGCCAGCCGCCGATCGTCATCGCGCATCGCGGCGCGTCGGGCGAACGACCCGAACATACGCTGGCGGGTTACCGGCTCGCGATCGACCTCGGCGCCGATTATATCGAGCCCGATCTGGTGCTGACCAGGGACGGGGTACTTGTCGCGCGGCATGAGAATGAGATTTCGGAGACCACCGACGTTGCATCTCATCCCGAATTTGCGAGCCGCAAGGCGACGAAGACGATCGATGGCGCCGAGGTCACCGGCTGGTTCACCGAGGATTTTACCCTCGCCGAACTCAAGACGTTGCGCGCGCGGGAGAGGCTGCCGAAACTGCGCAGCACCGAATATGACGGTCAGTTCGAAATCCCGACCTTCGAAGAAATTCTGACGCTGCTTGCGGAGGTTAACAAGGGCAGGAAGAGACCCGTGGGCGTCTATCCCGAAACCAAGCACCCGAGCTATTTCGTCTCGATCGGCCTGCCGCACGAAGCACCCTTGCTCACGATGCTCGATCGCTTCGGCTATCGCGGCCGCGCTGCGCCGGTGTTCATCCAGAGCTTCGAAGTCGGCAATCTGATGGATCTGCGCGCGAGGAGCGAGCTGCCGCTGATCCAGTTGATGGACGCAGAGGGCGGCCCCGCCGACCGGCCGGGCACCAGCTACGCCGCCATGACGTCGCCGGCGGGTCTGAAAATGATCGCAGGCTATGCGGACGGCATCGGCCCCAACAAGACGATGGTGATCCCGCGAGCGACGCTCGGCCGGCTCGACAAGCCTACCGCCCTGGTTCGCGATGCGCATGCCGCAGGACTGAAGGTTCATCCCTGGACTTTCCGCCGCGAAAATTACTTCCTGCCGCTGGGCGACAAGGGCGGGGTGAATCCGGCAGGGCACGGCGATCTTGCGGCGGAAATCGACGCTTATCTCAAGACCGGGATCGACGGCCTGTTCAGCGACAATCCGCGCGAGGCCGTCGCAACCATGAAAAAGGGGAACGGACAATGACCGAAGCGCGATTGGGCAACAGCGGGCTGGCCATCCATCCCTTCGTCCTTGGCGGTAATGTGTTTGGCATGACCGCGGGCCGCGATGCGAGTTTCGCGGTTCTCGACCGCTTCGTCGAACGGGGCGGCGGGATGATCGATACCGCCGACGTTTATTCGGCGTGGGTTCCGGGCCACAAGGGTGGCGAGTCCGAGAGCATGATGGGCGCGTGGCTTAAAGACAGCGGCGCGCGCGATCGGGTGCTGATCGCAACCAAGGTCGGGATGATGCCCGGCGGGCTGAAGCCCGACCGGATTCGCGAAGCGGCGCAGGGCTCGCTCGACCGCCTCGGCACCGACGTCATCGACCTTTATTTTGCGCACAAGGACGATCCAGATGTGCCGCTCGACGAAGTGCTGGGCGCTTTTGCCGAACTGATCGATGCGGGCATCGTGCGTGCGATCGGCGCGTCGAACTATTCTGCCGAGCGTCTGGCGGAGGCGCTGCGCGTGGCGGATGAAAACGGTCTGCCGCGTTTCACCGCGATGCAGCCCGAGCTCAACCTGCTCGACCGCGAGCAATATGAAGGACCGCTACAACAGCTCTGCATCGAAGAGGGGCTGGGCGTCGTCACCTATTTCAGCCTCGCCTCAGGCTATCTGTCGGGCAAATATCGCGGTGCCGACGACCTTGGCAAAAGTCCGCGCGGCGCGCGCGTCAAACCCTATCTCGAAGGCAAGGGCCCCGCGGTGCTGGCGGTGATGGACCGTATCGCGGCGGAGACCGGCGCCACGCTGTCGCAAATCGCGCTGGCATGGGTTGCCGTGCAGCCCGGCGTCACCGCACCGATCGCCAGCGCGACCTCGGTGGACCAGCTCGACGAATTGCTCGGCAGCGTCGATCTGGAGCTCAGTGAAGCGCATCTGGCGGAGCTCGGCGCGGCCTGAAGCCCGGCCCGACGCCGCCGGGGAGAAGCGTGGACCGGGCCCGCGCGGCCGCGCTGTCTCAATCCCCGGCGTCATCCCACTGGAACACCGTCTCAAGTGGCTTGTCGAAGACGCGCGCGATGCGAAACGCGACCTCCAGCGAAGGCGAATATTTGCCCTGCTCGATCGCGGCGATCGTTTGCCGGGTGACCCCGACGCGGTCGCCGAGGTCGCCCTGCGTCATCTCGCCGGCGAGGAAACGCAAAGTGCGGATGTCGTTGGTGAAAGGGGGCTTAGCCATGCCAGCCTCGGCGATAGCTCGTCACCATGACAAGCAGGCCGGCCAGTTCCGCCAGGACGATAGCGAACAGCGCGGTATTGACGATTTTGATCGGAAGATCGGAGAAGGGCATGACGACACCCACCAGGATCGTCCCGGCCATTAGCACATAATAGGATATCCTTGCACCGCGCGCGGCAATGGCGCGGTCGCGTTCGTCGATACGCGCGCGCGGCGATTCCCGGGCTTCGATCGCCAGATAGATATGTCCGATGATCACGATCACCGCCTGCGTCGCCGCGATGGGGCCGAAGAGCCACAGCATTGCAAAGAGTGAAGCGCCCGCGGGATGGCCCGCGATGGTCAGCCCGAAATAGAGCGTATAGGCCAGCACCATCGCAATCAGGATCAGCCAGCTCGTTTTTTCCCTGTAGGTCATCGTCGATCCCCGTGTCTTGGTCGGGTCCACGTCAGCCAGTGGCGCGGCGGGCGAAGCTTAGTGGTGGCGATAGAACCATATCTGCGAGCCAATCCTCAGCAGTTCGGACACCACCACCATGGCGAGCAGCAGATTGAGGAGGATGACCGGCTCGACGCCGGTAAAGAGCAGCCCGATGCACGCCCAGGTGCCCGTCACCATCGGGTAATAGGCCAGATGCGTACCGCGCCAGTGGATCATGCGGTCGCGCTCATCCTCGGCGATATCGACTTCGCGGCGGTTGCGGATCGCAATGATGGCGGTCGCCACCGACATTGCGACGATGATCCCGAGGGTGAGCGGGATCAGCATGCCGCCTGCTATCCACAGCGCAGCCGGACCCTTGGCATCGCTCCACGGGAAGGTCAGGAAATACCAGCCGAAGGCCAGCAGGATGGCGATGAAAGCCACCCAGTGCATTTTTTCGCGGAACGACATTGCCGACTCCATGTCATTGAACACGAACATCATGTTAAAAATATCAAACATTGAGTCAAGAAGAATTTACATCGGGCGTGTTCGACCTTTCGTTTGGGCCGCCGAAGGGCTAGACGCCGGCCCCATGTCCACACTGCCTAAAACGCTCACCTACGACACCTCGACCAGCCGCGCCAACCCGACGCCGCAGCCGATGAAACGCTTGACCGTGCCGCGCATTCGCCAGCGTAAAGGCGGCGAACCGATCGTCATGTTGACGGCTTATACGGTCCGGATGGCGCAGCTGCTCGACCCGCATTGCGACATGCTGCTCGTCGGCGATTCGCTGGCTCAGGTCATTTATGGTTTGCCGCACACCGTCGGCGTGACGATGGAGATGATGGCGCTGCACGGTGCAGCGGTAGTCCGCGGCAGCTATCATGCCGCGGTGATCGTCGACATGCCGTTCGGCAGCTATGAAGCCAGTCCGGAACAGGCGTTTCACAACGCTGCGCGGCTGCTCAAGGAAACCGGCGCTGCAGCGGTCAAGGTCGAGGGCGGCAAGGTGCTCGCGCCGACGATTGAATTCCTGACCCAGCGCGGCATTCCGGTGATGGGCCACGTCGGACTGACGCCGCAGGCGGTGAACATCCTCGGCGGCTATGGCGTACGCGGCAAGAGCGAGGAAGAAGCGCGCTCGATCGTCGAAGATGCTGTCGCCGTTGCGCAGGCCGGCGCCTTTTCAATCGTTATCGAGGGCGTGCTTGAATCGATCGCGATCGAAATCACGAACAAGGTCGATTGCCCGACGATCGGCATCGGCGCATCGGCGCAGTGCGATGGTCAGGTGCTGGTCACCGACGATATGCTCGGCATGTTCGACCGCGTCCCCAAATTTGTGAAACGTTATCAGGATATGGCGGGCGTCGTCAGCGGCGCGGTCAAGGACTATGCCGAAGAAGTCAGGTCCCGTTCATTCCCCACGGAGGATCAGACCTACGCAGGTTGAAGGTCCGGCAATACACGCAAAGTGAATCGCTTGGCCTTTTTCGGCGCCGTCGCTAAGGAAGCGGCCGGCGCGATGCTGAAAGCCCGGTGCCAATATTGAGTTTATGGAGGTTTGATTGGCCCTGAGCCCGACGAATGATGCCGCGCTGTTGCAGGAAGTCGACGAGGCCGTCCGCAAGGACCGGCTCGATACGATCATGCAGCGCTATGGCCGCTGGATCATCGCCGGCGTCCTCGCCGCGCTGCTCGCGTTCGGCGGCTATCTCTTCTGGAACCATCGTCAGGACGCCGCGCGCGGCGAGCAGGCCGAGGAGCTGATCGCGGCGTTCGAAAAGCTCGGCACCAACCAACCGCGCGCCGCGACAACCGACTTGCAGAAGCTCGCCGCCGAGGGCGATCCCGCCTATCGCGCGGTTGCGCAGATGCAGGAAGCGAACATCAAGGCGCAGGCCGGTGATCTGAAGGCGGCGGCTGCGTTGATGGCGAAGGTCGCGGCCGACAGCAAACTCGATCAGGCGCTGCGCGATCTCGCGCTGATCCGTCAGACGGCGTTCGAATATGACACGCTGAAGCCCGCCGTGGTGATCGCGCGGATGAAGCCGATGGTCGATGCGAAGGATCCGGCATCGAGCTGGTTCGCGAGCGCCGCCGAATTGTCGGCCACCGCGCATTATCAGCTTGGCCAATTCGACCAGGCGGGGGCGCTTTACGGCCGCATCGCCAAATTGCCCAATGTTTCGAAGTCGCTGCAATCGCGCTCGGTCCAGATGGCGGGAATGCTGGGTGTCGACGCGGTCGCGGATCGGGCGGCGGAAAGCGTCGATGCAGAGAAGACAAAGGCGGCACAAGGTGCCGCCGGGGACCAGAAAGGCAGTGCTGCGCCGAAGGCAGCGGCAGCCGAAAAGACTGAGGAAGCCCAATAATATGCGGAAAACGCGTTTCGGAATTTATGCGATGCTGCTCGCGCTGCCGCTGACGGCATGCGGCGTGCTCAAGGGCGATGGCGGGCCAAAGACCCCGACGATCGGCGATCGCGTGTCGATCCTGTCGAACGATAACAGTATCAAGGTCGATACCGCGACCGCAGCGATTGCGGTCGTGTTGCCCGAGCCTGCGGTCAATGCCGCATGGGCACAGTCGGGCGGTAACGCATCGAAATCGATGGGGCATCCGGCGCTCGCGGCGACGCGGACCAAGCTGTGGGAAGCCAATATCGCGGGCAGCACCAACAAACAACGGATCGCGGCCTCGCCGGTGGTCGCCGACAATCGCCTGTTCGTCGTCGACACCGACGCGATCGTCACCGCTTTCGCCGCCGACACGGGCGCGAAGCTGTGGAGCGCAGCCATCGGCAGCACGGGCAAGGACTTCAAGGATTCGCTGTTCGGCGGCGGCGCTGGGGTTGACGGCAATGTCGTTTACGCGACCAGCGGCGTCGGCGATGTCGCGGCGCTCAACGTCGCCGATGGATCGGTGATCTGGAAGGTGAAGCCGGCAGGGCCGCTACGCGGCGCGCCGACGATCGCCTTTGGCGGCGTCTATGTGATCAGCCAGGACAATCAGATTTTCGCGCTCAACGCTGCCAATGGCGCGGTGCAGTGGCAGGCGACGGCGTCGGCAGAGGCCGGCAGCGTGTTCGGCGCGGCGTCGCCCGCGGCGGGGCAGGGGACGATCGTCGCCGGCTTCTCGTCGGGCGAAGTTCAGGCCTACCGCTACGAGAATGGCCGCGACCTGTGGGAAGACGCGCTCGCGCGCACGTCGATGGCGCTGTCGGTATCGACGCTCACCGACGTCGATGCCGATCCGGTCGTTGATCGGGGCAGGGTTTTCGCGCTTGGCCAGGGTGGCCGCATGGCGAGCTATGAGCTCGTCACCGGGCAGCGAAGCTGGGAGATCTCGATTGCCGGTATCTCGACGCCTTATGTGGTGGGCGAGTGGGTCTATGCGATGACCGACGACGGCAAGCTGCTCTGCGTCGCGCGCGGAAACGGCAAGGTTCGCTGGTTGCAGCAACTCGCCCGCTTCCGGGTCGAAACCGAAAAGAAGAAGAAGGATCCGATCCGCTGGACCGGGCCGATCCTTGCGGGTGGCCGGTTGATTTCGGTCAACAGCGAGGGAATTTTGTCGGAATTTTCGCCGACAGACGGTTCTTTGCTGGGAACGACCGAGTTCAAATCGTCGTTGTCGCAGTCCCCGGTGGTTGCGAACAATATTTTGTACGTCCTCGCGGACGACGGGCAGATCACGGCCTGGCGCTAGGCCAATAAATAGGGACTGTCCCTATTTAATTTAAATAGGGACAGTCCCTATTTATTGAAGGAAAAACGGATGTCGCGATTCGCGACGATTGCCATTGTCGGCCGGCCTAATGTGGGCAAATCGACGCTGTTCAACCGGCTGGTCGGAAAGCGCCTCGCGCTTGTCGATGACCAGCCCGGGGTGACGCGCGACCGTCGCGAGGGCGACGGCCATCTGCTCGGGCTGGATTTCCGCATCGTCGATACCGCGGGTTTCGAGGATTATGATGCCGCGACCCTGCCCGGCCGGATGCGGGTGCAGACCGAAAAGGCCGTGCGCCAGGCCGATGCCGCGCTGTTCATGATTGACGGCCGCGCCGGGGTAACCCCGCTCGACGAGGAAATCGCGCGCTGGCTGCGCAGCGAGGACACGCCGATCATCCTCGTCGTCAACAAGGCCGAGGGCAAACAGGGCGAAAACGGCCTGATGGAATCCTATTCGCTCGGCTTCGACAATCCGATCGCGCTCAGCGCCGAGCATGGCGATGGTATCGTCGACCTGTTTGACGCGCTGCGCCCGATCGTCGACGGCTATGACGCTGCCGTGTTCGAAGCGGTGCTACCTTCGGTTGAGGGCGAGGAGGACGAAGACCCGCCGCTCGGCCCGATGAAGCTCGCGATCGTTGGCCGCCCCAACGCGGGCAAATCGACTTTGATCAACCGCATGATCGGCGAGGATCGCCTGATCACCGGGCCCGAAGCCGGGATCACGCGCGATTCGATCCGCGTCGACTGGCAGTGGGAAAAGGACGGCGAGGTCCACGAGATCCAGCTGTTCGACACTGCTGGCATGCGCAAGCGCGCCAAGGTGCAGGACAAGCTGGAAAAGCTGTCGGTCGCCGACGCGCTCCACGCGGTCGATTTCGCCGAGGTTGTCGTACTGTTGCTTGACGCGACAAAGGGCCTTGAGTCACAAGATCTGCACATCGCCGACCGGGTGCTGCAGGAAGGCCGCGCACTGGTTGTCGCGCTCAACAAATGGGATGTCGCCGACGAGCCATCGTCACTGTTCAACGGCGTCCGCGCCGCGCTCGAGGACGGGCTCAGCCAAGTTAAAGGCGTGCCGGTCCTCACCATTTCGGGGGCGACGGGCCGGGGAATCGACACGCTGGTCCGCGTTGCCTTCGAACAGCGCGCGATCTGGAACAATCGCGTTTCGACATCGGCACTGAACCGCTGGTTCGAACGCGCGGTCGATGCCAATCCCCCGCCGGCGCCGGGCGGCAAGCGGATCAAGCTGCGCTATATCACCCAGGCGCGGACGCGGCCGCCGACCTTTGTCGTTTTCGGCACCCGCACCGATTCGCTGCCCGGCAGCTATGAACGCTATCTCGTCAACGGCATGCGTAAGGAACTGGGTTTTCAGGGCGTGCCGGTGCGCCTTAACTTCCGCAATTCGCGCAATCCCTATGACGAATGACGATATTTAACACCGCGGGCGCGCTCGTCGTCGATGCCCGCGGAATGCGCTGCCCATGGCCCGCGCTGCGGTTGGCGCGCGCGATGCGCGATGCCCCGGATGTGTATCTGATCGCGGACGATCCGCAGGCGGGGCGTGAGGTCGCGGCGCTTGCAGGCGAGCATGGCTGGACGGTGGTGTCCGATGGAACGCCGACCGGCGAAGGGCGATGGCGCATCCGCCGCTGACCCAAAACGGAGCGCCTTTCTTTGCAAGGGTGCTGACACCGTAACGTCTTTTTTACCGAACTTGGGCATGGATCGGTTGGGACCACGGCCGAATTTGAACACCAAGGGACGAAACATTGGACGAAATCCTGGTCGATTGGGATGAATTTCGCGCGACGCGTACCCAGCTGGGGGCGGCGTTTGTGCGGATTCTCGGCTATTTTCGCGAAGACGGCACCAAGTCGGTGGCGGCGATCGAGGAAGCCATGCGCGCGCGCGACGCGCGCGGCCTCGTCATGCCCGCGCACACGCTAAAGAGCGAAGCGCGCCAGTTCGGCGGGGAAAAGCTCGGCGCGTTGGCCGAAGATATCGAGGTCTTCGCGCGGCACTGCGTCGAAAGCCAGATCAGTCCCGAGGAATATCTGCCGCGCGTCGTTGGACTGCGCCCGCTGTTCGAGGAAACGCTGGCTGCGCTGGAGCGAGAAGCCAATCCGCTCGTCCAGCGCCGCGCAGGCGGCCTCGACCGCGCTGTGGGTTACTGAGCCGCAGCCTTCCGCATCGGTTGCAGCGCTCCGCGTGCGAGGCTGCGCCACAGCCATTCGAGTGGTCCATAGCGAAAGCGTTCGAGCCACGGCTTTGACCACAGCAGCATGGCGGCCCACATCCCGGCGCAGAAGAGATAGAGCGTCCAGCGACCAATTTCGCCGAACAGTCCAGTCCCATAGCCGTAGAAAATCGTCGTCATCACGATGCTGGTGCCGAGATAGTTGGAGAAGGCCGCCCGGCCCGTCGCGGCGATGCGGGCGATCCACGCGCTATCGCTGGCGCGCCGGATCAGCAGCACGAGCAGCGCGGCATAGGCGATGGTCATCATCAGCCGCCCGGGACCCGCCCACGCCATGAAGGCATTAACCCCGACGAGATAATCGAACCCCGACCGCCACTGAAGCCAGCCGACCAGCAGCGTCAGGAACAGGCCGGGCGGCAGCCAGCGCCGTGCCGTCCGCCTATAATCGCCCGATGTCCACCCACCGGTCAGGAAGCCATTGCGGAACAGGGCCATGCCCAACATCATCAGCGGTAGCGTTTCGAGCATCATCATCAGCACGCCGATGAACGGATTCGCGGCGCTGCCCAGGCGTTCGTCGAGGATGGGCAGATAGCGACCGCGATAGAGTTCGAGTTCCTCGGTCACTTCGTCATCGATCTTGGCATATTCGGCGCGGAGTTCGCGTCCGGTCTCGGCCATTGGCGACGCGGGATTGTCGGCGGCGCCGGCGACGACGAGTTGCGCGCCGAAAAACAGCGATGTCAGGAGAATGCCGAGGGTGAAAAGGCCGAGCGCCCATTTGATCAGCCGGCGCGGCTCCCAGCCGCGAAAATTAAACGCGATGCAGCCGACAGCGGCATAGAGGAAGAGGATGTCGCCCCACCAGATGAAGAAATAATGGCAAAGCCCAAAGATCGCGAGCCACGCCATGCGGCGATAATGAACCGATCCGGGATTTTGTCCCGACGCTTCGGCGCGGTCGACGATCAGGAGCAGGCTCGCGCCGAACAGGATCGAGAACAGCCCGCGCATCTTGCCGTCGAACAGCATAAAGCCCAGCGCCCACGCAGCGATGTCGGAAGGTGTTTCGCCGCCATAGGCTTTCGGGGAGACATAGGCCATTTCGGGCATTGCGAAGGCGACGATGTTCATCGCCAAAATGCCCATGACCGCGAAGCCGCGCAGCGCATCGAGGGTGATGAGGCGTTCGGTCGCAACTTCTCTATCTTCGCGCACATCGATCCCCTGCTGTATTATGAAGATATAACGGTGGGGACCCCGTGCGGTCCAGCGATTAAGTCATTATTGACATCTATGTCAGTAGTGGTAAATCACCATCATCAAACTGATTCGCAAGAGACCAGCCATGACCCCCACGATCTTTTCTCATCCCGACCGCCAGCCGCAGCGGTTCCGCCCGTTCAAGGCGTTCCAGCACTTCCGCAAGCTGATCGCGGACAAGGAAGACACCGAACAGGTGTTCCACATCTTCGAGAATTTGCCGCGCAAGGGCTTCATGGACGACGCGCGCGCTTTCGTCGAAAGCGATTTCGGCCGGAAGCTGATGGAACGCGAACCCTATCTGCCCGACCTGCTCGACGATCACAGCTGGATCGATGAACTGCCCGAAGGCAGTGTCGGCCACGCCTATGTCACCTTCATGCGCCGCGAAGGCCTGTCGGCCGCCGGCCTTGTCGCCGAGGCCGACAAGATGGGCCGTCCGAAGTTCGACGACCAGGTGCAATGGTATTCGAACCGTCTGCGCGACACGCACGACCTGTTCCATATCCTGACCGGCTATGGCCGCGACGCGCTGGGCGAACAGTGCGTGCTCGGCTTCACCTATGGCCAGACGGGCAATTACGGCAATGCGTTTATTGCCTATGCCGGCGGCTATGAAGTGAAGCGCAGCATCAAGAGCGATGCGCCGGTGATGGGCGCGATCCGCCAGGGCCAGCGCAACGGCAAGGCTTCGAAAGCCATCATCGAGCAGGACATCCGCTCGCTGCTCGCCGAACCGCTCGAAGCCGCACGCGCGCGGCTGGGGATCGGCGAGCCGACGCTGTATCACGAAGCGCATCGGGCATATCGCAACCGCGGGATCGATCCGTACAACTTCCTCGCAGCAAAGGCTGCGATGGCCTGATCCAAAGATCCTCCCTGCGCCGTAGGCGTGGGGAGGGGGACCGTCCGCGCAGCGGACGGTGGAGGGGACGCGTTGTAGCCCCTCCGTCAGCGCTTCGCGCTGCCACCTCCCCATGGCTTCGCCACAGGGAGGATCGTCATTCCGCCAGCTTCGCGATCAGCGCTTGCGCCGCCGCCGGGTTGCGGACCTTTGCGCCGGATATGAAGAAGATATAGACGTCGCGGTCACCCTTGGCCCAGTCGCGGGCGCGGTTGGCCCAAGCGTCCAGCGCCTTGTCGTCATAGCCGGTTTCGACATCCTCCTGGCTGCGCTGAAGCCGCGCATAGGTGAAGTCGGCGGTCTGTTCGTCGATGCACGGAAATTCGTCGCTGTCGGCGAAGACGATCGCCATGTTCCGTTCGCGCACCATGTCGATGAACGCCGGGTCGCGGAAGCTTTCGTCGCGAACCTCGATCGCGTGGCGCAGCGGCACACCGTCCTGCGTGTCGGGCAGCAGGTCGAGGAAGCCGGCGAAATCGTCAGGCACGAATTTCTTTGTTGCCATGAACTGCCAGTGGATCGGGCCGAGCCGGTCGCCGAGCCGCGTGAGCCCCTGCGTCAGGAATTTCTCGATCGATCCGGCGCCCTCGGCCAGAACCTTGCGATTGGTGGTGAAACGTGACGCCTTGACGCTGAATTTGAACCCGTCGGGGACCGATGCGGCCCAGTTGGCGAAGGTTTCGGGTTTCTGGCTGCCATAATAGGTGCCGTTGATCTCGATCCCGGTCAGATGCTGGCCGGCAAATTCGAGCTCGCGCTTTTGCGCGAGACCGGCGGGGTAGAAGGGGCCGCGCCACGGTTCGAAGGTCCATCCTCCGACTCCGATATGGATGCTCATCGGCCCCTCTCTTTCACAAAGACGTCAGGCGAGTGCCGCGTCGGCTCCCATCAGCTTCGGGAAGAAACCCTCATGCGCTTCGCGCAGTTCGGCGAGCGTCACCTGATGGTCGCTGCCCTCCAGTTCGAAGACGATGCGGTCTTTGATCGTGCGGCCGACCGGATCGACCGGCACGTCGGCGCGGCCAGCGGCGTCGAGGAAGTCGGCGAGGCAGGTGTCGCAGACGGTGACCAGATACAGCCCCTGATCCTCGCCGAAGAAGCTCTCGGCGACGCCGAAGGGCTGTTCTTCGCTGACCAGCACGCCGATGTTCGATTTGAGCGCCATTTCGGCAAGCGTCACCGCCATGCCGCCGTCCGACACGTCGTGGCAGGCGGTGATCCAGCCGGCATTGATCGCATGGCGGATGAAGTCGCCCGTCCGCTTTTCGCAGCGCAGGTTGACCTCGGGCGGCGGCCCTTCTTCGCGGCCCAATATTTCGCGCAGCCAGATCGACTGGCCGAGATGGCCGGCGCGTTCGCCGACCGCGAGAACGATGTCGCCGGTGCGCTTGAAGCCGATGCCGACCGCGCGGTTCCAATCCTCGATCACGCCGACGCCGCCGATTGCGGGGGTGGGCAGGATCGCGCTGCCGCCGCCGGTCGCCTTGCTCTCGTTATAGAGGCTGACGTTGCCCGACACGATCGGATAGTCGAGTGCGATGCACGCTTGCGCCATGCCGTCGAGGCAGCCGACGATCTGGCCCATGATTTCGGGGCGCTGCGGGTTGGCGAAGTTCAGGCAGTTGGTGATCGCGAGCGGCGTCGCGCCGACCGCGCTGATGTTGCGCCAGGTTTCGGCGACCGCCTGCTTGCCGCCCTCGACGGGGTCGGCGTAGCAATAGCGCGGGGTGCAGTCGGTCGACATCGCGAGCGCGCGGTTGGTGCCGTGGATGCGGACGAGTGCGGCATCGCCGCCGGTCTGCACCGTATCGGCGCCGACCTGGCTGTCATATTGTTCCCAGATCCAGCGGCGCGAAGCGATGTCGGGGGTGCCCATCAAGGTCTTGAGGTCGGCCGCGACGTCCGTCGTCTCGGGGACGTTGGTCAGCGCGGGCTGCTTCGGCGTCGGGACGTGCGGGCGGTCGTAGAGCGGCGCATCGTCGGCGAGCGGCGCGAGCGGGATGTCGCAGACGATCTCGCCATGATGCTCGAGGACCATGCGGCCGGTGTCGGTGACGGTGCCGATGACCGCGAAATCGAGTTCCCATTTGTGGAAGATCGCGGCGGCGAAATCCTCGCGGCCCGGCTTCAGCACCATCAGCATGCGTTCCTGCGATTCGGACAGCATCATCTCATAGGCGGTCATGCCGGTTTCGCGCTGCGGCACATCGTCCATCTTGAGGTGGAGGCCGACGCCGCCCTTCGATGCCATTTCGACCGACGAGCTGGTGAGGCCCGCGGCGCCCATGTCCTGAATCGCGACGATCGCGTCCGATGCCATCAGTTCGAGGCACGCCTCGATCAGCAATTTTTCGGTGAAGGGATCGCCGACCTGCACCGTCGGGCGCTTTTCCTCGGCATCTTCGCCGAAGTCCGCCGACGCCATGGTCGCGCCGTGGATGCCGTCGCGGCCGGTCTTGGATCCGACATAGACGATCGGATTGCCGACGCCGCTGGCGGCCGAATAGAAGATCTTGTCCTGTTCGGCGATGCCGACGGTCATCGCGTTGACGAGGATGTTGCCGTCATACGCCTTGTGGAAATTGACCTCGCCGCCAACCGTGGGGACGCCCACGCAATTGCCGTAACCGCCGATGCCGTGGACGACGCCCGAGATGAGGTGCTTCATCTTCGGATGGTCGGGGCGGCCGAAGCGGAGCGCGTTGAGGTTTGCGACGGGGCGCGCTCCCATCGTGAAGACGTCGCGCAAAATGCCGCCGACCCCGGTCGCCGCGCCCTGATAGGGCTCGATATACGACGGGTGGTTGTGGCTCTCCATCTTGAAGATCGCCGCCAGCTTCTTGCCGTCGGGTCCTTCGCCGATGTCGATAACGCCGGCATTTTCGCCGGGGCCGCAGATCACCCACGGCGCTTCGGTCGGCAATTTCTTGAGATGCAGGCGCGAGCTTTTATAGCTGCAATGCTCGGACCACATGACCGAGAAGATGCCGAGTTCGACAAGGTTTGGCTCGCGCCCGAGCGCGGCGAGGACGCGCTCATATTCTTCCGGCGACAGGCCGTGGTCGGCGACGACCTGGGGGGTGATGACGGAGGCGGGCGCGGTTGCGGTCTGAGTCATGGCGCGCCTTTAGCCGCACACGCGCAAACCGAACAGGCTCAATAAATAGGGACAGTCCCTATTTAATTTATCGACGGTCTTGCGTGTCGGGGCGTCGCACGCAATAAATAGGGACAGTCCCTATTTAATTTGCCAATTTGGAGGGCCCATGCCGCGTGCGTCCCGCATCGTGATCCCCGGCGTCCCGCATCATGTGGTGCAACGGGGCAACCGCAAGCAGCCGATTTTCTTCTCGGACGCCGACCGGAATCGCTACGTCGACTGGCTCGCCGAGGGATGCCAGCGCTATGCGACGACGTGCCTTGCCTGGTGCCTGATGGACAATCATGTTCACCTCATCCTTGTTCCATCGACAACCGATGGATTGCGCGGGCCGATTGCGAGCGCCGCGACCCGGCTGTCGCAGCGGATCAACCTGATGCAGGAGACGAGCGGCCACCTCTTTCAGGGGCGCTACGCCAGCTATGCCATGGACGAGGCGCACCTGATGGTCGCGCTGCGCTATGTCGAAAACAACCCGGTGAAGGCGGGGCTGGTCAAAACGGCCGAGCAATGGACATGGTCGAGCGCGGCGGCGCATGTGGCGCGGCGCCCTGACCGGCTGGTGAGCGGGAAAGAATTTGCCGATACCGTGTCGAACTGGCGCGCGATGCTGGCGAGCGGACTGGAAGCCGCCGATGAGGAGGCGGAGGCGATCGAACAGGCGTTGCTGTCGGGCCGGCCGCGCGCGGTTCCGGCGTGGCTGGCTGCGCAGTCCGAATATATCGGCGACCGCGCCGTTCCAGGACGGCGCGGTCGTCCGTTTAAAATTAAATAGGGACTGTCCCTATTTAATTAGCGCGAGGCGAGGGTCGCGACGGGCTTTGTCAGCGGTTCGACATCGCGCAGCGCGAAGCTGACCTGCTGCGAACCGACGGTACCGCGGACGCGGTTCGCACCGACGCGGAGCGTGAACGGCTTGCCGGTGCGTTCCTCGATGCCGCTGATGACGCGGGTGTCGCCCACCTTGGTCACGGTGTAGCTGTAGGTCGCACCCTCATATTCGAACCGGCTGGTCGGCGCTTCCTGCGCCAGCGCGATCGACGGCGCGAGCGCGAGCAGGCCGAGGGCGGGGAGAATGATTTTTTTCATGATGCAAGTCCTTGTCGGTTGAACAAAACTTGCCTTCGAGCCCCTCTCTTCTTGTGCGGTGCAACATGAATGGCGGCGCGGGTGTCAGCAATTGCAAAAAACGGAATCGCGATTGTGCCGGGTGAAGCGGGTCAGTTGCTGCGGGGCAGCAATGTCAGGACCAGCCATGCTGCTGCGCCTGCGGCAAAACCCGTTGCCACGGTGCCCCAGGCGATGTCGAGCAAAGTGACCCTGGCCGACCAGATCTTCATCGTGGCGTGATTGGTGAGGTCGTAGGTCATATAACAGAAGAAGCCGAACAGCGCCCCCCACTGCGCCGCGACCTGCCATTTTCCCGCTGCCAGGGCCGGTGCGATGGCGAAAATCTGGATACCGAGCATGTAAAGCGCATAGAAAATGAGCGCGGGGGCGGGGCGCCATCCGTCCATCAGGAGCGCCCCGATCTCGGGCCGATAAACTTTGGTGACCATATATTGCAGCCACAGCGCGTCGAGGATTCCAAAGATGATCGCGGTCGCGACATAACTGGCAACAAGTTGAGGATTCATGGGAAAGCCTTGGCGGTGCGAACGTGGCGACCGGCGCCCGCCCAAGCGGCCGTTCCCGCAAGCAACGCGTAGGCGAAGAGCATCGTTGCGGGGACCGCGAGCGAATAGACGGGCTCTTTCGGGCCGAACCAGTCAACCGCCTGCGCCAAAGCCAGCAACGCGGCAAGCACCCACAGCCGAAGGTTGCCCGTCGGTGCCCGGGTACGGCGCAAATAATAGAGAAGGGCTCCGCCGATCATCAGGGTCTCGAGCGGCATCGCGATCAGCGGATGGTTCCACAAGCCAAAGCCGAGCTTCGGCGGCGCGCCATAGAGGGTGAGATCGGGGATGTGCACCAGCACATCGATGAACCAGTGCGAGACGACGACCAGCGCGGCGCCGATCGCGGCTTCGCTGCGCCTTGTCGCGAACCACAGCAGCGCGCCGAAAATCGTCGCCCAGATGAGGGCGCCGAGCAGGCTGTGGGTATAGGGCATGTGGTGGAGGTCCATCGGGTTCATCGCCGTGATGCCGGGGACGATCCGCATCGCCTCGACACCCGGGATCAGCAGCGCGGCGAACCCGATATCGACGAGCTGCGCCGCGACGAACAGCGTTCCGAGCCCCGCCGCGCGGGGGCGGGTCGCGGCGATCAGCGCCGGGGCGAAATGGCCGATGAACATGGAGGCAAATCTATCGTCGGGCGCGCGGGGGTCAATGCCCCCGAATCACCCCGAGACGGTCATTCCATGAAGGGAATCAATATCCCGTCGATCAACACCCATATCGCGAGGGCGCCGAGTATGAAGAGCGTCAGGTTGGGACTGATGAAGACGATGACTATCTGGGCAAGAACGATGCCGAGCTGGACGAATCCGGTCGTCAGGCGATCCATATAGAAGCGATGGAGGCCGAGCATTCCGAAGAAGAACCACAGGAGATAGGCGACCACGAGCGACTTGTGGCGCGTCTTTTGAAACCGGATATTCGAGAACTGCGTCAGATCGCCGTGATATGTCGTCATGGAAACCGCCCCCCTTCGCCGCCGCCTTTTACGACGATAGCCTTAAAAAATTGTCAGCGCCGGGCCTGCCGTTCCGTCGGACGTCATACTTGACCGCGAGGGGGCGAAAGGGCCAAAGCAGGGACATGACGGACACCCCCGATACCGCCGCCCAAGCCGATAGCGGCCCCGCCATCGCGTCGCTGTCATTCGAGGCCGCGATGGGCGAGCTCGAAACGATCGTACGGCGGCTCGAAAGCGGCGATGTCAGCCTTGAGGAATCGGTGACGCTCTATGAACGCGGCCACGCGCTGCGCGGGCATTGCGAGGCGCGGCTCGCGGCGGCGCAGGCGCGGATCGAACAGGTCAGCCTGGGCGCCGACGGACGGCCGACGGGAACCACTCCCTTCGGCGAAAGCTGAGGCGTCATGGCATCGGTAGACAGTGAAATTTCGCGCGGTACGCAATTGCTCCTCAGCGTCCAGGCCGAGGTGGCGCTGGGGATCGACCGGCTATTCGACCAGTTTCTGCCCGTTCCGGCCGACCCGCGTGGGCCGCTGTATGAAGCGATGCGTCACGCCGCGATCGCGGGGGGCAAGCGGCTGCGCCCGCTGCTCGTCCGCGCGGCGGGCGACCTGTTCCACGTCGAGCGCGCACTGACCCTGCGCGTCGGCGCGGCGGTCGAGGCAATGCACGTCTATTCGCTGATCCACGATGATCTGCCGTGCATGGACGACGACGATATCCGCCGCGGCAAGCCGACGGTGCACAAGGCGTTTGACGAGGCGACCGCGGTGCTCGCGGGCGATTCGCTGCACGCGCTGGCGTTCGAATGGCTGTGCGACCCGGCGACGAGCAGCGATCCGTTCGTGCGCGGCGAGCTGTGCTGCGAACTCGCGCGCGCGTCGGGGCCCGCGGGCATGGCGGGCGGACAGATGATGGACCTTGCCGCCGAAACGTCGAATTTCGATCTGCCGACGGTGACGCGGCTTCAGCAATTGAAGACCGGGGCGCTGATCGCCTTTTCGGTCGAGGCCGGCGCGATCCTTGCGCGCATCCCGCCCGAGGGGCGCACGCCGCTGCGCGGCTACGCGCGCGACATCGGGCTGGCGTTCCAGATCGCCGACGACATCATGGATGTCGAGGGTGACGAAGCGCTGGCGGGCAAGGCACTGCACAAGGACGAGGCGGCGGGCAAGGCGACCTTCGTCACGCTGATGGGGCTGGAACGCGCGCGCGAACAGGCGACCGCGCTCGTCGAACAGGCGATCGGGCATTTATCGGGCTTTGGGGAAGAGGCAACGCTGTTGCGCGCGATCGCGCGCTATGTCGTGGAAAGGGACCGTTGATGCGGGTGGGGGTTTATCCGGGGACGTTCGATCCGATCACGCTCGGGCATATGGACATCATCCGGCGCGGCGCATCGCTGGTCGACCGGCTGGTGATCGGGGTGACGACCAACATCACCAAATCGCCAATGTTCGACGACGACGAGCGTATCGCGATGGTGAAGGCCGAGGTCGCGAGCATCGACGGCGATATCCGCGTCGTCGGTTTCAATTCGCTGCTGATGGACTTTGCCGAGCGCGAGGGCGCGAACATGATCGTCCGCGGGCTGCGCGCGGTCGCCGATTTCGAATATGAATATCAGATGGCGGGGATGAACCAGCAGCTGAACGACCGGATCGAAACGGTGTTCCTGATGGCTGACGTCGGGCTTCAGCCGATCGCGTCGCGGCTGGTCAAGGAAATCGCGATCTTTGGCGGCGACATCCACAAATTCGTGACGCCTTCGGTCCGCGATGCCGTGGTGGCGCGCATCGCCGAACGCGGCCTTTTGCAGGGCGATCGCTGATACCGATCATTGAGCGTTCAGCTTTTTCCAGCTACGGCGCGCCATCGGGGCGCAAATCCAGTTATTATCCAAAGGCCGATCCAGCATGACATTTTCCTTCCGCCCCTTGGTTCTTACGGCGATGGCGTTCGGTCTCGCGGCTTCGGCCATAGCGCAAGAGGCGCCGCCCGCGCCTTCGCCCAACCCCGAGCAGACCCAGCCGGCGCCGCCGGTGGAAACCCCGGCCCCGGCCCCGGCGCCTGTGGAAGCGCCGCCCGCGGCATCTGCCGCGGTTGAAGGAACGCCCGCGACCGAAGTCCCCGCGGTCCCCGCGATGACCCCCGACCAATATATCAATAACCCCGAATATATGCTCAACATCGACCTTTCGACGGGCGGCCGGGTCGTGATCCAGCTCTATCCCAATGTCGCCCCGAACCATGTCGAACGGCTGAAGCAGCTGACGCGTGCGGGTTTCTATGACGGGATCAAATTCCACCGCGTGATCGACGGCTTCATGGCGCAGACGGGGGACCCGACCGCGACCGGGCAGGGCGGTTCGCAGCTTCCCGATATCAAGGCCGAATTCAACGTGACCCCGCATCTGCGCGGCACGCTGTCGATGGCGCGCGCCGAGAGCGAGGACAGCGCGAACAGCCAGTTCTTCATCATGCTGCAACCGCGCTTCTCGCTCGACCGCCGCTACACCGCGTTCGGCCGCGTCATTTCGGGCATGCAATATGTCGATGCGATTCAGAAGGGCGAGCCGCCCGCGGTGATGTCGCGCATGGTCCAGGTGTCGGTCGCGGCCGACAACAAGCCGATGCCGCCGCCATCGGCGCTGGTCGAGGCGGCCCCCCCGGCCGCGCCCGCGGTGACGGTTGACGAGCTTAACGCTCCGATCCGCCAGTAATTCCGGGGAGGCGCGCGAACCCCCATGCGCGTCGACGCCTTCGATTTCGACCTGCCGAACGAGCGCATTGCGCTGCGCCCCGCGCGGCCGCGCGACGCGGCGCGGATGCTCGTCGTCAATGGCGGCAAGATGATCGACGCGGGCGTCAGCGACCTGCCGCAATGGCTGCGCGCGGGCGACTGCCTTGTCTTCAACGACACACGCGTGATTCCCGCGCAGCTCGAAGGACGGCGCGGGGAGGCAAGGATCGGCGCCACCTTGCACAAGCGGATCGACCTGCGCCGCTGGCAGGCGTTCGTCCGCAACGCCAAGCGGCTGCGCGTGGGCGAGACGGTCGATTTCGGCGCCGGGGTCGCGGCGCTGGCCGAGGAGCGGCTGGCCGACGGCAGCTTCATCCTCACC
Source organism: Sphingopyxis sp. Soil_C_28 (assembly GCF_057657055.1). Lineage (NCBI taxonomy): Bacteria > Pseudomonadati > Pseudomonadota > Alphaproteobacteria > Sphingomonadales > Sphingopyxidaceae > Sphingopyxis > Sphingopyxis sp. Soil_C_28. The sequence goes on from NZ_JBDGJE010000003.1 coordinate 224,650, forward strand.
TTTGCCGGCGACGAGCCGGTCGAAATCCTGCTCGAGCGCGCCGGCACGATGCCGCTGCCGCCCTATATCGCGGGCAAGCGCGCGACCGACGACGACGACCGCGCCGATTATCAGACGATGTTCGCGCGCGAAGACGGTGCGGTTGCGGCGCCGACCGCCGCGTTGCATTTTACGCCGGCCCTTCTCGAAGCGCTGGCGGCGGCGGGTATCGCGTCCGAAACGCTGACCCTGCATGTCGGCGCCGGGACATTCCTGCCGGTCAAGGCCGACGATACCGAAGACCATGTCATGCACGCCGAATGGGGGCGGATCGACGCCGATACCGCGGCGCGGCTCAACGCTGTGCGCGCCGGTGGCGGCCGTGTCATCGCGGTCGGGACAACCAGCCTGCGTGTGCTCGAAAGCGCGGCGCAGGACGATGGCATCATCGCGCCCTTCGCCGGCGACACCGCGATTTTTATTACGCCGGGCTATCGGTTCAAGGCGATCGACGGGCTGATGACCAATTTCCACCTGCCGCGATCAACCCTGTTCATGCTGGTCAGCGCGCTGATGGGATTGGAGACGATGCAGGCGGCGTATCGGCATGCGATTGAAGGGGATTACCGCTTCTATAGCTATGGCGATGCGAGCCTGTTGTTGCCGGAACCGTAAGGCGAGAATCCCCCTCGATAGACGGGCGGGGCGGGGCGGTCGTAGCATCAGCGGCGGATGCAGCTGTGCTTGCAACGTCTGTAATCGACCAAAAGCGGACATTGATCCTCCCTGTGCCGCAGGCATGGGGAGGTGGCAGCGCGAAGCGCTGACGGAGGGGCGAATGGCGCGAGGTCGCGGCCCCTCCACCCCTCGCTTCGCGAGCGGTCCCCCTCCCCATCGCTTCGCGACAGCGAGGATATTATCCTCCTCGTCACCCCGGACCCGATCCGGAGTCGATGACTTCAGCGCTGCAGCGGGTCCCGGGTCGAGCCCGGATAACGAACGTGCGGGGATGCCTGCTTTCAGCCCCAAAGCGGACGTGGGCTGCCGATTTGGCCGCAATCCTTCGCCTATATCTCGATGGTGAATTTGACGTTGCTCGGGCTGACTCCGGCGGCCCTGGCGATTTGCGCCTTTGCCTTTGCGACCAGATCGTTCAGATTCCCGGCCTCGTCAAAGCCGTGCAGTTCGGAAATTTCGACCCCGAGGGCGACTGACAGGGCCTCCATCCGGCCCGCTTTTGGCCGGGCCTTGTCGAGTTCCCATGCCGAAATCGACGGCTCGCTGACCCCCAGCCGGCCCGCAAGCTGTCCCTGAGTCCATTCCTTTGCCGCGCGCAGCCGTTGCAGACGGACGCCGAAGCTTTCGGTGGCCGGGACCGGCCCGTCGTTGGGGGCGTGCGCATCGGGCCCCACCACACTTTTCAACTGCGCGGCGCTGAGCGTTGCTGGCGAGATCGGCATTTCGAACTGGCATCCGGCGAGACCGCCGCTGGTCCAGATCACTTTCGTCGCGGTTTTGCCGCTGTGCGGCAAATTGACCTCGATTACCTCGCCGATTTCGAGCGGCGCCCGGCTTTCGACGAGCATGCCGGTGGCTGAAATATTGTGAACGAAAGCCTCGATTTCGGAGCCCGCCGCCTTTGATCCGTGGAGCGGAAGCCGCAATTGCCGACGCGACGCACGCCCATTTGCCGTCGATCGCGGGACGTCGTTCAGATATACGGTCATTGCCATGCGCGCTTCCATCGCGAGCCCTATATTAACATCGGGCTTCGGCGAAAGGTTAATGGGACAGGCCGCCCGAAAGTCACGAAGACCGAAGGGGATCTGGCGCGCGCAATGCGCACAACGCCCTCAAATGGAATGGTTTCCGGAAAACCCTTAGACATTTACACTATCGCAATCCCTTGCCTGCATAGCGAATGGGGTGTGGGGATCAGATAAAGAGTTTGTTTGATGGACGTGCCATCGCGGATGGATTTCGGCGACAGGGGGGAGGGCGACGTCGATGAGGGCCAGCGGGGCTTTTTCGGCCTGCTCGGTTCCCGGATCGGCAAACAGCGGGGCGATGCCGCGGCGAACCTGCACACCCACGAAGCGCTGTTGCTCCTTCAAAATTATGAGCAAAGCGGCCTTGGCTGGTTCTGGTCGACCGATGCCAGGGGACGGCTGACCTATATCACCGATTCGGTAGCGCAATTGATGGGCCGGACGACGGGTTCGCTGCTCGGGACCGCCTTTACCGACCTGTTCCTGCCCGTCGACAGCCATGGCGAACGGCAGCGGACGCTGCCCTTCCTGCTGACCAGACAATCGAAATTCGACGCCTTGCCGCTGCGCAGCGCATTCGAAGGCGACGACCGCTGGTGGGCGATATCGGGCCGGCCGCAGATCGATGCCGGCGGCAAGTTTACTGGCTATCGCGGCAGCGGCACCGATATCACCGCGCAGCGCCGATCGGCCGAGGATGCCTCGCGGCTCGCGCTCTATGACTCGCTGACCGGGCTTGCGAACCGCTTCAACATTTCGAAGAAGCTCGATTCCACCCTCGCCGCCTTTGCGCAGCAACAACGCTCGTGCGCGATCATGCTGCTCGATCTCGACCGCTTCAAACAGGTCAACGACACGCTGGGCCATCCGGCGGGCGATGCGCTGCTGAAACAGGTTGCCGAACGGCTGCTCAAGATCGTCGGCGACCGCGAGATGGTCAGCCGTCTCGGCGGCGACGAATTCCAGATCATCCTTCCCGACATCGAGGATCGCGGCAAGCTGGGCGATATGGCGGCCGACATCATCGCCAGCCTGTCGCAACCCTATTCGGTCGAGGGCAGTCGCTGCATCATCGGTGTATCGGTCGGCGTCGCGATCGCGCCGTTCGACGGCCTGAGCAGCGACGACCTTGTCCGCAACGCCGATCTCGCGCTTTACGCTGCCAAGGGCAATGGTCGCGGACGCTTTGCTTTCTATTCAAGCGATCTGCACCAGGCGGCCGAGCAGCGCCGCGCGCTGGAGGACGATCTGCGCGACGCGCTGGTGCGCGGCGAAATCGAACTTGGTTATCAGCCGGTCGTCCATGCCAGGTCGAACATGGTGACGGGGGTCGAGGCGCTGGTCCGCTGGACCCACCGCGAGCGCGGCGCGATTTCGCCCGCGGTGTTCATCCCGATCGCCGAGGAAACCAATCTGATCTGGGAACTTGGCGAGTGGGTGCTGCGCAAGGCGTGCGAGGACGCCGCAAGCTGGCCGGGTGACATGCGGGTCGCGGTCAATGTCTCGCCGATCCAGTTCGCGAATCAGGAGCTGCCGAAAATCGTCGCGCAGGCGCTCGCCGCGACCGGCCTTGCCCCCGACCGGCTGGAGCTGGAGATCACCGAAAGCGTGTTCCTCGGCGATACGGCCGAAACCGCGCTGATGTTCAAGGCGTTGAAAGATCTGGGCGTGCGTCTGGCGCTCGACGATTTCGGCACCGGCTATTCTTCGCTCGCCTATCTGCAATCTGCGCCGTTCGACAAGATCAAGATCGACCAGAGTTTCGTCCGCGACGCGACCATACCGGGGTCGCGCAACGGGGCGATCATCGCGGCGATCGTCGCGCTCGCCGAAGCGCTCGAGATGGAAACGACCGCCGAAGGCATCGAATCGCTCGATCAGCTCGAACTGATCCGCAAGCTCAACGTCAGCCATGTTCAGGGCTATATCTATAGCAAGGCCGTGCCGCAGGCGGAATTGCTCGAGCATGCGGAGGGGGCGTGGACGATCAAGCCTGCGGGGCCCGCGCGCCAGCGCAACGACCGGTTCTCCCTGTTCCGCAAGGTCGGCGCGATCCACGACAACCACCGCTATGCCGTCGTCATCCGCAATCTGTCGACAACCGGCGCGTTTATCGAGGGTCTGCTGGATGTCCCCGTGGGAACGCGTTTCGTCATCGATTTCGGCGAAGGCCAGCTGGCCACCGCGACGGTTCGCCGGTCGATGAAGCATCAGCAGGGCGTCGAATTCGAACAGACGATGGTCAGCGACGGCAATGGCGGACTGTGCACGCGCCACCGCGTCTCGCCCTATCTGATCGCCGCGGCGGCCCAGTCGACGGTTTCGGCACTGGCATTGCCGTCCTTCACGACGACGAATGACTGGAAGGCGGCATAAGGCCGGAACCGCCGCTTCACTGAGCCGTTTGATCTTCGACCGCCAACGGACGGAGAGACAGATGACCGAGACCAAAATCTTTGCGCGACTGAAGGCCGATCATGATCGCCATCGCAAATTGCTCGACCAGATCGACGACACGCACGGCGACAGTCCCGATCGCGAAAAACTGTTCGAGGCGTTCCGTATCGAAGTGACCGCGCACGCGGCGTCCGAGGAAATGTCGCTCTACGCGACGATGCTCGGCAAGCCCGATTTGCGCGAGGATGCGCAGCACAGCGTTTCCGAACATAAGGAAATCGACGAGCTGTTGACCGAGCTTTACGAGATGGATTTCGCGTCGACCGGCTGGCTGACGCGGTTCCGGACGATGAAGCATCGTTACCTCCACCATATCGACGAGGAGGAAGAAGAGATGTTCCCCGAGGCCGAGGAGGGTCTGTCGGAGGCAAAGAAAAAGGAACTTGTGGCGATCTTCGAGAAGGAAAAGCCGAAGGAAAAGGCCAAGGCGGCGGCCGACGAGCCGTCGAGCGAGGATGAGAAGGAGTAAGGGCGGGTCGGTCAAACTCGACTTTGTGCGCCTTCCCCGCCATAGGCGCGCGCGATGACCGACAGATTCACTTTCTCGATCGCCGCCACCGACGGCGCCGCGCGCACGGGCACCATCGCGATGCAGCGCGGCGAAATCCGCACCCCCGCCTTCATGCCCGTCGGCACCGCCGCGACGGTGAAGGCGATGCGGCCGGCCGAGGTGCGCGCGACCGGCGCCGACATCATCCTTGGCAACACCTATCATCTGATGCTGCGTCCGACCGCCGAGCGCATGGCGCGGCTGGGCGGGCTCCACAATTTCATGGCATGGGACCGGCCGATCCTGACCGACAGCGGCGGTTACCAGGTGATGAGTCTGTCGGCGCTGACCAAGCAGAGCGAGGAGGGTGTCGCGTTCAGAAGCCACCTCGACGGCTCGCGCCACATGCTGACCCCCGAACGCTCGATGGAAATCCAGCGCCTGCTCGGCAGCGACATCGTGATGGCGTTCGACGAATGTCCGCCGAACGGCGTCGATGCCAAACGCGCCGAGGCGAGCATGGAACGCTCGATGCGCTGGGCGGCGCGCAGCCGCGCAGGGTTCGATGCGGGCGAGGACCATGCGGCGCGCGCGGCATTGTTCGGCATTCAGCAGGGTTCGCTCGATGAAAAATTGCGCGCGCGATCGGCGGCGGCGCTGACCGACATCGGATTCGACGGCTATGCGATCGGCGGGCTCGCGGTGGGCGAGGGGCAGGCGGCGATGTTCGGCGTGCTCGATTATGCGCCCGCGCAGCTCCCCGCAGACAAGCCGCGCTATCTGATGGGCGTCGGCAAGCCCGACGATCTGGTCGGCGCGGTCGCGCGCGGGGTCGATATGTTCGATTGCGTGCTGCCGACGCGGTCGGGACGGAACGGGCAGGCCTTTACCTGGGACGGGCCGATCAACATCCGCAACGCGAAATTCGCCGAGGATCGGGCGCCGCTCGATGCGACATGCCAATGCCCGGTGTGCACGACCTGGTCGAGGGCGTATCTGCACCATCTCGTGCGTTCGGGCGAGATGCTCGGCGCGATGCTGATGACGCAGCATAATCTGCATTTCTATCAGGATCTGATGCAGGGCATGCGCGATGCGATCGGCGCGGGACGCTTCGCGGCTTTCCAGAGCGATTTCGACGCGCGCTACAAGCGCTGACGCAAAGCCTTCGTCTCAGTCGAGCTTGCTGAGCAAATCGAGCAGGGACTGGGGAATCGACTCATCGACGGTCGATTCATAGGCACGGCGCAGGGCGCCATTGACGTCCTGCCCCTTGGCGGGAGATTTCTTCTCCGCGTCCTTACCCAAAGCCTCGCCGCGCGGCGAACCGGTCTTGGACGACATTATTGGGGCATCTGATTGGACATGGGGCCTTTTGCTAACCGCGCGTACACCAAACTGCAATGGGGCGATTGTTCCTTCGCCATGAAACTATTTTGCGGTTAAATCGTTCCCTAACGTCGAAATATATCCGATGTGGACGGGGGAGCGGGCCGATTTGTCCCTTTTCCGGACGCGTCGATCACAGATTACGTCGCTTTCAGGAGGTAAAATATGTCTTTGGGTCAGTCGGTTGCGCCGCATCTTCCATATCTGCGGCGTTATGGCCGGTCCATTTCCGGAAGCCAGCAGAGCGGCGATGCCCTTGTCGCGCGGCTGCTCGAAACACTGGTCGCCAATCCCGGCGCGGTCGACACCGGCGCCGATTTGCGAATCCAGCTCTACCGGATGGTGCATGACAATTTCGGGCTGATGTCCGAACAGGCAGCGGCTAACGACGACGGCGCGCTGACCGATATCGCGATTGCCGATGCGCGCCTGCGTCGCATTCCGTCGCTCGCGCGGCAGGCGTTGCTGCTCACTGCGGTCGAGGGTTTCAGCTTCGAGGACACGGGCCGAATCATCGGCCGCGATGCCGACGCGGTGCGCGCGCTGATTTCCGATGCGACCGAAGAAATCGACCGCCAGACGCGCGCACGCATTCTCATCATCGAAGATGAACCGATCATCGCGATGGATATCGAGATGATCGTCCGCGAGCTTGGCCATGACGTTGTCGGCGTCGCGACGACGCATCGCGAGGCGGTCGACGAGGCGCAGAAGCATCAGCCGGGCCTCGTGCTCGCCGACATCCAGCTCGCCGACAACAGTTCGGGGATCGAGGCGGTGCAGGAAATTCTGACTGACCTCAGGGTGCCGGTCATCTTCATCACCGCTTTCCCCGAACGGCTGCTTACCGGCGACCGCCCCGAGCCGGCGTTCCTGCTTACCAAGCCGTATCAGCCCGCAACTCTGCGCGCGGCGATTTCGCAGGTTCTGTTCTTCGACGAATCGACGATTCCCGCCTGACCAATAAATAGGGACAGTCCCTATTTATTGGTCGCGCTGTCGGCTTGTCACGCGGTGCGGCGCGGGTGATAGGCGGGCGATGACTTTCCTGGACGCATCCAGCCGCCAGTCGGCGCTCGACCGGCTCACCGCGCACGCACCTTTCCTTGCGCGGCTCGCCGAACTCTATCCCGGTGACGTCGATCGCTTTCTGAGCGATGGCACCGATGCCGCGCTCGCAGCGGTCACGGCGCCGCCGGCGGGCGACGATATCATGCGGACGCTGCGTCAGTGGCGCGGACGGATGGCGTTGCTCCTTGCGCTCGGCGATCTGTCGGGCGAGCATGGCGTGGCGACGACGACGCGCCTTTTGTCGAATTTTGCCGATCAGGCTTGCGACGCGGCGCTGGCCGCGGCTTTCGCCGAGCGCGTGCCGGGCGAGGAACCGCGCGGCCTTTCGGTGATCGCGCTGGGAAAGCTCGGCAGCTACGAGCTCAACTATTCGTCGGACATCGACCCGATCCTGATCTTCGATCCCGAAACGCTGCCGCGCCGCTCGCGCGACGACCCGGGAGAGGCGGCGGTGCGGATCGCGCGGCGAATAACCGAAATCCTGTCGGCGCGCACCGGCGACGGCCATGTCCTGCGCGTCGATCTGCGGCTGCGTCCGCATCCCGAGGTGACGCCGATCGTCCTGCCGGTGAACGCCGCAATCTCTTATTATGAATCCGAAGCGCTGGCGTGGGAACAGGCGGCGTTCATCCGCAGCCGCGCGTCGGCGGGCGACCGGGCGCTTGGCGAACAATTTCTGTCGGCGATCCAGCCCTTCATCTGGCGCCGCAGCCTCGATTTCCGGCAATTGAAGGAAATCGGCGCAATGAGCGACCGCATCCGCGATCATTTCGCGCAGGGGCAGGCGTTCGGGCCGGGTTTCGATTTGAAGCGCGGGCGCGGCGGCATTCGCGAGATCGAGTTTTTCGCGCAGGTTCACCAACTCATCTACGGCGGGCGCGATCCGTCGCTGCGTGTCCCCGCGACGGTCGATGCGCTCGCGGCGCTGGCGGCGGCGGGGCGGATCGAACTGGATGATGCCGAACGCCTGTCGGGCCATTATGCAACGCTGCGCCGCATCGAGCACCGATTGCAGATGATCGAGGACCAGCAGACGCATTGCCTGCCGACGCAAGAAGCGGCGCTCGATTGCGTCGCGCGGCTCGATGGCGAAGCCGACGGCGCGGCGCTGCTTGCGGCGCTCGCGCCGGTCGTCGCCGATGTCGGGAGCTGTTACGACCGGCTGGTCGCCGATCGTGCGGTCACGACCGGCCTGCCGCGCGACGAAGACGGGCTGGCAGGACAACTGATCGCGGCGGGGTTCGATCCGCCCGATGCGGCGCTGCGCACGATCGCCGATTGGCGCGGCGGCAAGCTGCGTGCGCTGCGCAGTCCGGCGGCACTCGACGCGCTGGAAACGATGCTGCCCGAACTGGTCAAGGCGCTGGGCGCGGCGCCCGACCCCGACACTACGCTGACGCGTTTCGACAAGCTCGTTGCGGGGCTGCCGAGCGCGATCAATTTCTTTCACCTGCTCGGCGCGCAGCCCGCGCTCGCGCGGATCGCGACGCGAATCCTGTCGCTCGCGCCGACGCTCGCCGATGCGCTGGGCGTGCGCGTCGAGTTGATCGAGGGGCTGATCGACCAGCGGGCGTTCGACGCGCCGGCGAATATCAGGCAATTGCGCGCCGAATGGGGGCCGGGGCTCGCCGGGCTCGACTATGAGCGATTGCTCGACCGCGTGCGCGATCATGTCGGCGAACGGCGTTTTGCCTATGGCGTGCAGCTTGTCGCCGGCGCGACCGACCCGCTGACGATCGCATGCGGCTATTCCGACCTCGCCGAAGCGGCGCTCGGCGTGCTCGCCGACGCGACGGTCGCCGAATTCGTCGCGGCGCATGGCCGCATCGCCGACAGCGAACTGGTCGTGCTTGCGCTCGGGCGGCTTGGGGGCAGGGCGCTGACGCATGCGTCCGACCTCGATCTCATCTATCTGTTCACCGGCGATCATCTCGCCGAATCCGACGGGCCGCGACCTCTCGGGGCGACCACCTATTACAACCGCCTTGCACAGCGCGTGACGGGGGCGATGTCGGTGCCGACCGCGGCGGGCAAGCTCTACGATGTCGATACGCGGCTGCGCCCGCAAGGCGCGCAGGGGCCGCTGGTTGTCACGGTCGACAGCTTCGAACGCTATCAGCGCGAAGAGGCGTGGACGTGGGAGCATATGGCGCTGCTTCGCGCGCGGCCCGTCTATGGCTCGGACGAGGCGCGCGGCGAGGTCGAACGCATCATCGCCGAACTGCTCGCGATCCCGCGCGATCCGGCCAGGCTCGCCGCCGATGCTGCCGACATGCGCGACAAGATCGCGGCGCACAAGCCCGCGACCGGCGCGCTCGACATCAAGGGCGGACCGGGCGGGCTCGTCGACCTCGAATTCGCGATGCAGGTGACGCAGCTTGCCAGCGGCGAGTGCCACAACCCGAACATCGCGGCCGCGCTCGCTTGCATGAAGGCGGTAGGGCTCGTGCCGCCCGAGGTGGTCGAGGCGCACGGCCTGCTCGCGCGCATGCTTGTGATGCTGCGCCTCACCGCGCCTGAGGGCGAGCCGCCGACCGCGGCGGCGCGGCAGCTGGTGGCAAGCCAGTGCGGCGAGCCCGGCTGGCCGCAATTGCTTGCCGCGCATGACGCGGCGCGGCAGGAGATCGCGAACTGGTGGGCGGCGATTCGCCAATAAATAGGGACAGTCCCTATTTTCCCCGACCAATTAAATAGGGACTGTCCCTATTTATTGAGGAGAAAAGCAAATGAGCGGCGCCCAAATCGGAGATGCCATTCCCGCCGTGACGCTTCTCGACGCGGACGGCGCGGCGATCGATCTCGCAGGCCTGAACGGCGGCCCGCTGGTCGTCTATTTTTACCCCAAGGCCGATACGCCCGGCTGCACGGTCGAAGCGCAGGATTTCACGCGGCTCGCGCCCGAGTTCGCCAAGCTGAACGCGCAGGTCCTGGCGGTTTCGCGCGACGCGCCCGCGAAGCTATGCAAGTTCCGCGACAAATATGGCCTGACCGTCCGCCTCGCCTCCGACGAGGATGGCGCGGTGTCCGAGGCGTTCGGCACCTGGGTCGAAAAACAGAATTACGGCCGCGCCTATATGGGAATCGAACGCTCGACCTTCCTGTTCGGTGCCGACGGCAAGCTCGCCAAAGAGTGGCGCAAGGTGCGCGTGAAGGGCCATGCCGACGCGGTTCTGGAGGCGGCAAGGGCCCTCTGACATGGCGAAATTGGGCGAAGCCGCGCGCGCGGTCCTGCTGACCCCGGACCCGCACGACAAGCGCCGTGCGGCGCGGGGTCTGGCGCGGGCCTGGCGGCAGGGGGCGCTCGAACATCGCTGCGATACAGCGATGCCCGACCAGCCGGCGTGGCCCGCCGCGCCCGAATTGCTCGCGCCGAACCAGATGCCCAAACGCGGCAAGGGCGGGTCCGAGCGCGGCCGGATCGCGCTGCTCCATGCGCTCGCGCATATCGAGTTTGTCGCGATCGACTTGGCGGTCGATCTGGTCGGGCGGTTCGGCGATCAGTTTCCGCGGCAGTTCGTCGACGACTGGATCGGCGTGGCGGCCGACGAGGCGATGCATTTTGCACTGCTCGACCGGCGATTGCGCGCGCTCGGCAGCCATTATGGCGCGCTTCCGGCGCACGCCGGATTGTGGGAGGCGGCGCAGCTCACCGCCGATGATGCGCTGGCGCGGCTCGCGATCGTTCCGATGGTGCTCGAGGCGCGCGGGCTGGACGTCACCCCGGCGACGATCAGCCGATTCATCGCCGCCGGCGACAGTGTGTCCGCGAATATTTTATCGCGCATTTACAAGGACGAAATCCGGCATGTGAGCGCGGGCACAGTCTGGTTCGGCTGGCTGTGCGACGAACGGGGATTCAACGTCGTTGAAACGTGGCACGCCCTCGTAAAATCGCGGTTTCGCGGATCGTTGAAGCCTCCGTTCAACGACTCGGCGCGCCACGACGCCGGTTTAACGCAAGAATTCTACGCTGTTATTGCTTAGTAAGGATTGGACCAGCACACAGGCTTCGCGGGGGATGAGCAATCATCCAAACCAACAAACACCGGCACCAAGGTCCATTTCCGGACTTTGGCGACATGGCAAACGCGGGGTCGTATTTTGATAAACACTCTTCTGACGCAGAAGTTGCACCAGGTCGCAATCCTCTGCGCGGCAGCATGTTTCGGACTGGCCACACCGGCCGCCCACGCTGCCGAAACCAGCGCCGATGCTGGTATTGTCGCTCCCGACGAACCCGATGACGACAGCTTCACCGCTGGTGTTCCCTCAGCTGGCGAAGACAGCGAAGCCCGCGCCATTTTTCAGGCGTGGAAGCGCCTCGACACCGGCCTGACCGCCTCGATCGGCGTTGCAGTGCCCTCGCGCCGCCCGATCGACCAGATGTCGCTTTCGTCGTCCTACGGCATGCGCGTCCACCCGGTCACCGGCAAGGTCGCCCGCCACAACGGCATCGACATCCCGGCGCCGCACGGCACCCCGATTTACGCAACTGCCGACGGCATCGTCGGCCGCGCCCAGCGCCTCGGCGGCTATGGAAATTATGTCGAAGTCGAGCATGGCAACGCGATCCAGACGCGCTACGGCCATATGTCTTCCTACGTCGTCACCCCCGGCCAGTCGGTCAAAAAGGGCGACGTGCTCGGTTATGTCGGTTCGACCGGCCGTTCGACCGGCAACCACCTCCATTATGAAGTCCGCATCGAAGGCGCGCCGGTCAATCCGATGCCCTTCGTCCGCTCGGACCAGATGGCGATCGCCGCCATCACCGGCAAGAATATCGCGATGGGCGGTCCCGAATAATCAGCTTAACAGGGTCGGAGAGGAGGGGCGCCAGGCGGGACAACCGTCGAGGCGCCCTTTTCATTTGGAACAAAGCGCCTATCTAACGGTCATGGCCACACAGCTTTCCGATATCACCCTGTCATCCGCCGCCGCGGCGCGCGTCCGCTGGATTGCGACGCGCAAGGGCGGGACCGACGCCGCGCTGCGGCTCGCGGTCGATGGCGGCGGCTGTTCGGGCTTCACCTATCGTTTCGGCCTGGCCGAAGGCATCGACGCCGACGATATCGTCACCGAGACCGACGGGGTGAAGCTGGTGGTCGATCCGGTCAGCATCGACCTGGTGCGCGGCTGCGTCGTCGATTTCGTCGATTCGCTCGGCGGATCGTCGTTCAAGGTTGAAAATCCCAACGCGGCGTCGGGCTGCGGCTGCGGGTCGAGCTTCTCGATCTGACGCCTTTCTAAGCTGCCAGCTTGCTGGCATAGGTGCGCCATGAAAATCGCGACCTTCAATATCAACGGGATCAAGGCCCGTCTGCCGCGCCTCGTCGAATGGCTCGAGGAAACGCAGCCCGATATCGCCTGCCTGCAGGAACTGAAATCGAGCGATGAAACCATGCCGACGAAAGAGATTGAGGCGGCGGGGTACGGCTTTCTTTATCATGGGCAAAAGGGCTTCAACGGCGTTGCAATTCTTGCCAGGGGGACGCAGCCGGTTGAAACGCAGCGCGGGCTCGCGGGCGAGGCCGAGGACGAGCAATCGCGCTATCTGGAAGCCGACGTCCACGGGCTGCGCGTCGCGTCGATCTATCTTCCCAACGGCAATCCGCAGCCGGGACCGAAATTCGATTACAAGCTGCGCTGGATGGCGCGGCTGCGTGAGCGCGCCAAGGAATTGCTCGCGTCCGAAATCCCGACGATCCTGACCGGCGATTACAACGTCATCCCGCACGACGACGATGTGTGGGACCCGCGCGTCATGGCGACCGATGCGCTGATGCAGCCCGAATCGCGCGATGCGTGGTTCCGTTTGCTCGGCGATGGCTGGACCGATGCGCTGCGTAGCCGCCATCCGGCTGGCGGAATCTGGACCTTCTGGGATTATCAGGCCGGCGGCTGGCAACGCGACCATGGCTTTCGCATCGACCATCTGCTGCTGAGCCCGGCGCTCGCCGACCGGCTGGTCGATGCCGGCGTCGACAAGGACCATCGCGGGCGCGAAAAGGCCAGCGACCATGCCCCGACCTGGGCGGTGCTTGCCTGAGCCTCAGGCGTCGGGATAAAGAGTCGTCATCACCCGTTTGGGGTCGAGCGCATAATGATGCGCCACCGCGCCGGCGATGACGCTCTCGAGGCTGCGCGTCGGTTTGAGGTCGCGGCCTTCGTAGCGCGCGGCGGCGCCAAGCCCCGGCCAGTCGGCCGACACCTTGCCGCCCTCGTTCAATCCGCCGCCGAGCAGCATCGCGGTCGACGCGGTGCCATGGTCGGTGCCGCCGGTGCCATTGACCTCGACCGTGCGGCCGAATTCGGTCGCAACGATCACCAGCGTATCGCCCCATGCAGCGCCAAGCCCGGCCTGAAGCGCGCCGACGAGCTGGTCGAGCCCGCGCAATTGCGCCGCGAGCCGGCCGCGCTGGCCGCTGTGCGTGTCCCAGCCCCCGGTTTCGACCATCATCACGCGCGCGCCGTCGGCGGGGAGCATCAGCGAGGCGGCGAGCTTGCCGAGGTCGGCGCCGTTGCGGCCGTTGTTGCCGCCGATGTCGCTCGCCAGCTCCTGCGTCTTGACCGCGCTGTCCCACAGCGGATGGAGCAGGGGATCGTCGGCATAAAGCGCGGTCAGCCGCGCGATGAGGTCGCTATCGGCCTGCGGCAGGCGACTAGGCGCGTAGGTGCCGACCTGTACTGCGCCGCGCAGCGCGAGCGGCACCGCGGGGGCGATCGCGATCGCGTCGCGCTCGGCCGCGGGGAGCAGGGTGAGCAGTCGCCCGATCCAGCCGGTGTCGCGTCCATAGGGGCGTGATCCGCCACCCTCGAGCATATTCTGCCCGTCGAAATGCGAGCGGTCGCGATAGGCGGTGGCGACGGCATGGGCGAAATGCGCCTGTTTGCCGGTGAAGAGGCCCGCGGTCGTCGCCATCGCGGGATGCAGCGTGAACATCGCGTCGAGCTTCGCGCCGCCCGCGGTTTCGTCGGCCATCGCGCGGCGCGCGGCGGCAAAGGCGGGGTCGCCCGTCGGCGCGACGATCCCCAGGCCGTCGGCGGCACCGCGCTGGATGATGAAGACAAGGCGTTTGGGCGTGCCCGCTGCGGCATAGGCAAAACCGGGCAGCGCACCTGCTGCGGCGACGGTGACCCCCGACAGGATGATCGAACGGCGTGAGAGGATCATCATCTATCTCCGCAAAAAGGCCGGGCTGGCGAACAGCATCGCGATGCCTTGTCCGGGGCTGTCGGCGCGGGCGATCGCCTCGCCGGTTTCGGGGGTGAGCGCGTCGGCGAGCACGAGCGGCGCGAGCCGGCGTGCGTCGGCGCGGTCGCCGATCCGCGCCGCGATCCGGCTGGCGAGTTCGACGCGTTGCATCAGCGCCGCCGACCCCGCCCAGGTCGCGATCTTGTCGTCATAGCCTGCAGGGGAGCCGGGTCGCCATATCGGCTGACCGAGCTGGGTGAACATCGCGGCGACATTCTGCCGCTCGCCGAGCGCGGGAATTTTCAGCGCGCGCAGCATCGACACCGTCCAGTCCCACGGCGATTTGAACATTGCGGGGCCTCCCGCCCAAGGCTCGGGCGAGGCGATCAGCGTGCGATAAAGCGAAGGCAGCTCGCCGCCGGTCCGGACGAAATCGCCCGCGAGCCGGTCGACGAGTGCCGCGGGCGGGTCATCGGCGGTGAAATGGCGTGCCAGCTTGGTCGCGACGTGACGCGCAGTGGCCGGATGAACCGCGAGGTCGCGCAGCACGGCTTCGGCCTGCTTCGCCCCGGCGCCATCATATCGTTTGCCGAGGATCGTCTGTGGGCCGGGTTCGTGAAGGCGGTCGATGAACAGCGTGGCGCCGGGCTGCGCATCGGCGGGCATGAGCCGCTGGCCGGCGCCGCGCCCGAGGCCCGCGACCGTCACCCCGGTGAGCGCCTTGGCGAAGGACGTCACATCGGCCTGTGTGTAGCCGGTGCGAACGCCCAGCGTGTGCAGTTCCAGTATTTCGCGCGCGAGATTTTCGTTGAGGCCCGGCGCCTGCCGGTTGCCACGGTTGCGGACGCGGGTGGCGAAAGCGCTTTGGGGGCCGAAACTCTGCGCCTGATCGAGATAGAGAAGCATCGCAGGATGACGAACCGCGGCGATCAGCAGGTCGGAGAATTTGCCCATGATATGCGGGCGGATCGCCTCATTTTCATAATTGCCGGCGAAGCCGATCACGGTCTGTTTGTCGGCCGACACCGCGAAATGATTGGCCCAGAAATGGACGAGCCGTTCGGGGAAGGGGGTCGGCGTCGCGACGGCGGCGGAGAGGCGCGCGGCGGTCGCGTCGACATAATGGCGGCGGATCGCCGAACGCGAAAGCCGCCTCATTTCGGGCTGCATTCCCTTTTCGTCTTCGGTCATCGGCGTGTAGGCCGCCTCGCGGCGCATCGCCCGTCGTTCTTCCTGATATTCGACATAGGCGGCGGCGATCGCGGCGCGCCCGGCCAGTGCGGCGATGGCCGCGGGGGCGGGATCATAGTCGCCGAGTTGCCGTGTCAGCCAACCTTTCGGGTCGGCGACCGCGGGGTCGTCAAACCGGCGACCGAGGCCGAAGCGACTGGCGGCAAGATAATGGACTGTCATGACAATGCCTTTCCGCGCCCCGAAAGCACGATGGCTGCCATTTGTCGCAAAGCTGTCCCAGCGTCAGAGCGGCTTGTCGTAAATCTGATACACCCGGTTGACCTTGGCATCGATCGCCTCGGCGACCGCGTTCATCCCTTGATTGTCGTCGAGCACCCAGCCGATATCGCCGCGCTCGGTACCATAGTCGCGCACCGCGTCGCGGCGGATGAATTCGATCATCATGAAGGCGAGCGTGCTCGCCATGCGGCTGTTCTGCAGTTTCTTGGCGACCCCCATCAAGGGCACGCGCAGGGTGCGGCTTTTCGGCTTGTGGAGCCACCACAGCAACCGCGCCCAATTGAAGGGGAGCAGCGATCCGTCCATGTCGATCAGCAATTCGTTGATATTCGGCAGCACGATGATGAACGCCACCGCCTCGCCGTCGAGTTCGGCGACGCGGACCAGGTCTTCGAAAACGATCGTCTTGAGCTTCTTGCCGACAAAGGCGATTTCGCTGTCGGTCAGCGGAACGAAACCCCAATTGTCCGACCAGGCGTCGTTGAGCAGGCCCATGATCAGCGCCGCTTCGGCGTCGAAATTCTTCTTGTCGACCTTGCGCACCCGGATGCGCGCATTCTTCTCGCCCGCCGCGACGATGCGGTTCACCAGAGGCGAAAAGCCTTCTTTGACATAGACATCATAGTTGATGAGCTGCTTGATCGGGCGATAGCCATGGCCCTCGATCCAGCCGCGATAGAGCGGGCTGTTGTGCCCCATCATCACCGTCGGACGATTGCCGAACCCCTCGATCAGCAAGCCCGGTTCGTCCCAGATCGAAATCGACAGCGGGCCGAGCGAGCGGTGCATGCCCTGGGTGCGTAGCCAATCTTCGGCAGCGACGAGCAGCGCCTGCGTGGCTTCCTCGTCCTCGGCTTCGAGCAGCCCCCAGTTGCCGGTGCCCGGACCCATCCCCTGTTCGACCGGCTGCGCGAGCGCGAGGTCGTCGATATGCGCCGAGATGCGGCCGATCGTGCGACCGTCGCGTCGCGCGAGGAAGAATTGCGCCTTGCCATGTTCGAACCACGGATTCTTGCGCGGGGTGAGCAGGCCGTAAACCTCGCCCTTCAGCGGCGGAACCCACGACGGATCGCTGCGATTCAGGCGAAAGGCGAGTTCGACGAATTCGCGCAGATCGGGCTTTGTCTTGACCGGGTGGATGGTGATCGGGCCGTCCGAATGTCCGCTCATACTGGTTTCCTGCTTTGGACGTCTTATATGTTTGGCGACGCATTAGGGCATTGCTGTGGCGCTGACGACCCGCATTCGGCCATTTTGCTGCCACGAAATCATGGTGAAGAACCCGATATGTTAGCGATGAACACTCTTGTCGACCGCTTGTCGGCTCCGTCGGCGGTCCCCGTCCCGAAATCCGCGATCGCCGACGACATGGCGATGATCCGCGCCGCGTCGGAGCTGACGCGCGACCTCGTCACGCCGAGCGCGCGGATCTATTGGACCGACTTCCTTGCCTCGACGCTTATCGGCTATGCCGGCATCGCAGCGGCGATTCTTGCCCCGTCGACGGCGTGGATGCTGGTCGCGGCGGCGATTGCCGTGATCGCGCTCTATCGCGCGGGCAGCTTCATCCACGAACTGACGCATATCCGCAAAAATGCGCTGCCGGGCTTTCGCCTGGTGTGGAATATCCTTGTCGGCGTGCCGCTGCTCATCCCGTCGTTCATGTACGAGGGCATCCACAGCCTGCACCACAACCGCACCAAATATGGCACGGTCGACGATCCCGAATATCTGCCGCTCGCGCTGATGAAGCCGTGGACGGTGCCCTTGTTCGTCGTTGCCGCGGCGTTCGCGCCGGTCGCGCTCGTCTTCCGCTATGCGGTTCTCACCCCGCTCTCGTTCCTGATCCCGCCGCTGCGCCGGATCGTGGTCGAACGCTATTCGGGGATGATCATCAACCCGATGTTCCGCCGCAAGGCGCCCGAGGGCGAGTTCCGCCGCCAATGGGCCTGGCAGGAAGGCGGCGCGTGGGCGTGGTCGAGCCTGCTGATCGCCGCGGGTGTGTTCGGCTGGGTGCCGCTGCGCGCGCTGCTGATCTTCGGCGCCATCGCCGCCGCGACGCTGGTGCTCAACCAGATCCGCACGCTCGTCGCGCATCTGTGGGAAAATGACGGCGCGGTGCTGACCGTGACCGGCCAGTTCCTCGACAGCGTCAACGTCCCGCCGCCGGGCCTGCTGCCCGAATTGTGGGCGCCGGTGGGGCTGCGCTATCACGCATTGCACCATCTGCTGCCGGGTGTCCCCTATCATGCGCTTGCCGAAGCGCATCGCCGCCTGAAGGACGCGCTGCCCGCCGACTCGCAATATCATGGCGCGAACTACGACAGCCTGCCGAAGCTGGTCGCAAATTTGGTGGCGGGGTCTGCGCGGGGCGCTGCGACCTGAATCAGAGAAGGCAGCCCTGTGGCGCCTTCTTCCGGCGACTAGCAGGCGCTAACGTCGGAGTGATCGGTCGAGCAGCTTAGACGTTTTCCTGTTACCGCTGCGCATCCGGATGCGCGAACGACGGCATTCAAATGTTCGATGGCTTCCTTGGGAATGGGGCCAAATTCCATGACACCATGGCCGCCTTTCCATTCAGGAAAGCGTGCGACACCTATTCGCGCCTTAGCCATTTCTTGTGTCAAATCACCGAGGCACGAAGAACTGCCGCTGACCGTAATTCGCCAATGCGTTGCGTTCGGCGTCGGGGGATGACCACAGGATGTGAGTAGAAGGCCGGACGCCAACACCACGGCTTGAGGGAAGTTTACGGTCGGTTTCCCCGATCCGGACAAGCCCTATTCCTCGGTCCGTATCAAGATCATCTCGCCAATCAGCGCGAACAGGATAAATGGCCCCCACGCGGCGAGGAAGGGCGAGTAGGCGCCCAGATCGCCCATCGCGAGCGCGAAATTGTCCGCGACGAAATAGGCGAAACCGAGCCCCATGCCGAGGATCGCGCGGATGAACAGCTTACCCGAGCGGGCAAGGCCGAACGCCGCGACCGCACCGAGCAGCGGCATCAGTATCGCCGAAAGCGGCCCCGAAATCTTGTGCCAGAGCACGCCCTTGAGCGCGTCGACGGGGCGCCCCGCGGCTTCGAGGTCGGCAATCGCAGCCTTCAGCTGCAGGAAGGGCAGTTCATCGCCATCGACCTGCGCGAGGGTGAACTGGTCGGGGCGGACATTTTTGGCCGCGACGATCGTACCCAGCGGTTCGAGCGTGCCCGACCGGCGGATGAAGCGCCGCGCATTGTTAAGCTGCCAGCCACCGCCCGCGACCGCGCGCGCGCTGTCGGCGGACAGCATCGACGACAGCACGCCGCCCGTGCGTTCATAGATCGTCACATAACCGAGGACGATCACCGGGCCGCTGGTATCGACCGTCGCCGCATTGATCAAATCGTCGCCGTCGCGCACCCAGATGTTCGTGCGGATGCCGCTGTCTTTGGGGACCTTTTTATACTCGACCTTTTGCCAGGCGCTGAGCGCGGCGGTCGAGCGCGTAACGATGCGTTCGTTGAAGGCAAAGCTGATCCCGGCGACCAGCAGCGCGGCGAGGAACAGCGGCGCCAGCACCTGATGCGCCGACATGCCCGACGCCTTCATCGCGACGACCTCGCTGTTCTGATTGAGCGTGATCAGCGTCAGGATCGTCCCGAGCAGCACCGAAAAGGGCAGGAAAGTCTCGACGATCTGTGGCAGCCGCATCCCGACATAGCGCCAGACGTCCGAATCGCTGTTGCCTGCGACGGCGAGGATCTTGCCGCTTTCGCCGAGCAGGTCGAGCGTTTGCAGGATGAGCACCAGCGCGAAGAGGATCGAGAAGGAGCGGACGAGAAAAAGGCGCCCGACATAAAGCGCCATCGTGCGCGACGGGAAAAAATGGAGCTGGTGCATCAGACGCCCTGTGGCTTGCGCTGGAACATGGTGAGCATCGTGCGTATCTTTTGCGCCGCCTTCGCCGCGACGCGCTCGAGTGCGCCGATCGGCTGGCCGCCGGGGACGTGCGCGACGGTGTAATACATCCAGATCGCGAGCGCGGAGAACAGAAGGAACGGCACCCACAGCGCGATCAGCGGATCGATGACGCCCCGCGCGCCGAGGTCTTCGGCATATTGGTTGATCTTGTGCTGGGTCACCAGCAGCACGATCGACAGGAAGACGCCGAGCGACGAGGTCGATCGTTTGGGCGGGATCGCCAGCGCGATCGCCATCAGTGGAATCAGCAGCATCGACATCACCTCGACGATGCGGAAGTGGAAATTGGCGCGCGATTCGAGCCGCGTCTGCACCGACTGGCTCCGGTCCTTGCCCGCAACGAACAGTTCGGGAATCGTCATTTCGCGGTCGGCGCCGCCGCGCAGGCGGAACGCCTCGATCTTGGGCAACGGAATCGGCAGGTCGTGATTGTCGAAGGTCAGCACGCGCGGCACCGCGAATTTGGGCGATTCATGAATCAATACGCCCTGCGACAGACGCAGGATGATCGTGTTCGGATCGTCGGTCGCCAGGAACTGCCCGCGCGCGGCGGTCGCCGATACGCGCTGCCCGTCCTTGTTGTCGCCGCGCACGAAAATCCCGCGCAGGCTGCGTCCGTCGTCATAGCTTTGTTCGATCCGCAGCGTCATGCGGTCGCCCAATTTGGTGAATTCGCCCACCTTGATCGACGCACCGAGCGCCCCCGAACGCAATTCGAACTGCAAGCCTTCATAGGCGTAGCGCGCGACGGGCTGAATGAAGCCGACGATCGCAAGGTTCAGCAGCGCGAGTGCGATGGCATAGGCGTAAGGCACGCGCATCAGCCGCCCGAAACTCATCCCCACGCCCTTCAGAACGTCGAGTTCGCTCGAGGTCGCAAGCTTTCTGAAAGCGAGCAAAATCCCCAGCATCAGCCCGATCGGGATGCCGAGCGAGAGATATTCGGGGATCAGATTGGCGAGCATCCGCCACACGACGCTGACCGGGCCGCCCTCGGTGGCGACGAAGTCGAACAGGCGCAGCATCTTTTCGAGCACGAGCAGCATCGCCGACAGGACGAGGGTGCCGAGCATCGGGAAAAAAATGAGCCGCGCGATGTAGCGGTCGATGGCAGGAAGCTTATTCAATCTTTGGTCGCCCCATCACCATGTTTTGGCCGCAGTTGTTCCCGATATGCCGATTCAAGGGCGACAGGGACCCGTGTCAGCGCGCGCATTTGCGCTTGCTGAGATGGCTATAGCCTCTGGAGGTTTTGAGGTCATGTCGAAAATTTTTCTCGCCGGACTGCTGGCTGCCGGTGCCGCCGGGGTGCTGATCGCACCCGTCGCGGCGCAGGGTGCCGCGCTGGGTCCGAGCGCCGCGCTGTGCAACAGCAACGCCACCGCCGTCCAGGTCGACGTGCGCGGTTTCAAGCAGCGTACGGGAACCGTGCGCGTCCAGATCTACAGCGCGAACAGCAACTATCTGGAAAAGCGCAAGTGGATCGAACGCGTCGACGTACCCGTCTCGCGCGCCGGCACCATGTCGGTTTGCGTGCCCGTGAAGCAGCCGGGCAGCTATGTCGTTTCGGTGCGTCACGACATGAACGGCAACGGCAAGTCGGACCGCAGTGACGGCGCGGGCCTGTCGGGCAATCCCGACATGAAAGTCAGCGATTTCATCTTCAAGCGGAAGCCCAAATTGACGCAGGTCAGTTTTGCGGTCGGCGGCGCCACCAAGCGTGTTCCGGTCGTGCTGAATTACGTCAACGGGTTGTCCTTCGACCCGGTGGAATAGGGGATATATGGCCAGCGTCGCGCTTCTTTCGAATCCGCATTCGACGGGCAACCGTGCCCTGTTGCCGCGGGTTCGCGAATATTGCGCGGCGCACCCCGACATTTTTCATTATGAGGTCGAGGATGTCGACCAGATCGGCGAGGCCATTCGCACGATGGCGATGGTCGGTCCGCGGGTTGTCGTCATCAATGGCGGCGACGGCACGGTCCAGGCCGCGCTGACCGAACTCTATTCCGGCGGTCATTTCGGCGGTTCGCCGCCGCCGGTCGCCGTGCTTCCCAACGGCAAGACCAATCTGATCGCGCTCGACCTTGGCGCCGAGGGCGATCCGATCAAGGCGTTGCAGCGCGTGCTCGACCTCGTCGAAACCGGCCGGCTGGAGGATCATGTGATCCAGCGCCAGCTGATCTCGCTCGACAGCGGCGGTGAAGCGCGGCCGGTGCTCGGCATGTTTCTCGGCGGCGCCTACCTCGCCGATGTGATGCTCTATTGCCGCAACCGCATCTACCCGCTCGGCCTGCCGAACGGGGTGTCGCATTTCCTTGCGGCGATCCTCGGCCTGTTCGCGATGCTGTTCGGCCTCGGCGGCGGGCGCTTGCCGCCCAAGCCCGAGGCGATGACGGTGTCGCTGATCCGGCAGGGCGAGTTCAAGGGCAAGTTTTCGCTGCTGATCGTGACGACGCTGGAAAAGCTGCTGCTCAGCATCCGCACCAACGACGCTGCGGGCGAAAGCGGACAGATGAAATTGCTTGCGGTGGAGCGCGGCATGGGCGCGCTCGTTCGCATGCTCGGTGCGACATGGCGCGGCACGCTCGGCCAAAACCAGCTCGACGGCGTGCATTTCCAGCAGGGCGACGAAATCCGCATCGAAGGCGAGCGGTCGAACGTCATCCTCGACGGCGAAATTTTTCAGGCCCGGCATGGCAGGCCGATCATCCTGACCTCGACGCAGCCGGTTCCCTTCCTGCGCCTCGCCGCCTGAGCGTTCTTTATGGCCGCCCTCAACGAACTCGTCCGCGAAGAACTCGGGGTCCCGGTGGACCCGCGTGCCGCCGCGATGGCGCGCGCGATCGCCGCGCAATATCCGGGCAGCGCGCGCGCCGTGCTATTCTATGGCAGCTGCCTGCGCGAGCGCGAGCTCGACGGGCTGATGCTCGATTTCTACCTGATCGTGTCCGATTACAGCGATGCCTATCCCAAACGCTGGATGGCCGCCGCGAACCGGCTGATCCCGCCCAATGTCTTTCCGTTCCAGCACGACGGGCTGATCGCCAAATATGCGGTGCTCAGCGAGGCCGATTTTGACCGTCTGAACGGGCCCGAAACGCGCAATGTGTCGGTGTGGGCGCGCTTTGCCCAGCCGTCGCGGCTGGTCTGGGCGGTCGACGACACCGCGCGCGACCGTGCGATTGCGGCGGTTGCGCGCGCGGCGCCGACGCTACTCGCCGCCGCTGGCCGGGTCGATGGCGAAACGCCGCTCGACTGGTGGCGGCGCGCCTTTTCGCTCACTTACTCGGTCGAATTGCGCGCCGAACGTACGAGCCGCGCGCAGTCGGTCGTCGATGCCGATGCCGGACGTTATGAGCGATTCAGCGCCCCGGCGATCGATGCGATTCCAGCCGACACGCGCGGCGGCGCCTGGGCGCGGCGGCGGCTGGAGGGCAAGGCGCTCAGCATCGTGCGGCTCGCCAAGGCCAGCCTGACCTATGCCGGCGGGATCGATTATCTGGCATGGAAGATCAATCGCCACGCGGGGACGAAGATCGAGATCAAGCCGTGGCAGCGCCGCTGGCCGCTGGTCGCCGCGCTGACGCTGGTGCCGCGCCTGATGAAAAGCGGCGCGATCCGGTAATCCGCGGCCCGTCTGCCGGATTACGGCGGGCGTTCAACTCGCGAGCCGTTGCCCTTCGCCCGGCCGTGCATCGCCGCACCGCCGGATCGCCTGGTCGAGCGCGGTGAGGGTGAAGGGTTTGCGCAGCACGTCATGATCGCCGAAGCTGGCGATCTCGCCCGCGTCACCGGCGTAGCCGGTCACGAACAGCACCGACAGTTCGGGCCAGCGCTGTTTCAGCTGCGCGACCATTTCGGGACCGGTCAGCTCGGGCATCAACACGTCGGACAGGATCAGGTCGAAACCGCCCTGGCCCTCCGCCAGCCGCCCCTCGACCAGCGCTTCGGCCTCGAGCGGATTGCCGCATGCGACCGCAGTGTGGCCCAGTTCGCTGACCGCATCGACGGTCGCGGCAAGGACGCGTTCGTCGTCCTCGACCACCAATATGCTCAGCGCGTCGGCGGGCAATGCAGGGGCGTCCGCATCGCCGACTGCGCTTTCCGTCACGCTATCGTCTTGCGGCTTCGCGATCGGCAACAGCATCGCGACGTTGGTGCCTTCGCCCTCGGTCGAGGAAATCTGCACCTCGCCGCCCGACTGGCGGCAGAAAGCGAAAACCTGGCTCATGCCCAGCCCGGTTCCCTGACCCGCGGGCTTGGTCGTGTAAAAGGGATCGAATACGCGCTCGAGGACCTCGGGCGACATGCCGCAGCCGGTGTCGATCACCTGTACTGCGAACGCCTTGCCCTCGCCATCGTCGAGCGTCTGGATCGTCAGCGAACCATGGCCGTTCATCGCGTCGCGCGCATTGACCGCGAGGTTGAGCAGCGCGTTTTCGAATTGTTGCCGATCGACCCAGCAGGCGAGGCCGTCGGCGCGAAGGTCGAGGGTCAGCGCGATCCGGTCGCCGATCGTGCGTTCGATCAGTTCGGCGAAGCTCGTAATACACTCGTCGATCGTCACCATCTCGGGTCGCGCGGGCTCGGACCGGGCAAAGGTCAGCAGCCGCCGCGTCAGGTCGGCGGCGCGGTTGGCGCCGTCGAGCGCGTTGGCGAGGTGACGCGATGCCTTTTCGGGCGCGCGTTGCGCCAGTTCGAGGCCGCCGACGACAACCGCCAGCATATTGTTGAAATCATGCGCGATGCCGCCGGTCAGCTGGCCGACCGCTTCCATCTTTTGTGCCTGCCGCAATTGGGCTTCGGCGGCTGCACGCTCGCTCATCTCGTTGCGAAGCGCGATATTCGCCTGTTCCAGTTCGGCGGTGCGGGCATTGACCGCCTCCTCCAGTTGCATCGCGCGGTCGCTTTCCTCGGCCTGTTCGCGCCGCGCCACCCGGCGTTCGGCTTCGGCGCGCACCAGCGAGAAGGTGGCGCCGATCGCGATCACCGCAGCGCCGGCACCCAGCAGCGAGAAAAGCAAAATGGCCTGGTTCAGACTGGCGCGGTCGGCCGCCGCGATGCGGTTGCGCTCGCGAAGCAGCGTGCGCTCGGTGGCGATGACGCGATTGAGCAATTTGTCGATGCGGCTAAGGCCGGCGTCGTGGCCCGCGGCATGATATTTGGAAATCGCGGCGATGGTCTGGTTGTAATTGGCACTGAGCGCGGCATCGCCGAGCTGGCTGCCGCGGCGGTTCATTTCGGTTGTCAACTCGTCGACCAGCCCGGCCTGTGCGGGGTTGTCGCGGACATTGCGTTTCAGCAACGACAGATATTGCCGCGCCAGCCCCCATTGCTGTTCGAAGACGCGCCCATCCTCTTTCTGGAGGCCGACGGCGAAACGACCCAGCGCGGCCTCGGCGCGCGCGAGCGCGGCGTCGAGCGAGCGGGTCTGCGAGATGACTTCAAGGCTCTGCGTTTGCCAGCCGAGCGAGCGGTCATAATTGTCGTTGGCGCGCGCGAGCAGCAGGACAAGCGCCGCCACGACGCCCGCCAGCATCGTCGCCACCCCGATCGTCAGCCAGAAGCGCGTCCGCTCTCGCCGGCCTTCGGTTTCGGTATCGCCATCCCTCTCGAACACGCGCATCTCTTACCGGACAAGCGCGTCGCCGCAAAGCGCCGAAGCCCCCCGGGCTTCACCGCCGCTTCCATTCGCCGCGAAAAGGAATCCGCTGGTCGGCGGGTGCGTTCGGCTCAGCCGATAATGCCGACGCGCTGGCCCGCACGCTCAAACCGGCCGAGGATTTCGCCGACCTGTTCGATCGTATGTTCGGCGCACAATGAGCAGCGCAGCAACGTCATGCCCGCGGGGGTTGCGGGCGGACGCGCGAGGTTGACGTAAAGCCCTTCCTCGAGCAGCGCTTCCCACATCATCGCACCCTTTTCGAGGTCGGGCATGATCACCGCGATGATCGCCGACTGCGGCTCTTCGGTGCCGAGCTGGAAACCCAGGTCGCGCAGGCCCTTGTGCAAAACCTTGGAATTTTCCCAGAGATGCGCGCGCTTGTTGGACCCGTGCATCAGCTTGCGGATGCTGGTGGCGGCGGTCGCGACGACGCTCGGCGGCAGCGACGCGGTGAAGACATAGGGGCGGCAGACGAGCCGAAGGATTTCGAACTTCGGGTGGTTCGACACGCAGAAACCGCCGACGGTGCCGACGCTCTTGCTGAACGTGCCGATCACGAAATCGACGTCGTCCAATACGCCCTGCGCCTCGGCGACGCCGCGGCCATTCTCGCCGATGAAGCCCATCGAATGCGCCTCGTCGACCAGCACCATCGCGCCGGCTTCCTTCGAGACGCGGATCATTTCCTTCAGCGGCGCAACGTCGCCGAGCATCGAATAGACGCCCTCGAGCACGACGAGCTTGCCGGCTTCGGGGGGCAGGCGCTTCAGCCGCTTTTCGAGCGCCTCGACGTCATTGTGGCGGAAGGCGACGATTTCGGCATTGCCCATCGCGCAGCCGTCATAGATCGACGCATGGCTGTCGATGTCGAGGATGACATAGTCGCCCTTGCCCGCGATCGTCGAAATGATGCCGAGGTTCGCCTGATAGCCGGTTGAAAACACCATGGCATGGTCCATGGCGTAAAATTCCTTGAGCGCTTCTTCGCACTCCTTGTGCCCCTGATAGGTGCCGTTGAGGACGCGGCTGCCCGTGGTGCCGGCGCCGAACTTGTCGAGCGCATCCTTTCCCGCGGCGATGACATCCTCGTCGAAGGTCATGCCCATATAATTATAGGTGCCGAGCAGGATCGTCTCGCGCCCGTTGCAGATCGCGACGGTCGGCGAGATCACCTTTTCCATCACCAGATTATACGGATCGGTGACGCCGGTCGCTAGCAGGTCTTCGCGCTGCTGGATCAGCGGGTCGAATTTCGAAAAAAGGTCGGTCATCGCCCTGTCAGCCCTGCAGCTTCTCGACCGCCGCGACCAGCTGGCCGACGGTTTCGATTTCGGCCTGCATGTTCATGCTGATGATGATGTCGAATGTGTCTTCGACCTCGGCGACGAAATCCATCACCGTCAGGCTGTCCCATTCGAGGTCGCCGGCAAAGGTCGTGGCGTCGGTCAGCTCGATGCCCTTCTTGTTGAACGGGCCGATCAGGCCGAAAATCTGGTCGCGCAGGGCGGTGCTCATGTTGTGCGTCCCATAAAGATATGAAGTTGCGTGCGGCATGCCGCGAAGGCTTCCGATTGGCAAGCGAATGCGGCGGGAACAGGGCAGCATCTTGCCGCCCCTGTCACTTCATGTCATCCCTGTGACGGGTCGCTGGCGGGTTACTGACAAGGGGCAGGCACATGGGCAGCGAAGAATCGAAGGCATCGGCCGAACGGCCGGCAATCTCTTTCCCGCCGAACGCGGTGCACCTCGTTCGCACCAATCAGCAGATCACGATGCAATTGTCGCAGATGGCCGATCAAAAGGCGTCGATCCTGATGGGCGCGACCTTTGTCGTTTTCACCCTCGCGATCGGGCAGGCGCGCTCGGGCGGCGGGGCGCTGGCGATGCCGCTCGCCATCCTCGCGACCTTTTCCTTCCTCTCGGCGCTGCTCGCGGTGTCGGCGGTGCTGCCGCGCGTCGGCAAGGCGCCGCCGGTCCTCTACAAGGACGGCAAGGACCACAGCAACATCCTGTTCTTCGGCCGCTTCGAACAGATGGATGAGGATGAATTCATTTCTGCGGTAAAGGCGCGGCTGCGCACCGAAGAAGATCTCTACGAGACGATGTTGCGCGATACCTACCAGAACGGCGTTGTGCTGGCGCGGCGCAAATATCGCTACCTTGCCTATGCCTACCGTCTGTTCGTCGTCGGATTGACGCTGACCTTCATTGCGTTCGGGGTCGAGATGGCGATGCTGTGGACCTGAAGACCCTCCCCCTTGGTGGGGGAAGCAGTGAGACTTGCCAGCTTGCTGGCTAGTCGCAGCGGTCGGAGTGCGGCTTCGGCCCAAAGCGGCGGCGCGATGACGCGCCATCACCCTCATCCAACTCCGCCTGGCCGCTTCGCGACCCTTCTCCCATCCAGGGAGAAGGCCTCGCCTGTTGCCTTTCTGCCACCCTCGCCCACAAATGGCCTGCCCGGCACCGCCCGGTATTGAACCCCCGGACTCGCGCGCCTATCCGGGCCGGCTATGTTGCAGCAGGCTGCCCCCTTGACCGCGGAAACACCGCAGGGTCTTCGCAAGGAGTTCCGGGCGACGCTGGCGCTCGCCGTGCCGCTGGCGGCGGCAAACCTGTTGCAGATGATGGTTCATGCGGTCGACGTGATCTTCGTCGCGCGGCTCGGTGACGCCGCGCTTGCCGCCTCGTCGCTGGGGGTTGCGATCTTTGGTCTGTTGCTCTGGACGGGGACGGGACTGATCGGCGCATCGGCGCCGTTGATCGCCGCCGAACTCGGGCGCCGCAAACATGCGGTGCGGGAAGTGCGGCGCACGGTACGCATGGCGATGTGGCTTGCGGTGCTGGTATCGCTGGTCTTCATGGGTGTTTGCGCTGCGGGTGGCCCGATCATGCTCGCGACGGGGCAGCCGGCGGACACGTCGGCGCGCGCCGCGGGCTTCCTGTTGATCCTTCTTTGGGGTCTGTTCCCGATGATCGCCGCGGCGGTACTGCGAATCTTCGTCTCGGCATTGGGACGACCCGTGATCGCAACTGTCATCACCTTCGGCGCGCTGTTCGTCAACGTGCTCGGCAACTGGGTCCTCGTGTTCGGACATCTCGGCATGCCCGCGCTCGGCCTGCATGGCTCGGCGATCTCGAGCGTGATGACCAGCGTCCTGATGCTCGTCGCTTATGTCGTCGTGATCCAGCGCGACCGGCGTCTGCGGCGTTATCATCTGTTCGGCAATTGGTGGCGCACCGAATGGTCGCGCTTTTTCGATATGCTGCGCATCGGCACCCCGATCAGTCTGACCATTCTTGCCGAGGCGGGGCTGTTCACTGGCGCCGCCTTCCTGATGGGCCGGATTGGCGAGGCTGAACTGGCCGGGCATACGATCGCGTTGCAGGTCGCGGCGCTCGCCTTCCAGATCCCGTTCGGGGTCGCGCAGGCGGCGACGATCCGTGTCGGCCTGGCCTATGGCGCGCGTGACCATCGCGGCATCACGCATGCGGGGCAGGCGTCGCTGGTGCTCGGCATCGGGTTCATGGCTTTTACCGCGTTGCTGATGTGGCTGTTCCCCGGGCTCGTGCTATCGATCTATGTCGATGTCGATGCGGCGCGCAACGCCGCGCTCGTGGGCTTTGCTATGCAGTTCCTCGTCGTCGCGGCCGCCTTCCAGCTTTTCGACGGGGCGCAGGCGGTTGCGGCCGGGGTGCTACGCGGGCTGCAGGATACGCGGACGCCGATGATCATCGCGATCTGCGGTTACTGGATCGCGGGATATGGCACCGCGATTTACCTTGGCTTCTGGACCCCGCTCGCCGGAGTCGGGGTGTGGATCGGCCTTGCTGTGGGTTTAGTCGTCGTCTCGGCGGTGCTGCTGCTTCGCTGGCGGATGCGTGGCCGTCTCGGCCTGCTTCCGGCCTGACGCAAAAACTTCGCAAGAATCTTGTATCGCGGTGCTTGACGCCCCTCTGACTCCTACCCATATGCCGGCTGTTAGCACTCGCAACCCGTGAGTGCTAAAACGACATCCATTGCATTACCGGAGAGATATCCATGCAATTCCGTCCGCTGCACGACCGAGTGCTCGTCCGCCGTATCGAAGCCGAAGAAAAAACCGCTGGCGGCATCATCATTCCCGACACCGCCAAGGAAAAGCCGCAGGAAGGCGAAGTCGTCTCCGTCGGTACCGGTACCCGCGCCGACGATGGCAAGGTGACCCCGCTCGACGTCAAGGCCGGCGACCGCATCCTGTTCGGCAAATGGTCGGGCACCGAAGTCAAGGTCGACGGCGAAGAGCTGCTGATCATGAAGGAATCGGACATTCTGGGCGTCATCGCCTGAACCGTCTCCGCATCCCTCGCGGATGCGATTTCCCCCGCGTCCCCTGTGGATGCGATTTCAGTGTAAAGTTGCGCAGTTTTCTGCGCCTTTGAAAGGAATAGCCACATGGCTGCTAAAGACGTCAAATTTTCGCGCGACGCGCGCGAACGCATTCTTCGCGGTGTCGACATCCTCGCCGACGCGGTGAAGGTTACCCTCGGCCCCAAGGGCCGTAACGTCGTGATCGACAAGAGCTTCGGCGCGCCCCGCATCACCAAGGACGGCGTCACCGTCGCCAAGGAAATCGAACTCAAGGACAAGTTCGAAAACATGGGCGCCCAGATGCTGCGCGAAGTCGCATCGAAGGCGAACGACAAGGCCGGCGACGGCACCACCACCGCGACCGTTCTGGCGCAGGCTATCGTGCGCGAAGGCATGAAGTCGGTTGCCGCCGGCATGAACCCGATGGACCTGAAGCGCGGCATCGATCTCGCGGTCACCAAGGTCGTCGAAACGATCAAGGCGCAGTCGAAGCCCGTTTCGGGCACCGCTGAAATCGCCCAGGTCGGCATCATTTCGGCCAATGGCGACACCGAAGTCGGCGAAAAGATCGCCGAAGCGATGGAAAAGGTCGGCAAGGAAGGCGTAATCACCGTCGAAGAAGCCAAGGGCCTCGATTTCGAACTCGATGTCGTCGAAGGCATGCAGTTCGACCGCGGTTACCTGTCGCCCTATTTCATCACCAACCCGGAAAAGATGCTCGTCGAGCTGGCCGATCCGTACATCCTGATCTTCGAAAAGAAGCTCTCGAATCTGCAGGCGATGCTGCCGATCCTCGAAGCCGTGGTTCAGTCGGGTCGCCCGCTGCTGATCATCGCCGAAGACATCGAAGGCGAAGCGCTCGCAACGCTGGTGGTCAACCGCCTGCGCGGCGGCCTGAAGGTCGCCGCCGTCAAGGCACCGGGCTTCGGCGATCGCCGCAAGGCGATGCTGCAGGACATCGCGATCCTCACCGCCGGTGAAATGATCAGCGAAGACCTGGGCATCAAGCTCGAAACCGTCACGCTGAACATGCTCGGCCAGGCCAAGCGCGTCACCATCGACAAGGACAACACCACCATCGTCGACGGTGCCGGTGAAGCCAGCACGATCAAGGGCCGCGTCGAACAGATCCGCGCGCAGATCGAAACGACGACCAGCGACTATGACAAGGAAAAGCTGCAGGAACGTCTGGCGAAGCTCGCCGGCGGCGTTGCGGTCATCAAGGTCGGTGGCGCTTCGGAAGTCGAAGTGAAGGAACGCAAGGATCGCGTCGATGACGCCCTCCACGCGACCCGCGCTGCGGTCGAAGAAGGCATCGTCCCCGGCGGCGGTACCGCGCTTCTGTATGCCACCAAGGCCCTCGAAGGCATGTCGGGCATCAATGAAGACCAGACCCGCGGCATCGACATCATCCGTCGCGCGCTGCAGGCTCCGGTTCGCCAGATCGCCGAAAACGCGGGCTTCGACGGCGGTGTTGTCGCGGGCAAGCTGTTCGACCAGAAGGACACGAGCTTCGGCTTCAACGCCTCGACCGACGTCTATGAAGACCTGGTCAAGGCCGGTGTCATCGACCCGACCAAGGTCGTTCGCATCGCGCTTCAGGATGCGGCCTCGGTTGCCGGTCTCTTGATCACGACCGAAGCCGGCATTGCCGAATCGCCCGACGACAAACCCGCCATGCCCATGGGCGGCGGCGGCATGGGCGGCATGGGCGGCATGGACTTCTAAGTCCAAGCCGTTCGGCACTCAGCCAGTAAAAAGAGGGCCGGGGCAGCAATGCTCCGGCCCTTTTCTTTTGCGCCGAAAAGCGGAGGCGGGACATTGCCAGTTCAGACGATGCGGCATAGCTAGGACCGCGATGATGTTGATCCTCGCCCTTGCGCTGCTCGCCGAGCCGGCAGTCGCCACGCCTCCGGCGCCGCCGCCCGCGATCGAGCGCTGCGGTTATCGCATCGTTCAGACCTATCCGCATGACGCGACCAGCTTCACGCAGGGTCTGTTCTGGGACAAGGGGCATCTGTACGAAGCCACCGGCCAATATGGCCGATCGCGGATTGCGCGGCTCGATCTCAAGACCGGCAAGGCGCTCGCCCAGACAAAGCTGCCGCCCGACCAGTTCGGCGAGGGCATTACGCGCTGGGGCGATCAGATCATCGGCGTGACTTGGCAGGGCGGCGTCGGCAATCGCTGGTCGATCAAGGATCTCAAAAGCGTCGGCACCTTCAGATATCAAGGTGAGGGGTGGGGGCTCACCATGGTCGGCGACGCTCTGGTACTGAGCGACGGGACGCCCGAGCTGCGGTTCCTCGACCCCGCGACGATGAACGAGCAGAAGCGCGTCACGGTGCGCTTCGGCGGCCGGCCGATCACGATGATCAACGAGCTTGAGACGATCGACGGCCAGATCTGGGCGAATATCTGGATGACCGACTTCATCGTTCGCATCGATCCCGCCACCGGCAATGTGGTCTCGCTCGTCGACCTTTCGGGGCTCAAGGCCGACGCAGGCGCGAGCGGAAACGACAGCGTGCTCAACGGCATCGCGTGGGACGCGAAAAAGAAGCGGCTATTCGTGACCGGAAAATATTGGCCGAAGCTTTACGAAATCACGCTCGCCGACTGCGGTTAGGCGCGGGACAGCGCCGCCTCCATACGCGCTGCGGCGGCGTTATAGACATGCTCTTTCAATCCGGCGGTGATCGCCTTGGGGGCGCGATCGGGATGGCCGCCGGGGAAGGGCGGCGCGGGGTCATATTCGATCGCCAGCTGGATCGCCTGCGCCACATCCGCGCCGCGCAATCTGGCGATCAGCGTCAGTGCGAAATCAAGCCCCGAGGTGACCCCGCCGCTGGTGACGATATTCCCGTCCTCGACGACGCGCGCCTTGACCGGCTCGGCGCCGACGAGCGGCAGCAGATGGGTATAGGCCCAGTGCGTCGTCGCGCGCTTGCCGTCCAGCAGCCCGGCACGGCCGAGCAGGAAGGCGCCGGTGCAGACGCTCGTTACCCATTGCGCGCCCGCCGCCTGCCGCGTGATGAAATCGGTCGTCGCAGCATCGCCCAGCGCGTCGGCAACGCCGTGGCCGCCGGGGATGCAGAGGATATCGGCCTGTGGCGCATCCCCGAAATCATGCGTCGGCACGATCGCGAAGCCACTGTCGGTCATGATCGGATCGCGGCTGGCCGCCGCGCCTGCGATAACGGCGCCGGGCATGCGCGAAAGCGCCTGCGCGGGCGCGGTAAAGTCGAGCTGGGTGATGCCGGGAAAGAGCAGGAAAACGATTGTGGTGGCGGGCGTATCGGTCATGCGGATGTCCTTGCACTGGCAGTGGATCACCCAGGCGCGCGGCTCAAATCGGCCTGCCGGCCAGCCCCGCTTCCCGATGGGATCCCATCTTTAGCGCCAGTTGCGGGGCCCGTTCAATCTACCCCCGCCGCGTGGTGAGGGGAAGGCGCTATTTGCCGGCCTCGGCCGCCTTGTCGGTTGATTTGCTCATGCTCGCGTCGGCAGCAGGCGCGCTGTCGCGGCTTTCCAGCATTTCGGCGGCATCGTCGAGCGCCCTCGCCTCGCTGACGGTCACGCCGCCCGGCCCGGGCTCGTTGTCGGTGCGGCTGCAGGCCGTCGTCAAAATCAATATCGCGAGCGCGGCGCCCGTCGTTCGAAGGTCGGTCATTCCATGCGCTCCCACGAAAAAGGGCCCCATCCGAGGTGGATGGAGCCCTCAATATCAGCCCGAAGGCGTGCCGACGACTTACTTCTTGTCGTTGGCTTCGGCCTTCTTGGTTTCTTCGGCGATCTTGGCGCCGGCCTTGTCGGCAGCTTCGCCAGCCGCGTTCACGGTGCCTTCGACGGCGTTGCCGGCGTCCTTGGCAGCAGCGGCGGTCGCGTCGGCGGCGTCGGCTGCACCAGCAGCGACGGTGTCGCCGGCTTCGGCAGCGCCTTCGGCAACGGCGTCGCCAGCAGCGGCGGCGTCGTCAGCGACGGCGGCGCCGGCTTCCGACGTTTCTTGCTGTGCCTTTTCCGAGCAGGCGGCGAGGCTGAAGGCCGCGGCGGCCATCGAGGCGATGATGATCTTGCGCATGGGTTAATCCTTTCGAATGCAATGGCCGGGCGGCGGCCAAGAGGCCCAGAGTTAACGATGGATGGGGGGCTTGGCAACTATGCTGCGAAGCAGCTGTCCCAAAAGGAAAAAGGGGCCGCCGGCGAACCGGCGACCCCTTTCCTGTTCTTTCGGCCCAAAGACCGGAAAGAGTCTTACTTCTTGGCTTCTTCCATCGCGCCCTTGGCAGCGTCGGCAGCTTCCTTGGCAGCGCCAGCAGCTTCGGTTGCCTTGTCGGCAGCCTTGGCAGCGTCGCCAGCAGCAGCGGCATCGCCGGCAGCGTCGGCAGCGGCACCGGCTTCGCCAGCAGCAGCGGCGGTCGCGTCGGCAGCGCCTTCGGCTGCTTCCATCGCGCCATCAGCAGCGCCTTCGACGGTCGCAGCTGCGTCTTCGGTTGCAGCGGCCGTGTCGTCGGCAGCCTTATCGGCGCAAGCAGCGAGGCCCATCGAGGCGGCGAGGACGAGCGACAGAGTGATCGATTTCTTCATTTGGGAATACCCCTCTCGGTTTGAACTGATCGACCGGCACAGGAACTGATCGATCCCGAAATTTGCCAATCGCGCGGAGAATTACCCCCTCGCCAAAGGGCGCGCAACGTCCTTTTTGTCCGAGCCCCGGCGTTTCGTCTTAATTCGGTCCTGCCTTGATGATGCGTGGCGGAAATTGTGGCACGGTGGCTGGTTGACCGGATATAAAGAAAGCTTTATATGTGGGTCCATGAGCGAGCTGATCGACATTTTCCGCGCCCTCGCGGACCCGACGCGGCTGCGAGTCGTCGCGCTTTTGCGCGAGATGGAACTTGCGATCGGCGAACTCGCGGTCGTGCTCGACCAGAGCCAGCCGCGCGTGTCGCGTCATGTCCGTATCCTCGTCGAGGCGGGCATCGTCGCGCGCCGGCGCGAGGGAAGCTGGGTTTTCCTGCGCATCGCGGCGGAAGGACCGGTCGCCGATATTATCGGGCAGGCGGAAAAATGGCCTTTTTCGGCGCGCGAAACCCGCGTCATCACCCATGATGCGCGGCGGTTGGCGGCGGTGCGCGACGAACGCGCCGCGTCCGCCGAACGCTATTTCGCCGAACATGCCGCCGAATGGGATGCGATCCGGTCGCGCCATGTCGCCGAAAGCGAGGTCGAGGCGGCGATGCTCGCGATGATGCACAACCGCCGGCTCGGTCATCTGCTCGACATCGGCACCGGCACCGGGCGGATGGCGGAAATTTTCGCGCCGACCGCGCGCCGCATCACCGCGCTCGACCGCAGCCCTGAAATGCTGCGCATCGCGCGCACCAAGCTGGAGGGGCAATCGGTCCCGGTCGACCTGCTCCAGGGCGATTTCCTGAACCTGCCGGTTGCCGACGCCAGCATCGACAGCATCGTCATCCATCAGGCATTGCATTTCGCGCACGAGCCCGATCGTGTGATTGCCGAAGCGAGCCGGGTGCTGCGCGGCGGGGGGCATTTGCTCGTCGTCGACTTCGCCCCGCACGAGGATGAAGATCTGCGCAATCTGGCCGCGCACGCGCGCCTCGGTTTTTCGGACGCGCAGATCCGCGGCTGGTTCGCCTCGGCCGGGCTGTTGCTCGAAACCGCGCAGACGCTCGAAGGCGGCGAACTGGCGGTCAAGCTCTGGCTCGGCCGCCGCCGCAGCGATGAAGATCAACCCCCTGTCTCCGGTGACGGGCAAAACAAAAGGCTTGCGGCATGACGTCGAACCTCAATTCGCTCGCGGAAGCGCGGCGCGCCGCCGCCTCGCCGCTCTTCGCCAATCTTGAAGGCGACATCGGCGTCAGCTTCGAATTTTTCCCGCCCAAGACCGAGAAGATGGAAGCGCAGCTGTGGGATACGTTCCGCACGCTCGAACCATTGGGCCCGAGCTTTGTGTCGGTCACCTATGGCGCGGGCGGATCGACGCGCGAGCGCACCCACGCGACCGTCGCACGCATCGCCGCCGAAAGCCGCGTGCCGCCCGCCGCGCACCTGACCTGCGTCGAGGCGTCGCGCGCCGAGATCGACGAGGTCGCGCGGGCCTATTGGGATGCCGGGGTGCGGCATATCGTCGCGCTGCGCGGCGATGTCCCGGGCGGCGAGCCCTATCGCGCGCACCCCGATGGTTATGCCAATGCGATCGAACTGGTCGCGGGGCTGAAGGCGATCGCGCCCTTCGACATTTCGGTCGCGGCTTATCCCGAAACCCATCCCGATGCCGATTGCGCGCAATCCGACCTCGACAATCTGAAGCGCAAGCTCGACGCTGGCGCAACGCGCGCGATCACCCAATTCTTCTTTTCACCCGACAGCTTCCTGCGCTTTCGCGATGCAGCGGCGGCAGCGGGGATCGACGCGCCGATTATCCCGGGTATCCTGCCGGTGTCGAACGTCTCGCAGACGCGGCGCATGGCCGACATGTGCGGCACCGCGATCCCGGGCTGGATGGTGTCGCTGTTCGACGGACTCGACGATCTGCCCGCCGCGCGTCAGCTGGTTTCGGCAACGATCGCCGCCGAAATGTGCCGCCGGCTGTATGCGGGCGGCGTGCGCGATTTCCATTTCTACACGCTCAACCGGGCCGAGCTGAGCTACGCCATCTGCCACTTGCTCGGCCTGCGCCCGTCGGCGGCGCCGGCGACGGAGAAAGCCGCATGACCCATTCGACCACGAGCGCACGCGAAGCGCTGCAGGCGGCGGCGAAGGAACGCATTCTGCTGACCGACGGCGGCTGGGGCACCCAGATCCAGGATCGCAAGCTCGTCGAGGCCGACTATGCCGGCAACCTTGGCCTGTCGCACGATCAAAAGGGCAATAATGATATCCTCGCGCTGACGCGCCCCGACATCGTCACCGCGATCGGCGAGGCCTATCTGGCGGCGGGGTCGGACATCGTGTCGACCAATACGTTCAGCGCCAACACGATCAGCCAGGCCGATTATGGCGCCGAACATCTGGTCGCCGACATCAATCATGAAAGCGCGCGGCTGGGGCGCGAAGCCGCCGATAAATATGAAACGATCGACGGCCGTCGTCGGTTCATTGCGGGGGCGGTGGGGCCGACGAACAAGACGCTGTCGCTGTCGCCCGACGTCAACAATCCCGGCTATCGCGAGATCGATTTCGACGAACTGAAGAATGTCTATCTCGATCAGGTCGTCGCGCTCGCCGAGGGCGGCGCCGACTTCATCCTGATCGAGACGATCTTCGACACGCTGAACGCCAAGGCCGGGATCGCGGCGGTGCTGGAGGCCGAAGCGAAGGTCGGGCGCGAACTGCCGCTGATGATTTCGATGACGCTGACCGACCTCAGCGGCCGGAACCTGTCGGGGCATACGGTCGAGGCCTTCTGGTACGCGGTGCGCCATGCGCGGCCGCTGACGATCGGGCTCAATTGCAGCTTCGGTGCGGCGCAGCTTCGCCCGCATGTGCGCGTGCTCTCCGATATCGCCGACGCGCTGGTGATGGTTTACCCGAACGCCGGGCTGCCGAACGAGCTTGGCGAATATGACGAGATGCCCGACACGACCGCGGCGCTCGTCCGCGAATGGGCCGAGCATGGTCAGGTCAATATCCTCGGCGGCTGTTGCGGTTCGACCCCTGCGCATATCGCGGCGATGGCAAAGGCTATCGCGGGTCTGCCCGCGCGGCAGATTCCGGCGGTGCCGGTGCGAACGCGACTGGCGGGGCTCGAACCCTTCACGATGGCGGCCTGAACGATGACCGACATTCCGACGTGGACGATCCGGAGGGCCGGAGCGGAGGACGCGCCGGCGCTCGCGCTGATCGGCGCCGCGACCTTCCTCGAAACCTTCGCGGGCATTCTCGACGGCGATGCGATCGTCGGTCACTGCGCCGCGCAGCACACCGCCGCCGCCTATCTGGCCTATCTCGCCGACGGCGGACAGGCGTGGATCGCCGAGGCGCAGCCCGGCGGCGCGCCGATTGGCTTCGCGCTGGTCGGCAGGCCCGATCTCGCTGCCGCGCTCGACGGCGATATCGAATTGAAGCGCATCTACTCGCTGTCGCGCTTTCACGGGACGGGCGTGGGCGCGGGATTGATGAAACAGGCTTTGGCCGCGGCGAAGGATCATCGCCGCCTGCTGCTTGGTGTCTATGCGCATAACAGCCGCGCGCTCGCCTTTTACCGCAAACAGGGTTTCGTCGATATCGGCACCCGCCAGTTCAATGTCGGCGGCAAGCTCTATGACGATCTCGTCCTCGCTCGCCCGCTTGCCGCTTGATGCCCGCCAGGATTAACCGATGACCACCGCCGCTTCCTCCAGTTTCGTCAATATCGGCGAACGCACGAACGTCACCGGATCGGCGGCGTTCAAGAAGCTGATCCTCGCCGACGATTATGCGGTGGCGGTGGAAGTCGCGCGTCAGCAGGTCGAAAATGGCGCGCAGGTCATCGACGTCAACATGGACGAGGGCCTGCTCGACGCCGAATATGCGATGACGACCTTTTTGAAGCTGATCGCCGCCGAGCCCGATATCGCGCGGGTGCCGGTGATGATCGACAGCTCGAAATGGAGCGTCATCGAGGCGGGGCTGAAATGTGTGCCCGGCAAGCCGATCGTCAATTCGATCAGCATGAAGGAGGGCGAGGAGGCCTTCCTCGACCATGCCCGCAAATGCATGGCTTATGGCGCCGCGGTGGTGGTGATGGCGTTCGACGAGGTCGGGCAGGCCGACACGATGGAACGCAAGATCGAAATTTGCGAGCGCGCCTACAAGCTGCTGATGACGATCGGCTTCCCACCCGAAGACATCATCTTCGACCCCAATGTGTTCGCGGTCGCGACGGGGCTGGAGGAACATGATAATTACGCGGTCGACTTCATCGAGGCGGTGAAAATCATCCGCGCCCGCTGTCCGCACGTCCATTTCTCGGGCGGGCTGTCGAACCTGTCCTTCGGTTTTCGCGGCAATGAGACCGTGCGCCGCGCGATGCACAGCGTGTTCCTCTACTACGCGATCCCTGCCGGGCTCGACATGGCGATCGTCAACGCGGGGCAGCTCGATGTTTACGACACGATCGATCCCGAACTGCGGCAGGCGGTCGAGGATGTCGTGCTCAACCGCAAGGTCGAAGGCGAAGCCGAAAGCCCGACCGAGCGCCTGATCGCGCTTGCCGAACGATACAAGGGCAGCAATCCCGCGCAGGAAAAGGCCGCCGAGGAATGGCGCGGCTGGCCCGTTGCGAAGCGGCTCGAACATGCGCTGGTCAAGGGCATCGACGCGCATGTCGTCGACGACACCGAAGAGATGCGGTTGCTGATGCCGCGCCCGATCGAGGTGATCGAAGGGCCATTGATGGACGGCATGAATGTCGTCGGCGACCTGTTCGGGTCGGGCAAGATGTTCCTGCCGCAGGTCGTCAAATCGGCGCGCGTGATGAAAAAGGCCGTCGCGCATTTGCTGCCCTTTATCGAAGCATCGAAGGAGCCGGGCGCGAAGGGCAAGGGCAAGGTCGTGATGGCGACCGTAAAGGGCGACGTCCACGATATCGGCAAGAATATCGTCGGCGTTGTGCTGCAATGCAATGGCTTCGAGATCGTCGATCTGGGCGTGATGGTGCCCTGGTCGAAAATCCTCGAGGCCGCGAACGAGAATGACGCCGACATGATCGGCCTGTCGGGCCTGATCACCCCGTCGCTCGACGAGATGGTGACGGTCGCCGAGGAAATGCAGCGCGCCGGGATGACGATGCCGCTGCTGATCGGCGGCGCGACGACGTCGAAGGTCCACACCGCGCTGCGCATCGATGTGGCGTACAAAGGGCCTGTGCTTCATGTGCTCGACGCGAGCCGTGCCGTTGGGGTCGCGACGGCGCTTGTTAGCGACACGGGGCGTGACGCCTATGTGAAGGGCTACAAAGACGATTACGAGCATGTCCGCGACGTGCGTGCGAACAAGGGGCAGAGCGCGCTGATCCCGATCGAGGATGCGCGCGCTAACGGCTTCGCGATCGACGAACATATCCGGCCGTTTCCGCCCGAGAAACCCGGCGTGCATGTCTTCGACAGCTGGGATCTTGCCGAACTCGTCGAGTGGATCGACTGGACGCCCTTCTTTCGTGCGTGGGAACTGGCCGGCAATTATCCGGCGATCCTGACCGATCCGGTCGTCGGCGAGAGCGCGTCGAGCCTCTACGCCGATGCGCGCGCGATGCTCGACAAGATCATCGGCGAAGGCTGGCTGACGGCCCGCGGCGTAGCCGCGCTCTGGCCGTGCCGCCGTGAGGGCGACGATGTGATCATCCATCTCGAAGAAACCGAAGAGCATGTCCGCATCCCCTTCCTGCGCCAGCAGATCGCCAAGCGCGAAGGGCGTCCGAACATGTGCCTCGCCGATTTC
Organism: Sphingopyxis sp. Soil_C_28; assembly: GCF_057657055.1. Classification (NCBI taxonomy): domain Bacteria; kingdom Pseudomonadati; phylum Pseudomonadota; class Alphaproteobacteria; order Sphingomonadales; family Sphingopyxidaceae; genus Sphingopyxis; species Sphingopyxis sp. Soil_C_28. The sequence goes on from NZ_JBDGJE010000003.1 coordinate 264,894, forward strand.
GTCAGCGAGGATGGCGACTGGATCGGCGGTTTTTCGGTCGCGATCCATGGCATCGAACCGCACCTCGCCCGCTTCAAGGCAGGGCATGACGATTATAACGACATTCTGCTTAAGGCGTTGGCCGACCGCTTTGCCGAGGCCTTTGCCGAACGGCTTCACGCGCATGTTCGTACCGATATCTGGGGCTATGCGCCCGGCGAACAGCTGACCCCCGAGGCGATCGTCAAGGAAGAATACCGCGGCATCCGCCCGGCGCCCGGCTATCCGGCGTGCCCCGACCATAGCCTGAAGCCGATCCTGTTCGACCTGCTCGACGCAGGCAATAATTCGGGCGCGATCCTTACCGAGAGCTTTGCGATGCTACCGACCGCTGCGGTGTCGGGTTTCTATTTCGGGCATCCCGACGCGAGCTATTTCGGGGTTGCCCGCGTCGGCCCGGACCAGCTGGCCGACTATGCGACAAGGCGCGGGGTCGATATCGAAACCGCGACGCGCTGGCTGCGCCCGAACCTCGATTAACCGGCGGCGGCGCGGCTGTCCGATAAGGGGACAGCCGCGCGGTTAACCAGCTTCGCAAACGACGGGCGCGCAAAAAGTCGCTATGGGCGGCGCATGTTCAAGGCAATTCTCCGCCGGCCGTTGCTGCCGCTGCTCGCCCTTCCGCTCCTTCTCGCGCCGGTGCCGGTGCCCGCGCAATCGGGTTCCGGGCCGTTTGTTGTCGCCGAAAGCGGCCGGAGCTTCGGACGGCTGCAGGACGCGGTCGATGCGATCGGCGAGGGCGAAGGCACGATCCGCGTTGCAACGGGCTATCACCGCGACTGCGCGGTACAGACCGCAGGCCGCATTACGTTCGTCGCGGCGGAACCCGGGCGGGCGATTTTCGACGGCGTGACGTGCGAGGGCAAGGCGGCGCTGGTGCTGCGCGGTGCCGGGGCGAAAATCGACGGGATCGTGTTCCAGAATATGCGCGTCCCCGACGGCAATGGCGCGGGCATCCGCCTCGAAAAAAGCGATCTCGAGATCGTCAACAGCCTGTTCCGCAACAGCGAGGAAGGCATACTGACCGCCGACGATCCGCAGGCGACGCTGACGATCGACCGCTCGACCTTTTCGCGCCTCGGCCGCTGCGACCGCGGACTCAGCTGCGCACACAGCGTCTATACCGGGGTCTATGGCCGCGTCGTCGTTACGCGCACGCGCTTTGAAAAGGGCAGCGGTGGCCATTATCTCAAGACCCGCTCGCCGCGCGTCGACATCCGCGACAACAGCTTCGACGATACGCAGGGCTCGACGACCAATTACCTGATCGACCTGCCGGCGGGATCGACCGGGCGGATCGCCAACAACCTGATGATCCAGGGACGCAACAAGGAAAATCACGGCGCGCTGATCGCGGTCGCGGCCGAGGCGCGCGACAATCCGTCGCGCGGGCTGGTCATCGAAGGCAATCGCGCGAGCGTTCCGCAAGGCACCGGCCGCAAGACGATCTTCGTCGCCGACTGGAGCGGCGAAGCGCTGGCGATCGGGCCGAACGAACTGGGGCCGGGGCTGACCCGCTTCGAGAAGATTTAGGGCTTACGCCTCGCCGCGCGTTTCGATGAGCGATGCGGCGAGGGCTTCGGCGGGGGATTTGCCGCCCCACAGCACGAACTGAAACACGGGGTAAAAGCGCTCGCACTCGTCGATCGCGCTTTCGATCAGCGTTTCGGTCAGATCGAGCGGCAGCGATGCGTCGGCGCCGAGCAGCATGCCGTGACGGAACAGGATCGTGCCGCTGTTCGACCAGAGTTCGAAATGGCCGAGCCACAATTGCTCGTTGATCAGCGCGAGCGCCTCGTGCGCGGCGGCACGTTTGTCTTCGACGACGCGGATGTCCGGGAAGGCGAGCAGCTGGATGACGCCATCGTCGGCGCGCCACACGGCCCGTAGTTCGTAAGTCGTCCAGCTGCCCTGCGCGGTCGCGACGATCTCGTCCTCACCGACCATTTCGTGCGGCCAGTCGTGCGCGGCGAAATAGGACGCCAGCATCTCCATCGGTGCGGCTTCCTGGCCATCGTCGTCGTCGTAGATATCGTCACTCATGCGCGCGCCTTAGCCCGGATGGCCGGACGACGCGAGTCCGCGTCCCATGCCATCCGGGGAATATATTGTGCATAAACTGCCAAAAAGCGCGTCGCGCGCCTTAGCTCTTGGGCTTGCGCGTCGCAGGCCTGGCAGCGGGTTTCACAGCCGGCTTCGCTGCGGCGGGCTTTGCTGCGGCCTTCGGTGCCGCCGCAGCCTTCGGCGCGGCTGCGGGCTTCGTTACGCCTTCGAGCTTGTCGAGGCGCGCTTTCAGCGTTTCGGCTTCGGCGCGCGCCGTGGCGGCCATTTTCTTCACGGCCTCGAATTCCTCGCGGCTGACGAAATCCATGCGGCCAACCCATTCCTTCGCGCGGTCGCGCATCGCGGACTCGGCTTCGCGGCCCGCGCCGGCAACGGTTCCGGCAATGCCGTTCACCATCTTGGCCAGATCGTCGAAAAAGCGGTTTTCGCTCTGCATGTCTAATATTCCTTCGTCGGGGTCTGTCCCCTTGCCATCAGCCTATTTGGGTGCTGGCGGCGGCGGGGACAAGGGTTTCGGCATCGGGATTGCGCTGATCGATCTGAAAATTGAGGATCGTGGCAAAGCTCAGCCAGACCATATAGGGGACGAGCAGCCACGCCGCGGCCTTGCGGATCGGGGCAAAGGCGAAGGCGGTGGCGATCGTCACCATCAGGATGAAGATGATCAGATAGAGCGCGCTCGTCACTTGATACTGCCCGAAAAACAGCGGCGACCAGGCGAAATTGGCGATCAGCTGGACAAAGAACAGCAGCAGCGCAAAGCCGCGTCCCTTCGCGCCGCGCGCGTGCAGGATCATCGCCAGCGACAGCCCGAGCATGATGTAGAGGATCGGCCACACGACCCCGAACACCCAACCGGGCGGGGTGATCGCGGGCAGGTCGAGCGAGGCGAACCAGCGATTGCCGTAACCGCTGTTCGAAAGCACGCCCATCAGGCTGCCGATCAGGACGATCGCCGGCACGGTCACAAGCGCCCAGCGCAGATAGGACATGCGAAGCTGTCCTGGCGTTGCGATTTCGGTCATGTCCGCCTTACCCCCCACACGCGAATCCGTTGCATCGGTGTCGCGTTTGTGCGGCGCAGCGTCAAGCGGCTCGCTTCATCGCGGCGATCAGAAATTCGACATTGCCCTCGGGGCCGGTGATCGGGCTTTCGAGCGTGTCGAGCACATCCCAGCCTTCGCTCCCCAGCCATTCGCGGACTTCGGCGCAGACGCGCGCGTGCAGCGCGGTATCGCGGACGACGCCTTTTTTGCCAACCTCATGGCGTTCGACCTCGAACTGCGGCTTGATCAGCGCGACCATGCGCGCGCGCGCTCTGGCAAAGGACATCGGCACCGGCAGGACCTTCGACAGCGCGATGAAGCTGGCGTCGCAAACGATCAGGTCGATCGGTTCGGGGATATGCGCCGCGGTCAGGATACGCGCGCTCGTCTGTTCATGGACGATGACCCGCTCGTCCTGCCGCAGCTTCCACGCGAGCTGGTTGGTGCCCGAGTCCACGGCATAGATGCGCGCCGCGCCGCGGCTGAGCAGCACGTCGGTAAAGCCGCCGGTCGACGATCCGACGTCGATCGCTATCGCGCCCGCGACATCCCAGCCGAGATGCGCAAGTGCATGGTCGAGCTTGATCCCGCCACGCGACACCCATGGATGGTCGCGGCCCTTGACGCTGATTTCGGCGTCGTCGGCGACCTGCTGCCCCGCTTTGTCGATCTTGCGGTCGCCGACGAAGGCAAGCCCCGCGAGGATCAGCGCCTGCGCGCGCGTCCGGCTTTCGGCAAGGCCGCGGTCGACGAGCAACTGGTCGGCGCGCTGCTTCGCCATCACACCACCGCCAATAAATAGGGACTGTCCCTATTTAATTCGGGAAACCCTGAGCGAGCAGAGGCCGCGATAATTAAATAGGGACAGTCCATATTCATTGGTGTTCCGGTCATTGGCCAGCCTTCTCGGTGAGCAGGCCGGGGGTCAGGATTTGCGGCAGGATTTCTGGCTTCGCAGCACCCGGCGCGTACCAGAGATAAAGCGGCACGCTGTTGCGGCCATGCTCGGCAAGCGTGCGCGTGATGATCGGATCGCCGTTGGTCCAGTCGCCCACGAGAGTAATGATGCCGGCCTTGTCGAACGCCTTTTGCACCGCCTCGCGGTTGATCGCGCTGGCTTCATTCGCTTTGCACGACAGGCACCAGTCGGCAGTAAAATAGACGAAGACGGGTTTGTTCGAGGTGCGTGCCTTGGCGAGCGCGTCGTCGGAGAAGGTCGAGCCCGCGCCGCCGGTCGTGCGTTCGGCCTCGGCGACCTCGGTCACTGTGCCCGCGAGGCTGACGAGCAAAAGCAGGCCGGAGGCGTAAAGCAGCCACGACCGGCGGTCACCGCGCTGGATCGAGCCATAATGGGTGAGCAGGACAAGCGCCATGGCGACTGCAAGGATCGGCCACATCAACTGCTCGCCGCTGCCAAGCTGGCGCCACAGCAGCCACGCCAGCGCGAGCGTGGTGAGTCCCATCGGCAGCGCCATCCATTTGCGGAAGCGGTCCATCCACGGCCCCGGTTTTGGCAACCGGTTGCGCAGCGCGGGTACAAAGCCGATCGCGAGGAAGGGCAGGGCGAGCCCCAGACCGAGCCCGCCAAAGATCGGCAGCGCCGCCCACACCGGCAACACCAGTGTTGCGCCGAGCGCCGCACCGAGTAGCGGACCACTGCAAGGTGTCGCGACGAACGCCGCCAGCGCGCCGGTCCAAAAGCCGCCCGCCGCGCCGCCCTTGTCGACCAGCGCCTGTCCGCGGCCGAAGGATGGCAGCTCATAGGCACCGAGCAGGTTGAGCGTAATCGCCAGCGCGAGGATCAGGAGCGCGAGCACGCTCACCGGATGCTGCAACTGGAACGCCCATCCGACCTGCTCGCCCACCGCGCGGAGCGCGAGCAGCGCCCCGCCTAGCAGCAGGGCCGTAACGACGGCACCGGCCGTATAGGCGAGCGCCTCGATTTTAGCGCTTCGCACGTCGCCGCCCGAGCGCGCGAGGCTGAGTGCCTTGAGGCTCAGGATCGGGAAGACGCAGGGCATCAGGTTGAGGATCAGTCCGCCGAGGATCGCGCCGCCGAGCGCGGTCCAGAACAGGCCCATATCGATACCGCCGGCGTTCCCGGCGATCGCCTCGCCGGCCGCGGGCACCGCGCCGGGGTCGAACGTCAGCGACAGGCCGCGTCCGCCACCGAGTTTCAGCAATGCCGAAACGGGCCCCGTCTTTTCGCCCTTCACGCGCGTTTCGACGATGATGTGGTCGCCATTGCGGCTGAAGCGTTGCGGCGCGGCATAGTCGACGACATCCTGCGTCTCGACGAACAGGTGCGGCGCGTCGACCGCGGTGCCGGCGGGAACGGGGATCGCGAAGCGGACCATGTCGCCGCGCTTTTCCCAAGTGCCGTGGCGGTCGAGCGGCTGCGGGAGCAGCGCGCGCCAGCCGTCGAAGCGGGTGCGATCCGTGGGCGCGATCTTGCCATCGCCCGCCTTCATCGCGACCGAGATCACCGCCTTCTCGGGCACGCACACCTTGTCGGTGCAGGCGAGCCAGTTCGCGACCCCCGACATCGTCAGGTCGGTCCCCGGGGCGACGCTTTTATCGACGGTCACGTCGGCGAGCAGCGCATAGGGATGCTCATAGACATGGTTCATCATGCCAAAGAGGATCAGTGCGTCGGGCACCGGATAACGAAAGGGTGCGATCGTCACCCCCTCGGGCGCGTTCCATTCGACCGAGAGACCGAAGCCTGCGTCGCCGCCATTGACCCAATAGCCGTGCCAGGTCTTTTCGGGCGCCATGGTCAGCGCGAGGGTCGTCGCGCCGCCGGGTGCCGGGGCGGCCGATTCGGCCACAAGCTTCGGCTGGATATGCGTCGATTGCGCCGCCGCCGGGGATGCCGCGAGCATGGCGAGTGTCAGCAATGCGAGCATCGCGCGCCATGTCTTTGTCACAAAGCCGTCTTTCCAGCGATCCATGCTCGTCCCGCGTCTGCCTGTCGTTCGAGGCTTGCCATATAGGCGGCTTTCGTCGAGAGGACAGCCCGCGCTGACACACCCCAGTTGGAGAAGCCGTCCGTGAAGCTGAAATATCTGACCACCGCTCTCGCCGCCACGCTTTGCATGACTGGTGCCGGCGCCGTCCTCGCGCAGAACTCGGCGCCGCCGGCGCAAAAGGTGACTGCCGCGACTCCTCCTCCCAAGCTGGTAGTGATGGTCGCGATCGATCAGTTTTCGGCCGACCTGTTTACCGAATATCGCGGCAAATTTACCGGCGGCCTCGCACGGCTTGCGTCGGGCGTGGTGTTCCCGTCGGGCTATCAGGCGCATGGCGCGACCGAAACCTGCCCCGGGCATTCGACGATCCTGACTGGCAGCCACCCGGGGCGGGCGGGGATTGTCGCCAATAATTATTTCGACCTGTCGGTCGGTCGCGAAGACAAGCGCGTCTATTGCGCCGAGGATGAGACGGTGCCCGGCACCTCTTCGAAGAGCGGCCAATATGCGCCGTCGGTGAACCATCTGCTCGTCCCGACGCTCGGTGACCTGATGAAGGCGCGCGATCCCGGCGCGCAGGTCGTTTCGGTTTCGGGCAAGGACCGCGCGGCAATCATGATGGGCGGGCGGCAGGCCGACGAACTGTTGTGGCTCGCGCCGACCGGGCTCACCAGCTATCGCGGCACCGCGCTGTCGCCGACCGCGCAGCAGGCCAGCACCGCGATCGCCGCCGCGATCGGCCAGGCGCGTCCGGGCCTGACGCTGCCCGCCGATTGCGCGACCCACGACATCGCCATTCCGGTGAATGACAAGGGCGGTACGGTCGGCACCGGCCGGCTCGCGCGCGACGCCGGGGACTTCCGCCGCTTCATGGCGTCGCCCGAGGCCGACGGTGCGGTGCTCGCGACCGCCGCCGCGCTGCGTCAGGTGCGCAAGATGGGTGAGGGCAGCAGCACCGACCTGCTCATCGTCGGGCTGTCGGCGACCGACTATGTCGGCCATGGCGCGGGCACCGAGGGCGCGGAAATGTGCCTTCAGATGGCGGGGCTCGACCGCGAACTCGGCGATTTCTTCGCCCGGCTCGACGCGACCGGCATCGACTATGCCGTCGCGCTGACCGCCGACCATGGCGGCCATGACATGCCCGAACGCAACCGCCAGAACGGCTGGCCCGCCGCCGAGCGCGTCGATCCGGCGCTCGATCCTGACAAGCTGGGCAAGGCTGTCGCCGAAAAACTCGGCCTGCCGCAGCCGTTGCTCTATGGCGACGGCCCGTTCGGCGACATGTATCTGTCGAAAGCGCTGACCCCGGCGCAGCGCAAGGCGGCGATGGCAGAACTCTTGCCACGCCTTCGCGCGCATCCGCAGATCGAGGCGGTCGTGACGGGCGAGGACATCGCGCGCCATCCGGTCTCGAAGCGATCACCCGATGTCTGGAGCCTGATGGACAAGCTGCGCGCGTCCTATCATCCGCAGCGATCGGGCGATTTCGTTGTCGTATTGAAACCGCGTGTGACGCCGATTCCCGAATCGGGGCTGGGTTATGTCGCGACGCACGGGTCGGTATGGGATTATGACCGCCGGGTGCCGATCCTCTTCTGGCGCAAGGGGCTTGCCGGGTTCGAACAGCCCAATGCGGTGATGACGGTCGATATCATGCCGACGCTGGCATCGCTGATCGGCGTTCCGGTGGACGCGAACAAAGTGGATGGCCGCTGTCTCGACCTGTTGTCGGGGCCCGAAAGCAGCTGTCGATAAAAAAGAAACAAAGAATTTATGACCAAGGCATTGCAGAACTTCTCCGGCCGCCTCCTCCTTGTGGGCTGCGGCAATATGGCGGGCGCAATGCTCGATCGCTGGCTGGCGGCGGGGCTCGACCCGGCGCTGGTCGCGATCGTCGATCCCTATGCGGCGCCGCGCGCCGGCATTGCCCAGTACGCATCGCTCGATGAATGGCAGGCGGCGGGTGGCAGCGCCGACTGGATCATGCTCGGCATGAAGCCGCAGCAACTCGGCGACGTCGCCGAGCTGCTGGCGCCGCTCGCCACCGGCGGCGTGCACTTGCTTTCGATCCTGGCGGGCGTGTCGCTCGCCGATCTTGCCGCGCGCTTCCCCGACGCGGGCGCGCAGGTCCGCATCCTGCCCAATCTCGCCGCGCGTATCGGCGCCGGTGTGTCGGCCGTTGCGACGTCAGGCGACGCCGATGACAAGATGATCGATGCGCTGCTCGACACTCTGGGTCAGACGGTGCGGCTTGCCGACGATTCGACGATGGACCTTGTCACCGCTTTTACCGGCAGCGGCCCCGCCTTTGTCTTTCGCCTGATCGAATCCTATGCCGCTGCGGGCGAACGGCTCGGCCTGTCGGCAGAGGACGCGCTGGCGCTGGCCACCGCGACCTTCGGCGGCGCGACCGCGTTGCTCGCCGAGAGCGGCGAAAAGCCCGGCGTGCTGATCGCGCAGGTCGCAAGCAAGGGCGGCACGACGCAGGCGGGACTCGATGTGCTCGACAGCGATGGTCAGCTTGCCGCGCTGCTTACCAATGTGCTGCGCGCGGCGCGCGATCGTGGGCGCGAACTGGCCGATATCGCGCGCGGTGAGGGATAGGCCCTAACCCGCGTCCTTCCCCAGCATCGCGATCCGCCGGCGCTCGCGGGCGGGCACGAGCGCCTCGCTGACCTGCCAGAAACCGGTCACCGCCTGCTGTCCCGCATGGGTATAGGCGCGGCTCATCGTGTCGCGCAGCATGGTGAAGATCCCGGCCTCGACCGCGCGGCCGGCGTCGGTCAGCCGCAGCTCCTTTTGCCGCCGGTCGCGATTGCCCGGACGCGTCGTCAGATATTCGCGCGCTTCCAGCTCCTTCACGACGCGGCCGAGCGACTGTTTGGTGATCCCGAGCAAGGCGAGGAGATCCGAGATCGTCAGCCCCGGTTGCCGTGCGATAAAATAGAGCGCGCGGTAATGGGCGCGTCCGATTTCCTTTTCGGCGAGCCGCGCGTCGATCGCGCGCCACAGCGAAGCATGCGCGAAGAACAGATATTCGATGCCGCGGCGCACCTCGTCCTCGCGCAAGAAAAGAGCTGAGGCAGCGGGTACTTGTGAAAGAAAATTCTCATCCGGCATAGTCGCTACCGTTGCGCGCGGCGCCCGTCTTTGGCAAGAGGCGCGCACCACAAACCCTCAAACCACAGGTGTTTCCGCATGTCCGCTCCCGCTTTTACCCATCTGCCGCACCCCAATCTGATCGCGGACGATGTACGGGTGGCTGCGATCGCCGATCCGGCGTTCGGACGCGTCTTCACCGATCATATGGTGTCGATCCGCTATACCGAGGGGCAGGGCTGGCACGATGCGCAGGTGATGCCGCGCGGGCCGCTGTCGCTCGATCCCGCGACCGCGGTGCTCCATTATGCGCAGGAAATTTTCGAAGGGTTGAAGGCGTATCGCCTTGACGACGGATCGATGGCGCTGTTCCGCGTCGAGGCCAATGCCGCGCGCTTCAACGCCAGCGCGCGCCGCATGGCGATGGCCGAACTGCCCGAGGATCTGTTCATCGCCGCGGTGAAGGAAGCCGTGGCCGCGGACGCGCACTGGTTCCCGCCGGTCGACGGCGGCGCGCTGTACCTGCGCCCCTTCATGTTCGCGAGCGAAGTGTTCCTCGGCGTCAAGCCCGCGGCCGAATATCAGTTCCTCGTCATCACCTCGCCGGTCGGCAATTATTTCAAATCGGGCGCCCCCGCGATCTCGCTCTGGGTGTCGGAGGATTATACCCGCGCCGCGCCCGGGGGCACCGGCGCCGCCAAGTGCGGCGGCAATTATGCGTCCAGCCTGATTGCGCAGCGCGAGGCGATCGCCAAGGGCCATGATCAGGTCGTCTTCCTCGACGCCGCCGAGCATCGCTGGATCGAGGAACTGGGCGGCATGAACATGTTCTTCGTCTTCGACGACGGCAGCATCGTCACCCCGCCGCTGACCGGTACGATCCTGCCCGGCATCACGCGCGACACGATCATCACGCTGGCGCGCGACGCTGGCCTGATCGTGCGCGAGGAACCCTATGCGATCGACCAGTGGCAGGCCGACGCGGAAAGCGGCAAGCTGACCGAAAGCTTCGCCTGCGGTACCGCTGCGGTCGTGACCCCGGTGGGCAAGGTGACCCGCGGCGAGGCGAGCTTCACGATCGGTGCGGGCGGCCCGGGACAGGTGACCACGAAGCTTAAGGACAAGCTCGTCGACATCCAACGCGGCCGCGCTGCCGATCCGCATGGCTGGGTGACGCGCCTTTAAGGCGTCGCCTTGCCAACGCATCCCAAGACGCTATAGACGCGCTCGCACCGGCCCGTTGGGGCGTCGCCAAGTGGTAAGGCAGCGGCTTTTGATGCCGCCATTCGCAGGTTCGAATCCTGCCGCCCCAGCCAGCCGGTGCTGTGCCTCAGCCAAGGGACGGAAAACCCCAGGTTTCTCCCTTAACTGAACAAGGCCGACCATCGCAGTGGCATCAATTGCTACCAGTGGGTGGAGCCAGTGCCTGACGCCAGCAATCGAAAATGTGAACCGTCGCGGGGCCACCTACTGGTGGCGTCGCCGGGTGCGCTTCGTTGGACGGCTTGAACGTCCTATAACCATCGCAACAACGGTCAGCCTTCTGACGAAGGACCAGTCGGTCGCGCGACGGCGCGCGGCCGCGATGACCGGCCGAAGCGAGGTTGTGCGAATGAGCTTATACGAACGGATCGAGAAGGAATGATTGACCAGTGAGCAGGTGAACCATCTCTTTCGAAAGGAGATGGTGCGGTATCGCAACATGCTGGCGCATCAGTTGGCGGTGATCGAGAAGGACGGTGAGGACAATGTCACCGCTCGCTTGTCAGCCATGTCCGCTTATTTCAATTCCATCCCAAAAGCGGCCTGACCGCTAACGGCGAGATCGAGCCAACTGGCGGCCAGGCTGCAATGCGTCTCATCCCGATTGTTTAGCCGATCAAGCGCCCTTGCCGGAACCTGCCGTTCGAGAACGTCAATCACCTTTGAACCCGAATTACTGGATTTGGGACAAAGCGGTCGTGCCTGTGCTGAGGTTGGGTAACACCGCGCCGAGGGTCATACCTGCGCCAGTTACGATTGGTAGCGCTTTGGCAATCATGTCATCGCGTGAATACGGTCTTCCCCCGGGTGCGGCCCTCGATCATGTCGCGGATCGCCTCGCGCGCTTCGGTCATCGGTACCACCGCGCCGACCTCGGGCTCGATGTCGTTCCGGATGACGAACTGCATCATGGCGTTCATCTCCTCGCGTGTGCCCATGATGGTGCCGCGGATGTCGATCTGTTCGACGAAGATACGCAGCAGGTCGGTATCGGCGGCGTGACCCGTCGTGATCCCGTTGATCACCAGGACCCCGCCGCGTTTGACGGCTTTCAGGCTGTCCGCCCATGTCGCGGCGCCGATATTGTCGACAACCGCGTCGACGCGGCGGGGCAGTGGGTCGCCATGCCGGAATATGCGGTTGGCGCCGAGACGTTCGGCAATCGCTGCCCCTTCGTCATTGCGGGTCGTGGCCCACACTTCGAACCCGGCCGCGCGGCCGATCTGGATAAGCGCCGTCGACATGCCTCCCGAAGCGCCCTGCACGAGCAGGGTCTGGCCGGGAATCAGTCGTGATTTGGTGAAGAGCGCGCGATAATCCTTCAGCCAGGCCGTGCCGAGCAGCGATGCGTTGAGCGCCGACAGTCCTTCAGGAATCGGCACCGCGTTGCGCTTTGGAACAGCGACATAATCCGCCATCGTCCCGGGCACGAGTTCGCTCAAGACGTGCCAGTGTGGGTCGATCGTCTCATCGCTCTTCCAGCTGTCCGTCCCCATTACCGGATAGATGACGACCGGCGTTCCGTCGTCCCGCAGCCCGGCGCCGTCATTGCCCAGGATCATTGGAAAGGGGATCGGCTCTTCCTGTGCTGTGAGCCCGCGCAGGGTGAAAATGTCATGCCGATTCAGGCTGGCATGGGTCACCTTCACCCGCACCCATCCTTCTTCCACGATTGGGTCTGGGCGTTCGCCGACGACAACGGAGGCAAGCGGGTCTTCGAAATTCGCTTCTTTTGCATAGACAGCGAACAGGGTGGTTCCTTTCAGAACAGATTGGGAGATTGGTGCTGCGCGGGGCATTGATCGATTGCCGTCGTCGGCATGCCGACGCCCGCCCTCCCGAAGGGGGCGAGCGCCGGGCGGCACCCTCAGACGGTGCTGATGGTCCCGCCATCGATCACGAACTCGGCGCCGTGGATCGCGGCGGCCCGGTCTGAGGCGAGATAGGCGATGAGGTCGGCCACCTCTTCGGGCTCGGCGCCCCGCCCGATCGAGATCCCGCCCAGGGCATCGAGCACGGACTGACGCGCGTCCTCGATCGTGCCGCCATTGGCTGCGCGAAGCGTTTCGAGAAAGTCTCCGGTGGCCTCCGTCATGATCCAGCCCGGCGAGACGGCGTTGACCCGCACGCCCTTGGGGCCGAGCTCTTTAGAGATTGATTTGCTGTAGGTCCTCAACGCGGCCTTGGCCGCGGCATAGCCGGTGGTGGACTCAGGCAGCGGCAGGACGGACTGGATCGAGGTGACGTGCACCACGGTGCCCTTGCCCCGCTCGAGCATCTGCGGGATCAGCAGCCGATCGAGCCGAACCGTCGCCAGCAAATTCAGGTTCAGCTCGGCGAGCCAGTGGTCGTCCGTCAGCGCGGCGAAGCCACCCGCCGGCGAAGCCGAACCTCCGATCACATGGGCGAGAATATCGATGCCGCCCAGCCGCTCGAGCGCCGCCTTGGCCAGCGCTTCGCTGCCCTCCGCAGTCGTCAGGTCGGCCTGGACATATTCGACGCCCTCGATGGGATCCTTGATCGCGCGGGCGGCCGTGACGACACGGGCTCCGCCGGCGAGGAAGCGCTCGACCGTGGCGCGGCCCAGGCCCTTGGTTCCACCGCTGACGAGGACGCGCTTGCCAGCGAACTCGGCGGGATCTGCCTTGATGCTCATACCGTGGTCTCCAGGGTTTTGATCGCGCCGTGCACCAGCGTGAAGCGATAGGTGAAACGGAGCGGGCTGCCCGGGAAGTCACCATGTGCGGGCCCCTCGACGACAACATCGCCGCCTTCTTCCCGCACCGCATCGGGCACGAAGATGGCTTTCACCGGGATCACTTCTTCTTCGAACAATTGCCGAATTGCCGGCTGCCCCTCGAAATGCTTGCCGTTGTCGATGAAGACCGCGTCGGGCAGGAAAGGCTTCAACATACCGTCGATATCGAGACGGGCATTTGCCTCGACATAGTCGGCGATGGGCTTGGGTAGGTCCATTGACATTTTCATCTCCTCATTCGTGACGAGACTTAATTAGCGATAGACTTCTCGCCTGATAATCGGGACAAATCGGCATAGGGTATCACGGAGATCGGGATAATGACTCGCCATTCGCTAATCGAGCTGGAGGCAGTCCTTGCCATTGTTCGGTGTGGCTCGTTTCGAGCAGCGGCGCTCGATCTCGGCATGTCGACCACGGCCATCAGCAATGCAGTGGGCAAGCTCGAGCGGGAGCTTGCCGTGAGGTTATTCAATCGGACCACACGCAGCGTCTCGCTCACCCATGCAGGACGAATTTTCGTCAAACAGATCAAACCGGCTCTCGAAGACATTCAAAAAGCGATGAATACGGTGCGCTCTCAGCAGGAGACGCCGTCCGGCACTCTGCGCATCAATGCGTTCGCAATGGCGGCGCGCGAGATCATGGCGCCGTTGGTCCTGAGCTATTTGCAACGCTATCCGCAGGTTCACATCGACCTCGTCACCGAGGGGCGGCTTGTCGATGTCGTGGCGGCGGGTTTCGATCTGGGAGTGCGCAGCGCGGATCTGGTGCCAAGCGACGCGATCGCCATACCGCTGGGCCAGATGCGACGCATGGCGGTTGTCGCATCCCCCGCCTTTTTCGAAAACAGGGCTATCCCCCAAGTGCCGCAGGAGCTGCTCACTTACCCCTGCATTCGTGTGCGGCTTCCCAATGGCGCGTTGTTCCGATGGCGGTTCGAGAAGGGCGGCGAAGAATTACAGCTCGACGTCGAGGGCCCGATCACCCTCGACGAAGCCTCCCTGACCCGGATTGCGGTGATGAGCGGGGTAGGGATCGGCTATTTCATGGAAGCCGATGTGCGCGAAGACATCGCGGCGGGACGGCTCGTGCGCATTCTCGACGACTGGACGCCGCCGCTGGTGCCGCTGTGCCTCTATTATTCCAATCGGCGCAATTCCTCTGCGGCGTTCCAAGCCTTTATCGCGCTCGCACGCGACTTCGCTGCTGGACGGCTCGCACAGCCTTGAGCCTGCTGCGGCGCGTTCAGATGCGCCGGTTCGGCTCACGCCGCGCGATGAGGCATGAGCATCGACGGCCTTCGGCCCGAAAAATCGGACCGAAGGCCTTCGGATGAGGGGCGGCTCTAGAGACCGTGGTCTGCGCGTAGACGCGTCGCGGCCTGTTCGCCAATGATCGCGCAGGGTGCCTGCGTATTGCCGGTTGTCACCCGCGGCATGATGGAGCCATCGGCGATGCGCAGCCCTTCGATCCCGTAGACGCTGAGCGAGGCATCGACGACCGACATGTCGTCCTGTCCCATCTTGGCGGTACCGCATTGGTGCCAATAGGTGACCGCGGAATCGCGAATGAACGCATCGAGTCCGGCGACGTCGCGGTCTCTTGGCATGACCTCTCCCTTGACGAAGGGTTTGAACGCCTCGCCATTGCCAAGCTCGCGACAAAGCTTGACGCATTCGCGCGCCGCCTCGAGGTCGGCCGTATCCGAAAGCATGTTCGTGTCGATCGCCAATGGCTGCGCGGGGTCTGCATCGCGCAGGAACAGGCGCCCGCGGCTCTTCGGCTGCGCAAGCCCCGCGAACATCGTCCAGCCATGGTCGGGAACGCCGAGAGCCGCCGTACGCTCGCTCGGCACGGGAAACTCGACCTGGCAGAAAAGCAGGTCGGGTGTCTCGAGATCGGGACGGCTTTTCCAATACAGCGTTGCCTCGCTTCCGCTGTTTCGCGGCGCCATCGGCCCCGCCAGCTCCCACATGCAGCCAAAGGATACATGATCCTGCATGTTGCGCCCGACACCGGGCAGGTGCTGGACGACGGGAATTGAATGGCGGCCGAGTTCGGAGCGATCGCCGATGCCGGACAACATCAGGAGCTTAGGGGTGTTGATCGCGCCGGTCGACAAGATGAGTTCGCTCCGCGCACCGACCGAAAAGACCCGGCCGTCCTTTTCGATCTCGACGCCGGTCGCGCGGCGCTGATCGAACAGGATGCGACGGACATGCGCCCCCGTCATGATCGTGAGATTGGGCCGGTCCGAAAAGGGATGCACATAGGCGCGGTACAGCGACTGGCGCCGGCCGCCCTGGACGAGCATATCGGTGATCGCGGCGCCACCCGGTCCTTCCATCATCGCGCCATTCGGGCTCGCGAATGTCGGGATGCCCTGCTCGCGCGCGGCGCCGAGAAGGGCGTGCGCCAGCGGGCTCGGATCGTGCGCGGGCTGCACCCACACGGGGCCGTCGGTACCGCGGAAAGGCGCATCGGGCGCCCCCTGCCAGTTTTCGATGCGGCGATAGATGTCGAGCACCGATGCATAGCCCCAGCTGGCATCGCCCGCCTGAGCGGCAAAATGATCCCAATCGTTTTTGTGGCCCCGCGCCCAGACCATGACATTGATGCTCGAACCGCCGCCGAGACCCTTGCCCATCGCCATCGACAGTTCGCGGCCATCGAGGTGCGGATTGGGCTCGGCCTGAAAGCCCCAGTCGCGTTCGCTCCCAAGGTTTGTTGGCCAGAGCGCGGGGTCCATGACAGATTGCGCTTCGTCGCCGCCACCCGCCTCGATCAACAGAACCTCTGCGCTGCCGTTCTCGGCAAGGCGGCGGGCAACGACGGAACCCGATGCGCCTGCACCACAGACAATGAAGTCATAGCTGCGCTTGAGATCGGCATTGAGCCTCGTCTGGTTCTCGCGAGCGCGCCGGGAAAAATCGGTGTCCTGGCCGGGGAAAGCCTCGGTGATCATCATGTTTTCCTTTTACTTTGGGGAGGGGTGGGGACGGAACGTCCCCAGTTGTCGGCCGCGCCGAACCGGCACGGCGGCGTGCAGCGGCGTCGCGGCCTGGCCCGCCGCGTCCGCTGCTGATCCGACCGTAAGACCGGCTGAAGACTGGCAATTATGGAAGGCAGGCGAGACCTGCCGGTCCCGCCTACCGGCGCCCTGCCACCGGGGAAGAGGCAGGGCGCAAGTCCGTTATTTGGAGCTGCGCGAGGCCGCCTGCGCCGCCTGGTCGATCACGTCCGTCACGACTTTCGGCTGGGTCATGAAGACGGCATGGCTTGCCGGCACTTCGGTGACCTTCGCACCGATGCGCTTCGCCATATGCTGCAGCATGCGCTGGTCGAATGCTTTGTCGTCGGTCGCGATCACTGCCCAACTCGGCTTGCTGCGCCAGGCGGCCTGGGTCAGCTTCGTGCCGAACGCCGACATGTTGATGGGGACCTGCGAGTCGCGCATGAACGCTGCATCGCTATCGGTCGTATCCGCCGCGAACCCGGCCTTGAACTTCGCGAGATCTATGAAGCCGAAACCGTCGCTTTGGGTGTCGAGAACGAACTCGCGCGGTGTAACGAACCCCTGATATTGCTGCGCCGTCGTCTCGCCGGCATCGGGGGAGAGCGCCGACACATAGACGAGGCCCGCCACCTTCGGGTCGACCCCGGCTTCGGTGATGACCGTGCCGCCCCAGCTATGGCCGACGAGGATGGCGGGACCGTCCAGCCGGGCGATCGCGCGCTTCGTCGCCGCGACGTCATCGGCGAGCGAGGTCAGCGGGTTCTGGACGATCGTGACGCGATAGCCGCGGCCCGTCAGCTCGTCGTAGACGCCGCGCCAGCCCGACCCGTCGGCGAAGGCGCCATGAACGAGAATGACGTTGCGCACCGGCTGGGTCGCGGCGATGTGACCGGGATTATCGGTCGTCTGCGCGGACGCGGCGAGGGGGAAGGAGGCGACAACGGCAGCGGCGGCGAGGACGGTGCGGACATTGTGGAACAGGGACATGCAATCTCTCCTATATGGCGATAACATTTATCGCGATAAATGAAGAGATATGAGGATTCGCTTTGCTTGTCCAGCATAAATATATCGCGATATATATTTTTGCGATTCAGTCGCTATATTGGGGGTGAAATGGAGTTCATGATGACCACCGACAATCCGCCTGTGCCGCTCGACGATCAGCTCTGCTACGCGATCTACTCTGCAGGCATCGCCGTTCAGCGCGCCTACAAGCCACTGCTCGACGAGCTTGGGCTGACCTATTCTCAATATCTGGTGCTCAACATATTGTGGCGCGAGGACAGGCAACCGATCGGACGCATTGCCGACCAGCTCGCGCTCGAATCGAGCACGCTGACGCCTTTGCTCAAACGGCTCGAAGCCGCGGGCATGGTGAGCCGAACCCGAAATCCGTCGAACGAACGTCAGGTCGTCGTCGCGCTCACGGATGCCGGGCGAGCGCTTCAAGCGAGGGCCGGCTGTCTCGGTGATGCGCTGCTGGAGGCCTCCGGCCAGTCGCCTGCAGCCCTTGCCGATCTCAACAGGGACATCAGGGCCTTGCGCGATGCCGTCTATGCCAAGGTCGGCGGCTGGAACCTGACGGACAAACCTAGCGCCTGATCGATTGCGATGATTCAGGATGCCACGGCACCGCCCGTGCGAAAGATACGCAAGGGCGCGAATTCATCGGCGGGGGACGTGGCGCGACTGCTTTAGCTGAGTCTGCACCTGATAGCGGCCTGTCCGCTTTCGGCCAGCTTCGGCGGCAGGAGATGGACGGGTCGTCTGGCTTCCGCGGCTGGCGTCACAAATGGCGCTGCCCTATCAGAGCAGCGCCTGGATCGCCTCGGTCGGATAGCGCGCTTCGACCTCTTCGCCGTGCAGGAGCGCGTCGCGCATGACCGCTCGCAATCGCTCGAATACCGACCCCGCCGCGGGTGGCGCCGCCCCCTCGAGCAGGTCGAACCATTGTCCTTCCTATTGCGCGCTGAAGCTTCTCTGCACAAATATTTCGAGAGCGGACCAAGCCGCGAGAAAAGCCTGCAGCTCATCGGTCTTTTGGTCATGCGACAGGCTGAGAAGTCGCGAACTTCGCTCGAGTCCGCCATCCTCGACAAGCTTTGCCGCTTGTCGCGCAATGCGCTCGGCGTTTGCGGTATCGAGCGAGTTCGATACCGATGCCCGTCCACCCATCGCAACCATGCCGACGCTGTAGATGGGTTCGCTTCTTCCCGGTTCGGTGAGATAGCCCGTCTCGCCCACGAGCGCATACTGCCGGTCATTATGGTGGGGAAGATTGAGTGCCGTCGCGGTGATCAGTGCGCGCGCGAGCGATTTGAAGGTTTCACGCGCGGAATCGAAGATCGTTTGGTCCATGCTCACATTCAGGCCCGCCAACTCGCGCCGGAGATTCGGATCGATCGGGGGCGCAGCAATCTGGCCCTCGATCACAAGATACGCGCCGCTCGCCATATCTTTCTGCCGACTCGCGCGAATATCGGCTGGCCGAACATGCGGGTTTCATCGTCTATCGCATGCCGACCTGACGCCGATCCTGCGGGGTCATTCCCCGCGCTGGAGTGTCATCGCCAGTTCCTCGACGTCGAGATCGCGTTCGAGTTCATGGAGGACTTCGTCCTCGATCAGGCCCGCACGGTGGATCCGGATCAGCTCGGCGCGCCCCCCGGCGATGGCCTGGAGCAGGACGTCGAAATGCGACCTCAGTCCGTCCATTGTGGTGCTGGCGTCGGCCTCATACCGCTCCATGAAATTCATCCGCTTGCGATGTTCTTCGAGCATCATCGGGTGGATCAGCGTCCCATTCTCGTCATAAGCGAGCCTTTCGATGACCGCGAACCGCGCGCGCGCCATCGCCGCTTCGGCGGCGGGCATCGCCATTTTCGCGGGCGGGTCGGTATCGACCGGCTTGACCGCGCGAATAAGCATGCCGAGGCTCGATCCCTGCGCGACGACAGTCACGAAGATGACTGCGAAGGCGCAAATCAACATCAGGTCGCGGCCGGGCATATCGACGGGAAGGGTCAGCGGAACCGCCAGCGTCACGACGCCGCGCATCCCCGTCCAGCTCAGGACCGTCGCTTGCCGCCAGCCCAGCGGGCGCGCGCGTTCCAGTCCCAGCTTGCGGGCAATTCCCAGAACCGCCTCCGATCCGAAGATCCAGACGAAGCGCGCGACGGTAAGCGTGATCACGACGGCCGCAATCACGATGACCCACGACAGCGGCATCGCCTCGATCCCGCCGATCCGCTCGAGCGCGCCGCGCAGCGAAAAGCCGATCAGGATGAAGACCAGCGCTTCGAGGACGAACACCATGATGAACCACGCCGAATTGGCGCGAAGCCGCACGTCGGCGGACAATATCTCATGCTGATACCAGCCCATCGCGAGGCCCGCGGTCACCGTCGCGATCACCCCCGAAACATGGACGGCTTCACCGGCAAGATAGGCGGCCCAGCACAGCAGGATCGTGATCAGCATGACGAGCATGCGATCCTGGAGGCGCCTGGCGAGGAAGACCCAGCCTGCGGCGACGAGCGCGCCGACGATCACCCCGCCGATCGCGACAAAGGCAAAGCTCTGCACCGCCTCGCCGGTGTGGAAAACCCCGCTCAGCGTCGCGGCGACGGCGAAGCGGAAGAGGATGAGCCCGGTCGCATCGTTCAGCAGGCTTTCGCCTTCGAGCAAAGCTTCGAGCCGACGCGGCAAATGGACTCCCTTCAGCACGGCGCGTGCCGACACCGCGTCGGGCGGCGAAACGATCGCGCCGAGCGCGAAGCAGGCGGCCCAGGGCAGGTCGGGGAGGATCAAATGCACGACCACGCCGACGACCAGCGTCGTGAAAACCACCGCGCCGACGGCGAGCGACAGGATGCCGGGAAGGTGGCGCCGAAAACGGCCAAGCGCGGTGTAATAGGCGCCGTCCATCAACAGCGGCGGCAGGAACAGCACGAGCGCGAGTTCGGGATCGAGCGATATCTCCGGCAACCCAGGGAGGAAGGCGAGCGCGCCGCCGCCGACAAGGAGCGCCGTCGCGGGCGGCCAGCGCAGCTTCAGCGCGAGCCAGTGCAGCCCGATGACGAGCGCGAGCAACCCGAGGACGAGTTCGAAGGCCTCGACCGCGTGCATCGGCTCAGGTCCGGTCCGCGCCGAGGTCGAACAATGCTATCATCTTGAGGCCCCTGTCTCGTCCAATCCCACAACGCCGTTTGTGACGCTGTTTGCAGCCGCGATCAATGCCGGAGATTGTGCAAGCTCAAAAGCTTGGCGGCCTTCGCGACCGGGCCGGACATGTCGGTCCGGGGAAGGTGAAAGGGCGGAACCCTTTATCCCCCGTCCGCCGCGCTCGGCAGCCGCGACGGGGGATGAGGTTTGGTGTGCACAAGAGGAACATTAAGGGAACAAATATGATCCGTCAACCTGTTTTTCCCGGTTTTCCGGTGGGGCCGCGCGCTCGGTTGACGTGAACGTCAATCGAGACCAATGCATAGGAAACGAAGGAAAGGGAGTATGATGGCGGAGCAACCGAAGTTCGACCTCACGGGACGCGTGGCGCTGGTGACCGGCGCATCGTCGGGACTGGGAGCGGGCTTTGCAAAAGCGCTGGCGGCATCGGGAGCGAAGGTCGTGCTGGCAGCGCGCCGAGCCGACAAGCTCGCCGAACAGGTCGCCGCGATCGAGGCGGCGGGCGGGCAGGCGATTGCGGTCAGCATGGACGTCACCGACGAAGCGTCGACGATCGCCGCCTATGACGCCGCCGAAGCCGCGTTCGGCACCGTCGACACGATCGTCGCCAACGCTGGCGTCGCGACCGAGAAGATGGCGATGAGTCTGACGGCGGCCGACGTCGATTTCCTGCTCGCGGCCAATGTCCGCGGCGTCTTCCTGACCGCGACCGAGGGCGCCCGGCGCCTCGACAAGGCGGGCAGCCGCGAGAAGCAGCATGGCCGCATCGTCCTGATCGGCTCGATCACTGCCGAGAAAATCTTTCCCGCAACTTCGGTCTATGGCGCGACCAAGGCGGCGGTGCGCCACCTTGGCAAGGCGCTGGCGCGCGAATGGGCGCGGCGCGGGATCAGCGTCAATGTGATCCAGCCCGGCTATTTCGAATCCGAAATGACCGCCGAGCTGTTCGAGAGCGACACGGGCGCGGCGATGGTGAAAAGCTTCCCGCGCCAGCGTATGCGCCCGGCCACCGACCTCCATGCGCCGCTGCTGATGCTCTGCTCCGACGCCGCGCTCGGCATCACCGGCAGCGTCATCACCGTCGACGATGGACAGACGCTGTGAGCGAACTGCTGATCGAAAGCCGCGGCGCGGTCGAGATCGCGACGCTCAACCGGCCCGAGCGACTTAATGCGCTGAACGAGGGGCTGGTCGACGAACTCAATACCTATTTCGGCGGGCTTGCTGACCGTCCCGAGGTCCGCGTCGTGATCCTGCGCGGTGTCGGGCGCGGCTTCTGCGCCGGGCTCGACATTCAGGAAGACCGGACGAGCGACGAGACGCCGGTGCTCCGCACGCTGCGTACCCAGACGCGGATCGGCAATATCTATCGCAAGATGCGCGCCTGTCCGCAGCCGATCATCGCGCTGGGCCATGGCGCCGCGTGCGGCGGCGGGCTGTCGCTGCTGCTCGCGTCGGACGTCCGCTATGCGGCGCCGTCGTTCAAGGCGAACGCTGCCTATATCCGCATCGGCCTTGGCGGGTGCGACATGGCATCGAGCTATTTCCTGCCGCGCCTCGTCGGCGCCAGCCTGGCATCCGAGATGATCCTGACCGGCCGCTTCATCGATGCCGAGCGGGCCTTGCGCGCCGGACTGGTGAGCGAGATCGTCGAGGAAGCGGCGCTGCTCGACCGCGGCCTCGCGCTTGCCGACGAGATGCTGGCGACCAGCCCTTATGGCCTGCGCCTCTCGAAACAGGCGCTCAACCTCAACATCGATGCGCAAAGCCTCGACGCCGCGATGGCGATCGAGGATCGCCAGCAGGTGATCCTGTCGGCGACCGAAGACCATCGCGAAGCGCTCGCCGCATTCCTCGAAAAGCGGGCGCCGGAGTATCGTGAGCGATAAGATTGGCGGCACCGGATTTGCCCCCCATTGACTCATGAATATATTGACATAGTAAGTGCCATATCCCGAGGGGGTGGGAGTGATGGCAGTGCGCAGGAGGACCACTAAATGCCGGGTCGCATAGGCGGGTCCCGGCGTGCTGCCATCATCTTCGCCGGCGCACTGATCGCCGCGACCCCTGTGCAGGCGCAGCGCGCCGCACCGGCGCCAACGCACCCCAATATCGTGATCTTGCTCGCCGACGATTGGGGCTTCAGCGACGTCGGTGCATTCGGCGCCGAATTCGCGACTCCGAACATCGACGCGCTGGCGCATTCGGGAATGCGCTTTTCGAATTTCCACGTCGCGGGGTCGTGCTCGCCGACGCGCGCGATGTTGCAGACGGGGGTGATGAACCACCGCAACGGGCTCGGCAACATGCCCGAGACGATCCCCGACGCGCATCGCGGCAAGCCCGGTTATGATACGGTGATGAACCACCGCGTCGTGACGATCGCGCAGCTGTTGAAGGCTGCGGGATATCGCACCTATCTGACGGGCAAATGGCATCTGGGCAGCGACCCGTCGCGCCTGCCGCACGCGCGCGGATACGACCGTGCCTTCAGTCTAGCCGACGCCGGCGCCGACAATTTCGAACAGCGCCCGATCGAGGGCATGTACGACAAGGCGAACTGGACCGAGAACGGCAAGCCCGCAACGCTGCCCAAGGACTATTATTCGTCGCATTTCGTCGTGCAGCGGATGATCGATTACATCGAGGCCGACCGCAAAAGCGGCAAGCCTTTCTTCGCGTCGATCAATTTCCTCGCCAACCATATCCCGGTGCAGGCGCCCGACAGCGACATCGCGCGCTATTCGGCGATGTACAAGACCGGCTGGACCGCGCTGCGCGAAGCGCGGGCAAAGCGCGCCGCGGCGCTCGGCATCATGCCCGCGGGCGTCCCGATCGTGACGATGCCGACGACGCCCGACTGGCAAAAG
This sequence comes from Sphingopyxis sp. Soil_C_28, assembly GCF_057657055.1. Classification (NCBI taxonomy): domain Bacteria; kingdom Pseudomonadati; phylum Pseudomonadota; class Alphaproteobacteria; order Sphingomonadales; family Sphingopyxidaceae; genus Sphingopyxis; species Sphingopyxis sp. Soil_C_28. Next base: position 288,215 of record NZ_JBDGJE010000003.1, read on the forward strand.
CTCGATGCCGACGAGCGCGCCGCCGCCGTCCGCGTGATGCAGGCCTATGGCGGCATGGCGACCGCAATGGACCGCGAGGTTGGCCGCCTCGTCGCGCATCTGAAAGCGACGGGCGATTATGACAATACGATTTTCGTTTTCCTCTCCGACAATGGCGCCGAGCCGACCAACCCGTTCCACAGTCTGCGCAACCGTATGTTCCTCGGCATGCAATATGATTTGGGGACCGCGAATATCGGTCGGCGCGGCAGCTTTTCAGCGATCGGGCCGGGCTGGGCGAGCGCCGCTGCCTCGCCGCTGTCGGGATATAAGTTCACCGCCGCGGAGGGCGGCCTGCGGGTGCCGCTCATCATCGCCTGGCCGGGCAATTCACAGGTCCGCCCGGGCGCGATCAGCGATGGCCTCGCGCATGTTACCGACATCCTGCCGACGCTGACCGAAATGGCCGGGGTGCCTGGCCACCGCGGCGACTGGCAGGGCAGGGCGGTCGAGCCGCTGACCGGCCGCAGCCTTGTCCCTGTGCTGAACGGACAGCCGGGCAGCGTCCACGGTGACGCGCCGCTCGGGTACGAGCTGTCGGGCAATGCGGCGCTGTTTCGTGGCGATTACAAGCTGGTGCGCAACCTCGCACCGACGGGCGACGGTCAATGGCGGCTCTACGACCTGAAGGCCGACCCCGGTGAAACGCGCGACCTTGCCGCCGCGATGCCCGACCGTTTTGCTGCGCTGATGGCCGATTACCGGGCCTATGCGAAAGCGAACGGCGTCCTCGAGATGCCGGCGGGCTATACCGCCGACGAACAGATCAATCGCTATGCTTTCGAACAGCAGGGGAAACCGCGCCTGATCCGCTTCGGGCTTTGGATCGGGGGCATTGTCCTGCTGCTGTCGGCGCTGGTCTGGGGGCTGCGCCGCCGCCGCCGGGCACGCCGCGATGGGGTGGCCGGCCCGCCTTCCTGACAGCGGCTCCCCCCGCCGGCTTCCGCTTCAACCCTCTTCGACGATGGCCGCCATCAGCGCTTCGACCATCTGCCCCATCACCGCTCCCGCCTCGTCGGCCGAAAGGCTCTGGTCGTGGCGCAGCGTGCGCCAGGTGTGGAACGACAGCGCGGCGCACAGCGCTTCGACCCCGATGCGGTCGGCGCGGACCGGACCGGGAAGCAGGCAAAGGATCAACTCGCGCTCGAACATCACGACGCGGCTATATTGCCCCATCAGAAACGGGGATTGGTAACGCTTGATGTTCGCCGCGAGGCGGAAGGGAAGCGTGGTCTCGAACAGGCGGACGCGGCGGCGGACCAGCTCGCGGACATTGGCGCGCCACGGCTGGTCGGGGTAGGGCGCCATGACGATCGGCGCGACGCGTTCGGTGATCGTTGCCGTGATCTCGGCATAGAGCGCATCCATATCGTCGAAATGGCGAAACACGGTGCGCAGGCCGATGCCGGCCTCTTCGGCGACGCGCGCGGCGCTCGGCGACAGGTCGCCCGCGACGATCAGCTCCATCATCGCCTCGACGATGCGTTTATGGCTCGACCGTCCGCGTTCGCGGCGGCCATCGACCCGATCGGGTTCGGCCTCTGGCGCGCTGATTTTCTTCACCCCTGTCGTCATCGCGCCCCTGCTGGCCCGACTTGGCGCCCGGGTCAATTGATCTTGCACACCCATCGGTATAATGACACGTATAGTGTCAATAGTTTTTGCGCGGGCCGACAGCGCTGAACAGGGGCGAGCAGATGAAGAAAAGATGGGTCGCGCTTGGCGTATTGGCATTGGCGGGTGCCGGCGGATATTGGGCCTTCGAGGCGAACAAATATCGCATTCCCGGCCTCGTTCAGGATTGGAAAGACCCGGTCCAGCCGAACCGCGCGGTCGCGTGGCAGCAGGGCCCCACCGAGTCCGCCGCCAACCCGCTCGGCGGCAAGCGTCCGCCCAATATCATCCTGATCGTCGCCGACGACCTTGGCTTCAACGACATCAGCCTGAACGGCGGCGGCGTCGCGGGCGGGATCGTCAAGACGCCGAACATCGACGCCATCGCGCGACAGGGGATCAACTTCACGACCGCTTATGCTGCGAACGCGACCTGTTCGCCATCGCGCGCGGCGATGATGACCGGTCGCTATCCGACGCGCTTCGGCTTCGAATATACCGCGGTGCCGGTGCAGTTCGCTGAAAGCGTCTCGCACGGCGAGGGGGTTGGACCGCACAAGGCGATCTTCCACAAGGAACTGATCACGCCCGGCATCCCCGACTATCCCGACATGGGCGTTCCGGCGAAGGAAGTGACAATTGCCGAGGCGGTGAAAGCCGCGGGCTATCATACGCTGCACATCGGCAAATGGCATCTGGGCGAAGCCCCGGCGCTGCAACCGCAGGCGCAGGGTTTCGACGAAAGCCTCGCCGTGCTTGGCGGTGCCGCGATGTTCCTGCCCGAAGATGATCCCGACGCGGTGAATGCGAAGCTGCCGTGGGACCGGATCGACCATTTCATCTGGGCCAATCTGCGCCACGCGGTGACCTTCAACGGCAGCAAGCGCTTCCATCCGAAGGGTCATATGACCGACTATTTCGCCGATCAGGCGATGGCGGCGATCGAGGCGAACCGCAATCGCCCCTTCTTCATGTACCTCGCCTTTAACGCCCCCCACACGCCGCTGCAGGCGACGAAAGAAGACTATGCGAAGCTGCCGCAGATCAAGGATCACAAGGCACGCGTTTACGGCGCGATGATTGCGCAACTCGACCGGCGCATCGGCGACGTGATGGCAAAGCTCAAAAAATTGGGGATCGACGACAACACGCTCGTCATCTTCACCAGCGACAACGGCGGGGCCTGGTATACGGGCATCGACGATCTGAACGCGCCTTATCGCGGGTGGAAGGCGACCTTCTTCGAAGGCGGCATCCGCACGCCCTTCTTCATGCGCTGGCCGGGGCAGATCGCGCCGGGGTCGACCCGTGCCGATCCGACGGGCCATATCGACCTCTTCTCGACCATCGCGGCGGCGGCGGGCGCGGCGATACCCGCCGACCGGATCGTCGACAGCGAGGATATCCTGGCCGGTCCGGCAAAGCGTGCTGCGCTTTATTGGCGCTCGGGCGATTATCGCGCGGTGCGGGCTGGCGACTGGAAGCTGCAGATGACGAAGCGCCCGGAGAAAATCCGCCTCTACAATCTCGCGGCCGATCCGACCGAACGGCACGACCTGTCTGCGACCGAACCACAGCGGGTCGCGCAACTCAGCGCGATGCTCGCCGCGCAGAACAAGGACATGGCCAAGCCGATCTGGCCCGGATTGATCGAGGCCCCCGTGCGGATCGACGTGCCCCAGAACGCGCCGTGGAAGGACGGGCAGGATTATATCTACTGGACGAACTGACTGGAGCTAGCGTTCGACCTTGGTGGCGAGGATCACCGACGTCGTCGTGCGCTCGACGCCGTCGAGCAGGCCGATTTCGTCGATCAGCTCGTTGAGCTGCGCGCCATCCTCCGCCTCCAGCATCGCGATGATGTCATATTCGCCGCTGATCGCATGGATCGCCTGCACCAGCGCGAAGGATGCCAGCGCCTGTTCGACCTCGCGGTGAAAGCGCGGCAGCGTCTTGATCATCATATGCGCGCGCACCCGGCTCGCGATAAAGGCATGGCCCAGCCGCACCGTATATCCGGCGACGACCTTCTCCTCCTCCAGCCGCGCGAGCCGCGAATAGATCGCCCCGCGCGAAATGCCGAGTTCCTTCGCGAGCTGCGCGATCGTCTGCCGTGCGTCGTCGCGCAGCAGGGTGAGCAGGCGTTCGTCGACCTCGTCGAGATTGACGCCCGACTGCGGCATCATTCGGCCAGCTTCTCGTCGGCGAAGATCGCGGTTTGTGGACTGCCCCCGGCGCGCATTCCGCCACGATACATGCCCAGGTCGTTGATGGCAAAGGCGGGGCGTCCGTCGGGGCCCATCGCGATCAGCCCGCCGTCGCCGCCGATCGCGCCGACCGCCATGATCGTCGCTTGCGCGGCGTCCCTCAGGCTTTCGCCCTTCCACGCGACGCGGTCGCACAGCTGCCGCGCGGCGCTTTCGCGGATGAAATATTCGCCCGATCCGGTCGCCGACACCGCGCACTGCCCATTCTTGGCATAGGTGCCCGCGCCGATGATCGGCGAATCGCCGATGCGGCCCCAACGCTTGCCGGTCATGCCGCCGGTCGAGGTCGCGGCGGCAAGATTGCCGTCGGCGTCGAGCGCGACCGCGCCGACGGTGCCGAACAGATGCGTCGGGTCGACCGCCGCCTGCTGCTTCGCGCGCCACGCGAGCAATTGCTGCCAGCGATCGTCGGTGCGGAACCAGCTCGGGTCGACCTGCTCCAGTCCGCGCTCGACCGAGAAACGGTCGGCGCCCGCGCCCGCCAGCATCACATGCGGGCTCTTGTCCATCACCGCGCGCGCCAGGTCGATCGGGTGCCGCGTCCGCGTCACGCCCGCCACCGCGCCCGCCTTTTGCGTCTTGCCGTCCATGATCGCGGCGTCGAGTTCATTCTTTCCCTCGGCGGTAAACACCGCCCCGCGCCCGGCGTTGAACAGGGGATTATCCTCCAGCACGCGGATCGCCGCCGCGACGGCATCGAGCGCCGCGCCGCCCTTGTCGAGCACCGCGCTGCCCGTGCGCAACGCTTCGTCCAGCCCGGCGCGATACGCCTTGTCCTTTTCGGGCGACAGCGACCCGCGCTCGATCACCCCGGCGCCGCCGTGGATTGCAAGCGACCAGCGCGGCACTTCGACGATCTCGCCGGCGCGCGCGGCATAATTGCGCACAAACACTGGCGCATCGACTTGCCCCGACGGCAGGTGCAGCACCGACCCGGGGCCGACCCCGGTCACCTTGACGCGCGGCGCGTCGAGCGGGCCGCGCTGTTCCAACCCGCGCAGTCCGGTCCCGTCGACCACCCACGCATAGCCGTCGGGCTCGGTGGCATAGATGCGCGCCGTGCCATCGGGCTCGACCGCGAGCGCGGCGCTCTCGTCGACGCCGACGCCCAGCATCGCGGGCTCGCTCGCCGCGCGCCCGACCTGCGCCTTGGCGACGAAGGCGAACAGCCGCCCCAGCCGCTCGCGTTCCTTGAAATGCGTGTCGGTGACGACGCCCTTGAGCAGTGCGAAATGCAGGAAGTCGCCCTCGATCGTGTTTGCGGGTCCAAAGGGATCGGCAAGCGCCTCGGGGCTTTTCAGGCTGCCGTCGTCCATCGCGCCATATAGTTTCTCGCCCTGGATCGCGAGGCCGGCGCTGGTGCCCGCGAGCGGCTTGCCCGCCGCAACATGCGCGTTCAGGATGTCGCCGACGGGCGTCCCGCGCCAGTATCGCACGTACCGCGCCTGATCGCCGCCCGCGATAAAGATGCCGTCGGCCTTTTTCAGCCGGTCGAGGATCTTCTTGTTCGTCGCCTGCGACCGGCCGTGAAAGACGAAGATCTCGGTCGACTGGATGCCGCCGATCTCGTCGAAAAATTCCTCGCCGATCTCCTTGCCATAGGATGCGCTAATCACGACGATATGGCCGTTCCCGGCTTTGCCGAAGAACCATTTCATCGAATCGACATTGCGGTCGCCGCCGCCCATCAACAGCAGCCCGCCCGACACCGGCCCCGGCGTCGGCGTGTTCAGTTTGCCGAAGACATAATGTTCATAAGGCTTGTCCTTGGCCTCTTTCGCAGCCGCCGGCGCCAGCGACAGCCCCATTGCCGCGACCAACAGCCAAAATCCCCGCATCATCGAACGCAGCATCCGTCTTCCTTCTGGCGACCCCTGAAAGGCGCGATGTTACATAATGACGGCACAAAAAGACAATATGATTTCCCATTTCGCCATAGTGATTGAAATTATCGACGTTTTCTGGTGGATGGGATGAAATATCCGGTTGGTGGGCCAGCGATTTGATTCGGGCCGGAATGAAGCAGGGGATCTGATAGATGAGGAATTTCGGTAAGCGGGCGTTTCGGATTGTTCTGGGGCTGGGCGTTTGCTTGCCCGCGCTGGCCGCACCGGCCTTTGCGCAGGACGCCGCCGAAGGCGAAGCGCAGGAGATCATTGTCACCGGATCGCGCATCCCGACGATAAAGGATCAGGGGCCCTCGCCGGTCACCACGATCGATTCCGACACGATCCGCGCCAATGGTTATACCAGCGTCCCCGAATTGCTCGCCGCGATGACGCAGAACAGCGGCGAAACGCAAAGCCCGCAATCGGGCAGCAGCGCCGACTTCACCCCCGGCGCGCAGCAGGTCGACCTGCGCGGCCTCGGCCCCAACCACACGCTGGTGCTGATCAACGGCCGCCGCATCGCCGACTTCCCGCTGCCTTATATCGGCCGCAGCAATTTCACCGACATCTCGAACATCCCCGTCAGCCTGATCGAACGCGTCGAAATTCTGAGCGGTGCAGGCTCGGCCATCTATGGCTCCGACGCGATCGCGGGCGTCGTGAACTTCAAGATGAAGGAAAAGCTCGACGGCATCACGCTCGACTATCGCCACGGCCGCACCCAGCACGGCGGCGGGCTGTCGCACCGCTTTACCGCGACCGGCGGCTGGTCGACCGACCGTTTCAGCATCGCCGGCGGCATCGAATATCTCGATCAGCGCCCGCTCTGGGCGTATCAGCGCAAGATCCAGGACAGCACCGACGACAGCCCGGGCAGCACGATCGCGCGGCGCACCTTCCTGCGCTATAACATCGACAGTGACACCTATATCGATCCGGGCGCCGACACCTGCGCCGCGCTGTCGAACCTTAACCGCGGCACGACCATCTATGCCTCGCGCCCGCGGTACGGCGAATTCGACGATGCCCTCGATGATTATGGCCCCGGCTATTATTGCGGCAGCAAGGAATCGATCGGCTACGGCACGATCGTTTCGGGGCGCAAGGGCTTCAACAGCTTCGGCACCATGTCGTACGAGCTGTCGGACAATGCCAAGCTGTTCACCGACTTCCAGTTCGGGATCAGCAAGGTCCGGCTGATGTACGACGTGACGAGCTGGGCGTTCGAAAATTCGTCGTCGAGTTCGGACAATACTTTCTACAACAGCTTCATCGACGACGTCGACGACTGGTCACGCCAGTTCACGCCGGAGGAAACCGGTGGCTTCGAAATGCAGCGCAACAAGCAGACGACGTACAGCATCACGCCGGGCATCCGCGGCAATTTCGGCAGCAGCTGGAATTACGAGCTGTCGTTCAACTACAGCCGCTACAAATCGATCGTGCGCTGGCCGCAGATCATCAACAGCAAGGCGCGCGACCTGTATCTCGGGCCGCAGCTCGGGATCGACGAAGACACGGGCTATCCGATTTTCAACGCCGATCCGGCGCGCTTCTATCGCGCGCTGACCCGCGCCGAATATGACAGCATCTCGGCCGACACGGTGTACAAGCCGGTCAGCTGGACCAGCAATCTGCAGGCGACGATCACCAACGGCGAGCTGTTCCAGCTTCCCGCCGGCCCGGTCGGCTTCGCCGCTGTCGCCGAATATGGCAAGCAGGGCTATAATCTTAATCCCGACCCGCTCGCGCTCACCGATTATTATTACAGCTGGAAGGACAGCGACGGCGCGGGCAAGCGCAGTCATGGCGCGATCGGTGGCGAATTGCGCGTTCCGGTGCTCAGCTTCGTCACGCTGACCGGCGCCGCGCGGTACGACACCTTCGGCTTCGACGGCCGCGATGTCGGCAAATTCACCTATAATGGCGGCATCGAAGTCCGCCCGACCGAAAGCCTGCTGTTCCGCGCCGCCTATGGCACCGCCTTCCGCGCGCCCGACCTCCACTATGTCTTCACCGGACCGGGCAATGTGCAAAGCAGCGTCGACGACTATTATCTCTGCCGCACTGAGGAACCCGGCGAGGATATCAGCGATTGCAGCTATTCGGGCACCGGGGTCGTCGTCAATCGCAACGGCAACCGCGATCTCGCCGCCGAAACCGGCAAGACGCTGACTGCGGGTATCGTCTTTTCGCCGTCGAGCCGCCTGCACGTTTCGGTCGACTATTTCCGCGTCACGCTCGACAATCAGGTCGACGACCTCAGCACCAACCAGATTGTGCGCGACGAAGCCGATTGCCGGATCGGGCGGACCGAGAATGGCGCGGCGGTCGATATCAACTCGCCGACCTGTCTGGACGCGATCGCCCGCGTCAACCGCTTCACGAGCGGCTCGCTGGCGGGCGAGATCGAAGCGATCCGCGTCAACCCGATCAACATCGCGCGCGAAAAGACCAGCGGCATCGACGTCGCGTTCCGCGGCACGTTGCCGACCAGCTTCGGCGACTTTACCCTGTCGCTCGCGCACAGCCATGTGTTCAAGCACAGCTTCCAGCAATATCCGGGCGATCCGGTGATCAACAAGCTGGCGGCGGACAGTGGCTATTACCTGCCGCGCGACAAGTCGAACGGCAGCATCACCTGGGCGTCGGACGGCGCGCAATTCACTTTCTCGGGTACGCGTCTCGGCAAGCTGCCCAATTTCGACGAAGATGCCTTCATCAAGGCAAGCTATTTGTTCAACGCCACGCTGCAATATGATTTCACCGATCATATGCGCGGGTCGCTGACGGTGCGGAATGTGTTCGACAAGATGCCGGTGAAGGATCCGACCTGGACCAGCTATCCCTATTACAACACCAGCTGGTTCGACAGCGTCGGCCGCAGCGTTTTTATGCAGCTGACCTACAAACTCGGCGGTTCGCCGCTCTGACCAATGCGCGGCGCGGGGCTGGTTTCAACGCCCCCCGCGCCGCCGATCCGCTCCGAGGTAATTGGCGATGAGCTCGCTTTGTGGCAAGTCGGGGCATTCCCGACTTTACCCATTGGAGCCCCCATGCGCGCCCTGTTGCTTTCGATTGCCCTCCTGACGCCTGCTATTCCTGCCGCCGCGCAGGATGCCGTCATCGACACCCACGTCCACCTCCACAACGGCGAAGCCTCGATCGCCGAATATCAGGCGCAGCTCAAAGCGTCCGGGCAATCGGTCGATGCGTTCGGCGCGATGTGGTTCGGCGGCCCCAATCAGGCGCTCGCGGGCAATCCCGCCGATATCCGGACGCGCAACGACGCGCTGATCGCGCTTGCGGCAAAGCACCCCGGCATGATCGCTATCGCGACGGTCCATCCCTATGACGGCGATGCCGCGCTGGCCGAAGTCGATCGCGTCGCCGCGCGCGGGGTGAAACTGCTCAAGATCCACCCGCACACCCAGAAATTCGACGCCGCCGATGCGCGGGTGCTGGCGCTGGTGAAGCGCGCAGGCGCTGCCGGGCTGATCGTGGTGATGGACAATGCCAACATCCTGCCCGGCGACAGTGAGAAACTGTTCAACCTGGCGCTCGCGGCGCCGAAGACGAAGTTCATCTTCGGGCATATGGGCGGAATGAACTTCCGCTTCTGGAACATCCTCGCGCTCGCGCGCACGGCCGACCGCCTCTTCGCCGACAATATCTATTTCGACATTTCGGCAAGCGTGATTCTTGCGGCGGACTCGCCGATCGAGGATGAATATGTCTGGACGATCCGTAATGTCGGCGTCGACCATGTGCTGCTCGCGTCGGACTTCCCGCAAATCTCGCTGCCCAAGACGCTCGAAGCCTTCGCGAAGCTCGACCTGACCGACGAGGAGCGCGTCAAAATCCGCTCGGGCAATGCGCGAAAGCTGCTCGGGCTTTAGACGATCGCGAGCGCGAACAGCAGCGATACGGCAAAGCTCGTCAGCGAGGCGAGCAACACCGGAACGCCCGCGCGCCAGCCCATGTCGAGCAGCAGGTCCATCCGCGTCCGCATCGCGGTCGCGGTGACCGCGAGCAGCAGCAGCGCCTTCGACGCCGTCAGCGCGCCGCCGCGCACGGCATCGGGGATCGGTGCAAGACTGTTCAGCGCCACCATCGCAAAGAAGGCAGTGATGAACCAGGGCAGGGCAAGACGCCGCCAGATGCGTTGCTCGCTGCCGTCCTCGGGCTTCAGCAGCAACCCGACCAGTGCGACCACGGGCGCGAGCAGCGCGACGCGCGCCAGCTTGACGATCGTCGCGCTTGCCCCCGCTGCGTCGGAAAAGGCGTAGCCGCCGCCGATCGCCTGCGCGACGTCATGGATCGACGCCCCGATCAGGAAACCCGCCTGCGCATCGCTCAGCCCGAACCGCGCGGCGAGCAAAGGATAGATCGTCATCGCGAGCGCGCTCGCGAGCGAAACACCGACCAGCGTCAGCGCGAATTGCGCCTGCGACAATCGCTCCCGCCCGATCACGCCATAGAGCGCGAGCGCGGCGCTGGCGCCGCAGATCGCCGTCGCGCCGCCTGCAAGCAGTCCGGCATAGGGCGATTGCCCCGACAGCCTTGCGCCCAGAAAGCCCGCGCCCATCGTCAGCGTCATGATGACGATCAGCGCGGCAAAGGGCACCGGGCCGATCACCGCGATCTGCTGGAAGGTGACCTGCAACCCGAGCACGACGATTCCGACGCGCAGGAAGGTGCGCGACGCAAAGTCGAGGCCGCGGTGCGTCGCCTCATTGGCCGAGATGAAATTGAGCGCCAGCCCGACGAGCAGGCCGAGCAGGATGATCGGAAAACCATAATGGTCGGACAGCCATGCCGCGGCCGCCGATGCCACCGCGCAGGCGGCGAGGCCGGGGAACAGGCTGCCTTTCGGCGCCGTCCCGGCGACGGTCTGCGCAAGGTGCAATTCGCCGAACAGGTCGCCGCCGCTCGGCAAATTGTTCCAATGCGCGTGCCGCATCGAGGTCAACTCGTTTCTGTCTAGCGCTGTCATATAATCGGGACATATCGCCAACCCCGACGCGGGCGCAAGGCTTCTCTTGCGGTGCGCGGTGTGACGCGCCAAAGCAGACAGCGTGGTCAGCAGGCCGAACGGGGAGATGCGCAGCCGTGACGATGATTTGCCAGCCAGGCGCGGAATGCCGCAGCGCATGACCCGGGCGACGATCAAGGATGTCTCGCGTGTCGCCGGGGTGTCGATCAAGACCGTGTCGCGCGTGCTCAACAAGGAACGCTATGTCAGCGACGACATGCGGCAAAAGGTCGAGGAGGCGGTCGCGCGCCTCAACTATCACCCCAGCCTTGCCGCACGGACGCTTGCCGGGAAACGCTCGTTCCAGATCGGGCTGATCCACGACAACCCCAGCCCCTATTATATCTTCAACATGCAGGCCGGCGTCGGGCAGCGCTGCCGCGAGGCCGATTTCCGCATGATCGTCCAGCCGTGCGACATCAACTCGCCCGGCCTCGTCGACGATATCGGCGCGCTGATCGATCAGGCGCAGCTCGACGGCATCATCATGACCCCGCCGGTGACCGACGTCGGCACCGCGCTCGCCGAATTGTTCCGCCGCAAGATCCCCGTCGTGCGCGTCCAGCCCGGCACCGATCTGACCGCCACATCGGCGGTTTACATCGACAATGTGCAGGCCGCCGACGACATGACCGCCTATCTGATTTCGCTCGGCCACCGCCGCATCGGCTTCGTCACCGGGCATGGCAATTATTTCGCGAGCGGCCAGCGACTCACCGGCTACCGGCAGGCGCTTCAGCGCGCGGGGATCGGCTTCGACGCCGGGCTGGTCTTTCCGGGCCAGTTCGATTTCCAGTCGGGATCCGCCGCGGCCGAGGCGCTGCTGGCGCTCGATACGCCGCCGACCGCGATCTTCGCCAGCAGCGACGATATGGCGGCGGGCGTCCTCGCGGCGGCGCACCGGCTGGGCGTCGCGGTGCCCGGGCAGCTATCGGTTGCGGGCTTCGACGACACCGATCTGGCGCAGGTCGTCTGGCCGGCGCTTACCACGATCCACCAGCCGATCCGCGACCTCGGCTATGCCGCCGCCGACCTGCTGCTCGCATTCGGCGAGACGGTCGAGCGCCGCCAGCTCCCGCACAAATTGGTCGTGCGCGGCTCGACGGCAGCGCCGCGCACCTAACCGTCGCCCCCGCGAAGGCGACGAAAATTTCGCTGTCCATTCCAGTATGACAACGTTATCTTATCCTGAGACAGAAGGATTCGGGGAGAGACAAGTGGCGCAAATCGCCGACAGACGCCGCTGGCTCGTGGTGGGGCTCGTCTTCATCGCGATCGTCCTCAACTATGTCGACCGCCAGATCCTCGCGCTGCTGAAGCCGACGCTTCAACTCGAGTTCGACTGGTCCGACCGCGATTACAGCCACATGGCCTCGGCCTTCCAGTTCGCCGCCGCGCTCGCCTTTCTCGGCACAGGCTGGTTCATCGACAAGGTCGGGCTGCGCTGGGGCTTCGCCATCGGCGTCGGCGTGTGGAGCCTCGCGGGCATGGCGCACGCCTTTGCCTCGACCGTCTCGGGTTTCGTCGCCTCGCGCGCCGTCCTCGGCGCCGCCGAATCGATCGGCACCCCCGCCGCGGTGAAGACCGCCGCCACCTACTTCAACGCGAAAGAGCGAAGCTTCGTCCTCGGCCTCGGCGGCATCGCGCCCAATGTCGGCGCGATCCTGACACCGTTGCTGATCCCGGTGATGGCACTGATGTGGGGCTGGCAGGCGACCTTCCTGATCGCCGGCGGGCTCGGGCTTGTCTGGGTCGTCGTCTGGCTGGCCGTTCGCATCCCCGAACAGCCGAACGCCGCGCGCGACGCCGCGGCGCCAAAGATCGCGTGGAGCAGCCTGCTCCGCGATCGCCGCCAATGGGCGGTCATCCTCGGGAAAGCGCTCACCGATCAGGTGTGGTGGTTCCTGCTTTTCTTCATGCCCGACCTGTTCCACCGCCTCTTCGGGCTGACGCAGGGCACGCTCGGGCTTCCCGTCGCCTTCGTCTATTTCATGGCGGCGCTCGGCGGCATCACCGGCGGTTTCCTGCCGTCTTACCTGATGAACCGGGGTTGGACCGTCAACGCGGCGCGCAAGACGACGATGCTGATCTACGCCTTGCTGATCCTGCCCGTGCCCTTGCTTATCGGCGTCGACAGCGCGTGGGTCGCGGCGATGATCCTCGGCCTCGCGCTCTTCGCGCATCAGGGCTTCTCGACCAATATCTTCGGGCTGACCACCGACGTCTTCCCCGCGCGTATCGTCGGTTCGGCGATCGGCATCGGCGCCTTTGCCGGGAACCTCTCGGGCATGGCGATGATCGAGTTCGCGGGCTGGTCGCTCGATACGGGCAGGGGGTATCTGCCGATGTTCCTTGTCTGCGCCGGAACCTATCTCGTCGCGCTCGCCGCGATCCACCTCATTCTGCCGCGCATCATGGCGGTCGATGAGGAGGACGACGGCGAGGCCGCGCCGGTGCTCGCGCACTGAGATAACCAGTCACAACAAACCCGCTTTCCTCGCATCCGATTAAGGAGTATATGACAGCGATGTCAGATTTTCTTCCCGCTCCCGCCAATGTGACTCTCGCCGGTCATGAGGTTTCACCGATCGCCTGGGGCATGTGGCGTTTCGCCGGTGTCGATGTCGCCACCGCGCGCGCGCGCATCGATGCCGCGTTCGAGGCCGGGGTGAACCTCTTCGACACCGCCGACATTTACGGCTGCGACACCCCCGGCGGCTTTGGCTCGGCCGAGGCGCTGCTCGGCGACGTCTTCGCCGAAGCCCCCGGGCTGCGCGACAAGATGGTGCTCGCGACAAAGGGCGGGATCATCCTCGGCGTCCCCTATGACAGCAGCGTGACGTACCTGACCTCGGCGATCGACATCTCGCTGCAGCGCTTGCGCACCGATCATGTCGAGCTGTGGCAGATCCACCGCCCCGACCTGCTCGCGCACCCGCAGGAAATCGCGCGGACGCTCGAGGATGCGCACATTGCGGGCAAGATCGGCGCGATCGGCGTCTCGAACTTCACCCCCGCGCAAACCGCCGCGCTGGCAAAATTCCTCCCCGTGCCGCTGGTCAGCCATCAGAGCGAATTTTCCCCGCTCCACCTCGCCCCGCTCTTCGACGGCATCTTCGATCAGTCGATGGCCGAGGGCATGAGCTTCCTCGCCTGGTCGCCCCTCGGCGGCGGCCGGCTCGGCGATCCGGCCGACGAGCGCACGCGCGCAGTCGCCGGACTGCTCGATGCCAAGGCGGCCGAGTACGACGTCTCGCGTGCCGCCGCGACCTATAGCTGGGTGATGGCGCATCCCGCGCGTCCGATCCCGATCGTCGGCACGCAGAACCCCGACCGTATCAAGGACATTCCGCAGGCCTTCGCCCCGCGCTGGACGCGCGCCGAATGGTATGCGGTGCTGCAAACATCGATGGGGGAGAATCTGCCATGACCGACCGCTCGTGCGAAGTCAGCTGGTTTTCGGCGCTCTGCGACGACGACTATGAATTTCTCGGCGTCCCCGACCCGATGCTCAAATCGAGCTGGGAGCATTGCCGCGACATCGTGATGCAGGCCGATACACTCGGCTTCGACAATATCCTGCTCCCCTCGGGTTATGCGCTCGGCATCGATACCACCGCCTTCGCGGCCGCGATCGCGACGATGGTCAAGCGCATCCGCCTGCTGATGGCGGTCCGCATCGGCGAAAGCTGGCCGCCGCAGCTTGCGCGCCAGATCGCGACGATCGACCAGATCCTCGGCGGCCGCCTGACGGTCAACATCATCTCCTCCGACATGCCCGGCGAGGCGATGGACTCCGAACCGCGCTACCGCCGTACCGTCGAGGCGATGCATATCCTCAAGACGCTGCTCAATGGTCAGGGGCTCGACCATGACGGCGAGTTCTGGAAGCTGAAGCTCGAACCCGCGCGCGTCGGCACGGTGTCGGGCAAGGCACCGCCGCTCTATTTCGGCGGCCTCTCGCCCGCCGCCCGCGATGCTGCCGCGAAAGGCTGCGACGTCTTCCTGATGTGGCCCGACCGCGAAGAGGTCGTTCGCGACATCATCGCCGACATGACCAAGCGCGCCGCCGCCTATGGCCGCACGCTCAAATTCGGCTACCGCGCGCACATGATCGTGCGCGACACCGAAAGCGAAGCGCGCACCGCCGCCGACCGCCTGCTCTCGAAACTCGACGCCGCGAAGGGCGCCGAGATCAAGGCCAAGTCGCTCGATTCGCAGTCGTTCGGCGTCAACGCGCAGGTTGCCTTGCGCGAGGCCGCGTCCGACGACGGCTATGTCGAGGACAATCTGTGGACCGGCGTCGGCCGCGCCCGCTCGGGCTGCGGCGCCGCGATCGTCGGCGATCCCGACCAGGTGCTCGCAAAGCTGAATCGCTATCAGGACATGGGCATCGAAGCCTTCATCCTCTCAGGCTATCCGCACGCCGCCGAAGCCGACCTCTTCGCGCGCCATGTGCTGCCGAAGATGAAGCATGGGCCGCTGGAGCTCTGACTCTACCGTCACCCCGGGCTTGACCCGGGGCCTGCCTTCTCTCGAAGGAACAGGCGGGTCCCGGATCAGGTCCGGGATGACGATCATGTGTAGTAGGATACCCCGCCCCCACGTTTGAGACGTAGGAGAGAAGGGGACGGGGCAAGCGCGCCTAAGCAGGGCGTGGGTTACCCGTTGATGAACAAAAGATTTTATCCCGCCCAAACCTGCGCATAAAGCATCGCCATCTCCTCGGCACCCGGCACGCGCGGATTGTTCGCGGGTGATCCCGAAGCCGCCGCCTGCGCGCACATCACTGGTACCAGCGCGTCCCAGCGCGCCGCGTCGATGCCCCAAGCCGCCGGCCCCGGCACCTCGAGCTCGCGGTTGAGCGCCGCCAGCTCATCGAGCAACCGCGCCACCGCCGACTGATCGCCCTCGCTGTCGTCCGCCACCCCCATCGCCCGCGCGCAGTCCGCATAACGATGCAGCGCCGCGGGCGCCGACCAGGCGGTCACCACAGGCAGCAGCATCGCGTTCGACAGCCCGTGCGGGACATGGAAATGCGCCCCGATCGGCCGGCTCATCCCGTGCACCAGCGCGACCGAGCTGTTCGAAAAAGCGATCCCCGCCTGCGTCGCGCCCAGCATCATCGCCTCGCGCGCCGCCGCATCCGTCGGGTCGCTGCACACCCGCCGCAAATTGGGCGCGATCGCGCGCATCGCCAGCAAAGCCATGCCGTCGCTGAACGGGTTCGCGCGCTTCGATACATAGGCCTCGATCGCGTGCGTCAGCGAATCGATCCCCGTATCGGCGGTCAGCCGCACCGGCTTGGTAAAGGTCAGTTCATAATCGACGAGCGCCGCGACCGGCAGATAGGCGAGCCCCGGGCACAGCATTTTCTCGTCGGTCGCCTCGTCGGTGATGATCGTGAAGCGCGTCGCCTCCGACCCCGTGCCTGCGGTCGTCGGGATCGCGATCACCGGCAGCCCCGGCGCATCCTGAACATGCGGCGCCTTGTAATCGGCCATCGCCCCGCCGAATTTGCCGAGCAAGGCGATCGCCTTCGCGCTGTCGAGCGGGCTGCCGCCGCCAAAGCCGACGACACAATCGTGATCGCCTTCCAAAAGGAACGCCACGCCCGCATCGATCGACACGACCGTCGGGTCGGGCACCGTATCGGCGAACACCCGCGCCGCGATCCCCGCCGCCGCCAGCCCATCGGTCAATTCGGCGACGCGTCCGCTGCTGACCAGATAGGTATCGGTGACGATCAACGGCCGCGACAACCCCAGCGCCGCCAACACCTCGGGCAGCTCTTTCGATGCGCCGCCGCCGATGCGGAAAATGCGGGGCAGGGCGATGCTGGCGATACTCAACGGACGATCTCCTCGCCCTGTTCCTAGGTCGGGATTCAGGCCGCGACAATCCCGTCGAACAGCGCCGCATCGGCCGATCCCGCGCGATAGAACACCGGCGGCTGGCCGAACGGCGCCGCGACCGTCACATGGGCGCCGCCGCCATAAGTGTCACCCGACCAGACATGCACCCACTCGGCCCCCGCGGGCAGATAGGTCGTCCACGCGCTTTTCCCCGCCGCAATCACCGGCGCGACGAGCAGATCCGGCCCGAGCAGATAGCTCGTCTGGACGGAATAGGTTTCCGGATCGTCTTCGAAATGCAGGAACAATGGCCGCTGCACGGGCAGCCCCGTTTCCGAAGCCTCTTTTGACAACCGCCGCAAATAGGGCGCCAGATGCGCATAGATCCGCGTCATTTTCGCAAAATGCGCGAGCAGATCGGGATCGTCGTCATATTGCACATTCTGCCGCGGCCGGTTGCCCTCGTGCGTGCGGATCATCGACGTAAACGCCGACATCTCGGCCCAGCGCATCGCCAGCTCGGCGTCGCGGGTGGTGTCGAACAGGCTGGTATAGCCGCCACAATCGCTATGATGATGCGCGTTGCCCAGCATCCCCGCCGACAGCGCGGCGCAGATCACCGTGCCGATGCCGTCATGGCGGCTGAAATCGACCGCCTGATCGCCGGCCCACAGCATCGGGCAATGGCCTTGCACGCCCGCCGCGCCCGACCGCATGAATAGCATCGTCTCGCCGGTCTGCCCGCGCCCTGCCACGCCCTTCGCATTGACCTCGCCCCACAGCGCCGGCCAGCGATTATGTGCCGTCATCCCGCTCTCGCCATTCGCCAGCCGGACATCGACGGGCAGATATTCGCCAAAATCGGCCATCCAGCCCGACAGGCCGAAATCGATCATCTTCTCGCCGATGATCGTGTCGGCGAACCAGGCCGCCGCTGCCGGATTGGTGAAGTCGACATGCCCGCAATCGAACTCGCCAAAGTCAATGACATAGGGCTCGTCCTTTTCGGAATGCATCACCATGAAGCCTTGCGCGACGGCCTCGGCATAGAGCGGCCCGTCGACCGCGAGATAGGGGTTCACATAGCCCAGAAACCGGATCCCGCGCTCGCGCAGCTCCGCGATCCGTGCGGGCAAGTCGGGGTAACGCTCGGCGTTCCACTGCCAGTCCCAGAACAGCCGGTTGCCGAAACTGGTGATCCGCAGCCCGACCCAATCCTCGCACCACAGCCCCGACACCGCGACCCCGGCTTCCTCATAGACCTTCAATCGCGCAAAACTCTTTTCGCCATCCTTCAGCCCGATCACCGCGCCCTTCAGCAGCCATTCGGGCAGCGGCGGCTGGCGCCCGAAGCGGTCGGACAGCGCCGTGACGAGTTCGGTGAAACGCGGCCGCGCCCACAGCTCGATCTGCGCCGGAATCTCCCAGACCTCGACCTCGTGATAATCCGCCGCGCGGAAATCGAACGCCGCATAGGCAAAGCTGTCGACATGCAATGCATAACGCCGCGAACTGACGAAGGTTGGCTGCGGATAATTGGTGTGCCTGGTGCTGCCGCCGCCGCCCTTGCGATGCGCCTCGACCTGCTGGAACAACGGTGACGCCGGATCGCGGCCGACCCCGGGCTCGCTCGACCACAAAGGAAAATGCCGCCCGCGCAGATCGAAATAGGAAAATTGCTCGCCGCCGCCCCACACATGCTCGCGCGCTTCGGCGGGCACGCGCAGCCACAGCCGGTTGAGCGCCGGGTCGAGCGCCGTCAGCGCGATCGTCGCATCGTCGCCATCGCCCGAAACCGTCGCCTCGAGCAACCATGCTGCGCCCGCGACTTCGGCAAAGCGCACCACATCGCCCGCGACCTCGACATGCCCCAGCGCGGTCCGTTCGATCACCTCTTGGCTCACATCGAAATGCCCGAGCTTCGAATGAACATGCGCCTCACCGCGCCCGACGAAAAAACAGGGCGCGCCTTCGCTGTGCGTCAGGATCGTCTGTCCGCCGAGGCGGAGTGCAAAGCCCGTATCGAGCGCGTCGAGCGCCATGGGGGAGGTTCCTTTCGCCGCCACGAGGCCGGCCGTCTATACACGAACCCCGCCGCGTCGTGGACAGACGCGGCGGGGCAGGGGGGGTTAGAAGTTCATCCGCGCCGTCACCCCGAAATAGCGCTCGGCATCGCGTGGCGTAATCTGGCGCATGAACGACGTGCCGTTCGGGATGCGCTGGATCACGAACTGCTTGTCGGTCAGGTTCTTGACGATGAACGAAAGGCTGTATTTGTCGTCGTCGGTGCTCACCTTGATCCCGGCATCCCAGATCGCATAGGCGCCTTGAACCGCATTGGGGTTCTGGTTGATGTCGAAACGGGTCTTGCTCTGATAGCCGAGCGAGCTGTTCAGATCGACGTTGAACCCGTCGATATTCAGCGGTAGGCGCCAGTCCATCGTCACCGTGCCCTTATATTTCGGTGCAAAGGGCAAAGGCTTGCCGTTGATCGCATCGGCGCAGGTGATCGCGGCGCCCGGCGGACAGATGAACTCGTTGATATGCGCATCGGTATAGTTGAACCCGCCCGACAGCGAGAAATCATCGGTCACCGCGGCGTTGAAATCGACCTCGATCCCGCGCGTCGACACCGTGCCCGCATTGGTCAGGCGCGTGACGACCTGCCCCGCGACCAGGTCGAGGAAGTTCGCCTGATAATTGTCATATTTGGCATAAAAGCCGGCGATGTTGAGCGTCAGGCGACGGTCGAACAGCCGCGTCTTCAAGCCGACTTCATAGGCGTCGGACTTTTCGGGATCGATGCGGCCGGTGTCGCGCGCCAGCATGTTGAAGAAGATATTGAGCGCCGGACCCTTATAGCCGCGGGTATAGGTCGTGTAGGCGACGACATCGTCGGTCACATCATATTGCAGGCCCGCATTGCCCGACCAGCCGGTGTCCTTGATCGACCCCGCCGAAGCGAAGGCCGGGTTCACCCCGGAAAAGGCCGCGAGCGAGGTCGAACGGCGGGCAAAGTCGTAGCTGACCTTGTCGTTGGTATGCCGCAGGCCGACGATACCGCGGAACGCGTCGGTAAAATTCAGCGTCGCCTGACCGAATGCCGAGTAGCTGGTGAGCTTCGTCGTGAAATCGGCATTGCCCTCGTTGGTCAGATAGGTCGACGACCCGGCGGCGCACGGCGTCAGCCCGCCGACGGTCGGCAGCGTCGATGCGGTGCAGCTTGTCACCGTGCGGTTGAAGAAATCGACTTCCTTGGTGTGATAATAATAAAGCCCCGCAACATATTCGAAAAATTGCGGATTGGCCGACGCGATGCGCAATTCCTGCGTGAACTGGTCGAACTTCAGGTCGCCGCGATCGTGCGAGCGGACGTCGCCCGCCGCGGTGCCGGTGTTGACATAGGATGGCGCATCCGACCGGAAATCGCCGTCGCGCTGCTGGAAATTATACCAGTGACGATAAGCGGTGATCGAGGTCAGCGTGACCCCGCCGAGGTCGAGGTCGATCTGCCCCGACACGCCGCTGTTCTTGTCCTTGGTGTACGGATCGAGGTCGTTGTCGATGTCCTTGTTCTTGCCGTCGAGCGTCAGCGGCGCGAGGCTGGGGATGAACACCGCATTGTTGAATGCCGACGGGAAGACGGTCCCGATACTGTCGGCAAAGCCATTGTCGCTGTTCTTCGAATAATCGGCGATCAGCGTGATCTTGAGGTTGTCGGTCGGCTCGGCAATCACTTTGCCGCGCACGCCCCAATGCTCATATCCATTGACCTTGCGGTTGTTGAACACGTTGCGCGCGTTGCCGTCATATTGCGACCAGAAGCCGGTGAGCGAGGCGCGAATGCCGTCGCCGAGCGGGCCGCCGATGCTGCCGCGGATGCGATATTCATTGCCCTCGTACCAGGCGGCATCGATATAGCCGCCCAGCTCGTTACCGGGCTCGCG
This sequence comes from Sphingopyxis sp. Soil_C_28, assembly GCF_057657055.1. NCBI lineage: Bacteria > Pseudomonadati > Pseudomonadota > Alphaproteobacteria > Sphingomonadales > Sphingopyxidaceae > Sphingopyxis > Sphingopyxis sp. Soil_C_28. The sequence continues at coordinate 308,861 of NZ_JBDGJE010000003.1, forward strand.
CGACACGATGTTGATCACGCCGGCGCTGGCGTTCTTGCCGAACAGGCTGCCCTGCGGCCCGCGCAACACTTCGATGCGCTCGACGTCGAGGAAGTCCGACGTCTGCTGCCCGGTGCGCGCATAGACGACGCCGTCGATGACGGTCGACACCGACGGCTCGACGCCCGACGAGAAGGAAATGGTGCCGACACCACGGATCGACAGCGCCGAATCCTTGTTCGTGTTGCCCTTGCGGAAGGTCAGCGTGGGGACACGCTGGAACAATTGCTCGGCCGAATTGACGTTCGATCGCTCGAGCTGGTCGCCCGACACGACCGATATGGCGACCGGCACATCCTGCAGATTCTGTTCGCGCTTCTGCGCGGTGACGATGATGTCGGTGCTGGCAAAGGCTTCTTTGGTTTCGGCCTCCTGTGCGTGCGCCGGAACGGCGAGCATCGCCATTCCCAACGCCGTGGTGACCGCCAGATACGCTTTGGCTTTCGACGAAACCATGTTCAAATCCTCCCTTGATGCGCTGCAAATCGATATGTCAATTAATTCAATTGACAATAAGGGGCCGACCCATGCGCGCATTCATATTTGTGGTCCAATAGAGAAATCTCGCGGTGCCATGTTCAAATGCTATGGCTTGCAGGATAGGGCGAGGGGCGGGCTATGCGCCCGGAATCGCTTGTCGACTTTATCATCAGCACCACACTCCCCTCGTCGTGGCGGATCGTCCGTCCGCTTCGACATCAGGCCGCGAACAGGTGTCGCGCGCGGCCACGAATCGACTGACCGGCGCATCGCCAATCAGCCGACTTGGGGATGCGCGCCAAATTCATTGCAGTCTAATCGAGAAATGTCGGTCTGTTATGTCCAAATGCTATGACCTCCATCGACGGCCGGAACGACCCGTTGCGCAAGGTTCGCATGTTCGCACGTCGTCATTCGCGGTTTTCGCGCGAAAGCGGGACTGCTGGCGCCGAACCTTGCGGTATCGGCCAGCTTGACACCATCCAGTCGGCATGGTGATCTGCGGCCAGCCGATGCTTTAGCCCGGCCTGGAGGGGGGACTTCCATGTGGTTTCGCTGCCTGTCGGCGGTGGGAGCGGCCGTTCTGACCGTTCCAGCCGTCGCGGAAACGCCCGAACAGCTTGACCGGCTGGTCGTTGCGACCCCGGCCGCCGGTCTGGCATTGGCCAGCGAGCAGGCACAGTCGGGCAATCTGCTTCTGGCATTGTCGACCATAGAAAGCGTGCTGTTCGCGAGCCCCAGGAACAAGGAAGCGCGGCTGATGCACGCGGCTCTCCTCTGCCGGCTCGACGACCTCTCGGGCGCGGCGGTCCATATCGCCCAGCTGAAACGGAAGGATTATCCGCCAGCCGAATGGCAGCAGATGATGACGATCTGCGGCGCGAAGAATTCGGAATGAGCATAGGGTCGCTGTCTTCTCGCCCGGCAAAATTGGCGCTGGTTGTCGCCGTGTCGCTCGCAACTGCGGGCGGCATCGTCCACGCGCAATCGGCCACAAACGCCATAGGTATCGCATCGGCGATCCGGGGCGATGTCCGCTACACCAACATCAAAGTGACAAAAGCTGCGAAGATGCTGCTGCGTCAACCTGTCCTGCTGGGTGATCTGGTCCAGACGGGCAAGGGCAGCCAGCTGCAAATGATATTGCTCGACCGGGCCACCTTTTCGATCGGCGCCAATGCGCGCGTCCGGATCGATCGGTTCGTCTATGATCCGGCGCGCGGGCGCAGCATGGGAGCAACCGCGACCAAAGGGGCTTTCCGGTTCATGTCGGGCCGGCCCAACGCGGGCGGCAACGGCGCCACCAGTATCAGTTCACCGGTCGCGACAATTGGCATCCGCGGAACGATCGTCGAAGGCGTGGTTGGAAAGGCGGCCTTACAGATTGCTGCCGATGAACTGCCGAACTTCAAGGCCTTGTCCAGCGATACTGCGAACGCGACACTGGTTGTGTTGCGCGGCCCGGGCACGCGGAATGAGGGTCGGCTCACCCCCGGCTTTGTCAGCATTTCCTCCTCGGCGGGCAGCGTCGATCTGACCCAGCCGATGCAGGCAAGCTATGTTCCGCGCGCGGGCGCGATGCCGATCGGGCCGTTCGTCATCTCGCCCAAGGGGCTGATCAAGGTCGAACAGGAAATATTCCCCGAGAAATATAAAGGCAGCGGTCTTTGGAAAGGGTTGCTCGCCGCCGGCGCGCTTGTCGCCGTTCCGGTCCTGCTCGGCCGCAACCGCACCGACTGTCCGCCCCCGCCGCAGGGCGGTCCGACAATTCCTACTTGCTAGCCGCCTGAGCGACGCCATCCCAGTCGGCGCCCGGCGGGTTGGACGACAGCGTTTCGGTGCGTTGCCGATAGATCATGTGCAACCGGCGCAAGCCGAAATGCGTGGCCTGAGCCTCCAGCGCCGACAAGCTGGCCCCGGCCGCCGCCCACTGTTGCGCGCGATAGGCCGTAAGCATGGCGTGGTGCTGAGCGGCAAAATCCTGAAAGCCCGGACTTTGCGCCAAAAGCTCGTCGCCCAGCAAGGCGAACACCCGGACGGGCCGATCGCGCCCGACCACGCGCACCAGATCCATTTCGATCAGCGCGAAGCCCGGCAGATGTTCGGCAAGATCCTCACCCAGCGCGATGGTGACGCCATATTCCTTCGTCAGCCCCTCGATCCGTGAGGCCAGATTGACCGGATCGCCCAGCAGCGAATAGCTCAGCCGCTGTGACGATCCCATATTGCCGACACAACAGGCGCCCGAATTCAGGCCGATTCCGATCTTCAGGTCGCCGGGCCAGGCCGCGCCCTCGATCGCGGGCGCGCGCGCGTTGAGCGCCTGCAATCCGTCAATCATCGACAGGGCGGCGCGCGCGGCATTCACATGATGCTCGGGATCGTCGAGGGGCGCATTCCAGAACGCCAGTATGGCGTCGCCCATGAATTTGTCGACGGTCGCTTTTCGGGCGAGCAACAAGTCGCACATCGGCGTCAGGAAAGCGATCAGCAGTGAAATGATCTGGCGCGGCCCCAATTCTTCGGAAATGCGCGTAAAGCCCCGAATGTCGCAGAACAGGACGGTCATATCGCGCTCTTCGCCGCCCAATTCCAGCTTGTCGGGATTTTCGGCAATCCGGCGGACCATCTCGGGGGACAGATAGCGGTCGAAGGCGCTGTGGATATATGCGCGGCGGCGCTCTTCGCGATAGAAAATGATGGCCGTCTGAACGACATATACGGCGGCGGTGGCCAGGATCGGCCATGTCGGGTCGAACAAATAGCCTTGGCGGGTAAACAGCAGCCAGCTCGCAGCCATCGTCGCGCCGGCCGCGGCGAACGCGATGGCGGCCCCCGCGATAGACCCCAGACGCGGCAGAAAGAACGCCAGGCTCACGCCCAGCAGAATGATGAGCGACCGTTCCGCTCCCGTCGCCCAGTCCGGGCGCTGGAGGAACCGGCCCAATATGATCTGTTCAATCGCCTGAGCATGCGCGGCTACACCCAATTCTCTCTCGCGCACCGGCGTGGAGATCAGGTCGCGCAGGCCGGCGGCTCCGGTTCCGACGAGTATGATGCGGCCTTGCAATTCGGCTCGCAGCGCATCGCGTGAAATGTCCCCGGAAATCAAACGCCAGGCGGGAATACTCGGGACCGCATCATTCGGCCCGGTAAAATGCATCCACAGGCTGCCCGATGCCGTCGTTGGCGCTTCGAATTCGCCCACCTTGACCGCGGTCACCTGTCCGGCCGCACCGCCGGCTTCGCCGCTCGCGTCGCTTGTTCGCACCTGTATCGATTCTGCGCCCTGCGCGACGCGCAAAGCCTCAAGCGTCAGGGACGGCACCAGACCCTTTTTCGAGTTTGCGACCAGCGGTATCTGACGGACGACGCCGTCGCTGTCGGCGGCCAGGCTGACAAAGCCCGCTCCGCGTGAGGCCGCCATCAACGCGGGAAGGGGTTCGGTGGCGCGCCGAAAATAGGGTACGGCTTTGTCCGGCGGCGTCCCCGCAACCGCAAAGCCCGCCTTTGGCTCGCTGATATCGCCTTCGTGATCGTTGAGCAGGAAATATCCTGCGACCACCGGCGCGCGCGCAAAGCTTTGCGCCAGTTGCGCGTCGGGATCGGGCAAGGCGTCGAAAGCCTCGGCGATCGCGCGGCTGCCGCCTGACTCGCGCATCCGCTTGGCGACGAGACGCGGCGATGTCCGATCGGGCTCCGAGAACACAATATCATATACGATAGCGGACGCGCCGGCATCGGCGATGACATCGTTCAACCGGGCCAAATCGGATCGCGGCCAAGGCCATTGGCCCAGACGGCGGATGGATTCTTCGTCGATGTCCACAATGCGGACCGGCGCGTCCTGCCGTTCGCGCGGCGCCGCTCTTTGGAAGCTGTCGAACAACAGCATTCCGGCACGTTCGACGGCAGGCACCCCGATGAAATTGAGCGCAAGGGCGAGGGCCGTGACGATGAGTCCGGCCAGAAAGGGCCAGCCGCTGCGGCGCAGCGACATGCGCCATCGCATCAGCACATTTGGCGCCCGTCCCAAACCATCCTGCTTCCCCCGTCTCCTTGCCCGTTGTCGCCCACAACATGACAAGCTCGATCAGGCTAGCCCAGCTTCGCATAGGAAGTCGATAGGACGCAGCTTGCTGGTCGTAACAAGTCCGCAGACACCATTTCCTTCGCGATGCCGTTCGTCGACGTCATCGTGAGGAAACTAGGACGACGAAACCACCTGCTTCACATGCGCCAGGCACGCCTCGGTCTCGCGCTGCACATCGGCGTTCAGCCACGCCACGATCTCGGGGGTCGGCCCAATATCGGGCTCCAGCAGCGCGAAATCCAGATACACGGGCGGGGTGATCGGGCGGACCGCGACGCCCAGCCGGTGAAAGCGCGGGGCGCTGAACGGCTCGGCGATCGTCACGCCCAGCCCGGCTTCGACGAAGGCATATAATATCTGCGAATGTTGCGTTTCTAACCGCCGCGATACGCTGATGCCCGATGTTTCCAGCGCGGTGTCGATCCCGGTCCACAGCGCATCGGCTTCGTGCATCGGGCCGACGAACTCCTCGCCTGCCAGATCGGCGATCGTCAGCCGCTCGCGCGCCGCGAGCGGGTGGCTGGCGGGCAGGATGCAAACATATTCGGCGCGCGCGAGCGGCGTCGCCCTGATGCCTTCGCGCCCCTGCATATCGACCCCGATGCCCAGGTCTGCCTGCCCCAGAAAGACGCGTTCCTCGATCGCGCGCTGGCCGAGCGATTCGACGATGATCTTGATGTCGGGATACAGGATGCGAAAGCGCGCGATCACCGCGGGCAATATCGCCATCGCGATCGCCGCCAGCGCCGCGATCCGCACCGTGCCGACCGGATGCGCGCGAATCCGGCGCGCCGCCTGGTCGAGCAGGTCGAGCCCCGCATAGCTTCGCCGCACCGCTTCATACAGCGCCTGCGCCTGCGCGGTCGGATGCACTCGCGCGCCGCGCCGGTCGAACAGGCGAAAGCCCACCGCGCGCTCCATGTCGGCGATCAATCGGCTCACCGAGGGCTGGCTGATATTCAGCATCGCCGCGGCGGCCGTAATGCCCCCGCTCATCATCACGGCGCGAAACGCCTCAACCTGTCTCATTCGCATCGCCCATAGTATAGACGTATGATCAGGCGATGCAATTCGATTGGATGCGATGGACGATGTTGCGCTACGTGGCACCTTAGACAACATCGGGAGAATGAGGATGGATTACGCCGCCCAGCGCGAACAATTCGCGACCGAAGGCTATGCGGTGTTCGAACGCATCCTCGAAGGCCCGCTGCTCGACCTGCTGCGCAAAGAATGCGGCCGCGTCATCGATCGCGAAGACGCGCGTCTCGACAGCCTCGGCGTCGAAGTCGACGGGATCAGCCACAAGGGCAAACGCTATTTCGCGGGCGAATGCCAGCGCCAGCAGCCCGACCTGCGCACGATGCTGTTCAGCGAAACGATGGCGGAGGTGTGCCGCGCAACGCTCGGCGACGACGCCTATTTCTTCTATGACCAATATGTCGTGAAGGGCGCCAGCGAGGGGATGCCGTTCAGCTGGCATCAGGATTCGGGCTATGTCGTCGGCAACGGCGGCCCCGTCGATCACAAGCCGTACCTGACCTGCTGGTGCACCCTCGACGACACCACGGTTGCGAACGGCACCGTGCGCATCCTGCCGTTCTCGCAGGCGCCCGATACGCGCGACGGGATCGTTCCGCACATCCGTCAGCCGGGCAGCAACGACCTCGTCGGCTATACCGGCGACAGCGAAGGCGTGACGCTCGAGGTTCCGGCGGGCAGCATCGTCGCGTTCTCCAGCCTCGCTCTCCACGCGACCGGATCAAACACGACCCCGAACATGCGCCGCGTCTATCTTGCGCAATATTCGCCCGAGCCGATCCTCAACCCCGGCACCAATCATCTGCGCCGCAATGCGATCGCGTTCCTCCGCAGCGGCAGCCAGGTGACCTTCAACTGAGGGAGAATATCATGATCGATCGCCCCGTTTCCGCCCACAGGCCGCGTATCGTCGCACTCGGCGGCAATGCAACCGCCGGCGGCTCGGCCGAACGATTGCTCCGCCACGCGCTTGCCCGCTGCGAAACGGAGGGGGCGGAAACGATGCTCTTCGCCGGTGATGCGATCGACCTTCCGATGTATGCCCCGCATCGTAGCGAACGCTGTTCGAAGGCGAAGGCGCTGATGGATGCGTTGCGCGCGGCCGACGGCATCATCGTTGCGTCGCCCGCCTATCACGGGACGGTGTCGGGGGTGGTCAAGAACGCACTCGATTACGCGCAGGATCTCGTCTCCGACGCGCAGCCTTATTTCGACGGACGTGCCGTCGGTCTCATCGCGGTCGCGGGAGGATGGCAGGCCGCAGGCAGCACGCTTGCGACGTTGCGTTCGATCACGCATGCTTTGCGCGGCTGGCCGACGCCAATGGCGGTCACGGCCAATTCCGGCCAACCGCTTTTCGACCCCGACGGACAGCTTACCGACAACGGCATAGGGGGGCAGCTCGACATTATGACGCAACAGGTCGTGATGTTCGCCCGGATGAAAGCCGAGCATGCGGCCGCCGTGCTGCGCAGGAGGTCGGAAACGCTATCGACGATGGCTGGCTGACGCGGGCGGCCGGCTTGGTCGTTCTTTCGCCTCAACATCGATCGCCGTTTCCGATGCCGGCCGGCCGGCATGACGGCAGCGCCGACGAAGATCAGTGTCGGGGTGTCAGCCGCAAAGGCGCGCGTTGCAAGGTCAAGCAGGTCGAGGCGGGTCGATAGCCGCTTCTCCTCGGGCCGACTGACGTCGCACGCGATGAGGACGGGCATTCCTCCCGGCATTCCGGCGGCGATGAGGTTGCGCATGATCTCGCCCGCCGCGTCGCGACCCATTTAGAAAGCGAGCGTTGATCCGCCGCGCGCCAGCGAACGCCAGTCGATGTCGAGAGCGGCGCTGCGGCAGGGACAGCGAGATGGCCGCAGACGCCGCAGCGGCACACGCCGTCGTCATGCCGGGATATATGAAGACCGGAAATCCGGCCGTCTGCAGTGCGCCGATCTTCTCAGCCGCGCGTCCGAAAATCGTCGGATCGCCGCCCTTGAGGCGCACGACCTTTGCCCACATCGATGCGCTCGGCCTGCGGCGGGATGAGGCCCAACACGCCTGTACCCACAAGCGTGTCGTGAAAAACGATATCCGCGCTCTCGATCAGACGAAACGCCTTCATCGTCAGAAGTTCGGGATCACCGGGGCCGGCGCCGACAAGCCAGACCGTTCCCGGTGCGAAATCGTCATGCGGCATCGCTCGTCTTCTCGGTGAGGATGCGCGCAAGCGCGGGACGGCAGGAACCGCAGTTGGTTCCCGCATCAAGCGCGGTGCCGATCGACGCGACGCTGGTCAGCTTCTGGTCGCGGAGGGCCGCCACGACGGTCTTCAGCCCGACGTCGAAGCAGACGCAAATGACCGGGCCGCGATCCACCTGTACCCCGGGCGTGCGTCCTGCGAGCAAGGTCGGCGCCACATCGGGTGCGGCGAGTTGCGCCATGAGCCAGTCGCGGGGCGGCAGCTCTCCCTGTTCGGCGAGTGTCGGCGAGGCGGCCTCCTGCGCCGCCTGGCTGGGCTACGGGAAATTGGCGGCTTCGCGGTACTGGAACATGAAATCGGGATAGTGGATTGGTGCGCCACCCGGGACAAGACGGATGCGGTCGGTGATCGCGCGCTTTATCGCATCGCGCGGCGCATCGAGATATTCGGATCGCGCCCGGATATCGGCGTTTTCCGCGGCCGTGCCGGGGGCGACGAAATGGGCGGCCGCGGCGTGGTGGGCTGGTTACGACGATCTCGACATCGGCGTCAGGCCGGATACCGGTGCCGGCGAGCCAGTAGCGTAGCATGTAATTATGGCTCGAATAGCGATGCACGACCCCAAAGCGCAGGGGCTTTCCGGCCGCTTTTCGCGCCGCCGCGACGCTCTTGAGCGCCGCGCCGACAATCGTGGGCTCACCAAGCCTGTCGCCAAGTCCGACATTCTGCGCGAGCGCGCTCGAAAATGTGACGGCATTGCCGTTGAGCCCCCGTACGAAAGGGACCGCAATCGGCACCGCGGGTCGGCCCCGGCCGAGCGTGGTGGCGATAGCGAGCGGTGCGATCATGTGGGCGGCGTCGGTGTGTCGATAAAGCAGCCGGTCGCGCACTGTTGCCCACGTCATGTCGCGGACCAGCTCGATTCGTACGCTCTCGCGTCCCGCGAAACCCGAGTTCATGCGCAAGGATCGGCAGCGCGGCGTCGACGAGGGGCAAAAGCCGATGCGGAATGTCTCGAGGGTCATTCTATGTCTCCAAGGAGCGCTTCGCTCGTCACGATCGCCTCGGCGATCTCCGCAAGGCGGCGGTTGGTGCGCATCGCATGTCCGCGTAGCAGCGTGTAAGATGCAGGTTCGTCGATCCCGCGCCTTTTCATCAAAATCATTTTGGCGCGGTCGATCGTCGCGCGCTCGACCAGGGCGTTCTTCGCCTCGGCAAGTTCGCGTTGCAGTCGCGAGAATGCCTAGAACCGCCGCACGGCCAAGTCGATAACCGGCTTGATCCGCTGTTTAGACAGACCGTCCACGACATAGGCGGACACCCCCGCGTGGATCGCAGCACCGGTCGCTTCGGTATCGCTCTGGTCGACGAACATCGCGATCGGGCGAGCAAGCGCGCGCGACATCGCAAAAAAATCCTCAAGCAGGTCGCCGTAGGGATTCTCAAGGTTGATCAGCACGACTTCGGGCTTTGCCGCCTCGACCTGCGCGACCATCGGGGCCCCCGGATCGATCAGGACCAGATCGTCGAGTCCGGCCTCGCGCAAACCATCCGATATGATGGCGGCGCGCGTCGTGCTCGTGTCGATGATCGCGATCCTCATGGCCGCGACTTACGTCGAGGTTGTCGAATCCGCCAGCGCGATGATGTTCGGCGCACCCCGCAGAAAGGTTTGATGGTTGGTTCCGACATGTTTTTCCGGCGGCATTTGCATTGGCAACGCGGGCCCGAACGGCCGACTTTCTATCGCGGGGCATCAGCTGTTCGCATAGTATCAGCCATAAACTGGCAATGATGGTGCGGTCGAGAAGACTCGAACTTCCACGGCCTTTCGGCCACAACGACCTCAACGTTGCGCGTCTACCAGTTCCGCCACGACCGCACATCATGATGGTCCGGACGGGTCCGGCACCAGGTAGGAGCGGGCGCCTAGCAAAGCTTTTCGGGCGATGCAAGCGAGCTTCGCCGCATTTATTTTTGCAGGTGCGAACAAGCAGCCCCCAGCATCGCTGTCGATGTCATCGAACCGACTCAAAAGAGTCACTCAACTGTCACGGCTCTGGCGTCAGACCGTCATCGAATCACCCTAGTGGCGGCGTCACCGGGGGCGAGACAGCGTTTTCTCTCATCCGCGGCGTGTTTTTCATCAGGGGCGCTTTCCAGCGCACACCGGGACGGAGATTTTCATGGCGGCATTCGCGCGCGTTCGTTTGGTCATGCTTAGCGGCGTGGCCTGTTCCATCCTTGCGGCGTGCGGTGCCGACGGCGTCGCTTCGCCGGGCGAAGGCGTGATCGTCATTCCGACGCCGACTCCCACCCCGACGCCGACCCCCACCCCGACACCGACCCCGCCGGCAACCGTCACCCCCGCCGCGAACTGCCCGACGATCGCCGGCCCCGACCAGCTTTCGAACCTCGGCACCATCTCCGGCCCCGGTGGCGAATGGCGCAACTGCGGCTTCCCGACGCGCTTCACCGCGACGACCGCGATCCCGAAGGTTCCGGGCGTCATCTACTCGCTCCCCGGCCGCGTCGATGTCGGCACCGATCAGGGCGCGACCACCACGAACACCGTGGCCACACTGACGATCGATCCCGGCGTGACCATCTTTGGTGCGACCGGCGTGTCCTTCCTCGTCGTCAATCGCGGCAACAAGATCGACGCGGTCGGCACCCCGACCCAGCCGATCATCTTCACCGGCCGCGGCAACGTCGTCGGCTCGGCGGGCGACCAGACCTCGCAGCTGTGGGGCGGGGTTGTCCTGCTCGGCCGCGCGCCGATTACCGATTGTCTTGCGCCGGCAGCGACGCCCGGCACCGCAGCGTGCGAGCGTGACACGGAGGGCACGTCAAACGCGCTTTATGGCGGCGCTCAGGCGGCCGACAATTCGGGGCGCATGTCCTATGTCCAGATCCGCTATTCTGGCTTCGTCCTGTCGTCGAACAGCGAACTTCAGGGTTTGACGCCGTCGGGCGTCGGTTCGGGCACCCAGATCGACCATATCCAGATCCACAACAGCTCGGATGACGGCGCCGAAGTATTCGGCGGCCGGGTGAACCTGAAGCATTTGGTCGTCACCGGCGCCGAGGATGATGGCCTCGACACCGACGTCGGCTATCAGGGCAACATTCAATATGTGATCAGCGTCCAGCGCGCTGGCGGTGCCGTCGGCGACTCGATGATGGAAATCGATTCGGACGGTAACGAGGAAACGACGCCGCGTCAGCGCGTCGCGCTCTCCAACTTCACCTATATCCAGCGCAACAATGCGGCGAGCAACGGCGCGGCGATCCGCATCCGCGGCGGCGCAGACTATACCTTTGCGAATGGCCTGATCGTGGCGCCGGGGCTTAGCTGTCTGCGTATCGACAGCGCGACGACCAGCCGTCCGGCTAATCCGGCGCTCGACGATCAGGGGCCGCCGAAGTTCTTCTCGATGTCGCTTCAATGCAACGGAACGCCCTTCCGCGGGTCGAACGGCGTGACCAACGCCGAAGTGCAGGCGATCTTCGAGGCCGGAACGAACAACCGCTCGACCTACACGCCCAGCCTGACGAACCTGTTCGTGAACGGCGCGACCGAGACCGGCTTCACGCCGTTCGATGCGAAGACGATCGCGGCCTTCTTTGACACGACCGCCTATGTCGGCGCCGTCCGCGACGCCAACGACACCTGGTATCAGGGTTGGACCTGCAACTCGGCGACGGCGGACTTCGGCACGTCGAGCGGCAACTGCAGCGCCATCCCGACGACCTGATCGCTCGCGATCCAATTGGGGAGCGGGCACGCCTGACGGGCAGGCCCGCTCCCTTCCTGCATATTCCTTGGGGACTTTCCATCATGACCAAGCGGCCGATTTTCGCCAGTCTGCTCCTCCTCAGTTCCGCCCTTGTTGCCCCAGCGGCGCTTGCGCAGGATACTGGCGCGCCGGCATCCGACGCCCCGCCCGTTGCCACCGAAGCGCCAGTCTCCGACGATGCGGCGACGCAGGATGACGAAGCCGACGTTTCGATCCCCGGCGGCGCCGATCAGGAAATCGTTGTCACAGGCCGCTTTACCCCCAACGTCGTTCGCGCGACCCCTGAAGTCGTCTCGGTCCTCTCGTCGGCCGATATCGCCCGCACGGGCGAAGGTGACATCTCGGGTTCGCTGCAGCGCGTCACCGGTCTGTCGGTCGTCGGCGGCGGGTTTGTCTATGTCCGCGGCCTCGGTGACCGTTACTCGCTGGCGCTGCTCAACGGTTCGCCGTTGCCCAGCCCCGAGCCGCTGAAGCGCGTCGTCCCGCTCGACATTTTCCCGTCCAACGTCATCGATTCGACCCTTGTCCAGAAAAGCTATTCGGCGAACTTTCCCGGCGAATTCGGCGGCGGTGTGATCAACCTCACGACCAAGGCGATCCCGCGCGAGCCCTTCCTGACCTTCAGCGGCGGCATCGGCTGGGACAGCGAGACGACCAATGAACTGGGCTATACCTATTATGGCAGCGACACCGACTGGACCGGTTTCGACGATGGCACACGCGACGTTCCGCCGCTTCTAAAAGCGGCCTTCGCCAGCGGCAAGCCGATCCTCGAAGGCGCCGATTTCACGCAGGACGATCTGGAAGCGATCCAGATGGAACTGGTCAACGCCGAAACGACGCTGCTGCAACAGAACAACCATATCCCGGTCAACTGGTCGGCTGGCCTCACCGGCGGCACGACGATCCCCATCGCCGACGGTGAACTCGGCATCATCGCAACCGGGGGGATCAGCAACAAATGGCGCACGCGCGATACGCTGCAGCAGACCTCGCTCAACGCGGATCTCTCGGGCGACCCGCAGACGAGCTATAATCGTGTCATCACCGACAACCGCATCGTTGTGAACGCCCTGCTCGGCCTCGGGCTCGAGATTGGCGACCACAAGTTCCGCTGGACCAACCTCTATATTCGCGACACGCTGAAGCAGTCGCGCCTTGGCCTTGGTACGGATCGCAACCAGTCCGAGCGCGATATATTGAAGCAGGACACCGCCTGGTACGAACGTCAGCTGATCAATACGCAATTCGTCGGCGAACTCCACTTCGACCGGCTGAAGGTCGACCTGCGCGGCGCCTATGCCAATTCGCAGCGTGAAGCCCCTTATGAACGGGGGTTCACCTATGTTCGCACCAACCTGCCGTCCGAACAGGATCCGACCGGAGACAAGTTCGTCAATGACCTCGGCGGCAACCGCGGCGATGCGACGATCGCTTTTTCGGACCTCAACGAGGATCTGTGGTCGGGCGGCGTCGACCTGTCCTATGAGCTCGCCTCACATATCACGGCGACCGTCGGCTATGCCTATACCGATACCAGTCGTACCGCTGTGCGCCGCGCCTTCCAGTTCCGTGCCTCGGGCCTGCCGGTCGCAGTGCAGCAGCTGCGACCCGATTATCTTCTGTCCGATGCGTCGATCCAGCTTTACGATATCGCGCTTGTCGAAACTTCGGCGCAGGACGGCACCGCAGCGTTCGACGCGGGGCTGACGACGCACGCAGGCTATGCGCAGGTCCAGGCCGAGCTGGTTTCGGGCGTGAACGTCAATGCCGGCGTTCGTTATGAGGATGCCAAACAGACCGTTGTTCCGATCGACCTGTTCGGCACCGGAGGCAGTGCGATTGCGGCGACCAATCTCAACAATGATTATTGGCTGCCCGCCGTCACGCTGACCTGGGAAGTGGCTCCCGACATGCAGGTCCGCCTCAATGGGTCGAAAACCATCGCGCGTCCGCAATTTCGTGAGCTTATCGCGCAAATCTACCAGGATCCCGAATCGAACCGCCAGTTCCGCGGCAACCCGTCGCTGACCGACAGCGAGCTGTGGAACGCCGAATTGCGTTACGAATGGTATTTCGCCAAGGACCAGCGCTTCACCGCGGCAGGCTTCTACAAGTCGATCGACAACCCGATTGAAACCTATACGTCGATCAGCACCGACTCGGTCGCCAACTCCAGCTTTGCCAATGCGCCCAAAGCCACACTCTATGGCGTCGAACTTGAAGCGCAGAAATATTTCCCGCTCGACACGCTGTCGGACTCGCCTTTCTGGGCAAGCCGCCGCCTCGTGCTGATCGGCAATTACACCTTCACCAAGTCGGAGATCAAAGTCGGAGCCGACGACAAGACCGTCATCAACGGTGTGACGCTCAATGCCGCCGACTTCTTCTTCGATGGCTCGCCGCTCACCGGTCAGTCAGATCATCTGGTCAATGTCCAGATCGGTCTGGAAGATCAGGACAGGCTCTCGCAGCAGACCTTCCTCATCACTTATGCCAGCCCGCGCGTTACCAGCCGCGGACCGTCAGGCCAGCCCGATATTCGCGAAAAGCCGGGCATCTCGCTCGATTTCGTCGCGCGGCAGGGCTTCAACCTGCTGAACAAGGAAATCGAACTGAAGTTCGAGGCGCGCAACCTGACCGGGCGGAATTATGAAGAAGTGCAGCAATCGGGCGACAATCGCATCTTCCTCAACCGGTACAAGCTGGGCCGCACCTTCTCGCTCAGTGCCTCGTTGAAGTTTTGATATAAATTTCGGCCTCCCCTTCAGGGGAGGGCAGCGAGCCCCGGACTTGATCCGGGGCGCAGCGGGTGGAGCTCATCGGTCTAGCGCCACCCCGACCGCCCCCACCCCAACCCCTCCCCTGAAGGGGAGGGGGCTTTATGCGGGTCGAGCCGTCTCACCAGACTCGCCCGCTTGTCAAAAAACTGTAATCTTCCGGTCAACTGATTGTCACCGTTCGCCCCTAGGCGATTCGCGAGACAGGTTTTTAAGTCTGGGGGGACAAGGGTAGTTTCATGGCAACGCTGATGTCCGGATCGGCCGTTCGGCTGCCGCGCGCGCTGCCTGCCTGGCTGCGGGTCGGGCGGCGCTCGCCACGCGAAATCTGGCCTATGCTGCTCGCCGGACTGCTTGGCGCGCTCTTCGTCTGGCAGTGCGTCCGCCTGCTCTGGACTTTGCTTACTCCGCTGTCGCCGCTCGGCGCGTGGCAACCGCAAGCCGCGGTCATTGCCTCACCGGCCGAACGTCGGGCGCTCTTTTCCAGCTTCGACCCCTATTTCCGCAGCAACGTGCAGGGAGTTGCGTCGGCGACGGTGACCTCGGCGGGCCTGACACTCTTCGGTATCAACCTCAACGAGGCGACCGGCGGCGGCTCGGCGATCATCGCGGGCGAGGATGGGGTCCAGACCAGCTATGCCGTCGGCGACGAAATCGCGCCGGGATTGAAGCTCGCTGGTGTCGCCTTCGACCACGTGCTGCTCGACCGCGGCGGTGCGCGCGAAAGCCTGTTCCTCGACCAGAGCGGCGAGGCGCCCATCGCGAACCCCGCGACGCCGCTGCCCGCGCCGACGCCCGAGATCGGGGCTGCGTCTGGCGGTGCGTCGGCGAGCGGCGAGATGACTCCCGCAGCGATCAAGACTGGCGTCGGCTTTGCCCCGCGCACCGAAAATGGCCGCGTCACCGGCATCGTCGTCCAGCCGCAGGGCGACGGTGCGGCGTTCCGTGCCGCGGGCCTGCGTCCCGGCGATGTCATCCGCTCGGTCGGCGGTCGCCCGATCGGCTCGGCGAGCGATGCCGCTGCGCTCGCCAATCAGCTTACGCCGGGAGCGCGTATCTCGCTCGAAGTCGAGCGCGGTGCCAGCGTCGTCCCCGTCGCCATTTTCCTCTCGAAACAATAGAGATATATGCGCTTCAAACTGTCCCTGATGCTCGCCGCCGCGTTGGTTTCCGCCGCGCCTGCACCTGCGTTCGCCCAATATACCCTCAATGTGCGCGACGCCGACATCCGGGCCTTCATACAGGATGCTGCGCGGATCACCGGCCGCACGTTCGTCATCGACGGCCGCGTCAACGGCAAGGTGTCGGTCGTCACCGACCGGCCGCTGTCGCGCAGCGAGTATTTCGAGATATTCCTCGCGACACTCCGTTCGAACGGCCTCGTCGCGGTGCCCGGCCCCAGCGGCAGCTATCGCGTCCAGCCGATCGATGGCGCGGCGGCGCAGCCCGGCCGGATCGGCAGCAGCGGTGCGGCGCAGAACCAGTTCGTCACCGAAATCATCCGCCTGCGCCATATCGACGCCGTTGCGGCGGTCGAAACGCTGCGCCCGCTGGTCAGTGCGCAGGGCTCGCTCACCGCGAACCGTAACGCCAACAGCCTGGTCGTCGCGGACTTTGCCGACAATATCCGCCGCATCCGAGCGCTCGCGTCGAGCATCGACCGCGATACCTCGACCAGCCAGATCGTCACGCTGAAGAACGCCGGCGCGCGTGAAATCGCGGCGGCGTTGGTGGCGCTCGTTCCCGCAGCGGGGGAGGGCGGGAAGTCGCCGGTCGCGATCGTACCGATCGACAGCAGCAATGCGATTGCCTTGCGGGGCGATCAGGCCATGGTCGCGCGGTTCGTGCAGATGGCGAACGACCTTGATGCAAAGGCTGCGGGTGGGACCGAACTGCGCGTGTATTGGCTGGAGCATGCCAATGCCGAAACCCTGCTGCCGACGCTGCAACAGCTGATCGGCGGCGGCAGCGACCCGGTGCAAAAGGCGGGTCTGCCGCCGGCCTCGGCAACATCTTCCTCTTCTTCGGGCGGCAATGCGACACCGGCACCAGCTCCGGCCTCGACCGCGGGGGCTTCGACCGGCAGCGGCGGCAGCGGCAGCATTTCTACCCGCGGTCCCGCGATCATCACGCGGTATGAAGGCGCTAATGCGATCATCGTCGCCGCCAACAGCGAAGTGCAGCGCATGCTCGGCGAGCTGATCCGCCAGCTCGACAGCCGGCGTCAACAGGTGCTGGTCGAGGCGATCGTGGTCGAGATCGGTGACGATGCGGCAAAACGGCTCGGCGTGCAGTTCCTGCTCGGCGGCAAGAACATTCCCTTCGTTGCGACAAGCTATAGCAATGCGTCGCCCAATATCCTGACGCTCGGCGGTGCCTATGCGGCCAATCAGCTGTCGCAGCAGACGACGACGGTCAATGGCACCACGACGGTCACCCAGACGAACAGCTCGCTCGGCAACAGCCTGCAGGAAGCGGCTGCGGCATCGCTCCTGACCGCGACGGGCGGATTTGCTGGCTTCGCGGGCGATATCGGCAAGAACACGATCTTCGGCGCGATCATCAATGCGGTAAAGTCGGACACGACGTCGAACCTGCTCGCGACGCCGCATATCGTCACGCTCGACAATCAGGCGGCAAAATTCCTCGTCGGACAGGATGTCCCGATCACGACCGGCGAGAAGCTGGGCGACAATTTCGAAAATGCCTTCCGCACCGTCCAACGCGAAGAGGTCGGGATCAAGCTGGAAGTGACGCCGCAGGTCAACGGCGCGGGCGAGGTGAAAATGTTCCTGCGCCAGGAGGTGTCGAGCGTTGCCGGCCCCGTCTCGTCGCGCAACAGCGACCTCATCCTCAACAAGCGTTCTTTCGAAACGGTGCTGACCGTCGACGATGGCGAAATCCTCGCTATCGGCGGCCTGCTCAACGACGATGAGCGCAAGACGATCGAACGCATCCCGCTGCTCAGCGACATTCCGCTGCTGGGTGAGCTTTTCAAATCGCGCAGCCGCACGCGGTCAAAGACCAACCTGATGGTATTCATTCGCCCGACGATCCTGCGCAACCGTGAAGACAATGCCGCGCTCACCGCGCGCCGCTACGGCTATATCCGCGACTTCCAGTTGCAGCGGAACCCCGATGTGGAACCCGCGATCGACACGCTGGTGCGCGACTATCTGGGCGCCGTGCCGCCGATCCCGACGCCTGCGACCGCCACCGATATCACCGTCGGTCCCGTCAACCTGCCCGAACTGCGCGGCCCCGACGGCAGCGTCACGACGACCGACGTTCCACCTTCGATTTCGCAGGCGCCCGCGCCCCCGACCGGAGAATATCCGTGACCGACATCGAACCGGCGGCGCCTCCCCCGGTGCCGGTCGATATTCCTTATGGCTTTGCTCGCACGCACGGTGTCGTCATCGCACAGGGCGAGGGCGGTGCCTGGCTCGCGACCCTGCGCGAGGATGCGGATCCCGCCGTGCTGATCGAGGTGAAGCGCTATCTTGCACAGCCGCTGCGCGTCGCGACCGCGAGCGTCGCCGATTTCGACCGGTTGCTTTCCGATCACTATGCCGTCGACAGCTCGGCGGCCGCGATGG
The DNA here is from genome assembly GCF_057657055.1 of Sphingopyxis sp. Soil_C_28. Lineage (NCBI taxonomy): Bacteria > Pseudomonadati > Pseudomonadota > Alphaproteobacteria > Sphingomonadales > Sphingopyxidaceae > Sphingopyxis > Sphingopyxis sp. Soil_C_28. The sequence continues at coordinate 326,884 of NZ_JBDGJE010000003.1, forward strand.
CGGGATCGCTCGACGGCAGCGACATCGACTTCAGCCTGCCGAGCGCCGAAGATCTGCTCGACAGCGCCGACGATGCGCCCGCGATCCGGCTGATCAATGCAATCATCGCCGAAGCGGTGCGGCAGGGCGTCAGCGATATTCATATCGAACCTTATGAAAGCGGGCTTGTCGTGCGGATGCGCACCGACGGTGTGCTGCGCGAGCATCTTCGCATGCCGCCGCATGTCGCGCCCGTCATCGTCAGCCGCATCAAGGTGATGGCGCGCCTCGACATCGCCGAGCGCCGCGTTCCGCAGGACGGCCGCATCGGGCTGACGCTCGCGGGCAAGGCGGTTGACGTGCGCGTCTCGACCTTGCCTAGCCGCGCGGGCGAGCGCGTCGTGATGCGTATCCTCGACAAGGATGCGGCGGGGATCGACTTCGATATCCTCGGCCTGACGGGCGCCGCCGACCAGATTCTTCGCGAGGCGCTGGCCGAACCCAATGGCATTATCCTTGTCACCGGGCCGACGGGTTCGGGCAAGACGACCTCGCTCTACGCCGCGCTCAAGCAACTCAACGACGGTCAGCGTAATATCCTGACGGTCGAGGACCCGGTCGAATATGCCGTCGACGGCGTCGGTCAGACGCAGGTGAACAGCAAGGTCGGGCTCGATTTCGCCGCGGGCCTGCGTGCGATCCTGCGCCAGGATCCCGATGTTGTGATGGTCGGCGAAATCCGTGACCGCGAGACCGCCGACATCGCCGTGCAGGCGTCGCTGACCGGCCACCTTGTGCTCTCGACCGTTCACACCAACGATGCGGTGGGTGCGATCACGCGCCTGAAAGACCTGAAGGTCGAACCTTTCCTGCTCGCCTCGACGCTGCGCGCGGTGATTGCGCAGCGGCTCGTCCGCAAACTGTGCGACCATTGCCGCGAGCCGGTGCAGGCCGATAATGGCGTCGCCGCGATGCTTGGGCTCGATATCGGTACGGTGATCTGGCGGCCCAAGGGCTGCGAGCATTGCAGTGGCACCGGCTACAAAGGCCGCATCGGGGTGTTCGAGGCGATCAAGGTCGACGACACCGTCCGCCGTTATATTTACAATGGCGGCGACGAGGCGATGATCACGCGCCACGCCTTCCTGAAATCGCCAACGCTCGCTTCGGCGGCGCGAACGATGGTGGCGAAGGGGCTGACCACCGCCGAGGAGGCGATCCGCATCGCGCGGCGCGAGGAAATCGATGCCTGATTATCGCTATGTGGCGATCGATCCGCAGGGCCGCGAGCGCAAGGGACGGCTGACCGCCGCGAACGACGATGCCGCGCGCGCGGATCTGGTTCGCCGCAAATTCCATATCGTCGCGGTCGAGGCGGCTGGGGCCAAGCCGGCGAGCCGCTCGCTCCTCGCTTTCCGCCGCGTGCGGCTGAGCAGCAAGGATCTCGCGCTGTTCACGCGCCAGTTGGCGACGCTGGCGGAAGTCGCGCCGCTCGAAGAGGCACTGCGCACCTTGACCCGGCAGAGCGAGGCCGAGAGCGCGCGCACGGTCATCGGCGACGTCCACGCCGGGCTTCTCGAGGGCCGCCGTCTCGCCGATGCGATGGCCCGCCAACCTGCGAGCTTCCCGCCGCTCTATCGCGCGATGATCGCCGCGGGCGAAACGACGGGCAGCCTTACCACCATCCTCGCGCGCCTCGCCGACCTGCTCGAACGCCAGGCCGAGGTCCGCGGCAAGCTGATCGCCGCGCTCGCTTACCCGATCGTGCTCGCGGTCGTCGCGATCGGCGTCGTCGCCGCGCTGATGATCTTTGTCGTCCCGCGCGTCGTCGAACAATTCACCGACGTCGGCCAGCAGCTTCCCTTCCTGACCCGCGCGGTGATCGCGATCTCCAGCTTTGCCGCAAGCTGGTGGTGGCTGATCGCGCTGCTGATCGCCGCCGCGAGCTTTGGCTGGGTCGCCGCGATGCGCCGCCCGGCCTTCAAGGCGCGGGTTGATGCGCGGTTGCTCCGCCTGCCGTTGTTCGGGCGCTTGCTCCGCGATCTCTACGCGGCGCGGTTCGCGCGCACGCTGTCGACGATGGTGTCGAGCCGCCTGCCGCTCGTCGAAGGCTTGCGCCTGACGCTGCCGACGATCCGCAATGCGGCGCTGGCGGGTGCCACCGCGACGATCGTCGATCAGGTGCGCGCCGGCGGCAGCTTGTCGACATCGCTGCGCGATGCCGGCGTGTTCCCGCCGCTGCTTGTCTATATGACCGCGAGCGGCGAAAGCGCGGGCCGGCTCGAGCAGATGCTTGAGCGCGCCGCCGATTATCTCGAACGCGAATTCGACCGTTTTACGGCCGCGTCGATGGCGCTTCTCGAACCTGTCATAATTGTCGTTATGGGGTCGTGCGTTGCCCTTATCATCCTCGCCATTCTGCTTCCGATCCTTCAGTTGCAGAACCTTGCAGGTCTATAATAGATGTCCCTGATGCAGCTTTTCATTCGCCTGATGCTCGACTCCGGTCGTCCGCCCGTTCATCGGCACGGCAAGAAGGACGAGCGCGGCTTCACGCTCACCGAGTTGATGGTCGTGATCTTCATCATCGGACTTCTCGCCACCGTGGTGATGATCAACGTGCTGCCCAGCCAGGACCGCGCGATGGTGACGAAGGCAAAGGCCGATATCGCGACGCTTGAAACCGCGTTGGAGCAGTATCGGCTCGATAATCTGACCTATCCGGCCTCGACCGACGGGTTGAACGCACTCAGCACGCCGCCGCCCGCGCTGGCGCAGCCCGAACGCTATCGCCGCGGCGGCTATATCAAGAAGCTGCCCGCCGATCCGTGGGGCCGGCCTTATAATTATCAGGCGCCCGGGCCGAACGGGAAGGTGTTCGACGTCTGGTCGCTCGGCGCCGACGGCGCCCCCGGCGGGACCGACGACAATGCGGATATTCGCAGCGAAGGCTGAGGCACGGAGGCGCCCGGGCGCCAACGGCTTCACACTCGTCGAATTGATGGTCGTGCTGGCGATCATGGCGCTCGCCGCGACTGCCGTTGTGCTCACCATTCCTGGCGAGGAACGGACCGTGCGCAGCGAAGCCGACCGGCTCGCGGCGCGCCTTGCTGCCGCGCGCGATATCGCGGTGATCGAGGGACGCAGCGTCGCGGTCAGTTTCGCACCCTCGGGCTATGGTTTCGAACGCCGGATTGCGGGCGAATGGCAGCCACTTCCGGGCCGGGCCTTCGAACAGCGCAACTGGCCTTCCGACGTGCGCTTTACGGCGGGCAACGGGCAGGGCGCGGCGCGCGTCCTGTTCGATCGGGTCGGCATCAGCCCAACGCCGCAGGTCGTTGTACTCACGGGCGGGGATGCGCGCGAGATCGTGCGCGTTTCGGCGACGGGGGAGGTCAGCCGTGGGCAATGAGGTTGCCGGTCGGTCACCATCCGGCGATGCCGGCTTCACCCTGCTCGAAATGCTCGTCGCCTTGAGCGTCATCAGCATTGCCGCGCTCGCGCTTATCCGCCTCGATGCCTATGCCGTGCGTACGGCAGGCGACCTCGACGAGAGCACGATGGCTGGCATAGTGGCGCAGAACCGCGCGGTCGAACTGTGGACCGATCCGGCGCCGCCGACGATTGGAAACAGCGCGATCGGCGTCGCCAATGCCGGGCGCAACTGGCGTGTGGAACAGCGGGTTGCGAAAACCGCCGACGATGCGTTGTTGCGCATCGACCTGCTCGTCCGTCCGGAAAGCGGGCGCGGGCAGGCGGTGCTGACGATTATCCGGCCTTCGCGATGAAGGACGAACACGGCTTTACCCTCGTCGAGATGCTCGTCGCGCTGTCGATCTTTGCCGCGATCGCCGCGATGGGCGTTGGCCTGCTTCGCAGCAGCGTCGATACGCAGGAAGCCGTGCAAGGCCGGCTGAAGGCGATGGGCGGGATCAATCGCCTCCGCGCCGTGATGGCGAACGATCTGGCGCAGGCCGTCCAGCGGCCGACACGTGGGCCGTCGGGGGAGGCTGTTCCAGCTTTCATCGGGTCGTCGAACGGATTTGCTTTCGTCCATGGCGGCGCCGGTTCGCTGGACGGCAGCGCGCGTCCCGATGTCGAGCGCGTTGCCTACGCGCTCGTCGAAAGCGAGTGGCGCCGCGCGACGCAGCCGATGCTGGACGGCACGGCGCTGACCCAAGGCGATCGGCTGATCGGCGATGTCGCCTCTGTCGGAGTGCGATATCGCGACGATGCGGGCAATTGGAGCGAAAGCTGGAGTTCGGAGCCCGGCGAGCGGTTGCCGCGCGCGGTCGAGGTCAGGGTGATGCGCACCGGGCGTGAGGCGTTGACGATGTTGTTCCTGACCGCGCCAGCCTTGCCGCCGCCCCCGCCCGTAACGGAGGCGCCGCAGCCATGAAGCGCGACGCCAAAGGCGAGCGCGGCGCAGCGCTGCTTACCGTATTGCTGCTCGTGGCGGTGATGGCGGTGATCGCGGCAACCGCGCTCGACCGGCTGACGCTCGCAACGCGCATTGCGGGCAGCGCCGCGACGGTCGATCAGGGCCGCGCCTACACGTTCGCTGCCGAACAGATTGCGCTGCGCCGCGTCGCCGATCTGGTCGGGCGCGATCCGGCCAAATTGACGCTCGCAGGCGACTGGCTGGGCCGCGATTTTATCCTGCCGCTGCCCGGCGGTGAGGGGCGCGCCAAGCTCGCCGACGCGAACAATTGCTTCAACCTCAACAGCCTTGTTGCCGAAACGGTGCCCGGGCGGTTCAGCCAGCGATCGGGTTCGATGCGCCAATTTGGAGAGCTGATGACCTTGCTCGGGATCGACCCGGGGCAGGCGCAGGCAATCGCCGGTGCCGCCGCCGACTGGATCGACAGCGACAGCAATGAAGGACCGCTGGGGGCGGAGGACAATGTGTATCGGTCGGCGCAGGGCGCGTATCTTCCCCCGAACCGCAAGATGGCGGATGTCAGCGAACTTCGTGCGGTGCGCGGCGTGACACCGAAAATCTATGCGCGGCTCAAACCGTGGATTTGCGCATTGCCAGTGACCGATCCGGTGAAACTGAACGTCAATACGCTCGCGCCCGAACAGGCACCGCTGGTGGCGATGTTGGTGCCGGGCGAAATTGGCGTTGCCAAAGCGCGGGCGGTGCTGGCGGCGCGCCCCAGCGGCGGCTATGGCAGCAGCGTCCGATTCTGGGAGGCGGGTCCGTTCGAAGGACGCAAACCGCAGGATGATGTCGCCGAGCAGGCGGGGGTGACCAGCCGCTGGCTGACGCTGACAACGAATGTGACGATGGGGGACGGTTTCTTGACCGCAGTTTCGCTGATCGATGCCAATGGCGGGGCGCCCTCCGCGGGCCAGACACCGCCGACGATCGTGCGCCGTGATTGGGGCGAGAGCGACTGATATGACGCGCACGCTGGTCCTTTGGCTGCCCTCGGTGGCGGCGCTTGGCGAAGAGCAGGGTCGCGATACCGCCTGGCTGCGGGTCGAGGACGGCGTCATTGTCGATTCAGGGCAGGACGACGGTTGGCTTGGCGCGTGGGAAAAGCCGCGGGACGACGGTCCGGACGATCGTCTGGTCGCGCTGGCACCCGCTGCAGACGTGCCAATGCGCTGGCTGCACTATCCCGATGCCGCGCCTGCGCAGGCGGCGGCGGCGGCGCGTATCGACGCGCTCAAGAACAGTTTGGGCGATGCGGCGGGTCTGCATGTTGTCGCGGGCCAGCCAGCGGGCGAGGGGCAGGCGGTCCCGGTCGCGGTGACGACCCATGCCGCGATGACCATGTGGACCGAATGGCTGACGGCGCGCGATCTGGTACCGGCCGCGATCATTCCCGCCGCCGCGGCCGTGCCGCCGCCCGAGCCTGAAACGCTGTGGGCGGCCGAGGTCGGCGGCGAAATACTCATGCGCACGACCGACCGCGCTTATGTCTCCGACCCCGAACTCGATCCGCTGATTTCGGGCGGCCACACGACGCTGCCGCTTGATTCGGAGCGAATGCGCGAGTCGCTTCTGTTGACGCTGTCTACGCCACCGCTCGACCTGCTTAGCGGGGGATGGAAGCCGAAGCGGAGTTGGTCGGTCGATCCGGCGATGCTGCGGCTGGCGAAACGGCTGCTGATTGCCCTTGTTATCGTGAGCGTGCTGATCCCGATCGTCTATGCGATACGCCTCTCGTCCGACACCGGCAGGGCTGACGACGCCGTCGTCGCGATGGCGAAGAAGGCCGGCGTAACCGCGACCGACGCGGCGATGGCCGAAGCCGAACTCGACCGCCGTCTCGCGATGGCGGGGGGCGGACCACTTGCCTTCTCCGTCCCGGCTTCGGCGCTTTACGACGCGATGGGCGATACGCCGGGCGTGTCGCTGAAAACGCTGTCGCACCGCACCGACGGGACACTGACGACGACACTTGCCGCACCCCGCGTCGAGGATATCAACAAGGTGCTGCTCGCACTGCAGGCGCGCGGTTATCGTATTACCGCGCAGCCGATGGCGGGCAGCGATGGCCAACAGATGGCCAATATCACGATCCGGGCGGTGCCATGACCGAGAGACTGCAAAACTGGTGGATCGCCCTGTCGCAGCGCGAGCGGTGGCTTGTCGGTATCGCTGGTGCTCTGGCATTGGGCGTCGTTCTTTGGGGCTTCGGCCGCCCTGCGGTTGCGGCGTTCATCGATCTTGAGAACCAGCATCGTGCCGCAATCGAACGCGAGGGCCGCGTGGCGGCGAAACTGCAATTGCTGGCGCAGCGCCCCGCGAAATCGGTTGCCGCGGCGGTCGATGCGGTTGCGATCGACCAGTATCTTGCGCAGTCGGCGGGTGAGATCGGGCTGACGCTCGATCGCAACGAGGCGCGGGGCGCGGGGCAGGCGACGATCGCCATTGCCACAGCCAAGGCGCCCGTGCTGACCGACTGGCTGGCGTCGCTTGAGGGGCAGGGTTTCGTTGTGGATCAGCTGACGATTACCCCCGCCGCCGATGGCACCGTCGGCCTGACCGCCGAACTGCGGAAGGGCGGACAATGAGCGCGGCAAAACGCTGGGGCGTCGCGGCGCTGCTGCTCGCGCTGATCCTGATCATCGCAACCTTCCCGATGCGGCTTGCACTGGGCCTTTCGGGCGCGACCGACGCGGGCGTCACCGCGCGCGAGGTCCGCGGCTCTGTCTGGTCGGCCGAACTGGTTGAGGCGCGGCTCGGCGCGCTGCCGCTCGGCACCGTCCGCGCCAGCGTGTCGCCGCTCGCGCTGCTGGGCGGCAACACCGAACTCGCTTTTTCGCGCACCGACGAGCGGCTCGGCGCCTTGGCTGGGCGGCTGTACGGCAGCGACCCGCGCGGCGTCTCCGACGTCAACGGCACCACCGCGATGTCGGGCGGGCTCGGGATGATCCCGGTCGACACCATCCGCTTTGAAGGCACGACGGTGCGTTTCGACGGCGCGGGGCAATGCGCGGCGGCGAGCGGGCGAATCCAGCTGGCGGTTACGGCGCCCATCGCGGGCCTCGATCTGTCGCGCGGGCTGTCCGGGCCGCTGAAATGCGCGAACGGGCGTGCGCAAGCGGCGCTCGCCAGCCAGTCGGGGATGGAGCGGCTGACGCTGTCGTTCGATGGCAGTGGCGTTTATCGCGCGCAATTTGCGATCAATGTCGATCGCGATCCGGCGATGGCCGCGGCGCTCGCGGCGCTGGGGTTCAAGGCGGGGTCGGGCGGATTCGTGCTGGCCACATCGGGCCGCTTCTGAAATTAGCGCAGCGCGATAAATAGGGACTGTCCCTATTTATCGCGCGCCTCTCGGTTCGCTCTGCCGCGACAGGGACAATGGCGATAAACATGTTCGCAGCTTCAATTCTCGCTTTTTTAGACGCCATTCCTCTTGGCATAGGCGTCGCGTTTGCCGCGCTGACCGGTTTGGTCCTCGGCAGCTTTATTGCGACATTGGTGCTGCGCTGGCCGGCGGGACGTTCAGTGCTCGGTCGATCGCAATGCGATGGGTGTCAGCGGCCGCTCGGCGCGCGGGATCTTGTGCCGCTGCTCTCGGCTTGGATGTCGCGCGGGCGGTGCCGGACGTGCAAGGCAAAGATCGATCCCTTTCACTGTCGGGTGGAGTTGGGTTCGGCGGCAATCGGGATTATCGCGCTCGCGTTGCTGCCCGGAACGGCGGGGTGGCTTTGGGCATTATTCGGCTGGCTTCTCCTCCCGCTCGCGCTGCTCGATGCGCGTCATTTCTGGCTTCCCGACCGGCTCAATGCCTTGCTCGCCATCTTCGGAGTGCTGCTCGCGGGACCGATGCTGGGAACAACGCTGCTCGACCGCTGGATCGCTGTGCTTGCCGGGGGGGGCGGGCTCGCACTGGTCGCCTGGGCGTATCGGCGCACGCGCGGAGCGGAGGGCATGGGCGGCGGTGACCCCAAACTTGTTGCGGCGATCGGCGCATGGCTCGGCTGGCAGGCGCTGCCGCTGATGTTGCTGCTCGCCAGCCTCGGCGGCATCGTCTGGGCGCTGATCGCACAACGAAAAGGGGACCAGCCGCTCAGCGAGCGACGGGTCCCCTTCGGTGTCTTTGCCTGCGCCGCCGCGTTCGCCGCGGTGCCGCTCTGGCCGCTTCTTAGCGCCCGATAACGACGGTCACCGCGCGGCGATTCTTGGCATAGGCTTCCTCGGTCGAACCGAGTTCGGCCGGGCGTTCCTTGCCATAGCTGATGACGCTGATCCGCGACGGATCGACGCCGAGCGAGGCGAGATAGTTCTTGGCTGCGTTGGCGCGGCGTTCGCCGAGCGCGATGTTGTAATCGCGCGTGCCGCGTTCGTCGGCATGGCCTTCGAGCGTGACGCGGACCGCAGGATTGCGCTGCAGCCACTGCGACTGACTCTGCAGCGTCGACTGGTCCTGCGCATCGACATTATACTGGTCAAAGCCAAAGAAGATGCGGTCGCCTTCGAGACCGACACTGGCAAGGAAATCCTCCTGCGAACCGGGGACCACGCCCGTGCCGGTGCCAGCGCCCGTATCGGTGCCGGTGCCTTCGGGTACGGGGGGAAGCGTCTCGGGCGCTTTTTTCGCGCAGGCACCCACAGCAAGCATGGTGATCGCCGCGATCATCGCGGTGCTTTTCCGTATCGTCATGTCTTCTGTCCTCTTGTTGTTGTGGAGAAATTTGTTCGCGCGGGCGAAATGGCCCGTTCAGGACACGATATGGGAACCCCATCGCGCCCTTTTGGTTCCGCTTGCCTCAGGGCAGGACCGGCCCCCAGCTGGGGTCCGATCCATCCTGCGGAGTGGGCAGGCGGCGCATGTTTACGCCGGTCAGGTCGACTTGCCACAGGCTCGACTTGCCTTCGCGTCCCGGCGTGGTGCGGAAGAACTGGATGACGCGGCCGTTCGGCGACCATGTCGGCGCTTCGTCCTGCCAGCTGTTGGTGAGCATCCGGGTGCCACCCCCCGACGGGGTCATCACACCAATGCGGAATTCGCCGCCACCCATGCGAGTGAACGCGATCAGATCGCCGCGCGGCGACCATTCGGGGGTGGCTGAGCGGCCGCCGGCAAAGCTGATCCGCTGCTGGTTCGATCCGTCGATGTTCATCGTATAGATTTGCTGACCGCCCGACCGGTCGCTCTCGAACACGATCTTCTTGCCGTCGGGGGAGAAGCTGCCGCCGACATCGATGCCGGGCGTGTTGGTTAGCCGCACCGGGGTGCCGCCGCTGGCCGAGATGCGATAGATGTCGGTGTTGCCGTTGACGGCCATCGAATAGAGGATCTGGGTGCCGTCGGGCGACCAGCGCGGCGCAAAGGTCGCATTGCTGCTTTCGGTTACCAACTTCTGCGACCCGTTCGCTACGTCATAGATGAAGACGCGAACGCGGTTGTTCAGATAGCTGACGTAAACGATCTTCTTGTAATCCGGCGAGAAACGCGGGCTCAGCGCCAGCGCCTGACCGTTGGTGATGAAGCGGTGGTTGCCGCCGTCCGAATCCATGATCGCAAGCCGCTTGATGCGATTCCCCTTGGGGCCGCTCTCGGCGATATAAGCGACGCGGCTGTCGAAGAAGGGTGCCTCGCCCGACAGACGCGAATAGATGGCGTCGGCGCATTTATGCGCGGCACGGCGCCAGTCGCCGGGCTGAATTTCGAAACCCTTGCGAACAAGTTCGCTACCGAGCGCGGTGTCATAGAGATAGCATCCGACGACAAGCCCGCCGGTGCCGCTCGCATCGACGAAGCCGTGGACGACGTTTTCAGCGTTGCGCGCCTGCCATTCGGCAAAGCGTGGGGCCTGCACCTCAGCACGGCCGATCGCGGGGATGCCGCTGGGTCCCATCGGATCGTAGAGGCCGCTGCGTTCAAGGTCGGCGGCAATGACTTCGGCGATCTGGCGGCCGAGAGTGTCGGTGCGCAGCCCGGCAACGGTTTGCGCCGATGCGGTGGCCAGCGCGGGGATCGCGATGACGGTGCGTTCATTCGACAGCGTTCCCGTGATCGATTCCCGAGGACCTTCCGGTTGCGCCTGAGCGGGGCTCTGATCTTGGGCAATCGCGGGGACGGCGGCTACGGCGAAAATCCCCGCCATAAAATATCTCATAAGAGTCATGCTCATCTCGCTTTGTCAAAATCCAACGTATAATTCTGCCAGTAGCTGTAGTTTTCCTCCGGCAGATCGAATGGAGCGGCCACTTCTATAGCCTTTTTCGCGCACTCTTGATGTCGCGCGACTTGAAATCGGTTGCTGTCATTTTGCCCAGTGGTTGTGACGCTTGAAAAACCCGCTAGCGCGCCCGCCTGAGTGAGCCGGAATTTCACGACCGTCTTGAGCTGCTCGACATCGACACCACTCACGTTGCAGCGGTTCCATCGCGGACCGACCTTGGCCTTGATGCTGACGTCAATCGATCGTCTGACCTCTGCCGCAGTCGCCGCGGCGGGCGCGCCCTTGTTCGGCGGCGCCTTGGTCTGCTCGCGCCCCAGGCCTTCAGTGATCCCATCGAGCCGACCTGTGGGACGCGTTTGCGTCTTTTTTGCGGGCGGCGTTTTCGGCGCCGCCTTGGGCGCCGCTTTTGTAACCGCGGGTGGCTGTTTTTTGGGCGGCGCGGGAACCGGCCTCGCGACCTGCTTCGGTGTCGGGGAAGGCGTCGGGCGAACGATCGGTTCGGGAACCGATGGTGTCGGTATCGGTTCGGGAGCGGCGATATCAACGGCGTCTTCTTCGCCGAGCCGGGCTGACGGCGGGGCTTCGGTAATGATGGGCGCGGTCGATTGCACTGCAGTTTCTGCGATCAGGTCGACTTCCATCGGCGGATTGTCGAATCGCCGGTCGCCCGCGGTCCACTGGACCGAAAGCAGGCCGATGATGAGGACATGCGCCGCCACCGCGATGGCGATGCCGCGTCCTTCATTCCCCCTAACTGCCCGTGTTTCGGCCATCATTTTAACCTAGGGTTGGGTTTCTGAACCACCGGTGACCGCGGCGGGAGCGCTGTCGGCGGCGCCCTCCGATCCCGTCGTCACCAGCGAAATACGCGTCAGTCCGGCGCGATTGAGCTCGCCCATGACTCGCATCACGCGGCCATAATCGAGCCCCTTGTCGGCGCGCAGCATGATCTGGCGCGGTTTATCCTGACCGTCGTTCTCGCGCGCGATCGCGTCGAGCCGCGCCGGAAGCTCTGCCTCGGGCACGACCTCTTCGCCGATATACAGCGTATCGTCGGCGTTGATCGACAGCTGCACGGGTTCGCGCTCTTCGGTTTCGACCGGCTTGGCGCGGCTTTCGGGCAGGTCGATCGGCACTGCGGAGGCGAGCAGGGGGGCGGTAATCATAAAGATGATCAGCAGCACCAGCATCACGTCGACGAGCGGGGTGACGTTGATTTCCGCGATCGGCGCGCGCCGGCTGCCGCGGCCGCGACGGCCGCCGATACCGCCCGAGGGGCCGCTCATCGCCATCAGGCTTCGACCTCGAGTTCGCGGCTGAACGTCGCGTGCAACCCGTCGGCAAAGCGGCCGAGGCGCGATTCGAGCCGGTTGAGGCGCTGGGAAAAGGCGTTGTAGGCGATGACCGCAGGGATGGCGGCGAACAGGCCGATCGCGGTCGCGAACAGCGCCTCGGCGATCCCCGGCGCAACGACCGCGAGGCTGCTGTTATTTTCGGCCGCAATCGCGGTGAAACTGCGCATGATGCCCCAAACGGTGCCGAACAGGCCAACGAAAGGCGCGACCGATCCGATTGTCGCCAGTGTCCCGATCTTTTCGGCGAGGCGGTCGACTTCGCCCGCTACCGCGCTGTTCATCGCGATGCCGAGGCGTTCGCGTGTGCCGTCGCGGTCGACATTCTTGGTTTTGGTCGACCGGCGCCATTCGCTGATCCCGGCGCCCAGCACCTTCGCGCTCGGCAAGTCCTCGCTGCCGTTTTTGTCGAAGAATTTGTCGATATTGTCGGCGCGCCAGAAATCGCGTTCGAAGCGTTCGGACGCGCTCATCAGCTTGGCTACGCTGCGGCCGTGGGTGAAAATAACCGCCCAGACATAGATCGATGCGGCGAGCAGTCCGATCATCACCGCCTTGACGATGATATCGGCCTGCAGGAACAGCGCGACGGGGGACAGAGTCGCCGCGTCGGCGGCCAGCTTGATATTGTCTAGCAAGGGAAAGTCTCTCCATTCATGATGGCGGTAAATCGATCGGCCCAGCCTGCGGGCTGGCGGCGCGGCCGGCCTTCGGGCGACAGGAAGGCGGCGGTGACTTGCCCGTCGGTCAATGTCTCGCCGCTTAACGTGTCAGTTCCGCGAAGGATGCGCTGCGAAATGATCACGCTTGCGCCGCGTACCGCCTCGACGGTGCTGACGACGAGCAGGTCGTCGTCGAGCCGCGCGGGGCGGCGGTATTTGATCGCGAGGTCGGTGACCGCCCAGCTGCCTTCACCCGATTCCATCGCCGCGCGCTGATCGATGCCGGCGATCCGCAGCATGTCGGATCGCGCGCGCTCCATATAGCGCAGGTAATTGGCGTGATAGACGATGCCCGACAGGTCGGTGTCTTCGAAGTACACGCGTGCCCGGTAACGATGCTCAGCCCCGACGAAGGCGCCGGGGATGAAGGGAGGCGGTGCGTTTACCATTGTCCCAACCGATAGCCTGTGGGCGACTCGTCGCAAACCCCTCTTAAACGGTTCGTCGCAGATCGATGCCGGTTGGTGGAATGAAATCCGCGGAAATCCGCCTATTTTCCTTGATCGAAAAGTCCGTCCTGCGATCCCGTCGGCGGGTTCAGCCCAAGATGCTTCCACGCGCTGGCGTTCAGCATCCGCCCGCGCGCGGTGCGCGCGATCAGGCCGACCTGGAGCAGATAGGGTTCGATCACATCCTCGATCGTGTCGCGCGGTTCGGACAGCCCTGCCGCCATGGTCTCGACCCCGACCGGCCCGCCGCGATAGATATCGGCGATCATCGTCAGGTATCGCCGGTCCATCGCATCGAGCCCGAGCGCGTCGACTTCGAGCCGGTTGAGCGCGGCATCGGCGGCCTTCGCATCGACGATTTTATGCCCCGCGACGGTCGCGAAGTCGCGGACGCGACGGAGCAGCCGCCCGGCGATGCGCGGCGTCCCGCGTGAGCGTTTCGCGATCTCCAGCGCGCCGTCGGATGCGATCGGCAGCGAGAGCAATTTGGCGGCGCGCGTGATCACCTGTTCGAGTTCGCCGTGCGTGTAGAAATGGAGCCGCACCGGAATGCCGAAACGGTCGCGCAGCGGCGTCGTCAGCAACCCCTGCCGCGTTGTCGCGCCGACGAGGGTGAATTTGGGCAGGTCGATGCGGACGGAGCGCGCCGAAGGGCCTTCGCCGATCATGATGTCGAGCGCGCGGTCTTCCATCGCGGGATAGAGGATTTCCTCAACCGCGGGCGACAGGCGGTGGATCTCGTCGATGAACAGCACGTCGCCGTCCTCGAGATTTGTGAGCAGCGCGGCAAGGTCGCCCGCCTTGGCGATCACCGGGCCGCTGGTCGAGCGGAAACCGACGCCGAGTTCACGTGCGACGATCTGCGCCAGCGTCGTCTTGCCGAGCCCGGGCGGTCCATAGAAGAGCACATGGTCGAGCGCGTCGCCGCGCGATCTTGCGGCCTCGATGAAAATGCGCAGGTTTTCACGTGCGGCAGCCTGCCCAACGAATTCGGCGAGCGTTTTCGGGCGCAGCGCGGCGTCGGCGTCTTCGGGAGTGCGGATGGGGGTGGTTAGGTCGGTCAAATCAGCATCCCAATTGCGCCGCCAATGCGGTCAGGCTGTCGGCGCTATACTCCCAATCCTGCGCCGCGTCGGCATCGGGCGCGCGGGCGCCGCCATATTCCATGGGCCGGTTGATATGGGCAGTCATCAGCCCGCAAGCGCGCGCGGCGGCAAGATCGCTGTGATGCGAGGCGACGAGACAAAGCTCGTGCGGCACAAGCCCCAGCGCATCGGCGGTCGCGAGATAGGCGGCAGGTTGCGGTTTATATGCGCGGGCATATTCGGCGCCGAGGATGGCGTCCCACACGAAGCCGGCGCGGCGCGCCATATCGATCATCAGCGAGACATTGCCGTTCGACAGCGTGACCACGGGAAAGGCGGTGCGCAGCCGGGCGATCCCCGCGACGCTATCGGGCCAGGGATCGAGCCGGTGCCAAGCGTTGGTCCAGTTGGCGAGCAGGGCGGGATCGAGTGCGGCGGCATCGATGCCATGCTCGTGCAGCACCGCGTCCAGCATTTCGCGGTGCAGGATGTCGAGCTTGACGAAGCCGCGCTGACCGCCGCTGACCGCCGCCATCGCGGGCAGATAGCGGCGGCGCCACTGGTCGGCGAAATCATGCGGGTCGATGTCGCCGCGGTCGATCTTTGCAAGGAAGGTCGCAGATTCGCGGGCGATGCTGGTGCGCCAGTCGACGACGGTGCCGAACACGTCGAAGGCGAGGGCTTTGGGGCGGCGGGCGGCGGCGGGCTCAGTCATGATGCTCTATTGCATCGCCGGTGATCGAAACCCAAGGCTCCATGCGGTCCTCGTACACCGAATAGTCGGGGACGAAGCCGTGGCCGGGTTCGAAATTGCCGACCGGTATCGCGTAGGCATCGTGATAGGGGCGTGCCCGGTACCAGACGCCCGAGCCGCATGTGCCGCAGAAAAAGAAGTCGGCGGTGTTGCCGCTGTCGCCGGCATATTGCCACATCTTCGCACTCGCTTCGCCCTCGATGCGGACCTGCTCGGCCGGAAAGCGAACCTGCGCGGCAAAGGCGCTGCCGCTCCGCGCCTTGCACTCGCGGCAATGGCAGACCGACACGCGGATCGGCTCGCCGGTGCAGGCGATGCGGATCTGGCCGCAGCGGCAGGATGCGCGGCGGATGCGGTCGGTCACGCACCAAGCTCTTTGAGGCCGACATCCTCAGGATGGATCAACGGTAGTTTGGGAAAACGCGCAATTTCGTTCCCCAAGTTAATGATCGAATGCATTAGCAATGCTACTTGGACCATATTCTGCGCGGCTTCTTGAGTGCTTGGATCAAGCCCATGAGGACCGTCAGGGCGCGTACTATCGATCGCTGATTTGCAGTATGCATAGAAGTTTACAATTTTGCAGGCTTGCACAGGCTTCAGAAGACCCAAATCCGACACAAGGCCTTCAAAAACAGTGAAATAGTTCGATCTAATGTCGATAATATAGGACTGACCGTTCCACATTCCTCGTTGCACATCCGACGCGATCTTTCCCACGGTATCTGGGTAGCCCTGCGTAGTAATCAGTCGGCAAATCGAATCGACTTCGCTGCAGATGGCTGTGAGCACAACTTCAGCGCGCTTTCGCTTTTCCAAGAAGTTAGCGAGTATCTGGAATGCTCCGGTCGCAACGGCACCGATCCCCGCAGCGATAAGTTCGGAAACCCCGATGATCACTTCGCCGCTTTCTTCAGCGCCACCCGCACCAGCGCATCAAGGCTGGCATCGGCGCCCAGTTCCTCGCTCGCCGCCGCAACCGCTGCGCTGGCTTCGCCGGGTTTGAAGCCGAGGCCGGTGAGGGCGGTGACGGCGTCGGCGAGGGGGCCGGGGGTGGTGGGCACGTAGGCGGCGCCGCTGCCCGCGATGCCGCCCAGCGCACCTGCCTTGTCCTTTAGTTCATGCGTGATCCGCTGCGCGAGTTTCGGGCCGACGCCGTTGGCGCGGGCGATCATGGCGCTGTCGCCGCTGGCGAGCGCGCGTTGCAGGTCGGTGATTTCGAGCGCCGAGAGGATCGCGAGCGCGACCTTGGCGCCGACGCCCTGGACGCTGGTGAGCAGGCGGAACCAGTCGCGTTCCTCGGCCTTGGCAAAGCCGAGCAGGCGCAGGAAATCCTCGCCGACCAGCATTTCGGTGTGGATGGTGACCTCGCTGCCCGTAGGACCGAGCGCGTCCAATGTGCGCGCCGATGCCTCGACCAGATAACCGACGCCGCCGACGTCGATCACCGCATGGCCTGCGCCGCTGGAGTCCAGCCGTCCGGTGAGTTTTGCGATCATGGTCCGTGCCTAACGCGGGGAGAACGAAAAGGGAATCAATTTCCCTTCGTCGTACAATCCTCCCCATATTTCGTCACCCCGGACTTGATCCGGCATCGATGGCCGCGTGGACTCCGGATCAAGTCCGGGGTGACGAGATGCTAGTAGCGCGGTCTATGGTTCGCGTGGCAGATTGCGACCGCCAGCGCATCGGCGGCATCGGCGCCCGTCACCTTTGCTCCGGGGAGCAGCACGCGCAGCATCGCCTGGACCTGTTCCTTCGCCGCGCCACCGGTTCCCACGATCGCTTTCTTGACCAGCCGCGGCGCATATTCGCCCACCGGCAGCCCGGCGCGCGCGCAGCCGAGCAAGACGACACCGCGCGCGTGGGCGAGTTTCAACGTCGATTGCGGATTGTCGTTGACGAACACCTCCTCGACCGCGGCGCATAGCGGGGCATGGTCGGCGATCACGGCGGCGAGCACGGTGTCGAGATGCGCGAGGCGGTCGGGCAGGGGGGTCTTGGCGTCGGTCTTGATCTGGCCGTTGGCGATATGGCTGATCCGGCTGCCCTCGACGCGGATGACGCCCCAGCCGGTGCAGCTGAGCGAGGGGTCGAGGCCGAGGATGATCATGTGAACAATCCTCCCTGTGCCGCAGGCATGGGGAGGTGGCAGCGCGAAGCGCTGACGGAGGGGCCTTGGCGCAACCGTCGCTGCCCCTCCACCATTCGCTTCGCGAACGGTCCCCCTCCCCATCGCTTCGCGACAGGGAGGATTTGGTTCAACCCAATTTCTCCATCACCGCGTCGGGGATTTCGTAATTGCCCCACACGGTCTGGACATCGTCGTCGTCGTCGAGCGTGTCGATCAGCTTGAACAAGGTCTGCGCGGTCGCTTCGTCGGTGACTTCGCTTTTCAGCGTCGGGCGCCAGGCGAGTTTCACGCCTTCGGCTTCGCCGAGCTTGGCCTCGAGGGCTTTTGCGACTTCGTGCAGGCCGTCGATTTCGGTCCAGATATCGTGGCCTTCTTCGGACGATTCGACATCGCTGGCGCCCGCGTCGAGTGCGGCTTCGAATATGGTGTCGGCGTCACCCGCCTTGGCAGGATAGCTGATCAGGCCGAGGCGATCGAAGCCGTGCGCGACGCTGCCCGAGGTGCCGAGGTTGCCGCCATTTTTGGCAAAGGCGGTGCGGACGTTGGTCGCGGTGCGATTGCGGTTGTCGGTCAGCGCCTCAACGATCAGCGATACGCCGCCGGGGCCATAACCTTCGTAGCGGATTTC
Source organism: Sphingopyxis sp. Soil_C_28 (assembly GCF_057657055.1). Taxonomy (NCBI): domain Bacteria; kingdom Pseudomonadati; phylum Pseudomonadota; class Alphaproteobacteria; order Sphingomonadales; family Sphingopyxidaceae; genus Sphingopyxis; species Sphingopyxis sp. Soil_C_28. Next base: position 344,637 of record NZ_JBDGJE010000003.1, read on the forward strand.
CTCGTAATTATCGCCTTCGCCGCCCGAAGCCTTGTCGATCGAGCGCTGGATATTGTCCTTGGGCACCGACTGCGCCTTGGCGGCGTTGATCGCCGCACGGAGACGGGCATTCGCGTCAGGATCGGGCAGGCCCATCTTCGCCGCGACGGTGATTTCGCGCGAAAGCTTGGAAAACAGCGAGCTGCGCTTTTTGTCCTGCGCACCCTTGCGGTGCATGATGTTCTTGAATTTACTATGGCCGGCCACGGGAGGATCCTGCTTGAAGTTAATCTATGAAGCGGCCTATCGCGTAGCGGGCGACATTTTTCAACGCCCTTGCTTGCTGCCCCTTCTCTATTCGGCGGGTTTCCCGGTGCGCAGATCGATCACGCGGCCGCGCTCATAACCCAATATGCCGGGAACCGGCGCGAGCCGGTTGATCCACTCGGCCCCGGGTTCGGGAAACAGCCCCACCGCGTGATAGTCCGCGATCGCCAGGGGAAAGGCCGCGAGCGAAGCCGGCCGCGCAAGCGCATCGGTCGGCGGGACAAGCGCTTGCCCGAGGGTGAAGCCATAGGCGAACATCGACGGTCCCAGATTGTCTTCCAGATGCGGGATCGGCGATTCCTTGTGCACCTTGTCGGCGAACAGCGAACCCATTTCAGTGATCGCTCCGGCGCGCGCCGCGAATTTCACTGTGCCAAGGCAGTTGCACGCGGTGATGCCGCGTCCGCCGACCGAAACGCCATAGAGAATATAGGTTCCGGCGGGCACCTCGACCAGAAACGTGCGCATCGCGCCATCTTCCAGAAAATCGCCGGCATCGACGGCAAAGGCATTTACCGGCCCACCATAGGTAAAGGCATATTCTTCGATCGTCGGCGGTTTCCCATCCTTCGCCTTTTTGGCGAGCTTGGGCAGATCTGCCGCATAAGCGGCTTCCTTTGCGCTGCGGTAAGCGGCGATCTCCGCCTCAGTCGGGATGCGCAGGAAAATATGCTCGATGTTGATCATGCCCGATTTTGCGGTGCTTGACCGGAACAGCAGATAGGCCTTGGCGGGATCGAGAGCGGCGGGCGCGACTTTGTGGTTGAGGACGCCGTCGCCGCCCTTGGCCAGTGCGATTCCGGGTGCGAACACCAGCAAACAGGCGAGGAGCAGGCGGATCATTCGCTAACTTCCGTCGTCGAGAGTTTGGGGCCGGACGCGAGTTTTGCCTGCATCGCGATGAGGGTCGCCTCATCGCCGTCGTTCAACCGGTCCCAATCCGCCTCGGCGATCGCGTAGCGGGCGTAGCCGCGGGGCTTCATACAGCGGCGCAGCTTGTTGTTGCGCTGCCCGCGTTCCAGCTTCGGCACGATGATCGAAGCCATCGCTGCGCCGACGAGACCATAGGAGCCGGCGGTGTAGCCTTGGGGTTTGCGCTTGAGGGGCTCGACCCAGGGACGGAAGGTCGGCAAGGTCGTCACGCCGTCACGAACCAGAAAGCTGCGGCATTCGGCAATGTCGACATAGGCTTCGGCGAAACTGACGGTCGGATTGTGAAAGAAGAAGAATTTATACCCGTCCTTCAGCCCCTTGGGATCGGCTGATGGCGCGATGTCGGGGACGTTGATCGCCGCGGGATCGGGCAGGGCATCCTGCGCCGCGACCGGTCCGCCTAACATCGCCGCGGCGAATATCAGCGCCGCCCTCCTTGTCGATCGCGCCCCCATAAACCCTCCCGTCAGATGATGACGGCCGTCCCGCTTGCCGAAACCATCAGCATCGACCCGTTCTGGCCGAGGACTTCATAGTCGAGGTCGACGCCGATCACCGCATTGCCGCCGAGGCGCGCCGCCTCGGCTTCCATTTCGCTGATGGCTTCCTTGCGCGCGCGCGCAAGGACATCCTCATATTTGCCCGAGCGGCCGCCGACGATGTCGGTGATGCTCGCGAACAGGTCGCGAAACAGATTGGCGCCGACGATCACTTCGCCAGTGACGATGCCCAGATATTCGCGGACCGGACGGCCCTCGACATTGTTGGTGGTGGTGCTGAACATCGTCACTCTCCTGATGGTTGTACGCGTTGGTGTCAGTCGATTCCGAGCGCCGATTTATACACGTCGAGAATCGCTTCCATTTCCTTGCGATCATGCACCGGCAATTTGCGCAGACGGACGATCTGGCGCATGATTTTCGGGTCGTAACCCTGCGACTTCGATTCATTATAGGTGTCGCGGATATCGTCGGCGATGCCCTTTTTCTCTTCTTCCAGACGCTCGATGCGCTCGATGAAAAGGCGCAGTTGTTCGTCGGATACGGTGGCTTCGCTCATTTTTGGCTCCGGTAGTTGGGATGATGTGGCGCGAGAATCACGCCTGGCGCGTCCCTAATAGCCTCAAGGGTTTTTCGCCATGCTTTCTTCCATCCGCGCGAGTTGTTCGGGGGTGGCGGCGGTGTGGTGCAGTGCTTTCCACTCCGCGGTGGAAGTGCCGTGGACGATGGTTCGGCCGGTTTCCTTGTCCATGCCGCCGGCTTCGGCAATCCAGTCGCCAAGGCAGTTGCGGCAGAATCCGGCGAGTCCCATCAGATCGATATTCGCCGCATCGCTGCGATGCCGGAGCAGGCGCACGAGGCGGCGGAACGCTGCCGCAGCAACGGCGTCGTCGAGCGCATCCAGCGCGTCGTTCGCGGCGGTCTGGTCGTCGCTGCAGGACATGGCGGAATTCCTTCTTGTCGGCGGATGAATAGCTATACGCGACTTGCCTTGGTCGGGGCAACGCGCCTACGCAAGCTGCCCCAGCTTTTTCATCCGTTCGGAGCATTTGTGGTCCAGAATTTTACCCCCCGCCAGCGCAAGGTGCGCATCCTGGCGACCCTTGGCCCCGCCAGCGCCAATCCCGAGATGATTGCCGAGCTGCATCGCGCGGGCGCCGACGCCTTTCGCGTCAATATGAGCCATGGTGACCATGCGGGCCATGCCAAGGTCATCGCGGCGATCCGTGCGCTCGAAAAGGAAACCGGTCGCCCGACGACGATCCTTGTCGACCTGCAGGGACCGAAATTGCGCGTTGGTACGTTCAAGGACGGCCCGGCCGATCTGGTGAACGGCAAGACCTTCTCGCTCGATACCGACAAGACGCCGGGCGATGCGACGCGCGTCTATCTGCCGCACCCCGAATTGTTCGCCGCGCTGGAAGCCGGCACGCGCCTGCTGATCGACGACGGCAAGCTGGTGCTCCGCGTGAAGAGCGTCGCGCCCGAGCGGATCGAGACGGTGGTCGAGGTGGGCGGCAAGATTTCGGACCGCAAGGGGGTCAATGTCCCCGACGTCGTTGTGCCGCTCGCCGCGCTGACCGAAAAGGACCGCAAGGACCTGACCTTCGCGCTCGAACAGCATGTTGACTGGATCGCGCTGTCGTTCGTGCAGCGGCCCGAGGATGTGGCCGAGGCGCGCACGCTGATCGGCGGCAAGGCGGCCTTGCTGGTCAAGTTCGAAAAGCCGTCGGGGGTGCAGAGGATCGAGGAGATTCTGGAGCTAGCCGACGCGGCGATGGTCGCGCGCGGCGATCTGGGTGTCGAATTGCCGCCTGAAGCGGTGCCGCCGCTTCAAAAGAAAATTGTCGCAACCGCACGGCGGATGGGAAAGCCGGTGGTCGTCGCGACGCAGATGCTTGAATCGATGATCACCTCGCCGTCGCCGACGCGGGCTGAAGTGTCCGACGTCGCGACCGCAATCTATGACGGCGCCGATGCGATCATGCTGTCGGCCGAAACTGCGGCGGGCGCCTTTCCGGTCGAAGCGGTGACGATGATGGATTCGATTGCGCGCTCGGTCGAAGGTGACCCCGATTATTTCCGCCGCCTGCATTTCACCGAAACATTTCCTGACGCGACGACTGCCGATGCGCTGGCCGAAGCTGCGGGTAGCATCATCTCGACGATCGCCGCCGATGCGATTATCTGTTTTACTTTTTCGGGATCGACCGCGCGCCGCGTTGCGCGCGAACGGCCCAATGCACCGCTGCTCGTGCTGACGCCCAAAAAAGAGGCGGCGCGGCGGCTTGGGCTGCTCTGGGGCGCGCATGCGGTGCCGACGAAGGATATCGGCAGTTTTGAAGAGATGATCGCCAAGGGCAAGCGGATGGCGCTGCGCCATGGCATCTGCAAGGCGGGCGCAAAGCTCGTCATGATGGCGGGCGTTCCGTTCGGCACCCCGGGGTCGACGAATGTGCTTCATGTAGCGACGCTGACCGGCGACGAACTTCGCGGCTACATTTAGGATTCGTGCCTTAGTCGATTCAAATCGGCACAAAAGTTACCGGCTGATTCACAAAATTTTCGGGTTGATTCAGAACGGGACGTCATAAAATGGTAAATGGACTTTGCACCATTGACGCCGCGCGGCATAGTTGGTGCAAGTAGCGCGTCGGACCCGCGTCGGGGGGGCTCCGCATCGCCAGTCCGGAGGTTTTTCCGCGTGTCCGCACCGTTCCGTTTTCCGCGCTTTTTTGTCACCAGCCCGGCGCCTTGCCCATATCTGGCAGGCAAGACCGAACGCAAGGTGTTCACCGAGCTTGGCGGCAACACCGCGAACGAGCTGAACGATGCGCTCGGCCGTATCGGGTTTCGCCGCAGCCAGTCGGTCGCCTATCGTCCGAGTTGCGCCGATTGTTCGGCGTGCGTCTCTGTGCGCGTTTGCGCGAGTGAATTCACGCCAAGCAGTTCGCAAAAGCGCAATATGCGTCGCAACGGCGACCTGGTCGCCACCGCCTGCAAGCCATGGGCGACCGAAGAGCAATATGCTTTGTTGCGCTCGTATCTCGGCTCGCGCCATCCCGACGGCGGTATGGCCGATATGGATGAGCAGGATTTTGCCGACATGGTCGAACAGACCCCGGTCGATAGCTATATGATTGAGTATCGCGAGCCTGCGGCCGAGGGTGGCAAGGGGCGGCTCGTCGGTTGTTGCCTGACCGATCGCCAGGGCGACGGGCTGTCGATGATTTACAGTTTCTTCGACGCGGCGCACCCGATGCGCGAGGGGCTGGGCACCTATATCATCGCCGACCATGTCCAGCGTGCGGCGCGCGCCGGGCTGGCCTATGTCTATCTGGGGTACTGGATCGAAGGGTCGGCGCGGATGGCGTACAAGGCGCGCTTCCGCCCGATCGAGCGGCTTGGCCCTGAGGGCTGGTCGCGGTTCGAGCCGACCGCGTCGGACGGCCTCGCAGCGATGTTTGAACTCGCCTGATCCTGCCGCGCGCGCAGCGCGCCGATGTACCGGTTGTGATTTCCGTCACAGGAGCCGTTCAGCATACTGCTAGCGTTCATCGCATGGGTTGCGATCGGATGACATACCAGCTTGGTTTTTCACAATATTTTTCCTGCGGGTCGATATTGACCCGGGACATGTGGCGCCGTGACCAGCGATTGCGAAACCGCTAGACCTTTAGCTGGAGAAGTTTCGCCCACGGCTCCGTGAAGGACGATAATTAAATGATTTGTCATGGTATTTGGCGCGCGATGATGGCGTTGTCCGTACTGGGCTTGCTGCCCAGTGCAGCGCACGCCCAATCTGCCGAGCAACAGGCCCAGCACGCCCGCGAGATGAACGATATTGCCGCGACGGCGCAAGCGCCGAACGGCAATGGGCCGCGGCCTTACTCCGAGCCAAGCTTTCAATATGATTTGCGACCGTCGAAACCAGGCAACGCGGCGGTCGCCTATCATGTCGATACGGGATCTTCATGGGTAACAACATCTTACAAGAGTGCCGATGCTGCCAAAAAACGGGCGCTGGATGGATGCAACGCGGCCACCGGCGGCGGATGCTACATCGCTGCCGCGTATGAAAGTTCCGGCGACATTTCAGAATCTGGCGAAATATTCATTGCAGAGGATGCGATGGGCCAGCTGTGGATCAAGGCAGTAAAAAAGCGTCCAGACACACCCTACACATATGATTATAGAATAACCGATCCAGCGCGAATCCTCTGCCAGAGGCAGTCCTTCGGTTGTTCGATGTTAAACAGTTATCACAACGGACATATCTTTCTCGACGTCGATCCTGATCGCGATCAGTCCGAAAATTTCTTTCCCAAAGGCAAGCTTCACTGGAATCGCTGGGCCATGGTCGCGCAGCCGACGACCCAGGCCGCCGCGGCGCAGGCCAGAAGCTGGTTGATCAGCGGCAAGCAAAATTCGGCGGCAACCCGCAAGGAAATTCTCGATCGATGTCAGGCGGATGCAGGGGTGCCGTGCGCGATATCGGCCTATGCCGTGAACGACAGCGAGGTGCTGACCAATGACACGGGTTCAGCAAATGGCCTGTTGGTGCATTTCGTCGATGCGCGAGGAGTAAACCGCTGGATCAGCGCCGTGGCGACGAAGCCAAAAAAGAAAAAATACAAAAAGCTGTATCGTGGCGAACCTGATCCGGCGGAGGAGGCTCTCGATCCGGTGACCGTGCAGGAACGCGTCAACCGGATATGCCCGCCATCGTCGTGCCGCGTCATCGCCACCTATGATGCCGCGACGCCGCGGATGCAGGTGATCGAGGATGTGAAGTGACGGCGTGCAAGATGATTTTGGAGTGATGATGATGCAATATTTCCGACCAACCCTGCTCGGCGCGGCCGCCATTTTGGCCTTCCAGCTTTCCGCGCCCGCCCAGGCCTGTTCCGATTTGCCCAATATCTGCGCCGCACAGGCGCAGCATAACCAGAGTATGAACGACATCGCGGCGACGCCGCAGCGGAACGATAACAGCCGCGACGACGACGACGGCCCATCTGGCGAGCGGCCCCGCGATCCGATGGCACAGGCGATGGCCGACATTTACGGCGTCGGCGAAGCATCGTCGGCGTTCGGCGGCGAGCTTCAACAGCGTATGAAAGACCCGGAGTTCAAGGCGGCCTATGATCGTTACCACAATGGCGGCTGGGACTTTTTTCAGGACAGCAACAACCCGAAGCCCGGCGAATATTGCTCGGCCTTATATATGAAGGGCGAAGCCATGGTCCGCATATCGGGTCCCGGCAAAGATTATGACGGCGCAATGCTGACATTTTCGGGGCCCGACATCACCGGGTCGCCGGACGTGAAAAAAATTAAGGTTACGCTCGATCAAAGTGACGGCACCTCGCAGTCGGTCCAGGCTTTCAATTACAAGTTTCCCGGCGAAGTCTACGCCTCGATCGCCTTTGCCGTGCCGACAATCGAGGCGGGGCTGGCAGAAATGAAAGAAACATGGGGCTTCGACGTGCTGGTCGAAGGCAAGTCGGTGTTGAAGATCGAATGGAAAGACGGCCTTGCCGCGCGCAAGCAGCTCGAAAATTGCCTCAGCAAACGCAAGTCGAGCTAAGGCTATGACAAATCGATTTCGCGTGCGGCACACGGCCATGCTGATGGCCATCGGTGTCGGCGTCGTCCCGTCTGCCGCTTCGGCACAGGCGCTCTTTTTCCATGTCGATGGCGATCCGGGCGACCGTCAGGCCTATTATTCGCAGACGCTGGTCATGAACCGCACGTCGCCCAGCGAGGCGCTGGGTCCGATCGCGATCAAACAGCTCGACCTCACCATCATCCATGAAAATGCGGCAAAGCCCGAATGGACCATGCTGCGGCTGCAGTTCGAATGCCCGAGCATGTTCGCAATCGCGACCGGCAAAGCGGACGGGAAAATTCCGGAATCGGCCTCTGTAAGGATGCGGATCGGTGAAGGCAGCGTGACGTTACGCCGCGATTTGCAGAATGAAGAGGTTCCGCCGGGATCGTGGGCAACGACCAGCGATCCGGCCATGCTCAAGGCGCGAAAACTTGCCTGCTATGAAGCCGATATCAAAACGGCGATGTTCGAATCCTATCGCAACCAGCGGTTCGACATGGCTGCGTTCAATGCAAAACTGAAGCCACTTGGGTTTACCGAAAGCGTTATGGTCCTGGCCGAAACAACGGGGCCGGAGCAGATTGAACTCACTTGGTCGCGGCTATGGCGCGGCAGCAAGCGGCCAGACCCAACCGGCATGTTCAGCCGACCCGCCACCGACGCAGAGCGCGCTGAGGCCACGGCGAAAATGGCCGTCCTCACCAAAGAACTCGAAACCTTGACGGCAGAGATTCGCGGCAAATATGAGCAGAGCACCAAAAATTTGGCCGCCGGGTTCGAATTCGACGAAGCCGCCGCAAAGCTGCGCGGCGACCGCAAACCGCGCGGCATCGCATCCCAGCTTCTCATGGCCTGGCAGGCAAAGCCCGAGGAGGATGTGGTCGCAAAGATGGGGCGGCCGCTCATCTCGGATTCTGGAGACCTGCGTGTTCTTTCCTATGGTCAGCAATATGACAATCGCGTGCTGGTCGGCAGCACCAGCGGCGCGACATGGGTCGAGGGCACGTACATGGCGTGCGACGTACAATTTGTAACCATTCCCGACCGCAACGGGGTTCGCCGTGTTGCCGACGTTCGCATCAGCGTCGACAGCAACAAGCCCGGATGGGGTGGCGCCGGCACCGGCGAAGCATGCGGCGAATTGTTGCAGGCACCGGGCCAATGATCGGCCACGTCCCATTGCGGTATAGTGAGGATGTTCAATGACGCTTTTTCGGATGTGGGCGGCGCGTTTCCTCCTGCCGTGCTTGCTTGCCCTTGCGTTTTGTTTGCTGCCAAACGCCGCATCGGCCGAGGGCCGCTGCCCGCCCGGAATGTTTGAAACCGGCTCGCGGGACTTTATCGCCTGCGCCCCAATTCCGGGTTATGGAGAATCCGACCAAGACGGCGGCGATGAACCGAGCCGTCCCCGGGCGCCGCCGGTGGAAATCCAGCCAAGTTATATGGCAGCGGCACAACATGTGGATACCGGTTCGCTCTGGGTATCGGTAGGCCACCGGACGCTCGATGCTGCCAATCAGCATGTGCTCAAAGCCTGCAACGCTGCAACGCGCGGCGGATGTTATGTTTCCGACACGCATTTTGGCGTGGGTGAGCTCTATGTCGCCGAGGACGCCATGGGCCAGCTTTGGACCAAGATGCAGCCCTATGATAAAGCTGCACCCAGGTTCAGTATCGTCGATTGGAATGCAGCGATCGAACACTGCTGGAAAAACTCTTTTGGCTGCAGATATGCGGGCCGCTTCGAAAGCGGTTTGTTGCCGCTCAACGACAATCCAGACAAGGAATATTACGAAGACCGTTTCCCCAAGGGCCAAATGCGATGGAAGCGTTGGGCATTGGTCGCTCGGCCGACGCAGACCGCTACCGCCGCTGGGCAAAACAAGAGCTGGCTGATCAGCGGCAAGGAAGACTCGGTCGCCGCGCGGAAGGAAGTTCTGGATCGCTGCCAGACGGCGTCGGCCGCACCATGCACCGTCGCCGCCTATGCCGCAAAAACCGATGATATGGTGGCATTTTCGGGCGGCCCCACGAGCGTCAATGGCCTGTTGGTGCATTTTGTCGATGCGAGAGGGCGTAACCGCTGGACGAGTGCGGTTCCGGACAGTGCGGAATACCAAAAAAGGAAAAACAGGAAAAAGGCCTACATCAGTCCGATGACGGTCCGACAGCGCATCGACCAGCTGTGCCCACCCAAGCTGCCTTGCCGGGTTGTCGCCACCTACGATGCCGCGACGCCGCGGATGCAAATAATCGAGGATATTCAATGACGCATTTTCGCATATCGGCGGCGCGCTTCATTTTGCCGTGCCTACTGGCCGTTGGTTATTGTTTTCTTCCAAGTACCGCTTGGGGCTGCCCGCCCGGAATGTTCCAAACCGGGTCGCGGGACTTTATCGCGTGCGCCCCAATTCCGGGTTATAATCAGGGCGGCGACGATGGTGGTGATGAATCTCAATCCACATCGCAAACCTACAACGTACCCGTTCGGCCGATTCAGCCCAGCTACATGGCGGCGGTGACGCATATCGATACGTCGTCCTATTGGGTTACGCGCGCGCACTGGACTGCGGATTCAGCCAATAATCGTGCGCTTGCGGCCTGCAAGGCGGCGATGGGTGAAGGATGTGTCCTCAACGAAACGATATATGGATATGGCACTTTCGGTGTGATGATCGATGCGATGGGTCTGCGCTGGATTAAATCCGGTGCCGATGTTCCCAGAGGCACACCAGAATCGATCCGATACCAAGCGCTTGCTATGCTGTGCGTCAAAAATTCGTTCGGCTGCGAGTTCGACGAAACTATATGGCAAGGGGCCATACCAGAAGATGCGGTGCCGCCGACCAATTTCGTCACCGATAATTTTCCGCTTTATGGAGTCAATCGGCACCATTGGGCGTTGCTTGCCAGGCCGGAAAGCACACCATCGACTGCCTGGCAGAACAAGGCCTGGTTGATGAGCGGAAGCCAGAATTCTGCGGAGGCACGCAAAGCAGTTCTTGATCGTTGCCGGGCGGACTCAGGCGTATCTTGTGCCATCGATGTTTATGTCGCGAACGGCGTGCTGGTTCGTTTCGTCGATGCGAAAGGAAAAGCAGGCTGGACGAGCGCGGTGACGAAAAGGGTGGTTGAGTCGATCGGGAGCTACAGGAGGAAAAAGCCCAAGATCGACCCGGCGTCGGTTGCGGCCCGTGTAGAGCGGCAATGCTTCGTCAAGCCATGCAAAGTCATCGCCACCTACGATGCGGCAACGCCGCGGATGCAGGTGATCGATGACGCCCGATAAGGTCGGTCGTCAAGGTTGGGCGAGTTTGTGGGATAGGCATCGACCGAACCCGGCGCTGCCTTGTTCCTGGAAGGAAAGCCCGTCGACGGCGTGTCGAAATCATGGAACCGAAACCGCTTCAAACCATTGAAACAAGCAAGTTTCTCGGCACGAAGGAGAAGGGTCTTGGGCTTGAAAATGTTTGATTCAAAATTTTTGATCGCTGCGGCCTTGCTCGGCATTTCGCTGCCGGCACATGTTGCCGCCCAGTCGGGTACGCGCGACGGCGCGACGGTCAATGGCGTCGACCAGACGCTGACCATCGATTGCGAGGGCCGTCCGGCCGCGGTGTCGGGATCCGACAATCGCATCACCTTTGTCGGCGATTGCCCCAGCCTGACGCTGAACGGCGTCGATAATCAGGTGACGATCAGCCTGCGCGGGGGCGCGCCGCTTAAAGTATCGGGCGTCGACAATGTCGTGACGTGGCGCGTAAATGGAAAGGGCCGGCCGAAGGTGTCTATCCAGGGCGTAAATAACCAGGTTCGCGCGGCGCAATAGCGACGGCGCTGCGACGCAATGGCTCACCTTCGCGGCAAGCTTTTGCCCGCGACCAGAATCTCTTCGCCACCGGTTGACCTTTCCTCGCTTTCAAGGGCATAGCTTTGCGTCCAGGACATTAGTCCGGGTCGCATCCGTTATGAATTCGCCGGGGGGCTGGCGAGAGGGGGAAAGGATGCCCGTGCGCGCGTTCGTCAGCATCTCGGCCAGCGATTGCAAATTCGGCTTTAACTGCCGGGTTCCACGCGCATGAGCGAACCCGTCAAGGTCGCGATCATCGGCTCGGGCCCCGCGGGACTCAGTGCTGCGTCGCGTGCCGCACAGCTTGGGCTCAGCCACATATTGCTCGAAAAGACCGACCATCTGTCGGACACCATCTTCAAATATCAAAAGGGTAAGCGCGTGCTCGCGACGCCCGAACGGCTCGACCTGCGCTCCGACTGCCGTTTTGCCGAAGGCGCGCGCGAATATATCCTCGGCAACTGGGACGAGGACGCCGCGAACAATAAAGTCAACGTGGCGTATCACGCCGAGGTCGCGGAAGTGACCGGCGAGAAAGGCGCCTTCGCGATCAAGACCGCCAAGGGCGACGTCTATACGGCAGAAAACATCGTCCTCGCCATTGGTACGCAGGGCAATCCGAACCGGATGCGCTGCGAGGGCGCCGACATGCCGCACATCATCTATCAGGTCGATGATCCCGAAGATTTCAAGGACAAGCATATCACCGTCGTCGGGTCGGGCGACGCGGGGATCGAAAATGCGCTCGGCGTCGCCGAGGAAGCGCTCGAAAATACTGTCACCATCCTCAATCGCTCGAAGGATTTCGCGCGCGCCAAGGCGAAGAATGTCGCCGACATGACCGAGGCCGGCGAGAATGGCTTCATGTCGATCCGCACCGAAACGCAGCCGAAGAAGGTCGAGGCTGGCTGGCTGACGCTGGAAACCCCGACCGGAGAGGAGCGGATCGAGTGCGACGTGATCGTCGCGCGGCTGGGATCGGTCGCGCCGCGCGGTTTTGTCGAATCGATGGGAATAGAATTCACCGGCCCCGACCGCGAGGCTTTTCCCAAGCTGTCGCCGACCTTCGAAACCACCGTCCCCGGCCTTTATGTCATCGGCGCGCTCGCGGGCTATCCGCTGATCAAGCATTGCATGAACCAGGGCTATGACGTCGTCGAATTCCTGAACGGCAACCAGGCGCTGACGCCCGCCGACGAAAAGGATCTGGCGGCGATCTTTGAAAAGCTGCCGCAGCAGAAATCGGTTAGCGAATGGCTCGAGTTCCTGCGCACGCGCATCCGCATCTTCGCCGACGTCTCGCCGCTCCAGATGCGCGAATTCATGCTCGATTCGAAGGTCGCCTTTTATTCCAAGGGCGACGTCGTGTTCGAAAAGGGGGATCCGGGCTCGTCGCTCTTCGCGATCGCCGATGGTCATGCGGTGGTCGAGGTCGGCCCCGATTTTACGGTGCCGATCGAGGAGGGCTCGATCTTCGGCGAGGTCGGCCTGATCTCGGGCCGCAAGCGCGGCGCGACGATCCGCGCGGGCGAAGACGGCATCTTTGTCGAAGTGTCGCGCACCGCGGCGCTCAAGCTGATGGCGGCGGTCCCGGGCGCCAAACGCGTGATCAACCGCATCTCGCTCGAACGCCAGCTGCTGCAGATTTTCAAGGGCGGGCTGACGGTCGAGGATCTCGAACCGATCGTCGAGGATCCGGCGATCGAACGCGTCGCCGCGGGCAAGGTGGTGCTCGCCGAGGGCGACGAGGGCGACGACGTCTATGTCATCCGGTCGGGGTCGATGGTCGTCGAAAAGGATATCGGCGGAAAACCGATCTTCCTCCGCTATCTGCCCGCGGGCAGCTTTTTCGGCGAAATGGCGGTTCTCAGCGGCGCGCCGCGCAACGCCACCGTCAAGGCCGCAGTCGCGAGCGAAGTGATCCGGCTGAAGGGTGATGTCTTCAAGGCGATGCTCGCGAAACGTCCGCAGGTCCGCGAGGCGACCGAGGCCGCGGTCGCCGAACGTGCGCAGATGAACAGCTTCATCGAATCGCGCAAGGCAAGCTATTCGAGCGCGGTCGATCTCTATTCAGACACCGCGACCTTCATCATGAAGGAAGGGCTGGGCGAGGCGACCGACGCGCTGCTGATCGACGAGAATCTGTGCGTCGGCTGCGACAATTGCGAAAAGGCGTGCGCCGACAGCCACGAAGGCCTGTCGCGGCTCGACCGCGAGGCGGGCAAGACCTTTGCCCATCTGCATGTGCCGACGAGCTGCCGCCACTGCGAGCATCCGCATTGCATGGCCGATTGTCCGCCGAACGTGATCCACCGCGGCCCCGACGGCGAGGTGTTCATGGAGCCGGGCTGCATCGGGTGCGGCAACTGCATGCGCAACTGCCCCTATGGCGTGATCCGCATGGAAGCCGCGCCGCCCGAGAAGCCGAGCCTGCTGCGGTGGTTGCTCACCGGCTTCGGTCCTGGCCCCGGCGAACCCTCGCCCAAATGGACCAAGAAGCAACTGGGCGACGAGAAGCCCAAGAAGATCGCGGTCAAATGCGACATGTGCAAAGGCATTTCGGGCGGCCCGGCGTGCGTGCGTGCGTGCCCGACCGGCGCCGCGATCCGCGTCTCGCCCGAAGAATTTCTGTCGATCGCGCGGCTCGAAGAGGATGCCGACTGATGGCATCGCTTTTTCAGCGCCGCCGCACCAAGGCGACCCAGACCGAGCGCGTGCGCGAGCGGCGGCACGAGGGCTTTCTCCGCTACGCGGGCTTCCGCTGGGCCAAGATTTCGGGCGGACTCTGCCTGCTCATCATTATGAGCTACGCGCTGGTCGACGTCACACCGCGGCATAATGGTGGCAGCTGGTACGGCTATACGCTCGGCACGATCGGCGCGGCGCTCATCCTGTGGCTCACTGCTTTGGGATATCGCAAGCGCAAGATGACGAACGACGCCTGGTCGCTAAAGGCCTGGACGTCGGCGCATGTCTATCTCGGGCTCAGTCTGATCGTCGTCGGCACCTGGCATACGGGGTTCCAGCTCGGCTGGAATGTTCATACCCTAGCCTGGGCGCTGATGATGCTGGTGATCCTCTCGGGGCTCTATGGCGTCATCGTCTATGCGACTTTGCCCGCTGCGCTGTCGAACAACCGCGACGAGATGACGCAGATGCAGATGCTCGAGGCGATTCGCGCCTTCGATCGCCAGCTGCATAGTGCCGCGCAGCCGCTGACCCCCGCCGACACCGCGCCCGTACTCGCGGCGCTCGACGAGGACCCGTTCGCGGGCGGCGCCGTGGCGCGTTTGTCGGGCCGCTATCCCGATTGCGCGACCGCGGCTGCGCTGCGCACGCTGTCGCTCTCCAACAGCAGCGACCGCGAGGCGCGCGAGAAGGTCGTTGGTCTGCTCAAGCAGAAGGAGGCGGCGCTGACGCGGCTGCGCCGGCACCTCAAGATCCGCGCATTGCTCGAAATCTGGCTTTATGTGCATGTGCCGCTGACCTTTGCGCTGATCGCGGCGTTGTCGGCGCATATCATCAGCGTCTTCTTTTACTGGTAAGGCGGGGAGGGGACCATGAGCTTCATCCTGCGCCGTATTTCGACGACGAAGACCGGCAAACAGATCGTCCGCGATACGCCGTTGCCGGGCGATGCGATCACCCTCGGGCGCGAGGGCAGCAATGTCATCCATGTCGCCGACCTGGCGGTGAACCCGCATCACGCGACGATCAGCAGCGCCGACGGCCGCCACGTCCGCGTCGCGGCAAGTGAAGGGCTGGGCTTCGACCTCAACGGCCGTAGTGAAACCGTCGCCGATATCGACAGCAGCGCGGGCGGCGAATTGCGCTTCGGCGGACACCGGCTGACGATCGCGCGGGAGAGCGAGAATATCATCCTGCTTGTCGAGCGTATCGACGAGCTGTCGCAATCATCGAAGGATGTCGATGAGGCCAAGGCTTTCTCGTTGCAGGGCGTGATGCTGGGCAAGCGCATGGGGGCGTGGCTGTTCGGCGTGCTGATGCTGCTCGCTTTCCTGATCGGGCCGATCTGGGCGTGGTACAGCTACAAGAATGTCAACGAGCGCCCCGATGGCTATCACGCCGACAGCGCATGGCTCTCGGGCCCGCTGTCGAGCGCGCATGCCAGTCTGAAGAACGACTGCCAGTCGTGTCATGTCGAGCCCTTCGTCGCGGTGACCGACAAGGCCTGCGTGGGCTGCCACACCGGCGAGCATAAGACGATGAGCATGGCACACGCCAATGCACCGACCGCGATGCTGCTCGCTGCGCGGCATCCGCCGGGCGTTGGCGAGCGCATTCTCGATGGCTTCGCCAAGACCTTCAACAAACCGCAAGGGCGCTGCGTCGAGTGCCATACCGAGCATGAAGGTTCGGGGCCGATGCCCGCGACGCCGCAGAAATTCTGCGCCGACTGTCATGATGGCATGTCGGCGAGGCTCAAGACCGCAGGGCATCCCACGATGCTCGCCGATGCCGCCGATTTCGGCACCAACCATCCCGAGTTCCGTCCGCTCGTCCGCCCGTCACCGGGCGCAAAGTTGGTGCGTGCCGCCGCCGGCAAGGGGACTGTCGATTACAACGGCCTGAAATTCCCGCACGATATGCATTTGCAGGCGACAGGCGGGGTCGCGCGCACGGCAGCGAGCTTCCGCGGCCGCTATGATTTCGGGAAGAAGCTCGAGTGCCAGAATTGCCACCGCGTCGAGGCCGACGGGGTGCGGGTGAAGCCCGTCGAGATGGAGCGCGACTGCGCGATGTGCCACAGCCTTGCGTTCGAAAATGTCGGCGGGGTGACGCGGACGCTGCGCCACGGCGAGCCCGATCAGGTCGTCGCCGACCTCACCGCTTATTACCGCTCGACCCCGCCAGCGCGGCCCTTGCAGCTTGGCGGAATGCAGCGGCGGCGTCCGGGCGCCTATGCTGAGGGGCAGGTCTACAACATCTATTTCAACGAAGTCGCGATGCGGCCCTCACGTGCGCAGGATGCGGTACGCGCGGTCTTTTCGAAGGGCGGCGCGTGCTATGACTGTCACACCATCTTTGCACCGCAGGCGGGTAAGGGGTGGCGCGTGGCAGCGGTCGACCAGACGCCGCGCTATCTGCAAAAAGGCTGGTTCGACCATGACGCGCACCGCGAGACCGAATGCGCCGATTGCCACACCGCGGCACCGGCTTCGACAGTGTCGACGGACCTCCTCGTTCCGGGCCTTCGCCAATGTCGCGATTGCCATGTCGGCGAGGGTGGCGCACGCGTGGTGAAGGTTGAAACCGCCACCGAATCGCCATGCGCGATGTGCCACGAATATCATTCGGACGGGGGCAAGCCGTGGCTGCCGCCGCGCCAGCGCAAGAAAAATACAGCCGCAATCACAAATAAACGTCTTGGTCCTAGCCATGGTGTGAGCATGATCACAGGAACCGGGGGGCGGGGCCTTTACGAAGTGACATGGCGCACACCTTCCTTGCACGCGGCAAGGCAGGGCGGGTAGGTTTTGGGTCGCCGGGCCAGGCCGGCGGGAGCAGGGGACGGATATGCTGATCGCACAGATCACAGATATCCATATCGGATTCGATCCGGACAATCCGGCCGAATATAATCGCAAACGCCTCGACGAGGTGCTCGACGTGCTGATTGACGGGCCAAACCGTCCCGACCTGTTGCTCGCCACGGGCGACATCACCGACCGCGGCGACGACGACAGCTATCGCCGCCTGGCGACCGCTTTTTCGCGCTGTCCCTTTCCCGTCTGGCCCAGCGTCGGCAATCACGACCTGCGCGACAATTTCCACACCCGTTTTCCGGGCTTCGACGACGGACAAGGCTTTGTGCAGTATACGATCGAGCTGCCGCAGTTGCGCCTCGTGACGGTCGATACGCTGGAGGAGGGGCGCCACGGCGGGGCCTTTTGCGCGCAACGCGCGGCGTGGCTCGATGCCGAACTTTCGAAGGACAGCGCCAAGCCGACCTATATCGTCATGCACCACCCGCCGGTCGAAAGCGGCATCGAGTGGATGAACACCGATCCCGACGAGCCCTGGGTCGCAGTCTTTACCGACGTCGTGCGCCGTCACCCCCAAGTCCGCGGCTTGATCTGCGGCCATCTCCATCGCAGTGTCACCGTCGCGTGGGAAGGGCGCACGGTTGCGATCTGTTCTTCGACCGCGCCGCAGGTATCGCTCGATCTTCGCCCGATCGACGAGAACAAGCCCGACTTTCGCCCGATGATCGTCGCCGAAGATCCCGCCTATGCGCTCCACCACTGGAACGGGCGCGAACTCGTCAGCTTCTACGACCATGCCGGCGCGCACACGATGCTCGCCAAATATGACGAGCGGCTGCAACCGCTGGTGCGCGAATTAAAGGCCGAACGGCCGGCTCAATAGCCGAGCGTCAGATCGACCCGCGGTTCGACGGCTTCACCCTGGTTCCAGCGATCGAGATTTTCGAGAAAGCGCTGCGCCGAGCGGACGAACATCTTGTCCTGCGCGCGGCCTGACAGGTGCATCGTGATGTGGGCGTTGTCGAGGCTCCACAGCGGGTGACCTTCGGGCAGGGGTTCGGGGGTAGTGACGTCGAGGAAAGCCGAAGCGATCTGCTGGCTGTCGAGCGCAGCGACGAGCGCTTCCTGATCGACGACGCTGCCGCGCGCGATATTGATCAGCGTCGCGGTCGGCTTCATCGCGGCCAGTTCCGTAGTGCCGATCATGCCGTCGGTTTCGGGGGTGGCGGGGACCGCGAGGATCACCCAGTCGAAATCGCCGAGCTGGCCCCGCCACTGGTCGGGGGTCAGCGTGTTCGGGCCGGGCGAGCGGCGGACGATCGTGACATCGACCGCGAACGCCTTGAGCCGCTCCTCGATCAGCTTGCCGATCGCGCCATAGCCGAGCAGCAGCGCCTTAGACCCAAATAATTCGATCTTGCCCGGCGAATCCATCAGCCATTCGCGGCGGTCCTGCGCGCGGACGACGTCGCGATAGCCCTTGGCGACGGTGAGCATGCCCATGACCACATATTCGGCGATGGTGATGGCATTGATCCCCGCGCCGTTGGTCACCACAGTGCCGCGTTCGTGGAGCAGGTCCAGCGGCATGCCGTCGACCCCGGCATAGATGGAGTTCAGCCATTTGAGCTGGGTTGCGGCAGTGATGATGGCGGCCATGTCCTTCTTGTCGTACATGTCGAACCAGCCGATCTCGGCCTGCGGCGCGAGTTCGAGCGCCTCTTCTTTCGACGCGAAGAAACGCGGTTCGATCCAGTTGGGCAGGCGGTTTTCGACGAGCGGACGGATAAGGCCCGAGAGGACAGTGACGGTCTTGGTCATGATTTTCCTACTGCTGAAATGCGTGCCAGCCGGCCCAGGCGAGCGGGACGAGGCCGATCAGGTCGACGAGGGCGATGGTGCCGAGCGCCGCGGGGCGCCCGTATGACTGATAGAGAAACAGGAAGCTGAGCATCGAGATCGCGGCGAGCAAGGTTGCGAGCTTGCGCCCTCCGGGGTCGAACGCCGCCCAGACGCAGGCGACGAGCACCGCGAAAAACAGCGCTGCGCGGTGGTGCATCAGCAGGAAGAGGGGACTGTCGGGCTGGACCCCGTAAAGCCGCGTGATCAGCGCGGGCCGGAACAGCGCCAGCGCCGGAACCAGATGGACAAGACCGACAAGGAGCCAGCAGATCAGTTGCGACATGCAACGAAGCTAGCATCCCGCGGAGTCAGGGCAAGTCTCTAATTGGCGTCGAGCCGCCAGTCCCAGCCGAGCGGGTCGCCGTCCATCACCTCGACCCCCGCGGCAATGAGTTCGTCGCGAAGCGCATCGGATGCAGCAAAGTCTTTGGCGGCGCGTGCTTCCCTGCGGCGGCCGAGTGCAGCTTCGATCTCGTCCTCGCTTATTGTTGCGGCCTTGGGGCGAACGCGCAGATCTGCGCGTTCGATCGTCAACACGTCGAGACCGAGCACTGCGTCCATCGCGGCTATCACCGCACGCTTTTGGCCGGCGTCGATCTTTTTCAGCGCGGCTGCCTCTTCGAGAAGCGTCATCGCGACCGCCGTATTGAGGTCATCCGAAATCGCCGTGTCGAATTTAGCGAGCAGGTCGGTGACCCGGCGGTCGACCGGGTCGGCATTCTCGGCCTCGCGGACTGGAGCCACGGCCATCACGAGCCGTTTGAGCCGCGTCAATGCAGCACCAAGGCCCTCCCACGAAAACTCCAGCTCGCTCCGATAATGCGCCTGCAAGCACATCAAGCGATAGGCGAGGGGATGATAGCCCTTGTCGATCAAGAGGTGCACGCGGAGGAACTCGCCGCTCGATTTCGACATCTTGCCGCTGCGGTCGATCAGGAAATTATTGTGCATCCACATCCGCGCGCCGCTGTCGGTCGAGCAGCTGTGCGCCTGATTCTGGGCGATTTCGTTCGGGTGATGAATTTCGCGATGGTCGATGCCGCCGGTGTGAATGTCGAACGGAAAACCGAGCAGCGCTTCCGACATGACCGAGCATTCAAGATGCCAGCCGGGGGCGCCGCGACCCCAGGGCGAATCCCATTCCATCTGGCGTGTCTCGCCCGCGGGCGTCTTGCGCCAGATCGCGAAATCGGCGGGATGGCGTTTGCCGTCGACGGGGTCGATGCGGCTCTCGCCCTCATCGGTGCCGTGGCGCGCGAGGCGGCCGTAGTCGGCAACGCTCGTCGTGTCGAAATAGAGGCCGCCGTCGAGCTCGTAGCAATGCTTGCCCGCGATCGTCTTTGCAAATTCGATCATCGCGGGGACATAGTCGGTGGCGATCGACCAGTGCGCAGGCTGGCGGATATTGAGCGCTTTCACGTCGGCCCAATAGGCTTCGGTATAATGGCGCGCGATGTCCCAGATCGACTGGGCGCGTTCGGCCGCGGCCTTTTCCAGCTTGTCCTCGCCCGCATCGGCGTCGTCGGTCAGGTGCCCGACGTCGGTGATGTTGATGACATGGGTAAGCTTGTACCCTTTGTACGACAGCGTGCGGCCGAGCGTGTCGGCAAAGACATAGGCGCGCATGTTGCCGATATGCGGATAGTTGTAGACCGTCGGCCCGCAGCTATAGACGCGCGCCTCACCGGGGTGGACGGGCTGGAATATTTCCAGACTGCGCGTCAGGCTGTTGAACAGCTTCAGCGGGTGGGCAGGAGCGTCGGTCATGACCGCGCACATGCCTTGCGCCGGGGCAATTCGTCAACCGAAACGCGAGTTCCGTTCCCTTAGGGCTGCTCGGTCGGCGCGGTCCACAGATCGTCGTTGCCCGCACCGGTCACCGGATCGTCGAGCAGCGGCTCGCCGGTCAGCGGATCGAGCTCGCGCATCGTGATCAGCGGCTGTGGCAGGTTGTTGCCGTCGCCGTCGCCATCATCGTCGCTATCGATCTCTTCCTCGATGACATCCTGAACCGGGAAGCCGTTTTCGAAGTTGGACGTGAGAGCGGTGCAGGCGGCCGGATTGGCGATGAAGCAACCGTTGACGGTCGACCGCGGATCATATGTGCCCGGCACGCCGCTGGCTTGCGGCGCGATCGTCAGCAGCGGGATCACGTCGAGGCCGGTGACCTGGCCGTTCGCGCCGAGTTGCACGCCGTTGATGGCGATGCGCGACGGTCCCTGAGTCTGCACCGTGAGTCCCCCGGCGCCGAACGTCAGCCCGCGTCGCTCGCCGAAAGCGGTGCCCGCACCGCTGTTCTGGACATAGAAGCCGCCCGCGACATCGGCACGGATTCCGCGCGCGAAAAGCGCGCCTTCGTCGAGAAGGACGCCGTCATTCTGGCCGAGGCGCGCGTTGATCGCGTCGATGCCGGTCGCCGCGCCGACCGCCGTAATCGCGGCCTGCGTCGCGACGATGATGTCGTCCGATACCATGTTGAGCTGCCCGCCCGGCGCGGTGCCGGTGCCGAGCAGCCGGACGCTGCCCTGACCCAGAATGACTTCGAGTGCATCGTCCGCGATAAGATTGAGCGTATTGGTGTCGTTGAGGCCGGTCAGCTGGACGTTGCCGATCACGCGCATCTTGCCCGGCGTCTGGATGGTCAGCGATCCGTTGGTGTTGAAGTTCGAGTTGAACGCGCCGCCGGTAAGCGTGAAACTGTCGACGATGACGTCGGGCGGAGCGGCCGACCCGACCGACGTGCTACCCGCCGCCTGTACCTTTGGGGCGAAGACTTCGATCTGCATGCCGTGCAGGCGGGTCAGCTCGTCTGCGTCGAGGTGATAGCCGCCGCGCGTTCCGGTGCCGCCGATGAAGGTCTGGCTGTCGCTGTTGCTGTTGGTGATCGAAAGCGCTTCCGTCGTACCTTGGACTCCGATGCTTCCGTTGG
The DNA here is from genome assembly GCF_057657055.1 of Sphingopyxis sp. Soil_C_28. Lineage (NCBI taxonomy): Bacteria > Pseudomonadati > Pseudomonadota > Alphaproteobacteria > Sphingomonadales > Sphingopyxidaceae > Sphingopyxis > Sphingopyxis sp. Soil_C_28. The sequence goes on from NZ_JBDGJE010000003.1 coordinate 366,178, forward strand.
GGGAAATGATGATGTCGTCGGAGGCAATCGAGACCGTACGGCCGGTGACGATTCCGTTGGCCGTCAACGAGGTACCCGCCACCGCGTCGAAGCTGTTCCTCCCGTTCACGTTGCTCAACAGCATCGCCCCGCCCGAACTGAATTGTGCGTCGAGTCCTACGTAATTGTTGACGGTGAGCTGGCCATCGCTGTGGAATGAGGCGTCTCTGAAGGTCGCGCTGCTGCCTATGAACAGATCGCCGCGCGTCCGTACTGTTGCATACAGCCCGGTCAGCCGGGAGAAGTTCAGGTTTCCGCTGGATGCGATGTTGAGCCTGTCGACTGCGTCAGCACTAACCGGGCCGGCGGATATCAGGTTCCCGATATCGAGGATCCCCCAACTGAACAACTCGGGAGTCCCGGTGCTGGTGAGCTGACCGATCCGGAGTGTAAGGCCGCGACCTCCGTTTTCGATATACATGTTGCGGCCCGAGACACTGGCGAGATCCATCCCTCCAGACGACGACCGGATTTCGAGATCACCCAGCGCCGATATTCCGCCGCCGTTGAGGCTTGTCGCACTGACGAAGATATTGCCATTCGCCGATAGCGCGTGGCGCAGTTCGCCATTGGGCCCCGTGCCAGTACGTGTGTCCAGCGAAACCGGGCGGGCATTGACCCTGATGTTCCGGTTGGCGAATACGAGATTGAAGGACGCCGAGGCGAGGGTGTCCACGAAAATATCGTTCGCAGAATTTACCGATGACAATGTCGTCGCCGCGCTGCTGCTTATTCCGGTGCGCTGGATACGGATGTCGGAACCGGCTCCGACGTTGCCGAACCCCGATGTTATGGCGTTGAAGATGGTGATCGGTCCATCCGAAGCAACCGTCAGATCGTCGCCTGCCGACAGGCCCAGCCCCGACACGCCATTGCCGGCGGATATGGAAAGATCCGACCCATAGCTTCCCGATGCGCCGTCGTCCGCCGCGATCGCAAAGCCGCTTCCCGGTGCATAGGTCAGCGTGCGCGCGTCCGGTCCGCCGCTGACCGCGCTGCCTGCGCCAAGGGTCTGGCCGTCTACGCGGCCCGCCGCCTGGATCGTCATGTCGTCGCCAGCGCCAAAATTCTCGAACGCCAGATTGCCGCCTGTCACGACCAGCGCATCTTCGCCGGCGAAGGTGAACTCGATCGTTGTCGATCCATCGGCGTGGACGCCAAGCATCCTCGCAGCCCGGCTGCCGGTCAGCGTTACATCCCCTGCGGCATCGACGAAAATATTGCCGTCGGCGATTCCGCTGCTGCCGAGGAAACCGCCGTTGGCCGTGGCCGATGCAATTATGTTGGCTCCCGAGTTCAAAAAGATGTCTCCGCCGGCGATATATGTCCCGCCGAGATTGCCCGTCGACGAGACCGAAATGTCGCCGGCGACATTGGCGCGGTTGATTGTGGCACCGCCGCCGGTGGCCGTCGCGAAGAGCGACGCGCCGCCGGTCGTGAGACCGGTGAGCGCGACGCTGTTTCCGGCAAGGGAGATGGTTCCGCCCGCCGTAATGCCGGTTCCGCGAATTCCCTCGGCGCCGGCCGCGGTTCCCGTTGCGGAAAGATCGACCGTGCTGCCGGCGTTGATCGCGGCGAACGTAATGCTGGCGCCGTCGATGTCGGTCGCAAGACCCGACTGGAGAAGGCCGGTCGCGGTTACCGCGCCTGCTGCGGTTGCGGTGAGATTGTGGAACGCATTCATATTGCCGCCGACGATATTGCCCGCTGCGGCGGTGAGCGAGATGTTCGACAGATCGGGCGCTGAGGTCGCGATCTGAAGAATGTTCAATCCCGACGAACTCGAGGGGCCGTAGAACAGCGTCCGATTGTCGGCCCCGGCGCCCGTCGTCAATATGCCATTGGCGGTAATGCCGGCGGGGGCGGTTACGGTCAGGTCGTCGCCGGCCGTCACATTGGCGAGGGCCGCGGTCGTCCCGGCCACTACGAGCACATCTTCACCCGCCGTCGCCGTGGTCAGCGACGCCGCCTGTCCGGCGTGCACGCCGAGCATCGTCGCCGCGCTGCTGCCCGTCAGCGTCGCATTGCCATCGGCGTCGGTGAGGACGTAGCCTTCAGCAGTGATTCCATTACCATCGACATATCCACCCGTGGCATTGGCCTGTGCGACGATATTGCCGTCCGCCGTCAGCGTGATATTGCCGCCCGCAGCATAACTGCCGGTCACATCTCCGTCGGCAACGATACCGATATTGCCATCGACGTCGGCCAGCCCGATTCCCACATTGCCGCCACCTGCAAAGGCAAATAGCGAAGCGGTACCCTGTGTCGTGCCGGTGAGCGCGATGCTGTTGGCGAACAAATTGATATCGCCCCCGGCGGTAATGCTGCCACCGCGGATGCCCTCGGCGCCCGCTGCGGTTCCGTCCGCCGACAGGCCGACGGTCAGGCCGGCGTCGATATTGTTGAAGACGATCGACTGGCCCGTCACCTGGACGAAGCCGCCGGCGGTCGAATTGCCGAGATCGACCGCACCCGGCGAGGTGATGACAATGTCGCCGCCGGTGATGATCGAATTGAGTCCGGTGCGGAAGCTGCCGGCCGTTGCCGTGAAATCATTATCGGCCTCGGCGTGCTCCACGCTGGTGGCGCCATTGCTGGTCAGGGTGATGTTGACGCCGTCGAGGCGATCGACGCCGATCGTACCGTTGACCCCGGTGACGCTCAGCGACAGCGTCTCGCCCACGCCGAACAGGCTGCCCGGCGCGGCGCTGATGCTGGTCACCGCGCTTGCGATCAGGCTGTCACTGGCGCGGATCGTGGCCGCTTCGCCTTCGCGGAATTCGTGCCTGATGTCGATCTGGTCGCCCGCGGCGATGGTCAGGATACCATCCACGTCGAAGAGGCCGTTCGACTGCGCGTAAACGCCGACCGAGCTGTCGGTTGTCAGCGTCACATCGCCTTGACTGCTGATCGTGCCGCCGTTCAGCGCGGCAAAAATGCCCGTCGGCGCTTCGTCGGTGTTGTTGTTGGTCGGATCTGCTGACCCCAAAGCCGCAGCGTTGAGGCCGGCAAAGCTGAGGTTTCCTTGCGCGCGCAGTTCGATGCGCCCGGCGATGTCGCCATTGGCGGCGATGTCCGTTGCACCAAGCGCGATCTGTCCCGCGCTGGCCGACCCGTTAAGCGCATCGATCAGAACGCGGCCCCCGGCCGTGCCGCTGAACCCGCCGTTCGTGCCGTTGGCGCCCGAGCCCTGGCCCGTGCCGCCGGTACCGCCGGTGCCCGACGTGCCCGTGACCGAAATATCGACGTCCTCGCCGTTCGACGTAATCGTGCCGCCGGTGGTGACCAGGCGAACGGCGCCACCCGTTCCGGCGCCGCCATTGCCGCCGTTGCCGCCGCTCGTATTGCCAAAGAAGCCGCCGTTGGAACCGTTGCCGCCATTGCCCCCGGTGCCCGAGCTTCCCAGGACGATGCTGTCGCCGGTCAGAATGCCAAGCGTGACGATGCCGCCTTCATCCGCGGCGATTTCGATCGTGCCGCCCTGGCCGTTCCCGCCGTTCCCACCGGAGGGCGCAACCGCCGGGCTGGCGGAGAAGGCAAGCCCTCCGGCGCCGCCGTTGCCGCCAACGCCGCCACCGATGAAGTTGGTCTCGATCGCCGTGAGGCTGGCGCCTGCTCCATCGGCGAGCATGCGCGATGTACCGCCGACGCCGTTGCCGCCGTTGCCGCCAGCGCCATCGCGTCCGTCGCCGCCGTTACCGCCGCTGCCGGTCGAATCGAGGCTGACCGCCAGCTCGCCGGCCTCAAAACCCGTAACGATGGCTTGAGCGGTGCCGCCAACGCCGTCGCCGCCAGCGCCGCCGACATTATGAGTGCCGCCGGCACCGCCTGTGCCAAGTGCCACGCTGCTGGCCGACCCCACGCCGCCGATCGGCGTGGCTAGCGCGATCGTCGCGCTGCCGCCGCGGCCGGCGCCGCCGGTTCCGCCTACGCCGATGCCCGTCGCAGCGCCGCTGCTGCTCGAGAAGAAACTGTTGCCGCCTTCACCGCCGAGGCCCGCCGCATTGGCGATCATGCCATTCGCGGTCGTCGTGCCACCGGTGACGTTGATGCTTGCGTCGCCGCCGATCCCTTCGCCGCCTGCGCCAGGCGCGCCCGGCACGCCGCTGAAGCTCGAGAAATTGAAAAATTCGCCGCCGGTTCCGCCCAGACCAACGGCGCGGGCCTCGATCACGCTGGCCGTGACGACCGCCGAGCCCGCAATATTGATCGTTGCGTTGCCGGCGCGACCTTGTCCGCCGACGCCGCCGGGGATGATGTTCAACGGATCGTCGTCGGTGCCGAACGAGCCTTGCCCACCTTCGCCATTAGCGGTCGCTACGATGTCGGTTGCATTGATCGTGCCGCCGAGCAGGTCGATCGTCGCGGTGCCGCCGAAGCCGGCGCCCGACTGACCCTGCACGATTCCACCGAAACCGTCGGCGCTGACCACCAGGTCGGCAATATTCACCGCGCCGCCGGTTTGCGTGAAGGTGGCTGTGCCGCCCGTGCCGAGACTGCGGTCGCTGGCGCCGTTGCCGCCATAGCCGTTTGCCGAGGCGTTGATCGCCGACGCGTCGAGCGTCCCGCCCTGAATATCGAAGTCGATGGTGCCGCCTCGGCCGCTGCCCGACGTTTCGCGGGGAAGTCCGGGGGAGCTTTCATAATCGACCTGGGTGCGGCCTTCGGCCGATGCATCGAAATCGCCAAGGCGTATGACGCTGCTGTCCAGTGCGTCGGCGACGACCTGGATCAATATGGAACCGCCCGTGCCCACAGAAGCGCCCGTTCCGGGCGTTATTGCACCACCCGAAAGGCCACCGGCTGCGGCCGTCGCGCCCGCGCCCAGATCGATAGTGCCGGCATTCGCGATCAACCGGATCGCGCCCCCGGTCGCGCTTGTCCCTGACGCGCTGGCGCCCGTCCGGGCACTGGCGTTGAACTGGTTTGGCGAATCGAGCGTCGAAACAATCTGCCCGCCGCCGCGCGCCAGCAGGTCGATTGTCCCGCCCTGCGCGGTACCGCCGGTGCCGGTGACATTGACCGTATTGCTGCTGACGTTCACGTCATAGACTTCGGCCCGGATCGTGCCGCCATCGGCGAGGAAGTCGACGTTGCCGCCAATGCCATTGCCCGCGCTTTGTCCGATCGCGGTCGACATGCTTCCGCCCATCGCCTGAACGGTGAGCCGGTCCGTCGTGGCGATCGTGCCGCCTGCAGTCGCGTTGACGGCAACATCGCCGCCGGTGCCCGTTCCGAAATTCTCGCCCGCGATCCCCATGCCTACTGCGAAAAGATTGATCGCGCCGGTGCTGGTGATGGTCGAGTTGTTCGTTGCGGTCACGGCGACGTCATTTGCACGGGCGTTGCCGGTCTGTCCGCTGGTGCCGCTGGGGCTGAGGGCGGTTCCCGCCTGCGCCGATGCGTTCAGCGTGATCGCCGTGAATTGCGCATTGACCCCGCCGTCCACCGTCAGCGTTGCTGTGCCGCCCAGCGCATCGCCGCCGCGCGCATTTTCGCTGCCGCTGGCATTGCCGCCGACGCCGAGCGCGCTGGCACTGAGGGCGCCCAACGAAATGGTAGAAGCCGCGTCGGTATTGATCAGGACTTCTGCGGTTCCGCCCGTCCCGTTGCCGCCGTTCTGGGTCAAGAAACCGGCAATACTTCCACCGCCCGTGCCGCCAGCCTGAACGAAGCTTTGCGTCGTCGACAGAAAGGATCCGGGACCCGACACCTGAATGCGCGCGGTTCCGCCGGTGCCGTTACCCGACTGGACGGTCCCGATACCGCCAATGCCTCGTGCGTCGAGCGAAAGCAGCGCGGCGGGTCCTACGCTGCCGCCATTGGCGACGGTCAGGCTGGCGGTGCCGCCCGTTCCGTCGCCATTGATCGCGGGAGGGCCGCTGACGAAGTTGAAATCGCCGCGACCGAGCGCGTCGATGAAGATGTTGCCGGCGGTCAATATGCTACCGCTGTTGCTGACCGTGATGCTGGCGTTGCCGCCGCGCCCATTGCCGCTGACGCCGCTTGTGCCCAGGTCGCCGATGCCGTTGGCTTCGACCGTGACGCCCGACGTCGTCACGCTGCCGCCGGTGATCGTCAGGCTCGCCGTGCCGCCTTGGGCATTGCCGGTCACCGCGTCAGCTACGCCGGACGCCCGGATCGTCAGGGCGCCGGGTGCCGAAAGCGTGCCGCCCGTGACATTGACCGCCGCGTTTCCGGCCGCGCCGTTGGCGCCGCCCGACTGCACGGTCAGGGTCCCCGTCGCACCGCCGCGCTGGCCCGCGCCGATGGTGAGCGTCGCGCCGGCATCGCCGATGAACATGCCGCTACCCTCGACGAAAAACTGGCCCGCAGAGGATAGGGGCGGCGGGGTCGCCGGCAATTGCTGCGTCGGCGCAGCCGCGAACGCTCCGCTCGCGCGGGCGATCGTGTTGCTGCGGAACAATGTGTCACCGGCCGTGATATTGGCGGCAGTGGTATTGACCGGCGTCGCGGCCAGTTCGCCGGCGACGATGTTGTACCCCGCCGACAGACGCACCGCGCCGTCGGGGTCGACCTGCGCCGACAGGGCATCATCATAACCGATCGCGCCCGACACCAGCATCGTAACCGCGTCATTCTTGGGAATGGCGACCATATAGATGCGGCTCTGGTCGGTATCACCCTGCTGATGCGCGGGGCCGGTGGTGGTGCCGGTATGCGTGATGGCGTTGCCGCCTTCCGCGCCGGTCGTGACATTGATGTCAAAGAGGCCGCCGTTGATCCGGATTTCGGCCTGTTCGGCGGCGACATAGGCGGCCGAACCATCGACGCGGACGGCTCCGGCCTGCACCACGCGCGGTGCGACGAGCGCGACGTAAGCGCTGCCCGCGTTGAACGCATTGTTGGCGTTGATCGCTCCGTTGACGGTGATTGCCGATGTGCTGCCCGAGGCGCCGTTGAAGCGGATCGTGCCGCCGGGGCCGAACAGCCCGCCGGTGGTAATGATATCGTTGGTGGTCAGCACCAGGCTTCCGACGTTGATCACACCTGTCGCGCCGATCAGGATGCCGCCGGCGTTATAGAACCAGATGTTGCCGCCGCGTCCGCCCGATGTGAAGAAGTCCGTCGAATTGACGGTTCCGTTGAGCGCGATCTGGCGACTCAGCGCGCCGCCGCCGCTGTCTACGAAACGGTTGAGGACGGTATAGTCGCCGCCGCCGTTGAAATTCCAATTCTCCCCGACTGGAAGAAAATCGATCGCGCCGCCGGTCGCTGCGCCGTCGGTCGGGATCCAATTGATGATGCTTTGGGTGCCGTCCACATTGACTGTGGTCGTGTTGGTCCCGGCATTGCTGTTGATCGAGCCGGTGCCGGATGTGAAGCTGCCGGTGCCGGCAACCTGCGCCAGCGCCGGTCCGCCATACGCCAATGCGACGATGCCCGCGGCGATCGCGCAACTGGCCAGCAGGCGCTGCTTGCCTTCGCGAACGGGCGAGAGAGAGACCGTGGCACGCATGTCGGTTGTCCTTGATGTAAAGGTCATGGTCAGCGCGCCCTCACGCCGAATTGGGTGGTAAATGACACCAGCAGCCGCGGATCGGGCCGTTCGGCAAGGAAGCCGCCGCGATTGAGCGGGACGGCCATTGTCACGTCGAGCCGAGCGAAATCGCCATAAGCGACGCGCACGCCGCCGCCCGCCGAATAGAGTTTCTGCGGGTCGAGGCCGTCGAAGGCCACATCCTCGTTCCACACCCATGCTGCGTCGAAAAAGACAAAGGGCTGGAACGCGAAGCTTTTGGTGTTGGCGGGGACGAACGAGCCGTAGCGGGCTTCGAGCGCGACCGAGATGCCACTGTCGCCGATCACCGTGCCGGGGTCGAAACCGCGTCCCACGGTGAAATTGCCGCCCGAAAACTCCTCATAGGCGAGCAGCGGATCGCTGGCCCATTGCGCCCGCGGTGCCGCCGACAGCGTGAAGAGCTTGGTCGGCCGCCATTCGGCGAGCGCGTTGGTGCGGATGAGGAAGGCGTCGGGCTGACCCTCGACGCGCGTGAGCGGCACTGCGCCGGGCAGGAAACAGGCCGCGCCCCCGGGACCGCAATCATCGCTGGCGCCAAGGAAGTCGACGCCTTTCCGTGCTTCGAACGATGTCGTCAGCGACCAGCGCGGTTCGCTGGGGCTATAGCCGCCGCGGCCGGCGATCGACGCCGGATCGATCCAGCTGGCGTCGGTGCGCAGGTTCAGGACGCGCAGGCGGTCCCTGTTGATCGGGACGCCGGTCAGGCTGATGTCCTGATCGATTATGTCGAGCCCGCCACCGATCGTGACGCGCCGCGCCTGCGTCAGGACGAGCGGGTAGGCGCCGAACAGGCTGACGATCTGGGTGTTTGACTTGACCGGAAGACCGGTAATGTCGGGGCGCGTCCAGGCGTAGGTGTAATTGGCCCCGAAGCGCAGCCCTTCGCCGCCAACGCGGAATTCATGGCCAATTTGCACGACCTTTTGTTCGTCGAGATCGGGGGTCGAATAGAAGCTGACTGTGGTGAGGTCGCCCATGCCGGTCAGGCCCGCAAAGCGCGCGCGCGCGATGCCGCCCCAACGGCCGACATCGCGCGACCCGAAATTCTGGGCGTTGAAGTCGAAGCTGAACGGCGTGCGTGCGACCGTGACTTCGCCGACGACTTCACCCGGGACCGCGCCGGGGCGCAGCGTCAGGCGCGCGTCCATGCCCGGGATGTCGCGTGCGAGCAACAGATACCGCTCGGCGTCGACGATGTTGAACACCGGCTGGTCGTCGAGCCGCGACAAATAGCGTTGAAGCAGTTTTTCGTTGGACCCCGCATCGCCCCGCACCTCGATCCGCGCCATGCGTGCGGACAGGATATCGAGCTTGACGACACCGTCGCCAATCGTCTGTGCGGGCACGCGGACGGCGGCCAGATAGCCTTGTCCGCGTAATATCGTCGCGGCGCGGTCGCGGATGTCGCAGACCGCCGATATCGGCAGTTCCTGGCCGACGCGGTCGGACCAGCTCGGCGCGAGGATTGCGTTGTCGATACCCTCGACGCTAGAAAATTCGACGGCGCGCAGCGTGAAGCGGATGTTGGCGAATTCGGGGCTGGCGAGCGGGCATGGGGCGTGTTCGATGCCGTCGTCGACCGCGACGACCTGTTCGCTCGGCGGCGCTGCGGGGGCGATCGTCGGGCGCTGGATTTCCTCGCGCGTCGGGATTTGCGGTGTCGCCTGCGCCAGCGCCGCGACGGGCAGCGCTGCGGCGATCAATCCCGCCGAACCGGCCAGCGCCCTGCGGATCGCGGCCCGCTTTGGCCTTGCGATCGCGATAGTCCCCAAATCCCCCGAAACGCTCATTACCACCCCTTGCGCGCAGGCGCCGCCGCGAGAATCGCGGTGCGCCCATTCCACTGGCTCTGCCGAAAAACGACAGGGCGAATTGCGACCCAAGGAAAGGTCCGCCGATTGTTTTGGCGGAATTTCCTCAGATAAATATCAGACGGATAGGGCGGCGACAATGGCTGCCCGGCTCCGTTCACCTCATCTCGCTTCGGCTTCCGACATCGTATCGACCAGTCGGTTGAGCTGCGGCGTGCAGCCCTTTGCCATCAGCAAATCGATCGACCCCTCGACGGTATCGGGCGCGCTCTCGACGGCCGCGAAGCGCACCGTCATCGGCCGCGCGAGGCCGCCCCCCGACAGGTGATAGTCGGCGCCATATTTCACCGGCAGCACATCGACTGGCCATTTGCGGAAATTCGCGCCATCGACGATCGCAACGGTCGTCTTCTTGCCGGCGCTTTCGATTTCAAGCGCAGTGTCGCCTTCCATGTTCGGACGCCAGAGCATCAGCATCGCGGGATCGAGGACGCAAAAGGTGCCTGCCTCGCGATAATCTAGCAGCCACAGGTTCGGTGCGCGCAGTTCGGTCGGCGCCTGCGTTACGGCGTCGCGCGAAAATCCGCCGCGCGACCGCATCGTCGGCCCTTTGGCGAGCATCCGCGTCACATTGCCGCCGAGCGACTGGCTCGCCTGCACGGTGCCCGTCGCGCCGAACGTCCCGGGTCCCGACAGCGTGCGGGTCTTGCCCGCCTGCATCAGGACGACCTTGTCGCCGTTTACCAACGTCAACTTGTCGGCGGACTTGAGCTTTGCGCCAGCGGGATATTTGCTGGCCGATGGCCCCGTTGAGCGGACGACCATCGATTGGGCGGCAGCGGTGCCGACGATGGCTACCGCGACGGTTGCGGCGGCAGCGGCCAGGCCGATGCGGCGCATCCGGAAGTCAGGAAAGGACATAGCTTTCTCCCTTTTTGGTATCGTTCAAGCGTTCTATCAGGAACATGATGGATGCATCCTGACCGAATTCGGCCTGTATTGCTGTGGCACAGGTCACATAGGTATTTTCACCCTCCGCAGCATGCGCCGCGACAAGCGCCGCGATGCGGTCCCGCTGCGGGGCGGTTAGGTCGGGGCGCGGGGTGAAGACGTCGACGGGTTGCGCGCGGCCGCGTAGCGTGACGCGGCCCATCGGGACCAGATCGTCGCGGTCCGACCGCGCCGCCGCCTCGGCCGAGATCAGCACGCCCGTTTTCAATCCTTTGTTCGCGGCCTCGAGCCGCGACGCGGTGTTCATGCTGTCGCCAAGTGCGGTGTACTGGATGCGTCCTTCGCCGCCGAAGTTGCCGACGATCGCATCGCCAACGTGCAGGCCGACGCGGGTCATGCCAAGCGGCGGGACGCCTTCGGCCAGGTCGGTGCGAAATTTCTCGCCTGCTTCGTACAGCGCGATGGCGGCAGCGGCGGCCTGCCAGCCGTCGTCGGGCCGGCTGAGCGGTGCTCCCCAGAAGGCGACGATGGCATCGCCGACGAATTTATCGATCGTCCCGCCATGTTGCAGAACGATGTCGCTTAGCCGGTCGAGATAGGCGTTGAGCAGGCGCGCAACGGTTTCCGGCGTCACCGCGTGGCTGAGCTTGGTAAAGCCCTCGAGGTCGGTAAAGACGCAGAAGATGTTGCGCCGTTCGCCGTGGAGAGACAGCTGGTCGGGGTCGCGCATGATCTGCGCCGCGACGTCGGCGGGCAGATATTTGCCGAGCGCTGACTGCGCAAAGGCGCGCTGGCGCGACCCGACGGTGCGCGCGGCGGTGCCGACCGCGGCATAGCCGAACAGCCAGCCGATCGCCCAGCCGAAGGTGGGAAGCGTCGTCGTGTCGACGCCGCGACTCTGCAACCAGAAGGGGAAAGCGATGAAGAAGGCCATCTGGCCGAGGAAAGCGAGCGCGACCCAGCGTGCGCGAAGATCGATCAGGCTGGTCAGTCCGCCCGCAAAAACAATCAGGATCGCGAGCGCCCATAACGCCGGGCTGGCGATCGGCCGCGTCCAGGCCTTGTCGAGTTGCTGCGCCAGCATATGCGCGTGCACCTCGAGCCCGATCATCGTTTCATGCTGCCCGGTGACGGCATCGGGAAAACGGCTGAGCGGCGTGTTGAACTGATCATTGTCGATGATGTCGCCGCCAATCAGGACATAGCGACCCTTGACCAGCGCTGAAAATCCGGCGCGCATCTCGGCATCCATCGGCAGCGCGAAGGTGTCGATCGGGATGTTGGCAAAGACGGGTTCCTCCTGTCCCGCCGCGGCGCGCGCGGGGACGAGGAAGCGGATATTGCCCTGAAAATTCGCATGCGCCGGGTCAACCGGAGCGAGCGCATTGGACATGAGCGGCGGCAGGTTTTTGGGCCGATCGGGCCAGTTGCGGATCACGCTGTCGTCGTCGGTGCGGAAGAGGACGCTCGTCGGCTTTGTCTTCGCGGTCGTGACGTCGGCGATGTAGGTTTGAAGGAATTTCTGCTGTTCGTAAAAGATCGTGTTCGGATTGCTTGCCTGTTCGGCATAGGCGAGCCAGGTCGGCGTCTTCATCGAGCGCAACTGCGCCTTCAGCGCGTCGTCGTCGGGGCGCGGTGAATCGAACGCGATATCGATGCCGATCGCCTTGGCACCCATCTGGTCGATATTGCCGAGCGCATTGGCAAGCAGGGTGCGGTCGAGTGGCGAGCGGATGCCCGTATTGAACAGGGTTTCGTCATTATAGGTGACGAGGACGATGCGTTTGTCCTGCTCGACATGCGGCGCCATCAGCGTCACGCGGGCATCGTAAAGCGCGCGTTCGGCCGCGTCGATCAGCGGCATCTGCCAGCTGAAGCGCGCGATCAGGATTGCGACGAGAAGAAAGACGATCGTCGCCGCCATCCGCGACGGACCAAGCTGTGTGACCAGCCGCCGCAACCGCTTGCGCAGCGGAACCGCGGCCTGCCGGCCGTCCTGCGCGGGCGTATCCGCGGGAATAAGGACTTCGGGTGCGTTCATTGGATCAGCGAGCAGCGCGGCCGGCAGCCTCTCCGCTTTGGGCGGTCGCAGTGCCGCTGTGCAGCAGCGCCTGACCACCGTCGCCGATGATGGCGAAGCCCGCCCAATAATAGGGGTGAGACGTCTGTTTGTCGTTCATCAGTCGCATCTGCGTTCCCCACAAAGCGTCGGCGACGCTCGCGCCCTGATTGGCTGTAAATAGTCCGCCGATCAGGCGCTTGGTCGCGTCGAAATCGTCGGGCGCGGGCCAATGGCTTGCGATCACCGATCGGCCGCCGGCACCGATAAAGCTGCGCACCAGCCCATCAAGGGCGTTGCCGCCGCCCGAGAGGCCGGCCTCGCGCGTCGCCGCGACGCTCGCCGCGCCGGCGGTGTCACACGCCGACAGGATGACGAGGTCCGCATCGATCTTGAGGTCGAAGATTTCCTGAAAAGTGAGAAGACCATCGGAATCCTGCCCGCCGAACGAAGTGACCAGCGCCGGCCGTGCGGGGCAGGCGGGGCGCGGCGCGGTGACGAGGCCATGAGTAGCGAAATGGATGATACGATAGTCACTCAGGTCGGCGCGGCTCTTTACCGCGGTATCGGTAAAGGCGCCGCCAGTGAGCAGCGTGCCCGCCGCGCCGCCCATCGCATTGCGCGCGGTCACCAGTTCATCGGCCGAGATCGGGCGTGCCCACTGCGCGGCATCCCACAGGCAGTCGCTGTCGAGGCTGGCGCTTGCGGCGCCGCGGGTACCCAGCGATGGCAGCCGGCCGCCGACCGGCAAATTCTCGCCAAGGCCGAAATACTGATTGCTCGCCTTCGACGGCGCGGCCTGACGCGCATTGCGGAAGCCGAGCGTCGAAACCGCGGTGCTCGGCCGCGTCGTGCGGCCCAGCCATGCGATCTGGCGCATGTCGAAGGGATCGGCGTTGGGGTCGAGCAGCCGCTGTTCATAGGCGGCAAGCCCCGTGTCGGCTGTGACAAGAAGGTTGATCGGCAGGCGCAGCATCGCGCCATCGGGCTCAAAGATCAGGTGCGCCACGCTCGGCAGGCGCGCCGCGACGGGTGCGAACAGCTGGCCATAAAGCTTGTACGCGGTCGCGGCATCGAACGGATAGGTGACGCGGCGCCCGTTTTCCATGATCGAGATGGTCGAGCGGATCGTATCGACTGCGGTGTCGAGCCCCGATGCGTTGATGTCCGATTTCCAGAGCTGAGCGCCGCTCTTTTCGATCAGCATCGCATAGACCGAGTCACCGACGACGAGCATCTTCAGATAGGCTTCGTCGGGGCGCAGAACCTGCTGCAGTTCGGCAAGGTCGAGCTTGCCCGATGCGACGACGCGATATTGCGGGAAGGCCGACAGCGCGACGACGGTCTCGGCCTGCTGGAAACCGAGGTTGTCGAGCTGGGTCTTGAGATCGGCACGCAGCGCATTGATTTCAGGCGAAACCGGCAACTGGGCAAGACGTGCATCCTCGATCCGCGCGCGTTCGATATCGCGGTTGAGTGTCGTCGCCTGCCGGAACAGTCGCGCGCCATCGTCGCTGCCGCTCGACAATTCGCGCGCGAGCACGGCCTGTGTGTCGGCGACGCCGGGGCGGACCTGCAACTGACTGGCGACGAAAAAATCGCCTATCGCGGTGGGATCGGCCGCCGAACGGCTGGCGAGCAAGCGGTAATAGGGCGCCATCATGTTCGCCATGCCGGTGGTCGACCGCTGCGAGCTGACAAGCGCGCCAACGACTTCCCGGTAAATGGTGAGCGCCTTGTCGTCCTGCCCCTGCCGGGTCAGGAAGGCGGCGTAACGTGCGCGTGCCGAGGCCAGTGCGTTGGTCTCGGGATATTCGATCGCCAGTGCGTTGACCGATTCGAGGAAGCGCGCGTCGGCCGCGCCCTTGTCGCCGAGCGCTTCTTCGGCGAGCGCGAGTTCGCCCAGCATCTGTGAACGCAGGCGAATAATCGACGTCACGCGGCCTTCGCGAACCGCGAAGGCATCCGCCAGGCCTTTCATCTGCGCCGATTTTGCCGCCTGTGCATTGCCACGCAGCCGCTCGACTGTACCCAGAAGGTGAACCGCCTGCGCGTCGATGATCTGGGCACGTTCGAGCGGGCTCAGCCTTTCGCGGTCTCCCGTCTGGCGGACCGCCCGCGCATTGTCGCCGCTGTTCACGCCGGCGACGATCTCGGGCGTCAGCGTCACTGCCGCTCCGTCGACCGTGACCCCGCTGGTCAGCGCCGGAATCGGCCTTTTCAGCAGGTCGGCCGCGCCGTCATAATCACGCTGGTTCAGCGCGTTGATCGCGCGGAAATTGCGGCGGAGCCGAATCTGGACCGGATCGCTGGTCGGGATCGCTTCGACCTCGCCGAACAGTCGCTCGGCTTCGGCAAATTCGCCAAGGTTCGAGCGTTGCAGCGCGCGGTTGAGCGTGAATTCGGTGGGGTCGATGTCGGCGACCGATTGTTCGTCGAGCGCGCGACGCGACAGGGCTTCGAAAAATTCGGCCGCCTCGGCATAATCGCCGCTGTGATTGCGGCGGTATCCCTCGGCCAATGCTTTGTCGACGTCGATCGTGCCGGCCAGCGTGCGCGCGAAACCGTCGTTGCCGCCGACCGATGTCGTCGCGACCTTGATCACACCTGGCGCGACCTTGTGCTGGCGAACCGATTCGAGCGCGAGGTTCAGTGCGTCACCGTAGGCGGTGAAACCTTCGACGCTGTAGGTCACATTGCCCTCGGCCTCGATGCGCGTTTGCCACGCGATATTGCTATCCTTGACGGTGCAGGCGCTGTCGGCGGTGCAGACGATCGTACCGGCGCGGCCCTGTTCGATCCGGGCGAGAGCCTCGGCCGGCGTCGCGCGAAGTTCGCGAACATAGCCGACCGGCTGGCTGGCATCGCGGCAAATGATCGTCCAGGCCCGGTCGAACATGCCTTTGATCACGCCGTCGCGGACGGTCGCCTGGACTTCGCATAGCGAGCCGCCCTGATCGCCGATTGAAAAGCTATCCCGGAGCGTGGGGTCGCTGCCCTGCGCCAGTGCAGATCCGGGCGCGGCAAAAGCCAGCAGCGCCAGAATCGGCACAAAATGCGGACGTCGAACGGTCATCACAATCCCCCAAACACAGGCGTCGAAACGCCGTGCCGACGCTATGCCGGCATGGCGTAGTCTTTATTGCTGCGGTGCGACCCATTTCCCTTGTCCGGAACCCTAAACCCTTCGTAACAGAAAGGGAAGTGATCTGCCGCACAGGCGGCTTGCGCCGCCGGGGTGTGCAACCTATCTGCAAAGAGACATTTCATTCGGATGAGGACAAAATGAGCGGATTCGACGATCGTGAGCGCGCCTTCGAGGCTCAATTCGCCCGTGACCAGGAGGTGCAGTTTCGCATCACGGCGCGGCGCAACCGGCTTGTCGGCGAATGGGCGGCCGAACGCATGGGTCTGACTCCCGAAGAAACCGACGCCTATGCCAAGGCGGTGGTGCAGGCCGATTTCGAGGAAGCCGGCGACGAAGACGTCATCCGCAAACTGGCGGGCGACCTGACCGCGGCGCAGGTCGAGATCAGCGACGCCGAAATTCGCGCGGCGCTGAACGACAAGGCGGTCGAGGCACGGCGCCAGTTCATGGACAGTCAGGGCTGATCTCATGGGTATGCGCGAGGATGATTTGCGGGCGATGATCGTCGCGGCGTTCCCCGATGCGGAGGTCGCGATCACCGACCTCGCCGGCGACAACGACCATTATGCGGCGCATGTCGTCAGCGAATCCTTTCGTGGGCTCACCCGCGTCGCACAGCATAAGGCGGTTTACGCCGCGCTGGGCGGGCGCATGGGCGGTGAACTTCATGCCTTGCAATTGACGACCGCGATCCCCTCATAAGGGACATGGAAATTTTGGGGCGCGACGGCGCGCCTGCCCGGAGACAGACAATGACCGACCCGACCACCCACGACCGCATCGCCAAGCTGGTCGCCGACAAACCCGTTCTGCTGTTCATGAAGGGCACGCCGCTCTTTCCCCAATGTGGTTTTTCCTCACGCGCGATCGCGATGCTCGACCGCCTCGGTGTCGAATATGACACCGTCGATGTGCTGCAGGACATGGAAGTCCGCTCGGGCATCAAGGAATTTTCGGACTGGCCGACGATTCCCCAGCTTTATGTGAAGGGCGAATTCGTTGGGGGATCCGATATCATGATGGAAATGTGGGAAGCCGGCGAACTTCACACGCTGATGACCGGAATTCCGGCCCGCGCCGAATAAGGGCGTTTCGTCGGACAATAAAAGCCCGCCGGCGCTCAGGCTCCGGCGGGCTTTTTGATTGCTAGCGGTATTCCACCGTGATGTCGGGCGCCAAGCGGGCAAGGAACGGCTTCGCGTCAAATAACTCGCCCGGCGCGCGCACCCCTGATTTATGCTCAGCGTCGAGCACCGAAAGGCATGCCTTGACGATCAGCGGGGCCGAAACGGCGTAGATGTCGATGCCCGTCGCTGTCGCGTGCCTGTTCTGTCCGTTCGCCGTAACGCGCGCCTCTAGGACGAACTTTTGCGCCGACCGCCCGCGCGCATCTTTCGGCCGCGGCGGTGGCGTGCTGTTGTCGTGAAGATCATCGAGCGGCTTCAGGTTCATGAAGCTGGTGATTGAGTTCGCGTTGATATGCCGCGAGATCAGGATTATTTCGCTGAGCGCGACGCAAGTGACGGGCTGCTCGCCGAGCGGAGCGGGGAAGGTCCATTGTCCGGCGGGGGCCGGATCGGGAATCGGAGCAAGCGCGCCGTCGCGTACGATGACGCGTGGATAGACATTTTTCTCGCCGGTTAGCCGCGTTCCTGGCGTCGGTTGCCAACTGTCGAGCCCGACCGCGATCTCGATGGAATCCGCAGAGCCACCCGCCAGCAACGCCGAAACGAGAAGGTCGGCGAGGCCGCCGTAAAAGGCCATTGCGGGTATAATCGTCACTCCGGCGCTTTTTGCTCTTTCGTCGAGCGTGTCGAACAGGCGCAATGTGGTGGTCTGTTCGGCGGCGACGTCGAGATAGGGGATGCCGGCGCGCAGCGCGGCTTCGGCCGCGGGCAGGGCGGTGTCGAAAAACGGGCCCGCGCAATTGATGACTGCACTCGCGCCGCTCAGCGTCCGGTCGAGCGCGTCGGATCGTGAAAAGTCGAGGATGCGGCCGTCTTCTCTGGTCCCGTCGATCGCGGTGAACTCTCCCGAACGGGTCGCGGGGATCGCGGTGGCGCCTTCGCGGCGCAGCGTGTCGATCACAAACCGGCCGGTATGACCACCCGCGCCCAGTACAACCACCTTGTGAACCATCATTTTCATCTCCGCTACCAATCGGTATCGTTTTATTGAGTGACACCGATCGGTATCGTTGTCAATGAGGCACGATGAGCGATGAGATTTCCGGAGCCTCCAAACCTGCCACCCGTTCGCAGCGCGCGCGTCTGCAGGCGCTGAACGTCGCGTCTTCGCTCTTCTATAAAAAGGGCGTGCGGGCGGTCGGGATGGAGGAGATCGTTGAGACGTCCGGGATCGCCAAGACCACCATCTATCGTCATTTCCCGACCAAGGACGCGCTGATCGAGGCCTTTCTGGAAAAGGAGGATGCCGAGTTCTGGCGGCAGTGGGACGAGACGGTCGGGTCGGCGACGACCGGCATCGCAAAGCTCGATGCGCTGAGCGACTGGATCGGAAGCCGTGTCCAGCGCGATGCCTATCGGGGGTGTCCGCAATTGAATGTCGCGGCGGAGTTTGCCGACGCGAGGCATCCCGCCCGCGCGATCGCGCGGCGGCACAAGGCCGAGATGGTGCGGCGGCTGGCAACGATCTGCGCCGAAACCGGAGCGAACCCTGCCGACCGCGCGGCCATGCAGGTCGCGCTTCTGCTCGACGGCGCATTCATGAACGACGGGCGTCTCGGCACATTTGACGCGTCGGGTCTGATCAGGGACGCCATTCATCGCCTCGTGACGACCGCCTAAAGTTTCCGAGGGAAAAGCATCCGGGGGGCGGGGCCTTTCGGCCGCTCCGCCCCCCGTTTGCATCGGGGGCAAGTGGGGTTTTCCCGGGTGGGGGCAGGGGACATCAGGGACCAGACTGATGTCCCCCACCGCTCCATTTGAGCGGAACACTCGGGAACATCAGATACTATTCAATAGCCGTGCCAGTTTACAGTCGGCGCGGATTCCGGCGCGACATGCTGGTTAGCGATTCCTTACCGGCAGCACGCCGTGTCAAAAATTCCGACACTCTATCGCTCCCCTTTGTTCAGGAAGCGTTCAGCCCACTGACTACATTTGTAGTCGCATCGGTATGACGACGCCAATGGGAGGGGTCCGCATGGCAGAACGAGCAAGTGATTCGGAGATGCAGGTGCTGTCGGCACTGTGGGACGAAGCCCCGCAGACGGCCGCCGACCTGACCTCGCGCATCGGCAAGATCAACGGCTGGACGCAGGCGACGGTGAAGACCTTGCTCGCGCGGCTGGTTCAGAAAGGCGCGGTCAGGGCCGAGGCCGACGGCCGGCGCTACCTCTATAGCCCGGCGATCGAGCGCGCTGACGCCGTCGGCGAGGAATCGCAGCGCTTCGTCGATCGCCTGTTCGGCGGCCGCGTCAGCCCGCTGATCGCGCATCTCGCCGATCGCGAGGCGCTGACCGACACTGACATCGCCGAGATCGAAGCGCTGCTCAAGAAGCTCAAGTCATGAGCGCCGCGATGCTGCTCCAGGCGTGGGCCGATACGCTCGTCACGACGGGCGTTCTTGTCCTGCTGGTCCTGCTCGTCCGCAAGCCATTTGCGCGGCATTTCGGCCCGCGGTTGACCTATGCGCTGTGGGCGGTGCCTGCGCTGCGGCTCGTGCTGCCGCCTTTGCCCTTCGCCGATCCGGTGATCGTTGTGCCCGAGCCCGCGGTCGAAGTCGCAGTCATGGTGCCGGTGGGATTGCCGGCTGCGGCATCCGCGCCGGTCGCCGAACCGCTCTGGTCGCTTTCCGAACTGATACCGTTCTTCTTCGCGCTGTGGGTCGCGGGCATGATTGCCGTGCTCGTGACCGCGATGGTGTCGCATCAGCGGTTCCGCCGCGCGGTACTGAGCGAGGCCGTCGAACTCGAACCGATCGGCAAGATCCGGCTGGTGATATCAGACGCGGTCGACGGTCCCGTCGCCTTTGGCCTGTGGCAACGCTACGTCGCGGTGCCGCACGATTTCTTCGCGCGCTACGTCGCGGAGGAGCGTGCCTTGGCGATCGATCACGAACTGTCGCATCACCGCCACGGCGATCTGTGGGCGAACAGCGCAGCGCTGGTTTTGCTCGCCGCCCAATGGTTCAACCCGTTCGCCTGGCGCGCGATCCGCGCCTTTCGTTTCGATCAGGAGGCCGCATGCGACGCGCGCGTGTTGACGATGGCCGACTGCAACGAACGGGGTGAGCGGACAGCGCGCTACGCGACCGCGATCGTCAAGGCGGCCGTCGGTCCGCGCCTGTCGCTCGCCGCGCCGATGGCGGTCCACGATAATCTGCAGGAGAGGCTGACGATGTTGACGCAAGAGGATATTTCGAAGAAGCGCGGCCTTGTCGGCCGGTTGTTGATCGGCAGCGCGACGCTGGCCGTGCTGGGCGCGACCGCAACGCTCGTTCCGGCGGGGATCGTAGTAGCGAAGGCGCAAACCGCCGACCTTGGCGAACCGCCGGCGCCGCCCGAACCGCCGCTGCCGCCCGAGGCGCCCGACGCGCCGGGGTTGATGGTCTTTACCGAGCATAGCGACGATGTGACGACCGACGACGGCAAGAAGAAGCGCGAAGTCCACCGCATCGTCATTCGCCGCGACAGTGAAGGCGAAGGCAAGGCACCCGTAACGATGTTCGCTCCGGCCGACGGCAAGGACAAGATGCGCCGCATCGAAATCCGTGCCCCCGGCGGCCTGTCACGCGATGATGTTCTGGCGACGCTGAAGGAGCAGGGCATCACCGGCAAGCGCGCCGAGGCGATCGCCGACAAGCTTGAGGCGAAACGCACAGAGCGTATCCGCACCGTCATGGCGCCGATGCCCCCGATGCCGCCCATGCCATCGATGCCGCACGGCGCATGGACGATGCACGGCAAGGCAATGGTCATGGGCAAGTGCGGCGACGGCAAGGCTGCACCGATCGTCAACCGCGACGAAAGCGAAGGCAATCAGCGCAGCCGTGTCGTCATGTTTGCGTGCAGCGACACGGCCGAAGGCAAGGCGGCCCGCCTGTCGGCCCTGAAGAAGGCACGCGAGGCCTTCGCCGAAGGCGAACGCGCGCGCGGCCTGTCCGACAACATGCGCGCCAAGGTCGCCGCTGACCTCGAAAAAGCGATCGCCGAGATCGAGAAATCGGGCAACTAGCCCGGCAGCTTCGACGCCGGTCTTTGCTCCCCGGTGGGGCCGGCGGCAGGGGCGGGGAAAGGGGGCGACCCATGTCGCTCCCTTTTTCGCGTCCGCTTTTTCGCACCCATCCCTTTTCCTTCGCGGCGGGCGATGCCACATGGGTGGTATGAGCGAAGAAAAGCCCTGGCCCGACAGCATCCACGCCGGCGAGTGCGAACAGCATGAGCCGCTTGTCCGCCGCGTGCTGGCGCCCAACCCGTCGCCCTATACCTTTACCGGCACCCAGACGTGGATCGTCGGGGCGGGCAGCGACGTTGCCGTCATCGACCCGGGCCCGACGGGTTCGGGGCTGAGCATCGGCGATCCCGCCGACATCAACGGCACCGGGCATGTCGATGCGATCCTGCGCGCCGTCGAGGGTCAGCGCGTCGCCGCGATCCTGTGCACCCATACACACCGCGACCATTCGCCCGCGGCAGCGCCGCTGAAGGAAGCGACGGGCGCGCCGATCATCGGCTGTGCGCCGTTGGCATTGTCCGATGACGGACCCCGCGCGGATTCGGCGTTCGATACCGATTACTCGCCCGATCGCATCCTCGTCGATGGCGAGCGGGTCTCTGGCGACGGCTGGACGATCGAGGCGGTCGCGACCCCCGGCCATACTTCGAACCACCTCTGCTTCGGCCTTGTCGAAAGCGGCGCGCTGTTCACCGGCGATCATGTCATGGCGTGGTCGACGAGCGTCGTCAGCCCGCCCGACGGCGATATGGCGGCTTATATGGCCAGCCTGTCGAAGCTCTATGACCGCGAAGATCGCGTCTATTATCCCGCGCACGGGCCCGCAGTGACCAAGCCGCGGCAGCTGGTGCGCGGCATGCTCGGCCACCGCAAGCAGCGCGAGCGGCAGATCTTGCGGGAACTCGAAAAGGGGACGAACATCATCCCCGAGATGGTGAAGCATATGTATAAGGGGCTCGACCCGCGGCTGACCGGCGCCGCCGGCCGGTCGGTGCTCGCGCACCTGATCGACCTCAAGACGCGCGGCGCCGTGCGGGTGCAAAACGACGAATGGACGCTGGCCTAGATGCTGATGTCGCTTCTGATCGCCGCCGCGCAGCCCGCGACCGCGCCATATCCCGTCGTTATAGACCTGGTGGCGGGCGAGGGTGAGCGGCGATGCCTGCCCGACAAGAGCTTGTGCCTTGACGTGCCGGGCAGCGCCGAGGCGGGCGACGGCGGGCTGGTGCTGACCGCGCCGCAAACGGGACAGGCCGACGATCTGGCGCTGCCATACGGCCGCGACGACGGGCAAACGCTAAGCCTGTGGCCGCATTTGATCGCCGTGGCGCCCCCCGAGGGCGCGCCTGCGGATTCGCGGCAATATCTGATGGGCGTGATCGTCGGCACCAGCACGATGTATTCGGGCGGGGGCGGCAACGGCAGTCGGCTGCATCTCTTTCGCCTCGACACGACGCCGTCGAACACACGGCTTGGTGACCAGTTACTCGATGTCGTGTGGGACAGTTCGCTCATGATCCGCGCCTGCTTTTCCGAACAGGACATCAAGGACCGGCGCGAGGCATGCCATGACGAATATAGCTTTACCGGAACGCTCGCCGCCGGCCCCGCCGAAGCGAGCGAACTCCCCGCGCTGACTTATCGCAGCGTTGCGACCAGCTATCCGCGCACCTCGCGCCGGTCGCAGGACAACAGCAACCTGCGCCTGAAGGCGGCCGACCTCATCCATGCGAAAGACCCCGAGTGCAGCTATGAACGGACGCTGCGCTATAACCCCGCGACGTCGCGCTATGAAATGGACCGGCCGGCGCCCGATTGTTCGGATTATACGACACCATGACCCAGCCTCTTTCCTCGCCCGCGCCGCGGCTGTTGCCGCGCCTGATCCTGCTCGCCGCCGCGGCGCTGCTTGCGCTCGCCGCCTGGTGGGCGGTCTCGGCGTGGCGGGACTGGCAGCGCGGATATGATCCCGAAACCGTCGTCGCGGCGAGCCTGCAGGGATTGCAGGAGCAGAATGTGCTGGTTCCCTTCACCGCGCGCTATGTCGCGGTGGTGACGTCGACGCAAAGCCGGATGGGGCTGAGCGCCAAGAAGACGATGATCATGCCCGGCACCGTTCGCTACGAACTAGACCTCGGCAAGCTGAAGCAGTCCGACCTCGACTGGGATGCGACCACCAGCGCGCTCACCGTCACGCTGCCGCCGCTGCGGCTCGCCGGTCCCGAGATCGATATCGACGCGATCAGCGAATATCGCGACGGCGAAATCCTGCTGACGCTGACCGACGCCGAACGAACGCTCGACGCCGCCAATCGCAAACGCGCGCAGGAAGAATTGATCGCGCAGGCGAAGGGCGCGACCCCGATGCGGCTCGCGCAGGGCGCCGCGCGGACGGCGGTCGAGCAGAGCTTTGCGATGCCGCTGAAAGCTGCGGGGATCGAGGCGAAGGTTACCGCCCGCTTCGCGGACGCGCCGTCTGGGTAAATCCCGGCTTTTCGCGCTTTCACTGCTGGGCTATTCTTCCGCCCGGGTCGGGCAGGGGGAACAGGCATGGCTATCAATGCGGAGGGCGCCGCGCGCGCCGAACTTTTCTGGCATCGCATGGCGATCGGCCTCGCGGTCTTCATCGTCCTCGGTTTCCTGCAATTCGCGCTGAGGGGTTTTGTCGATCCGGTTGCTGCGCCTTTCTGGGTACACCTGCATGGGGTCGCGATGCTGGCGTGGCTCGCGCTGTTGATCGTCCAGCCGACGCTGGTGTCGCGCGACAATCTGGCGTTGCACCGCAGACTCGGCTGGGCCGGCGCGGCTCTGGCGATCCTCATCACCTGCCTTGGCATTTTCACCGGCATCGCTTCGCTGGCCCTCAATCGCTTCCCCCCCTTTTTTTCGCCGCCCTATTTTCTCGCGCTCACGACTGTCGAGTCGCTGGTCTTCGGACTGATGGTGTGGGCGGCGGTCCGCCGCCGCCATACTACCGCGTGGCACCGGCGGCTGATGATCGGCGCGACGATCGTCATCCTAGAACCCGCACTCGGCCGCATTTTGCCGATGCCGCTCATGATCGGCTGGTCCGACATTCCGATCGGGCTGATCCAGCTCGCCGTCGTCGGCATCATCGCTGTTTACGATCGCCGCACGCTGGGGCGCGTCCATCCGGCGACGAAGGTAATCGCGGCAATTGTCATCGCGGTGCGCATCACCATCTATATGTTGGCGATGGCGCCCCCCGTCATTGCGCTCGCGGAGCGGCTCGCCGGTTGATGCGGCGAATTGCCCTCCTGCGGGCAGCGGTGTAGGGGGTTCGCCAAGGCAAAAGCCATATAAGGAAAAGCGATGACTGCTCCCATTCGCGAGAATCTCTCGGGCCTCGACCTGCGCGCCGAAATCGAGCGCCTGCGCAAGGAACGCAACGCCGTCATCCTCGCGCATTATTACCAAAAGCCCGAGATACAGGACCTCGCCGATTTCGTCGGCGATTCGCTCGAGCTGTCGCGCAAGGCCGCCGACACCGATGCCGATGTCATCGCCTTTTGCGGCGTGAAATTCATGGCCGAGACCGCGAAGATCCTCAGCCCCGAAAAGATCGTCATCCTGCCCGACATGGATGCGGGTTGCAGTCTGGAGGACAGCTGTCCCCCCGAACAGTTCAAGCGCTTCCGGGAGAAGCATCCGAACCATATTGCACTGACGTACATCAACTGCTCGGCGGCGGTGAAGGCACTCAGCGACATCATCGTCACCTCGTCGAGCGCCGAGACGATCATCAGCCAGATTCCCGAGGATCAGCCGATTATCTTCGGTCCCGACCGTCACCTTGGCGGCTATCTCAACCGCAAGTTCGGGCGCGAGATGCTGCTGTGGCCCGGCGTGTGCATCGTGCACGAGGCGTTTAGCGAGACCGAACTCATCAAGCTGAAGGCGCAGCATCCCGGGGCCCCGGTCGCGGCGCATCCCGAATGTCCGCCGCATATCGTCGATCACGCCGACTATGTCGGGTCGACAAGCGGGATCTTGCAGTTCGCGAAAAGCTTCCCCGGTGATACGCTGATCGTCGCGACCGAGCCGCACATCATCCACCAGATGGAACTCGCGCTGCCCGAAAAGACTTTCATCGGCGCGCCCGGAGCCGACGGCAACTGCAACTGCAATATCTGCCCCTATATGGCGCTCAACACGATGGAAAAGCTCTACATCGCGCTCCGCGACCTGAAGCCGCAGATCGAGATGGAAGAAGGTCTTCGCCTCGCGGCGCGCAAGAGCCTCGACCGGATGCTCGAGATGGCATCGGGAACGGTGGGCAAGGGCGATCTCGGCAAGCGATAACCTCGATATCCGGCCGCGTTGTTGCATTTCCGGAAAATGATATAAGTTCCGCCGCCTAAGGCGCGAGTCTCGCCCCCCGTGCGAGCGCCGAACGGCGAAGCCTTGCGTCTGGGTAGGAGCATGGTCGCATGGCAGAAGATTGGCTGGCGGATGTCAGGAAATATGTCGCGGACGCTGACGAAAATGTGGTGTCGGCGATTGTAAAATATCTCGGCATTGCACTCAGAAACCGCGATTCATCGCTCGTTTCCTTTTCCGACAAAAAAGAAACCGACCGCGTTCGCGAAAACTTCCTCAAGAAAAAGCTCGGGTTGACCATCGACGACGCCGCGCTCGATGCGGCGATCGCCGGTGTCGCTGAACGGATGAAGGAAGACCGGACAAAGAACCGCGTCACCGTCTATTATCTCCTCGCGCAGCATTTCGGTCTGCTTACGCTCTTTGGCGGTGCCGCTGGCGCAGTCGGTGCCGCAGAAACCGCCGCGGGCCTGGCGGCCGTTGGCGATTTGGACGGCGACGCTGGCACGGGCGATGACGCGACGTCGGCTGTCCCGCTGGCCGCGGCAGGTCTGGCCGGTGCCTCGGCAATACCGGCTGCTGCGGCTCCTCCGCCTGCCGCAGCGGCCCCGCCGTCTCCGCCGGCTCCGTCGGCGGCCAGTCCACAGGCCGCCTATTCGAGCGGCGACAGTGAAAAGAGCGGCGGCATGGGCTGGTTGCCCTGGCTCCTGCTCTTGCTGGTTCTGGCTGCGCTGCTCTTCTTCGGTCTGCGTTATTGTTCGAAACAGGATGCGGTCGTTGCCCCGGTCACCGATCAGGCGGCGATCAGCGAGACGGTCGCGCCAGCTGACGGCGCTGCGGGAACGGCTACAGCGGCGGCCATCCCCGAAGGCGCCGGGGTCGTCGCGGCGGACCGCGAGGGCAAGCCGATGCTGACGGTCTATTTCGACACCGGCAAATCGGACGTGTCGAACGATCTCACCACCGCAGCGGCGTCTGTGAAGGCGTATCTCGACAGCAACCCCGCCGCAACGCTGGCGGTGTCAGGCTATAATGATCCGACGGGTAATGCGGCGGTCAATGCCGAATTGTCGAAGAACCGTGCGCAGAGCGTCAAGGGAGCGCTGGAGAAGCTTGGTTTTGCAGCGGACAAGGTCGTGCTGGAAAAGCCCGCCGAGGCAACAACGACGGCTACCGACAATTCGGCCGCACGTCGGGTCGAGGTCACGGTCAAAGGCTGATCGGTCTGCAAATGCGAGAAAGGAGAGCGGGGCCCTCGGGCTCCGCTTTTTTTTTTGGCCGAGTCGCGACTCGCTGTGAAAGAAAAGCGGCACCGATCGGCTGATGAGTCGATGAGTCGATCCAGATTTTTGAATCCGAAAATGCTGCACCGATGTTACAAAAATGCTGCGGTGAATCCGCTTGTTGCTAATGCCGGACTTATCCACAAGCGAAGATCGTTCGCCGGGGCTTTTTGCTCCTTTTTTGTTGGCGACCCGAAAGCTTCATGTCAGCTTCAAATCATCGGACGACAGAGACGCAAACCACCGGGACATCAAGGGTAGTTGCAAGACTAGCCAGAAGAGAACGGACGGATTGACGAGGACATCGACCGATAGCCTGGTCACGGAACGTAGCGATTCCCACGAGTTGATACGGACCCGATCGGGTACAGGAAATGCAGTCCATCGCTTGGACAGCGACTGTTTCGGCAGACGCAAGAAAAGATGATGAAGGGCTTTCCAGGTGCGGCCGGCCCCCGAAAGGGGGCCGACCAAACCGTCGCCGGATTGTTCCGGCGTGCGCCGCAACGCATCGTTTTGCGGGCTGCTGATCGCAAGAGAAGCGGACCGGGATGGAGTGAGGCGGGGTACGTGGGGCAAAGTCGGATAGTGGGGGTTGGCAGCAATGCCGGCCCCCATTTCGTATGCGCGCGCGATCGAGCTGCACGCATCGCTGCGCACAGGGCGCCATATTCTCTCCCATTTTATTTTCGTCCCAGTGACTTTCGTCACACCAGCGTCAAATGCGGCTGCTTAGTTGCATCTTGCGACCCGGAGACGTTCCCGATCAGGAACCGATCCCACTTTCCCGGCCGAGCCCACGCGGGCCGGCCGGGAACCTTTCCCTTCCTTTCCGCATTGTCTCGTCATCGTTGAAACGATGTTCGGGCGCGACCGAACGTTCACAAGTCTCCGGGCATCAGCGTGTGTCCGGCGGGTTCAGAAAGGGTAGAAATCATGGGTTTGATTATCACATTGATCGTCGGCGGTGTCATCGGCTGGCTCGCCAGCATCGTCATGCGCACCGATGCGCAGCAGGGCATCATTCTGAATGTCGTCGTTGGCATCGTCGGGGCATTTCTCGGCAATTTCCTCGGCAGCTTTTTCGGCATGGGTGCCAGCCTTGACACGTTCAGCCCGATCGGGCTGCTCTGGGCCTTTATTGGCGCCGTTGTGCTGCTTGGCATCATCAACCTGATCCGCCGCGGCAGCGTCCGCTGAACGGCATGGCGGCGAGGATATGCCTCGCCGCCATTGTGCTAGGCGATGTCAGATATTTGAGTTACCAATGTGATGCCTGCAATGTCAGGCGCCAACAACGATCGTAGGGGGTCATCATATGACTTGGATTATCGCTATCATCATGGGCGGCATCATCGGCTGGCTCGCCAGTATCGTAATGCGCACCGACGCTCAGCAGGGCATTTTCCTCAACATCATCGTCGGCTGTATCGGATCGATTCTCGGCCGCTTTCTGTTCAGCAGCTTCCTCGGCGGCGGGCATCTTCGTGGCGACGCCTTTGATCCGATGACCTTGCTCACCGCATTTCTCGGCGCGGTGATTCTGCTCGGGATCGTCAACCTTGTGCGGCGCGGTCGCGTCCGCTGACCGCAAACCACTATCGCCGGGCCTGTAGCGGCCGGCGGAAAGAAGAGGGTGGCCGCCGCCGGGCGCGCCGCCCTTTTTCATGCCTGCAACCCACTGGAAATAAAAAGAAGACAGGCCTATGGGCCGCGGTCCAGGACACAAGGGGGTCGTGAAGTTTCGCCTCTTGCAAGGGGTGATTTAATTAGGTAATACACCTCGTGCAGGATTGATCCTGTCATGCGGGGTTGAGGGGACAGGTGCTGTTGCGCCTGCCGCACGATATGCCGCGCAAGGCGGGGGAGGGATTCGGCGTGAACTACGAGCGGAAAGTGGATTCGATGGACAGCCTGGCGGGCACGCAGAGCTATTATGAAGAGACGGATAGCCGTCGCAACCGGACGCGGCTGATCGTGGCACTGGTGCTGATCGCGCTTGCGCTGGCGGCGACATGGTACGCCTTCAACGCTAGCAAGAGCGGTGCGGCAGGCGCCGACGGGGCCGCGGCGGGCGGACCTGGTGCAGCAACCGTTCCCAACATCACCGTCGTTATTCCCGGCCGCCAGTCGGTCGAAGCGACGATCTCGACTAACGGCACGATCGCGGCACGCCGCGAAATGCCGGTCGGCGTCGCCGGCGAAGGAGGCCAGGTCGTGCGCGTGCTCGTGGAACCCGGTCAATGGGTTAATGCCGGACAGCCGCTCGCCATCATTGATCGCTCGGTTCAGGCGCAGCAGGCGGCCAGCCTCGCGGCGTCGATCCGTGTAGCGCAGGCCGATGCCGATCTGGCGCAGGCCGAACTGACGCGCGCTCAGGCGCTGGTTTCGCGCGGTTTTATCTCAAAGGCCGATATGGACCGCAAGCGGGCGACCCGCGATGCGGCTAATGCGCGTGTTCGCGTCGCGCAGGCGCAACATGCCGAGGCGCAGGCGCGTAACGGCCGTCTCAACATCGTCGCGCCGGCCGCCGGGCTGGTTCTGACGCGGCAGGTGGAAACGGGTCAGATCGTCGGCGCCGGTAGCGGCGTGCTGTTCCGCATGGCGCGCGGCGGCGAGATGGAATTGATGGCGCAGATGGCCGAGGCCGATCTGCAGCGTGTGCGCGTCGGCACGCGTGCGACGATCAGCCCGGTCGGCAGCAACCTGCAGATCGCGGGTCAGGTATGGCAAGTTTCGCCGGTCATCAATCCCGACACACGGCAGGGCATGGTCCGCATCGCGGTTCCGTATAGCGCGGCGCTGCGTCCGGGCGGCTTTGCCGATGCGCGGCTCGTGTCGGGTACCGAAGAGGCGCCCATGCTGCCGGAAAGCGCTGTGCAAAGCGGCCCCGAAGGCAATTTCGTCCTGATCGTCGACAACAAGAACGAGATTCAGCGCCGCGCGGTCAAGGTCGGCACGGTGACTGACGATGGCGTATCCATCGCGTCGGGCCTGAGCGGTAACGAGCGCGTTGTCGTGCTCGCGGGCGCTTTCCTCAACGTCGGCGACAAGGTGAAGCCGGTCGTTCAGAAATCATCGCAGTAACCCGGATCGGTCGCGCAGTCTTTTGGTGCACAAGGGCGTTTGAATCATGAGCTTTCGCAACATCTCCGCCTGGTGCATCCGCAATCCGGTGCCGCCCGTCGTCATGTTCGTCCTGTTGCTGCTGGCGGGTGTCGTCAGCTTCAACCGGATGGACGTGAACGACAATCCGGACGTCGAGTTTCCCGCGGTTCAGGTCATAGTGGCGCAGCCGGGCGCGGCGCCTTCGGAACTTGAAACGCAGGTCACGCAGCGTGTCGAGGCGGCGGTTCGCGGTGTCAGCGGCGTCGATGAAATGTCGTCTTATGTCGGCGAAGGCAACAGCCGGACGATGGTGCAGTTCGCGATCGGCACGCCGATCGACCGCGCCTATAATGACGTCAATCAGGCGGTTTCGCAGATCCGCAGCGACCTGCCCGACGGCATTCTCGAACCGCAGGTCGTTCGCGTCGACATCGCGGGCGGTCCGATCACCTATTTCGCCGTCGAAGCGTCGGACATGACGCTCGAGCAATTGTCGTGGTTCGTCGACAACAGCGTCGCCAAGGAATTGCTGTCGATTCCGGGCATGAGCCAGGTCCGCCGTTCGGGCGGCGTCGATCGGGAGATTCGCGTCATTCTCGACCCCGCGCGCATGCAAAGCTATGGCCTCACCGCCAGCCAGGTGAATCAGCAACTGCGCCAGACGAACGTCAACGCCGCGGGCGGTCGCACCGAAATCGCAGGGTCCGAACAAGCCGTCCGTGTGCTCGGCAACGCCGCCAATGCTTTCCAGCTCGGCGACACGCGCCTTTCGATCGGCAATGGCCGCACCGTTCGCCTGTCCGACGTCGCCAAAGTCACCGACGGCTATGCCGAACAGCGCAACCTTGCGAAGATCAAGGGGCGGCAGGTGCTCAGCTTCTCG
The DNA here is from genome assembly GCF_057657055.1 of Sphingopyxis sp. Soil_C_28. NCBI lineage: Bacteria > Pseudomonadati > Pseudomonadota > Alphaproteobacteria > Sphingomonadales > Sphingopyxidaceae > Sphingopyxis > Sphingopyxis sp. Soil_C_28. The sequence goes on from NZ_JBDGJE010000003.1 coordinate 396,545, forward strand.
ATCGAAAAGGCCAAGGGCGCCTCGGATGTCACGATCCACGACGAGACGATGAAAAAGCTTGCGGAGATCAAGAAGAACAACCCGAAGGTCGACTTCAAGATCCTCTTCACGCGCACCGAATATACCAAGGAGCAATATCGCAGCTCGATGGCCGCGATGATCGAGGGCGCGATTCTCGCCGTCGTCGTGGTGTTCCTGTTCCTGCGCGACTGGCGCGCAACGCTGATCAGCGCGCTGGCGATCCCGCTGTCGGCCATCCCGACCTTCTGGTTCATGGACCTGATGGGCTTTTCGCTGAACAGCCTGTCGCTGCTCGCGCTCAGCCTGGTCGCGGGGGTGCTCGTCGACGATGCGATCGTCGAGATCGAGAATATCGTCAGGCATATGCGAATGGGCAAGACCGCCTATCAGGCGTCGATCGACGCCGCCGACGAGATCGGTCTGGCGGTCGTCGCAACGACGATGTCGATCGTCGCGGTGTTCCTGCCGGTGGCGCTGATGCCGGGCGTTTCGGGCCAGTTCTTCATCCAGTTCGGGATGACCGTCGTTTTTGCGGTGCTTGTCAGCCTGGCGGTCGCGCGCATGATCACGCCAATGATCGCCGCCTATTTCCTCTCGGCCGAGGGCGAACAGGACCATGCTGCGGGGCCTTGGGTCGATCGTTACGAACGGCTGCTCGCCTGGACGCTCGACAGCACGAAGCAGCAAGCGAGGAAGGCGCGCTACGAAGATGTGCCGACGCAGCTGACCTATCTGGCCGTTCCGCTTGTCCTTGCCGGCCTTTCCGTCCTGTTTTCGATCTATTCCTATTTCCAGCCGGTTCCGGTCGGACAGGACGCGCCAAACGCGGCGCTGCATTTCCTGCTGCTGACGCCGCTGTCGGCGATCGGCGTTTTCCTTGCGGCAAGCTTGCTCGCGATCCTTCTCGGGGCGCTCGCTTATGTGATGGGAATGCGCGACTGGGCTTTCACCCGCTGGGCGACGTTCATGGTTCAGCGCGCCTGGGCGCGCCTGTTCGACCATCGCGTATGGATCGTCGGGGTTGGCGTTCTCGCCTTTGCGCTCAGCATCGTGCTGTTCATGACCTTGCCGCAGCAGTTCCAGCCGACGACCAACAGCGATTATAGCCAGGTCCGTTACGAACTGCCCCCGGGCTCGACCTTGGCGCAGAGCGAAACCATTGTGCGGCAGATCGGCGCGATCCTCGACGATAGCCCCGTGGTCGAAACGGCGTTTTACGACGTCAATGTCGGCGGCGGAAACGCCTTCATCACGCTCAAGAAAAAGCGGCCGATGAGCAGTGTCGAATGGGAACGCAGCCTGCAGCCAAAGCTGGCGGCGATCCCCGACGCGCGCGTGTCGTTCCAGAGCCAGTCGGGCGGATTTTCGGGCCGTGACATCACGATGGTCATCGGCGGCGACGATCCGGTCGCGCTCGACAAGCATGCGCGCCTGATCGTTTCGCAGATGCTGAAGCTGAAGGAGCTGCGTTCGCCGCGCGTCGAAGGCGACATTCCGCGTCCTGAAATCATCGTCAATCCGCGGATGGATCTTGCCGCCGAACTCGGCGTGACGACGGCATCGCTCAGCCAGACGATCCGTATCGCGACGCTCGGCGATATCGACCAGAATGCCGCCAAATTCTCGCTGTCCGATCGCCAGATCCCGATCCGCGTGCTTTTGTCGGAAGATTCGCGCCGCAGCCTTGCGACGATCGAGAATCTGCCGGTGCCGACCTCGCGCGGCACCACCGTACCGCTGAAGTCGGTCGCCGAAATCGGTTTCGGTGCCGGGCCGACCGAATTGCGCCGTTACAACCAGACGCGGCGCATCGTGATCGGCGCCGATCTGGCACCGGGCCTGGTGACGGGCAACGCGCAGGAAAAGATCGACGCGCTGCCCGCGGTCAAGAATATGCCGCAGGGTATCCGCAAGGTCGTCCAGGGCGACGCCAAATGGCAGGCCGAACTGATCCAGAACTTCCTGATCGCGGTGGTTTCGGGGCTGATGTTGGTCTTCTCGACGCTGGTGCTGCTCTATCGCCGCTTCCTGTCGCCGCTGGTCAACATGTCGTCGCTGCTCCTCGCGCCGCTGGGCGGACTGCTCGGATTGCTGATCACTGGCATGGAAATCTCGATGCCGGTGTTCATCGGATTGCTGATGCTGCTCGGCATCGTCGCGAAAAACTCGATCCTGCTCGTCGATTTCGCGATCGAGGAAATGGACCATGGCGTCAGCAAGATGGACGCCCTGCTCGATGCGGGGCGCAAGCGCGCGCAGCCGATCGTCATGACAACGGTCGCGATGGTCGCGGGCATGGTGCCGACCGCGCTGTCGCTGTCGGGCGACGGCGCATGGCGTGCGCCGATGGGCGTCGTCGTGATCGGCGGCCTGATCCTGTCGACGATGCTGACGCTGCTGATCGTTCCTGCGGGCTTCAGCCTCGCCGACAGCATCGAAAAGCGGCTCGGTCGCTTCTTCTCGAGCAACCTGCTCACCTACAAGAAGGGCGACGACACCAAGCCGCATGGGGAGCCGGCGCCACATCCGGCCGAATGAGGATGCGTTCCGGTTGCAACCTTTGCCCGGTGACGCCATTTGATAATCATGACGGAAAGCGTTTCGCCGCAAACTGATACTGGACACGCCCACCCTTTGCGGGTGGGCGTTGCCGTTCCGACGGGTGGGCTGAACATCCGCGTCGTGGCGACCGGCATGCTGGTCTTCATGGCGTTCGTCTTCATCGGCGCCAAATATTATCAGGATGTCCATCCCGCCATCGGCTTCGTACGTGCCTTTGCAGAGGCGGCGATGGTTGGCGGGCTCGCCGACTGGTTCGCGGTCACAGCGCTGTTTCGTCACCCGATGGGCATCCCGATCCCCCACACCGCGATCGTCCCGCGCAACAAGAACCGCATCGGCGACACGCTTGCGCGCTTCCTGCTCACCAATTTCCTGCTGCCGCGCCTGATCGCGCGCAAGATGCAGACGGTCGACGTCGCGGGCGCGGTCGGCAAATTCCTGTCGCAGCCGGGCGAGGGCGGGGGACGGCTGCGGCTTGGCGCCTCGCGGATTATCGCCGACGGGCTCGGCGCGCTCGACCAGCAACGGCTGGGCGGCATGGTCAAATCGGCGATCGCCGACCGTTTGCGCGAACTCGATGTGGCACCGCTGCTCGGGCAGGCGCTACAGGCCGCGCTCGCCGAGGGACGGCATCAGCCCCTGCTCGACGCGATGGTGAAATGGGGATCGAAGACGCTCGAACTCAACGAGCATCTGATTCACCAGATGGTGCATGACAATTCGAACGCGATCGTCCGCTTCACCGGGCTCGACGAGAGCATCTCGAACCGCATCGTCGCGGGGCTGTCGAAACTGCTCAGCGAAATGGCGGTCGACGAGACGCATCCGCTTCGGATCCGCGTCGAGGAGGGCCTCGCCAAGATGGCGCTCGACCTGCAGCACGATCCCGAGGTGAAGGCGAAGGTCGCCAAGGTCCGCGACGAGCTGCTCGAAAACAAGGCGGTCAAGCGCTGGCTCGACGGTTTGTGGGAGCAAGGGCGCACCGCGTTGCTGAAAGCGGCACGCAACCCCGACACAATGCTGGCGGGGCGGATCGGCGAACTCGTCACCCAGTTCGGCTCGATGCTGGGCGAGGATGCCGCGATCAAGCGCACGCTCAACCGCTACGCCCGCCGCGCGGTCGTCGGCGTGGTCGACAGCTATGGCGAAACCGCGCTCAAGCTGGTGTCGGACACGATCCGCGGCTGGGATGCCAAGACGATCACCGACCGGCTGGAAAGCGCCGTCGGCGACGACCTGCAATATATCCGTATCAACGGCACGCTGGTGGGCGGGCTCGTCGGGGTGCTGATCCACACGGTCGATGTGCTGATCTAGATATCGCGGACGAGGCCCTCGCGAAACGTTGGATAACATAGTGTCCAGTTGAGCAGGCGTTTTGCCCTGCCATTCGCGACGCGGCGATTCTCGGCGTAGAACGCGCGGGCGGCGGGCGACAAGCCCGCTTCCTCGATCGATTGTAGCGGGGGCAGAGGAGCGCCAAGCATCGCAGAACCCCATTCGACCAGCCGGTTCTGGTGGCACGGCTCGTCGTCGGCGAGGTTGTAGACACCCGCCGGTCCCGTGAACGACGCGATGACCCCACCCGCGATATCGTCGACATGGACGCGACTGAACACCTGTTCGGGCAGGTCGATACGATGCGCGCGGCCTTCGGCAATCCGATCGAGAATCGAGCGGCCGGGGCCGTAGATGCCGGGAAGGCGAAAGACGCTGACGTCGCTGCGTAGCGCCTGCCACGCGGCATCGGCGGCGTTGCGATCGGGGCGGCGGCCGCGAATGGGCGCGCTTTCATCGACCCACGCGCCACTCGCATCGCCATAGACCCCCGTGGAGGACAGATAACCGACCCAGCGTGCGGGGGCGAGCGCGACGGCATCGCCGTAACGCGCGAGAACCGGATCGATACCTTCCACCGGCGGCACCGACGACAGGATATGCGTTGCCCCGCGCAGAGCCGCGAACACGGCTGCCTCATCGCCGAAAGCCAGGCTGTCTCCGCGCCCGTCGCGTGTCGTTCCCGCGACCTCCCAGCCGCGCGCCCGCAGGCGGTTCGCTAGGTGGCTGGCGGCATAGCCCATTCCGAAAATCAGCATCTGTCCCATCGCGCGCCTTATTGCGCGTCGGCGCCACCATGCCTAGATCGATAAGATGACCGATGCCTCTTCCACACCCGTCCTTCCCGTCACCATCCATCGCGGCGACTATCGTCCACCTGAATGGCAGATCCCCGATATCGTGCTCGATTTCACGCTCGGGATCGACGCGACGAAGGTCGGCGCGGCGCTGTCGGTGGTGCGCCACGCCGATGCGCCGGTGCCGCTGCTGCTCCGCGGCGACGGGCTGAGCGCGGCCGCGGTGCGCGTCGATGGTGAGGTGTGGAACGACTGGCGGATGGAGGGCAGCGATCTGATCGTCGACCTGGGCGAACGGACCGCGGCGACGGTCGAAGTCGATACGGTGATCGACCCCGCTTCAAATACCCAGCTTTCGGGTCTCTATGCGTCGGGCGGCTTGCTCTGCACCCAATGCGAGGCCGAAGGATTCCGCCGCATCACCTTCCACCCCGACCGGCCCGATGTGCTCAGCCGCTACAAGGTGCGGATGACGGGAGACAAGGCAGCCTTCCCGATCCTGCTGTCGAACGGCAATTGCATCGATCAAGGCGAAGAGGGAAATGATCATTGGGCGCTGTGGGAAGACCCGTGGCCGAAGCCCTCCTATCTCTTCGCGCTCGTCGCCGGCGACCTCGTGGTGAACCGCGACAGCTTCACGACGATGTCGGGGCGTCAGGTCGAACTCGGCATCTGGGTGCGGGGCGGCGATGAGGATCGCACCGGCCATGCGATGCAGGCGCTCAAGGACAGCATGGCGTGGGACGAGCGCGTCTATGGCCGCGAATATGACCTCGACCTGTTCAACATCGTCGCGGTCAGCGATTTCAACATGGGGGCGATGGAGAACAAAGGCCTCAACGTCTTTAACACCCGCTACATTCTTGCCGACGCCGACACCGCGACCGACGTCGATTATGACGGCGTCGAGGGCGTCGTCGCGCACGAATATTTCCACAATTGGTCGGGCAACCGCGTCACCTGCCGCGACTGGTTCCAGCTCAGCCTGAAGGAAGGCTTCACGGTCTTTCGCGACCAGAGTTTCTCGGCCGACATGGGGTCGCCCCCCGTCAAGCGGATCGAGGATGTTCGCCTGCTTCGCGCCGCGCAATTCCCCGAGGACGCAGGGCCACTCGCGCACCCGATCCGGCCCGACAGCTTTCAGGAAATCTCGAACTTCTATACCGCGACCATCTATAACAAGGGCGCCGAGATCATCCGCATGATGGCGACGATGGTCGGTCCCGAACGCTTCCGTAAAGGCACCGACCTCTATTTCGACCGCCACGATGGCGAGGCCGCGACGTGCGAGGATTTCGTCCGCGCGATCGAGGAAGGCGCGGGAATCGATCTGGCGCAGTTCCGCCTGTGGTACAGTCAGGCAGGAACGCCGCGGCTCAAGCCGTCGCTGGCCGAAACGGGGGGCGAGTGGTCGCTCGATATCGTGCAGACGGTGCCGCCAACGCCGGGTCAGCCCGAGAAGCTTCCGATGATGATGCCGCTGCGCCTCGCCGCCTTCGCCATGGACGGCAGCGGAGACGCATTTGCCGACACACTGATCACGGTCACGGGTGCGACCCAGCGCATTGCGCTCGGGAAATTTGCTGCGCGTCCGGCACTGTCGGTCAACCGCGGCTTTTCGGCGCCGATCATCCTCGATTTCGAACGCGGGCCGGGTGAACTTGCCTGGCTCGCCGCGCATGATGACGACCCCTTCGCGCGCTATGAGGCATTGCAGCAACTGATGTTGGACACGCTGGTTGCTACGATATCGGGAGAGGCGAGCGATAACCGGGCGGTGATCGACGCGATCGGGCAGACGCTGACGGGCGCGACAAGCGACCCCGCTTTCGTCGCCGAGGCTGTGCTGCTGCCGAGCGAAGCGTTCATCGGCGACCAGATGGTCACCGTCGATCCCGACGCCATCCGACGTCAGCGGCTCGCGTTACAGGCGGCGATCGGAACCGCGCTCGAAAGCGAGTGGCGGAAAATCCTTGGCGGGGCTGCACCGCCCGCCACCGATTTGTCGCGCAAGGCGAAGGGCGGCCGCCGCCTGCGCGGTGTCGCGCTCGCCTATCTCGCGGCCACTGGGGCCGCCGACGCGCCCGCGCTCGCGTTCCGCATCTTCTCCGATGCCGACGGCATGACCGAACGGCAGGCGGCGCTCGCAACGCTGGCGCACGGCGACAGCGACGAGCGCGTCGCGGCGCTCGACATCTTCTATCAGCGCTACCGCGACAATCCGCTCGTCCTCGACAAATGGTTTCAGGTGCAGGCGTGGTCGCTCCGCCCCGATACCGTCGATGCGGTAAAGGAACTCGCGCAGCATCCCGACTTCACGTTGGCGAACCCGAACCGCGTCCGCTCGCTCTATGGGGCGCTGACTGGCAATCAGGCGGCGTTTCACCAGGCTGACGGGGCGGGATATCGGTTGATTGCCGATCTCGTCATCGCGCTCGATCCCAAAAATCCGCAGACGTCGGCGAAGATGATCCCGCCGCTCGGCCGCTGGAAACGTTTCGACGAGGGACGGCAGGCGCTGATGAAGGCCCAACTGGAACGCATCCTCGCGCAGCCCGGCCTGTCGCGCGATGTCACCGAGCAGGCGTCGAAGAGTTTGCTCGGCTGATCAGGACGATGAGAAAAGCTTGGTTCCCACAACGCCGATAACGATCAGCGCCATAAAGCCGATCTGGACTCCGTTCACCTTCTCGCCGAACCAGAATATGCCGCCGATGATGACGCCGACGGCGCCGAGGCCGGTCCAGATCGCGTAGGCGGTTCCGGCCGAGATGCCGCGCATCGCGAAGGCTAACAGCGCCATATTGACGAAGCTCAGCGAGATCGGGACGAGGGAGGCTTGCCACGAGCCGATCGTCGCAGCCCACTTCAGGCTGAGCGCCCAGAGGATTTCGGTAACAACGGCGATCGCGAGGATGACCCACGCCATAAAGATTCCTTTCGAACAACGGGCTCGAAAGGAAAGGGCGCAACCGGAAACCCGGAAGAGGCTACGCGTCGACAGATGAAATAGAGCCGCGGCCCCTAATGCGACCAATGCAAAATGGCAACCCGATGCGGGCGGCTTTTTAGCCGCCGATCCAGCCGGTCACTTCGACCGCGACCTTGTTCGCCGCACGCGTAAGCGCTTCGCCAACGGGCTTGGCCTCGACCTTGCCGCCGATCGCCTCGCGTGCCTCGAAGCGGCGCTGGGTCACCGACTTGCCGCCCGCCGACACCAGCATCGCCTGATAGACGACGACGGCCTCGTTCGTGGCGGCATCGACGCCGAATTCCATCAACTGCCCTGCGAGCTGTTCCCCCGGCGCGGTCAGATATTGCCCTTCGTCGAGCACGACGCGCGAGGTGCTCGCGGAAACCGTTTCGGACACCAGTCGCTGGAACAGGCGTGAGGGCGCCTCGACCCATTGCGCGTCCTTGACATAGGTGACGCTCGATCCATCCTGCTGCACCGGGATGCGCGTTGTGCGCAGTTTTTGCGGCGCAGTCGGGATCAGGATCGTCAGTGTCGCGGCGTCGGCCGCGGTGCGCGCACCACCCGCGCTCGGTGCCTTAGCGGCATCGAGCGTCAGCAGAAAAGGCGGGGTCTTGCCGCCGAGACCGAAGCACGCCGACAGCGAGGCGGCGGCGACAGCGGCGAGGAGCGGGACGCGGAGGCTGCGAAAGGAAGTGGGCATGGGGGCTCTGGTCCTCATTCTTTATAATCGGGCAGCTTGCTGCCGCCGATGACAGCGCCGGCGCCCTGCTGGTCGAGCTTGTCGGTCAGGCTGGACAGCGAGGCGGAAGTACGGCGGAGGTCGCGGATCAGCGCGTTTGCTTCGGGGATCGTCGTCTCGCTGAAGGTCTTGAGTCCCGGCCGCGCGTCGGAGATCGCGCCTTCCAGCGTCGCCATCGACGCGTTGGCGGACTTCAGCGTATCGCGCAGGTTCGCCATTGCGGGGTCGACGTTGCGGTCGATCGTGCCTTGCGCCGACGCCGCGAGACTGCCGATCTGTTCGGCCGCTACGCCGGTCTGCTGAATCGCGATACGCGTGTCGGCGAGCGCGCGTTCGATTGCGGGGCCGTTGCGCGCGAGGATCGCCGTCGACGCTTCGACATTTTTCAGGATGCCGCGGATGCTTGCCTGATTTTCGTCGTCGGCCAGTTCGGCCAACCGCTCGCTCAGGGTCGACAGGCGCTGGAGCAACTGCGGCGCGGTGTTGAGCAGTTCGCCAAGGCCGCCGACGCGCGTCGGGATGACGGGCTTGCCCGCGGGGCCCTTGTCGGCGATCGCCGGTGCGCCCTTGACCGCGCCGTCGAGCGAGATTTGGGACACGCCGGTGAAACCGACGCCCTCGAGCGCGGCGGTGGTGCCCTGCAGCACGGGCACGCCTTCGTTGACCTCGATGCGGACGCGAACGAATTGTGGATCTTCGGGCCACAGCGCGATTTGCTTGACCTGACCGGCAGGCACGCCAGAGAATTGCACCGCAGCGCCCTTGTTCAATCCGTCGACCGATTGTTTGAAGAAAATATCATATTCGCGCTTCTCGCCGCCGCTGTCGTTCGCCAACCAGACGATGAAAAAGGCGAGCGCCGCCGTAAAGAGAAGCACAAAGGCGCCAACGAGGACGTTGTTCGAGCGTGTTTCCATCAGCTGTTCCTATCGCCACCCAACACGGGCCGCTGGGCGGTTTGGTTCCCGCCTGCTGCCGCGCGCCCGCGGGGGCCGTTGAAATAATCCTGTATCCACGGATGCTCGGTGGCAAGCAGTTCCGGGATCGTGCCGACCGCAATCACCTTCTTTTCGGCCAGAACCGCAACGCGGTCGCAAGTTGCATAGAGCGAGTCGAGGTCGTGGGTGATCAGGAAGACGGTGAGCCCCATCGTGTCGGCAAGTTCGCGGATCAACTCGTCGAACTTCGCGGCGCCAATCGGGTCGAGACCCGCGGTCGGCTCGTCGAGAAAGAGCAAGGCGGGATCGAGCGCGAGGCTGCGCGCGAGGCCGGCGCGTTTGACCATCCCTCCCGACAGTTCGGCGGGATATTTCGGGCCGGCATCGGGCGGCAGGCCGACCATCGCCACCTTATAGGCCGCAATTTCGTCGAGCAGCTTCTGATCGGTCCTTGGATAATATTCGCGCAATGGCACCTGAATATTTTCCGCAACGCTCAGCGTGGAGAATAACGCGCCGCCCTGGAACATCACGCCCCAACGGCGGCGCAGGTCGCGCGATTCCTCTTCGTCGGCAATGGTGTCTAGTGTCTTGCCATAGACCTCGATCTCGCCCGAGGTCGGCGTCTGCAGCCCGATGATCGACCGCATCAGGACGGATTTGCCGGTGCCCGATCCGCCGACCACCCCCATGATCTCGCCCGATCGGACGTCGAGATCGAGATGGTCGTGGATCACGGCGTCGCCAAACTGGTTGACGAGGCCGCGAATGCGGATCGCATAATCGAACTCTTCGGGCCGCACCGCGTCGGCGGCGGCCAGTTCTTCTTCGAGCTGTTCGTCGATCGGATCGGCCATCAATTCCATCCGATCGATGAGAAAAAGACCGCGAACATCGCGTCGAGCACGATGACGAGGAAGATGGCAGCGACGACCGCGGAGGTTGTGCGCTTGCCGACTTCTTCGGCGTTCTGGCGCACCTGCATACCTTCATAACAACCGGTGACGCCGATCAATATGCCGAACACGGGCGCCTTGATCAGCATCGCCCAGAAATCGGTCATGGGAATGATGTCGCGCAGCATCTGGATATAAGTGATGGGGGGGATGTCGAGCCCGATCCAGCAGAACACGCCGCCGCCCGCGATCGCGCACAGGCTGGCGTAAAAGCCGAGAAGCGGCATCAATATCGTTGCGGCGGCGACGCGCGGCAGTACGATCGCCTCCATCGGCGAAACGCCGATCGTACGCATCGCGTCGATTTCTTCGGTCAGCTTCATCGTGCCTATCTGCGCGGCGAAGGCGGAGCCCGATCGGCCGGCAACCATGATTGCGGTCATCAGCAGGCCGAGTTCGCGGATCGAGGCGCGGCCGACAAGGTTGATCGTGAACACCTCAAGCCCGAATTGCCGAAGCTGCACCGCGCCCTGCTGGGCGACGACGATACCGATAAGGAAGGTCATCAGGCCGATGATCGGGAGCGCGTCGACGCCGACGGTCTGAAAGCGGGTGACGATGGCGTGCCAGCGGAGGCGCCGCCGTGCGCGCAATTGCGTGCCGAGCGCGAGGATCATCGCTCCGAAAAAGCCGATGATGCCTAGCAGTTCGTTCCATACCCCGACGCTGGCGATCCCGACTTGTTCGAGCATCCGCGTCATCGCCGGGCGGCGGTCGCGGTGAACGCGATATTCGCTCTTGTCGCTGGCCAAGGCATCTAGCAGGCGCTGTGCTTCGGGACTGGCGCCGGTGACTTTCGCACCATGTTCCTTGACGGTGCGCGTGACGATCCACGCGCCGACGGTGTCGATCCGTTCGAGAGCCGAGAGGTCGAGTGTCGAGATCGGGCCAAGCGCGTCGAGCCTCGCCGGCAGGTCGCCGAGACGCGCCAGCGTCAGCCGGCCCGTGAAGCGGATATCGGTGCCATTGGCACCGTCGCTTTGTTCGAAATCCGCTCTGGCCACCATATTGCTGTGGACTCTGACTTATTTGCCCCACCACGGCAAGCAAATCCCGCCCCTCTTGGCGCTCGCGCAACGCGCTTCTATGGTGGGCGGATGGAAACCCCGCCTATCCTGCCGCCTGCCGACTATGTCCACCGCGTTGCGATGTATGATATGGACCGGACGATAACGCGATCAGGGACTTACAGCGGGTTCCTCATGCATGTTGCGCGACGGCGCCAGCAATGGCGGTTGCTGTTGCTGCCGCTTGTCGGGATAGCGGGCGCCGCCTATTCGCTCCGGCTGATCGACCGGTCGCGGCTGAAAGCGATCAACTTGCGCCTACTCGTCGGCAAGCGCTTTCGCCGTACCGAAATCGCGCCGCTGGCCGAAAGCTATGCCGACAAAGTCGTCGCACACGGGCTCCATCCCGCCGCGCTCGAACAGATCGCTGCCGACCGCGAGGCGGGATACCGGCTGCTCCTCGCGACTGCATCCTTCCACCTGTATGTTGAGGCGATCGCCCGGCGGCTGGGCATTGACGATGTTCTCGCAACGCAACTCGACGAGGTCGACGGCGCCGATCATATCCATGCGCGATTGTCGGGCGACAATTGCTATGGCGACGCGAAGTTCGCGCGGATCGACGGCTGGATGGCCGCCAATGATATCACCCGCGACAGCACGCACATCCGCGCTTATTCGGACCATGTATCCGACCACCCCATGCTGCATTTCGCCGACGAGGCGGTTGCCACCACCCCGTCGCGAAAACTCAAGCGGCTCGCGCCGCAAATGGGTTGGCAGGTCGTCGACTGGCGCGCGCGGCGCGGTCGTTAGACCGCGTCGAGCGCCTGCGCAAAGTCGGCGATCAGATCGTCGGGATCCTCGATGCCGATCGACACGCGCACGAGATTATCGGTGATCCCGAGCGCCTTTTTGCGTTCGTCGGGGACCGACAGATGCGTCATCGCCGCGGGATGGCTCGCGAGTGTTTCGGTTCCGCCAAGGCTGACAGCGAGCTTCGCGATCTTCAGTGCATCGAGGAAGCGGAAGCTTTCTTCTTCGCCGCCCTTGATGAACAGCGAGAAGGTCGAGCCAGCGCCGGTGCAATGGCGGTCGAAAATATCCTTCTGGCGCGCATCCTGAATAAATCCGAGATAGCCGAGCCCGTCGACCTTGGGATGATCGCGCAGGAAAGTGCAGACCTTCAGCGCATTTTCCCCCGCGCGGTTCATGCGCAGTTCGAGCGTTTCGAGGCTGCGCAACAGCATCCACGCGGTGTTGGGGTCACAGATCGTGCCGATCGTGTTGCGCATCGGGCGGATGATGTTGAGCAGGCGCTGGTCGCCCGACACGCCCCCCGCGACGAGATCCGAATGACCGCCGGCATATTTGGTGAGGCTGTAGACGACGAGTTCGGCGCCCTGCTTGATCGGCTTTTGCCACAGCGGGCCGAGGAAGGTGTTGTCGATCGCGATCGGCGGCTGCTGCTCGCCGGGGAAAGCGGCGTCGCGCGCGCTGCGGACGGCTTCGACGTCGACGAGCGCGTTCGTCGGGTTCGCCGGGCTTTCGAGATAGACGAGCGCGACCTTGCCGCCCTTTTCAGTCGCGAGCGCTTGCGCCCGCGCCAGAATATCGTCGATCTCTTCGCGCGTTGCGCCCGCCGGAAAGTCGAGGAAGCTGACACCGAAGCGCGACAGGATGCGTGCAATCAGCGACTCGGTTGCGGCATAGAGCGGCCCAGAGTGGACGATCACGTCATTCTGGCTCACCAATGCGAGGAGCAGGGTCGCAATGGCCGACATGCCGCTTGAAAAGACAAGGCTATCGTCGGCGCCGTCCCAGACCGCGAGGCGATCCTCAAGGATTTCCTGGTTCGGGCCGTTGAAGCGCGAATAGACGAGTCCGTCGGCGGGCCCTTCGCGCTTGCCGGTGATATGCTCGAAGAAGCGCTTGCCGGCGGCCGCGCTTTCGAAGGCGAAGGTCGAGGTGAGGAAGATCGGCGGCTTGAGCGAGCCTTCGGACAGCACGGGGTCGTACCCGAGTCCCATCATCAGCGTCGCGGGGCTAAGCTCGCGATCGCCGATTTTCCTGATATTCGTCTTGGGTTTGCCGCGCATGGCCATGGGGATGCTCCTTGAGGTGTTGGAGCCCTGTATAGCACGCCGGTTTCGTTTGAAACTATATTGCGCGGCATGAACCGCAAGGCGCCAGGGTCATGCAATATAGGCAACGGCCCAGATCGTGCCGATCAGCAGCGGGACGCCGATAATGTCGAGCGCCAGTCCCGCCTTCAGCATGCGGGGCAGGGCGATATGGCCGGTCGCCCACGCGAGCGCGTTCGGGCCGGTTCCCGACGGGAGCATGAACCCCCAACTCGCCGCCATCGCGACGGGCAGCGCGAGGAGAATGGGATCGACCCCGGTGGCGGCGATCAATGCGGCGAGCACCGGCATGATGCCGCTGGCGGTCGCGACATTGCTGGCAAATTCGGTGATGAGGATGGTGAGCGCCACGATGATCGCCGCGAGCGCAATTGTCGGGATGCTGCCGAGCGGCGCGAGGACGGCGCCGAGCCATGCCGCAAGCCCGCTCGCGGTGATCGCCGCGGCGAGCGCGAGGCCGCCGCCGAACATCATGATGACGCCCCAAGGCGCGCGGTCGGCCTCTTTCCAGACCAGCAGCGGGCGGCCGGTGCCGTCGGGCAGCACGAACAGCAAAAGGCTGCCCGCGACCGCGATGGTCCCATCGGTCAGTGCACCCTGCGGCAGAAAGGGTTCGAGCCACGGCTGCGCGATCCAGGCGATCAGGACGAGCAGGAAGACCGGAACGACGCGGCGTTCGGCGGTCGACCAGATCGCCTGCTTGCCGAGCGCAGCGGCGGCGCCCTGGCCGTCGAAGGGATGCGCCGACAGCCGCTGGACGCGTGCCACGATAAACATTGCCGCGGGGGTGGCGAGCAGAACGACAGGAATGCCATAGGCCATCCAGTCGAGGAACGAGATGCGCAGCCCCAGCGCCTTTTCGATCAGCCCCGCGGCGATCGCATTGGTCGGGCTGCCGACCAGCGTGCCGAGCCCGCCGATCGATGCGGCAAAGGCGATGCCCATCATCACCGCGCCGGCAAAACCCTCGGTTTCGCCCTCACGAATGCCGCCGGCGCGGACGACGGCCAGCGCGATCGGGACCATGATCAGCGTGGTCGAGGTGTTGGAAATGAACATGCTGAGCAGCGCGGTGGCCGCCATGAAAGCGAACAGCAGTCCGGCCGCGGTCGGCGCCGCGCGTTTGAGCAAGGCGAGCGCAAGGCGCCGGTGCAGCCCGACGCGCTCGATCGCGAGCGCCAGAAAGGCGCCGCCGAGGATCAGGAAAAGGATTGGAGAATAATATTCCTTGGCGATGGCATTGGCGTCCATCACCCCGAACGCGGGGACGAGCAGGAAGGGCAATAGCGCGGTGACGGTCAGCGGCAGCGCCTCGGTCATCCACCAGATCGCCATCAGCACCGTCATCGCTGCGACGTGCCATGCGGTGGTTTCCATGCCCGCGGGGGCGGGCAGCGCGAGCATGACGGTGAAGGTCAGCAGGCCGCCGATCAATCCAAACAGGCGCGTGCGTGTCATCCGTCCCCCATTATTCTACCACTTACCCGTCATCCAGGCCTTCGCGGGGATGACGAATGGTAATCGGACATTGCTTAATTCGCGAGACCGATCACCGACAATTGGCGGCCATAGCTATTTTCGCCTTTGTGGCACGCGCGGCGATAGCTGAAATAATCCTCCGCCTCGGCATAGGTGTCCTGCCCACCGATGGCAATTCGGGCTATGCCCGCAGCGGCAAGGCGCGCCGCGACGTACGCGGCAATATCGAACATGGCATGGCCGGGTTTGCCTGCCGCGAAGAAGCGTTCGTTCGCGGGATCCTCGGCGGTGAAGCGTTGCACGAAACTCTCATCGACTTCGTAAGAGGCACGCCCGATACACGGCCCGATCGCGACCGCGATATTGGCACGGCTGGCGCCCAGGCTTTCCATCGCATCGAGCGTCGTATCGGTGACCCCGGCAAGCGCGCCTTTCCAGCCGGCATGCGCCGCCCCGACAACGCCGGCGTTGCGGTCGGCAAACAGCACCGGCACGCAGTCGGCGGTTAATATGCCGAGCAGAATGCCCGGCGTCCGGGTTGCGAGCGCATCGGCCTCGGGGCGCGCAGCTAGGTCGGCGTCGCCATCGACGATCACGCAGCGGTCGCCATGGACCTGATAGAGGCCGGTGAGCGCTGCGCCGGGGACGAGCGCCTCCGCCACGCGTCGCCGGTTCTCGGCTATCAGCGTGGGATCGTCGCCCGACCCGAGACCGCAGTTGAGCGAGGCAAGCGCGCCGGTCGATATGCCGCCGCGGCGGCCGAAAAAACCGTGCGCTGTGCCAGCGAGGGTCGGCGCGGTGACAAACGGCGCGGTCACAGGTCGAGCCTGAAAAAACGATCCTCGTCGACATGATTGCCGACGCGAAATTCATTGCGGCCGACGTCGTGGAAACCGTAGCGACGATAGAATGCCTGCGCCCGGTCATTCTCGGTGAAGACCGTGAGGTACAGGATCGACGCCCGCTCGCGCGCCCAGGCGATGCCCCATTCCATCAATGCGACCGCGACGCCCGTGCCCTTCGCGGCTTCGGCGACATAAAGCTGATGTAACTCGACGGCATCATTGGTCGGCTGTTCGGGGGGAAGGTCGAAATCGACCGGGCCCATCTTGATATAGCCGAGGATCGCGCCGGCTTCGCTGCGGACGAGCGCGATGTCATGGTCATCACTCGCGATCTGCGCGCGCACGCGGTCGGGCGGATTCCAGTCCGCGAGGAAAGTGGCCAGGTCGGCGGGGTCATAGATGGTGCCGAACGTGTGGGTGAACGATCCATTGGCGAAGGCCGCGATGGCCTCCGCGTCGCCGGTCGTTGCCAATTGGATGGCGGTCATGCGGCATCTCCTGTGAAACCTGCAGGCACTGGCCAGCCCGATGCGGTGAAGGCCATCATCTTGAACAAGTCGCCCATCGCGTCCGACTGCACGAGCCGGTCGCGCTGGCCCTTCAATTCGTCGGCGCGGGCGGGTGCGGCGGCGGCGAGCGACTGGAGCCGCGCGTCAATGCCGAGTCGTCGCAGCCAGTCGCCCTGCGTCGCCGCCGGGCTCGCGGACACGCCCCTATTTTGCGCGGATGCGGCGAGCGCAGTGAAATCGACATGCGCGGTCAGGTCAACCTCGCCCGGATCGGCGAAGGCGTCGACGAACCGATGCGCCTTCACGGCCTGCAACGTGTCGCCTGCGGCGGGGCCGGCGTAGCCATAGTCGATCGCGAGCATCGCGCCGCCTTGCCGCGCCAGGCGAAAGGCGCAGCGCTGGATGATCGCCGCCGAGACGGGCGCCGTTTCGACGATCGTGCCTTCGGGCTGGCTATGCAGAGAGGCGGGTATCGTGTCGTCGGCCGGAATGTCGCCCGCGACGGGTGCCAGCACGCCATTGCGACGTTCGACCATGCGTTCGCGCCAGCCGTTGATGGTGCGGATATATTGATGGATCGGCAGCGCATCGAAAAATTCGTTCGCAACGATGATCAGCGGCGCGTCGTCGGGGAGCGCGTCGACCTCATCATGATGCGTGGCGCCTGGCAGGCGCGCGCGCTGTGCGGCGCGCAGAGCCGGGCTCGTCTCGACCAGTTGAACGCCGAGCGGCGTACAACCGAACCGCGCCATCACGCGCAGGGCATCGACGGCAAGCGTACCGCGGCCGGGGCCAAGTTCGACATAGTGAAACGCCGGACTGCCCGCGCGCTGCCACAGGTCGGCGATCCAGATACCGATCATCTCGCCGAACATCTGGCTGATTTCGGGCGCGGTGGTGAAATCGCCCGCGGCGCCCAGCGGATCGCGCGTTGCATAATAATGGCCGTTCGCGGCCGCCATATAGTCGGCGACCGTCATCGGCCGCGCCGCCGCAATCTCGCTGATCAGCTGGTCGGGACTCGGCGGTCCGTCACGCAACGCTGTCGAGTCCAGCCACCGGCTCGATCCGCTTGCGGCGGCCCTTCGCGGTGGTGACGAGCCAGAAGCCGATCAGCAGCATCGGCACAGTCAATGTCTGCCCCATCGTCAGTCCCCACGACAGCGTGCCAAGTTGCACATCGGGCTCGCGCACGAACTCGACCGCAAAGCGGCTGAGGCCATAGATGATTGCGGCCATGCCGAACAGGAAGCCGGGCTTGTAACGCGCATCGGTGCGCCAGAAGAAGAAGGCGAGGATCGCCATCATCAGCAGGCCCTCCAGCCCGGCCTCATAAAGCTGGCTCGGATGGCGCGGGTCCATCGTGCCGCTATCGGGAAAGATGATCGCCCATGGCACGGTGGTCGCGCGGCCCCACAGCTCGCCATTTACGAAATTGGCGAGGCGGCCAAAGAACAGGCCGAAGGGAACGACGCAGGCGACATAATCGCAGAAGCGCAGGAAGCTCAGCTTTTCCTTGCGCGTCACATACCAGATCGCGACCAGCACGCCGATCACCCCGCCATGGAGCGACATGCCGCCGTCCCACAGCTTGAAGACCTCGAGCGGCTTCTGGATATAATTACCGAGGTTATAGAAGAGCACATAGCCAAGCCGGCCGCCGAGGATGATCCCAAGCATCGCAAAGAAGATCATGTCGTCGGCGTGGCGCCGCGCCATCGGGGCGCCGGGCTGCGCGATGAGCTTGAGCAGATACCAGTAACCGACGAAAATCCCGGCGAGATAGGCGAGCGCGTACCAGCGGATCGGCAGGCCAAAGACGCTGAACGCGATCTCGGAGTTTTCACCCATGAGATCGTGGAAGTTCACATATTGCGTTGCTTCGGCTAAGGTTGCAAAAAGAAACATATAGTCGCGCGGTCCTTCCCCAGGAGAGGCCTCCCCATAAGGGGTAAGGCGAGCGAGACCAAGAGGAGAGATGAAAGATGCCATCAGCGCTCGATTTGCGCCTGGAAGCCGCCTATAATCTGATCACCGGTCCGGGCGGACCGATCCAGGTCGGGTCCGTCGAACGCTTCGGCCACCAGCTTCCCATCATTGCCAACGCGCCGACCAACCTGGCCGACTATGTTGCGTTTTTTGCTGCGCAGCATGGCGATGCGACCTTCCTTGTCGAAGGCGACGAGCGGCTTTCGTTCAAACAGGTGTATGTGGCGGCGCGGCAAGTGGCCGCAGGTTTGGTTGAGGGCCATGGCGTCCAGCGTGGCGACCGCGTGGGGCTGGCGATGCGCAACGCCAATGCGTGGTGCGTGACCTATATCGGTATCCTGATGGCGGGCGGCTGCGCCACGCTTCTCAATGGATGGTGGCAGGGCGGCGAACTCGCGGCCGGCATCCTCGATAGCGAGGCGAAGCTCGTCATCGCCGACGTACAGCGCACCGCGCGGCTCGAAGGCGCCGAGCATGGCGCGAAGATCATCACGCTCGACCTCACCCAGCCAATCGACCTGGCGATCGCTCCCATCACCGGTGCCGGCGGTGGCGCTTCAACCGTGCTGCCGGTGCTCACCGGGCAGGATCTGGCGACGATACTCTTCACCTCGGGCTCAACCGGCCAGTCGAAAGGCGCCTATTCGCGCCACGAGGCGGTGTGCCAGGCGATCTTCAACTATGTCACCCAGACCGCGAGCATGGTCCATCTGCTGACCCAGGACGGGCTGATGCCGGACATCCAGCCCGCGACGCTGATTTGCACCCCCTTGTTCCACGTCACCGCCGAAATTCCTGTCTTCCTGCAAAGTCTCGCATTGGGCCGCAAACTCGTTCTGATGCCCAAGTGGAACGCCGATGAAGCGATGCGGCTGATCCAGGACGAAAAATGCAATTATTTCGTCGGTGTGCCGCTGATGAGCTATGAAATCCTCACCAGTCCGAACCGCAAGAATTACGACCTGTCGACGTGCAAAAGCTATGCCGGCGGCGGCGCGCCGCGTCCGCCCGAACATGTGCGGCGCCTTGCGTCGGAGATGGGCGAGGCCAAGCCCTTGCTCGGTTACGGCCTGACCGAAACCAATGCCGTCGGCTGCGGCATCATCAACGAAAACTATGTCGCCAAGCCGATGTCGACCGGCCCGGCTTCGAAGCCGCTTGTCGATCTCGCGATCCTCGACGACAATGGCGAACCGGTTGCTCAGGGCGGCGTCGGCGAAGTCTGCATCCGTTCGGTGTGCAATTTCGAAGGCTATTGGAACAATGAGGCGGCGACCAAGGCGGCCTTCTTCGACAATGGCTATTTCCGTTCGGGCGACCTCGGCTATCTCGACGAGGACGACTATCTGTTCATCGTCGATCGCAAAAAGGACATCATCATCCGCGGCGGCGAAAATATCAGCTGCCAGGAAGTCGAAGCGGCAATCTATGAGCATGCCGAGGTCAATGAATGCGCAGTGTTCGGCCTTCCCGACGAGCGGCTCGGCGAGTGCGTTGGTGCTGTTGCCTGGATGAAGCCGGGCAGCAGCGTAACCGCCGACGATCTGGTCGCCTTCCTCAGCGCGCGGCTTGCGCCCTATAAGGTGCCGTGCAAGATCTGGATGTCGAACGACGCGCTGCCCAAGCTCGGCAGCGAAAAGATCGACAAGGTCAGCTTGCGGAGCCACTATCGCGACGAATATGCGGCGGAGGCCGTCGTGTAACCAACCGAAGGAAAGGAGCGAACAGGGATCATGGCCGAGGCTGACACTCCCGTCGCTCCTTCAGAGCCGACCCAGCCGGTGCGCGTCTATCGCCACCGGCTGCCGGCACGTATCTGGCATTGGATCAATGCTGTGACCTTGCTCATCCTCCTGATGAGCGGGCTGACGATCTTCAATGCACATCCGCGTCTTTATTGGGGCGAATATGGCGCGAATTTCGACCGCGCATGGCTTGTGATCGGTTCGACGCCGGATAGCGGTTATCTGCGCGTCGGCGACTTGCGGATCGAAACCACCGGTGTGCTTGGTCGCTGGACCGACGCACAAGGCGCGGAAAGAACCTGGGCTTTTCCTGGCTGGGCAACGATCCCGACGAGTTACAGCCTTGCCGACGGGCGGCGCTGGCATTTGCTGTTTGCGTGGATACTGTCGATTGGCCTGACGCTCTACATGCTCTGGACGTTGCTGGGCGGGCATTTGCGCAAGGATTTGCACGTCCGCCGCGCCGAATGGTCGCTGCGCCATATCTGGCACGATGTGAAGCAGCATGCGCGGCTGCGCTTTCCGCGCGGCGAAGCGGCGGCACGTTACGGCATCTTGCAGAAACTGAGTTATATCGGTGTCATCTTTGTTGCACTGCCGCTGATGATCGCCACCGGGCTGACCATGTCGCCGGGGATGAATGCGGCGTGGCCGTGGCTGCTCGATGTTTTCGGCGGCCGGCAGTCGGCGCGGTCGATCCATTTCATTACCGCATCCGCGCTCGTCGCGTTCTTTCTCGTCCATGTTGCGATGGTGCTGTTCGCCGGGCCGGTGAATGAGGTTCGCTCAATGATCACCGGCTGGTTTCGCCTGCCGCCCGAGCGGGGAGAGGGCGTGTGAGCGAGATCGTCCTTCCCCGCCGCCAATTGATCGCACGCGCCGGCGGGCTGGTCGCCGCGGCAGGGGCACTGCCGCTGCTCGCGGGCTGCGATGCGATCAACGACGCGCCCGCGGTGCGCAAGATTTTGTCGATGGGCGAGGAGATGAACCGTGCGAGCCAGCGCGCGCTGATCGACCGCAATGCGCTCGCGCGCGAATTCAGTTCCGCCGACCTGTCACCCTATTTTCGCCCCAACGGCACGCGTCTGCCCGCGGGCGCCGCCTATGCCGCGCATGCGGCGAGCGGCTTTGCCGACTGGCGCATCCAGATAAGCGGGCTCGTCGCGCGGCCGTTGTTGCTGTCGATGGCCGACATCCGCGCGCTGCCGCAGCGGACGCAGATTACGCGCCACGACTGCGTCGAGGGATGGAGCGCGATCGGACAGTGGACGGGGGTGCAACTCAGCCGCATTCTTGCCGCGGCGGGCGTGAAGGAAAGCGCACGATTTATCGTCTTTCGCTGCGCCGACCGGCTCGGCGACGCGTTCTATTATGAAAGCTGCGACATGGTCGATGCTCTGCATCCGCAGACGATCATGGCATGGGCGCTTAACGACGCAGTGCTGCCGATCGCCAACGGCGCGCCGGTGCGGCTGAGGATCGAGCGCCAACTCGGCTACAAGCATGCCAAATATGTGAATGCGATCGAGGCGGTCGCGAGCCTCGACCAGATCGGCGCAGGCAAGGGTGGCTATTGGGAAGACCGCATCGATTATGAATGGTATGCTGGTATCTGACGGCAGTCTTTTGCGATGCGGATGTTCGGTGTTCAAATATGTCGATCTTGCGTCCCTTTCTTTCCCGGGTCATTCGCCAGGGGCGGCTGACCGTCCTCGCGCCCGATGGTTCGCAGGAGGAATTCGGCCAGCCTGCGCCTGGCTTCCCCAGCGTCATCATTCGTTTCACCAGCCGCCGAGGCATGCGCCGCATCATCCTCGACCCGCGCCTCGGCGCCGCCGAGGCGTTCATGGACGGGGAGATGGAACTGGTTCGCGGCGACATCATGGATCTCGTCGGCCTGATCCGCATGAACACGCCATGGGATCGCGGTGCACGGCTGCACGACAAGACATGGCTTGGCCGGCGCGCCGAATGGGCGAAGACGCGGCTCGGCTCGATCAACCGTCGGCGCCAGTCGCGCGCGAACGTCAAACATCACTACGACATCGGCAACGACCTCTACCGGCTCTTCCTTGACGGGGACATGCAGTATAGCTGCGCCTATTGGCCGCGCCCCGACATGACGCTGGAGCAAGCGCAGGACGCGAAAAAGGCGCATATTGCCGCAAAACTTGTGCTCGCGCCCGGGCAGCGTATCCTCGATATCGGGTGCGGCTGGGGCGGAATGGCGATCACGCTCGCGACGCTCGAAAAGGTCGAGGTGCTCGGGATCACACTGTCCGAGGAACAGCACGCGCTTGCGCAGCAGCGCGCCGAAGCGGCAGGCGTTGCTGACCGCGTCAAATTCGAGCTGATCGACTATCGCGACCTCGCCATGCGCGAGGCGGGGCAGTTCGACCGCATCGTTTCGGTGGGCATGTTCGAACATGTCGGCGCCCCCAATTTCGACACCTTCTTTCGCGCCGCCGCGAACCTGATGACGGCCGACGGCGTGATGCTGCTTCACACGATCGGTCGCTTCGGAAAACCTGGCGCGACCGACGCTTTCACGCGCAAATATATCTTTCCGGGCGGCTATATTCCCGCGCTCAGCGAAACGCTGGCGGCCAGCGAGAAGAGCCGGCTGATCGCCACCGATATCGAGACGCTACGGCTGCACTACGCGCTGACTTTGCGCCAATGGTATGCGCGCACGCTCGCGCATGAGGCCGAGATTGTCGCGATGATGGGTGCGCGCTTCTTTCGCATGTGGTGCTTCTATCTCGCCGGTGCGACCACGGCATTCGAAAGCGGCGGCATGGGCAATTATCAGATCCAGTTCGCGCGCAGCCGCCATGCGTTGCCGCTGACGCGCGACTATATGGGCGAGGCGGAGGGACGCTACGTCGGATAGCGCGCGTTCATGACGTCCCAGCTCAGCACGACGAGCTTTTCGAGAACCTCCAGATCCACGTCGGCGAGCTTGTTGATGTAAAGGCAGGACTTGCCATTCTTGTATTTGCCAAGCTTGACGAGCAGCGCGTCGGCCTCGGGCTGGCGGTCGAGGTAATGGCCCATCAGATAGAGCGTCATTGCGGCCTTGCGCGGGCTGAATCCGGCGCGGCACATCGTCCCCGAATGGCCGCTGTCGTAGAGATAGTCATAGCTGCCATAGCCGATGATCGACGGCCCCCACATCTTCGGCTCGAGGCCGGTGACCCGGCGATGCACCGCGTCGATGATCCCGGCTTCCTCGCGGCGTCGCGCCTCGGGCACAGCTGCGATGAAGTCGGCGACGGTCACGTCCGTGGCTTTGGTCTTGATGTCGGCTTTGCCCATGGCCTTTCTCCCTGACGCGAGAATAGCGTTTCGGGAGGAGGAAGCCAATCAGCCGTGCCGCGCGGCGGAACGGATCACGCCGGCGAGTTGCCGCTGGTTTCAGAGCACCTCGCGCGACGACGGCAAGGCATGGGACGACAGCTGGTTCATGGACTGGACGCGGGTCGCCTGAGCGCTGTCGCGTCTCTGGCCAATCCGGTTGCACCGTCGGCAACGGCCTGCTAGCCGCGCCCGCGTCTCTCCCTTGCCAAAGGTGCCATCATGTCCGAGTCCTTCAAGCGCGTCGTCCTCGCCTATTCGGGCGGCCTCGATACCAGCGTCATCCTGAAGTGGCTGCAGGTCACCTATGGCTGCGAGGTCGTAACCTTCACCGCCGACCTCGGGCAGGGCGAAGAGATCGAGCCCGCGCGCGCCAAGGCCGAACTGATGGGGGTGAAGCCCGAGCATATCTATATCGACGATGTGCGCGAGGAATTCGTCCGCGACTTCGTCTTCCCGATGATGCGTGCCAATGCCCGCTATGAGGGCGATTACCTCCTCGGCACCTCGATCGCGCGCCCGCTGATTTCGAAGCGCCTCATCGAGATTGCAAAGGAAGTCGGCGCCGATGCGGTCGCGCATGGTGCGACGGGCAAGGGCAATGACCAGGTGCGTTTCGAGCTCAGTGCCTATGCGCTCAACCCCGACATCAAGGTCATCGCACCGTGGCGCGAATGGGACCTCACCAGCCGCACCGCGCTGATCGACTTTGCCGAGAAAAATCAGATTCCGGTGCCGAAGGACAAGCGCGGCGAAAGCCCGTTCTCGACCGACGCGAACCTCCTCCACACCTCGTCGGAAGGCAAGGTGCTCGAGGATCCTTGGGAAGAGACCCCCGACTATGTCTATTCGCGCACGGTGAACCCGGAGGATGCGCCCGACACCCCCGAATATATCACGGTCGATTTCGAACGCGGCGACGGCGTCGCGCTGAACGGGCAGGCGATGTCGCCGGCGACCTTGCTCGCGGCGTTGAACGACCTCGGCCGCAAGCATGGCATCGGCCGTCTTGACCTTGTCGAGAACCGCTTCGTCGGCATGAAGTCACGCGGCATGTACGAGACGCCGGGCGGCGAAATCTATGCGCGCGCGCATCGCGGCATCGAAAGCATCACGCTCGATCGCGGCGCGGCACACCTCAAGGACGAGTTGATGCCGAAATATGCCGAGCTCATCTACAACGGCTTCTGGTTCGCGCCCGAACGCGAAATGCTGCAGGCGGCGATCGATCACAGCCAGGCGAATGTCACCGGTACCGTCCGCCTCAAGCTCTACAAGGGCAACGCGAGCGTCGTCGGCCGCAAGTCGCCGCTCAGCCTCTACAGCGAACGCCATGTGACGTTCGAGGATGATGCCGGCGCCTATGACCAGAAGGACGCGGCGGGCTTTATTAAATTGAACGCCCTGCGCCTGAAATTGCTCGCGAAACAGGGGCAGTAAAAGGTCCGGGCACGGATATGGCCCTTGCGTGGTCGGGCGTAAATCAGTGAAAATATGAAAGAAAAACAGCGGAGCGTGCCCATATGGGAGGGGAAGTCCCATGCCCAACGACCACGCCTTTGCCCCCGCAACCCATGACTGGCAGCCCTGCCGCGTCGTCATTCCGCGCGCCGGATTGATGCTCGACCGTTATGGGGTCCGTCGCCGCTTGATCTGGCCGGGTCGCTATCTCGTTCGTCATTCGCGAACATTCGGACACAAGCTTCACCGCATCGACAACAGCTGATTCGGCCGGCACCGGATTGCCGGTGGCGCCGCCCTCGCGACCGGCGGTACACTTCCGTTTATGCGCTTCTTCGACTTCTCAGCGTGGCAAAGCATCGGAACGACGGGGCTCGGTATCGCTGGCGGGGCGAGTTTGGCGCATCGACCGGCGGCCGACGACGCTGCGGACGGTTCCAGCGGCGCGGAGAAAAAATGAGGGGTTAGCAAGGCATACCCTCCTGCGCTAAGGCGCGATCCATGACTGCGACCCGTTTCTTTTCCGACAATGCCGCGACCGTCCACCCGGCGGTGATGGACGCGCTGGTGGCCGCCAACCAGGTCGATACGGCCTATGATGGCGACGCGCTCAGCCAGTCGCTCGATGCGGCCTTTTCCGAGCTGTTCGAGACCGATTGCGAGGTCGTGTGGATCGCGACCGGCACCGCGGCGAACAGCATCGTGCTCGGCCATTTCGTGCGGCCGTGGCAGGGCATCCTCTGCTACGAGGAATCGCATATTGAGGTCGATGAGGGCGGCGCGCCGACCTTTTACTCGGGCGGCGCCAAGCTGATGCCGCTGCCGGGGCGCGGCGCGAAGATCGACACCGCGGCGCTGAAGTCGCGTATCGCCGGAATCCGTCAGGATGTGCATCAGGTGCAGCCCGCCGCGATCAGCATCACCAATGCCACCGAATATGGCCTCGCGTGGCGCGCCGCTGAAATCGGCGAGATCAGCGAAATTGCCAAGGGCAAGGGCATGAAGCTTCACATGGATGGTGCGCGCTTTGCCAACGCTGTTGCCTTCCTCGGCTGCGCGCCCGCCGACGTAACCTGGCGCGTCGGGGTCGATGCGCTGACGTTCGGCTTTACCAAAAATGGCGCAATGATGGCCGAGGCGATCGTCTTTTTCGGCGGCAGCGGCGGGAGCGGGGTGCGTGAACTCAAGAAGCGCGGCGGACACCTGCTGAGCAAGGGGCGGTTCGTGGCGGCTCAGATTCGGGCTATGTTGGCGAACCACCTGTGGCTCGCGAATGCGCGCGCCGCCAATGCGGGTGCGGCGAAGCTCGCGGCGGCGTGTGGTGGCCGGTTGATGCACCCGGTCGAGGCGAACGAGCTGTTCGTGCGACTGACCGCAGACGAGGCCGCAAAACTGCGTGCCGCCGGCTTCGATTTTTACGATTGGGGCGAGGGCGCCGCGCGCCTTGTCGTCAGCTGGGATCAGGATGCCGAAGCGGTCGCACCGCTCGCGGCTGCGATCGGCGCATTGTGAGTAGCGAGCAGCCACCCACGCTGCTCAGCCCGCGCATCCTCCTGCCCTTCATGTTGGTGACGTTGATCTGGGGATCGACCTGGATCGTCATCACGGGGCAGCTTGGCGTAGTTCCGCCCAGCTGGTCGGTGACCTATCGCTTTGCGGTTGCGGGGATCGCGATGTTTGCCTTTGCGATGATCCGGCGCGAGAGGCTGTGGCCGGGCTATCCCGCGCTCGCCTTTGCCGTGGTGCTGGGCATCGCGCAGTTCGCGCTGAACTTCAACTTCGTCTATCGCGCCGAACAACATATCACCTCGGGCCTTGTCGCGGTGCTGTTCGCGCTGTTGATCGTCCCCAACACCCTGCTCGGCCGCATCTTCCTGACGACCCCGCTTCAGGGTCGTTTCCTTACGGGCGCAGGGATCGCGATCGTCGGGGTGGGCATGATGATCGTGCACGAATATCGCGCCGCAGCGCTCGGTCCGGCGGCGGTGCTAACCGGCACCGCCTTCACGCTGGCAGGGGTCCTCAGCGCTTCGATCGCCAATGTCATGCAGGGCAGCCGGATCGCCCGCGCGCAGTCGATGACGGTGATGCTGGCTTGGGCGATGCTGTTCGGTACGCTCGCCGACGGCAGCTATGCCTGGATCACGACGGGGCCGCCGGTCATCGAAACGACCGCTGTCTATATCGGCGGCGTGCTGTATCTTGGCGTGATGGCCAGCGCCTTGGCCTTTCCACTCTACTTCAATGTGATACGAGCGGTCGGGCCGGGGCAGGCGGCGTGGTCGAGCGTGCTCGTTCCGATCATCGCCATGGGCTTTTCGACCGTCCTTGAGGGATATCGCTGGGCGCCGCTGTCTATCGCGGGCGGCGTCGTCGCGCTGATCGGACTGGTGATCGCGGTGGCGAAACGGCCCGAACGGCCGTCGCTCAGCGGCAATACCGTTTCCGTTCCCGTCCAGCCCGAGATCTAGGGACAGGATCTAGTTGCCATCAGTGTATTGCCGTATTAATACGGCCTCATGAAGATATTCACCAGCGCGCTCCTCTTTTTCGCAGCCCTCCCGGCGACACCGGTCGCGGCGCAGTCCATATGCACGGCAGGCACCTACACCGCGCCCGATGGCGATTTCGTCGTGCTTGTCCAGACGCCGGCGGTTCCCGCTCCGGCGCTGCGCTACCTGTTCCGCGACGGCCGGCGCGGCGCGACGTCGGATGCCGCCGCCCCGCTGGCCTGTGGAGCCGAAGGCGTGGCAGTGAACGGCAAAACGTGGAAGCCGATCGCCTTTCGCGAAACCCCCGCGACCTTCGACAGCGTCGGGACGAAAATGACCGGCGTGCTGATCGAGCCGCCGGGCGCGCCCGATGCGAAGCGACCGCTCGTCGTCATGGTACACGGGTCCGAACGCACCTCGCCGATCGGCGGCGTCTATGGCTATGCGATGGCGGCCCAAGGCCTTTCGGTCTTCGTCTATGACAAGCGCGGCACTGGCGGGTCCGAAGGCGAATATACGCAGAATTTCGAACTGCTCGCCGAAGATGCCGCGCACGCACTCGAACAGGCTCGCAGCATGACAGCGGGGCGTTCCGGCCGTGCAGGCTTTTTCGGCGGTAGCCAGGGCGGCTGGGTCGCCCCGCTCGCAGCGACGCGCACCAAGGCTGATTTCGTTGCGATCGGTTTCGGGCTCGTCGCCTCGCCGATCGAGGAGGACCGCGAACAGATGGTGTCGGAAGTGCGCGCCGCCGGGCTTGGCGACGATGCGGTTGCATTGGTCAATCGCCTGTCGCAAGCGACTTCAGGGTTGTTGCTGTCCGATTTTCACACCGGTTATGAGGCGCTCGACGCGGTGCGGGCCGAGATGGCGGGCAAGCCATGGGCGGCGAAGATCGAGGGCGAATATAGCGGCGCGATCGCACGCATGCCGAACGACGATTTGCGCCGCATCGGCCGCGCGCGCGTCGACAATCTCGAACTGATCTGGGACTATGATGCGGTCGCCGCGCTGAAAAAGCTCGACACCCCGCTGCTCTGGGTGCTCGCGGGCGAGGATCGCGAGGCGCCGATCGAGACGACGCGCGGGGCGCTGCTCGGCCTCGCGAAGGCGGGCAAGCCGGTCGACGTCTATCTGTTTCCCGACACCGACCATGGCATGTTCGAATTTACGACGGCGGCCGATGGGTCACGCGAGGTCACCCGGATCACCGACGGCTATCTGAAATTGCTCGGCGACTGGATCAAGATCGATGCGCGGGGCACCTATGGTCGCGCCGAACATCTGACAAAGGGTGTCAGCCCGCGCTGATCCGCTCGATATCGGCGCCGACCGCCTGCAATTTCTCTTCGAGCCGCTCGTAACCGCGGTCGAGGTGATAGACGCGGTTGACCTCTGTCGTGCCCTCGGCGGCGAGGCCGGCGATGATCAGGCTCATCGAAGCGCGCAGATCGGTCGCCATCACCGGCGCGCCGACCAGTTGATCGACCCCGCGCACCACGGCGCTGCGGCCGCGCACATCGATGTCGCAGCCCATGCGCGCCAGTTCGGGAACGTGCATATAGCGGTTTTCGAAGATCGTTTCGGTGAACAGCGACGCGCCCTTGCCGAGCGTTGCCATCGCCATGAACTGCGCCTGCATGTCGGTTGCGAAGCCCGGATAGGGCGCGGTCGACAAAGTGACGGGTTCGGCGCGGCCCGACATCGCGACGCGGATTCCGCCCTTGGTTTCCTCGACTGTCGCGCCGGCCTGGCGGAGCGCGGCGAGCGTCGCTTCCATCTCGTCGGCCTTGGCGCCGACGAGTTCGACGTCGCCCTCGGTAATCACGGCGGCGCAGGCATAGCTGCCCGCCTCGATACGATCGGCCATGACGCGATAAGTCGCACCATGAAGCCGATCGACGCCCTCGATCGTCAGCGTTTCGGTGCCGATGCCGTCGATATGCGCGCCCATTGCGACGAGGCAGTTGCACAGGTCGACGATTTCGGGCTCGCGCGCCGCATTTTCGAGGACGCAGGTGCCCCTGGCGAGCGACGCCGCCATCAAGGCATTTTCGGTCGCGCCGACCGACACGACGGGAAAGGTGAACTTCCCGCCCGCGAGGCGCCCGCCGGGCGCGACGGCTTTGACATAACCCGATGTGAGCTCGATCTCGGCCCCGAACGCTTCGAGGGCTTTCAAGTGAAGGTCGATCGGGCGGTTGCCGATCGCGCAGCCGCCGGGCAGCGACACGGTGGCTTCGCCGGCGCGCGCGAGCAGCGGGCCCAGCACAAGGATCGAGGCGCGCATCTTGCGGACGATGTCATAGGGCGCGACGGTCGAGGTCAGCGTCGTCGTGCGCGCGGTCATCACGCGGCCGAAATCCTCGGGCCGCGATCCCTCGATCGTCGTCGAGCAACCGAGCTGGTTGAGCAGGTGCCCGAAGCCATCGACGTCCGCGAGCCGCGGCAGGTTGCGCAGCGTCAGCGGTTCGTCGGTGAGCAGCGCGCACGGCAGCAGCGTGAGCGCCGCATTCTTGGCACCACTGATGGGGATACGGCCCTTGAGTCGCTGGCCGCCGCGAATGACGATCTGATCCATCGGCTGTCTTTAGCGCATGCGTGGGGCCGCGCAAGCGGACTGACTATGCGGGCGGCGGCAGTCGATATCCCACGTCGCTGTCGAACTGGGTCTGTGCCTCGCGCTGGCCCTTGCTCATGAAGATATAGCCGACGACCGAGAGGATCAACAACGCGACGCCAAGCACCGGAACGCCGCCGCGCGTCGCCAGAATCAAGATGATCCACGCGATGTTGACGATGCCGAGGATCAGGAAAATCTTTTGGTTATTACCTGCAAAGCCATAGACGTCGCGTCCGTCGGCGGAGCGGACGCCGTGGATCCCCTTCAGGTCGAACGCGTTGTAAAGATAAAAGCGGCCGCGCGCGCCCGGCACCAGTTCGGCGGCGACATTATCCTTCACGACAGCGTTGCGGATCGTTCGCGTTATGCCGTCGGCCTGTTGAAAGGTGATGCTGCGGAAAATCGACACGCCCCCTTTGGCGCGTTTGAGGTCGGCGGTTTCGATGCTGCCGTCGATGATCGAGGTAGGCATTGTCGGATCCCCTGCTGTGGCGCGACCCGGGGAGCCGCAGGCTAATCGATCCGGCAGAATAAGGGAAGGCACGCGCTTGGTCGAGCTACCGCCGGCGACGCGCGGCTTTCGTCGTGGCTTTCCCAGTGAAAATATGAAACTATTCGCCTTGAGAACGGGGTTAACTGGCATAGCGTAAAACGGAACGACTTTTCACAGGGGAGAAGGTCATGCGGAATAATGTCGTCACCATCGTCACTACGGCCACGTTGATCGCCAGCCAGCTTGTTGTTCCGGCGATGCCGCAAGCGACGACTTATCCCTATCCACCGCCGGGCGGACCGCAGATTCAGCCACCGCGCCCGGGCAACGGCTATGGCTATCAGGGGACGATCCGCTGCGAATCACGGAATAACAACACCCAGCGTTGCAACGTCCGCACCGACAATCGCGTCGATTTGCAGCGGGTGATCGGCGGGCGCTGTTCGAAGGGACGCGACTGGGGCTTCACGGCCAACCAAATCTGGGTGTCGGGCGGATGCCGGGCTGAATTTGCTTATGGCTATGCGAATGACGGCGGCGGTTATCCGACTCCACTGCCGCAGCCTGTCGATGACTATGCCGGCACGCTGAACTGCGAATCGTGGAGCTATAAATATCAGCAGTGCAATGTCCGGACGAATGATCGCGTCGAACTCGTGCGCAAGATCGCCGGCAAGTGCAACGCCGGGCGCCAATGGGGTTACACGGGCGAATATATCTGGGTCGACAAGGGCTGCCGCGCCGAATTCGGCTATGGCTACCGGAATGTCCGGCCGCCCGAGAAGGACAAGGACAAGGGGCCGAGCACCGGGCTGATCATCGGCGGCATCGTCGTTGCGGGCGGATTGATCGCGTTGCTCGCAAGCCAGAAAAAGAAAAAGGCCGGAGACACCGCCACGACCGAAGAAAGCGTGACGACGCATCCATCGCGCGGACCGGCGACGCTGAGCGCGAACCTCGGCAACCTGCCAGCTGCGGCGCGCCCATCGGTGCAAAATTGCATGAACGACGCGGCGCGGCAGATCGGCATTACCGGTGGAACGCGGCTGTCCTACGACAAGCTGGTGTCGCTCGAACAGGGCAATGGCGGCTGGCGCATTCGTGCGACGATGACCGCGACCTACCCCGACGGCGCCAAGCAGGTCGAAATGTATTGCCGCGCGACACCGAGCGACATCATCCAGCTCGACTTCACCTAGACAGAAGGGGCGCTTCCGCTATCGCAGTCATCCCGGCGCAAGCCGGAATGACGAATGCCGAGACGAGAGCGGGGGTGAGACTTCAATGGCCAAGGATGGCGGACCCGCAGCAGCGATATGGTCGCGGGCTTATCGGCTGCTGACGATCACGGCGCTGTTCTGGGCCGGAAATTCGATCGTCGGCCGCGCCGCGCGCGATCTGGTGCCGCCCGCGGCCTTGTCCTTCTGGCGCTGGACCTTTGCGCTGTTGCTGCTTCTGCCCCTCGCCTGGCCGCATCTGAAGCGCGACTGGCCCGTGTTGCGGGCGAACTGGACGATCGTGGCGCTGCTTGGCGCGCTGGCGATCGGGTCGTTCAACCTGCTACTCTACACCGGCCTCCAGAGCACAACTGCGCTCAATTCGATGCTGATCCAGTCGGCGCTCCCGGCGCTCGTTCTTGTAGCGGGCGCGTTGGTTATGGGCGACCGGACAAGCCTGCGTCAGGTCGCGGGGGTGCTGATCTCGCTCATCGGGGTGCTCGCGATCATCGCGCGCGGCGACCCTGCCATGCTGTGGGGTCTACAGCTCAATATCGGCGACGCGATCATCGGCGGCGCGGTGCTGCTGTGGGCGCTCTATTCGGTCCTGCTTCGCCGCCGTCCTGCCGTTCATCCGCTCAGCTTTCTCGCGGCCTCGATTGTCGTCGGGATCGTGGTGATCGTGCCCGTCTATGCGCATGAACTCTGGTCGGGACGGCTGATCGTTCCGGCGATGGGTAGCGCGCTCGCCATCGCCTATGTCTCGATCTTCCCTTCCTTCCTCGCCTATCTTTTCTTCAACCGCGGAGTCGAGCTGATCGGGTCGGCGGCGACCGGACAATATATGAATGTGATGCCGCTGATGGGCGCCGGGCTCGCGATGCTGTTCCTCGGCGAATTGCTGCACCTGTTCCATATCGCAGGGCTGGCGCTGATCGTTGCCGGGATCGTGGTTGCCGGGCGACCGCCACAGTCGGCGGCCGAAAGTTAGGCGAGCGCCTCCTCGACCTGCGCCAGGCGGTCCTTGCCGAAGAACATCTCGCTGCCGACGAAAAAGGTCGGGATGCCGAACACCCCCCGCGCGACCGCGGCCTCGGTGTTGGCGATCAGCTTTGCCTTGATCTCGGGCTCCTGCGTGCGCGCAAGGATCGCGGGGCCATCGAAGCCGTTTGCCGAGAGGAAGGTCGCGATGACCTCGGGGTCGTCCATCTTCAGGCCGTCTTCCCACATCGCGCGGTTCACCGCATCGACATAATCGTCGAGATTGCCTTCGTCGTCGGCGACGACGGCGCCGCGCATGATCGTCAGCGTGTTGACCGGGAAGTGCGGATTGATGCGGAATTTGGTGAGGCCATGCTTCTCGATAAACCGCCGCATCTCCAGATTTTCATAGGCGAGCTTTGCGGGAGCGTCGGCATATTGGATCATCGGCGCCTTGTTGCCCGTCGCCTTGAAGATGCCGCCGAGCAGGCAGGGGGTGATGATCAGTTCGGCGCCGGTGCGATCGAGCAGTTCGGGCAGCGCCTTCATGCAAAGATAGGCGTTCGGGCTGCCGAAATCGAAGATCAGTTCGAGGCTTTTGCTCACCATGTTTCTCCCCAGGGACGGAGGTCGAGTTCGTGGGTCCACGCACTTTTGGGCTGTTTGTGGAGCATCACATAATTGGCCGCGATCGCGGCCGGGTTGAGGATCAGATCCTGCGCCTTGGCATTATCGAAATCGGGATGGCGGCCCTTGATGAAATCGGTGTCGATCGCGCCGTCGATCACCGTGTGCGCAACATGGATGCCCTGCGGCCCCAATTCACGCGCCATCGACTGGGCCAGCATGCGGAGTGCTCCTTTCGCACCCGAAAAGGCCGAGAAACCCGATCCCCCGCGCAAGGATGCCGTCGCGCCGGTGAAGATGATCGTGCCGCGGCCGCGCGTCGCCATGCGCTTCGCCGCCTCGCGCCCCATCAGGAAGCCGCCGAGGCACGCCATTTCCCAGACCTTGGTATAGACGCGGACGGTCGTCTCGCTAATCGGGAAGTTGACGTTCGCGCCGATGTTGAACACCGCGACCTCGACCGGACCGACCTCGGCCTCGACCTGGTCAAACAGCGCGATCATCGCGTCTTCTTCGCGGGCGTCCGCGGGAAAGGCACGCGCCAGATGCCCCCCGTCGCGAATCGACTGCGCGAGCGCTTCGAGCTGGTCGGCGTTGCGGGTACGGCGGTTGACGCAGGCGGTGAGGCCCTCGGCGGCAAAGGCGCGGGCGATCGCGCCGCCGGTGGCGTCTCCGGCCCCGATGATGACGGCTGCGGGATTGGGCATGCGCGACTCTCCTCTTGTGCCCGATAGTAACTATGATAATCATAGTGACAAGCGATAATTTTGCCGTGGAGTAGAGCAATGCCCAAACGCACCGATCTGTCGGATACATTCTGCCCTGTCGGCCGGTCGGCCGAATTGCTTGGCGACCGCGCGGTGTTGCTGATCCTGCGCGAGCTGTTCTTTGGACGGCGGCGCTTCGAGGTGATCGCGGTGAATACAGGGATTGGCCCGCAGCTTGTCTCCTCCCGGCTCAAGCTGATGGAAGAGCAGGGAGTGGTCGAGCGCCAAGCCTATCAGGCGCGCCCGCCGCGCCACGAGTATCGCCTGACCGCGAAAGGGAAGGATCTGTTCGACGTTCTCTACGCGATGCGGAACTGGGCAGAGCGCTGGGCCTATGCGGCGGGTGAGACGGGGTCAGGCCCGGCGATGCGCTATACCCATCGCGCCTGCGGAGCCGATGTCGGAACGTCGACCGTCTGCCCCGGGTGCGAAGAGCCGCTTCGCTATGGCGATCTGAAGGGCGAACCGTCGGAGGCGCTCAGGGCTGAGCTGGCGGGACGGACGGGATAGACGTCCGGCCACGTTGTGATACGCTCTCGTCTCGATGTGAAGGAGGCGAATTTGCGCGGTCGATCCTGGCTCTGCCTTGCTACCCTCTCCGCTTTTTCAGTGCCCGCGCATGCGATTCCGCCACCGCCGCCACCACCCGACCCGGCAGCGATGATGGAAGCCGATAGGTTGGCGCACGATCTGCTGGCCGACCTCGACGAGGGAAGTTTGCGGTATCGGACGGTTTCCGCAGTGTCCGGCGACGCGCTCAGCTGGCTGGCGACGATTCATCCCGATGTTCGCGAGCCCGCCGTTCGCGACGCATTTTATGCCGCCGTTTCTGCCCGCGCAGGCGCGGTCTGGCCCGAGGAGCGCTCCAACATCGAAGCTGCGGTTGGCAATCAGTTTCGGTTTATGTCGGCGGCCGACCTGATCGCCGCACGTGGTTTCATCGAAAGCCCTGCAGGAAAGAATTTTGCCCGGTTGCTTGTAGGCTCCGGCTTCGGCCTGGCCGACCGAGCGGCGGCTGCGGTCCTGTACCGCCGGGTGTTTCCGGAATTTTCGGAGATGCTCGCTGCGGCGCAGAAGCCGGCGGCCGAATAGGCGTCAGGCCTTTTCCAGCGTGCATTGCAGTGGATGCTGGCCCTGCCGTGCGGCGTCCATCACCTGATTGACCTTGGTCTCCGCAACTTCATAGCTGAACACACCGCAGACGCCGACGCCTTGCTGATGGACGTGCAGCATCACCTGCGTCGCCTGTTCGATATCCATGTTGAAGAAACGCTGGAGCACCATCACGACGAATTCCATCGGCGTGTAATCGTCGTTGAGCAGCAGCACCTTGTACATCGAGGGCTTTTTGGCCTTCGCACGGGTGCGCGTCGCGATGCCGACTCCGGGGGTGCCCGGCGAGCCGTCGTCCTTGTCCGCCATGGCGCGGGGCGGAAGCGTGGTCGAAACTGGAAACATCATGAACCGGAATATCGCAAGCTGCGGGCGAAGCGCAAGAGGCGCGCGCGCGGATTTTAACCTCTCGTTCGCCAGCCGGCTATCGCACCCCAAAAAAACAAGAACCGCCCGCTTCCGCGGAAGCGAGCGGCCTTGGGGGTGTCGGCGCAGGCGGGGAGGGAGGGGGAAGTGCCCGCGCCAACGGAAGTTGAAAGCGCCTTAAGCGGCCTTCAGCTTCGAAGTGATGACCGAAACGCGGTTCGAGATCGGCGCGAAGCTTTCGTTCGTCAGCTTGACGACGAGTTCGCTGGTCTTCGAGGTCTGCGCAACAGCGGCGTCGAAAGCCTTCTTGCTGTTTTCGGCATAGAGCTTGAAGAAGTCGGCCGGGGTCTTGACGGCGGTGTAGCCCTTCAGCGCGGCGGTCGTGTCTTCAAAGCTCTTGCGAGCGAAGGTCACGCCCTCCTGGCCAATCACTTCCATGTTCTTGGCAGCGATCTTGCCGGCTTCGACGAGCGCTTCGACGTTCGCCTTGTTGAATTCGACAGCTTCTTCAGCAAGCTTGCTGGTCTTGCTCATCGCTTCCTTGGCCTTCGCGTTGAAGTCGGCGGTCAGGGCTTCGGTGCGGGTCTTCGCTTCGTCGGCGAACTTCTTGACGGTGTCGTTCATGGTCTTGAATCCTTTGGTGGCGGCTGCGACCGGCTTCGGTGCGGCCTTGAGGGGCTTGGATGCAATTTTCACGGTCGCCTTCTTGGGGGCGACCTTCTTGGCAACCGCCTTGGGAGCAGCAGCCTTTTTCGCGGCCGGCTTGGCTTTTGCCTTCACCGTCTTGATCTTTGCGGGGGCCGGGGCGGCCTTCACTGCGGCCGGGGCGGCAGTTTCAACCGGAGCGGCGGGAGTTGCCACCGGCTTCGGGGCGGTTTCCAGCGTCGCGGCTTCGAAAGCCTTTTCGGCACTATCCATCTTGGTAGCCATCGGTGTACTCCTCTATGTTGCAGTGCACAATATAGGAGTGGCGCGGCGATTTCAAGGCTATTTTTGTGCACTGCACAAAAATTCTTTCGCCGCGCCCCGAAGGCAGGATATTCGCTAGATATTACCGTTGTTTGACATAGCGGCCGGGCGCATCCTCGATCGCCTTTTTCAGACCTTTTCCGGGAATTCGCGCGCCCTTTACCGTCGTTTTTGCGCTATCCTGCTGCGAAATCCAGTCGATCCAGTGCGGCCACCAGCTGCCCTTGGTCTCCTCGGCGCCCGCAACAAATTCGTCGAGGGTCGCGGCGTTGCTGTCGCCGGTCCAATATTGATATTTGCCCGCAGCGGGTGGGTTGACCACCCCGGCGATATGCCCTGAACCGGCAAGCAGGAAGGTCTTGGGCCCGGACAAATGGTCCATCAAACGCCAGACGCTGGCGAGCGGCGCGATATGATCCTCCCGCCCCGCTTGAATGAAAGCCGGGGTTTCGATCTTTTTGAGGTCGATCGGTGTTCCCATGGCCGACAGGCTGTTCGGGATGACCAGGCGATTGTCGCGGTAGAGTTCGACCAGATATTGTCGATGCCACTTCGCGGGCAGGTTCGTCGTATCGCCGTTCCAGTAAAGCAGGTCGAAGGGCGGATAGTCGTTGCCGAGCAGATAATTGCTGACGACATAATTCCAGATCAGGTCGCGCCCGCGCAAGCTGTTGAAGGTCGCGGCCATATAGCGGCCGTCGAGGAAGCCCGGCGCCGAAAGCTGCTGAAGCAAGGCCAGATAGCTATCGTCGACGAACATCTTGAGGTCGCCGGCGTGCTCGAAATCGACCTGCGCAGTGAAGAAGGTCACCGACTTGACCTTTTCGGCCTCGCCGCGCGCCGACAGCATCGCGAGCGTCGCCGCGAGGGTCGTGCCCGCTACGCAATAGCCGATTGTGTGGACCGCAGGGACGTCGAGCGCCGCGCGCACCGTGTCGATCGCATCGACCTGCGCCGCGATATAATCGTCCCAGACGATCTCGCTCATCGATGCGTCGGCCGATTTCCAAGACACCATGAACACGCTGAGGCCCTGTTCGACCGCCCAGGCGACGAAGCTTTTCGCGGGATTAAGATCGAGAATGTAAAACCGGTTGATCCACGGCGGGAAGATAAGGAGCGGGACGGCCAGCACCTCCTTCGTCGTCGGTGTGTATTGGATGAGCTGATAAAGATCGGTCTCGTGGATCACCTTGCCCGGCGTCGTCGCGATATTGACCCCGACCTCGAACGCGTCGGGATCGACATGGGAGAGCTGGCCGCGCGACAGGTCGGTCAGCATGTGCTTCAGGCCCTTGAGCAGGCTTTCACCGCGCGTCTCGACCGCGCGCTTGATGACCTCTGGATTGGTGAGCGCAAGGTTGGTCGGCGCCATCGCGTCGGCCATCGCCTTCGCGGCAAATTCCATCTTCGCGCGCGCGGCGGGGTCGGGCCCGTCCAGCTGACGCGTCGTCGCCAGCATCTGTTCGGCGAGGAGGCCGTAGGTCTGGCGGATCATCGCGAAGACCGGATTGGCGGTCCAGTCGGGATCGGTGAAACGGCGATCTTTCGCCTGCGCTTCCGGGCTGCTGGCGGGGGTCATCGGATTCAGGGTCGCGAGCGAGGTCCAGAAGGCGACGCCCTGGTCCCACATCTTCGACGATTGTTCGGTCCACAGTTTCGTTGCCGGATTGTCGAGCCATTTGGCGGGGTCGAACAGCGCGGCAGCGCTCCCGTTGCCGTCGTTCGCCTGGCCCAGCGCATATTCGAGCATCATTTGCTGCGCGCGGCCGATAACACTCGTCCAATGCTGCATGTCATCGGGCGACGGCAGGAAGGGGTTGGGAGCCTCGGTCGTGTCGTCTTTGCCCGTATCGCTCATATCTGTTCCTGCTGGTCTGTGCGGATATTATGCCTATAACAAGCCGCGACGCGGCTGGCGAGGTTGCCGCTCGCGTCAATTCAAACGCATACGCAAAGGAGTTGTTCTAGTTTCCCATGTCCGAAGATGAATTCTATCGCATCAAGCGCCTGCCGCCCTATGTCATCGCTGAAGTCAATGCGATGCGTGCGGCCGCCCGCGCCGCGGGAGAGGACATCATCGACCTGGGGATGGGCAACCCCGATCTGCCGCCGCCGGCGCATGTCATCGAAAAGCTGTGCGAAGTTGCGATGAAGCCCGACGCACACGGCTATTCGCAGTCGAAGGGCATTCCGGGGCTCCGGCGCGCACAGGCGAATTATTACGGCCGCCGCTTCAACGTCGACCTTGACCCCGAAAGCGAGGTCGTCGTGACGATGGGGTCGAAGGAAGGGCTCGCCAGCCTTGCGACCGCGATCACCGGCCCCGGCGATGTCGTGCTGGCACCGAACCCGAGCTATCCCATCCACACCTTCGGTTTCATCATCGCGGGCGCGACGATCCGCAGCGTGCCGACGACGCCGAACGAGGATTATTGGCGCGCGCTCGACCGCGCGATGGCTTTCACCGTACCGCGTCCGTCGATCCTCGTCGTCAACTATCCTTCGAACCCGACGGCCGAGGCCGTCGATCTCGCTTTCTACGAGCGGCTCGTCGCGTGGGCGAAAGAGAATAAGGTCTGGGTGCTTTCTGATCTTGCCTATTCAGAGCTATATTACGACGGCAACCCGACCCCTTCGATCCTGCAGGTTCCGGGCGCGAAGGATGTCGCGGTCGAATTTACCTCGATGTCGAAGACCTATTCGATGGCGGGCTGGCGCATGGGTTTTGCCGTCGGCAACAAGCGCCTGATCGCGGCGATGACGCGCGTGAAGTCGTACCTGGATTATGGCGCGTTCACGCCGATCCAGGCGGCGGCGTGCGCGGCGCTCAACGGGCCGCAGGATATCGTCCAGAAGAACCGCGACCTGTACCAGAAACGACGCGACGTGATGGTCGAAAGCTTTGGCCGCGCCGGTTGGGACATTCCGAGCCCCAAGGCGTCGATGTTCGCCTGGGCACCGCTGCCGCCCGCGCTCAAGGAAATGGGCAGCCTCGAATTTTCGAAGCAGTTGCTCACCCATGCCAAGGTCGCGGTCGCGCCGGGCGTCGGTTACGGCGAGGACGGCGAAGGCTATGTCCGCATCGCGATGGTCGAGAATGAGCAGCGTATCCGGCAGGCGGCGCGGAACATCCGCAAATTTCTGGCGATGCACGGCGTGAACACGCCGTCGGTTGCGGCCGGGGGATGATGCGATGGTAAATAGGGACTGTCCCTATTTGACGCCGTCGCGATCGGATCGTTGGTCTGCGCCCAAATTAAATGGGGACAGTCCCTATTTGTTGGTGTGCCGATGAATCTCGACGCCGGCGCGATTGCGCAGACGATCCAGCTGTCGGTCACGCCGGTGTTCCTGCTGGTCGCGACCGGCAGCTTGCTCAATGTCATCGCCGGGCGTCTCGCGCGCGTCGTCGATCGTTCGCGCAATCTGATGGAGCGCTGGGCGGAGACCGAAGGGCTCGACCATGAACGCATCGTCGCCGAACTGCGCATCGCCGACCGGAGGATGGGGATCATCAACAACTCGATCCTCTCCGCAGTGGCGTGCGGGATCGTCGTCTGCCTGCTCGTTGCGCTGCTTTTTACGCAGGCCTTTACCGGCATCAATCTCGGGGTTGCGGCGTCGTGGGCCTTTGCCGCGGCGATGCTGTTGCTGCTTATATCGCTGATCCTGTTCCTCATCGAGGTCAGGCTGGCGGTGCGCGCGATCCACGTGCCGATGGAACTGCTCGAGCTTGAGGAAATGGGCTGGAAGAAGCGGCGCGGCGGGAAATAGCAACCGACGTCCCCGGGGAAGGCGGGGCTGCGGGCGGGCTTTAGGGATGCCAACGATCCCCGCCTTCGCGAGGATGACGAAACCGGATCAGGGCGCAACGCTCGCCCGATAGGTTGGCGTCACTCGTTTCCGGCTCGCCTGTTCATAGGCATAGCCCGCCGCAAGGATGTCCGCATCGCTCCATTTGCGGCCGATGAACGAAATGCCGATCGGCAGCCCGTCGACCGCGCCCATCGGCACGGTCAGGTGCGGATAGCCGGCGACGGCGGGCAGCTGGCTCACGCTCGGGCCGTTATAGCTATCGCCTTTCGAAAGATCGCTGATCCACGCGGGGCCGTTGGTGACCCCGACGATCAGGTCGACATTGGGGGTTTTCAGCAGTCGGTCGATGCCTTCGGGGCCGGCAAGGCGCACCGCTTTTTCCCGGGCGGCGAGATAGGCGGGGCTGTCGAGGCCTCCCTTCGTTTCGGCCAGCTCGAACGTCCCTTGGTCGAACCACTTCAGCTCCTCGGGGTTCGCCTTGTTGAACGCAATGACGTCGGCGAGGGTCCTGGGGGTGGCGGCGTTCGGCAGGCTGCCGAGATAGGTCGCCATGTCGGCCTTGAGCTCCGTGAGCAACACCTCGAATTCGGCGGCCCCGAGGCCCTCGGTGCCTTTGCGGCTGTCCGCGATCTCGACGACCGTCGCGCCGAGTTGGGTCATTTGTTTGAGCGCCACATCGAACAGCGCCGCGATGTCGGCGCGGTCGCCGACACGGTCGCGCAGCACGCCGATGCGTTTGCCCTTCAGCGCATCGGGCGATAGCGCGGCGGCATAGTCGGTCTTGCGCGCGTCGGCTTCCGCCGTCGCGGGGTCGGCGGGGTCGCTACCCGCGATCGCCGTCATCACCGCCGCTGCATCGCGGACAGTGAGCGTGATCGGCCCCGCGGTGTCCTGGCTGTGGCTGATCGGAACGATGAAAGTGCGGCTGACGAGCCCGACGGTCGGCTTGAATCCGACGACGCCGTTGACGCCGGCCGGGCAGGTGATCGACCCATCGGTCTCGGTGCCGATCGCGAGCGGCGCGAGGCTGGCCGCGACGGCGGCGGCGCTTCCCGACGATGAGCCGCATGTGTTGCGGTCGAGCGCATGCGGATTCCTGGTGAGCCCGCCGACCGCGCTCCAGCCGCTCGTCGAATTGTCCGAGCGGATGTTCGCCCATTCGCTGAGGTTGGCCTTGCCAAGGATGATCGCGCCCGCGTTGCGCAGCCGCGCGACGATCGGGGCGTCGCGGTTCGTCACATTGTCCTTGAGCGCAAGCGAGCCCGCGGTCGTCGGAAGCGGGCCGGCGGCCTCGATATTGTCCTTCAGCAAAATGGGAATGCCGTGAAGCGGCCCGCGGGCCTTGCCCGCCATGCGCTCGTCGTAAAGGCGCTTCCCCTCGGCGCTGAGGTCGGTCTGCGGCATCGTCGCGATCACGGCGCCGAGCTTGGGGCCATAATCGTCGATCCGTCCGATCCGGTCGAGGTAGACGAGCGCCATCAGGCCTTCATAAATTCGCCCGCTTTCCATCTCGGCCCGCAGCGTCGCGGCATCCTTGCCCTCAACTTCGGGAAGTGGTGGAGGCATTGCGGCGGCAGGAGCGATGGCGAGCAAGGCGAATGCGGCGAGCAGCGAAAATTTTTGCATGCGCCGCAGGCTGGCAGCCGTAGCGGCAATTGCAAGCGGGGAATTTCGGTTCGCCCCAATCGCGTTGACACCACTCCCTCCGGTCTGCTCCCTTGGCAGCGGGAGATTATAATGACCGATAAAGCTGCCTCGTCGCAGGGCATCGCCTCGCCGGCCACCGGCGCTTCCGCGCAAACGCGGACGATGCTGTGGATCCTGCTGATCGTCTATATCTTCAATTTCCTCGACCGGCAGATCGTCAACATCCTCGCGGAACCGATCAAGGCCGACCTCGGGCTTTCGGACACCCAGCTCGGGCTGCTCGCCGGGCCCGCTTTCGCGGTGTTCTATGCGCTGCTCGGCATTCCGATCGCGCGCTATGCCGACAAGGATGGGACGAACCGCGTCCGCCTGATCGCGCTCGCGCTCGCGATCTGGTCGGCGATGACCGCCGTGTGCGGGCTCGCACAGAATTTCGTCCAGCTGTTGTTCGCGCGCATCGGCGTCGGCGTCGGCGAGGCGGGGTGTACCCCCGCCGCACACTCGCTGATTTCGGACAGCGTCGCGCCCGAAAAGCGTTCATCGGCGATCGCTTTCTACGGGCTTGGCGTGCCGATCGGATCGCTGCTCGGGCTGATCATCGGCGGGATCGTCAACGATCTCTACGGGTGGCGTATCGCGCTGATGATGGTCGGCGCGCCGGGCTTGCTGCTCGCGCTTGTCGTGTTGTTCGTGATGCGCGAGCCGCGGCATAGCCGGACCGCCGAAGCCGCGGCGACCGCCGCTGCGGTGACCCGGCTTTCGACCGGCGAAGCGATGCGCGAAATCTTCGCTTCGCGCGCGTTCATCTACATATTGATCGCGTCGTCGGTCGTCGCCTTTCTCGGATATGGCAAGGCGCTGTGGACGATCAGCTTTTTCATCCGCAGCCACGGGCTGTCGACAACCGAAGCGGGGCTGTCGATGGCGGTCGTGCTTGGGCTCGCCGGCGTGTTCGGCACCTGGCTCGGCGGCAAGATGGCGGACAAGTTCGGCGCGCGCGACAAGCGCCACATCCTGACTTTTCCGGCCTTTGGCATGGCGCTCGCGGCGCCGATCCTGTTCCTTGGCTATTTCATGGAGGACTGGCGGGTCGCGGTCGCGCTGCTGATCATTCCGACGATCCTGAACTCGGCCTATTACGGGCCTGCCTATGGCTGTGTGCAGGGGTTGGTGCGTCCGCAGGCGCGCGCCGTGGCCGCCTCGGTCATGCTGTTCGGGCAAAATCTGATCGGGCTCGGTTTCGGGCCGTTCCTGTTCGGCGTGCTGTCCGACGCGCTCGCCCCCGTCGCTGGGCAGGAAAGCGTGCGCTGGGTGCTCTATGGCGCCGCGTGGCTCGGTCTCATCCCCGCTTTCTTCTTCTGGCGTGCGAGCCTCAGGCTCAACGCCGAGCTGAAGTCGGGTTAATAGGGCGGGTCGACCTTCGCGCGCTGCGCCTTGGCGGCGTCGACCCACCAGTTGAGGTCGTCGGCGAAGCGGGGAAAGCTTTTTACCAGTCGCGCGCCATCGTCGCCGACAGGCTTGCCGTCCCCATCGAACGCCCCACCAATCCGTCCGACGGGCAGAATCGACGACGTCACCGCCATTCCCATCTCGCCGAGTGTATCGCGCCAACCCATCATTGCCCGCACTCCCGACCAAGGGCCAGCCGAGTAACAGGCGATCGCTGCGGGTCGCCGGAACCATTCCTCGAGATAGTGATCGGTGAGGTTCTTGAGCCCCGGCTGTGGCCCCCAATTATATTCGCCGGCGACAAACAGGAAGCCGTCGGCAGAGCGGATCTTACCTGCGAGTTCCTCCATCGCGGGCGGCGCCTCGCCTTTGGGATATTCCTTGTACATGCGGTCGAGCATCGGCAGGTCGACCGCCTTCGCATCGATCAACTCGGCGCTGTCGCCGCGTGACTCGATCGCCTCGACGATCCATTGCGCAAGCTTGATGCCCTGCCGGTCGCGGCGATAGCTGCCGTAGAAGACGAGGATGTGGCGGGGCATATGGGTTCCTAGGGTTGGATGGTGATCGGGATGCCGTCGGGCACGATATCCCACAGCTGCTTTATTTCGGTGTTCGACAGCGCGATGCAACCGTCGGTCCAGTCGTGCGCGATCGGCGGTCCGGGCCAGGCGTTCGGTTGGCCGTGGATGAAGATGTCGCCGCCGGGCGAGCGTCCCTTTGCCTTGGCAAAAGCTCGGTCGGAGGCGTTGGGGTATGATATGCGCAGCGACAGATGATAGGCGCTCGCCGGGTTGCGGCCGTTGATCCGGTATGTTCCCTCGGGCGTGCGCTCGTCGCCCTCGAACTGCTTGTGCCCCGTCGGCGCATCGCCGAAGCGGATATTCGTGTAGCGGACGATTTCGCGGTTCGCCGCATAGGCGATCAGCACACGCTCGCTCTTGTCGACGAGCAGGCGGTCGGCCTTGGTGCCCATGGGCAGCGGCGGCTGCGAATTTGCGGCGCCGCAGGCGGCGAGGAACAGGCAGGCAAAGGGCGTGAGGAAGCGCATCGCTAGATCCTACGACTTTGGCGCAGTCCGGCAAGTGGTTGCCAGCACCGCGTTGCCGGCTAAGGTGGGGATGGGGGGATCAACAATATGACCATATATCGCACGCCGGACGCGCGTTTCGAAGCGTTGCCCGACTGGCCATTCGCGCCGAAATATACCGAAATCGCGGACGGGCTTCGCGTCCATTATGTCGATGAGGGCGCCGCCGACGCAAAGCCGGTGCTGATGCTGCATGGCGAGCCGACCTGGTCCTATCTGTACCGCCATATGATCGGCCCCGCGGCCGCAGCGGGTTTTCGCGTCGTCGCGCCCGACCTCATCGGCTTCGGCCGCTCGGACAAGCCGCTCGATCGTGG
Source organism: Sphingopyxis sp. Soil_C_28 (assembly GCF_057657055.1). NCBI lineage: Bacteria > Pseudomonadati > Pseudomonadota > Alphaproteobacteria > Sphingomonadales > Sphingopyxidaceae > Sphingopyxis > Sphingopyxis sp. Soil_C_28. The sequence continues at coordinate 441,376 of NZ_JBDGJE010000003.1, forward strand.
GACTTACAGCTATGCGGCGCAGGTGGCGTGGATGCGGCAATGGATCGAGGCGCTCGACCTTAAAAACATAATCCTCGCCTGTCAGGACTGGGGCTCGCTGATCGGGCTGCGTCTCGTTGCCGAAATGCCCGAGCGCTTCTCCGGCGTCGCGCTGTCGAACGGCGGCCTGCCCGAAGGTCAGCCTGCGCCGCGCGCCTTTGCGATCTGGCGCGCCTTTTCGCGCTACAGCCCGGTGTTCCCGATCGGAAAGATCGTCAAAGCCGGCACCAAGCGCGAACTGAGCGCCGCCGAGATTGCCGCCTATGACGCGCCCTTCCCGACGCGCGCATCGAAGGTCGCGGCGCGTATCTATCCGTCGTTCGTGCCGCTGGGCGAGAATGTCGCGGTGCCCGATCAGAAGCGGGCATGGGCGGCGCTGGAGGCGTTCGACAAGCCGTTCCTGTGCTGCTTCTCTGACGGCGACCCGATCACGCGCGGCGGCGATGCGCTGTTCACCGCCCGCGTTCCGGGGACGCAGGGCGCCGCGCACCGCACGTTGAAGGGCGGTCACTTCATCCAGGAAGACGACCCGGCGGGCTTCGTCGCGGCGATTCGCGACGTGGCGACCACCGGGGCGGTCGTCAGTCGCTGAACGGATCGCGGATCAGGATCGTATCCTCGCGCTCGGGGCTCGTCGACACGAGTGCGATCGGGGTTTCGATCAGCTCCTGAACGCGCTGGATATATTTGATCGCCTGCGCGGGCAGGTCGGCATAGCTGCGCGCGCCCGCGGTCGTTTCCTGCCAGCCGTCCATTTCCTCGTAAATCGGCTCGACCTCGGCCTGATCGGCCGAATGGGCGGGGAAATAGTCGAGGATCTTTCCACGCAGCCGGTAGCCGGTGCAGATGCGGATCGTGTCGAAGCCGTCGAGCACGTCAAGCTTCGTCAGCGCGATGCCGGTAACGCCCGATACCGCGCAGCTCTGGCGCACCAGAACCGCGTCGAACCAGCCGCAACGGCGCTTGCGCCCGGTGACGGTGCCGAATTCATGCCCGCGCTCGCCGAGCTTCTGACCGATCTCGTCCTCGAGTTCGGTCGGGAAGGGGCCGCTGCCGACGCGCGTGGTATAAGCCTTGGCGATGCCGAGCACGAAGCCGACGGCGCCGGGGCCGAGGCCCGAGCCTGATGCGGCGGTGCCGCTGACGGTGTTCGAGCTGGTGACGAAGGGATAGGTGCCGTGATCGACGTCGAGCAACACGCCCTGCGCGCCTTCGAACAATATGCGCGCGCCCGCTTTACGGACTTTTTTCAGACGCTTCCATACCGGCTGCGCATATTCGAGGACATAGTCGGCGATTTCGGTGAGGTCGGCGATCAGCCGCTCGCGGTCGATCGGCGGTTCGCTGAAACCGGCGCGCAGCGCGTCGTGGTGCGCGGTCAGGCGGTCGAGCTGCGGTTCGAGCTTGTCGAGGTGCGCGAGGTCGCAAACGCGGATCGCACGGCGACCGACCTTGTCCTCATAGGCAGGGCCGATGCCGCGTCCGGTGGTGCCGATCTTGCCCGCGCCCGCGGCGGTTTCGCGCAGCGCGTCGAGATCGCGGTGAAAGGGCAGGATCAGCGCGCAATTGTCGGCAATCGCAAAATTCTCGGCATTGATGACGACGCCCTGACCGCGCAGCTTGGTGATCTCGTCGCGAAGGGCCCATGGGTCGAGGACGACGCCGTTGCCGATGATCGACAGCGTGCCGGTGACGATACCCGACGGGAGCAAAGACAGCTTGTAGACCTGCTCGCCGACGACGAGCGTATGGCCGGCATTATGACCGCCCTGAAAGCGGACCACGGCGTCGGCGCGGCTGGCGAGCCAATCGACGATCTTGCCCTTGCCCTCGTCGCCCCATTGCGACCCGATGACGGTAACATTTGCCATGATGCTGTCCTGCTGAACTAGGCCCCAAAACGACAGGCGCGGCCCGGCGCGGCCTTAGCGGATTTGGCCGGAGAGGCAACCCAAAGCGGGATGATTTTGCGACATTTGCGGGCGAGATTGATACGGCTGCGACAATGGAGATGGGCGATGAGGAAACAAAGCTGGTTTGGATATGTCGCGCTGGCGACCTTCGCGGTCGCGAGCGTGAGCGTGCAGGCACCCTTCGCCGACGCGCGCGAGAAGATGCGCGACCGACTGCGCGAGCGGCTAGCCGAGCGCATGGGGGCGGATGAGGTCCCCAAGGTGCCCGGCAGCGAGATGATTTCCTATGGCAGCGACCCGTTGCAGGCGCTGGACGTCTGGCGCGCCAAAGGGACGAACGGACCGGCGCCGCTGGTCCTGTTCGTCCATGGCGGCGGGTGGAAACGCGGCAGCAAAGACAATGCGACGGGGCGCTTCAAACCCGAACATTATCCTGCGGCTGGTTACACGTTCGCTTCGATCAATTATCGGCTCGTGCCCGCGGCGACGGTCGAGCAGCAGGCGGCCGATGTCGCAAGCGCGCTGAAGGCGCTGGTCGACCGTGCCGATACGCTTGGCATCGACCGGCGGCGCATCGTGCTGATGGGGCATAGCGCGGGCGCGCATCTGGTGGCGCTGGTCGGGACTGACGAACGCTATCTGAAAGGCGTCGGCCTGTCCTTTGCCGACATCTCGGGCGTAATCCCGATCGACGGGGCGGCCTATGATGTGGCGGCGCAGATGAAGGATGGTCCGCCGATCATGCAGAAGACCTATGCGCAGGCGTTCGGGACAGATCCGGCACGGCAAAAAGCGGTTTCGCCGACGTCACAGGCGGGTGCGCCGAACGCGCCCGACTTCCTGCTCCTCTATGTTCAGCGCGCCGACGGCGTGCGGCAGGCGAAGGCGTTGGGCGCAGCTCTTGAAACTGGCGGAAGCCGCGTCGAGCACGGGAGCTTTCCCGGCGAGGGGCTGAAGGGTCATGCCGAAATCAACCGCAGCCTTGGCGATCCCGCTTATGCGCCGACGGCGACGGTCGATACGTGGCTGAAACGCGTGTTCGGGCGTTAGAATCGCGTCGTTGCGAGCGTAGCGAAGCAATCCAGAACGGGGTAGGACGCTCTGGCTTGCTTCGCTACGCTCGCAATGACGTCTGAGTAGAGTGAGGATATGCCGCTATGACCAACCCCGACGCGCCCTATCATGCCCATATCTATTATGACCCCGCCGAGCGGCCCGCCGCTGCGGTGCTGCGCGATGCTTTCGGCAACGACCCCGCGATCCTGTTTGTCGGCGTGATGACCGATGGCGCGGCGGGGCCGCATCCGATCGCGCAATATGAGGTGCATTTTCTCGGTGGAGCGGTTCCGGCCGTGATCGCGGCGATCGAGGCGACGGGGCTTCGGGCGCTGGTGCATCCGCTCACCGACGACGATCTCGCCGATCATACGACACTAGGGCACTGGATCGGCGAACCCGTCGAACTCGACGTGACGGTGCTCGATCCGCCCGGGGTCAACCAGGGCATCCCGCGTTTCGGAATTTCTGACTTTTAGACTTCGACCGGCCCATCGGGGCCGAGGCGCCAGCCGCAACCGAGCGCGCGCGCATCGTCGCTTTCGGACAGTGCCGCGACGGTCTGCCAGTCGTCGGCGCGCAGGCTTGCCGCAAGCGCTGCATCGTGGCCGAGCGGCAGGAAGATGCGGCGGTCGGCGTCATCTTCGGCGCCGAGCCCCGCATCGATCAGCGGATCGGGGTAGAGCGAGAAGCCGACGGCCGCTTCTTCCTGTTCGCCGACCGGAATCGAATAGCCGCCGCCACGGCCGACTGCATCGCCTTGCCCCGGAACGAAAATCTGGAAGCCGAACCAGCTTTGATAGGCGAAGCCGTGGCGCTCGGTGGGGTCAAGCGTCAGCGTGACACGCTCGCGCACTGGCGCCGCGATGGCTTCGAGCGCGTCGATGCGTGCGGTCAGCACGCCGGTGGTGTCGAAAACGCGGAGGTCGGCAATCGCCTGATCGAACGGGCCGGTGGCGCGGAGCAGCGGCAGATAGGCTTGAGCACCCAGCCGGGTCAGCGCGCCGGCATCCTTGGCGTCGAGTTCGTCGCGGAGCTGCTGGATATCGACATCGACGGGGAGCGGACCGCTGGCGAGCAGGTCGACGACGTCGGGCAGGGTGAAGTCGATCGTGACGGGGCCGATGCCTGCGGCTTCCAGCGCGTCGATCGCGACGGTGACGATCTCGCGCGCTGCGGCGACGCTGTCGCTGCCGATCAGTTCGGCGCCGACCTGCAGCATCTCGCGCGCCGGGCGGAGCTGGCTCGCGCGCAGCTTCACGACCTGTCCGGCGTAGCAGAGGCGCAGCGGGCGCGGCGCCTTGGCGAGCAGCGAGGTTGCGATGCGGCCGACCTGCCGCGTGATGTCGGGACGCAGCGCGAGCGTGCGCTGCGACACCGGATCGGTGAAGCGGAGGAGGTCGCGGGTACTGCGGTCGTCATCACCGCCCAGCGTCTCACGAAATTCTGCGAGCGGCGGCGACACGCGGCCATAACCATGCGCGCGCATCGCATCGACGAGCGCGCGGGTCACGCGCGACGCGGCCTCCGCCTGTTGGGGGAGGCGATCGCGCAGCCCTTCGGGCAGCAGGGCAGGGGCCTTGGTCATGCGTGCGGCCTTAGGCGGGTGGCGGGAGCGTTTCAACCGCTCCCGCCGGATGATCAGAACTTCAAACCCTTCACCGTCTTCACACCGGGAAGCTGGCAGAGCTGCCACAGCAAAGGCTCGGGCATCGGCGAATCGAGCGACAGCAGCAGCACCGCTTCGCCCCCGGCTGCGCGGCGGCCAAGATGGAAGGTGCCGATGTTGAGCCCGGCTTCGCCAAGCGCGGTGCCGATGCGGCCGATGAAGCCCGGCGCATCTTCGTTGACGATATAGAGCATGTGACCGTCGAGGTCGGCCTCGACCTTGATGCCAAACATCTCGACAAGGCGCGGATCGCCGTTGCTGAACAAGGTTCCGGCAACCGAGCGGTCGCCATCGCTGGTCGCGACGGTGACGCGGACGAGCGTGTGGTAGTCGCCGTCGCGGTCGTGGCGAACCTCACGAACGTCTAGCCCGCGTTCGCGAGCGAGATGCGGCGCGTTGACCATGTTCACGCTGTCCGAATAGCGGCGCATCAGGCCGGTGAGCACCGCGGCGGTGATCGGCTTGAGGTTGAGTTCGGCGGCGGCGCCCTCGACTTCGACCGAGATCGTGGTGAGATTGTCGTGCGCGAGCTGGCCGACGAGGCTGCCGAGCTTTTCGGCGAGGCTCATATAGGGGCGCAGCTTCGGAGCTTCCTCGGCCGACAGGCTTGGGACGTTGAGCGCGTTGGTGATGCCGCCGGTGAGCAGATAGTCGCTGATTTGCTCAGCGACCTGAATGGCGACGTTGACCTGCGCTTCGTCGGTAGAGGCGCCCAAATGCGGGGTGCAGATGAAGTTCGGCGCGCTGAACAGCGGATGATCGGCCGCCGGGGGTTCCTGCGCAAACACGTCGAGCGCCGCGCCCGCAACCTGACCCGACTCCAGTGCGTCCTTCAATGCCGCTTCGTCGATCAGCCCGCCGCGCGCGCAGTTGATGATGCGCACGCCCTTCTTCGCTTTCGCGATATTTTCGGCCGACAGGATGTTGCGCGTCTGGTCGGTCAGCGGCGTGTGCAGCGTGATGAAGTCGGCCTTGGCGAGCAAGGTGTCGAGATCGGCCTTTTCGACGCCGAGTTCGATCGCGCGCTCGGGGGTCAGGAAGGGATCGAAGGCGACGACCTTCATGCGCAGCCCCAGCGCGCGCTCGGCGACGATGCTGCCGATATTGCCGCAGCCGATCAGGCCGAGCGTCTTCGACGTCAGCTCGACGCCCATGAAGTCATTCTTCGGCCATTTACCAGCCTGGGTCTTGGTATTGGCTTCCGGAATCTGACGGGCGAGGGCGAACATCATCGCGATCGCATGTTCCGCGGTGGTGATGCTGTTGCCGAAGGGCGTGTTCATCACAATGACGCCCTTCTTCGACGCCTCGGGAATGTCGACATTGTCGACGCCGATCCCGGCGCGGCCGACAACCTTCAGGTTCGTCGCGGCGGCGAGGACGTCGGCGGTGACCTTGGTAGCGGAGCGGATTGCGAGGCCGTCATACTCGCCGATCATCGCGATCAGCTCGTCCTTGGTCTTGCCGGTGATTTCGTCGACCTGAATGCCGCGCTCTTTGAAGATCGCGGCGGCTTTGGGGTCCATTTTGTCGCTGATGAGGACTTTGGGTGCAGTCATTTCGATATTCCTATTTTTCGTCACCCCCGCGAAGGCGGGTGTCCCGCTTTCTTGTTCGCTGCTGGGCGTAACTCGGAAAAAGCGGGATTCCCGTCTTCGCGGGAATGACGATTGAGAGATTAGGCGGTGAGGCTCGCGTAAGCCCAGTCGAGCCACGGGCCGAGCGCTTCGACATCGGCGGTGTCGACGGTCGCGCCGCACCAGATGCGAAGGCCCGGAGGCGCGTCGCGGTATCCCGCGATGTCATACGCCGCGCCTTCGCCATCGAGCAGCCCCGCGAACCTCTTGATGAAGGCTTCGTCGGCCCCTGCAACCGACAGGCAGACCGACGTCTTCGAGCGGCTGGCCGGATCGGCGGCGAGGTGGCTCAGCCATTCGCGGTCGGCGACGATCTTGTCGAGCGCGGCGGCGTTCGCATCGCTGCGCGCTTTCAGCCCGTCGAGGCCGCCGAGCGATTTTGCCCATTCGAGCGCGAAGATCGCATCCTCGACCGCGAGCATCGACGGGGTGTTGATCGTCTCACCCTTAAACACGCCTTCGGTCAGCGCGCCCTTCGAGACGAGGCGGAAGACCTTCGGCAGCGGCCAGGCGGGGGTGTAGGTTTCGAGGCGTTCGACCGCGCGCGGGCCGAGGATCAGTACGCCATGGCCGCCTTCGCCGCCGAGCACTTTCTGCCAGCTGAAGGTCGCAACGTCGATCTTGTCCCACGGCAGGTCGTAGGCGAACACCGCACTGGTCGCGTCGGCGAAGCTCAGCCCCCCGCGGTCGTCGGCGATCCAGTCGCCGTTGGGGACGCGCGCACCGCTGGTGGTGCCGTTCCAGGTGAAGAGCACGTCGTTCGACCAGTCGACCTGCGTGAGGTCGGGAAGCTGGCCGTAATCGGCGCGAATGACGGTGGGGTCGAGCTTAAGCTGCTTCGCGGCATCGGTGACCCAGCCCTCTCCGAAGCTCTCCCAAGCGAGCGTCGTGACGGGTTTGGCGCCGAGCATCGTCCACATCGCCATTTCGAAGGCGCCGGTGTCGCTGCCCGGAACGATACCGATGCGGTGCGTGTCGGGAAGCTGGAGCATCTCGCGCATCAGGTCGATGCAGTAGGCGAGGCGCGTCTTGCCGATCTTCGCACGATGCGAGCGTCCAAGCGATTCGGTTGCGATTTTTGAGGCATCCCATCCGGGCGGCTTTGCGCAGGGGCCGGAGGAGAAATAGGGGCGCGCAGGGCGCAATACTGGTGTCGGCACTTCAGTCATTATAGTCTCTCCTTGCAGAGAGCTCGCGCGGCGTTGGGACCGCGTGGCCCGGCGCCGCGTTTAGGGTCACTCGCGCAACTGTCAAACAAATTGCATGGACCGCGCGAAATTTTCGACGAGCCGAGAAAAAGGTATACGACTTGTTAACCATATCGTCGGTAATTTGACGCTATGGCGATCCCCGCGTTCTTGAAACCCCGGATTTTGGTTGCCGCCACGGCGGCACTGGCGCTGTCGGCTTGTTTCGGCGCCCCGGAGGTGATGAAGAATAGCGGCGGGAAGCGGCCCACCGCAAGCAAGCCCAGCCGCCCCCAAGCCGTTGGTACGCCCTCTTTCACCAGCGCCGAAGCGCAGCAATGCGCCTTCGATCTCAAACAGGCCGGGGTGCGCTTCACGCCGCTCGCCAATCAGGATCATGGCGGCGGCTGCACTTCGATCGATTCGGTGAAGCTTCTCGATATCGGCACCCCGGTGTCGAACCTTGGCGCCATGACCTGTCCGCTCGCGAAGAATTTCGCGGCATGGGCGCAATATGCAGTGAAACCTGCGGCGCGGAAATATCTCGGGCAGGAGGTCGTGAAGATCGAGACCTTCGGCACCTACAGCTGCCGCAACATCTATGGCGGCCGCTCGGGCCGGATGTCGCAGCATGCGTTTTCGAACGCGATCGACGTGTCGGGCTTCGTGCTCGCCGACGGTCGCCGGGTCATGCTCGACGGCGGGTGGACCGGCGACAAATCGTCGCAGGATTTCCTCCGCGCGCTGCACAAATCGGGCTGCCGCCGCTTCGGCACCGTGCTCGGCCCCGACTATAATGCGGCCCACTATAATCACTTCCATTTCGACATGAGCGGCAATGGCTACTGCCGCTGAGCTTGGCAATCCGGCTCGCAGCGGCTAGCTGCGAGGGAATGACAACAGACAAACAACCCCATCGTTCGCGTTTTCACAAGGCCAAGGAAGACGCCAGGTTCGCCAAGCAGGCGGTGTCGACCCCGCAGACGCAAAGTCCGGCGTACCGGCTGGCGTTTCAGGACACCGAATTTCTGCTGCGCGAAGATTTGCGCCCGGTGCGCTTCCAGCTCGAACTGCTGAAACCCGAATTGATGCTCGACGAGGCGAAGATCGAGTCGATGCTCGTCATCTATGGCTCGGCGCGTATTCCGTCGCCCGATACCGCGCAGGCCGTGCTCGATGCGGCGCGTACGCCCGAGGAACAGCGGATCGCCGAACGCCTCGCGGCCAAGGCAAAATATTATGAGGAAGCACGCAAGCTGGCGCGGATCGCGAGCCAGGTGCCGCCCGACGAGAACGGCTGCCGCAACTTTGTCGTCTGTTCGGGCGGCGGGCCGTCGATCATGGAGGCCGCGAATCGCGGCGCCGACGATGAAGGCAAGGAATCGGTCGGGCTGAACATCGTGCTGCCGCACGAGCAGGCGCCGAACCGCTATGTCACCCCCGACCTCAGCTTCCAGTTCCACTATTTCGCGCTGCGCAAGATGCACTTCCTGCTTCGCGCGCGCGCGGTCTGTGTGTTTCCGGGCGGGTTCGGGACGTTCGACGAGACGTTCGAGCTGCTGACGCTGATCCAGACCGGCAAGATCAAGCCGATCCCGATCGTGCTGTTCAGCGAGGAATTCTGGACCCGCGTCGTTAATTTCGACGCGCTGGTCGAGGAGGGCGTGATCAGCCAGCGCGACCTCGCGCTGTTCCACTTTGTCGAAACCGCCGAAGAGGCGTGGAAGATCATCCAGGATTTCTACGGCGACGTGCAGCATCCGGACTGAGGGGCGCGCGCCGTCAGGCGCGCGTCACTTCGACTGCTCTTCCAGATACAGGATCAGCGCCTTGCGGTCGGCATCGTCAGGAATTCCTGCAAACGCCATCCTTGTGCCCGGCACCGCCATCATCGGCTGTTTGAGATAGGAGCCAAGCGCAGCTTCGTCCCAGACGCCGCCCTTGGCCTTCATCGCGCCCGAATAGGAAAAATCGGGGTGCGATGCGACCGCGCGGCCGACCACGCCATGCAGGTTGGGGCCGATACTGTTTGCGCCGCCCTTGTCGATCGTGTGGCACGCGACACAGCGTCGGAACACCTGTTCGCCCATCGCCGCGGTCGGCGCGACGGTCGGGGTCTTGACCGCTGGCTCGCCGGTGGCAGGCGCATCGGCCGGCGTTTCGCCCTTGCCACAACCGGCGAGCGTCAAGGCGCCCGCCAGCAGGACGGGCGCGAGCCGCATTATTTCTTGGCTTCGGCCGGGGCAGGGACCGCAGCGGCGGGCGCGCCAGCTGCCGGAGCGGCGGCTGCGCCTTCGGCGGGGGCCGCCGCAGCGCCTTCGGCCGGTGCAGCGCCTTCGGCGGCAGGCAGCGGCAGGTTCGAACCCTGGCTGTTCAGATAGACGATCAGGTTCGCGCGATCTTCGGCGCTGCCGAGGCCGGCGAACGACATTTTGGTGCCCGGCGCATATTTACGCGGGCTCTTCAGCCATTCGTCCATCCCGGCAAAGTCCCAATTGCCTGCAACGCCCTTGAGCGCCGCCGAATAGGCGAAGCCCGGGACATGGCCATGTGGTTTGCCAAGCGCACCCCACAGATTCGGACCAATGCCGTTGGCGCCGCCGGAAGCGATGGTGTGGCACGCGGCGCATTTTGCGAACACGGCCTCACCTTTCACCGGATCGGCGGCGGCGAGCAGATTGGGAAGCGGTACTGCCGAATCGCCGCCGCCTGCGCCGCCTTCGGCGTCTTCGATCGGATAACCGGGCTTTTCAGGATTGTGGCTGGCAAACAACATGCTCGACCCGACAGTCAGGCCCAGCGCGCAAATGCCGGCAAACAGCACCCATCCGGCAATAGTGTTGTTGCGATTGTCCATGCTCATGCAGCCCCGTTAACGGACGCCCGCTTGCCGGGCGCATATTTGATTTGGACGCTCCCTTACTGGCGCGGCGACGGCGGCGCAAGGGGATGAAATCGGGCGACGACAACAGAGCGCGCCGGTTGCGCGCCCGCAGCGGGGCGGCTATGCGCCGCCGCTCCAGCGTGGGAAGGCAATCATGGGCAGCTATTCGGCTTCGGCACAGCATCTGGTCGACGAAATGCGGGCGGCGGCGCTCGCCGAGCCGGCGCGCGGCTTGGCGTTCCAGGGGGCGCCTGGCGCGAACAGCGATCTGGCCGCGCGCGAATATGACGCGAACTCGTTACCGATGCCCTGCTATGCCTTTCAGGACGCCATCGATGCGGTGCGCGACGGCCGTGTCGATCGCGCGATCATTCCGATCGAAAACAGCCTGCACGGCCGCGTTGCCGACATTCATTTCCTGCTCCCCGAATCCGGTCTGTCGATCGTCGGCGAGCATTTCCTGCCGATCCGCTACGGCTTGATGAGCCGTGACCTCGGGCCTGTGACACGCGCGATGAGCCACGAACAGGCGCTCGGCCAATGCCGCCACTGGCTGCGCGCGAACAATATCGCGCCCGTCGCGCACAGCGACACTGCGGGCGCCGCCGCGTGGGTCGCCGACAGCGACGAGGTCGGCCTCGCCGCGCTGGCGCCGCCGCACGCCGCCGAACTCTATGGCCTGACGCTGCACGGCACAGGCATGGAGGACGCCGATCATAATACGACGCGCTTCGTCGTGCTGGCGCGCGAGCCGCTGGCTGACCTTGCGGCGCTCGACGGGCCGGTGATGACCACGTTCATGTTCGAGGTGAAGAATATTCCGGCCGCGCTTTACAAGGCGCTTGGCGGCTTCGCGACCAACGGCGTCAACATGACCAAGCTCGAAAGCTATCAAACGGGCGACAGCTTTGCCGCGACGCAATTTTATTGCGATATCGTCGGCGCTCCGGGCGACGAGCGGATCGACCGTGCGCTTGAAGAGCTTGATTTCCAGACGAAATCGTTGCGGCTGCTTGGCACCTATGCGCAGGCGCGCGCGCGCCGCTGAACCTTATCTGTTAACCGCCGCGGCGACGAAGCATCCGGGCAGTCGCTGACGTCTGGACGATGAATAACGTCACCAGAATGCTGGATACCACAAGCGCGAACAGATCGAAGGGCGAGAAATTGGTGCCGGTGATGTCGCGCCCGCCGACGATCGGCATCAGCACGGTCATCGCCATCAGCATCAGCCGCAGCTCGGTCGGCCCGCCCGCCATATAGGACAGGCGAAACTCGCCGACGACCTTGGCAGCGATGAAGGTGTGGATCGAGAGCAGGAAATAACCGATGACAGCCATCAGCGCGACGTCGAGCCGCATATAGGGGCTCATCCCGATCGCACTGATCATCAGCAGCGTCGCGAGCGCGTCGACGCTATGGTCGACGAAATAGCCATAATTGGGCCGCTCGATGCCGCGCCAGCGTGCAAGGCTGCCGTCGAGCGAATCGCCGAACCAGTTGACGATATAACCGACGAGCGAAAGGCCCAGCCATTCGCTGTCGAACCAGCTGAGGACATAGCCCGCGGCGACGAGCACCGCGCCGGCGAAGCCGAGCGTCGTGAGCTGGTCGGGGGTGACCCAGCCGGGAAGGCGCGCGCAAAGCCAATTGAGCAGGCGGCGCTCGCTGCGGGCGAGGATATTCTGCTGGATACGCACCGGCGCCTTGGCGACGGGTTCGAACTTGCTCATGTGGACCCTTTGTCGGTGGCTGTCACAAAGGCGCCAACCATATGTCATGGGTTCGTCATAGAGGCAAAGTTCCGTGTGCGAAAGGGCATGACGTTCGGCGCGGCGCGCCGGGGTGCCGGTCAGTCCCGCCGCGGGTCAATTTCGCCCGCTTCGCGTGGCGCGGTATTTGGCACTCCGATACATCATTGATATGCAGGCCGACATACCGATGGCGCGGGGGGATCATGGCCGAGTTTTCGATCAGGCATATTGCGCGGCACGGCTTTGGCGGCCTGTTTCACGCTCGCGGCCGCGACGGCCGGATGCAATTCTGGATGTTTGGCGCGCTGGTCTTCGCCCCGCTGATCGTCGTGCAGTTTGCCGCGCAGATCGTGCTGACCTTTCCGTCCTTCGATGAAATGGTCGCGGCCGCTCCCGGGGAAGGGATGGCTAACGCGAAGATTTTCGAAGCCCAGATGCGAGGTCTCGTCACGTCGGCCTATGTGAATATCGGCCTCTATTTTCTGGGGTCGGTGCTGTTGCTTGCGGCGGCGGCGCGGCGCCTGCATGACCGCGGGCGCAGCGGCTGGTGGGCGCTGATCCTGCCGCTCGGGCTATTTGCTACGGGGCTGGGTCAGGCTGAAAAAATGGCTGCAGCGACCAAACGCATGCCCGCGATGCTGGCGGAGCTGGAACGGCAATCGGCCCCGGACGCGAGCGCGATGTTCGATTGGGTGACCAAAGCCAATGCGTCCCCGGACGGCCCCAACTGGCTTGCGGTCGTCGGCTCTCTGCTGCTGTTGGGGCTTCTGATCGATTTGGCGTGCACGGGTGCCAGTGGCCCGAATCGCTTTGGATCTGCACCCGAATAGGTTCAGTCCTGCCAGGGACCGATTTCGCCGACCTCGCCGATCGTGCGGTAACGCACCGCCTCGTCGATCCACGCCACCTCCCACATCGGTGCGGGGCGCGCCCATTCGCCGATCACGAACAGCGGCAGCTTGTTGGTGGCGACAAAGGCGAGATCGTCGGGAGTCGGCCCGGGAACCGTCGTTTCCGACCGCTGATGCAAGCGGACGACCGCAAGCGTCGTGGCCGGCGGCGCCGGCAGGGACTGGCGCGCGGGAAAGCCGATGCTTGCGGCAATCACCGGAAAACCTTTGTCGTCGCGCGCAACCAGCAGAACCTTGTCGGCGGTGGCGTAAGGTCCGCCGACGGGCCGGCCCACGACCTTGCGCCCCGCGATGGCCGCGAATTCGCGCAAATCGGTGTCGGCGACAGGGGAAGGGCGCGCCGGCGAGGTTGCCGCTGCGGCGGCGGGAGGCACCGCGACGGGATCGGCAGCGAGCGCCGCGACGAACAACAGGGCTGCGATCAATGCGCTTCGCCCCAGCTCTTGCCGATTCCAACCTCGACCTCAAGCGGGACCGAAAGCTTGAGTACGGGCTCGGCGGCGCCCGACATCACTCTGCGGATCACCGCGCCCGCGGCTTCTGCCTTGCCTTCGGGGGCTTCGAACACGAGTTCATCGTGCACCTGGAGCAGCATCTTCACGTCGGACAGGCCCGCATCCGCCAGCGCCTTCGGCATCCGCGCCATCGCGCGCTTGATCAGGTCGGCGCTGGTGCCCTGGATCGGCGCATTGATTGCAGCACGTTCGCTGCCCGCGCGTTCGTTCTGGTTCGCGGCCTTGATGCGCGGGAACCAGGTTTTTCGGCCGAACAAGGTCTCGGTGTAACCCTTCGACCGGACGCTTTCGAGCGTGTCGGTGATATAGTCCGAAATGCCCGGGAAGCGCTCGAAATAGCGTGCGATCAGCGCTTGGGCCTCGTCGGGGGTAATTTCGAGGCGGCCCGCCAGCCCCCAGCGCGAAATGCCATAGAGGATCGAGAAATTGACCGTCTTCGCCTTGCCGCGCGTGTCGCGGTTGCTCTCGCCGAACAATTCGATCGCGGTCGCGCTGTGGATGTCCTGCCCCTGCGCGAAGGCTTCCTTGAGTTCGGGGACGTCGGCCATATGTGCCGCGAGGCGCAGCTCGATCTGGCTATAGTCGGCGGCGATCAGGACATGCCCCGGTGCCGCGATGAACGCGTCGCGAATCTGGCGCCCGGTCTCGGTGCGGATCGGGATATTCTGGAGGTTCGGATCGGTCGACGACAGGCGACCCGTCTGCGCACCGACGAGGCTATAGCTGGTGTGCACACGCCCGGTCGTCGCATTGATCTGCTGCTGCAGCGCGTCGGTATAGGTCGATTTCAGCTTTGCGAGCTGGCGCCATTCCAAAATCTTGCGCGCGATCGGCACGCCGTCGCGTTCCAGTCGCTCAAGCTCGCTGAGGTCGGTCGACCAGTCGCCCGACTTGCCCTTGCGCCCGCCCTTCAGGCCAAGCTTGTCGAAAAGGATTTCGCCGAGTTGCTTGGGGCTGCCGATCGCGAAGGGCTGACCGGCGAGGGCGTGGATTTCGCCCTCGATGCGCAGCATTTCGGTCGCGAATTCGCCCGACAGCTTCGCCAGATAATCGCGGTTCACCATGATGCCGGCGCGTTCCATCCCCTCGACGATCGAGGCGAGCGGACGGTCGACCATTTCATAGACGCGCGTTCCGCCCTCGACCGGAAGGCGCAGCTTCAACAGCTTCCACAGCCGCAGCGCGACGTCGGCATCCTCGGCGGCATATTCGGTCGCGCGGTCGAGTTGCACTTCGGCAAAGCTGATCTGCGATTTGCCCGTCCCGCACATGTCCTTGAAGGTCAGGCAGGTGTGATCGAGGTGGAGCTTGGCGAGCTCGTCGAGGCCGTGCTGATGCTTTCCGGCGTCGAGCGCGAAGCTCATCACCAGCGTGTCGTCATAGGGCGCGACGGTCACGCCATGCTGCGCGAGCACGCCGATGTCATATTTGAGGTTATGCCCGACCTTCAGCACCGCGTCGTCGGCGAACAGCGCCCCGAGCCGCGCGATCGCGACGTCGATCGCGATCTGCTCGGGCTTTTCGGCGAACATATCGGTGCCGCCATGACCGAGCGGGATATAGCAGGCGCGGCCGGGCGCGGTCGCCATACTGACCCCGACGAGGCGGCCGGTGACGCTGTCGAGGCTCGCCGTCTCGGTATCGACCCCGACGACATGCGCGGCGCGCGCTTCGGCGATCCAGCGGTCGAGCGCTTCGACGGTGGTCACGCATTCATAGGCGGACCGGTCGATAGGCGGCATTGCGGGCAGCGTCGGTGTCGACGGCCCGGCGGGCGTGGCAACCGGCGCGGCATTGGCGCGCGGGAAGGTCGGCGGGCCGCCCGGCGTTGCGCCGAGATCGAGTTTGGCCGACAGCGAGCGGAAGCCATGTTCGTCGAGGAAGGTTTTGAGCGGCAGCGGCGGGATGGACCCTAGCTTGAGGTCGTCGAGCGCATCCATCAGCGGCACGTCGCGCTTCAGCTCGACCAATATCCGCGAGAGCCGCGCCATATCCGCATGTTCGATCAGATTGTCGCGCAGCTTCGACGCCTTCATCGTCTCGGCGCCTGCCAGCGCTTTTTCGAGGTCGCCATATTCGACGATCAGCTTGGTTGCGGTCTTCGGCCCGACCCCGCGCACGCCGGGGACATTATCGACGCTGTCGCCCATCAGTGCGAGCACGTCGCCGACGAGGTCGGGTCCGACGCCGAACTTCTCGTCGACCGCCTCCAGCCCGAGGCGGACATTTTTCATCGTATCGAGCATGTCGACCTGCGGCCCCTCTGCGGGCTCGCGGATCAGCTGCATCAGATCCTTGTCGCTACTGACGATGGTGACGTCCCACCCCGCAGCGACCGCCGCCTCGGTATAGCTTGCGATCAGATCGTCGGCTTCGAAACCTTCCATCTCGATGCACGGCAGCGAAAAGGCGCGGGTCGCGTCACGGATCAACGGGAATTGCGGGCGCAAATCCTCGGGCGGCTCGGGCCGGTTGGCTTTATACTGGTCGTAAATCGCGTTGCGGAAAGACTGGCTGCTATGGTCAAGAATGACCGCCAGATGCGTCGGTCCGTCGGCGTCGTGCAGGTCTTTCGCAAGCTTCCACAGCATCGTGGTGTAGCCATAGACCGCACCAACGGGCACGCCCTTCGGGTTCGTCAGCGGCGGCAGGCGGTGATAGGCGCGGAAGATGTAGCTGGAGCCATCGACCAGATAGAGATGATTCTTGTCAGACATGGCGGGGATGTAGCAGGGGAGGTGCGGGCTAGCGATAGTCGATGACGAGTTTCGCCGCGGCCGCAACGGCTGCCTCGCGCGCCTCACTCGTGGTGCCGCTCGCGACCCGCGCGAGCGCGACACCCATGCGGCGATATGGGCGGGTGACCGGTTTTCCGAAAATACGCGCATCGACAGATGTTTCGGCGTTCGGCGCAGCCAGCGCCTCCGCGAGGCCGGTGATCGCAAAATCCACCGCATCGCGGTCGGCGAGCAGCACCGCGCTCGCGCTGGCATCGGGCACTGCGATCGCAGGGATCGACAGGCCGAGGATTGCACGCGCGTGGAGGTCGAATTCGGACAGCGATTGCGAGATCAGGGTGACCATGCCGGTGTCGTGCGGGCGCGGGCTCAGCTCGGAGAAGATCACCTCGTCGCCCTTCACGAAATATTCGACGCCAAAAATCCCGTGACCGCCGAGGGCATCGACGACCTTCGTCGCCATCTCCTGCGCCGCCTTCAGCGCGGCATCGGACATCGCGGCGGGCTGCCAGCTCTCGCGATAATCGCCGCGTTCCTGGCGATGACCGATCGGCGGACAAAAGCTGACGCCGTCCTTGTGGCGGACGGTGAGCAACGTGATCTCGTAATCGAAATCGATGAACGCCTCGGCAATCACGCGCAGCCGGTCGCCGCGCATGCCCGCGGCGGCATAATCCCACGCCGCATCGATCTCGGCGGTATCCTTGACCGTGCTCTGGCCTTTGCCCGACGACGACATCACGGGCTTGACCACCAGCGGAAAACCGATGCGAGTTGCGGCCGCCTGAAGCTCTTCGCGCGTTTCGGCATATTCGAAGGTCGAGGTTTTGAGGCCGAGTTCGCTGGCCGCGAGATCGCGGATCGCGTCGCGGTTCATCGTCAGCTGCGCTGCACGCGCCGACGGCACAACATGGAAACCCTCTGCCTCGACCTCGGCAAGGATTTCGGTACGGATCGCCTCCACCTCCGGAACGATATGATCGGGCTGGTGCTTCTCGATCGCCGCGCGCAACGCGTCGCCGTCGAGCATCGAGAAGACTTCATATGCGTCGGCGACCTGCATCGCGGGCGCGCCGTCATAGCTGTCGCACGCGATCACGCGGCAGCCCAGCCGCTTCGCCGAAATCACGAACTCGCGCCCGAGTTCGCCCGATCCAAGCAGAAGTATGGTGGCAGTAGGGGTCATGGGATCGCTCCGTCGCTGGCGTTTCGCACCGCGCTCTAATCGCGCTAACAAGATTTCGCCAGCGTCCGAATCACAGGTCGAGGGTGCGGATTTGCGGGATCATCTTCCACCACAGCAAGGCTCCCAGTAGGGACAGCGCGGCGGCCGTTGCAAAGGCATAACCATAGCCGCCGAGATAATCGACGATCAATCCGGTGACGATCGGTCCGACGATGCCCGAAATATTGCCTAGCGCGTTCTGTACCCCCATCCAGCTGCCCGCCGCGCGGGGCCCCGCGAAAATCTGGCCGACGGCAAAGATGTTCGTCGCGATCAGCCCGGCGCCGAACCCCGCGACCGCCAGCCATATCGCCAGCATCGCATACCCATCGGCGACCGCGATGCCCGCCGTGGCGACGCCGATGGCGATTTGTCCCGCGATCATCAGCCAGCGGCGAACTTCGCCTTCGTCGGCGCCGCGCGCAACCGCGCGGTCGGATAGCCAGCCGCCCGCGAGCGCGACGATCCCCTGCGTCATAAAGCTCAGCGTCGTCAGCGCGGTCATCGCGCCGATCGAATAGCCGCGCGTGTTGACGAGATAGAGCGGCAACCATGCGAGCAGGAAATAGAAGCCATAGTTCGACAGGAAATGGACGACGCCCATCTTCCATAGCGCCGGGACGCGGAGCAGCCGGCGGATCGAAACCCGCTCGCTGGTGTTTGCTGCGCGCCCGCGTGCCCGCATCGATGCCGACGCGAGCTGCCAGGGAATGAGCCATAGCAGAGTCACCGCACCGAAAATCCAGAAGACCGGCCGCCATCCCCACTCGCCGAGAATCGCGCCGCCTGCCAGCACGCCCACCGCGGGGCCGAACGCGATCGCGGCGGCCACCGTCGCATTGGCGATCCCGCGCCGTTCGGCTGGGACTTCGGCGGCAAAAATCTTGGTGCTACCCGGAAAAGCGATGCTCTCGCCCAGCCCAAGGAATAGCCGCAGGACGATCAGCGATATCAGCCCGCCCGCAAAACCGGTGAGCGCGGTGCTGATCGCCCAGATCGCGACGCCCAGTGCAAAGACGCGGTAGACGCAAAACCGGTCGCAGAGCCAGCCGACGAGCAGGCAGGCGGGGGCATAGACCCAGAAGAAGGCCGAAACGGCGAGGCCGAAGCCCGTCGCCGACAGCCCCAGTTCTTCCTTCATCAAAGGCGCGGCGACGCCGATCGCCCCACGATCGACATAGTTGAGGAGCACCGACAGCGCGATCAGGACGACGACCCACGTCACCCTTCTTCCGTCAGCCCGGCCTCCGATCGATTGCGTCGCCATATTCCAGCGCTCCCCTGCCCGGCAACAGGGCTAACAGATGGAGGGCCGCGCGCTAGCGGAAATTAGGGACGCCGGCTCATTCAGGCCACCGCGCCGTATCATGATCGGGATGCTGGTGGTTGCTCGCCTTGATCGCACCGACATAGGCGGCCATTGTTTCTTCGGTCGTGCCTTCGGCCTCGATCGGCAGGTCCTCGAACAGCGATAGCTGGCCTTCGAGCCCGAACTGGACGCGCGGCGGAAACGCTGACGGATCGTCGAACGACCCGGTTGTCAGGTTGATATGCTTGCTTTCGGCATAGTCATAAGTGAGCGGCGTCCCGCAGTCGCGGCAGAAACCGCGCGCCGCCTTGTCCGAACTGTTGAAGATCGCTGGCGTCCCGCGCGTCCATGTGATCGCATCGCGCGGCACGCCGATCAGCGCGATAAAGAAATTGCCCGCCGCCTTCTGACACATACGGCAATGGCAGATATGCGACGTGTCGAGCACCGCGGTGACATGATACCGCACCGCCCCGCACTGGCAGCCGCCTGAGGCTTGTGTCTCAATGCGTTCGGGGCTGCCCATGATGCTTCACTCCCATTCGATCGTCCCCGGCGGTTTCGACGTATAGTCGTACACCACGCGGTTGATGCCCTGAACCTCGTTGATGATCCGCGTCGCGCAGCGGCTGAGGAAGCTGGCGTCGAACGGATAGATGTCGGCGGTCATGCCGTCGGTCGAGGTCACCGCGCGCAGCGCACAAACCTGGTCGTAGGTGCGGTAGTCGCCCATCACGCCGACGGTGCGGACGGGCAGGAGGACCGCAAATGCCTGCCAGATCTCGTCATAAAGGCCGGCGTTGCGGATTTCCTCCAGATAGATGGCGTCGGCCTTGCGCAATATGTCGCAGCTTGCCTTGGTTACTTCGCCCGGAATGCGGATCGCGAGGCCGGGTCCCGGAAAGGGATGGCGGCCGACGAAGATGTCGGGGAGGCCGAGTTCCTTGCCGAGCAGGCGGACTTCGTCTTTGAAGAGTTCGCGCAGCGGCTCGACAAGCGCCATCTTCATGCGTTCGGGCAAGCCGCCGACATTGTGGTGACTCTTGATCGTCACGCTCGGCCCGCCGGTGAAGCTGACCGATTCAATCACGTCGGGATAGAGAGTACCCTGCGCAAGGAAATCGGCGCCGCCCAGTTTCTTGGCTTCTTCGTCGAAGACATCGATGAAGGTCTTGCCGATGAATTTGCGCTTGGCTTCGGGATCGGAAACGCCGGCCAGCCCCGTCATGAAGCGTTCCTCGGCGTCGACGACGACCAGCGGGATATTATAATGGTCGCGGAACAGACGCTCGACCTGTTCGCGTTCGTTGAGGCGGAGGAGGCCATGATCGACGAACACGCAGGTGAGTTGCTCGCCGATGGCTTCGTGGAGCAGAACCGCGGCAACCGCGCTGTCGACGCCGCCCGACAGGCCGCAAAGCACGCGCTGGTCGCCGACCTGGGCGCGGATGTCGGCGATCTTGTTCGCGCGGAATTCGGCCATCGTCCAGTCGCCGGCAAGTCCGCAGATCTTGTGGACGAAATTGGACAGCAGCTTTGCCCCGTCGGGGGTGTGAACCACCTCGGGGTGAAACATCGTCGTGTAATAGTGCTTCGCTTCGTTGACGCAGATCGCGAACGGCGCGTTGGGCGAAGTGCCGACGATCTCGAACCCGTCGGGCGCCTCGGTGACGCGGTCGCCATGGCTCATCCACACCGGATATTTGCTGCCGACCTCCCAGAAGCCGTCGAACAGCGGGCTCGCCTTTAGAATTTCGACGTCGGCGCGGCCGAACTCGGCGGCGTGGCCGCCTTCGACGGTGCCGCCGAGCTGGACGGCGAGCGTTTGCTGGCCGTAGCAGATCGCCAGGATCGGCAATCCGCTGTCGATGATGACCTGCGGTGCGCGGGGGCTGCCTTCGTCGGTGACCGAGGCCGGGCCGCCCGACAGGATCACCCCTTTGGGCTGCATCCGTTCGAACGCCTCTGCGGCGCTGTTGAACGGCGCTATCTCGCTATAGACACCGGCCTCGCGGACGCGGCGGGCGATGAGCTGTGTCACCTGGCTGCCGAAATCGACGATCAGGATGGATTCGCCAATAGCGGCTTTGGGCGGAGCGGAGGAGTTGGGAGTCGGCATGGGTGGCCGATAAGGAAGGTCGGTCCTGCTGTCCAGCGGTCGATATGGCCCGCCCGTCGAACTGGCATGGCCTCGACACATTGTTGCGACAATTGGGCGACATAAATGAACCGCAGGTCAAAACGCACGTCAGGACGGGTTAACCCCTGCCGTGCCAAAGAAAAACCAAGACAAAAAATAGAAGGCATCTCCCCCGATGAATATATCCAGCCTCTCCCTTTCCGCGCGCGCGGTCTTGCTGACGGCCAGCGCGGCGCTCGCGTGGCCCGCGATGGCGGAAACCGACGCGGCGTCCGCGAGCGTCGCCGTGACGGCGGACGTCGGCCAACCGGCCGAACCCGCGCCGACGGCGTCCGATGACGGCGATCTTTATGACGATATCGACGGCGAAGAAATCGTCGTGACCGCGCCGCGTCTTGCGGGCCAGCTGGAGACCGACATCAAGGCCGAAACCGAGCTCGATGAGGCGGCGATCGCAAGCTATGGCGTGTCGAACGTCTCCGAACTGCTCGACGCGCTCGCGCCGCAGACGCGCTCGGGCCGCGGGCGCGGCGGTGGCCGCCCGATCATCCTCGTCAACGGGCGCCGCATCGGCGGTTTCGGCGAGGTACGCAACCTGCCCCCCGAAGCGATCGCCAAGGTCGAGGTCTTCCCCGAAGAGGTCGCGCTGCAATATGGCTATTCGGCCGATGAGCGCGTCGTCAACATGGTGCTCAAGCCCAACTTCCGCCAGGTCGCGGTCGAGGCCGAAGGCGGTATTCCGACGCAGGGCGGCCGGTTCCAGAGCGAAATCCAGCCAAGTTTCCTGATGATCGGCAAAAATGGACGTCTCAACGTCAATGCCGGCTGGGACCACAAGACGATGCTGCTCGAAAGCGAGCGGAACCTTGTTTACGATGACCCAGCGCAGGCGGCCGAGGCCCCCGCACGCAGCCTGCTCGGCGCGTCCGACGAATATTCGGTCGACGCGACGATCCAACGCAGCCTGAACAAGCTGACCGACGCTTCGATCAACGTGCGCTTTGACCAGACCGACAGCCTGTCATGGCTCGGGCCCCGTAACGGCGACGCCACCGATCCGCTCGAACGCGACAGCCGTAGCCGCAATCTCAGCACCACGGCGAGCGTGAACGGCATGCTCGGCGACTGGCGCTGGTCGGTCTCGGGCAATTATGCGGACGCCGATCAACTGACCTTTACCGACCGCAACAGCGGCGTGCGCGACCGGTTCGAAAGCAGCCAGCAGAGCTTCGGCGGCAACGCCAACCTGTCGGGTACGGTGACCGAAGGCTGGGCGGGACCGATCCGCTTGTCGATGACGGGCAGCTATTCGGGCCTGCGCTTCGACAGCCAGTCGGACAATGCCAACGGCATCACGAACACAGACCTTGCGCGCGATCTGCCGGGGGTGTTCGGATCGCTGACCGTGCCATTGCTCGACCCCGAATATGAGGTCGGCAATATCGGCCGTGTGTCGTTGACGCTGAGCGGTCAGGTCCAGAATCCGAGCGATTTCGCAGCGCTCAAGAGCTGGGGCGCGAATCTCAACTGGGGTGTCACCGACAATCTGTCGCTGATCGCGAGCTTCAACCAGGATGAGGCGGCGCCCGGTATCCAGCAACTCGGCGCTGCGCCGCTGACGACCGATGGCGTGACCTATTATGATTTCAGGACCGGGCAGACCGTCCAGATCACGACGACGACGGGGGGCAATCCCTTCCTGCTCGCCGAACAGCGCCGCGATCTCAAGCTTGGGCTCAACTGGTCGCCGCCGATGATCGAGGGGCTGAACCTCTCGGTCAATTACAACAGCAACAAAAGCTATGATACGACGAACAGCCTGCCGCTGCTCACCCCCGAAATCGAGGCGGCCTTTCCCGATCGCGTGATCCGCGATGCGAACGGCGTGCTGCTCGCGCTCGACCAGCGCCCGGTCAATTTCGATCGCGCCGAAAATTCGCAGATCCGCTGGGGCCTCAACTTCGGCAAGAGCTTTGGTCAGCAGGAGCAGCGTGGCCCCGGCGCGGGGGGTCCCGGTGGCGGACGTCCCGAAGGTGCCGGCGCCCGCGAGGGTGGCGGACGGGGCGACGGTGCGGGCCGTCAGCGCGGCGGCGGTGGTGGGCCCCGCATGGGCGGTCGCGGCGGTGGCGGCCCCGGCGGCATGTTCGGCGGTCCGCAGGGCGGGCGCTGGCAGGTGTCGCTCTATCATACGATCAAGCTGACCGACAAAGTGCTGATCCGTCCCGGCGTGCCCGAACTCGACCTTTTGAACGGGTCGGCGACCGGCAATGGCGGCGGCAGCAACCGGCATCTGTTCGAACTCGACGGCGGGCTGTTCAACAAGGGCATGGGCGTCCGGCTCAGCGCCAAATATGACAGCGGCAGCACGGTGACCGGCGGCAGCGCTGGCGACCTGAAATTCGGCGACCTTGCGACCTTCAACCTGCGCTTCTTCGTCGACCTGAACCAGAAGGCGAAGCTGACCGAAAAGCTGCCCTTCCTGAAGGGTTCGCGCCTGCGCCTGTCGGTCGACAATGTCTTCGACGCCCAGCGCAAGATTACCGACGGCAACGGCATTGTGCCGCTCAATTACCAGCCCGGTTATATCGATCCCCTGGGCCGCTATATCGAACTGGAGTGGCGCAAGACCTTCTGATTAAATAGGGACAGTCCCTATTTAATCGACACAGCCGATATCGGCCGGTTCATCGACTCAATTAAATAGGGACTGTCCCTATTTATCGGGTCCACGAACGTCAGCGCCCTTGCGAATTGCGCGGTGCAGCTGGCCCAGCTGTACCGCGCGCCCAGCGCTTCTGCCTTGGCGCGATCGCATGTCAGCGCCGTGTCGATCGCCCGGCCGATATCCTCATCGAGCGCGCCCGCGCCGTCGGTCACGATGTCGCCGGGCCCCGGTACCGGATAGGCGGCAACCGGCGTGCCGCAGCTCAGCGCCTCGATGACCACCAGGCCAAAGGTGTCGGTGCGGCTGGGGAAGACGAAGACGTCGGCGCCTGAATAGGCCGAGGCGAGCGTTTCGCCGCCCAGCTTGCCGAGGAAGAGCGTGCCCGGGTGCTGCGCCTTGAGTTCGGCGAGCGCGGGGCCATCGCCGACGACGACTTTTGTCCCCGGTCGGTCGCAAGCGAGGAAGGCGCCGATATTCTTCTCGACGGCGACGCGGCCGACATAAAGCTGGATCGGCCGCGCGAGCCCCGCATACGCCGGCAGCGGTGCGCGGTCCGGGCGGAACAGGTCATGATCGACGCCGCGCTCCCACATCATCGTCTGCGGCAGGCCCTGTTCGGCCAGTTCGCGGGCAAGGCTGCGCGTCGCGACCATGATGTGCCGCGCCGGGCGGTGGAACCAGCGGATGAAGCGCCAGACGAACGCGGGCGAAACGGGCAGCCGCGCCGCGACATATTCGGGAAAGCGTGTGTGGTACGCGGTGGTGAAAGGGAAATTGTTGCGGATGCACCAGCGCCGCGCCGCGATACCCAGCGGACCCTCGGTCGAAATATGGATCGCCTGCGGTCCAAAGGCGCGGATATGTCGCCCGACCGTGCGCCAGCCGGCGAAGGCAAGGCGGATTTCGGGATAGGAGGGGCACGGCACCGACCGAAACAGGTCGGGCGACACCATCCCGACCACATGTCCCGCGGCGTGCAGCTCGGCGATCGTCGCCTGCAGCGTGCGGACGACGCCGTTGACCTGCGGCTCCCACGCGTCGCTGACGATGAGGATCCTCATGCGGCACGCGCCGGAGCAGGGAGTCGGAGCGTCGCGGGGACCGAACGCGCCGCGACCTCTTCGGCCCAGTGAAGTATTTCCATCGTGCCGTCATGATGTTCGACCAGCGCGGTGCAGCCTTCGACCCAGTCGCCGTCGTTGTAATATTCGGTGCCCTCGATCTCGCGCATTTCGGCGCTGTGGATATGGCCGCACACGACACCATCGACCCCGCGCGAGCGCGCGGCATGCGCGACGACTTCCTCGTAACGCCCGATGAACTGGACGGCGTTTTTCACCTTGTGCTTGGCGACCATCGACAGCGACCAATAGGGGAGGCCGAAGGCGCTGCGGATGCGGTTCACGACCACATTGCACTTCATCAGCGCGGTGTAGGCGGCGTCGCCGACGAAGGCGAGCCAGCGGTGCGCGAGCATCACCGCGTCGAACTCGTCGCCATGGACGACCAGCAGCCGGCGGCCGTCGGCGGTCTCGTGGATCGCTTCGCGGCGGATCTCGACCCCGCCAAAATCGAAGCCGTCGAACGGCTTGCACATCTCGTCATGGTTGCCGGGGACATAGACGACGCGCGTGCCACGCTTCGCGCGCTTGAGCACCCGCCAGACGACGTCATTATGCTCGGGCGGCCAGAAATGCCGCTTCTTGAGCCGCCAGCCGTCGATGATGTCGCCGACGAGGTAAAGCGTCTCGCAATCGACATGGTCGAAGAAATCGATCAGCATTGCGGCGTTGCACCCGCGCGTACCCAAATGGATGTCACTGACCCACACCGTGCGATAGCTCCGCCGCTCGCCGATCAACCGTTCGGGAACATGCGGATCGGTGGCGAAGGGATCGGGAAAGCGGGCGGGGATGGGCAGGGTCGAAATCGATGCCATGTCACACTCCGTAAGCAGCTTTGGGCTGCCCACGGCCTAGACAGGAGATTTGTTACACTGTGCGATTCAAAGCCGCGTCGGTTTGACGACGGTTTGAAGGCGGTTTGGTGACGTTGGGCATTCATATCCGCCCTGTCGCGAAGCGACGGGAAGGGGGGGACGCCGCCGCAGGCGGTGGTGGAGGGGCGGGAACAGCGGCGCGACAGCCCCTCCGTCAGTGCCTCGCGCTGCCCCCTCCCCATGCCTGCGGCACAGGGAGGATCAGGTCCGCCGGATCACCAAATTACGGATTTCGCTCATATCTTCGATCGCAAAGCGTACGCCTTCGCGGCCGAGCCCGCTGTCCTTCACCCCGCCATAGGGCATGTTGTCGACGCGGTAGGAGGACACGTCATTGACGACGATGCCACCGACGTCGAGATGATCCCACGCTTCGAGCACCTTCTGGATGTCGCTGGTGAACAGCCCCGCCTGCAGGCCGAACTTGCTGTCGTTGACCTCGGCCAGCGCATCGTCCCATTTGGCGAACTTCGACAGCACCACGACGGGCCCGAACGCTTCCTCGACGACGACATCGCTGCCCGCGGGTACATTTTCCAGCAGCGCGGCTTCCATCATATTGCCCTCGCAGCCGCCGCCCGCGAGCAAGGTCGCGCCCGCGGCGACCGCATCGTCGATCCAGCCTTTCAGTCGCTGCGCTTCCTTGACCGAAATCATCGGGCCGATGAAGGTGTCGCGCAGCTTCGGATCGCCCGATTTCAGCGTCTTGACCTTCGCGGTCAGCATGTCGCGGAATTTGTCGTAGATATCCTCGTGGATGATCACGCGCTGGACATGGATGCAGCTCTGCCCCGACTGATAATAGCCGCCGAAGATGATGCGCGCGAGCGCATGGTCGAGGTCCGCGTCCTTGTCGACGACCACCGCGGCATTACCGCCCAGCTCAAGCACGACCTTCTTCTTGCCCGCCTTGCCCTTCAGATCCCAGCCGACGCCAGGCGAGCCGGTGAAGGACAGCAATTTCAGCCGCTCATCGGTGGTAAACAGGTCGGCGCCCGCGCGGCTCGCGGGCAGGATGCTGAACGCGCCCTCGGGCAGGATATCGCACTCGGCGAGCACCTCGCCCATGATGATAGCGCCCAGCGGCGTCATCGACGCGGGTTTCATCACGAAAGGACAGCCGATTGCGATGGCCGGTGCGATCTTGTGCGCGGCGAGGTTGAGCGGGAAATTGAACGGCGAGATGAAGCTGCACGGCCCGATCGGCACGCGCTTCCACATCCCCATATAGCCCTTTGCCCGCGCCGAAATATCGAGCGGCTGGACCTCGCCATAATTGCGCGTCGCTTCCTCGGCGGCGATGCGGAAGGTGTCGATCAGGCGGGTGACTTCGCCCTCGCTGTCGGCAATCGGCTTGCCCGCCTCGACGCACAAGGCATAAGCGAGTTCGTCGAACCGCTCCTGAAACCGCCCGACGCAATGGGTGAGCACGTCGCGCTTCTCGAAACTCGCGAGCCGCGCCATCGGCTCGGCCGCCCGCACCGCGCCCGCGATCGCCTCGTCGATGACGTCGGGTGTCGCGAGCGCGGTGCGAAACGCGACCTCGCCGGTGAACTTGTCGATCACCTCGAGATCGGTGTTCGGCTGAACCGCCTTGTTGTTGAGATAGAGCGGATAGACGTCTTTGAGTTTCATGCGGCCGGTCTCCGTATCCCGGCGAAAGCCGGGACCCAGTGCGGGATATAGGACCCCGGCTTTCGCCGGGGTAGAGATTTCAAAGATTACAGCTCCTTCGACAGCCGCTTGATATCGTTATTCAAAATCTGGTCATTCTCCGAATAATCGACCGGGCAGTCGATCAGATGCACGCCGGGCGTATCACGCGTGTGGGCCAGCAATTCCTTCAGATGCGCCGCGCTCTCGACGCGATGTCCATGCGCGCCATAGGCCTCGGCATATTTGACGAAATCGGGATTGCCATAGGTCAGCCCCCAATCCTTGAAGCCCATGTTCGCCTGTTTCCAGCGGATCATGCCATAGCTGTTGTCGTTGAGAATCAGCACGGTGATGTTGAGCCCGAGGCGAACCGCGGTCTCCATCTCCTGGCTGTTCATCATGAAACCGCCGTCGCCGCAGATCGCCATGACCTTGCGCCCCGGATACACCATCGCCGACATCATCGCGCTGGGCAGCCCCGCGCCCATCGTCGCGAGCGCATTGTCGAGCAGCACAGTGTTCGGGCGATAAGCCGTATAACCGCGCGCGAACCAGATTTTATAGACGCCATTGTCGAGGCAGATGATCCCGTCGTCGGGCATCGCATCGCGGACCGACTGAACCAGATGCGGCGGGAAAATCGGGAAGCGCGCGTCCTTGGCCAGCGGCGCGGTATGGTCGACCTCGCCCTTGCGATAGGCGAGCAGATGGTCGAACTTCCAGCTCCCGTTCGGGACGATGTCCTCTTTTATCTGCCAAACGGCATTGGCGATGTCGCCGATCACCTCGATATCGGGGAAATAGACCGGATCGACTTCGGCGGTCTTGCTCGACACATGGATCACGGTCGGGCCGCCGCGCTGCATGAAGAAGGGCGGCTTCTCGATCACGTCATGGCCAAGGTTGACGATGCAGTCCGATGCTTCGACCGCGCGGTGGACGAAATCGCCCGACGACAGCGCTGCGCAGCCGAGGAATTTCGGATGGCGTTCGTCGATCACGCCCTTGCCGAGCTGTGTGGTCAGAAAGGGGATTCCGGTCTTTTCGATGAACTGCAGCAGCATGCGGCCGGTCATCGTGCGGTTCGCGCCCGCGCCGATGACGAGGACGGGCGAGGTCGCTTCCTCGAGCGCCTTCACCGCCTCGCGGATCGATTTCACATCGGCGGTCGGCCGGCGGACATGGCTGCGCTTCAGCGGCAGGCTGTCGGTATGCTCGTCGGCGATATCCTCGGGCAGCTCGATATGCACCGCGCCGGGCTTTTCCTCCTCGGCAAGGCGAAAGGCTTCGCGCACGCGGCTCGGAATATTGTCCGACGAGGCCATCTGGTGCGTGAATTTGGTGATCGGTCCCATCATCGCGACGACGTCGAGGATCTGGAAGCGGCCCTGCTTCGATTTCTTGATCGGTTTCTGACCCGTGATCATCATCATCGGCATCCCGCCCAGCTGCGCATAGGCGGCCGCGGTGACGAAATTGGTCGCGCCGGGCCCCAATGTCGCAAGGCACACCCCGGTCTTGCCGGTATGACGACCATAGGTCGCTGCCATGAAGCCCGCGCCCTGTTCGTGCCGCGTCAGGATCAGCTTGATCTTGGTCGAGCGCGACAGGCTGTCGAGGAAATCCAGATTCTCTTCGCCCGGAACGCCGAAAATATATTCGACGCCTTCTTCTTCCAGACATTCGATGAACAGGTCGGATGCTTTTTTCATGCGTAGTCGCCCCCTCAGCCACGCACCCCATCGGTGCGGCCCCAAGTCATGCCGGCGACCCCTCAGCATAATGTCGGTGCAACGGCTCTCGTCGTCAGGCCGCGAGTCCCTGCTGCACCGGGAAGGGTTTGTAACGAGGGGCAAAGGGCTTGTCACCCCGACCGCTTCAGGATCAGTCGATGTCGAACAATCCCGCGAGCTGTTCGACCATTGTGCCACCCAATTGTTCGGCGTCCATGATCGTCACCGCGCGGCTATAATAGCGCGTGACATCGTGCCCGATGCCGATCGCGCACAGTTCGACGGGCGAGCGATTCTCGATCCAGTCGATCACCTGACGCAGATGCTGGTCCAGATAGGCGCCGTGATTGACCGATAGCGTGCTGTCGTCGACCGGCGCGCCGTCGGAGATCACCATCAATATCTTGCGTTCCTCGGGACGGCCGATGATGCGGCTGTGCGCCCATGTCAGCGCCTCGCCGTCGATATTTTCTTTCAGCAGCCCTTCGCGCATCATCAGCCCGAGCGACTTGCGCGCGCGGCGATAGGGTTCGTCCGCGGGCTTGTAGATGATGTGGCGCAGGTCGTTAAGACGACCGGGATGCGCGGGGCGGCCGGCGGCTAGCCAGTCCTCGCGGCTCTGTCCGCCCTTCCACGTCCGCGTCGTGAAACCCAGGATCTCGGTCTTCACGCCGCAGCGCTCGAGCGTGCGCGCAAGGATGTCGGCGCTGATCGCGGCGATGCTGATCGGCCGCCCGCGCATCGACCCGCTATTGTCGATCAGCAAGGTCACGACGGTGTCGCGGAAATCGGTATCGCGCTCGATCTTGTACGACAGCGACTGGCCAGGCGACACGATAACGCGCGCAAGCCGTGCAGCGTCGAGCTGGCCTTCTTCCTGATCGAAATCCCACGCGCGATTCTGCTGCGCCATCAGGCGGCGCTGGAGGCGGTTGGCGAGCTTGGTCACCGCGCCCTGCAGATGCTGCATCTGCGTGTCGAGATAGGCGCGCAGCCGCGTCAGCTCGTCGGCATCGCACAGCTCGGTCGCGAGGATGATCTCATCATGCTTTTCGGTGAAGCGCAGATAGTTGAAATCGGGGATGTCGCTCGGCAGGCGGTTGGGGCGCACGGGCAACATGCCCTCGTCGCCTTCGCCGCCCATTTCGGGTTCGCCGTCGGCCTCCATTTCCTGCGCATCGGGGTCGCTGTCGCCGTCGTCAGCCTGGTCGCCTGCCATTTCGGCGCGCGCATCGACCTGCGATTCGCCGGCGCCGCCGTCCTCGCTATCCTGTTCTTCCTGGCTTTCATCGGCCTCGGATTCGTCTTCCTCGCCGCCGTCCTCGGCGCCTTCTTCCATCGGCTCGTCGCTCTGGATCAGGTCGAGGTGTCGCAGCGCCAGCTTCGCGGTTTCGGCAAAGGCGGTCTGATCGTCGAGCAACATCGACAGCGCGGTCAAATCGCCGCCCGCCTCATTGTTGATCCATTCGCGTACCAGCGACAGGCCCGTCTCGGTGCCCTGCGGCGCCTGCTCGCCGGTCAGCGCCTCGCGCAGCATCAGCTCGAGCGCGCTCGAAATCGGCACATCCTCGCGGCCTTGCGCGCGGCTGATCGGATCGCTGCGCATCCGCATCGCAAGGCTGGCGGACAGGTTGCTGCGCATCCCGTCCATGTGCCGCGCGCCGAGCGCCTCGATCCGCGCGCGCTCCATCGCGTCGAACGCGGCGGCGGCGAGCGGTTCGGCCGGACGCGCGGCGGCGTGCAATTTCTCGCTGTGATGCTTCATGCGCAGCGCATAGCTGTCGGCAAAGCCGCGCGCTTCGGCGACCTGATCGGCGGGCAGGGTGCGCGACGGGGTCGGCACCTTGATCGCCTTGCCGATCTGCGCTGGCGCGTCCGCGGTGAAACCCACCTCGACCTCGGCATCGCGGGTCACCGCGCGCGCGACGCTCGACAGCGCGGCCTTGAAATCGTCGAGGGGAGATTGGGAAGACATTTCGAGTCGGCTCTAACCAGCTTTTGCCGTTGAAGGATAGAGTGTCGCGCGGCCCTTTTCAATCGTCGCCCCGGACGTGATCCGGGTGACGAAAGAGGGGATGAATGGCGCGATAGCGAAGCTCGCTTGACCTCTCGCAGCCGGAAGAGCATCCGCCGCATATGTCCTCCCCCATCATATCTCCCATGAAAAAGCCGTGGGTCGTCATCGCCTGCGCAGCGTTCATCGTCACGCTGGCGATGGGCGTGCGCCAGTCGTTCGGCCTGTTCTTGCCGCAGATGAGCGTCGATATCGGCATCAGCCGCTCGGACTTCGGCCTCGCGATGGCGCTCCAGAACCTGCTCTTCGGCCTCGTCCAGCCTTTCGTCGGGGCGCTTGCCGACAAGCATGGCGCAGGGCGCGTCGTGCTCGGCGGCGCGCTGCTCTATGCGCTCGGATTGATCGGCGCGGCGTTTGCGACCGATGCGATCGGGTTGCATATCAGCTTTGGCCTGCTGATCGGCATGGCGCAGTCGGCAACGACCTTCGTCGTCGTGCTCGGCGCGGTTGGCCGCGTCGTCAGCCCCGAAAAGCGCAGCAGCGCGTTCGGGATCGTCACCGCAGGCGGCTCGCTCGGCCAGTTCCTCGTCGTGCCGCTGGCGTCGATGCTGCTCGGCGATATCGGCTATCATCACACGCTGTGGATCATGGCTGGCCTCGTCGCGCTGTGCGGGCTGCTCGCCATCGGTGTCTCGGGGCGCACCGATACGCCCGGGACGCTCGCGATCGAAGAACAGACGGCGCGCGAAGCCTTGCACGAAGCGGCCGTGCATCGCGGCTATTGGCTGCTGAACGCGGGATTTTTCGTCTGCGGCTTTCACATCGCCTTCATCGCGACGCATCTTCCGGCCTATCTCGACGACAAGGGCCTCGGCATCGAAATCGGGGCACAGGTGCTTGCGCTCGTCGGGCTGTTCAATATTCTTGGCTCATATGTGTTCGGACGTGCGGGCGATTTCCTGCGGCAGAAATATATACTCTCTGCGCTCTACACCGCGCGCTCGGCGGTCATCGCGCTTTTCCTGTTCCTGCCATTGAGTCACGCGAGCGCGCTCGTCTTTGCCGGCGCGATGGGCTTTTTATGGTTGGGCACGGTGCCGCTGACCAGCGGGATCGTCGGGCGCATCTTCGGCATCCGTCATCTCTCGATGCTCTATGGCATCGTGTTCCTGAGCCACCAGCTCGGCAGCTTCTTCGGCGCCTATACGGCCGGCCTGATATTCGACGCGACCGGCAGCTATAATATCGCGTGGGGCTTCTCGATCGCGCTCGGGCTGTTCGCGGGGCTCGTCCACCTGCCGATCGGCGACGCGCCCGTCAAACGGCTGCAGCCGGCATGAGGCTTGCGCGGCAGGACGGGATCGCGCTGGCGCTGTTCGGTCTGATCGCGGCCGGCGGACTGTGGCTGTGGACGGGCGAGGGGCCGGTCGTCTGGCTCACCAACTTTGCGATCATGTGCGGCTTTTAGGGCGCTGGCACTTCGGGAATGCGGTTGCAAATCGCCGCATCGTCGGGCTTCGGGTCGGCCGGATCGGGGAGCAGCCTGAAGACATGCGCGAGCTGCGTCGCCGTGCGCTCGGGCCGTGTCCGCTTGCCCGCGACGACATCGACGAAATCGCGGCACGCGACCGCGCTGCGCAGGAAATTGCTATGGCCCGTGGTCGTCCGCGAAACATCGGTGGTGTCGACTATAGTCAACCCCGAAACCGCGGTGGCATAGCAGCGGACCGGCAGTCCCTTGGCCTTAAGATCCGCGGCCTCGAAGGGGTTGAAGCAATAGGGCGAACCAAGGCGCGGGTAGCCGTGCAGCGCGCGCGATGCCGCGAGCGCCTTGTCGGCGTGCGACACATAAACGGTGATCCGCCGATTGTTCGCGACGCGCCGCGCCGACAGCACTTCCTCCTCGATATCGCGCTCGAAGGTTTCACGATCGATATCGGGCGAAGCGAGGATCACATTGGAAATATTGCTGCTGTCGGCACTACTCGACGTGCGGTCGACATAGGCGATGGCGGGGATCACCAGCCGCGCGCCCAGCGAGTGCGACACGACGACGATTTCCTTGACCCATGGCCGTTCCGCAAGTGTTTTCAGGAAATCGCGGAAATTGCGGACGTCGTGATACATGTTGGTTTCGTCGACGGCATAGCTCAGCACTTCGCCCTGAGACGGCCAGCTATATTCGATCACCGGCCCGGTAAAGCCCGTCATCCGCGCGATCTGCGCCGCATCCTTCGAAGTCGTCTCGAACGTCTCGCGATAGCCATGGACGTAGAGCAGGACGCGGCCCTGTCTTTTGTCGGTTTCGGCCTGCAAGGCTTTCCACCAGTCGCCCGATTCCTGAAACGCCATCGGGGTGCGCAGCTTCTTCTTCTTGCCGACTTCGATTTCGCGCGGGGCAGCAAAATGGCCATAGCGAATCTTGTCGCCGCGATGGCGGAGCAGGACGATGTCGTCGGTGCGGCAATCGGGCAGGCGGCTCGTCGCGAAGAAATAGGGCATCGCTTCGCCGTCCACCGTTGCGCCCGGCTGCGCGGCGCAGCGCGGGTCGGCGACATAGTCGGCGTGGCGGACCGGGCCATAATCGACCGCCGCGATGCTGCAACCCGACAGGGCCAATGCCGCGCACGCCACCGGCAGGCGGCGCATCGACATCACTTTCCGACCACGCTTTCGGGCAGGTCTTCGCCGAACACGCGCTGATAATATTCGGCGACGATCATCCGCTCGGCCTCGTCGCATTTGTTGAGGAAGGTCAGGCGGAAAGCGAAGCCGATATTGTTGAATATCGCGGTATTCTGCGCCCAGCTGATCACCGTGCGCGGCGACATTACGGTCGAGATATCCCCGTTGATAAAGCCCTGACGCGTCAGGTCGGCGACCTTGACCATATTGGCGACGGTCGTGTCGTTGGTGTCCGGCACCTTCGCAAGAATGATCGCGCTTTCAGTCGCGGCGGGCAGATAGTTCAGCGTGACGACGATGTTCCAGCGGTCCATCTGGCCCTGGTTGATCTGCTGCGTGCCGTGATAGAGACCGCTCGTATCGCCGAGCCCGACGGTGTTGGCGGTCGAAAACAGGCGGAAATAGGGGTTCGGGCGGATCACCCGGTTCTGGTCGAGCAGGGTCAGCTTGCCCTCGGTCTCCAGCACGCGCTGGATCACGAACATCACGTCGGGGCGGCCGGCGTCATATTCGTCGAAGACGAGCGCGGTCGGGGTTTGCAGCGCCCAGGGGAGCAGCCCTTCGCGAAATTCGGTGACCTGCTGGCCGTCACGCAGAACGATCGCGTCGCGGCCGACCAGGTCGATGCGGCTGATATGCGCGTCGAGATTGACGCGGATGCACGGCCATTTGAGGCGCGCCGCAACCTGTTCGATATGCGTCGATTTGCCGGTGCCATGATAGCCCTGCACCATCACGCGGCGATTATATTTGAAGCCCGCGAGGATCGCGAGCGTCGTGTCGCCGTCAAAGACATAGGCGGGATCGAGGTCGGGAACGCGTTCGTCGGCTTCGCTGAACGCGGGAACCTTCATGTCGATGTTGACCCCGAACACCTCGCGCGCATCGATCTCGACATCGGGCGCCGAAAGGAGCGTCGATCCGTGATGGTCGGGAAGGCTGTTCGGGATATCGGTCATGTCACAAGGTCCAGCGAAACGATAAGGGGAGAGTCGCCGGTTCCCCGGCGCTTCGCCGTCGCGGTATCGCCATGGGTTGCGGCTTGCAACGCCTTTTCAGAGCAGGCCGAGCGCCTTCATCACGGCCGACTGGTCGTAATAGGGCCGTTCGCAGACGATCTTGTCGCTGCCGGGCGCAAATTCGAAACTGGCGGCCATACGAATGCGGAACGCCTTGCCGGTAGGCTCGATCGTGCGCGGTCCAAGCTTCAGCGGGCCGAGATGTGTGCCAGTGAGCCAGAATTCGACCAGCACCGTGTCGGTCGCTGTGTCGGCGGCGATCGCAATGACTTCGTTCGCCTGATCCGGAAAGGGTTCGCGCGACGCGGCAAAATAGGATCGCACTGCGGTCTCGCCATCGAAGACCGTTCCCGGACCCAGCAATTCATATCGCGGATGGTCAAAGGTCGCGATCACGCCGTCCCAGTCGTGCGTAATTTCCAGCGCCATGTGGCGGCGGACCACGTCGATTCTTGTCTCGTTCAGGTCGGTCATCGCACGTCTCCCTATGCGAACGACTTTGTCTTGCGGAGCAGCTGGTACGCCGCGACGACTTCGCCCAGCCGCGACTCGAAACTGCGGTCGCCGCCGTTGCGGTCGGGATGATAGCGCCGAACGAGCTCGCTGTAACGCCGCCGCAGCGCCGCGCGGTCGGCATCGGCGGGCAGGGCGAGCAATTGCATCGCGGCATGTTCCTCGCGCGACAGGCCGGGGTTTGCCGCTTCGCGCCGCGCTTCGTCCATCCGCTGGCGGAACCGGGCGCCGAGCGCGTCGATCGGATCCCTGAAATCGGCCCAGCGCGGCGGCAGGTCGGCGCTGCCTGCGGCGCGGAACGTACGGCTTTCGGTTTCCCAGCCCGCGGTCGGCGACTGCGCTTCGATGATCTGGTCGGCGCTCATGCCTTCGAAGAAATTGTAACCCGCGTTGAATTCGCGCACATGGTCGAGGCAGAGCCAGCGATATTGCGGCGGCCCGTCGGGCGATCGCGTCCACGACATCGGCGCGCGAAATTCGCCCGGCTCGCGGCATCCGGGCGCAGCGCAGGATTCCTCACGGGGAACGCGGCCGTGAAAACGGGAGGGGCGGGACGGAGACGGCAAAACAGGCTTTCGGAATCGGGGAATCTGACTTCGGGGAGGCCTTATAATTTGGCGACGAAGCGCTTATGGTCAACCCCATGAGCAACAAAGGTCCCGCACAGCAAGAAATGGAAAGCCTGCTTCGTGCAGCCTTTCCCGACGCAAACTTCACCCTGAACAACGACAGCGCCAGCCATCATGGCCACGCCGGCGACGACGGCAGCGGCGAATCGCACTTCAGCCTGACGATCGAATGGGCGGGCTTTGCCGACCTGAACCGTGTCGCGCGGCAACGCGCGGTGAACAAGGCGCTCGGCGACCTGCCGGGGCAGCGCGTCCACGCGCTCGCGATCAAGGCGACCGCACCGGGAGAATGACGATGCCGGACAAGGTCAACCTCGCCGCCGCCTTCGCGACCTTCCACGATCACTGGAACCCCCGCGTCGCGGGCGACATCAACAATTTCCAGGTCAAGCTGGTGAAGTTCGACGGCAAGTTCGACTGGCATCATCATGATCATGAGGATGAATTGTTCCTCGTCGTCGCGGGGCGGATGAGGATGGGGCTGCGCACCGGCGACGTGGTCGTCGAACCCGGCGAATTCATCATCGTACCGCACGGCACCGAACATTGCCCCGAGGCGCTGGACGGCGAATGTCAGGTGCTGCTGCTCGAACCCAATTCGACGCTCAACACCGGCAATGTCGAAAGTGAAAAGACGCGCAAAGCGCTGGAAAGACTGGACTGACCATGGACATCATCACCCCCTCGACCCATGATCTCGGCGCTTTCGAAGTGCGCCGGACGCTGCCGAACAAGGCGCGGACGATGGTCGGCCCGTTCATCTTCGTCGACCAGTTCGGTCCTGCGCATTTCGACATCGGGCGCGGCATGGACGTGCGTCCGCACCCGCATATCAATCTCGCGACGGTCACCTATCTGTTCGAAGGCGCGATCGACCATCGCGACAGCCTTGGCACCCTCGCGACGATCCGACCGGGGGCGTGCAATCTGATGACCGCGGGCAGCGGCATCGTCCATTCGGAGCGCACCCCCGCCGCAGAGCGCGCGACCGGATCGGGCATTTCGGGAATGCAGACCTGGCTCGCGCTGCCCGATGGCAAGGAAGAGATCGATGCGGCGTTCGAACATGTCGCGAAGGACGACCTGCCGTTGATCGAGGATGGGGGTGTATCGGCGCGCGTGATTATGGGCAGCCTGTGGGGGGCGACGTCGCCGATCACGCAGCATGCCGCGACCATCTATGCCGACATATTGATGAACGCCGGCGCGTCGATCCCGATCGAGGCCGAAGCCGATGAGCGCGCGGTGCTGGTAGCGCTCGGCGACGCCAGTCTCGATGGCGAGGCGCTCGACCGTTACAGCCTCTATATATTGAAGCCGGGGCAGGCGATGACGCTGCGCGCCACGACCGACGCGCGCGTGATGCTGCTCGGCGGCGAGGCGTTCAAGACGCCGCGCCACGTCTGGTGGAATTTCGTGAGTTCCAGCCGCGATCGCATCAATCAGGCGAAGCACGACTGGAAAGAACGCAAATTCCCGCTCGTTCCCGGCGACAACGAGGAGTTTATCCCGATCCCCGAAGTGCCGAAGACGGTCAGCTATCCGTGAGTATCCTGCTCGCGCTGGCGCTCGCGGCAACGCCCGAACCCGTCTTCGCGTGCAGTTTCGGCGCCAAGCAGCTGACGGTGACACAGCAGGGCGATGCACTCGTCTATCGTTATGGCACGAAGGCGAGGACTGAACTCAGCATCGTCGCCGATGCGCCGGGCAACCGCGTCTTCTATCACCGCACCCTCTATGCGCGTGCCGAGGACCAGACGCTGCGCTTCGTCAGCGGCGCGTATAATTATGTCGTCTACGCCCACTGGTCGGCGCCCAGCCTGGGGACGACCGAGGAAAGCAGCACCGGCGAATTCTACTATGGTGGTCTGACCGTGCTGCGCGGCGAAACCGAACTGACCTCGCGTCGTTGTCGCAGTGGCGGCGACATGCGCGAATGGCCGATCTTCAAGACGCTGCCGCAGGACGAAACCAACCTGACCCCGCCGGAATGAGCGGCCCGTCATGTGTTGCAGCTTGCCAGTCGTAACGATCCCAGCCAAATTGGTTTTGAAAAGAAACCAAACGAGCCCTTGGGAGCAATGTCAATGATCGGCGATTTCGAACAACAGCGCGTGAAGCTATCGACCGGGGTCGAACTCGACGTCGTCGACGTCGGCCCGCGCGATGCGCCGGTCCTGATCTTCCTCCACGGCTTCCCCGAATCGCATCGTACCTGGCGTTACCAGTTGCCGCATTTCGCGACCCGCTTCCGCTGCATCGCGCCCGACCAGCGCGGCTATCGCGGATCGTCGAAGCCGCAGGATGCCGAATCCTATACGCCCGACAAGCTGATCGCCGATATCTTCGCGCTCGCCGATGCGCTCGGCGTCGGTGAGTTCACGATCGTCGGCCACGATTGGGGCGGGGCGATCGCGTGGGGCGTTGCGCTCGGCGGCCAGCCGGGCGGGCTCCATCCTGCATGGGCAGGCCGCGTGACGCGCGCGGTGATCGCCAACGCGCCGCACCCCGGCATCTTCCAGCGCCTGCTGGCGGTCAACGCGGAGCAGCGCGCCGCGAGTCAATATATCCGCACCTTTCGCGATCCCGCGAGCGATGCAATCATCGAGGAGCATGGCATCGCCGGTATTCTGGCGCATGCCTTTGAAGGACGCGTCCCAAGCGGCGGGATTCAGCCGCCCGAGGAGATCGCCCGGCTGCTCAAGGATTGGGAAGACCGCGACACTTGCCGCGCGATGATCAACTGGTATCGCGGCTCGACCGCTGTGGTTCCCGCGATGGACGAGCCCTATGACGAACCAGCCTCTACGCCCTTTCCGAAACTCAACATCCCGACGCTGGTAATCTGGGCGCTCGACGATGTTGCGCTGCCGGTATGCAATCTCGACGGGATGGAAGAGGTGGTGCCCGGGGTGACGATCGTCGAAGTTCCCGATTGCGGTCATTTCGTGCCGTGGGACGCACCCGACGCGGTCAATCTGGCGATGGATGAATTCCTCGGCGAACAATGAATTAAGGCCCCAGCTTTGCCTAAAAAAAGTGGCGGGCGGCGATCGCGCCGCCCGCCTTGGGGGGGGTCTGTTTATGCGTGTCTGGGGCACGCGAATTTAGTCTCGCCCACACCTCTTTTGTCTCGGCTGCGACTAAGGCCGAGCACTTTGGGTAGGGCGATTTAACCATAGAATTAGGGAATATAGCAGGCTTTCACATTTTCCCATTCTTGCCATACTCATGCGATGGAAGTGGGAGGACTCAGGGTCGCCTCGATCGTTGACCGGATCGATGGACCGTCGAGCTGGACGATCGAACGCGATGTCCATGCGCTGATCCTCTATGAGGCGGGAAGCTATCACTGGCTCGAAACCTGGCAGGGCGATCAGCGGACGTCGCTCGGCGATCCGCTCCCCGGCGAAATGTGGCTGGTGCCTGCCGGTCGTACCTATCGCGGCGCGGCGAAGGGCGGCGCGGTCCGCACGATCGAGGTCGAAATCCCGACATCGCTGCTGACGGTCGCACCCGACACGCGCCCGCTGGCGGCGCATCACGATCTGACGCTGGCGGCGCTCGTCCGTGCACTACACGCCGGCGATGCGGCGGCCGCCGACCCGCTGGTCGCGATTCTCGCCAAGACGCTCGACGGGATGGTGGGGCGTCCGGAATCGCCCGCGATCGCGCAGCGCATCAACGATCTGATGGCCTTCATCCAGACCCAGCTCGAAGTGTCGCTGACAGTCGAGGATATGGCGGCCGAGGCGGGCATGTCGGTGAACAGCCTGATCGTCCACTTCGCCCGCGTGACCGGACGCACGCCGGCGCAATATGTGCTGCGCCAGCGACTGCGCCACGCCTGCTGGTTCCTGATGAACCGCCCACTGTCGATTGCCGAAATCGCCTTCGCGACCGGTTTTTCGAGCCATGCGCATCTTTGCGCGATCTTCCGACGCAAGATCGGCATGTCGCCCGGCGAGTGGCGCCGCCGCCATCGATCGGCTATCCTTCCGGCGGACGGGGAGGAATAGCAATGTCACATACGATGATCATGCTGCTGGCCGGGCTCGCGTTGCTGCTCGTCCTTCGCCTGACGATCAGGGATGCAGCGCGCGCGACGCGCCTTTTTCTCGCCGCGTGGCTGGTCGTGACGATCTGCAATCTGCTCGTGGGCGTACTCCATGCGGGTTACGGCTGGGCCGAAGAGGCAGCAATCGCATTGCTCGTGTTCGGAATACCCGCCGCGGTCGCGCTCGCGGTCCGACGCTTCTCGCGTTAATTCTCGGGCCGCAGCAAACAGCCGCTCGCCCCCGCATAGCGCGCGCTGCGCGAGGCGAGCAGCGGCACGCTGCCGGTAACGGTCTTCGTGGCCGGATCTTCGCTCAGCGAGACCATCTCCATCCCCGGTTCGAAATCGCTCTGGCAGCTATCGAGGCTGCGACCCTGCACATATCGGCACGAACAGCCGACGCGCGCGGCATAGGCCGAGCCGAGCTCGGCCTGCGCCTTGAACGACGGAAATTTCCAGATCGCGAAGATCGCGAACAGCATGCCCAGCGCGATCGCCCACGGCAGGCAGCCGCCCCAACGGCTCGGTTTCTTCGGCGGAAGCACGGGCTTCGCGGGCGGCGGCGCGGCCATCGGCGTCTCGCCCGTTGTCGGCCCGGTCGGATTGATGTTATTCACTTGATCCATGATCACGAAAAAAAGGCTACTGGCAAGTGCCGCCCTCGCGGCGCTCGGCGCCTGGTCGCTGAGCCATGCGGCCGGGCAGGGCAATCTGGCGCCCGCTTCGCCCGCGCCTAAATTCGGCGCGTCGCTCGATGGCGTCGCGGCGGTCGACACGCCCCCGCCGCTCCCCGCGCTTCCCGCCGCGATCCGCGCCCGCGCCGATGCGCTGTTCACCGATGCCGAAGAGGTGGGGCAAACGCGCGCGCTCTATGTGCTGCGCGACGGCGAGCCGATCTACGAACGCTACGCCGCCGGCTTTGGCCCCGAATCGAAGCTGATCAGCTGGTCGATGGCGAAAAGCATCACCGCGGTGCTCACCGGCTTCCTCGTCGCCGATGGGCAATTGTCGCTCGACGGGCCGGCGCCGGTCGCGGCGTGGCAGCGCAGCGGCGATCCGCGCGGCACGATTACGCTGCGGAGCCTCCTCCACATGTCCTCGGGGCTCGAGCATGTCGAAAACGGCGATCCGGTGTGGCAGGGCGATACCGTCGCGATGCTGTTCGGCGGCGGCGCCGCGGACATGGCGGGCTTTGCCGAAGCCAAGCCCGCCGCAGCGCAGCCCGACGAGGTGTTCAACTATAGCTCGGCGACCAGCGTGATCCTGTCGGACATCATCGCCGACACGCTCACTCCGTCGCAAAACCCCGACGCGCGGCGCGGTGCGATGCGCGATTTCATCGGCGGCCGGCTGATCGAGCCGCTCGGGATGACCAGCCTCACCCCCGAATATGACGCGAAGGGCACAATGATCGGCGGATCGATCATGCACGCGACCGCGCGCGACTATGCCAGGTTCGGCGAATTTCTGCGCAACCATGGCGTCGTGAACGGTCAGCGGCTGCTTCCCGAAACCTGGATGAAATTCATGCTGTCGCCCTCCGCGAACGATGCGGGATATGGCGGGCATATCTGGCTCAATCGCAAGCGGCCCGCGGGCGTCACCCCGGCGCTATGGCCCGATCGCGGCCCGAACGACTTGTTCGCGTGCATCGGCCATCAGGGGCAATATATCATCGTCTCGCCGTCGCAGCGGCTGACGATAGTGCGGCTGGGCGTCACCAACGATGACCAGTTTCCCGCGCTGCGCCGGCACCTTGCCGACCTGACGGCGGCTTTATAGCAGAAAATCGCCGACCAGCGTCGTGACGCAGGTCCCGGTCAGTTCGACCATGTCGCCGTCGAGGCGGCAACCGACATGGCCGCCGCGCTCGCTCGCCTGATAGGCTGCGAAACGGTCGCGCCCCAGCCTTACTGTCCAATAAGGCGTCAGCACGCTGTGCGCCGATCCGGTGACCGGATCCTCGTCGATCCCGGCGCCGGGGGCAAAGGCGCGGCTGACGACCTCGGCACCCGACGGATCGCCGGCGCCCGGCGCGGTCGCGATATAAAGGGTGTCGCCGCCCTCTTCCAGCGCGCGCAGATCGGGCGTCAGCGCGCGGACGCTCGCCGCGTCGCGATAGGCGATCAGCGCATAGCCGCCATCGTGCCACATCGTCTCGACCGGATCGCCGCCGAGTGCGCGGACGATGTCGGGCATTGCTTTCGGCGCGGGGGTATAGGCGGGCAGCGCCATCTTATAGCCTTCGTCGTCGCCGTTCCGCGCGACGCGCAAGATGCCGGCCTTGCGGGTCCGGAATGTCATGTCGTTCCGCCACTGCGCGGCCGATAGCAGCGCATGCCCGCTCGCCAGTGTCGCATGACCGCACAGTGCGACCTCCACACTTGGGGTAAACCAGCGCAGCTCATAATCGGCCTCGCCGCTTTCGTCGGGGATCAGGAAGGCGGTTTCGGCGAGGTTATTCTCGGCTGCGATCGCCTGCAGCACAGCATCGTCGAGCCATTCCTCTAGCGGCATGACCGCGGCCGGGTTGCCCGTGAAGGGACGGTCGGCAAAGGCATCGACCTGGGTGATCGGCAGACGGCGGGGTGCGCTCATGGATAAAGCAATCCTGTGGACCAGCCGTCGCCGGTGCGGGTAAAGACGGTGCGCTCGTGCAGGCGATGCGCACGATCCTGCCAGAACTCGATAGCCGAAGGATTAACGCGCCAGCCCGACCAGCGCGGCGGCCGCGGCACATCCTGTCCTGCGAACTTTTCTTCCATCGCGGCAAAGCGCGCCTCGAACGTCGCGCGGTCGGCGAGCGGTCGCGACTGGTCGCTTGCCCATGCGCCCAGCTGGCTGTCGCGGCTGCGCGTAGCGAAATAGGCGTCGGCTACACTGTCGTCGACCGGCGTCACGGCGCCTTCGATGCGAATCTGCCGCCGCAGCGATTTCCAGTGAAAGAGCAGCGCGACGTGGCGGTTCGCCGCAAGTTCGCCACCCTTGCGGCTGTCAAGGTTGGTGTAAAAGATGAAGCCGTCGGGCCCATGGCCCTTCAACAGCACCATGCGCAGCGACGGGTGGCCGTCGGGCGTCGTCGTCGCCAGCGCCATCGCATTGGCGTCGTTGGGCTCGCTCGTCCGCGCCTCGGCGAACCAGCTATCGAACAGGTCAAAGGGGTCGGCTGTCATGCGCGGGGTCATAATGCGCCGCGGGCTTATGGTCGAGCGGCATCTATGGAACTTGACCGTTTCGCGGGACATTACCACATCGTCGCGCAATCGGGCCTTCACGGTCAGCCA
Organism: Sphingopyxis sp. Soil_C_28; assembly: GCF_057657055.1. Taxonomy (NCBI): domain Bacteria; kingdom Pseudomonadati; phylum Pseudomonadota; class Alphaproteobacteria; order Sphingomonadales; family Sphingopyxidaceae; genus Sphingopyxis; species Sphingopyxis sp. Soil_C_28. Next base: position 484,607 of record NZ_JBDGJE010000003.1, read on the forward strand.
CTTATCGGGTTACAGGAGCAAAATGGCCGATCCCTATTCCACCCTGGGCGTTGCGAAGACTGCAAGCGAAGCGGAGATCAAATCCGCGTATCGCAAGCTCGCCAAGGAACTGCACCCCGACAAGAACAAGGATAACCCGAAGGCGTCGGAGAAATTCTCCGAAGCCGCGAGGGCGTATGACCTGTTGTCGGACAAGACGAAGCGCGCGCAGTTCGATCGCGGAGAGATCGATGGCGAGGGCAATCCCGCGATGCCCTATGGCTATGGCGGCGGCGGTTTCCGCGGCGATCAGCGCACGAGCCCGGGCGGTTTCAGCGGTTTCGGAAACGAAAGCGCCGATTTCGGTGATATTTTCGAAGGTCTTTTCGGCGGTCGTGGTGGTGGCAATGCTGGCGGCGGACCGTTCGGCGGTTTCGGCGGGCGCAGCGCGCCGCCGCAAAAGGGCGCCAATGTCGCCTATCGCCTGTCGGTCTCCTTCATCGATGCCGCGACACAGGCGCCACAGCGCATCGCACTCGCCGACGGCGCGACGATCGACCTGAAACTTCCCGCCGGGGTCGAGACCGGCACCCAGATGCGCCTCGCCGGCAAGGGGCAGGCGGGGCCGGGCGGTAACGGCGACGGCATTGTGACGATCACGGTCAAGGATCACCCCTTTTACGAGCGCGAGGGCGCGAACATCCGGCTCGACCTGCCGGTGACGTTGAACGAGGCGGTCAAGGGCGCGAAAATCAAGGTGCCGACCGTCGACGGCCCGGTGATGCTCTCGATCCCCGCGGGTTCCTCTTCGGGCAAGGTTATGCGCCTCAAGGGCAAGGGTTTCAGCCAGAAAGGCGGCAGCCGCGGCGACCAGCTGGTGCGGCTGATGGTCGATCTGCCCGCCGACGACGACGCGCTGGTCAAGCTGCTCAGCGAATGGACCGATCCGCGCGACGTGCGGGCGGAGCTCGGCGTGTGATGCGTGGCTGACGCCACACCCCCCCGCCAAGCGTCAGCCGACGCGGCCGCTATCGACATACTGGCGCGCGAGGTTGCCATCGAGGTCGATCAGGAGTTTCTGGCCGGCGGACATTCGCCGCACTCGCCCGAGGCGCGTGCCGAGCGCGCCAAGCGTTTCGAACTTCGCGCCCATACGAAGGGCCTCCTCCATCGCGGTCGGGAAACGCTTGGTCCGGGAACGCGTGCTTTCAAGATCATGCGCCGCGTCGTCGTGGGCACCTATACTGACGGCTTCATCCACGCGGGCAATCTCGCCTATCTCGCGCTGATTGCGCTCTTCCCCTTCTTCATCCTGCTCGCCGCCGCCTTCTCGATCTTCGGCGGCAGCGTTGGCGGCGAGGCGGCGATCGAGGCGGTCTTCTCGACGATGCCGCCGACAGTCGCAAAGGCGCTCGCAGGGCCGATCCGCGAAGTCATGACTGCGCGCACCGGCATCTTTCTGTGGCTCGGCGCGCTCGTTGCGCTGTGGACCGTCGGCAGCCTGATCGAAACGGTGCGCGACATCTTGCGCCGCGCCTATGGTACGCATTTCAGCAAGGGTTTCTTCCACTACCGCCTGCTGTCGATCGGCATCATCACCGGCGCGGTCGTGCTGATGCTGCTGTCGTTCAGCATGCAGGTGCTGATCGTCGGGATCGAACAATTCGTCACCCGCGTGCTGCCCGAACAGTTTCAGGCGTGGGGCGTGGTCGCGATCTCGCGCGGGGTCTCCGGCGCCGGCCTGTTCCTCGCGATCTATATGCTCTTCTACAGCCTGACGCCCTCCAAATATCGGCGAAAACAATTCCCCAAATGGCCCGGCGCGTTGTTCACGACCCTGTGGTGGATGGGGGTCACGCTTGCGCTGCCGCCGCTGCTCGCCAGCCTGCTCAGCTATGACGCAACCTACGGCAGCCTCGCGGGTGTGATGGTCGCGCTCTTCTTTTTCTACCTTGTCGGATTGGGTATGGTGATGGGCGCCGAACTCAATGCCGCTTTGGTAGAGGTTGAGGATTTGGGCCATGACGCTATTGGGCGCGTCGACGACGTAATTATAGAAAAGACCGGAGAATAAGAATGACGGGTCTGATGACTGGCAAGCGCGGGCTGATTATGGGCCTCGCAAACGACAAATCGCTTGCATGGGGCATCGCGAAGGCGCTGCACGCGCACGGCGCCGAACTGGCGATTTCCTATCAGGGCGACGTGATGCTGAAGCGCGTCAAACCGCTCGCCGACGAACTCGGGTGCGATTTCCTGATCGATTGCGACGTGTCCGACATGGATAATCTCGATGCCGCGTTCGCCACGCTCTCGGCGCGCTGGCCGACGATCGACTTCGTCGTCCATGCTATCGGCTATACCAATAAGGAGGCGCTGCGCGGCCATTATGCCGATGTGACGCTCGAAGACTTCCTGATGACGATGAATATCAGCGTCTACAGCTTCACCGCGGTCGCCAAGCGCGCCGCCTCGATGATGACGCCGGTCGACCCCGAAACGGGCAAGGGTGGCGGCTCGATGCTGACCCTCAGCTATTATGGCGCCGAAAAGGTGATCCCGCACTATAACGTCATGGGCGTTGCCAAGTCGGCGCTCGAAACCAGCGTCAAATATCTCGCGAACGATTATGGCCCGCAGGGCGTGCGCGTGAACGCGATCTCGGCGGGTCCGATCAAGACGCTGGCGGCATCGGGCATCGGCGATTTCCGCCTGATCCTGAAATGGAACGAGCATAACGCCCCGCTGCGCCGCAACGTCACCATTGATGACGTTGGTGGTTCGGCGCTCTATCTGCTCAGCGATCTTGCGAGCGGCGTCACCGGCGAAACGCACCATGTCGACGCGGGCTATCACACCGTCGGCATGAAACAGGAAGACGCCCCGGACATCGCGCTTGTCTGATGGGCTCGTCATCCGCGCCGCAACGGCGGCGGATGCCGATGCAATCGATGCCATTCATCGCGCCGCCTTCGCCGGGACCGAATATGGGTATCAGGGCGAGGCGGAGCTGGTGCGGATGATCGAAGAAGATTGCGATACGCTGGTGTCGCTCGTCGCCGGGCAGGGCGGCGACATTGTCGGGCATGTCCTGTTCAGCCGCATGGATGTCGAGGCCGACGATAAAGCGATACCGGCGGCAGGGCTCGCGCCGGTGGCGGCTTTGCCCAAAAAACAGGGACAAGGTATCGGCGACGCCCTGATCCGGGCCGGGCTGGACGTGCTGCGCGCGCAGGGCGTGGCAATCAGCTTCGTCCTTGGGCACGAAGAATATTATCCCCGCTTCGGCTATTCGCCCGAGCTTGCGGCGCGTTTCGCATCGCCCTTTGCCGGTCCGCATTTCATGGCAATGATGCTGGACTCGGGCGCGGCTTGGCCGCTAGGCGGACGGGCGGATTACGCACCCGCGTTCGGCCGGATGGGATAGGGCAATGAGTTTCAACAGCTTCGGACGCATCCTTCGCTTCACGACGTGGGGGGAAAGTCATGGCCCCGCGCTCGGTGCCGTGGTCGACGGCTGCCCGCCGCGCCTGTCGCTGTCCGAAGCCGACATCCAGCCTTATCTCGACAAGCGCCGCCCCGGCCAGTCGCGCCACACGACGCAGCGGCAGGAGCCCGACCAGGTCCGTATCCTGTCGGGGGTTTTCGAGGGCAAGACGACGGGCACGCCGATCAGCCTGATGATCGAGAATGTCGACCAGCGCTCGAAGGATTATGGCGAGATCGCGCAGGCCTATCGCCCCGGGCACGCCGATTATGCCTATGACGCGAAGTACGGCATTCGCGACTATCGCGGCGGAGGCCGGTCGAGCGCGCGCGAAACCGCCGCGCGTGTCGCCGCGGGCGGGGTCGCGCGGCTCGTGATTCCCGAGGTGCAGATTCACGCATGGGTCGCCGAAATCGGCGGCGACGCGATCGACCCCGCGAACTTCGACCTCGAAGAAATCGACCGCAATCCCTTTTTCTGTCCCGATCCTGCCGCGGCGCAGCGCTGGGAAGGGCTGATGGACGCGGCGCGCAAATCGGGCAGTTCGCTGGGTGCGGTGATCGAATGCGCTGCCAGCGGCGTTCCGGCCGGCTGGGGTGCGCCAATTTATGCCAAGCTCGACAGCGACCTCGCCGCTGCAATGATGGGCATCAACGCGGTAAAGGGCGTCGAAATCGGCGCCGGCTTTCACGCGGCGCGCCTGCGCGGTGAGGAAAATGCCGACCCGATGCGTCCCGCGAGCGACGGCAGCAATCGCCCCGACTTTCTGTCGAACAACGCCGGCGGCATTGCGGGTGGCATCTCGACCGGTCAGCCGGTGGTGGTGCGCGTCGCATTCAAGCCGACCAGCTCGATCCTTACCCCGGTACCGACGGTGAACAAGGCAGGCGAGGCGACCGATATCGTCACCAAGGGGCGTCACGATCCGTGCGTCGGCATCCGCGGCGCCCCGGTGGTCGAGGCGATGATGGCGCTCGTCCTCGCCGATCACAAATTGCTCCATCGCGCGCAGTGCGGATAGGCGCCGCATGATCGAGGCGCTGCGAGCTTTCATCGAAGCGCATCAGGCGGTCATAACGCTGCTGATCCTCGCCGCGATGTTCGTCGGTTTTCTGATGGAGCGCCTGCCCGCGACGGTGATCGCGATCCTCGGCGCCTGCACCTGCCTCGCGCTCGGCATCCTAGACGACAAGTCGATCTATTCGGTCTTTTCCAACTCGGCGCCGATCGTCATCGGGGCGATGTTCGTCCTCTCGGGTGCGCTGATCCGCACCGGGGTGATCCAGCGCATCGCCGATCTGATCATGGCGCGCGCCGAAAAACATCCGCGCCTCGCGATCGTCGAAGTTCTGCTCGGCGCGCTTGTCGCCTCGGCTTTCCTCAACAACACTCCTGTCGTCGTCGTCCTGATCCCGATCATGATGAAACTCGCGGAGGTCACCGGGGTCAGCGCGAAAAAGCTGCTCATGCCGCTGTCGATCGTCGCGGTGCTGGGCGGGACTCTGACCTTGATCGGAACCTCGACCAACCTGGTGGTCGACGGGATCGTGCGCGAGGCGGGAATGCCGGGATTCGGCATTTTCGAAATCACAAAAATTGGCCTCGTCACCGCTGCCTCGGGCGTGATCGGGCTCGCCTTGATGTGGTGGCTGCTGCCATCGGACAAGCCGGTGAAGGGGCCTGCTGGAACGCATGACGCGCACCAATATCTGACCGAACTGGTGCTGGACGAGGACGACGATCTGGTCGGCATGACGGTCGAGGCGTTCCGCGACTTGCCGCGCTCGGGCCGGGTCGTTGGGGTGCGCCGGGCATCGGCGGTCGTGCGCGGCGCCGACCTCGAGCACTGGACGCTCGCGGCGGGCGACCGCCTCATCGTCCGTGTTGATGGCGCGACGCTGATGACGTGGCGCGAGCAGGGGCGCTTCCGCCTTGGTATCGGCAACGGCGAGCCCGCGGCAAGCGACATGGTTGTCGAGACAATGATCGCGTCGAACCATCCCGGGATCGGCCAGCGGCTGATCGATATCCCGTTCCTGCAAAAAATCCGCGCGCGTATCATCGGCCTCGACCGCCCCGCGCACGAACCTGGCCCCGACCTTGCCAGCGTCCGCATTCGTCCCGCTGACCGCCTGCTCGTCGCCGGCGGTGTGCGCGAGGTCGAGGCGCTGCGCGACAATCCGCACCTTATCGGCGCCGATCTTGCCAAGGTGCGCGCTTTCCGCCGCGGCAAGGCATGGATTGCGATCCTCTGTATGTTGTCCGTGGTAACGCTCGCCGCGTTCGACGTCCTGTCGATCGGGGTCGCCGCGATCATCGCGATCGGCGTGATTCTCATCACCCGCTGTATCGACAATGAGGAGGCGTGGGGAACGATCGACGGCGACGTGCTGATTCTGATCTTTGCGATGCTTGCGGTCGGCCTCGCGCTCGAAAACAGCGGCGCGGTCGCGATGATGGTCGGCTGGGTGAAGCCTTCGCTTGCCGACGCGCCCGCGTGGATGCTCGTTTTCGGCATCTATTTCTTTGCCCTGATTTTGTCCGAATTGCTCAGCAACAATGCGGTGGCGGCGCTGATGACGCCGGTAACGCTGGCGATCGCCGCCGAACTCGGCATCGACCCGCGCCCGCTCGTTATCGCGCTGATGATCGGCGCCTCCGCCTGTTTCGCGACCCCGATTGGTTATCAGACCAACACCATCGTTTATGCCGCGGGCGACTATCGCTTCGTCGATTTCGTAAAGATCGGCGTGCCGCTGAATATCATTACCGGCGTTTCGACCTGCTTCGCGATCGTCTTTTTCATGACCTAGCGTAAGCTTAGGCGTCGGGCGATTGCCCGCAGCGCGTCAGGCTGTTAACCCCCCACCCCACAGACACCGCACCAGCGGGGCAGGGGAGTAAATACATGGGCCATCGCCTGACTTTGTATATTTTGATCGGCATGATCCTCGGGGTCATCACCGGCTATCTGGTCCGGGTCTATGTCCCCGCCGACAGCCAGGCCTTCGAATATTGGCTGCGCAGCTTCAGCACGCTGTCCACGATCTTCCTGAACCTGATCAAGCTGGTCGTCGCGCCGCTGATCCTCGGCACGCTCGTCGCAGGCATCGGTCATATGGGCGACAGCTCGGCGCTCGGACGCATCGGGACGCGTGCGATCACCTGGTTCATCCTCGCCAGCCTGATTTCGATCAGCCTTGGCCTGATCATGGTCAATTTCTTCGAGCCCGGCGCGGGGCTGAATCTCACGGTCGGCGCGCATTCGATCGCCGAGGTGGGCGAGGTCAAGAAACTCGATCTGTTCGAGTTCGTCGAACATGTCTTTCCGAAGAATATCTTTCAGGCGATGGCGGACAACAACGTCCTCCAGATCCTCGTTTTTGCGCTGTTTGCGGGCGTTGGCCTCACCGCCATCGGCGACAAGGGCAAGCCGTTGCTGCGCGGTGCCGAGGCACTCGCCGAACTGATGCTGCAGATCACCGGCTATGTCATGCGTCTCGCGCCGATCGCGGTTTTTGGCGCGCTCGCGGGTGTCGTCGCCAAATACGGCCTCGGCATCCTTGGGACTTACGCCGAACTGGTCACCGAATTCTATCTTTCGCTTGTCGTGCTGTGGGTCATCCTGCTCGGCATCGGCGCGATCTTCCTGCGCCGCCGCATCTTCTCGCTGATCCGCTATATCCGCGAACCGCTGTTGATCGCTTTCTCGACGGCCTCGTCCGAAGCCGCGATGCCGAAGCTGTTCGAACAGCTCGACCGTTTCGGCGTGCCGCGCCGCATTTCCGGGTTCGTGCTGCCGTTGGGGTATAGCTTCAACCTCGACGGCTCTATGATGTACGCCAGCTTCGCGACGCTCTTCATCGCGCAGGCTTATGGCATTGAGCTGTCGATCACACAGCAGATCCTGATCCTGCTGACGCTGATGGTGTCGTCAAAGGGCATCGCCGCGGTGCCGCGCGCCAGCCTCGTCGTGATCACCGCGACGCTCGCGATGTTCGATCTGCCGGTCGAGGGTGTCGCGCTGATCTTCGCGATCGACCAGTTCCTCGACATGGGCCGCACCGCGACCAATGTCGTCGGCAATGCCGTCGCGACCAGCGTCATCACCAAATGGGAAGGCATGCTGGAAGAGCCCGAACCGGCCGATCTCGAACGGCCGCACGCGCCCGCGCATACCGCGCACGGCGGCGCGCGCGGGCTGGAGCTTGCCGAGGATATGGTGACCGACGCCCGGTCGAAACCGGACGCCTGACGCCGGGGTCGCGAACCTAGTCGGGGCGCGCGTTGTTGCCCCGGTCGCTACGCGCGCGGCCGGCTGACGGCGCGGGACGCGGCTCGGGCGCACTGCGTACCACCGGCTCCGACTGCGGCGCGGGCGGGCGATAGGCGGGGGCGGGCCGTTCGGCGCGCGGAGCGCGGTCGGGCATCGCAGAGGGGGCAGGGCGGGTCCGCGGCGGACGGCCGCCTCCACGGTCGCCGCGCGGCGCCGAAAAAACGTCGCCGGGTTCGGTTGCGGGCAGGTTGCGGACCGGACGCGGGCGCCCGGCGGTCCCCTCCTGCGGAACCGGGCGCGGACGGCCCGCGCCCCAGTCGGGGCGACCTGGACGACCGGGATTGTTCGCTCCCGGCGGTGTGCCGTTAGCGCCGTCACCCGGTCTGCCGCCCGGGCGCGTGCCGCGCGGTCCGTCATCGTCGCGATCACCGCGGTTCCAGCCGCCGGGCCTGCCCGGGCGGCCATCACCCGGCCGTCCGTCGCCGTCGCCGCGATTCCAGCCACCGGGGCGCCCCGGCTGACCGTCGCCGCGTCCACCATGATGTTTCCACCACGCGCGGCGCCCGCCCCAATAATTCAGATACTGATCGCGCAGCGGGTAACGGTTGCGGGAATTGTCGAACATCCACATGCCATAACCGGGATAATAATAATCATTGTACCAGCCGCCGCCAAAGCCGATCTGTGCGAAACCGCCTCCATAGTCGGACGCGTCGTAACAGTCATAGCCATAGCCGTCGTCATAGGCATAGCCTTCGCTGTCGTAATAAGCGTCGCCATAGCGCGACGAACAATCGCCGCCCGACGCATAGCTCGATCCATAGACGTCGCCATAATAGCAGCCGCCGAGCGTCGTCGTCGCGAGCGCGCCCAGCGCGATGGAGAGGGGACGCCTGAAACTCTTGGCCATAGCTTGATCCTTTTGGGTCCAACGGATGCGACCCGTCACCTTGGATATCAAGTTGCGCGAGTCGAGTTGAATTTGCGGTGAATAGTGTCCCACGACGCCCGCAGCGTTACTTGCATCGATGTCAGTAGTGCGATACGCATTGGGTAACGCAAGATGGACGAGGATTTGACCCGATGAACGCGCCCACCAATATCCAGCAACCGAGCCAGTGGTCCGAAGCCCGTTTTGGCCCCGAAACACGGCATTGGCTGCCGCGCAATCCCGACCAGACGCTCGACCATATCCCGGGCGAGGACGGCATGCCGGTGATCGGCAACACTCTCGAACAGCTCGGCGACTATCGCGGGTTCACCAATCGCATGGTCGCCAAATATGGCCGCGTCTATCGCAACAACAGCTTTGGCGGGCGCAGCGTCGCGCTGCACGGGCCGGAGGCGAACGAGCTTGTCATGTTCGACCGCGAGAAGATCTTTTCATCCGAACAGGGCTGGGGGCCGGTGCTCAACCTGCTCTTCCCGCGCGGGCTGATGCTGATGGATTTCGAAAAGCATCGCGCCGACCGCAAGATACTCTCGGTCGCGTTCAAGCCCGAACCGATGCGCCACTATGCCGATTCGCTGAACGAAGGAATCAAGAGCCGCATCGCCGACTGGAGCGGCAAGACCTTCAAATTCTATCCGGCGATCAAGGAACTGACCCTCGACCTCGCAGCGACCAGCTTCCTCGGTATCCCCTGGGGTCCCGAGGCGGACAAGGTCAACAAGGCCTTCGTCGACATGGTGCAGGCGTCGATCGGCGTCGTGCGTGTGCCGATGCCTTTCACCGCGATGGGCCGCGGCGCTAAGGGCCGCGCCTATCTGGTCGACTATTTCGGCAAGATGGTGCCCGAGCGGCGCGAAGGCACGGGCGAGGACATGTTCAGCCAGATTTGCCGGACCCGCGACGACGCGGGCGAATATCTCTCGGCGGAGGCGATCGTCGACCATATGAACTTCCTGATGATGGCGGCACATGACACGATCACCAGCTCGCTCACGTCGATGGTCTGGGAGCTGGCGAAGCATCCCGAATGGCAGGACAAATTGCGCGAAGAAATGCTCGCGGTGTCGCCGGCGGGCGAGGGCGTCGGCCACAACAGCCTCGGCGAGCTTGAGATGACCGAATGGGCATTCAAGGAATCGCTCCGTCTCGTGCCCCCGGTGCCGAGCTTCCCGCGCCGCGCGCTCAAGGATTTCGAATATGGCGGCTACCGCATTCCGGCTGGCACCTCGGTCGGCGTCAGCCCTGCCTATACGCATATGATGGCGGAGCATTGGCCCGATCCCGAGACGTTCGACCCGATGCGCTTTTCGCCCGAGGTCGCGCGCGAACGGCACAAATATGCGTGGGTTCCCTTCGGCGGCGGCGCGCATATGTGCCTCGGCCTCCACTTCGCCTACATGCAGGCGAAGATCTTTTTCCACCATGTCATCACGACGCACCGCATCGTCGTCGCCGAGGGTTATGAACCGAAATGGCAGGTGCTGCCGATCCCGCGGCCGAAAGACGGGCTGACGGTGAGCTTCGTACCGCTGGCCTGACCCGCCCCGCTCCGCTTGTTTGCGCGGGGCGGCAACCTATCTCCGATCTTTGGAGATAGGGGGACGGGCGTGGTCTTTGCACTTTTTCTGGCGGGTCTGGTCGCGGTAATGCTGTTCGCGTCCGATACGGCAGCTGCGTGCTGGCTCCACCGCGCGACCGTCGAGGAGCCGCTCCGGCTCGTCGCGCGGCTCGAACGCAAACATATCCTTTTCCTCATCGTCGGGCTGTTCGCCATCCAGGCCTATGCCGCCGTGCTCCCCGCCGAACTCGCCGTGGCACTGGCTTGGGACATGACCGCCTATGTCGATGCGATGATCGCGACATGGGCGCTGTCGACCTTTGCGCGCTTCCGGTCGATGCGGGCCTTGATGGCGCTTCGCATGGCCGCGCTGCTCGCGCCGCTCAGGCGTCTCCGCATGCGAGCGCGCCGCAGCCGTCCGCGCCGCCCCGACCTCCGCAAGCCCGCTGCAAACGACGATGACCCATGGCCCGTCGCGATGGCGGCCTGAACCTGCGCCGCGAAGGACCGGTTAGGTTGGGAAGCGGGCGCTTCCTGTTCGTTATCCCGGGCTTGACCCGGGATCCCACGGCGGCGGGGCCGCGAGCAGCTCTGCCATATTCTCGCGCTCGCCGCTCAATTGCCGCCACGCGTCGATGCCGATCAGGACATGGGTGGCTCGCCCCCGGTCGGTGACGAACACTGGTTCGACCAGCGCGAGTCGTTTCGCCCGGCTGCCGTCCTGATTGCGCTCACGGCTTGTTACGAGCTTCATCAAATGTTCCCGTCGTCGGAAATCGAAAGCGGCGACGGGACCAATCGGGGATTTGGTATTGCATGCCTTGCTGTTTCATGTCTCCATCGCGTCGTAAAATGGCAATTGGCGGTTCTATGCGAGTCGCACGATGCCATGGTGGGAAGATGGCAATTGGTATCACATATGTTCGATGAACTGCTGCGCGCTGTCGGTGACGTGATCGGCGCGCATGGTCCGGCGGTGAACGCGGCGCAAAGCTATGCGCCGAGCGATTACAGCATCCATTTCTTCCTCCAGATCGCAGTGATCCTGCTCGTCTGCCGCGTCGTCGGATGGCTCGCGCACCGTTTCATGGGACAGCCGCAGGTCGTGGGCGAAATGATCGCCGGCGTCGTGCTTGGCCCCTCGCTGTTCGGCCTCGTCTTTCCCGAATTTCAGGCCGCGCTGTTCCCGAAGGAGACGCGCAACATGCTGTATGTCGGCGCGCAATTCGGGGTCGGCCTTTACATGTTCCTCGTCGGCACCACCCTGCGCCTCGACCATTTCCAGTCGAAGGCGAAAAGTGCGGTCGGCGTATCGGCTGCGGGCATCGTCGCACCTTTCCTGTTCGCCGCCGCGATCACGCCCTTCCTGCTCGATATCCCCGGGCTGTTTACCGAGGGGCTGGGGCAGGGCAGCGCGACCCTCTTCATGGGCGCGTGCATCGCGCTCACCGCGTTCCCGATGCTCGCACGGATCATCAACGAGCGCGGCCTTGCCAACACCTCGCTCGGTACGCTGACGCTGACCGCGGGCGCGTTCGACGATGCGGTGTCGTGGTGCGTTCTCGCGATCGTGCTTGCCACGTTCGGCGCCGGGCCGGGTGTCGCGCTGCTCGCGATCCTTGGCGGGGTCGGCTTCGCGCTTTTCATGGTCTTTTTCGGCCGCAAGCTGCTGATCCCGCTCGGCCGGGCGGTCGAGGCCAAAGGCGAACTCACCCACGGCCTGCTCGCGGTTGTGCTGATGCTTTATGCGATGTCGGCCTTCTTCATGGACGCGGTCGGTATCCATGCGGTGTTCGGTGGCTTCCTGCTCGGCGCCTGCATGCCGCGCGGGCTGCTGACCGAGGAGATCAAGCGCAAGGTCGAGCCGATGACGGTCGTCTTCCTGCTGCCGATGTTCTTCACCTACTCGGGGCTCAACACCCAGCTCACGACGGTGAACAGCCTGTCGCTGCTCGCAATCGCGGCGGGCATATTGTTGGTCTCGATCGCCGCCAAGTTCGGCGCCTGCTGGCTCGCGGCGCGGCTCGCGGGCGAGGATAATCGCACCGCGATGGGGATCGGCGCGCTGATGAACGCGCGCGGGTTGATGGAACTGATCATCATCAACATCGGCCTGCAAAAGGGCATCATCGGCCCGACGTTGTTCGCGATCATGGTGCTGATGGCGATCGTCACGACGGTGATGGCGGGGCCGCTGTTCGAACTGGTCTATGGCCGCAAGGCACGCGAGCGGGGTGAACTCGGCGCACTGGGTACCGAAGGGCCCGACGACGCCGAGGCCCGCGAAAGGCTGGCGGCGGGGCCTGTCTGAATCAGCTGTTGGCGCCGCGGCCGGCCCGCGATCAGGATCAGGCGTTTCTTCAATCCGAACGCCATCGAGCGGCGCAGCTCTTTCAACGAGCAGTAAATTATGCTGTGCGGGACGGGTGGCTACTCTCCGTCCCTATCTGACCTGGTTCACCGTCGCGGTGCTGCTGACCCTCGGCGCGGTCCTTGGCATGCAATGGGTGCGCGCGCATCCCGAACATATCCCCGGCGCGCGCTTTGAACTGGCGCATCCGCAGGGCTGGGCAACGAACCGCAAGCTGGGGGCGCTGGCAAAAGACGACAGCGCCTGCTTCGCGGCGTTCGATCGCGCCAATGCGGGTTATCTGCGCCGGCCCGCCATCGGCAGCGGCGCCTGCCGCGCGAGCCAGCGCATGATCCTGACCGGCGACAGCTTCGTCCCGACGATGCGCCCCGCGAATGTCGCGCCGGGCTGCGCGGTAACCGCGGCGATGGCGCTATGGACCCGCGACGTCGTCCAGCCGCTCGCGCAAAAATATTTCGGGCAAAAGGTGGTCGAGCTCGAAAATCTCGGCAGCTATAATTGCCGCAAGATCGCGGGACAGCCGAACCAGAGCCAGCATTCGACTGCCAATGCGATCGACATCTCGGCCTTTGTCCTCGCCGACGGCACGCGCATCTCGTTGATCAACGACTGGACGCCGGGCGACACGCGCAGCGAATTCCTGCACGAAGTTCGCGACGAAAGCTGCGGCCTGTTCAGCACGATCCTGTCGCCCGACTATAACCGCGCGCACGCCGACCATTTCCATCTCGATATGGCGGCACGGACCGCGGGCTGGACCGTCTGCCGCTAGCCGCGGCGAACGCGCGGGATCAGCATGCCGACGCGCGTTCGATAGCCGACATAGGCCTCGCCAAAGATCGCGACGAGATCGCGCTCCTCCAGCCGGATCGCGATCAGCATATAGATCGACAGGCCGGCGGCGAGCAGCAGATGGCCCGTCGTCATCACCGGTGTCGCCCAGAAGGCGATGAAGAATCCCGAATAGAGCGGATGACGGACGAATTTGTAGAAGAAGGGCTGACGCAGCATCGGCGGCGCGGCGGCGCGCTTACGCAGCGCGAACCAGGCTTGCTGCAGCCCGAACAACTCGAAATGATTGATCAGGAAGGTGCTGGTCAGCACGATCGCCCAGCCGCTCGCGAACAGAACCCAAAGGATCGCGGCGCCCGCGCCGTGGGTGACCGTCCAGACCGGTGCCGGAAGCTGATGCCAGAAGGCCATCAGCACGATGAGCGCCGCGCTGGCGAACAGCACATAGGTGCTGCGTTCGATCGGCGCCGGCACGATGCGCGTCCAGCCCGCCTTGAACCCCGGCCGCGCCATCACGCTATGCTGGATGCCGAACAGCGCGATCAGCGCCGTGTCGATCAGCACCGCTTTTCCGGGCGTCGCAACGCGCGCGAAGTCGACCGTCACCGGAACGAGCGACAGATTGCCGACAAAAGCGATCAAGTACAAAAAGGTCGCGAAAAAGATCGCGTAAGCCGCTGCGGCATAAAGCAAATAGAGCGCACGCATCATGACAGCCCCTGCTATTTCGGGGCGTTATAGCATGTTTCGCGCAGAAATGCGCGCTTAGGGTCGGGGCCTGCTAATGGCGCGAACGTGCCATTAGCAGGCCCCGACCCTCAGACGGTAAAGCTCTCGCCGCAGCCGCACGCGCCCTTGGCATTCGGATTTTCGAAGACAAAGCCCGCGGCGAAGTCATCTTCGACCCAGTCCATCGTGCTGCCGATCAGGTACAGCACCGACGCGCCATCAATGTAGAACACCCCGCCCGGCGTCTCGATCTTCTCGTCGAACTTCACCTCTTCGGTAATATAGTCGACCGAATAGGCGAGTCCCGAACAGCCGCGGCGCGGTGTCGACAGGCGGACACCGATCGAACCCTCGGGCGCCGACGCCATCAGCTTCGCGATGCGTTCTTCCGCTCCGGCGGTCAGGGCGACGGCGGCGGGGCGAGCGCGGGTCTTGGTTTCGGTCATCATAACATTCCCAATTCAAGCCGCGCTTCGTCGCTCATATTCTGCGGCGACCACGGCGGATCCCAGACCAGATTGACTTCGGCATCGCCGACGCCGGGAACCGCACCGACGCGCAATTCGACCTCGGCGGGCATCGATTCCGCGACCGGGCAATGCGGCGTCGTCAGCGTCATCGTCACGACGGCGTGCCCTTCGTCGATCTCGACATTGTAGATGAGGCCGAGGTCATAGATGTTCACCGGGATTTCCGGGTCGTAGATGTCTTTCAGCGCGTTGATCACGGCCTCGTACAGGTCGCCGCCCACCGCGCTTGGTTCGACCGCCGCGGGTTTCGCTGCGAGGAAGCCTTCGAGATAGTCGCGCTTGCGCTCGAGCTTCGCGCCCATCGTTTCTGGCGCCGTTTCGACATCCGCGACGCGCGCCTTCGGCGGTGCCTCGACGCTGTCCACTTCCTCGACCCGAATCCCGGTCTCACTCATGCGGTTCTCGCTCATCCGAAAATCCTTTCGACGCGGGCGAGGCCATCGATCAGCGCCGCCACATCGTCGTCATTGCTGTAAACGCCAAAACTCGCGCGCGCGGTCGCGGGAACCCCGAGATGCTCCATCAGCGGCTGTGCGCAATGGTGCCCGGCGCGGATCGCGACCCCGCTTTCATCCAAGATAGTGCCGATATCGTGCGGATGAACCCCCGCCATCGAAAAGCTTACGATTCCGGCGCTGTTTTCGGGGCCGAAAAGCGTGATGCTGTTCTTGCGCGCGAGCGCCTCGCGCAATGTGCCGACCAGTGACACCTCATGCGCGTGGATCGCGTCGACACCGATGGCTTCGACATAATCGACCGCCGCAGCGAGCCCGATCGCCTCGATAATCGCCGGCGTGCCCGCCTCGAAGCGCGTAGGGGCGGGGGCATAGGTCGTCTTCGCAAAGGTCACGCGGTCGATCATTGACCCGCCACCTTGCCACGGCGGCAGCGTGTCGAGCTTGTCGCTCCACAACACGCCGATGCCGGTGGGACCGTACAGCTTGTGCCCGGAGAAGACATAATAGTCGCAGCCGAGCACCGCGACATCGACGGGAAGCCGGGGCACCGCCTGGCAACCATCGATCAGCAATTCGGCGCCGACCCGGTGCGCCAGTTCGGCAGCGCGCGCGACGTCGAGCGGGCTGCCGAGCACGTTCGACACATGCGCAAAGGCGACCATCTTGTGTTCGGGGGTCAGCAGCTTCTCGGCGGCATCAAGGTCGATGCAGCCGTCGGCGGTCAGCGGGCACACATCGACCTGCCAGCCCGCAAGCTGCCAAGGCACGATATTGCTGTGATGCTCGAGCATCGACAGCAGCACGCGACCCTTCTTGGGGTGCGAATAAGCGATGAGATTGATCGCCTCGGTCGCCCCGCGCACGAACGCGATCTCATTCTCGCGCGCGCCGATAAAGCCCGCAATCCGCCGCCGCGCCGCCTCATAGGCGAGTGTCATGTCGGCCGAGCGCGCGTAGACGCCGCGGTGCACCGTCGCATAGTCGCGGCCCATCGCACCCACCGTCGCGTCGATCACCGCCTGCGGCTTCTGCGCGGTCGCGGCGGTATCGAGATAGTGCCAGCCGGGCGTCAGGCCGGGGAAGTCGGCGCGGACGTCAGTCAAGGTGCGGAGCGCGGTCGCGATGCTCACACCAACTCTCCCAGCTTCGCCAGCGCAAGCGCCTGAAGCTTTTCCTCATCCTCGGCACCGTCGAACACGCCGGCGACGAACGCCTGCAGCATCAGCTTCTTCGCTTCGCCGGGCGGCAGTCCGCGCGACTGGAGATAATAAAGCGCCATCGCATCGAGCTCGCCGATCGCGCAGCCGTGTGCGCACTTCACATCGTCGGCGAAGATTTCGAGTTCGGGTTTGGCGTTGGCGGTCGCGCTGCGGTTCAGCAGCATCGCCTTCACATCCTGCGCGCTGTCGGTCTGCTGCGCATCGCGCGCCACCGCGACCTTGCCCAGATAGGTGCCGGTCGCCGTGCCGCCGAGTACCGATCGCACAACCTGCCGCGACGTCGCGCCGGGCTCGGCGTGGGTCACCGTGGTGACGACCTCGAGATTCTGCTCGCCGCCGCCGATCTGCGCCGCGCCGAGGTGGAAGTCGGCGCCCTCATGCAGCGTAACCGCGAGTTCGATGCGGCCATACGCGCCGCCGATATTGAGCACATGCAGCGAAGCCACCGCGCCCTTGCCGAGCACCAGTTCGATCTGCCGGATGTCGCCGGCGTCCTGCACGATCGCGCGTGCAAACTTGCCGCCTGCGGGCACAATGATGCTCTCGGGCGCGGGCAGCGGCCACGCCGCGGTCACCGCGTCGATGTCGCTATAGCGCCATGCTTCTTCGCGGCGCGAGGGGAGAGCGCTTAAGGTCAAGCCGCAATCTCCGCATAACCATGCGCTTCCAGCTCGCGCGCGAGTTCGGGCCCGCCCGACTTCACGATCCGGCCCGCGGCCAACACATGCACGAAATCGGGCTGCACATAGTCGAGCAGGCGCTGGTAATGCGTGATCAGCAGCACCGCCTTGTCGGGGCGCCGCATGATGCTGTTGATCCCGTCGCCGACGGTGCGCAGTGCGTCGATGTCGAGGCCGCTGTCGGTCTCGTCGAGGATCGCGAGCTTCGGATCGAGGATCCCCATCTGCACCATCTCGTTGCGCTTCTTCTCGCCGCCCGAAAAGCCGACGTTCACGGGGCGTTTGAGCATGTCCATGTCCATCTTGAGCAGCCCCGCCTTCTCGCGCGCCAGCTTCAGAAAGTCGCCGCCCGACAGCGGTTCCAGCCCGCGCGCCTTGCGCTGCGCATTGAGCGCCTCGCGCAGGAACTGGACGTTCGACACGCCGGGGATTTCGACCGGATACTGGAAGCCGAGGAACAGACCCGCCGCGGCGCGCTCGTGCGGCTCCATGTCGAGCAAATCCTGCCCGTTGAAGTCTACCGAACCGTCTGTAACTTCATAACCGGGCCGCCCGCCGAGGACATAGGACAGCGTCGACTTACCCGCGCCATTCGGCCCCATGATCGCATGGATTTCGCCCGCATTGATGCTGAGCGACAGCCCCTTCAGGATCGGCTTATCGGCGACGGTGGCGTGGAGGTTTTCAATTTTGAGCATCAGATTTCTCGGACTTCCGAAGCCGCCAGACAAGCAGCGCGGGGATAAAAAGGAGCGGCATGTAGACGATTGAATTTACACAAGCCCAAAGGAGCGTTCCGACGGTCTGATCCAGCAGATGCTCCGAATAGACGAATGGTGGCGGGTCAGGAATAATGCTGAAGTAACCGCGAAATCCCGAACCGATAATGAAAATGGGGATGCCGATGCAGAGCCAAATGGCCATGGCCACCTTGAACCAGAAGGGAGCTTTCATCCCACGCTCCCCTCAAGGCTGATCCCCAGCAACTTCTGCGCCTCGACCGCAAACTCCATCGGCAGCTGCTGCAGCACTTCCTTGGCAAAGCCATTCACGATCAGCGCCACCGCCTCTTCCTGCCCCAGCCCGCGCTGCATTGCGTAGAAGAGCTGGTCGTCGCTGATCTTGCTCGTCGTCGCTTCATGCTCGACGGTCGCGGTCGGGTTGCGGACTTCGATATAGGGAACGGTGTGTGCGCCGCTGAGCGACCCCAGCAGCAAGCTGTCGCACTGGGTGAAGTTGCGCACACCCTCGGCATTCGGCGCCACCCGCACGATCCCGCGATAGGTGTTGTTCGACTTGCCCGCGCTGATCCCCTTCGACACGATGGTCGAGCGGGTGCGCTTGCCATTGTGGATCATCTTGGTGCCGGTGTCGGCCTGCTGGTAATTGTTGGTGACCGCGACCGAATAGAATTCGCCGACGCTGTCGTCGCCGTTGAGCACGCAGCTCGGATATTTCCACGTGATCGCGCTGCCCGTTTCGACCTGCGTCCACGACACCTTGCTGCGCTTGCCCTGACACAGCGCGCGCTTGGTCACGAAATTATAGATGCCGCCCAGCCCCTCGGCATTGCCCGGATACCAGTTCTGCACGGTGCTATATTTGATCTCGGCATCGTCGAGCGTCACCAGCTCGACCACTGCGGCATGAAGCTGGTTCTCGTCGCGCATCGGCGCGGTGCAGCCCTCAAGGTACGAGACATAGGCGCCCTTGTCGGCGATGATCAGCGTCCGCTCGAACTGCCCCGTATTTTCGGCATTGATCCGGAAATAGGTGCTGAGCTCCATCGGGCAGCGCACGCCCTCGGGCACATAAACGAACGTGCCGTCCGAAAAGACCGCGCAGTTGAGCGCCGCGAAATAATTGTCGTGCATCGGCACAACCTTGCCGAGCCACTTCTTCACCAGCTCGGGATATTCGCGGATCGCTTCCGAGATCGAGAGGAAGATCACGCCCGCGCGCTTCAATTCCTCGCGGAAGGTCGTGGCGACGCTGACGCTGTCGAATACCGCATCGACCGCGACCTTGCGCGCGCCCTCGACCCCCGCGAGCACCTTTTGCTCCTCGATCGGGATGCCGAGCTTTTTGTAGACCTCGAGAATTTCGGGATCGACCTCGTCGAGGCTGCCGAGCTTGGGCTTCGGCTTCGGCGCCGCGTAATAATAGGCGTCCTGATAGTCGATCGGCGGCACGTTGAGCTTCGCCCAGTCGGGCGTCTCCATCGTCAACCAATGGCGAAACGCCTTCAGCCGCCAGTCGAGCATCCATTCGGGCTCGTTTTTCTTCGCCGAAATGAAGCGGACCGTATCCTCGGTCAGCCCCTTGGGTGCAAAATCGGTCTCGATGGTCGAGGACCAGCCATGCTCATAATCGGCGACCTTCGCCGCGGCATCGTGCGCGGCCTGGTCTTTCACGGGGGTATCGGTGCTGTCGGTCATATTCTGATCTCGTCGCCGGCCAATGCCGGGATCGGCGGAGGGGAGGACTGCTTGGGGGCGACACTCAGGGTCGCGAGGCTGATATCTTGCAACGCCCCGCGCACGGCGCCGTTCACGACGCCCCAATGCGGCTGCACCTTGCAGCTGCCCTCGAGCGAGCAATCGTGGCGCCCTTCGGCAACGCATGCGGTCAGCGCGATCGGTCCTTCGACCGCCTCGATGATATCGGCGACGCTGATCGCCGCTGCGGGCCGTGCGAGCCGGACCCCGCCGCCGCTGCCGCGCGACGCGACGAGCAGGCCGGCACGCGCGAGCTGGCTCACCAGCTTCTGCGCGGTCGGCCCCGGAATGCCCGTCTGCTCGGCCAGCATGCCCGCGTGAATCGGCACCGACCCGCACTGGCGCGCGGCGGCGCTCATCAGCACAACGGCATAATCGGCAAGGTTCGACAGGCGCATGAAATTGCGAACGATTCTTAACTGGAGTGATTTACTCCACTTATATAGGCAAAGCCGAAGAAGGGTGCAAGGCGCGGTGCCGGGCCAAAAAAAAGGCACCCATCCGGCCAAAGCCAAATGAGTGCCAAGATGAAGGTCTCAAGTCCTCGTCCGAGGATGAGCTCTTCTGGGTCGCAGGGGGGAATTATGCCCCCGCGATGATTCGCGATTGGATGAAAACGCCAAAACGACGGGACAGATAATTTTCGAAGGTTAACGGCCGCTCAGGTCTCGGAGACGAGCGGGCTGACCTTGCCGGCGAGCTGCTTGCGGCCTTTCGTGGTCGCCTCGGTATAGCTGGTCGGCTTGCCAAGCTGGCCGGGCGTCGCCCCGGCAAAGCGCTTGATCTCGCGGATCAGGTGCGACTGGTCGTAAAAAGCATCGCCAAGCTGCGCGGCGTCGAGCCCTTCGCCGCGTGCCAATGCCGATGCGGCGCGCACCGCACGATATTTGCGCGCGAGCATCCGCGGCGACAGTCCGTAATAATGTTTCGTCATCCGCTCGACCGAACGGATCGACATGCCCGTCGCCTCGACCAGTTCGGGCACCTGCGGCGATGATGATGCGGTCAGCCAGCCATCGACGGTGCGGATGAACCACATCGGCGGCCGTTCGTTGCGCGTCAGCACCTCGCGCGCGAAATTATTGCCGATGACCAGCTTCTCCTCGACGCTGGCGGCATTTTCCAGCGCGGTTGCAACCTCGTCCATCCAGGGGCCGAACAGATCGGCGGCGTCCATCGCGCGATCGGTCAGCTTGTCGGCCTCGTCGCCCATCAGCGCACCCCAGCCCGCGGGCAACATGCCAAAGCCGAACAATTGCGCCGGACCGCGGTTGATTGCCCGAACGCGCCCGCTCGTCGGTCCGACGATGTTCGCGCGGCAAACGGTCGACTGGTGGCCGTCGGCGAAAATATACTCGCCGTCGGCATTGGTGACGAAGCGGAACTGCGGGCGGTCGGCGCGCTCATATTCGTCGAAGTTCGGCATGTTGATGCGCGCGAAATAGAAACTCGACACCATTTCCGCCAGATCGGGATCGGGCGGGAAATAATGCAGTTCGAACGGCACGCTGCCGTCGACGCCCACAGGCGAGGAAGATGATTGCGACATGACAGACCCAGACCTTGGCAACCGTGACCCGGCAGCCTTATTTTCTGGACCAAATCATTTGCGTTTCATCCCCGCGCGTCAAGCGGCAATCGTCAATTTTCTTAACCCTTCTGCGCCGCGATCCAGACATCGACGCGCCGTTCGAGCACGTCGAGCGGCACCGGACCCGATTCGAGCACGACGTCGTGAAAGCTACGGAAATCGAACTTGTCGCCGAGCGCCGTCTGCGCGCGGCCGCGCAGTTCCATGATCTTGAGCTTGCCGATCAGATAGGCGGTCGCCTGTCCGGGATAGACGATATAGCGCTCGATTGCCTTTTCGATATCGCCGTCGGGGTTTGGCGTATTGCCCTTCAGATATTGGATCGCCTGCTCGCGGGTCCAGCGCTTGTCGTGGATTCCGGTGTCGACGACGAGGCGGCACGCGCGCCACAGCTCCATGCCCAACCGCCCGAAATCGCTGTAGGGATCGGTGTAGAAGCCCATATCCTTGCCGAGTTCCTCGGTATAAAGGCCCCAACCCTCGGTATAGGCGGTGAAGCCGCCAAAGCGGCGGAACGGCGGCAGGCCGGTCAGCTCGGTCTGCACCGCACGCTGGAGGTGATGGCCGGGGACACCCTCATGATAGGCAAGCGCCTCGAGCTCGGTCTTCGACATGTCGCGCAGATCGAACAGGTTCACATAATAGATGCCGGGGCGCGATCCGTCGGGCGAGGGCGAGGAATAGAACGCCTTGCCCGCCGATTTCTCGCGAAACGCCTCGACCGCTTTCACCTGCAATGCCGCCTTGGGCAGCGTGTTGAAGAAGGCTGGCAGGCGCGCTTCCATCGCCTTCACCTTGGCGTCGACGTCGGCAAGATAGGCCTCGCGGGTCGTGTAATAATATTGCGGGCTCGTCCGCAGATGCGCGAAGAATTGCTGCAGCGTTCCCTTGAATCCGACTTTCGCCATGATCGTCTTCATCTCGCCGTGGATGCGTGCGACTTCGGACAGGCCAAGATCGTGGATCTGCGCCGCGGTCATATCGGTCGTCGTGTAGTTCGACAGCAGCGCCTCATAATAGGCCTTGCCATCGGGCAGACGCCAGACGCCGTCCTGCGTCGGGGCACTCGCCTGCTGACGCTTCATCTCGGCGAGCAGCCGGCCATAGGCAGGGCCGGCGCTTTCGGTCCACGCCGTCTTCGCCGCGCCGATCAGCCGCGCCTTTTCGGCCGCGTCGATGTCCAGCTTGCCGACCTTCGCAATGATGTCCTCGATCATGGCATTGTCGGGCTTTTGCAGATTGCCGATGTCGGAGATCAGATAGGTATAGACCCACTTCGGCGGCTGGATGCCCTTCGTGGCGCGTTCGGCCGACTGCGCCGACAGCGCGTCGAGGGTGGGGCCAAGCCCGCGGATGCGCTCGATATAGGCTTCGGCCTCGGCGGCATCGGCGACGCGGTGGATGTTGATCAGGAACGCGGGCATCTGGCTTTGCGCGCCATTCATCTGGTCGAAGACATAGCCATGGTCGCGGAACGGGAACAGACGATCTGCGCGCGCGGCCTGCGTGTTGAACAGCTCGAACGACAGCGCTTCGTCGGCGGTCAGCGTCGCGGGATCATAGCTCCCGCGCATCGCGGCGGCGGTCGCCTGCTGCAGCTTGTGGTTCGCGACGGCAGTTTCGTCCGAAACATCGTTCCATTTGCCATAATCGCCATCGCGAATCCCACGGCGCGCCTTGGATTCGGGCGAGAGCGACAGCTGCGCCGCATCATAATTGTCAAAGAATTGCGCGAGGTTCGCACCGGCCGGCACGGCATCGGGCGCGGGCGCCGCAGCGACGGTGACGGGCGCGTCCTGTACCGCGGCGGGCGCACAGCCCGCCACCGCAAGCAGCGCGAGGCCGGTGGACAGGCGAGCGACAATTTTGAGATGCGACACGAATTTCTCCCGGTTTTTCCGATGTGGCAGGGGCTTGCCATAGCGCCATCGCGCGCGCAATGGCGGCGCATGTCGCTCTTCGCTTCGCTCACCGACACCGCCTATGCGCTCGTCCGTCCGGTCGTCCACGCCACCGATGGCGAGGCCGCGCACAATCTGACGCTCAGCGCGCTCCAGCCTTTGCCGCGCGCGCGGCATGCGCTGACCAGCCCGGTGCTTGCGACCGAGTTGGCGGGGCTCCATTTTCCCAACCCGGTCGGTCTTGCGCCGGGCTTCGACAAGGATGCGCGCGTTGCGCATGTGATGCCGCATTTCGGTTTCGGCTTCGTCGAGGTCGGCACGCTGACCCCGCTGCCGCAGGACGGCAACCCGCGCCCGCGGCTGTTCCGGCTGGTCGAGGATCAGGCGGTGATCAACCGCATGGGCTTCAACAACGGTGGGCAGGCAAAGGCGGCCGAGCGTATCCAATGCCTGCGCCGCTATGGCCTGCCGGTGCCGCTTGGGATCAACATCGGCGCGAACAAGGACAGCGCTGACCGCATCGCCGACTATGCAAAGGGCACCGCCGCGATGGCGCCGCTTGCCGATTATCTGACGGTCAACATCAGCTCGCCCAACACGCCCGGCCTCCGCGCCTTGCAGGACAAGGGATCGCTCGAAGCCCTGCTCGACGGTGTTGCCGCGGCGCAGCCCGTGGGCGCGGCCAAACCCGTGTTCCTCAAGGTCGCGCCCGATCTCGAACCCGCCGACATCGACGACATCGTCGCGGTGGCGTTCGACAAAGGGCTCGCCGCCGTCATCGTCTCGAACACCACCATCGTGCGCCCGGCGCTCGCGTCGCGGCATGCCGACGAAGCGGGCGGCCTCTCGGGTGCGCCGCTCGCGGGACTGGCACTGCAGCGGGTGAGGGACTTTCGCGCCGCGAGCGGGGGCAAGCTGCCGCTCGTCGCCGCAGGGGGAATCGCTTCGGCGGATCAGGCGTGGGAGCGTATCCGCGCGGGCGCCAGCCTGGTCCAGATCTATTCGGCGATGGTCTATGAAGGCCCCGGCCTCGCGAGCCGGATTGCGCATGGCCTGGAAAAACTGGCGGCGCGCGACGGTTTTGTCCGCGTCGCCGACGCGGTGGGAACGGAATAAGCGGCTCGCCCTCGGGCAGGCGGTAGGGAACAAGGGTTGCGCTCACTCACCCTGCGCGCCAATGTCGCGGGCATGTTGAAAAGATTCCTCCCGCTCGCCGCCCTTCTTTCCATCACCGTCTCCTCACCTGCGCTCGCGCAGGGCGTAACCTCGTCCGCCGATCCGCGCGCGACCGAGGCGGGACGCGAGATTTTGCATCAGGGCGGCACCGCCGCCGACGCCGCGGTCGCGATGGTCGCCGTGCTGACCCTTGTCGAACCGCAGTCGAGCGGGATCGGTGGCGGCGGCTTCATGGTCCATCATAATGCCAAGGACGGCAGCATCTCGACGATCGATGGCCGCGAAATGGCGCCCGCGTCGGCGAAGCCCGAACGCTTCCTTGGACCCGACGGCAAGGCGCGCGGCTATATGGACGTCATTCCCGGCGGGCTGTCGGTCGGCGTCCCGGGCAATGTGCGCCTGATGGAAATGGCGCACAAGAAATGGGGCAAGCTCGAATGGAAGGCGCTGTTCCAACCCGCGATCAAGCTTGCCGAAGAAGGCTTCCTCGTCACCCCCGCGCTCAACAACTGGCTCGTCCAGTTCGAGCCGATGTGGAAGGAGTTTCCCGCTCCGCAGGCGATCTATTATGTCGATGGCAAGCCGGCTCCGGTCGGCACGCGGATCAAGAACCCCGCTTATGCCAAGCTGCTCCGCGACATCGCGGCGCGCGGTCCCGACGCTTTCTACTCGGGCGCCAATGCCAAGGCGATCAGCGATGCGGTCGCCAACGCGCCGCGCCATCCGTCCCAGCTGACCGTCAAGGATATCGCCGCCTATAAGGCGAAAGAGCGCCCCGCGGTCTGCACGACTTACCGTGTCTACAAGGTTTGCGGCATGGGCCCGCCCTCGTCGGGTGCCACGACCGTTTTCGGCATCCTCGGCATGATCGAGGGCTGGGACATGAAGACGATGGGCAAGGATAATCCGATGAGCTGGCATCTGCTCTCGGAAGCGATGCAGCTCTCCTACGCCGATCGCGCCGCCTATCTTGGCGACGGCGATTTCGTCGATGTTCCGGTGAAGGGCCTGCTCGACAAGACCTATCTCGCCGAGCGCCGTCAGCTCATCTCGCCTTATGGTGCCGCGGGCAAATACGAACCGGGCACCCCGCCGGGCGCGAAGCCGCGCGCTGCCGCGCCGCCGGTGCAGGAGCAGGGAACGACGCATTTCGTCACCGTCGACAAGGACGGTAATCTCGTCTCGATGACCTCGACGATCGAAAGCATCTTCGGCAGCCAGCTGATGGCGAACGGCTATTTCCTCAACAATGAACTCACCGATTTCGACCTCGCGCCGACCGAGGGCGGCGTGCCGACCGCAAACCGCGTCGAAGCGGGGAAGCGTCCCTTGTCCTCGATGTCGCCGACGGTCGTTTACGGCCCCGACGGCAAGGTCGTGCTCGCAGTCGGTTCGGCGGGCGGCAAGCGCATCATCATGCATGTGACGAAGGTGCTCGTCGGCGTTCTCGACTGGGGCCTCGACGCCAAGCAGGCCATGGAGTTGCCGAACCTGTTCTACGGAAAGAACGGCGTGCTGATCGAAAATAACGCGGAAGGGCGGGCGATCGCCGCGAAGATGAAACCTTTCGGCTACAGCTTCACCGCGACCAGCCTCGGATCGAAGCTCAACGCGGTCGAGCGTACCACCGAAGGCTGGCGCGGCGCCGCCGATCCGCGTGGTCCGGGCAGCTCGTCGATCGACGGCGCACCCGCGCAGAATTAATCAACGATAACAAAACAGACGCAATATAATCTCCCTGGAGAGAGGCAGAATGAAGCTCGCAAACCCCCATCTCGACCATTTTCCGAGTCTGGTCGCGATGTTCTTCGACCGTGCGGTGCGCGGCGGCGAAGATCCCTTCCTGTGGCGCAAAGCCGATCGCGTCTGGCATCCGCTCAGCTGGCGGCAGGTGGCGAACCAGGTGGCGGCGCTCGCGCACAGCCTGCGCGAACTGGGGCTCAAGGACGGCGATCGGGTGGTGCTGGTCAGCGAAAATCGCCCCGAATGGTGCATCGCCGATCTTGCGATCATGGCCGCGGGTTGCATCACCGTGCCGACCTACACCACGAACACCGAACGCGACCACCAGCACATCCTCGACAACAGCGGCGCGAAGGCCGTGATCGTCTCGACTGCCAAGCTGGCACGCACGCTGATGCCCGCGGTGACGCGCTCCGACGCGCATATCGTCATTACGATGGAGAGCCTCCGCGTCGGCCAGCAGGGCGATGTCGCCATTCACGACTGGGACCCGCTCGTCGCGGGCGGCGAGGCATGGCTCGACGAAACCAGGGCCCGCGCCGCGACGATGACGCGCGACGACACCGCGTGCCTGATCTACACCAGCGGCACCGGCGGCGCCCCGCGAGGGGTCATGCAGCACCATGGCGCGATCCTGCACAACGCCGCAGGCGCGGCGGAAGTGCTCGTCAATGATTTCGGCATCGGCGACGAAGAAGTGTTCCTCTCCTTCCTGCCACTCAGCCACGCCTATGAGCATTCGGGGGGGCAGTTCCTGCCGATCATGGTCGGCGCGCAAATCTATTATAGCGAGGGCCTCGAAAAGCTCGTCTCGAACATCGAGGAGACGCGCCCGACGATCATGGTCGTC
Organism: Sphingopyxis sp. Soil_C_28; assembly: GCF_057657055.1. Lineage (NCBI taxonomy): Bacteria > Pseudomonadati > Pseudomonadota > Alphaproteobacteria > Sphingomonadales > Sphingopyxidaceae > Sphingopyxis > Sphingopyxis sp. Soil_C_28. The sequence continues at coordinate 511,398 of NZ_JBDGJE010000003.1, forward strand.
GTGCCGCGCCTGTTCGAGGTGATCCGTGCCCGCATGATCAAGTCGGTCGAAAAACAGGGCAAGCTCGCGAACTGGATGCTGAACCAGGCGCTCCGCGTCGGCGAAAAGGATTATGAGCGCCGGATGGGGGTGCTCGACCGGCCGGTCGACATCATCCTCGACAAATTGTTCCGCCCCAAGATCCAGAAACGTTTCGGCGGCCGGATGAAGGCCCTCGTCTCGGGCGGCGCGCCGCTCAATCCCGAAATCGGCGTCTTCTTCCACTCGATCGGGCTGACGCTGTTGCAAGGCTATGGCCAGACCGAGGCTGGCCCGGTGATCAGCTGCAACCGGCCGAGCGCCGGGATCAAGATGGACACCGTCGGCCCGCCGCTGATGAACACCGAAGTCCGCATCGCCGACGACGGTGAAATATTGGTGCGCGGCGAGCTGGTGATGAAGGGCTATTGGCGCAACAAGGCCGAAACCGAGCGCGTGCTCGTCGATGGCTGGCTGCACACCGGCGATATCGGCCATATCGACGACAAGGGCCGCATCGTCATCACCGACCGCAAAAAGGACCTGATCGTCAACGACAAGGGCGACAATGTCTCGCCGCAGCGCGTCGAGGGCATGCTGACGCTCCAGCCCGAAATCCTGCAGGCTATGGTTTATGGCGACAAGCGCCCGCACCTCGTCGGCATCCTCGTGCCCGATCCCGAATGGATGGCCGAATGGGCCGAGGTCGAGGGGCTGCCCAAGGACCTTTGCCGCCTGCGCGAGCATGAGAAGTTCCGCGCCGCGATCCGCGCCGCGGTCGACCGCGTCAACGGCCAGCTTTCGGTGATCGAAAAGGTCCGCAAATTCGACTTCGCCGACGAAGCCTTCACGATCGAGAATGAGCAAATGACGCCGTCGATGAAGATCCGGCGCCATATCCTGAAACAGGTTTACGAGGACAAGATCGCGGCCTTGTACAAGGCCTGATGTTTACAGAAGCAGGCGGGGGTGCGACCCGAAGAGCTCGGCGCAAACCGGTCCCCGCCTGCGGCTGAACCGATGGTTCAGCCAGCGTCCCCCGCCGGTTTGCGATAGGGGACGAATTCACCGAAAACACATGTCGGCCCGCGGATGCCGCTCGACCGGTCGACCAGATGGAAGAAATCGCCTTCACAGGTCGACGACCCGAACTGGCGCACCACCATGATGTCGCTGTCGCGCGCAAGACCGGGGCAGCTGCTCTTGAGGTCGTTGCGGTACACAAGATTGCCGCCCGATCGATAGAGCAGGATGCTGTCCGACACGCGGATCGTGTCGTTGCTGCGATAATTGGGCAGGCAGCGGAGCGGTTCGCCCGGAACCTTCCCCGATAGCTGCTTGTCGAGCCGTTCGGCCTGTTTCGGCGTCAGCGCGGCAGCACCGGGTTCGCCGGCCCCGGCGGGCGCGCAACTGGCGATCAGCGGCGCGGTCGCTGTCACCAGCAACGCGGCCCATATCAGCTTCAGTTTCGCCACGGAAATCTCCTTTGGAACAGGCAGGATAGCGCCGATAAAATGAATGATGGCTGAAGCTGCGACGTCATGCCGCATCCTTCAGGGCGCGGATCCGTCCGAGTTCGGCGGCGCTTGGTGCGCGCAAAAAGGGATTGGTCGCGCGCTCTTCGCCGATACTCGTCGGTACCGTAGCCTTGCCAGCTGCGCGCGCGGATTCAACCGCTGCAAGCCGCGCCGCGAGGGCAATATTGTCGGGATCGACCGTCACCGCAAAACGCGCGTTCGACAGCGTATATTCGTGCGCGCAATAAACGCGTGTCGCATCGTCGAGCGTGCCGAGTTTCTGCATATTGGCGAACATCTGCTCGGCGGTGCCCTCGAACAGGCGGCCGCAGCCCATCGCGAACATCGTGTCGCCGACAAAAATCGCGGCGTCGGCAGCGAAATGATAAGCGATGTGGCCGGCGGTGTGCGCAGGCACGTCCCACACGTCGGCGATATGCCCGCCCAGCCGCACTTGGTCGCCGCCCTTAACCTGCACATCCAGCGTCGGGATGCGCGCAAACTCTGCGGCCGGACCGGTGATGGTGCAGCCCGTCGCTTCCTTGATCGCCGCATTGCCGCCGGTGTGGTCGGGATGCCAGTGGGTGTTCCAGATATCGGTGATCGTCCAGCCGCGTTCCGCTGCGGCGGCAAGCACGGGATCGGCGACTGCGGGGTCGACGACCATCGTGGTCTTGCTGTCCGGATCATGGATCAGCCAGACATAATTATCGTTGAGAACGGGGATACGGACGATGTCCAGCGCAGCCATGATATCTCCTTTCCAGCGTCTCGCCCCCTCAAGACGGAGCGGCGGCGCCGGGGCCTTGGTCAGCCTGTTGCGGTCGTTAAGGCTTCATAGCCTTTGTCGTTGAACTCGATCAGGCAGAATCCGTTGCCGAACGGATCGGCGAACATCGCCTGTCTGCCATAGGGCAGCTCCAATGTCTCGCCCTCCTGAACCGCGCCCGCGGCAATGGCCTGCCGGACCGCATCATCAAGGTTGGAGACGGAAAAGTCGGGATGCACCGGCGTCCAGTGCCGGTTGTAGCGACGGAAATCGCCGCCGCCGGGGCCGATCGCGGACCCCGCGGGTTTGACGATCAGATAGATCGGCGCCTCGCACCCGGTCAGTTCGACGATATCGTCATCGAACCGCCGGGCCGCGGTCAGTCCCAACGCCCGTGTATAGAAATGCTCGCCAGTGGCGAGGTCGGGCACGTCGATGTTGATCAACAGGCCCGGCATCGCGCTTCTCTTACCAGACGCCGGTGTTGGGCATCGACGCCCAGGGCTCGGCGGGGGGCAGGTGGCCTTCCTGCAGCAGTTCGACCGAAATGCCGTCGGGCGAGCGCACGAACGCCATATGGCCATCGCGCGGCGGGCGGTTGATCGTCACGCCGGCGTCCATCAGCCGCTGGCACGTCGCGTAAATATCGTCGACGCGATATGCCAGATGCCCGAAATTGCGTCCGCCGCCATATTCTTCGGGCGCGCTGCCATCGGCGGGCGGCCAGTTATAGGTCAGCTCGACCTCGGCGACGTCACCCTGCCCGGGCGCGGCGAGAAAGATCAGGGTGAAGCGGCCGGCCTCATTGTCGAAACGGCGCACTTCCTCCAGCCCGATGAGCTTGAAGAAATCGACGGTCGCATCAGGATCCGACACGCGGATCATCGTGTGAAGATATTTGGTCATACGCCTATATTAGGCGCGAAGGGCCCGCTCTTCAAATGCTTCGAACAGGAATAGGAATTCTTGCGGCACCGGCGCCGACGCGCCTTGAGCCTCGGCAACATGGACATAGACCAGCTGTCCGTCGGCGCGCAGGTCGTCTTTGCCCGCGGCGTGCAGCTCGAACAAATAGGTCATCGAAGAGTTTCCGACGCGCGCGGCGCGGACGCAAATGTCGATTTCCTCGTCGAGCAGGATCGGCGCACGATAATTGACCTCGGCACGGGCGACGTGAAATTCGGGGCTGCTATGCGCCGGCCAGCGATCATAGACCCCGACGCCGCGCCAATATTCCGTGATGCCGATATCGAAATATTCGAGGTAGCGGCTGTTGAACACCACCGCTTGCGCATCGATCTCGGCGTAGCGGACACGCTTCTTGACGCTGAATTTGAAGTCGCTGCGAGCCATGACGTTCCTCTAATTTATCGCGAGCCGCGCGATGATGTCTAATTTGTCGCGATACGAGCGACGGTGTCGATCAGCAGCGCGATGTCGGTATCGCGCGACAGCCGGTGGTCGCCGCCCTTGACCAGCGTCACCTGTACATCTTCGCTGGCGAGTGCCGCGGACAGGCGCCGGCTGATATCGGGCGGCACATCGCCATCCTCTTCGCCGTGCAGCAATCGCACGGCACAGGCGAGCGGGATAGTCCCGCCAAGCAACCGGTTCATCTCCCCCGACTGGAAGAAACCGCGCGTCGTCATATAGGGCTGGTCGCTGTACGGCGTTTCCTCGACGAGCGCCCCCTCGGCCAGGATGATCGCCTTCTCGGCGTCGCTGAAGCCCCAGTCGGTGAAATCGGGCGCCGCGGCGATGCCGACGAGTCCCGCAACCCTGCCCGACCCGTCGCGCTGCACCAGCGCCAGCGCGGTGAGCAGCATCAGCCACCCGCCCATCGACGATCCCACGATGACCACCGGCCCCTCGGCCTTGGCATCGATCAGGTCGAGCACATCACCGCGCCAGTCGAGCAGGGTCTGATCGGCGAACAAGCCGTCCGACAGCCCGCATCCGGCATAGTCGAGGAGCAGGCACGCATGCCCCTCGGCCGCGGCCCAGTCGAACAGCGCAGTCGCCTTGCCGCCCGCCATGTCGGACATATAGCCGGGCAGGAAAACGATCGTGGGCCCGGTCCCCGGCGTATGGCGATAGGCGAGCCGCGGGCGGCCCGAGCGTTCGAGAAATGAGGGTGCGGGCAATAAATAGGGACTGTCCCTATTTATGGGAGGGGTGCTGCCCGGGGTGGATATGCTGTCGGTCATAAATAGGGACAGTCCCTATTTATTGATCAGGCGGACGGGCATCAGATGACCCAGTCGATCGTGCTCATCTGCATCACGGCCTGCCCCTTGGCGCGCCGCTTTTCGACCATGATATGGTTGAGCCGCTGGATTGTGTCGCTGCCCGTGGTGATGCACCAGCCGGGAACGACCGCGTGGATCAGCGCGCACACTCCGCCATAGATCATCGTGACGCCGAATTTCGACGCGACGCCGAAATGCTCGACGTAATTCTCATCGACGCTCTTCGGGTGGTCGACGAACAGGCGCTTGAACATGGGGAAGGTTCCTTTTTCGGATGCCGGGCCCCTAGCCGTAGACGGTGATTCCCGCAAGGGCGGCGCGGCGGTTTAGCCGATCGACCGGCTCGGCCAGCCGACGCGGACCAGCGTCTCGTCGGGGTCGGACAGCGCGAACTCGTACATGCCCCATGGCTTGTGCGTTGGTGCCTTTTCCGGACCGAGGATTGCCTCGCGCACCCGCTCCGCCAGTTCGTCGACGCGCTCGCTATAAAGATAAAGGCCGAACGGGTTCTGATCGCGTTCGGGCCATGTCGGCTGCGATTCATTGGTCAGGTGAAGCCGCCACCCCTTGCCGTCTTCGAGCAGGCGATAGGTGCCATGATCGCTGACGACCGACAGGCCGAGCCTTTCATAGAAAGCGGTGCTGGCTTCCAGATCGCTGCACGGCAGGATCGCGGCGATATGATGGGTGGGTGCGTCGGTCATCCCGGCAGCTTATGCTCACCGCCGCGATGACGCCAGCGCCAGTTAACGAGATGCGCGGTGGTGAGTGTGAGCGCGCCGGCCGATGTCAGCAACCGGTCTGTCGCATCGGGATCGGCGACGGCGAACCAGCCTTCATGCATCGCCAGGCCCGTCGCCAGCAGGCCCAGCCCGGCGACCGCGAGCACGCCCGGCGTCAGGCGCCGATGCCGCCGCCAACCATCCCGCATCGCGATTGCCGCCGCGGGTAACGCCAGCAGCAGGATCGCCGCATGAACCCCCTCGGGCAGCGCGATCCAGCGGCTGAGTGCGGGGGCCAGAAGAAGAAGCAAGGGCAGGGCGAGGCAATGGATCAGGCAGGTGAACGACAGGGCGATCCCCGTCAGGTCAGCAAGGCGCGGTCGCGCGGCGGGAAGGCACATGGGGTTTCTTTCGCGGGAGGGCTCGCGACGCCAGATAAGGATACATTGTATCATTGCAAGGCTTGTTGTGAATCGGCCTCTTGCCGCCCATATCGCATGCTGGCAAAGGGGCGCGGCAATTTTGCCCAGAAAGGCTGTATTTTCGATGTCCGAAATGATCCGTGTCACCCTTCCCGATGGCTCTGCCCGTGAAGTCGTGCGCGGGACTACCGCGGCACAGATAGCCGCCGACATCGGACCCGGCCTTGCAAAAGCTGCGCTCGCCGCAAAGATCGACGGCGAGCTGCGCGACATCATGCGCCCGCTGGAGGAAGACACGAACCTGTCGCTGGTGACGAGCCGCGACGAGGCTGATGCGCTCGAACTGTTTCGCCACGACTATGCGCACGTCCTCGCCGAGGCGGTGCAAAACCTGTTCCCCGGCACGCAGATCACCTTCGGCCCGTCGACGGGTGACGGCTTTTATTATGATTTCGCCCCGACCGCCGAGCATGGCCCGTTCCGTGACGATGAGCTGCCGCTGATCGAGGAGGAGATGCGCAAGATCATCGCCGCCGACCTGCCGCTGACGCGCGAAGTGTGGGACCGCGACAAGCTGATCGCCAAATGGGCGGCCGAGGGCGAGAGCTTCAAAGCCGAATGGGCGGTCGAACTGCCCGAGGGTGAAGAACTCACCGTTTACCGTTCGGGTGACGGCTGGATGGACATGTGCCGCGGCCCGCACCTCGCCTCGACGGGCAAGCTCGACCCCGCCGCGTTCAAACTCACGCGCGTGTCGGGTGCCTATTGGCGCGGCGACCAGAAAAATGCGCAGCTCAGCCGCATTTACGGCACCGGCTGGCTCAACAAGAAGCAGCTCAATGAGCATCTCGTCCGCCTGGAGGAGGCCGCGAAGCGCGACCACCGCAAGATCGGGCGCGAGATGGACCTTTTCCACCTGCAGGAAGAAGCGCATGGCAGCGTCTTCTGGCACCCCAAGGGCTATCGCATCTATCGCGAGCTCGAGGCCTATATGCGCCGCGCGATCGACGGCTCGGGCTATCAGGAGGTCAAGACTCCGCAGGTGATGGACGCCAGGCAGTGGGAGCAATCGGGCCACTGGGGCAAATATCGCGAGAATATGTTCGTCATCCCCGACGAAGTGCCGAACATCGAGGATGACGGCCCGATCGTCTCCGACGGCGCCGAGTGGATGGCGCTCAAGCCGATGAACTGCCCCGCGCATGTTCTGATCTTCCGTCAGGGCATGAAGTCGTATCGCGACCTGCCGCTGCGCATGGCCGAAATGGGCTGCTGCCACCGCAACGAGCCGCATGGCGCGCTGCACGGTATCATGCGTGTGCGCCAGTTCACGCAGGACGACGGCCATATCTTCTGCCGCGAAGACCAGATCGTCGACGAAGTGCGCGATTTCTGCGCGTTGCTCGACCGTGTCTACAAGCAGCTGGGCTTCGAGAAATATGCCGTGAAGCTCGCGCTGCGCCCCGACATGCGCTTCGGCACCGAGGAAATGTGGGACAAGGCCGAGGCCGAGCTTCGCGAAGCCGTCGAGCGCGCGGGCATGGCGAATGACGATTATGGTTGGGAAGAACTGCCCGGCGAGGGTGCTTTCTATGCGCCCAAGCTCGAATTCCACCTGACCGACGCGATCGGCCGCACCTGGCAGTGCGGGACGATCCAGTCCGACCGCGTGATGCCCGAACGCCTCGACGCGAGCTATATCGGCGAGGATGGCGAGCGCCACCGCCCGGTGATGCTCCACCGCGCGATCCTCGGCACCTATGAACGCTTCATCGGCATCCTGATCGAGCATTTCGCCGGCCGCTTCCCGACCTGGCTCGCGCCAGTGCAGGCGGTCGTTGCGACGATCGTGTCCGACGCCGACGACTATGCCAAGGATGCAGTTGCGCAGCTCACCGCGGCGGGCATCCGCGCCGAAATCGACGTCCGCAACGAAAAGATCAACTACAAGGTCCGCGAACACAGCCTGGCTAAGGTTCCCTACCTGCTGGTGGTTGGCAATCGCGAGGCCGAGGAAGGCACCGTCGCGATCCGCACGCTCGGCCAGGACGGCCAGCGCATCATGCCGCTCGCCGAGGCGATCGCGATGCTGAAGGCTGAGGCGACCCCGCCCGACCTGCGCAATTGATCGCGGCCGAGAAGAGTCGCCCGCGCCGGTGGCTGTGCGGGCTGTTGCTGCTGGCATTCGTCGGCGTGGCGCTTCTCGCCAAAGGCTATTGGAACGCGACGCGCGATCCGGTGATCCGGACGGCGGCCGTGGAGGTTTCCGACTGGCCGGCGGGGCAGCCGCCGCTCAAAATCCTGCTGCTCTCGGACATCCATGTTGCGGGTCCCGACATGCCGCCCGCGCGGCTCGCGCGCATCGTCGACAAGCTCAACCGGCTGAAACCCGACCTCGTGCTGATCGCGGGCGACCTCGTCAGTGAAAAGCGCACCGCGACGCATATCTACTCTGCCGCCGAAGTCGTCGCGCCGCTCGGCGGCCTTCGCGCGCCGCTGGGTGTGGTCGTCGCGCCGGGCAATCACGACCATTGGTTCAAGCCCGATGCGCTGCGCGGCGAACTCGAAACGCGTGGGCTTCGCGTGCTGCAAAATGAAGCCGTGAAGCTCGGTCCATTGGTCATCGGCGGGGTCGACGACGATTATTCGGGGCATGACGATGTGCCCGCGACGCTCGCCTCGATGGACCGCATCGGTCCCGGCGTGCCGCTGCTGTTGACGCACAGCCCCGATATTGTCCCCGCGGTGAAACGGCCGGTGACGGCAATTTTTGCCGGACACACGCATTGCGGCCAGATCCGCTTCCCGTTCATCGGCGCGCTGACCTATGTCTCGCGCTACGGCGACCGTTTTGCCTGCGGCGACATCACTGACAAAGACCAGCGCATCTTCGTTGGCGCGGGTCTCGGGACCAGCCTGTTGCCGCTGCGGTTCAACACGCCGCCCGATGCCTGGCTGGTGTCGCTCGGTCCGAAGGCAACGGCGAAGTGACCGACCTCGCGCATCTCGTCGGCCTCGCGCCGCTGACCTTCGCCGGCGCCGCGGCGATGACCTTTGGCGCAGCGTTCGTCCGCGGCCTCACCGGCTTCGGCATGGCGATCATCCTCGTGCCGTTGCTCGGACTGATCATGCCGCCGGGCGAGGCGGTCGTCCTCGGCATCCTGCTGCAATTGCTGATCGGCCCGGTCGGTTTCAGGCGCATCGCTGCGGGTGCCGACCGCCGCACCGCGTTCCCGATCGGCCTGCTCGCCATGCTCGCGACGCCGCTCGGCATGCTTGCGCTCAAGGCGGTCACGCCTGACGTTGCGCGGCTGCTGATCGCGGTGATCGCCATCGCCGCCTTCCTGCTGATCCTGATGCCGCAACACCCCGACGGCCACCGGCCAGGGCGCGTATCGATCGGTCTGACGGGGATCGCTTCGGGCATCCTCACCGGCTTTGCGGCAATGCCGGGGCCGCCCGTCGTGCCCTTTTACCTGCGCCAGCGCATCTTGCCCGAGGTCGCGCGCGCTTCGATGATGCTCGTCTTTTTCGCGACGGCGATTGCGGGGACGCTGGCCTCGTTCTGGCTCGGCCTCGCGACCATGAAGATATTCATCCTGTCGCTGTTGCTGTTCGTGCCGATGGTGCTGGGCGACCATGTCGGGACGCGGCTGTTCGGCCGTGTGCCGGTGCCCGTGTGGCGCGGGATCGTTGCCGTCGTGCTCGGCGTTGCCGGACTGTCGGCGTTGCTCCGTCTCCTGAACTAGAGGCTGCGAAGCGCCTGCGCGGGCTTGGCCGATAGCAAGGGCCAGCTTCCGGCGATCCCGATCAGGAACGACAGGCCCGCCCCGCCAAACAGCGTCAGCCCGACGATCAGTGGATCGGGCGCAAAGGTGAAGTCGAACAGCTCGGTCACGACATACCAGGCGCCCGCCAGCCCAAGGCCAAGTGCGAGGAGCGCAAGAATTCCCGCGAGTACGGCATATTCCATCGCCTGCGCCCCCAAAATCTGCCCGCGCGTCGCACCGAGCAATTTCAGGATGACGCTATCGTAAACGCGCCGTTCGCGGCTCGCGGCGATGGCGCCGATCAGCACGGCGATACCGGCGAGGATCGCGATGCTCGCCGCCGCGGCGATCGCCTGGCTCATCTGCGTCAGCAACGTCGTGACCTGCGACACGACATCGCGCACCGCTATCAGCGATGCCGAGGGGAAGGTCCGCGGGATACTGCGCGCCAGTTCGGTTTCGGCCTGCGGATCGACCGCGACCGTCGCGACCATATTGTGCGGCGCGGCGTCGAAGGTCCCCGGTGAGAAGACGAGCACATAGTTCAGCCCGAAATTGTCCCACTGGACGGTGCGTGTCGACGCGACTTTCGCCTGCACCTCGACGCCGAGCACGTTGACGCTCAGCGTGTCGCCGATCTTCAGCCCCAGCGAAGTCGCGACTTCCTCTTCGACGCTGACCAGCGGCGGACCCTTATAGTTGGCGGCCCACCACTGGCCGCTGACAAGCTCGCTGCCGTTGGGCAGGGACGGGCTGTAGGTCAGCCCGCGGTCGCCGCGCAGCACCCAGGCACCCTCGGGCAGCTCGGCCAGTTCATCGACACGTTGCCCACGAAACTCGGTGACGCTGCCGCGCAGTGCGGGGATCATGTTGATCTGCGCATCGGGTGCAGCCTTTGTCACCATCGACCGGAATTGCGGCGCGGCATCGCGCGGGACGTCGAGCACGAAAAAGCTCGGCGCGCGTTGCGGCACGGTCCGGGCAATCTCGGCGGTGATGCTTGTCTGGATCGCGGCGAGCGTGACGAACAGCGTCAGCCCCAGTCCCAGCGCAACCACCAGCGCGCCCGTCGCAGCACCCGGCCGGTGCAGGTTGGCGAGCGCGAGGCGGAACAGCGGGCGGCGCGGGCGGGGCAGGCGGCTTGCGGTGCGGCGCACCAGCCAGCCGAGCGCGACAAGGATCAGCAACAGGCCGATCGCCGCGCCGATAAAGCCGAGCGCGAACAGCGGCTCGCGCGCGGTGCCGACGGCCAGCGCAATGATCGCCACCAGTGCCGCAGCAACCGCGGCCATCGTCCGTTTGTCGATGCGCGCCGCGCTGCTCACCGTGGCGCGATAAAGACCGGCGGCAGGCACGTTGCGCGTTGCGGCCAGCGGGGGCAGGGCAAAGGCGGTGGCGATAAGCAAGCCGTACACCGCGCTGACAGCGAGCGGCAGCGGATAGATGGCGACCCCCGGTTTGACTGGCAGCACGTCGCCGGCAATCCAGCCGATTGCGGCGGGCGCGAGCGCTCCGACGACCAGCCCCGCCAAAATCGACACCGCCGCGACGGCGAGAATCTGCAGGCCATAGATGCGGGCGATGGTGCCGCTGTCGGCGCCCAGAACCTTCAGCGTGGCGAGGCCCGGGCGCTTGCCCGCGAGATAGCTGGCGACACCATTCCCAACGCCGATACCGGCGATCACCAGCGCTGCAAGCCCGACCAACGACAGGAACTGCCCCATCCGCTCGATAAAGCGCCGCGTCCCCGGCGCGCCGTTGCTGCTGTCGGTGATCTCCCAGCCCGCGTCGGGGAATTCGGCGGTCAGCGCCTTGCCGACCGCTTCGGGATTTGCGCTGGCCGGCAGGCGGACGCGATATTTGCTTTCATAAAGGCTGCCCGGCTGGATCAATTGCGTCGCGGGAAGGTCGGCGATGCCGATGATCGCGACGGGACCCAGCGTAAAGCCTTCGCCCAGCCGGTCGGGCTCTTCGGCGATGACGCCGTCGATCTTGAAACTCTTGTCGCCGAACTTGACGTCGCCCCCGACCTTCAGGTCGAGCCGCGAGGCCAGATCCTTGCCGATCCAGATGCTTCCCACCGGCGGCGGGCCTTTGCGCGAACCACTGTCGAGCCGCATCGTGCCGTAGAGCGGATACGCATTGTCGACGGCCTTGAGCTCGGACAGCAAGGCATCGCCGCCTGGCGCGTTCGCCATCGCGCGCATCCGTACCGTCGCCGACGGGGTGCCGACGCGGCGGAAACCCGCCATCTCCTCCGCTGTTGCCTCGCGCTGCGGCAGGCCGAATTCGACGTCGCCGCCAAGTATCGTCTGGCCGCGCACTTCAAGTTCGGATGTGATTCCGCGGGTCAGGCTGCCGATGGCGGCAAGCGTCGCGACGCCAAGGAACAGGCAGACCGCGAGCAGGCGTAGCCCGCGAATGCGCGTAGCAAGGTCGCGGCGCGCGATCCGCCAGAGCGTAGCGAGCGGCAGCACTAGCAAATCCTCCCTGTGGCCGGAGGCCATGGGGAGGGGGACCGCGCCCAAAGGGCGTGGTGGAGGGGCGGCAACGGTGCGTCATTTGCCCCTCCGTCAGCGCTTCGTGCTGCCACCTCCCCATGGCTGTGCCACAGGGAGGATACGCTCGCCAAGCTCACGCCCGTTCCTCGATCCGTCCGTCGTGCATCACGACCACGCGGTCGCAATGTTCCGCCAGTTCGGGGTCGTGGGTGATGATAAGCAAGGTCGCGCCGAGCGCAGCGCGGCGCGCAAAGATCAGCTCGATGATCGCCTGTCCGGTCGCGGTGTCAAGATTGCCCGTCGGTTCGTCGGCAAAGATGATCGCGGGCGAACTCGCCATCGCGCGCGCAATCGCGACGCGCTGCTGCTCGCCGCCTGACAGCTGCGCGGGGTAATGCGTCAGCCGGTGACCGAGCCCGACGGCCTCGAGTTCGGCGGCAGCGCGGCCGAACGGGTCGCTTATCCCTGCCAGTTCGAGCGGCACCGCGACATTCTCGAGCGCCGTCATCGTCGGCAGCAGGTGAAAGGCCTGCAACACGATTCCGATGCGCCCGCGCCGTGCGCGTGCCAGATCGTCCTCGTCCATCGTCGTAAAATCGAGCCCCGCAACATGGATGCTCCCGCCATTGGCGCGCTCAAGCCCCGCCAGCACCGCCATCAGCGAGCTTTTGCCCGATCCCGACGGCCCAAGCAGCGCGACCGAGGCGCCCGCGGGGACCTCCAGGTCGACGCCGCGCAAAATTTCAACCGGGGCCTTGTCGCTTCCGAGCGTCAGCGTCACATTATGGGCGGCGATCGCCACGTTTGGCGATTGTCGTTGGGCGTCGGGCAAGGAGAGGACCCTTTGAAATGAGAACGGCCGGATGGCGCTCTTTTTTGACATATGGTTGCGCAATCGCGCTTTGCCAACCGCTCGCAGCCTGCGGATCGGCGGAAAACCCGTCGGCTTCGACCAACGACAAGGTTGCAGCGAAGGCCCCCCCCGCGATTCCCGCCGACGCGCCGCTCGTGATCGCGTTCGGGGACAGTCTTTATGCGGGGTATCAGCTGGGCCCGAAGGAAGGGCTGTCGCCGCAATTGCAGGCCGCGCTGGCCGACGACGACGTCGTCGCGCGCGTCCAGAATGCCGGCGTCTCGGGTGACACCACCGCGGCGGGACGTCAGCGCCTGACCTATGTGCTCGACAATGCGAAAACCAAACCGGCGCTCGTCGTGCTCGGGCTTGGCGGCAACGACATGCTTCGCGGCATCGGTCCCGATCAGACGCGCGCCAATCTCGATGCGATGCTCGCCGAACTGAAAAAGCGCGAGATTCCGGTGCTGCTCACCGGCATGGTGGCCGCGCCGAACCTCGGCAGCGACTATGCGAAGAAATTCAACCCCATCTATCCCGAACTCGCGTCGAAATATGGGGTGAGCTTCTATCCGTTCATCCTCGACAATGTCGTCACCGACAAGGCGTTGATGCTCGGCGACAATATGCATCCCAATGCCAAGGGGGTGAAGGTCGTCGTCGAAGGCCTCGCACCGCTGGTCGAACAGGCGCTGCCGAACGCGGGTTAGCTCGGGCGCGGCCCGAACAAGATGATCGCTGCGCCGCCAAGGCAAACGGCGGCGCCGATCAGGTCCCAGCGGTCGGGCTTCGCCCCCTCGACCGCCCACAGCCAGATAAGCGCAGAGACGATATAAACCCCGCCGTATGCGGCGTAGGTTCGCCCTGCATGCTCCGCATCGACGAGCGTCAGCAGATACGCGAACAGCACCAGCGACGCGACGCCGGGCACGATCCACCACACCGGCTTGTCCAGGCGCAGCCATGCCCAGAAAGCGAAGCAGCCCGCGATCTCGGCGAGCGCCGCGCCAATATATGCCAATGCCGTCATCGGCCTACCGTGGCCGGGTCGCGCATAAAAGAAAAGGGGCGACCCGCAGGCCGCCCCTTCTCGTTTGGTTTCGCTGTTCCGAAAGGATCAGAAAGCGAAGCCGACGCCTGCAACGAAGGTGTCGAAGTCGCCGAAGTTGCTGATGAACTGGTGGCGATATTCGGCCTTGGCATACAGATTCTGACCCAGCTTGTGCTGGTAGCCGGCACCGACATACGGATCGTCGATGTCGGTGAAGGTGTAACCGCCGGTCACATAGGCCTTGCCCGCCGTGCCAACCTTGGCGCCAAGACGGCCGCCGGCCGAGAACTGGACGTCGGCACCATCGACGAGCACCTTGTCGGCAGCGACTTCGGCGCCAACGAATGCGGTCGAACCGAGGTCGAAATCATAACCGGCAGCGGCGCCGATCGTGGCTTCGTCGATACCGTTGCCGGTGATGAGGCCGCCGCGCACTTCGACGCGGCCTTCGCCGCCTTCGGCAGCCATGGCGGGGGTTGCAACGATGGCCGTCAGGAGAGCGGCTGCAACTGCGAATTTCTTCATTTTTGTTTTCCTTCTGCTTTTGATCGGCCACACCCTTTGGGTCGCGGCACCCCGTAAATGGGACTTGCGGCTGTCGCTGCAATGAACGGATCGTTCAGAATGTGACAATTTTCTTACCTGTGTTATTTTTACCACACGGTATAGAATAGGTATGCGGTCGCGAGCCGCCGAATATGGCGGATAACTGCGGATGTGAGGATGGGTGGTTTCGCCGTGGTGAGGCGGAAACGGGCTGGTCTAGCCCAGCGCTGCCTGTTTTTCCTCGGCGATACGGTCGAGTTCGGCGCGCGTCGGCTTGGTCGCGGCGCTCTTCAGCTGGCCGCACGCCGCCATGATGTCGCGCCCGCGCGGTGTGCGTACCGGCGCCGAAATCCCTGCCTTGAAAATCAGGTTGCTGAACGCGCGCACCCGCTCGGGTGTCGAACATTCATATTGAGCCCCGGGCCAGGGGTTGAAGGGGATCAGATTGACCTTCGCGTGCAGTCCATATTGCTTGATCAGCCGGACGAGCTCGCGCGCATCGTCGTCGCTGTCATTCTTGTCCTTCAGCATCACATATTCGAACGTGATCCGCCGCGAATTGCCGGCACCCGGATAGTCGGCGCACGCTTTCAGCAATTCGTCGATACCATATTTGCGGTTGAGCGGGACGATCTCGTCGCGCACCTCCTTCGACACCGCGTGGAGCGAGACCGCAAGGTTGACCCCGATCTCTTCGCCCGCGCGCGCCATCATCGGCACCACGCCGCTCGTCGACAGCGTGATCCGGCGGCGCGACAGCGCAAGGCCGTCGCCGTCCATGACGATCTTGAGCGCGCCTTTGACTTCGTCGAAATTATACAGCGGCTCGCCCATGCCCATCATCACGATGTTGGTCAGGATGCGGCCGTCGGCGGTATAATGGCCGCCTTCCTCTTCGTCGTCCTCATCGGGATCGGGACCGAAACCCGCCATCGTGCCCTTGGGCCATTCGCCCAGTTCGTCGCGCGCCAGCATCACCTGCCCGACGATCTCGCCCGCGGCGAGGTTGCGGACAAGGCGCATCGTGCCGGTATGGCAGAAACGGCAATTGAGCGTGCAGCCGACCTGGCTCGACACGCATAATGTTCCCCGATCGGCATCGGGGATGAAGACCATCTCATATTCCTGGCCGTCGGCGGCAGCGAGCAGCCATTTGCGCGTGCCATCGCTCGACACTTGCGCCTCGCGCACCGTCGGCCGACCGATGATGAAGCGGTCGGTCAGCCACGGGCGCATCGACTTCGCGATGTCGGTCATCGCCTCGAAATCGGTGACGCCGCGGTGATACATCCAGTGCCAGATCTGCTTGGCGCGCAGCTTGGCGGCCTTGGCATCGAGACCCGCCTCGACCAGCACCCCGCCGATTGTGTCGCGCGTCAGCCCGACCAGGTCGATGCGGTTGCCCCCGCGCAAAGGAACGGTGCCCGTGGTGACGGGGTCAATATGGCCAGGAATCTGCATGATGCGCGGCCATATAGGGGGGAAGGGCGAAATGTGCAATTGCGGCGCGATGTCCTCCCTGTCGCGCAGCGATGGGGAGGGGGACCGTTCGCGAAGCGAATGGTGGAGGGGCCGCGACGTCGCGCTATAGCCCCTCCGTCAGCGCTTTGCGCTGCCACCTCCCCATGCCTGCGGCACAGGGAGGATTGGACTTTCTACAGCGACTTCAACCGCTCCAGAACCTGCGGCACATTCCCGTTCGCCTCGGCACTGCGCAGCGGCAGGACGTTCTGCACCAATATCTCCTCGGGCGTCGGCTCGATCGCGAACAAGGACATTACCTCGTCCGCAAACTCATCGAGCGGCATATAGCCCTCGCGGGTCGACTGGCCGGGGGTCAGATCGGTGCGCACCGCGGGCGGGGCAAGTTCGATCACCTCGACCTCGCCCGCCAGCTGGATGCGCAAAGCGACCGAATAGCTGTGCATTGCCGCCTTGGTCGCCGAATAGGTCGGCGCCTTGGGCAGAGGCACAAACGCCAGCCCCGAGGTGACATTGACGATCACGGCATCGGCCCGCGCCGCCAGATGATCGACCAGCGCGTCGGTCAGCCGGATCGGGCCGAGGATATTGGTGATCACGGTCGCCTCTGCCTCCGTCAGGTCGCGCTTCGCGCGGGCATCTTCGGTGCTCATGATGCCGGCGTTATTGACCAGCACGTTCAGGCCGGGGTGATTGGCGACGATATCCTTCGCAAAGGCTGCGATCGCGTCCGCATCGGTGACGTCGAGCGCCACCGCCGACATCTTCGGCCGCCCCGCGATCGCCGCTTCCAGCTTCGCGGCGTTGCGCCCGGTGACGATGACCTTGTTGCCCGCATCGTGCCAACGCTGCGCGAGCGCCAAGCCGATGCCCGAACCCCCGCCGGTGACGAGGATGGTGTTGCCTGTGGTTTTCATGATTGCCTCCTTTGGGGTGGTGAGAAGGCCTGAATATCCTTATACTCTCCAAAAGAAAGTAGGCACCCCAAAGTGCCATAGTTACCTGAAAGAGAGATTTGGATTTTCCGCCATGCCCGCCCCTGAAAAAATCGCCTATGACCCGAATGCGCCGGTCGATCCGCGCGTTGAAACGCTCGTCAACGAACTCATTGGCCGAGTCGCCGACAAATGGACCCTACTCGTTCTGGAGGAGTTGGAGGATCACGGAATGTGCCGCTTCACCGAACTGTCGCGCCGCGTTCCGGGCATCAGCCAGAAGATGCTGACGCAGACCTTGCGCCAGATGGAGCGCGACGGGCTCGTGGTGCGGACGGTTCACCCGGTCGTCCCGCCCAAAGTCGAATATTGCCTGACCGACCTCGGCCATAGTCTCGGCGAAGCCTTTTGCGGCGTGTGGGTCTGGGCGGAGGCCAATCTGGAAAAGGTGGCGAGGGCGCGGATGGCGTTCGACGCGCGGGGGTGAACTTTAACGCGACCGGTATCGACCAGTTGCGGACATCAGCCTCTGAGAGTTGAATAGCCCCAATCATTGCTCAGACGCTCTTGAGCGCCCGCCAACCGCGCGAGGTAGCCATGCTCCAGCGGCGTTGAAAGCTGCCTTTCAAGCTGGGCCAGCAGGCCGTTTAAGGCTGCCCCCTCCCCTGAGGAAACGAAGCAAGCGGCATTAGGCGTATCGCCCGCGCCGTCATCACTGGTCCATCGTTGAAGCAACTCAAAAAGAACGATCGCTTCGTCGGTCGATAATTTGATGATGGCGCCGTCGCTGTCAGGTGAATGTGTCATGACGGGAAGATGGCATCGTCGAAGTCCGCTTTCCACCCCAAAACCGCCGCTCCCCAAAAGCAAGCCGGGACCATGATCGTGCCCGAATCATGGCCCCGGCTTTGACGGGCCCTGCAACTTGGGTCCGCCGATCAGTTGCGGATCGAGCTGACCTGGATCAGCTGGTCGCGCGATGCATTGGCGACCACCACATCGGCCTGTGCCGAAGCGACGGTTCGCGTATCGCGGCGGCATTGCCGCACGTCATTCTTGCCCGCGATGTCGAAATCGGGCGCGGTGCCGCACACTTCGACGACGGCGCGCCAGATGCGGCGGTCGAGCGCCTTGGTGCCCGCCGCTGTCCGCAGGTCGAGGTCTTTGTGCGCCACGGCGACGCTCGGGTTCGCAGGGGCGGTTTGCGCCGATACGGGCTGGCCGATCGATACGGCAGCGAGGGCGGCGAGGATCAGAAGCTTTTGCATCTTGTATCTCCATCGGCCGGCTGAAGAGGAGGGGAGGAAGCCGGTGGAGAAGCAGATAATCGATCGCTCCGGCCAAAAGGAGCAACGAGTTTGCGCCTCCATTCTGCAAAATTGCAGAATGCCCGCCCGCCCGTTATGACGCACAAGACGCCATGTATGATTGGAACGACCTCAAAGCCTTTCTCGCGGTAGCAGAAACCGGCAGCACCCTGTCGGCCGCGCAATCGTTGCGCGTCAGTCAGACGACCGTCGCGCGGCGCATCGCGGCGCTGGAGGCGGCGACGGGGCTCAATCTGTTCGAGCGGCGGCAGGCGGGCTACGCGCTGACCCCGGTGGGGGAGGCTATGCTGGGCAGCGCCGCAGCGGTGCGCGAAGCCGCCGATCGTTTCGGCGAAGCCGCAGGGGCATCATCGCGCGATGCGGGCGGCACGGTCAGCCTGACGACGATGGAAATCTTCGCGGTAACGATCCTGCCGCCGATCCTGCGCGATCTTCGCGCCGCGCACCCCGGCATCCACATTCATCTCGATACGGCGGATGAGGCGCGCGATCTGGCGGCGGGCGCCGCGGACATTGCGATCCGCAGCAGCAAGCAGCCGACCGGCGCGGGCCTCGTCGGGCGGCGCATCGCCGACAATCCCTGGACCGTCTATTGCAGCCGCGACTATGCCGACCTGCACGGCATTCCGCACAGCCGGGAGGAGCTTGCCGCGCACCCCTTCATCGGCGGTGGTGGCTATGTCTGGGAACCCTATCAGGCGTGGCTGCGGCAATATGGGCTCGAGGAGTCGGTGGTGATGAAATATGATACCGGAGCTGGCCTGCTCGCCGGCGTGCGCTCGGGCATGGGGCTGACGATCCTGCCCGCCTTCATCGCCGACCACGAACCCGATCTGATCCGCTGTATCCCGCCGAAGAATGAGGACACGACAGGTCTTTGGCTGCTGACCCACGAACGGCTGCGCCACGTCCCGCGGGTGCGCCTCGTCCTCGATTTCCTTGCGGCCGCGCTGACGAAGCTCGCGCGCAGCTAAACCAGCGCGGCGTCGACTGCTGCGTCGACGTGCAGCGCCAGCGTGTCGAACAAGGGAACCGCGCTGTCCGCTTCGCCGACCAACAGCATGATTTCAGTGCAGCCCAGCACGACCGCCTCGGCGCCGTCAGCGATCAGCGAGGCGATGATCCGCCGATATTCGGCGCGCGATGCCTCGCGGATCACGCCCTGCACCAGCTCGTCATAGATGATGCGGTGGACGATCGCGCGATCGGCGTCGCCGGGGATCATCGCCTCGATACCCGCCGCCGCCATCCGTGCGGTATAAAAGGGCTTTTCCATCGTGAAGGCCGTGCCGAGCAGCCCGACGCGTGAAAAGCCCGCCGCCTGGACGGCCGTGATGGTGGGGTCGGCGATGTGAAGAAGCGGTACCGGGGTCGCCGCCTCGACCGCCTCGGCGCACAGGTGCATCGTATTCGCACAGATCAAGAGCAGTTCGGCTCCGCCAGCCGTCAATGATCTGGCGGCGTCCGCCATCTGCGCGTCGAGTATGTCCCAGTCGCCGCTCGCCTGCAATTCGGCGATCGGCGCGAAATCGAGCGACAACAGCAGGACGCGTGCGGAATGCAGCCCACCCAGCCGCGCGCGCACGCCTTCGTTGAGCAGCCGGTAATATTGGGCCGAACTTTCCCAGCTCAAACCCCCGATCAGGCCGATTGTCTTCATTGCGTCCGCCCCGTCCAGAAATTGCTGTCCTACAATATGGCGCCGATCTAGCCTGCGGGGCGATGGCCTGCGACACAGCTTTCCTAATAGCCGCTACAGACGCTCTTCGGCGGCCCGCGGCGCGCGTGATGAAAATCGATTTGCGAGTGAAGTTGCGCAGTTTTCCGCCGTTTCGCGAAAACGACTTTTTCTTCTCTTTCGTCACCCCGGGCCTGATCCGGGGTCCAGCTTTCTGTGACGTTGCGCATGGATTCCCGATCCGCTCCGGGATGACGAAGATTTGCGGATCGCGAGTGAAGTTGCGAAGAAATCCGCCACTTTTGCGAACCGCCTCACCGCAGCTTCGCGCACCCCAGCGCCGCCGCATCGATTGCGGTCGCTGCGCCGCGCAAGCGGTAGGTGTCGGCAATCGCCCGACCGTTCGCGGTCCCGCTCTCGACGCTCATGCTGGGCGCCGATCGCATCGCGGCGATGATCGCGGCGTCCATCCGCGGGTCGCTGGCCCAGCCATGCGCACCATTGCCGGTCAGGATGAAGCGGCGGCTGCCGATCGTCAGGCGGAGTTCGCGGGCCGGGCCGCGCGCTTTCGACAGGCGGACGTAAAACTGGCCACGAATGCGCGACTTCGGCCAATAACCGACGCTGGCATAGGCCTTGACCTGCGGCGTGCCGATCGTCGCCGACGGCGAGGCGAGGGCGTAGCAACGCGGCGTCGCAGGATCGCGGAAAGCACCCCAGCCGTCGAAAATCCCGAGCGCGGTTGGTCCGGCGGCGAGCGCCACGGCTGGCATTGCCGCCAGCATCAGGAAAAGGGAGGCCCAGCGCCGCATCGGCCCTCGTTCGCGCGATTGGGGATGCTTTGCAAGCATGGCTTGCACGCGCCGTTCCGTACGTTAAGGAAGGTGGACATTTTCAGGGGCCGGGAATCGGGGCGACGAATCGTCTCCGACGTCTTTGTGCCCCTTCCGGGACTTCTCCCGCGGAACACAGGGATGGCGGATTTAGAATGAAAGCGACGATCGAACGCGCAGTGTTGTTGAAAAGCCTCGGCCATGTTCAGTCGGTGGTCGAACGGCGCAACACGATCCCGATCCTTTCGAACGTCCTGATCGAAGCCGATGCGTCGGGCCAGCTGAAGCTGATGGCGACCGACCTCGACTTGCAGGTCGTCGAAACGATCGCGGCCAAGGTGGAAACGCCGGGAACCACGACGGTGTCGGCGCACACCCTCTTCGAAATCGCCCGCAAGCTGCCCGAGGGCGCCGAGGTCAGTCTCGCCGCTGCCGAGGGCAAGATGCAGGTGAAGGCCGGCCGCTCGAACTTCAATCTGCCGACGCTGCCGCGCGACGATTTTCCGGTGATCGCCGAGGGCGACCTGCCGACCAATTTCGAACTGCCCGTCGCCGAGCTGATCCAGATCATCGACAAGACGCGCTTTGCGATCTCGACAGAAGAAACGCGCTACTATCTCAATGGCATTTTCCTGCACGTCGCGGAGGATGCGTCGGGTCCGGTGCTCAAGGCCGCGGCGACCGACGGCCACCGCCTTGCACGCTACACCGTCACGCGCCCCGACGGAGCGTCGTCGATGCCCGACATCATCGTGCCGCGTAAGTGCGTCACCGAAATCCGCAAGCTGCTCGACGAGGCCGAAGGCAATGTCGAAATCAGCCTGTCGGCAAGCAAGATCCGCTTCCAGCTTGGCAACGCGATTCTCACCTCGAAGCTGATCGACGGCACCTTCCCCGACTACAGCCGCGTCATCCCGACCGCGAACGACAAGCTGCTCAAGGTCGACCCGAAGAGCCTGTATCAGGGCGTTGACCGCGTCTCGACGATCGCCAGCGAAAAGACCCGCGCGGTCAAGGTCGGGCTCGACAAGGACCGTATCACGCTGTCGGTCACAAGCCCCGAAAATGGCACCGCGGCCGAAGAGGTTGCGGCGGTGTATGACAGCGATGCGATGGAGATCGGCTTCAACGCCCGTTACCTCAGCGACATTCTCGGGCAGGTCGATGGCGATACGGTGGAACTCCACCTCGCCGACGCCAACGCCCCGACGCTGATCCGCGAGAGCGAGAAGAGCCCGGCGCTCTATGTGCTGATGCCGATGCGGGTCTGACGACCTGCTACAGCCGAAACGAAAAAGGCCCCGCGATTGCGGGGCCTTTTCTTATCCGCCCTTCGCGACCCGCCAGATCACACCGCCGGTATCGTCGGCAACCAGCGCGCTGCCATCCTTTGCGACCTTCACATCGGCCGGGCGGCCACGCGTGGTCTTGCCGTCCTTGGCTAGGAACTGGTCGAGCAGCGTGACGGGCAGTGCATCGACCGGCTTGCCGTTGGCGCCGAACTTGACGAACACTACGCTGTAACCAGCGACGGGCTCGCGGTTCCACGACCCGTGCAGCGCGATCAGCGCGCCATTCGCCCAGCGATCGCCAAGGTCGAGGCCTTGGGTAAAGGTGAAGCCGAGCGGCGCGGTGTGCGCGCCCAGCCCATAGTCGGGGCGCTTGACATATTGGCGGCGATCCTCGCCCTCGGGCTCGACACGCGGGTCGATGTAGCCGCCCCAATAATACCAGGGCCAGCCATAAAAATCGCCTTCGTCGATATCGGTCAGATAGTCGGGAACGAGGTCGCTGCCGAGCATGTCGCGCTCGTTGACCACGGTCCACAATTGTTCGCTGCCAGGGTAAAAGCCCAGCCCGACCGGGTTACGGATGCCGGCGGCGAAGGTGCGGATATATTTCTGTTCGGGGCGCACCTCGAGCACGCTGGCGCGGCGGAACTCACGGTTCATGCCCTTTTCGCCGATATTGCTGTCGGCACCGACCCCGATATAGAGCCAGCCATTCGGCGCCGCGGCCAGGCTCTTGGTCCAGTGGCGGTTGGTGCCTTTTGCGGGCAGATCGACGATTTTCGTCGCCTTGCCACTCATCTTCGTCTCGCCCGCCACATAGGGGAAAGCGAGCAGCGCGTCGGTGTTGGCGACGTAAAGCGTGCTGCCGACCAGCGCCATGCCATAAGGCGAATTCAGCCCGCTGATATACGCGGTTTTCACCTCGGCCTTGCCGTCGCCGTCTGCATCGCGGAGCAGCGTGATGCGGTTGGCCGACGGCCGACGGCCGGTGCCGCCCTTGCCCATCAGGCTGCTCATCACCTTGCCTTCGACCCCCGAGGTGTCGCGCGGCGGGCTCTGGGCTTCGGCGACGAGAATATCGCCATTGGGCAGGACGAGCATGTTACGCGGATGGTCGAGACCTTCGGCAAAGCGGGCGACGGCTAGGCCCTGCGCGGCGCGCGGCGCTTGCTCGGCGGGCCAGCTAGTCGCCTCGGGAACATTCATTGTCGGGAAGCTCTCGGTCTTTTGCGACGCCATCACGGGAACCCGGCCGCTGAGTTCGGCGGTCGAGAACCGCGCCACATCGGGGCGCGACATGATGTAAAGCGTGATGCCGCCAACGATCAGCAGCAGCAACAGGGCGAGGGCGACATATTTCAGGATCTTGCGCATGACGCCTGTCTACACGGGCAAAGCGCGGCGTCAAAGGGGGTTGCGCCGGCGATTAGAGGGTTAACCGACGCGGGCCCGAAATTAACCTTACCCGATTGTTCATCACGGTTGGGAACGGCGCGGTGAGGGGCGGGGTATAGAAGGCCGGCTCACCATAACGGACTAGGAATTCGATGCACCTGCCAGCACCTTTTCTCACCGATCGCGATGCGGTCGAGGATGCCCATGCGCTGATCAGCATGCATGGCGAAGAAGCGGGCTTTGCCGCGGCCGCGCGCGCCGAGCAATATCGTGTGCTGGGAAATCACGTCCATTTCGCCCGCTGGCGCCAGATCGAGCGACTGATCACTTATCTGTCGGTCGAGGATATCCTGGACACGGTCCACTAGGCCGCCTTACAGTCGCAGGCCCGCGGTTTCGGGCAATTCCGCCATGATGTTGAGGTTCTGGACGCAGGCGCCGCTTGCGCCCTTGCCCAGATTGTCGAGCCGCGCGACAAGGCGGAGCTGACAGTCGGCGGGGTCGGAAAAGAGCGTCAGCTCCATCCGGTCGGTCGCTTTGTCTTTTTGGCTGAGGAGCAATTCGCTCTCGTCGCCGCGGCGCACCGATACGAGCGGCGATCCCTCGAAATGCGCCGCAAGCGCGTGGAACACCGCGTCGGCGGTTGGCGCATCGAAACTCAACGGGACCTCGACCAACATGCCGCGATAGACTGGGACGACCGCGGGCGCGAACAGCGGCGGATATGCAAGGTGTGCGCCCTGCTGCATTTCGGGCACATGCTTATGGTTCAATGACAGGCCATAGCTGCGAAACCCGATATCGCGCTCGGCCTCGAACCGCGCGATGAGCTCCTTGCCGCCGCCCGAATAGCCCGACACAGCATTGACGCTGAGCCGCGCGTCGTCCGGCACGATTCCTGCCGCGACCAGCGGCGCGACCAGCGCAAGAAAGCCCGTCGGATAGCAACCCGGATTGCTGACGCGTGTCGAGGCGGCGATGATGTCGCGCTGCGCCGCATTGAGTTCGGGAAAGCCATAGGCCCAGCCGGGCGCGATGCGATGCGCGGTCGATGCGTCGATAACTTTAGTGCGGTCGTTGCGGATCATCGCGACCGCCTCGATCGCCGCGGCATCGGGCAGGCAAAGGATGACGAAATCGGCGGCGTTCAGCGCTTCCGCGCGCCGCCCCGCATCCTTGCGCTCGGCCTCGTGCAGGGTGATCAGGGCGAACTCGCTCCGCCCGGCAAGCCGCTCGGCGATTTCCAGGCCCGTCGTTCCCGCCGCGCCGTCGATGAAGACCGTATGTGTCATGATTTTACCGCAGTCGTTTATAGCCGGTGACCGGCACTTCATTCCCTTTGGCGGCCGAACGCGCGATGACGTCGGCCAGCGGCTCGTTATTCACCGCCATCCATCGTCGGCTGGCGTGAATAATCGTCCGATCGTCGGCCATGATACCGACGTGCCCGGGGAAGAATATGACATCACCGCGCGCGAGCGCAGCCGGATCGACATCCTTGTCGGGCCCGAGTGACGCAAGCTGCAGGTCGCTGTCGCGTGGCAACTGGAGGCCGGCGCCTCCCCATACCAGCTGGACAAGCCCCGAGCAGTCGATCCCCTTTGCGGTGCGGCCGCCCCAGACATAAGGCGTACCGATCATCTGTTCGGCCAGTTCTGCGGGATCGTCGTCGTATGAGCCGACCTCTACGAGCGAAGCCAGCGGCAGGTAGCCGTGCGAGGTCGCAAGCCATTCGCCCTCGGTCACGCCCATCACCAGTGCGCCGCGCGGCAAGACTGCGGGTCCTCCGCTGGCGGCATCGGGCGCGCTATGAAGCATCGCTTCTATCATCGCGACGCGGTGCGTCGGCGCGATCGGTGCGGCTAGAGCCTCGGCGGCCAGATAGCCCACATAATGATCGGCGAGGCAGTACCCCCACGCCCAGCCGCCGGTGAGGTCGAGCAGCGCAAAACCTTCGCCGAACAACAACTCGCTCGTCTGGTCGGCATCGACCGATGGCGAAGCGCGCAGCGATGCCGCGGGCAGTACGCCGCTGCGCATCATCGGTGCTGCATAATGCGGCGCGAAATGCTGGCCGGCGACGGCAATATCGGCGAGGTCGGGCCGGATTGCGACGATGCGCGGATCATAAGTCTGCGACGTTCCCGTCAGGCCAAAGCGATCGCGGCCCGCGCCGACGGCGCCGGGACGTCCCATGCGCACGCGGTTGGCCGCTGAATTATCGCCACTTTCTGCTGTCACTTGCCGTCCTGTAAAAAACCGTGCCCCGCGCGGTGCGGACAATCGCGCGCCATTAGACCAGCAGACCCCTCTTTATCAAGAATGTTCAAGCTTTCCCGCGCCGGTCGTATCGTGCCTGCAGCATCGCCCAGGCGGCGCGTAGCCCCAGCGCCGCGCCACCTTTGGGACGTCCAGGTTTCGCCGTGGGGCGCCAGGCAAAGGTATCAAGATGCGCCCACGCAACCCCGTCGGGCACAAAGCGCTTCAGGAACAGCGCGGCGGTAATCGTGCCGGCGAACGGCGAACTGCCAGCATTTCCAAGGTCCGCAATGTCGGTTTCGAGCAGGTCGGCATAACCGTCCCACAGCGGCATTCGCCACAACGGATCGTCGCGATCGATCCCGCCCTGCAGCATCGCCTCGGCCAGCGCATCGTCGTTGGCGAAGAGCGGCGGCAGGTCGGGCCCGAGCGCGACGCGCGCGGCGCCGGTCAAGGTCGCGAAATCGAGGATGAGTTCGGGCTTGGCCTCGCCAGCTCTGGTCAGCGCATCGCCCAGAACCAGACGGCCTTCGGCATCGGTGTTTCCGATCTCAACCGTCAGGCCGAGCCGGCTTTTCAGCACATCGCCGGGACGGAAGGCGTCCGCCGAAATCGCGTTTTCGGCCGCGGCGACGAGGCAGTGCAACCGCACCGGCAGTCCGCTGGCCATCACCAGTTCGGCAAGCGCAAGCACATGTGCGGCGCCCCCCATATCCTTCTTCATCAACCGCATGCCCGCCGCAGGCTTGATGTCGAGCCCGCCACTGTCGAAGCTGATCCCCTTGCCGACCAACGCGACGCGTGGATGATCTTCCTTGCCCCATTCGATCTCGATCAGGCGCGGCGCGTGATGCTTTGCCGCTGCGCGTCCGACCGCATGGATCATCGGATAGCCCTGTTCAAGCGCCTCACCCTTGGTGACCGTCAGCTTTCCGCCATGCGCCTTGGCGATGCGTTCGGCCGCTTTCTCGATCGCGGCGGGCCCCATGTCGGCGGCGGGGGTGTTGACGAGGTCGCGAACGAGCGCGGTGGCGCGCATTTCGGCGACCATCGGCGCGATTGCGCCGACCTCGGTCGTCAACAGGACGCGCGGGCCTTTGGTCGGCGGGTTCGATTTATAGGTGTCGAAGCGATATTGCGCGCTCATCCAGCCGAACAATGCCTTGCCCGGCTGCTGGCCCTCAAGACGATAGCGGCCTTCGGGAAGGATTTGTCCCAGCTTGCCGAGGCACCATGCGGACAGGCCGTCGACCTTGCCAACGGTGGTGACGACCGCCCATTTTTCAGGATCGTCGCCCGGCAGGATTGCGTGGACGAAGGCATCGGGTTTGAAACCGACTGCTGCGAGGTGCGCGCGTTCGCGCGCGCTGCGGCCCTTCAGCCATTCGTCGTAGCTCTTCTTGTCGACGAGATGAATTGAGCGGGCGTCCTGCCCTTTGTCGGGTTGGATCAGGTCGGAATAATCAGTCATGCCGCCGGTGCTAGGCCGCCCGGGATATTTTGTCGATTCCCGGCGTTATGTCTGCATGACGCTTACAAAGCCTTGGCGAAACGCCATTCCCATTCTCGCCGGCACCCTATTGCTCGCGGGCTGTTCCGAAGAAAAGCCGACGTCGGCGGAAAAGGTGGCCGCGGCGACGGTGCCCGGCGCGCCTCCGGGCGGAGCCGCCGACGTTGTTGCGAAAAATGCCCCTGCGTCCACCGTCAAGGAAAGCAATGATCTGATCGAGTTCGCCTATTCCTATCCGAAAGAGGCGGCGGCGATCCCCGAACTCGCAGGCGCGCTCGATAGCGATCGGTTGGCTAAGCGCGAGGCGCTGGTCGCGGCGGCGCAGCGCGACAAGGCGGCGGCAGAAAAGGGTGATTTCCCATATCGTCCGCACAGCCATCTGCAGGCATGGCAGCGGGTTACCAGCACGCCGCGTTTCCTGAGCCTCTCGGCCGCGACCGACAGCTATGCTGGCGGCGCACACGGCATGGAAAGCTTCGACACGCTGATCTGGGACCGCAACCGGCGCAAGCAACTGAAACCGCTCGACCTGTTCGAGAGCGGCGAGGCGTTCGATGCCGCGATCCGCGATCCGTTCTGCGCCGGGATCCAGCGCGCAAAGGCTGCGAAAGGGATCATGGCCGACCAGACTCCCGATGGGCCTTTCTCCAAATGCCCGCCGGCGTCGGCTCAGACTGTTTGGCTCGGCTCGTCCGACGGGCGCTTTCTCGATCGCATGACGATCGCGATCGGCCCCTATGAAATCGGTCCCTATGCCGAGGGATCGTACAGGATCAACGTGCCGGTGACCGGGGCGCTCGTCAAAGCCGTGAAAGACGAATTCGCCCGCGACTTCCTCCCCATCAACTGAACAACAAGGACAAGGTCATGGCGAAGCAGCCCAAAGCCGGCAAGGTCGGCGAAAGTGCGCAGGACAAGAAGGGAAAGCGAACCGCGGCGGCGAAGCTGCGCCGCGATGTGGGGGGCGCCAAGACGATCGCCAAGCCGCCGTCCGACCGCGAAGCCGACCTTGATCGCGCACCGAAATGGCAGCCGCGCTATCCGGGTTCGGGGCGTCTTGAAGGAAAGGTCGCGATCGTGACCGGCGGCGACAGCGGCATCGGCCGTGCGGTGTGCGCCCTGTTTGCGCGTGAGGGGGCCGACGTGGCGATCGTCTATCTCGACAACAGGGCTGACGCCGCCGACACCGTCGCGATCGTCGAAGGCGAGGGGCGACGCGGGATCATGATCAAGGCCGATGTCGGCAAGGCCAAGGCGAGCGAAAAGATCGTCGCCGAGACCATCGACAAGCTCGGCCGCCTCGACGTCCTCGTCAACAACGCCGGCGAACAGCATCCGGCCGAAGATATCCGCGACATCAGCGAGGATCAGCTGCAACGCACCTTTGCGACCAATATCTTCGGCATGTTCTTTCTGGTCCAAGCTGCGCTGCCGCATCTCAAAAAGGGCGCCGCGATCGTCAATTGCACCAGCATCACCATGTATCAGGGATCGAAAGGCTTGCTGGACTACAGCGCGACCAAGGGCGCGATCACGGCCTTCACCCGGTCGCTTAGCGAAAATCTGGTCGAAAAGGGCATCCGCGTGAACGGTGTTGCTCCCGGACCGATATGGACGCCGCTCAACCCGCGCGGCGGGGCCCCGGCCGACAAGGTCGATAGCTTCGGCGAAGACACGCCGATGAAGCGTCCGGGCGAACCCAACGAGGTGGCGCCCGCCTTCCTGTTCCTCGCTTGCGACGACAGCAGCTATATGTCGGGCCAAGTGTTGCATCCCAACGGCGGGACCGTCGTTAATGGATAGCGGGAGCAGACAGGAGACCTAGCATGCCTGCCAAATCCAAGGCGCAACAGAAAGCCGCTGGCGCCGCCCTCAGCTCCAAACGCGGCGATACACCAAAATCGAAGCTTAAAGGCGCTTCGAGACAGATGGCCGACAGCATGAGCGAGCGGCAGCTTGAGAATTTCGCCAAGGGCTCGATCAAGGGTAAGCCCGAACATGCCAATTAGCTGTCGTTCATAAGACTGGATTGTCGCAATCGAATCCGTCATCCTTCGCGCGAGATCATCGACGGGGGGTAGGTGATGCGACGCTTTTATATCTCTGCTTGCGCGGCGACGATACTCGCTATGCTTGGCGGATGCAGCTTTCAGACGGCGCTCGACAAGATGGTGTCGCCCGAACGGCAAAAGGAGCTGGTCGCGATCGGCGAGCGTTTCTGCACCGATCCGGCGAGTATGACGAGCCAGTTGCATCCCGAAATTTCCGGATCTGCCAAGGCGGCGGCGCAGGCATTGCCGCGCGAATGCCCCGACGGGAAGGCGACGTGGCAGCTCGCGTCCTATAATTGGAAGACCAATCTCACGCCCGGCCTGAAGCAGCGCCAGGAAGAAGTCGTCGTTGTTGCGACCGGGAAGGGCAAATGGACGACGGTCTCGCTGCGCTTTTATGCCGAGAATGAGGCGCCGTTGCAGATCACCGAATGGAATGTGCTCGGCAGCGCGACCAAGCCGCCCGCGCTCGAATTTATCGAGCAATATGAGGCTGGTGCAAAGGCTATACGGATCGCGGGTCCGATCGTGCTGATCGTTATCGGCGCGCTGATCTTCTGGTTGGTGCGGCGGCGGCGCGCCAAACGCGCCGCCTGATCGTCACTCGGCTGCTTCGAGTTCAGCTGGCGCCGCCGACACCGCCGCGCGCGCGTTGCCAAACGCCAGCACGCCATCCTCGATCGCCCCCGTTTTCATGTCGATGCGGTCCTGAATATAATTCTGGTTGAGCCGCCACGGCAGCTTGTCGGCATTTTTGGGCATGATGTGCAGCGCGCGCTGGATATAACCCGACGAGAAGTCGAAGATATTCTCTTCGGTCAGCGTCGCCGGGTCGGCGAGCGCGGGGATCGCGACATTTGTGTCGGTCGATTTCATATGGTTCAGGACGCGGCAGACATATTCGGCGACGATATCGGCGCGGAGCGTCCAGCTGGCGTTGAGATAGCCGAACACCGCCGAAAAGTTCGGCACGTTCGAGAACATGCACGCCTTGTAATAAAAATGTTCGCTCCAGTCGACGAGATCGCCATCAACACGCACCGGAATCTTGCCCGCGACCGCGAGGTTCAGACCGGTGGCCGTAACGATGATATCGGCGTCCAGATGCTTGCCCGACTTGAGCTGAATACCGTTGGCGTCAAATCGCTCGATATGGTCGGTGACCACCGACGCCTTGTCGGCTTTGATCGCTTCAAAGAAATCGGCGTCGGGGACGAGGCAGAGCCGCTGTTCCCAAGGGTTGTAAGGCGGGGTGAAGGCTTCGGCATCATAGCGGTCGCCAAGGTTCTTCTTGATCTGCTTGGTCAGGAACTCGCGCACCTTTTCAGGTTTCTCGCGCGCTTTGCGAAAGACGATGTCCTGCATCTTCACATTTTTGAAGCGCGTGATTTTATACGCCAGTTTCTCGGGCAGGATCTTGCGCAGGAAATTGGCCAGGCCGTCCTTGGCCGGACGGATCGCAAACCAGGTCGGGGTGCGTTGCAGCATCGTCACATGCGCCGCCTTATCCGACATGGCGGGAACGATCGTTACCGCTGTCGCGCCCGACCCGACGACGACGATCTTTTTGCCTGTATAGTCGAGATCCTTCGGCCAGAATTGCGGATGAAGAATCTGACCTTTGAAATCGTCGCGGCCGGTAAAATTGGCGTCGAAGGCCTCGTCATAGTCGTAATAGCCGGCACCGAGGTAGAGCCAGCGCGCGGTGGTCGTCGAGATGCCGCCCTTTTCATCTTCCAGCGTCACCGTCCAGCGCGCGGTCTCGCTGTCCCAATCGGCGCCGACGACCTTGCGGTCGAAACGGATGCGCTCGCGAATGTGGCGTTCGTCGACGATGCGGTTCAGATAATCCAGGATCGCGGGGCCGTCGGCGATTGTCTTTTCATGCTTCCACGGTTCGAAGACAAACCCCAGTGTGTGCATGTCGCTGTCCGAACGGATGCCGGGATAACGGAACAGGTCCCAGGTCCCGCCTAGGTTGGCCCGGCGTTCGACAAGGGTAAAGCTGCGGTCGGAGCTGTACTGCTGCAAATGCACCGCCATGCCGATGCCCGAAATTCCGGCACCGACGATCAGTACATCCTGATCTACCGGAGCCGCTTTCGCGTCCGCTGGGCGTTCCATCGTCGCCGTGCCTGCCATCATCCTGTCTCCCGACTATGTTTGGATATAGCTTACGCACCGCGTTTCATTTTGCAATCGAATTGACGTTTACGGAAAGCGCGGCGGCGATGAAGTGTCCTTGTCGCTGTCACATTATTGTCATAGGGGCGTAACCTCTTTGTCACCCGGTTGCCGCGCGCCCGAAATCATAGGAACGGATGAAAACCCGATGCGTCAGATCGCTGTCCTTCCCTATCGATTCGGGGGTCCTGCGCAGGACGGGCCGACCGAAATCCTGCTGATCACGTCGCGCGAAACGAAGCGCTGGGTTGTGCCCAAGGGTAATCCGCTGACGGGCATCACGCGTCATGCCGCCGCCGCGATCGAAGCGGAAGAAGAGGCGGGAGTGATCGGCGCGGTCTGCCCGACCCCGATCGGCAGCTATGAGTATCGCAAGCGCCGGGCGAATGGCGCGTCGATCATGTACAATGTCGAAGTCTTCCCGCTCGCCGTGACGAACGAGCTCGACGACTGGAAGGAAATGGACGAACGCGACCGCAAATGGTTCTCGTTCCGCGAAGCCGCGTCGGCGGTCGAGGAACCGGATTTGCAGGCGCTGATCCGCTCGTTCGGCGATGGCGGTTTTCGCGCCGTCGCCCAGCCGCGCGGGGTCGTCGAAAATGTAGCAGACAAGACAGGGGTTAGCTGGATGTTCGCATGGTTTCAGCGTTTGCTGCCGCGACAGGGAAATTTCTTTGAATTGTTCGAAAGCCATGCTGCGACGCTCGTCGCCGGGGCCAACGCCTTGTCGCGCATGCTTCAGGGCGGCGAGGGCATGGCCGACCATGTCCAGGAAATCATCGAGCGCGAGCATGACGCCGACGCGATCACCCGCGAAGTGCTGCAGACCGTTCGCCGCACCTTTCTGACGCCGTTCGACCGCAGCGCGATCACCGATCTGATCGCCTCGATGGACGACGCCATCGACGAGATGCAGAAAACCGCAGGCGCGGTTGACCTGTACGACGTCACCGAGTTCGAACCCGAGATGCGCGACATCGGCGGCATCATCGTCGATGCCGCGCGGCTGACCGCCGAGGCGCTGCCGTTGCTCCGCAACATCGGCGCCAACGGTCCGCGGCTTCACGAACTGACCGAACGGCTGGTGCGGATGGAAGGCCATGCCGACGAAATCCACGCCGCCGGGCTCAAGCGTTTGTTCCGCGAACATGGCGAAGCGAATCCCACGCAATTCCTGATCGCACGCGAACTTTTCCGCCATCTCGAGCGCGTCACCGACAGTTTCGAGGACGTCGCCAACGAGATCGACGGTCTGGTCATCGACCACGCATAAGCGGGGGCGCGAACCATGCACGAACTCGCTTTTCCGCTCCTCGTCGGCCTCGTTCTCCTCGCGCTGGCGTTCGACTTTCTGAACGGCCTGCACGATGCCGCGAACAGCATCGCCACCGTCGTCGCGACGCGGTTGCTGCGACCGGTTCAGGCCGTGCTGTTCGCCGCCTTCTTCAACTTCGCCGCCTATTTCCTGTCGGTCATCTTTCCCGAACTGCACAAGGTTGCCGAAACGATCGGCAAGGGGATCATCGACAAGGACCTCGTGACTCCCGCGGTCGTGTTCGGTGCGCTTGTCGGCGCGATGTTCTGGAATGTCGTCACCTGGCTGAAGGGCATTCCCTCGTCGTCGAGCCACGCGCTCGTCGGCGGGATCGTCGGGGCGGGCGTTGCGCATGCGGGGTTTGAGGGGATCGAGTGGACCGGGCTCAACAAGACCGTGATCGCGATCTTCCTGTCGCCGCTGCTCGGGATGATGCTCGCGATGCTGGTGATGCTGCTCAGCAGCTGGGCGCTGCGCCGTGCGACCGCCAGTTTTGCAGAAAAGACCTTCCGCCGTCTCCACCTTCTGTCCTCCGCGGCTTATTCGATCAGCCACGGGCTGAACGATGCGCAAAAGACGATGGGGATCATCACGGTGCTCCTCTATTCGACCGGCTATCTGGGGGGCGAATTCCACATCCCGCACTGGGTCGCGTTCAGCTGTTATGTCGCGATTGCGCTTGGCACGCTGTCGGGCGGGTGGAAGATCATCGAGACGATGGGCGGCCGCATCACCAAGCTGTCGCATCATCAGGGTTTTGCTGCATCGACCGGCGGGTCGATCATGGTGTTCACTGCCAGCCTGCTTGGTATTCCAGTGTCGACGACGCACACGATCACCGGCAGCATCATCGGCGCCGGCGTCGCGCGCCGGGCGAGCGCGGTGCGCTGGGGCGTTGCGGGCAATGTGGTCGCGGCGTGGTTCATCACCATCCCGGCGAGCGCGATCGTCGCGGCAGCTTTCTATGGGATTACCCGCCTGTTCTGATCTGGACCGGGTTGCGTTCGGGTGGGAACGTAATAAGAACATTCCCATTGATAATTGGGAGCGTTCGTCATGGCCGGTGATTTCGATTTTCAGATTGGCAGCTGGCAGGTGCGACATCGCCGCCTCAAAGAGCGGCTTGCAGGCTCTGATGCGTGGGAGGAATTCGACGGAACCTCCGACATGCGACCGATCCTTGGCGGCGACGGTAATGTCGAGGACAATGTCCTGCATATTCCGGGCGGAACCTATCGGGCGATTGCCTTGCGGTCCTTTGATCCCGCCGCGAACAGCTGGGCGATCTGGTGGCTCGATGCGCGCAGCCCGCATGCGCTCGACGTCCCGGTTATTGGTCGGTTCGAGGATGGCGTGGGCCAATTCTATGCCGATGACACCCTCGACGCCCGGCCGATCCGCCTCCGCTTCATCTGGAGCCGCACTGACACCCAATCGCCGCGCTGGGAGCAGGCGATGTCGGCCGATGGCGGGCAGACATGGGAAGTGAACTGGACGATGGACTTCACCCGCGCCTGACGTCACCGCGCCGGGCGGTAATCGACGCTCGCCCCGCCGACCATTCGCACGGGCAGATACAGACCATTGCCATAGGCCTTGATCTCGCCGATTTCGAAACCCTCGACGCGCGTGCGGATCACGAAGGCGCCTTCGCGCCGTTGATCGACCGCGCGCTTGATCTTGCCCTGCAGCCTGCCGAGGTCGTTCGCGAAATTCTGCGTCAGCGCGTCGGCAATCAGCGGGGCGAAACCCGCGCTTTGCCCAAGGACGATGAGCAAATCTCCCCCAACGCCATCGGTGTCGCCGTTGATAACCAGGTCGGTGAAATGCACCTCGGCCGATCCCGGTTTGTTGACCGGGATCGCGGTCATCCAGATACGCCCGCGTGTCGGATCGCCGGTACGGGCGGCCAGCCGCATATCGACGTCGACCCCCAACGCAATGCGACCGCCCGGCGAACCATAGATGGTTGATTTACCGAACTTCACCGTCATCGCGCCAACCTTTGGCAGCACGAACGGCCGCGCCGACCGTTTCGCCAGCGCGCGATCGACGACGGGCTGGAGCACCGCATAATCGGCGATCACCGGCACGCGCACATCGAGATGCGGCTTGGGTATTTCACGCACGAGACGTGGCAA
This sequence comes from Sphingopyxis sp. Soil_C_28, assembly GCF_057657055.1. NCBI lineage: Bacteria > Pseudomonadati > Pseudomonadota > Alphaproteobacteria > Sphingomonadales > Sphingopyxidaceae > Sphingopyxis > Sphingopyxis sp. Soil_C_28. Next base: position 546,219 of record NZ_JBDGJE010000003.1, read on the forward strand.
CGGGGTGGGGTTCGGATCGGCAGGGCGGCCCGACACGAAGGTTTCTGTGATCGCCTCCAGTCCGAGATTGAGGTTCATCCGATCACCCTCGATCCGGTAGCCGCCGTACAGGATGCGCTGCGGCGTGACGCGCATCCACACCGGCGGGTTCTCGCGGTTGAGTTCGAGCGCGGTGAAGCTCTGGCGCCAGACCTCGGCGGCTTGTTTGCGGATGTCGATCTTCGCGATCTCGCGGTTCACCTCGCGCTCGACGTCGCGAACGACGGGGGCCAGCTTGGCATCGGCCTCGTCGGTGAAGGTGATGCGTTTGCCGAGGAAGTCGATCCCCGGCGCCTTGGTCCAGCCATAGCTGATGCGTGCCTTGCCTTGCGTGCGCCAATCGGGGGTGAGTTCGATCTTGATCCGCGCATGCGCCATGGCGGTGCCGGTTGCCGTCTCGCCCTTCAACACCCCGCCGACGTCGCGCGCGCTGATGTTGGCGTGGATCGGGACGTCAACGACGATCTCGTCGCCTTCGCCGCGCAGCCGCAGCGGGCCGCGCGTCACCTGTCCGACGATCGTGCAGGCGATCGGCGGGGTCACCTTGACCTTCTTGCCGAAGACCTTGACCTGCTGCGGCTGGACACAGCGCGGCTCGCGCCGGTTGATCGTCCACAGCGTCTTCGGCACCGCGCGTTCGAGCGCCACTTTGAGCGAGGCGGTGCTGGCGTTTATCGGCACCGCGATCAACGATGTCTGTGTCGGCGAGGGCGCCTTGTCGGTCGCGCGCGGCGGGGCCTCGACGTCGGTCTTGCGGTCGCAGGCGGTGAGGGTGGCGCTCAACAGAAGGGTGGCGGCCGCCAGTTGGATTATGCGCATGTGGTGCCCCTGATGCGATCTTTGCCTTTTATAACATCGGAGGGATGAAGGCGTTCCTTACGCGGAAAATCGGCGCGATAATGAACGGAAATCTGCGCAACTTCACTCTGAAACGGCATTTCGTACGCAAGATACGGACTATCGTCGTCGCCCCGAACTTGATCCGGGGGCCAAGAGCCAGTGGCGGCAAAAATGGATCCCGGATCGAGCCAGGGATGACGAAAGGTCGGAGTGGAGCCCGTTTCCGAAACGGCAGAAAACTCGGCAACTTCACTCTGAATTCGCTGTTGCAGGCGCATGCAGAAGTCATCCCGCAAGGCTATGCGGCCCGCGCAATGTAGGACAGCGGTTTTTCGGGCTGGCGCTAGGCCACGACCCCGAACAGGTCATGCTCGTCGGCATCCTCGATCGCGACGTCGACGATATCGCCCGCCTTCAGCGTCGCCGCGACGTCGCGCAGATAGACATGCCCGTCGATCTCGGGCGCATCGGCCTGTGACCGCCCGGTCGCACCGATGCTGCCGTCTTCGTCGGCTTCCCCGACTTCGTCGATGATCACCGGCATGGTACGGCCGATCTTGGCTTCGAGCTTCGCGGCGCTGATCGCGGCGGTCTTGTCCATGATGCGCTGGTAGCGCTCTTCCTTGAGCTCTTCGGGGACCTGATCGTCTAGCGCGTTGGCTTGGGCACCCGCGACGGGTTCGAAGCGGAAGGCGCCGACGCGGTCGAGCTGGGCTTCGTCGAGCCAGTCGAGGAGGTACTGGAAATCGGCCTCGGTCTCGCCGGGAAAGCCGACGACGAAGCTGGATCGGATCGCGATGTCGGGGGCGATCGCGCGCCAGTTCTTGAGGCGTTCGAGCACTTTCGCTTCGTTCGCGGGGCGCTTCATGCGCTTGAGCACGCTCGGGCTCGCGTGCTGGAAGGGGATGTCGAGATAGGGGGTCAGCAGCCCCTCGGCCATCAGCGGGATCACCGCATCGACATGCGGGTAGGGATAGACATAGTGGAGGCGCACCCACGGGGCGTGGCCTTCGCTGGTCTGGAGCTGGCCAAGTTCGCGCGCGAGGTCGGTCATGTGGGCGCGGACTTCGCGGCCCTTCCACTGGCGCGGGTCGTGGCGGGTGTCGACGCCGTAAGCCGAAGTGTCCTGGCTGATCACCAGCAGTTCCTTCGTCCCCGCAGCGACGAGCTTTTCGGCCTCGCGCAGCACCGCGTCGATACGGCGGCTGACAAGTTTACCGCGCAGATCGGGGATGATGCAGAAGGAACAGCTATGGTTGCAGCCTTCGCTGATCTTCAGATAGCTGTAGTGGCGCGGCGTCAGCTTGAGTCCGCCCTCGGGCACGAGATCGACGAACGGGCCCTGCGTCGGCGGCGCGGCTTCGTGGACCGCATCGACGACCTGCTCATATTGATGTGCGCCGGTGACCGCGAGGACGTTGGGGAAGCGCGCGCGGATGACGTCGGCTTCATTGCCCATGCAGCCGGTAACGATGACGCGGCCATTCTCGGCCATCGCTTCGCCGATCGCCTCGAGGCTTTCTTCTTTCGCCGAGTCGAGGAAGCCGCAGGTGTTGACGAGCACGACGTCGGCGCCCGCATAATCGGGCGACAGGCCATAGCCGTCGGCGCGCAGCTTGGTCAGAATCCGTTCGCTATCAACGAGTGCCTTGGGGCAGCCGAGCGAAACCATGCCGACCTTCGGCTGGGAGGGGAGGGTTTTGACTGTCATGATTGGCGCGGCGCATAGGCGATTTTTTGCGGTTTGTCACGGGGGCTGTGCTTAGGGTGGTCCATGCTTCTCTTCGTCATCCCGGGCTTGATCCGGGATCCATCGCGGCGCCGACGTCATGGACCCTGGATCAAGTCCGGGATGACGATAGGAAGAATGGCACCGGTTAGGACTTCCCCGCCAGCGTATCCGCCACGATCCGCCATACTTTAGGATTGATCCCAAGACCCAGATGCGTGCTGTCGATTTTGATATTCCGCGCCTGCGGATTGTAAATGTCGACCGCAATATCCGGCCCGACGATGCCATCGCGGTCCGAGTAGATCACGGTCAGCGGCTGGGTCAGCCCTTTCAGGTTGCGCGTGTGGATGTCGCGCTCGATCGCGTCGAAATCACGCCCCGCAAAACGCTGGGCGAGCGCGGTATATTTGGGGCCGCCGATGATGGGCGTGCCCATGGTGATGATTTCGCGGACGAGGTGAGGGTAAGCGCGCGCGGTTTCGCGGGCGATGACGCCGCCGAGGCTCCAGCCGATGAGGGTGAGCGGGGCGCCGTCGGCCTTCGCCCATTCGGCCGCCTGCGCGGCAAAGCGGTCCACATCGGCGGCAACGCGGCCCTGGTTGCGGCCCATGCCCCAGTCGCGGACATGATAGCCGAGGTGGCGGAGATAGGCCTCGAGCGGGCGCATCGAGAGTTCGGAGGCGCCATAGCCGGGGAGGAGGACGACCGGCCGTCCGTCTCCGCGCGGGGCGCCGAGCAGGTTATAGCCCGACAGGCCATAGCGCAGCATGTCGAGCGGCAGTATGAGCTCGCCGAGCTGCGCAAGCCGGCTGGGCGGTTTCAGATTCCCCGGAAGCGGTATGTCATGCGCCATCGCCTTCTCCCTCTCAGCGGCTTATAGCTCGCCGCATTGGCGCGGCATTGCAAGGGTGGTGAAGCATGATTGGCGTATTTGCGGCGATTTCGGCGGCGGTTGCGGTGGCGGCGGGCGCGTTCGGCGCGCATGGCGCGGCGGGGCCGCAGGAGGCCGAATGGCTGCGCACCGGCGGGCTGTACCAGCTGATCCACGCGGTCGCCGCGATCGCGATCATGGGCATCGCGCGCGGCCCCGCGATCATGCTGCTCGTCGGCGCGGCGCTGTTTGCCGTCACCCTTTACGCGATGGCGCTCGGCGCGCCGCGATGGTTGGGCGCCGTGACGCCCATCGGCGGCGGGTTGCTGATCATCGGCTGGCTGTGGGCGGGTTGGCTTTACTGGCGGGGCTAACCGCCGGGCACGCTTGCTTCGCATTCTTCGCAGCGGATGACCTCGACGATCATGTCGCCGGGGGCGAGGCTTTGGGCTTCGGGCTCCCAAAAGCCGAAGGGTTTGCCGCCGCGATAGATGCGCAGCCCGCGACCTTCGCTGGCAAGCTGGTCGATGCTGCGCCCGATCTCGGCGTCTGCAACCGGCCGTTCGCGCAGCTGCACGCGACCGCCGATGCTGGCGAGGTCGGCCATATAATCGGCAACATGCGCGCCCTGTGCCGATCCTGCGAGGAGCAGTCCGGTGAAGCTGACCGGGTTGATGACATTGTTCGCGCCCGCCTGCCGCGCGAGCAGTTCATTGTCCTGCGCGCGGATCACGACGCTGATCGGCACCCTGGGCGACAGGTGGCGGACGGTCAGGACCATGAGGATCGAGGTGTCGTCGCGTCCCGCCGACACCAGCACCGCCTGCGCCCGCGCGATATGGACGTCGATCAACGTGTCGTCGTTCGACGCGTCGCCCTGCAGCACGTTGCAGCCCATCGCCTCGGCCTCTTCGATCCGCGATGCCGACTGGTCGATGACGACGATGCAGGTGGGGTCGGTGCCGCGCGCGATCAGCTCGCGAACCGCTTCGCTGCCGCTGATGCCGAAGCCGAGAACGACGATATGGTCGGTGAGCTTTGCCTGGATGCGGGCCATGCGCCATTTTTCCCATGTGCGTTTGAGGACGAAATTATAGGCAGTGCCGACGAAGATAAAGAGCACCGCGATGCGGATCGGGGTAACGATGACCGCCTCGATCAGCCGCGAGCGGTCGGACACCGGGGCGATGTCGCCAAAGCCGGTGGTCGTCACCGAGATCATCGTGAAATAGACAACGTCGAGGAAGCTGATCTGGCCGTCGTGGCTGTCCTTCAGCCCCGCGCGGTCGATCCAGTGGACCAACACCACAATGCCGATCAGGAAAAAGGCGAGGCTGAGCCGCGCGAGGACGTCGGCCCACACGGGCCATTTGCTTGCGCGCTTCAGCGGCTGAAAGCGGTGCTGGAGCTTGAGCTTTTGCACGGGGCGTTTGCTCATCGGGGCGGCAATTGCTTCATCGGATCGACGGGTATGCGATTTTTGCGCAACTGGAAATGGAGTTGCGACGTCTGGACCTGACCCGTCGCCCCGGCGCGGCCGATGACGTCGCCCATCCGGACGCTTTGTCCGCGCTTCACGTCGATCCGTCCGGCGTGGCCATAGGCGCTGACCCATCCGCCGCCATGGTTGATCAGGATCAGCCCGCCATAGACGCCGATCTGATCGCCGGCATAAGCGACGATGCCGTTTGCTGTCGCGCGGATCGGGGTGCCGACGGCGGCGGCGATGTTGATGCCGTCGCTAACCTTGCCCGGTGCGATCGGGCCAAAGCGCGCGAGGATCGGCCCGTTGAGCGGCCATTCGAAGCGGCCGGTAAAGAAAGCGGGGTCCGCGATCGCGGTGGTTACCGGCTGACGCGGGGTCGCGGTGCCGGCGATGGGGCGGCCGCTGGCAGCGAGCGCGGGCTGGCTGCCGGTCAGAATGTCGTCAATGTCGAGGCGGAAGGCGGCAGCGCGCGCGCCGACATCGACCGGACCGCGCGGAAGGGCGCGCGCGTCGGACGGCAGGCGGAGGCGCTGGCCGACGCGCAGAATATAAGGTTCGGACAGCGCGTTGATCGTGATGATCTCGCCCCAGTCCGCGCCATAGGCCGCTGCGATCCCGATCCCGGTCTCGCCTGCGCCGACGCGATGATAAAGACCGGCGGGGACGCGGAGCTCTTGCCCGAAGCGCAGCGTATAGGGCGACACAAGGTCGTTCTCGATCGCGAGCGCTTCGGACCCCGCGCCGGTCTTCTCGCCGACCGCGCGGAGCGTGTCGCCGGGGCGGACCGAATAGACTCCCGCGTTCACGAGCATGGCGTTGGTTGTGACGGACTTGAGCGTCCAGGTCGGGCGTTCATAGACGCCCTCTGCTTCGCCGAGCGGGCGGCGTTCGAAGTCCGGCCTCTGTTGAACGGGCGGTGCCGGAGCGGGCCGCGATGCCGGTGCAGGCGCCGCCGGAATGCAACCCGCGAGCGATACGGCGCACAGTAACGCCGCGATATGATGTCGGAATTCCCCCATGCGCTCCCTTTGCCAAAGCAAAGCGGCGGTGGGAAGACTTCTGTCTCGTTACGAGACGGAATTGGGCATTTGGCCGCTATAGGCGCCGCGCAGCGCAGCGAGCGACGCGTCGTGGGTCAGGTCGAGCTGGAGCGGGGTGACCGAGATATATTTGTCGTCGATCGCCTCGAGGTCGCTGTCGTGGCCGGGGCTGTGCTCGATGCCGTGGAGCCCGAACCAGTAATAGCGATAGCCGCGCGGGTCGGTGCCCTCGACGATCGAGCCGCGGCCGTAATCGTGGAAGCCCTGGCGCGTGACGCGGATGCCCTGCACCTCGTCAGCGGGGATCGCCGGGAAGTTGATGTTGATCAGCGTGCGCGACGCCATCGCCATCGCGAGCAGCGGGCGCAGCACTTTCGCGCCCCACGCTGCGGCGGCTTCGAAGGGGACGCTGTCGCCCATGCCTTCCTTGGCATAAACCTGGCTGAGCGCGATCGACGGGATGCCTGCGAGCGCGCCCTCGATCGCTGCCGACACGGTGCCCGAGTAAGTGACATCGTCGCCGAGGTTGGCACCGCGATTGACCCCCGACAGGATCAGGTCGGGCTTTTCGGGCATCAGCTTGCCGATCGCCATCATCACCGAATCGGTCGGGGTGCCGCTGCACGACCAGCGGCGCTCTTCGTGCTGGCGGATGCGCACGGGACGCGAGAGGGTGAGCGAGTGACCGGCGCCCGACTGTTCCTCGGCGGGGGCGCAGACCCAGATATCGTCCGAAAGTTCGCGCGCGATCGCTTCGAGCACCGCCATGCCGGGGGCGTAATAGCCGTCGTCGTTGGTGAGGAGGATGCGCACTTTTGGTGTCCTTCATTTTCGTCATGCCGGGCTTGACCCGGTACCCGCCTTTTTCTTCAAGAGGAGGCAGGCCCCGGGTCAAGCCCGGGGTGACGATGGGTTAGTTAGCGGGCGTGAGGCGCGTGATCCCGCCCATATAGGGAAGCAAAGCGTCGGGAACGATGACGCTGCCGTCGGCTTGCTGGTAATTTTCCAGCACCGCCACCAGTGTGCGCCCGACCGCGAGGCCCGATCCGTTGAGCGTGTGGACGAACTCGTTGCCCTTGCCGCCTTCACGTCGGAAGCGGGCGTTCATGCGGCGCGCCTGAAAGTCGCCGCAGGTCGAACAGCTCGAAATCTCGCGATAGGCATTCTGCCCCGGCAGCCAGACCTCGAGGTCATAGGTCTTGCGCGCTGAAAAGCCCATGTCGCCGCTGCACAGCAGCATCTTGCGATAGGGAAGCTCGAGCGCTTCGAGGATCGCCTCGGCCGCGCGGGTCTTACGCTCCAGCTCGGCATCGCTGTCCTCGGGGCGCACGATCGAGACGAGCTCGACCTTCCAGAACTGATGCTGGCGGATATAGCCGCGCGTGTCGCGCCCCGCCGACCCCGCTTCGGAGCGGAAGCAGGGGGTGAGGGCGGTCATGCGGATCGGCAGGTCGGCCTCGGGCAGGATTTCCTCGCGCACCGCATTGGTCAGGCTCATCTCCGATGTCGAAATCAGCCAGCGGCCATCGGTGGTCTGGAACAGATCCTCGCGAAACTTGGGGAGCTGCGTCGTGCCATAGGCGGCTTCGTCGCGGACCATCAGCGGGGTTGCGCATTCGGTATAGCCGGCATCGATCGTCTGCCGGTCGATCATGAACTGCCCGAGCGCACGCTCGAGCCGCGCCATCTGCCCCTTCAGGAAAGCGAAGCGCGCGCCCGACATCTTCGCCGCGGTCTCGAAATCGAGACCGAGCGCGGGCGCGAAGTCGGCGTGCTCCTGCGGCGCGAAGTCGAATGTCCGCGGCGTGCCCCAGCGCGAGATCTCGACATTGCCCGCTTCGTCTTCACCCTCGGGGACGTCGGCAAGCGGGATGTTCGGGATTGCGGCGAGGATGTCCTGCAGCGCGGCGAGTTGCTCGCGTTCGGCGTCTTCCTTGGCGGGAAGCGCGGTCTTGAGATCGGCGACCTCGGCCTTCAGCGCCTCGGCCTTGTCCTTGTCGCCCTGCGCCATCGCCTGCCCGATCAGCTTCGACGCTTCGTTGCGGCGCGCGAGCGAGCCCTGAATCTCGGTCTGCAGCGCGCGCAGCGACGCGTCGGCCGCCACGATCTCGGCGGACAGGGGTTCGAGACCGCGGCGCGCGAGGCCGGCGTCGAACGCTTCGGGATTTTCCCGGATAAAGCGGATATCGTGCATGCGCGCGCTATGACGTTGCTGAGCGGGGGGTGCAAGCCCGTGTTAGCGTTCTACCAACCCCGCCAGCTGGCTGATCGCAGTGCCCCAGCCCTGCTGGAAGCCCATCTCGTCATGCTTGGCGCTGTCCTCGGGTGTTTTGTGGAGCACGTCCGCCGAATAGAGGGTGCCGCCGTCCTGCGCTTCGAAGGTAAGGATTGCGGTCAACGCGAGCCATGGCTCGGCGGGCTGCCAGCCCTCAGTCAGCACGGTCGTAAAGACGAGCTTCTTTTCGGGAATTATTTCGAGGAAACAGCCGTCGACGTGCGGCTGGAAATCGGCAGCGCCTTCGTCGCGCATCCGGGTCACAAATCCGCCGCCGGGTCTGAGGTCGAGTGTGACAACCTGGCATTCGATTGGCGCGGGGATCCACCATTTGGCGAGATTCTCCGGCACGCTCCACGCATTCCATACCGCCGACGGCGGCGCGGCGATCAGACGGGCGATCGTGAGAGTCGTGTCGTTGGTCATCATTTTTCCTCCGCGGGCGTTTGTGATTCGACGAAGTCGGCGAGGCGGTCGGTGCGACCCTGCCAGATGGCGCGTTGCTGCGAGAGCCAGCCCTCCGCCGCCGCGAGCCGTTCGGCATCGACGCGGCAGGTGCGGACGCGGCCCTGTTTTTCGGTGCGGATCAGCCCCGATGCCTCGAGCACCGTCAAATGTTTGAGGAAGGCGGGGAGGCCCATTTCGAACGGTTCGGACAGCCGCTTTACCGGCGCGGGGCCTTTGAGCAGGTGGCTGACGACCGCGCGGCGCGTCGGGTCGGCGAGCGCGTGGAAGAGCGAATCGAGCGAGGTTTTTTGGTTCACCATGTGGGAAACTATATAGATGGTTTTCCGGATGGCAAACTAATTGAGGCTGGACATAAAAAAGGGCCGTCCCGAAGGGCGGCCCTTAGGTCGGTGGTCCGGGTTAGCCCCCCAAACCGCCAGTGGATCTCTTAAGCCGCTTTGGCGTCGCTGTCGTTGCGGTTCGCCGCACGGCGACGCGCGACAAGCGCAGCGGCTGCAGCGCCGAACAATAGCATCATCGGCGGCGCGGGAACAGGGGTCGGATCGCCCGACGACCCGCCATGGCTGCTGCTGCCGCCCGAGCTCGATGAGGACGAGCTGGAAGACGAGCTGCTGCTCGACGACGAAGAAGAGGTGCTGCCGGTCGAACCGAAGCTGCTGCTGCCGCCGGTCGCGCCCGACGAGGTCGCGCCGCTCGACGTGCTGCTGCTCGACGAGGACGAACTGCTGGAAGACGAACTGCCGCCCGAGCTGCTGCTCGAACCGCCCGAGCTGCCGCCGCGCGACGAGCTGCCCCAGCCCGAACTGCCATGCGAGGATCCGCCCTTCGACGAACTGCCCCAACCTGAGCTGCCCTTGGACGAGCTACCGCCCGACGAGGACGAGCTCGACGATGAGGAAGAGGAGGACGAACTCGACGATGAGCTGCTGCTCGACGACGAGGTGCTGACGTTGCCCGACGAGGTCGAGACGTTACCCGAAGAGGTCGAAGTGCTGACGCTGCCGGTCGAGGTCGAGACGCCGCCCGTCGAAGTCGACGTCGAAACGCCGCCGGTCGATGTGGACACGCCGCCGGTGGAGGTCGAAACGCCGCCCGTTGATGTGCTGACGCCGCCGGTCGATGTCGAAACGCCGCCCGTCGAGGTCGATACGCCCGATGATGTGCTCGACGTGGTGCTGAGACCGCCGGTGGTCGTCGAGGTGACGACGATGGAACCGCTGCTGCCGCCACCGCTGCTGCCGCCGAAGAAGCCGCCAAAGAAGCCTCCGCCGAATCCGCCGCCAAAGCCGCCGCCGACTACGGTGACGCCGCCGCCGCTGCTGCCGCCTTCAAAACCGCCGCGCGGGAAAGGGGCGTAGGGAATCGGGGGCAGCGGGATCGTCTGCGTCACGACCTGCGTCTGCGGGGTCGCGGTACGAATGATGCGCTTGGTCGTGACGACGCGGCGCACGCGCTTCACCGGCTTGCGCGCGGCGTGGCGTTTGCGAACGACCTTCTTGCCAACGCAGGGCGAGCAGGACTGGACTGTCTGGGCGCGTGCCTTCGGGACGTCCGTGATCTGCATTGCGCCGCTACCGATAATCGCGCCGCCGCAGGTGCAGGCGCAAAGCTTGGCGAGGGCCATTCGGACAGACATAGGTTTCTCTTTCTTTCCCGTTGCAGGTGCGAAGCGCCATCGACCGACACCCAATTTCGGCTTCGCTATAACCCAAAAGGCCAAAGCTTTATGAACGCGGCAATTGTGTTAACCGCGTTTGCCTGTCCGAGAGCGGGAAAAGGGACGCGGAATCAATCAAAATCCCGGTATCTGTCCCAAAACAGAACGGATACTGCAACAATTCTATGCGATTGGTTAATCTTCGGACCTAAATTGCCCCTGCCAGGCTGCGTCCGGCTTGTCCGGATCGGGTGTCAGAATCACTGCCGTGGTGTCCGCGGTTCATCCCCGCTTCACGGGTCGTCGCTATCGCCAGCTTCGGCGCTTGTATCGTCGCCAGCGGCTGGTTATAGGCCGCGCCACTCCCTGCACCGCTTGGCGGCCAGCAGGGTGACAGGAAAGGACGCGAGGGCCCCTCATGCCGACCAAGATTGCCGACGTTGGCGCTGACGCGCTTCGCGAAGCCAAATCCAATCTCGATTCGGACTATGTCCCCACCGACGACGAAGAGTTTATGAACGAGCGGCAGCAGGACTATTTCCGCGGCCTGCTCCTCGCCTGGAAAAAATCGATCCTCTCCGAATCCGAATCGACGCTGGCGCATCTTCAGGATGGCCCGCTGCGCGAACCCGATCTCGCCGACCGCGCATCGAGCGAGACCGACTGGGCGATCGAACTGCGCACCCGCGACCGCCAGCGCAAGCTGATCGCCAAGATCGATTCGGCGATTCGCCGCATCGAAGAGGGCGAATATGGCTATTGCGCGGTGACCGGCGAACCGATTTCGCTGGCCCGCCTGCAGGCGCGTCCGATCGCGACAATGACGCTGGAAGCGCAGGAGCGCCACGAGCGCAACGAACGGATTTCACGCGAAGATTAATCGTTGAATCGGTAGAACGGCCCGTCTTCATTTACGATTCCGCAACGACCAAGGCCTAGATTCCGCTCCTCGATAATATGAGGAACGGGGCGCCAATGGATTCGCAAGGACCGACATCGGTGGACGAGGAAGTCGCGGCACTGTCGCGCGGCGCCGATCGCGATAGCCTGTTCATGCAGGCTGGCCTGATCCTGGCCGGCCGCAGCGACCCGATTGTCGTGCGCGTGCGCAACCTGTCGCCCGGCGGCATGTTGGCAGAAGCCAAGATCCAGATCGCGCAGGGCGCGGCGGTCGAGGTCGACCTGCGCAACGTCGGCCCGGTTGCGGGCCGGGTGATCTGGGCGGGTGAAGGCAAGTTCGGAATTGCGTTCGACCGGCCGGTCGATCCGCAGGCGGTTCGCCGTCAGGTGGTTTCACAATCCGATTTGCCGCCGCATTTGCGGCGCACGGGCCTCAATGCGGGCCCACTCTACCGCCGGCGCTGATGCGTCCTGCATAGGGCTGCATCAGCGGGGCGATAGCGCTGGCGATCGTCAACCGATCGCGAGCATCTCTTCCTTCAGTTTGAGTTTCCGCTTTTTGAGCAGCGCGACCAGTCCGGTATCGGGGGCGGGACGGCGCTCTTCATTCGCAAGTTTCGCATCGATGTCCGCGTGGCGGGACTTCAAGGTGGAAAGGTGCGACGTGCTCATTGGCATTCTCCTTTTCGACTCGATGGGCAGCACGAATTAAATCACGAAATCGCTCCCATGTCGTGCCGATTCGGCCAAGCGGTCGCCGTTGCGGACCAGTGGTGAACGTGGCAGGGAGGCGATGTGAGCCCCGAAGAAATTACCCAACGCCTGGAACTGCTTCGTATCGAGCATCGCGACCTCGATGCGGCGATCATTGCGCTTGGCACCGCGGCGATCCCCGACCAGCTGCAGCTGGCACGGCTCAAGAAGCGCAAGCTGCGGCTGCGCGACGAGATCGCCTGGTGCGAGGACCAGCTGGTTCCCGATATCATCGCTTGAGCGCCCAGTTAACCGCCTGAATTAAAACGGGACGGGGCATCGCCGAAATTTCATGGTTACCACCATTGCGGACCTCGCCGAAGGCGTGGCATCTCGCATTCATGGTCGGTGGGCGAACGAACATGATGGCAATCGATGTGCCGGTGCAGCGCGCACAGGTCGAAAATCTCTATGTCGAGGCGATGCTGCTCGCCGATGAGGCGCATGCCGCCTTTTCCGCGCAGCGCGATCTGGGCAAATCGCATGGCGACGCGATGGCGCAGATCGGCCTGGCGTGCGAATCGCTGAAGACGACGACGCGCCTGATGCACATCATCGCCTGGCTGCTCCACCGGCGCGCGATGTTCGCGGGCGATCCGGGGGCGGGGCCACGCGACAGCGCAGCGCGGATCGGCGAGGCGGTAGCTGCCGACTGGGATGCGTGTGCAGGGTTCGACGCGTCGGTTCGCCGGATCATATCGGCGAGCGAGCGCCTGTTCGAACGGATCGCGGCGATCGAGGCGGGGTGGGACGCTCCGCCCGCAGTCACCCCGGTGCGGGCGCTGCTCGCGCAGCTGGAAGCGCGACTCTAGCTAGGCCAGCCACTCGATCCACGCGCCATGCGCATGGGCATGCGCCAGCTTGTGCGGTTCGCCGCCGTCCGGCCAATAGCGCACGACCAGTTCATGATGATGGACCGTCCGGTTCGCCTCCAGCGCGATCCATGCCAGCGGGCGGTCGGCGGTCGCCCGCTTACCGGCTTCCTCCATCGCCGCGGTGACGCGGGCCTGTTGGTCGGCGGGGACATATTGCCAGACGATCGAGTGCATCAGTGCGCGCGTCGTGCCTGCGGCTTGCGGTTTCGCCAGCTCGGCCTCGATGAAATCGGCGGCATTGGCGCGGACGAGGTTCGGCCCTGCCTCGTGCGCTTCGGCGATAGCCGCTTCCATTCGGGCAAAGCGGATCATGTGTTCGGGCCAGATATAGGCTTTGAGCCGCAGCGCCTGCGCCGGGTCGGTCAGATCGACCGGCGCGACGTCGCAGCCCTTCAGTCCGACGAATTCGATTCCATGTTGCGGCGGGTGCGCGCCGCGCCAGTCGGGGGTGAACGCCATCGCGCCGGGCTGCGGCCCGACATGCACGCCGCCAAGGTCGTAGTGATAGCGGTCGAGCATCAAATTGATCCCGGCGCTCGATCCGATCTCAAGGCAGTCGAAGCGGGGAGGAAGGCCCTGGTCGGCAAGCCACAGCATCGCCGCGATAAAATTCGACGAGCGGCCCGCCTCGTTGGTTTGCGGCGGGCCATCGAGCCACGGCAACAGCGTCGTCTCGTGCCGGGCAACGACCCCGGCGACAATCGCCGTATCGTTAATATCTTCGGCGTCGGCATAGATTGGTGCAAGTTCATGCGCGGTGCCGGACAGGTGCAGGGCGTGGACGCCTCCGGCGGCGCGGAGGGGCAAGGCATCGGACAGCGGGGCACCCTGCCAGTCGGCGATGCGGCGGGCGAATTCGCTCGCCGGCTTGTCGAGAAGCGCGTTCAGGGCCGCGACGACGCGCGCGGTGACGCGGGCATCATTGGCGCGGCAATAGGCGACCTGATTGGCAAAAGCGGTGCGCACGGCCTTGGGCCCGGTCTCGGCCATGTCGACCATTTGGTAGCGCTCGCTCATTGCCCTTTTTCCCTTCAATGCTTATGGGCGCGAGCTTATGCCCGAACCGATCATCTTTGCTATCCCGAAAGGGCGCATCCTCGACGAGGCGCTGCCGCTGCTGGCGCGCGTCGGGATCGAGCCGGCAGCGGATTTTTTCGACAAGAAGAGCCGCGCGCTGGTGTTCGGGACGAACCAGCCGCATATCTCGCTGATCCGGGTGCGCGCGTTCGACGTCGCGACCTTTGTCGCGCATGGCGCGGCGCAGCTCGGCATCGTCGGATCGGATGTCGTCGACGAGTTCGATTACAGCGAGCTCTACGCCCCCGTTGACCTTGGCATCGGCCATTGCCGCCTGTCGCTGGCCGGACCGGAGGGCAGTGCGCCGCCGGGACTGGGCGAAAGCCATATCCGCGTCGCGACCAAATATCCCGGGACGACGCGCCGCTGGTTCGAGGCGCAGGGCATCCAGGCCGAATGCATCAAGCTGAACGGCGCCATGGAAATCGCGCCGAAGCTGGGCCTCGCCTCGCACATCGTCGATCTGGTTTCGACCGGGCGTACGCTCGTCGAAAATGCACTCGCCGAACAGACGATCATCAGCGAAGTGTCGGCGCGGCTGATCGTCAATCGCGCGGCGTTCAAGCTGCGTTCGGCCGAAGTCCCCGCGCTGGTCGAGCGATTCCGTCAGGCTGTAGGGCAGGGCGATGCGGCGGCTTGATGCTTCCGAACCCGGCTTCGCGGCCGAGTTCGACGCGCTGGTCAATGATCGGCGCGAGAGCGATTCCGATGTTTCCACCGACGTTGCGGCTATCATCGCGCGGGTGAAGGCCGATGGCGACGCGGCGCTCGCCGATTATACCGCGAAGTTCGACCGCTTCGATCTCGACGCGAGCGGGTGGAGCATCTCGAAAGAAGAGTGCGCCGCGGCCTATGCAGCGCTGGAGCCCGATCTTCGCGATGCGCTCAATCTCGCCGCCGACCGCATCCGCGCCTATCACGCCGCGCAGTTGCCGGAGAACCGCGACTATCGCGACGCCACGGGCGCCCGGCTCGGCGCGCGCTGGAATGCCGTCGATGCCGCAGGGGTCTATGTTCCGGGTGGCCGTGCCGCTTATCCCTCGTCAGTCTTGATGAACATCCTGCCCGCGAAGGTCGCGGGGGTCGAACGCATCGTGATGATGACCCCGACGCCCGGCGGCGAGACGAACCCTGTCGTGATGGCCGCGGCGCATATCGGCGGGGTCGACGAAATCTGGCGCATCGGCGGCGCGCAGGCGGTGGCCGCGTTGGCTTATGGCACCGACCGCATCGCCCCGGTCGATGTCGTCACCGGCCCGGGCAACGCATGGGTCGCCGAGGCGAAGCGGCAGGTCTATGGCGTCGTCGGGATCGACATGGTCGCGGGGCCGAGCGAGATCGTCGTTGTCGCCGATGCGAAGAACGCGCCGCACGTCATCGCCGCCGACCTCCTCAGCCAGGCTGAGCATGACCCGACGAGCCAGTCGATCCTGTTCACCGACGATATCGCCTTTGCCGACGCCGTCGCACAAGCGGTCGACGCCATCATCCCGACGCTGACCACCGCCGCAACGATGCGCGAAAGCTGGGACGCCAATGGCGCCATCGTCATCGTTCCCACGCTCGCCGATGCGATCCCCCTTTGCGACCGGCTCGCGCCCGAACATCTCGAACTCGCGGTCGATGCCGCGGATGCCGATGCGCTCTTTGCCAAGGTGCGCCACGCCGGGTCGGTGTTCCTCGGCCGCCAGACTCCCGAGGCGATCGGTGATTATGTTGCCGGTCCCAACCATGTGCTGCCGACCGGCCGCCGCGCCCGTTTTTCGAGCGGGCTGTCGGTCAGCGACTTCATGAAACGCACCAGTTTCCTCGCGCTCGACGAAGCCAGCCTTGCCGCGATCGGTCCGGCCGCGGTCGCGCTGGCGGGGGCGGAAGGGCTTCCCGCCCACGCGCTTTCGGTCAGCCAGCGTCTCAGATAAGAAAAGAACCATGAACAAACGCTCCCAGTCCCGCTCCGCCGCCCGTCTCGCCGCCGTCCAGGCGCTCTATCAGCACGAGATGGAGGGAACGCCCGTGCCCAAGCTGATCCACGAATTCCATCAGCACCGCATCGGCGCGACGATCGAAGACGAGGAATATGCCGATGCCGACACCGAATTTTTCGACGATATCGTGAAGGGAACGCTCGCGCGTCTGCCCGAAATCGACGCGGCGATCATCGGGCGGCTCGCTAGCGGTTGGTCGATGGAACGGCTCGACCGCACGATGAAGGCGATCCTGCGTGCGGGCTCTTATGAATTGATGGCGCGCGGCGATGTGCCGGTGGGCGCGGTTGTCAGCGAATATGTAGACGTCGCAAAAGCGTTCTTCGACGCGCGCGAGGCTGGTTTCGCCAACGGCCTGCTCGACGCGATCGGCAAGGATGCGCGGGCGAAGTAACGAGAAATCCTCCCTGTGGCGCAGCCATGGGGAGGGGCGCTCGCTGAAAGCGAGTAGTGGAGGGGCGACGACGTCGCGCTATGGCCCCTACGTCAGCGCTTTGCGCTGCCACCTCCCCATCGCTTCGCGACAGGGAGGATCCTTGGGTATCTTTTATACCGGAACGGTATCCTCTAGGCTTCATCGATGTCCGAAGCCGATTTCATAACCCGCTTGCGCGCCATCGCGACCGATCCGGCCGCACGCGGGCTCGTCGACGATGCGGCCGAGTGGGAGGGTCTGATCCTGACCCACGACATGATCGTCGAGGGCATCCACTTCCTGCCCGACGACACGCCGCAGGACATCGCGTGGAAACTTGTCGCAGTGAATCTGTCGGATCTCGCCGCGAAAGGCGCGGCGCCGATCGGCGTGCTCGTCGGTTACAGCCTGGGCGACGAGGCGTGGGATGCCGCGTTCGTCGAAGGGCTCGATCTTGCGCTGCGCCGATTCGGCGCCATCCTGCTCGGCGGCGACACGGTGCGCGTGCCGGCGGGCGCACCGCGCAGTTTCGGGCTGACCGCGATCGGGCGCGCGCCGCCCGGCGGGGCGCCTTCGCGCAGCGGCGCCCGGCCGGGCGACCAGATCTGGGTCACCGGATCGATCGGCAACGCCGGGCTCGGCCTCGCGATGCGGCTGGGGCACGAGGATGCGAACGAGACCTGCCTTGCCGCCTATAAGCGGCCGCAACCACAACTGACCTTTGGCCAGGCGGTTGTGCCGCACGTTCATGCGATGATGGATGTGTCCGACGGATTGCTGATCGACGCACAGCGCATGGCGCAGGCGAGCGGATGCGAGTTTGGTATCATGCTCGAATCGATCCCGCTGTCGGCCGCGCTGCTCGCGGTGCGGCCGGATGTGCTCGACACCCGGCTCGCGGCGGCAACCGCGGGCGACGATTATCAACTGCTGTTTGCTGCCGATCCGGGCGCCGCTGCGGCAATTCGCGATATCGCCGCGGGACTGAACATCATGGTCACGCCGATCGGCCATGCCGGGGTGGGCGAGGGGCTTATGCTCACCCACCGGGCGCAGCGCATCGCGTTGCCCGCCAGCCTTGGCTTCATGCACTAGCCGATCCTGCACGTCCGCAGTTCGAGAATTTCTCTTTGAAATCTGATCGATGGCGGGGCACAAGGCCTCAATAGCGGCTTTCCGCTTGGCAATTCCGGCGAAGCAGAAGGACGCACACATGATCGACCGAACAGGCGCGAGCGGCGGCGTTGCTCGCGTGATATGGGCGATTTGTCTGGCGTCGCTTTGCTGCATGTCACCACCCGCTCAGGCGGCCAGCGAACCCGAGGCGCCCGCCGAAACGATCCCGGAGGTGACGATCGATCTCGACCAATCGCCCGAAGATCGCACCGCAGTCCTCGCTGCCGAATGCGAGGCGGACGACGCCGATGCGTGCACGCGGCTCGGGTCCATCTATAATGAAGGCGACGGCGTTCCCGTGGACGATACACGCGCGACCCCTCTTTTCGCGCGCGCCTGCCATTTGGGCGATATGTCGGGCTGCACGATGGCGGGATATGCTTATGGCGAGGGAAGGGGTGTCGCGCGTTCGGCCGAGCGGGCGGCGTCCTATTATGCGTTTGCATGTCAGGCGGCAGAGGCGACGGCCTGCTCGAACCTCGGCCTCTCCTATATTGGCGGCGACGGGGTTCCGAAGGACGCAAAGCGATCCGCGCGACTGTTCAAACAGGCCTGCGATCTGGGCAGCATGTCGGGATGCGCGAACCTTGGCGCCTCCTATTCGCTCGGGAAGGGCGTTGCCCCGAACCAGCGACAGGCGGCGCGACTTTTCAGGCGCGCCTGCGACGCCGACGATCAACATGCCTGCTATAATCTGGGCGTGCTCCACCGCGACGGCCTGGGCATGCCGCGGGATTATAAACGCGCTTTTGCGCTGTTCCAGCAAAGCTGCGGGGTCGACGAGCCGGCCGCGTGCGGAAATCTTGCGATGCTGGTGAACGACGGACGCGGTGTTCGCAAGGATCGCCAACGGGCACTCGAATTGTTCGACCGGGCGTGTCAATTTGGCGAGTCCGAAAGCTGCTTCACGCTCGGTCGGGCCTATCAGACAGGCAATGGCATCGACCCTGACAATGCGCGAGCGATCGAACTGCTTGAGCGGGCGCTCGCGCTCGATCCAGAGACCGAATCCGCGGACGAAGCGCGAAAGGCGCTGGACGCGGCGCGCGGCATGAACGCCGGGCCCCCATCTCCGGACGCAGGGCAGAAATCACAGGAAGCCGCCGAATAACCGGGCTTGCCCTTGGCTTTCTTTCTTCCCATAACTCGGCGTCCAAATTTGGGGCGGTCGCATCAGGGGAGAGAGCGAGCCGGCAACAATAAGTCGGACGTTCGACTGTTATCTCTGCGTTCGCCCTTCTCAATGGGGAAGGAATAGACACGCATGAATCCGGTTTTGATCGCGATAGCGTGCGGCCTGGTGGCCGTACTCTATGGGTTCATTACCTCGCGGCAGGTGCTCAGCGCATCGGCGGGTAATGAAAAAATGCAAGAAATCGCCGCCGCCATTCAGGAAGGCGCCAAGGCCTATCTCGGCCGTCAATATCGCACCATCGCCATCGTTGGCGTCGTCGTCGCCGTTCTGGTCGGGTTTTTCCTCGGCCCGATTTCGGCAACGGGCTTTGTCATCGGCGCCGTTCTGTCGGGGGTCGCCGGCTTTGTCGGCATGAACATCTCGGTGAAGGCGAACGTCCGCACCGCGGCGGCGGCCCAGACCAGCCTTCAGGCCGGCCTGACCATGGCATTCCGCGCCGGCGCAATCACCGGGCTGCTCGTGGCGGGGCTTGCGCTGCTCGCGATCTCGGTCTTCTTCTGGTATCTGATCGGCCCCGGTGGTTTCACCGTTGGCGGTGATGACCGTACCGTCGTCGACGCGCTCGTCGCGCTCGCTTTCGGCGCCTCGCTGATCTCGATCTTCGCGCGTCTCGGCGGCGGCATCTTCACCAAGGCCGCCGACGTCGGTGCCGACCTTGTCGGCAAGGTCGAGGCCGGAATTCCCGAAGATGACCCACGCAACCCCGCAGTGATCGCCGATAACGTCGGCGATAACGTGGGCGACTGCGCTGGCATGGCGGCCGATCTGTTCGAAACCTATGTCGTTACCGTCGGCGCCACGATGGTGCTGTTGGCGCTGCTGCTGAAAAGCTCGGGCGACCAGCTTCTTCCGCTGATGAGCCTGCCGCTGTTGATGGGCGGCGTCTGCATCATCACCTCGATCATCGGCACTTACTTTGTCCGTCTTGGTGGCGGCAAGAATGTCATGGGCGCGATGTACAAGGGCTTCCTTGTCACCGCGGTCCTGTCGGTTCCGGCGATCTGGTTCTCGACCAGCTATGTCCTGAAAGGCGACATGGCGACCGACATCACGGGTCAGACATTCAATGGCTGGGACCTCTTCTATTGCTCGCTGCTCGGCCTGATCATCACCGGGCTGATCATCTGGATCACCGAATATTACACCGGCACCAATTATCGCCCGGTGCGCTCGATCGCCAAGGCTTCGGAAACGGGCCACGGCACCAACGTCATCCAGGGTCTCGCTATCAGCCTTGAATCGACCGCGGCACCCACGCTGGTGATCTGCGCCGGTATCATCGCCGCGTTCCAGATCGCTGGCATCGTTGGCATCGCCTTTGCGGCGACCGCAATGCTCGCGCTCGCGGGCATGGTTGTCGCTCTCGACGCTTATGGTCCGGTCACCGACAACGCCGGCGGCATTGCCGAAATGGCGGGCCTCGATGACAGCGTTCGCGAGAAGACCGATCTGCTCGACGCCGTGGGCAACACGACCAAAGCGGTGACCAAGGGCTATGCGATCGGGTCTGCGGGTCTCGCGGCGCTGGTGCTGTTCGGTACCTATACCGCCGACATCACAGAATATTCGGCCAAGCTCGGGTTGACCGAGCCACTGACTTTCTCGTTGTCGTCGCCTTATGTCATCGTCGGGCTGCTGCTCGGCGCGCTCTTGCCGTACCTCTTCGGTGCGTTTGGCATGACCGCAGTCGGCCGCGCGGCGGGTGAGGTCGTCAAGGATGTTCGCGACCAGTTCAAGAACAACCCGGGAATCATGACCTATGAGTCGAAGCCTGACTATGCGCGTACGGTCGATCTGGTGACCAAGGCGGCGATCAAGGAAATGATCATCCCGTCGCTGCTCCCCGTGCTCGCACCGATCGTCGTGTTCTTCGTGATCCGCGGCGTGGCTGGCCCCGCGGCGGCGCTCGAAGCGCTCGGCGCACTCCTGCTCGGCGTCATCGTCAGTGGCCTGTTCGTCGCGATCTCGATGACCTCGGGCGGCGGCGCATGGGATAACGCCAAGAAATATATCGAAGACGGCAACCACGGCGGCAAAGGCAGCGAGGCCCACAAGGCCGCGGTGACCGGCGACACCGTCGGCGATCCGTACA
The DNA here is from genome assembly GCF_057657055.1 of Sphingopyxis sp. Soil_C_28. Classification (NCBI taxonomy): domain Bacteria; kingdom Pseudomonadati; phylum Pseudomonadota; class Alphaproteobacteria; order Sphingomonadales; family Sphingopyxidaceae; genus Sphingopyxis; species Sphingopyxis sp. Soil_C_28. Next base: position 567,095 of record NZ_JBDGJE010000003.1, read on the forward strand.
AGGATACCGCGGGTCCGGCGGTGAACCCGATGATCAAGATCACCAACATCGTGGCGATCCTGCTCCTCGCGGCACTGGCGCACGGCGCGGTCTAAATCCGCACCGCCTGCGGGCAAAAGACAAGCCCCGCCGGAGCGATCCGGCGGGGCTTTTTCTATCCGCGTTGTAACAGCTTAGCGCTGCGCCTTCATCTGCGCCGCATAACCCGCCTGAACCATCGCGCTCATCCGGTCGAACAGCGCGTCGGGGTCGCTGCGGCGCAGGCCGGCAATCATCGCTTCGGCGCCCTCGGCGAGGATCAGTTCACGCGTTCCGGCATCGACTGCCGAGAGCATCTGCGCCGCGGCCTCATCGGGCGACAGGCCGTTTTCGATTGCGGCATCGCTTTCCCCGCGCGTGCTGCCGTCGGCGTTCAGCGCGTTGCGGCTGACATTGGTGCGAACCGATCCGGGCGCGACCACCAGCACCTTGAGCCCCAGATGCTCATTTTCGGCGCGGACGCTGTCATGGTACCCGATGATGCCATGCTTCGCCGCCGAATAGGCGCTGCGCAGCGGGACGCCCGCGATGCCCGCGACGCTCGATATCGCAATGATCTGTCCACCGCCGGCGCCGACGATGCGCGGCAGCAAGGCCTGCGTCAGCGCGATGGGGGCGAGCAGGTCGACGGCGATAATCCGTTGATAGACCGCAAAATCGGTCTCGATCGCGAGGCTGCGCTGCGAGATGCCCGCGTTGTTGACCAGCCCTTCGATGCGCCCCTGCCACGCCCAGGCTTGATCGGCGATGGCGGGAATCGCATCATAGTCGGTCGCCTCGAACGGCAGGATCAACGTCTCTGTGCCGCAGTCGGCGGCGACGGCTTCCAGAGCCGCGACATTCCGGGCCGACAGGATCAGCTTCGCCCCGCGCGCGCCGAGCGCACGCGCCAACGCTGCACCGATCCCCGAAGAGGCGCCCGTAATCCACCAGACTTGATCGCTCATATCTTCATTCCCATCCGCCTCTTTGTCCCAGCGTGAAACGGCTGTCAGACGGCGTCAAGGCGCCATCCCGCGGATTTCCGCGCAGGGGTGGCAATTTTGTTGCGAATCTGTTATAATAAATATCAACGCGCCGACACTCTGCCTCTTCCCGTCGCTGGGCTGGGGCGCTTTCCGGCGTTCCGATGGAGCCATATCCCTTGTCACTCTGAACTGGCTAGTGCCGCCCGAATGTAGATCCCCCTCCACGAGAGGGCGGGATGCACGGGTGTTGTCGCACTTTCAGATCGGGGTCAAGGCACAACAAAAGGAATTTGCATGTCCGTAAGCACGCTCTTGTTCGAAGTCGGTGATTATGTCGTTTATCCGAAACATGGCGTGGGGCGCGTCATCGAATTGCAGCGGTCGGAAATCGCCGGCATGCAGCTCGAACTCTATGTCCTGCGCTTCGAAAAGGAAAAAATGACGCTTCGCGTGCCGACGAACAAGGCCGAAGGCGTGGGCATGCGCAAGCTGTCGTCGGACAAGACGCTGAAGGAAGCACTTCAGGTCCTGACGACCAAGCCGAAGGTCAAGCGCACCATGTGGTCGCGCCGCGCGCAGGAATATGAAGCGAAGATCAATTCGGGCGACCTCGTGTCAATCGCCGAAGTGACCCGCGACCTGTTCCGGGCCGACGACCAGCCCGAGCAGAGCTATTCGGAACGCCAGATCTTCGAAGCGGCATCGAGCCGCCTCGCGCGCGAACTGGGCGCGATGGAAGAAAGCGACGAAAAGACCGCGCAGGCGAAGATCCTCCAGATTCTCAACGAGCATGCGCCGCTTTATTACGCCGAAAAGGTGTAAGCGCGTCGGTCAGCGATAAAGGGAAGGGCGGTCCGAAAGGGCCGCCCTTTTTCGTTCGTCCCTCTCCCTCTAGGGGAGAGGGAGTTCAGGGATAGGTCGCGCTCACGAAATACAGCCCGTCGGGTGGGGCATTCAGCCCCAGCGCGTTACGATCCGCCGCGTCCAGCGCGGCCTTCAGGTCGCGCGCCGACCATTTACCATAGCCGACCATCGCGAGGCATCCGACCATTGAGCGCACCTGATGATGCAGGAAGCTGCGCGCGGCCGCCTCGATAATCAGCTCGTCGCCGTGGCGGCTGACGGTCAGCTTGTCGAGCGTCTTGACCGGACTTTGCGACTGGCAATGCGCCGAGCGAAACGTCGTGAAGTCATGAAGTCCGATCAACTGCTGCGCTGCGGCATGCATTGCGTCGGCGTCCAGCGGGCGGGCGACCTGCCACGACAGCCCCTTGTCCCACGTCAGCGGCGCGCGGCGGTTGACGATGCGATATTCATAGGCGCGCCCGACGCAGGCAAAGCGCGCGTGCCAGTCGTCGGGGACGATCTCGCAGCCGACCACGGCAATCGGCGCGGGGCGAAGCTGGGCGTTCAGCGCCTCGGTCAGCTTGAACGGCGTCAGCGGCTTTTCGATATCGACATGCGCGCGCATCGCGATGGCGTGCACCCCGGCGTCGGTGCGCCCCGCGCTGAACACCGAAACGGTTTCGGCGGTAAAGCGATGGATCGCTTCCTCGATCGCCTGCTGGACGCTGGGGCCATGCACCTGCCGCTGCCAGCCCATATAGGGCCGGCCGTCATATTCGATGGTGAGCGCGAAACGCGTCATGCGAGGCGAGTGCCCGCTGCGATAGGACGTCCGCGAAGCAGTTCCGCCGCCTCCATCGCGGGCTTGCCGGCGCGCTGGACGCGCACCGCGCGGATCGCGCCGGGATTGCAGGCGATGGCAAAGCTGTCGTCGAGCGTTACGCCGGGGGTAGCGCCCGCAATGGTCTCGGCGGGATGAACGACCTCGGCTGCGAGGATCTTGTAACGCTCGCCTTCGAGTTCGAAGAAGGCGCCCGGCATCGGATTGAATGCGCGAATTTGCCGCTCGACCTGCACCGCACTGGTCAGGAAATCGAGCCGCGCTTCGCTCTTGTCGATCTTCGCGGCATAGGTGACGCCTTCGCCCGGCTGGGCTTCGGGCGCAAAGGCGGGAAGATCGCTCAGCACCTTCACCATCATCAACGCGCCCATTTCGGCGAGTTCTTCGGTAAGCTGTCCGGCGGTCTTGGTCGCAATCGGCGTTGTTTCAATCAGCCGCATCGCGCCGGTGTCGAGTCCGACGTCCATCTGCATGATCGTCACGCCGGTCTCGGCATCGCCCGACAGGATCGCGCGCTGCACCGGCGCCGCGCCGCGCCAGCGCGGCAGGATCGAGCCATGGACGTTGAGACAGCCTTCGCGCGGGGCATCGAGGATCGCGGAGGGAAGGATCAGGCCATAGGCCGCGACCACCGCGATATCGAGGTCGAGCGCGGCGAATTCGGCCTGTTCGTCGGCGCCTCTCAGGCTCTTTGGCGTACGCACGGGCAGGCCATGTTCTTCGGCCCAGACATGCACCGCGCTCTGCTGCACTTTCTTGCCGCGCTGCGCCGGGCGCGGCGGCTGCGTGTAAACGGCCACGATTTCATGCCCCGCCGCGTGGAGCGCGGCAAGCGTCGGTACCGCAAAGGGCGGTGTTCCCATAAAGGCGATGCGCATTGTCATTTCTTGCGCGCCGCTTAAGACCATCCGTCATGGCATCGCAAGAGATAGAGGCACTCGTCCAGCAACTCGCCCGCCTGCCGGGCCTCGGTCCGCGCTCGGCGCGGCGCGCCGTGTTGCACCTGATGAAGAAGCGCGAGAGTGCATTCGTGCCGTTGCTCGCGGCGCTGCAGACGGTGTCCGAGCGGCTCGTGACCTGCGGCATTTGCGGCAATGTCGACACGCACGATCCCTGCGCGATTTGCGCCGACCCCCGCCGCGATTCCCGCAGCCTGTGTGTCGTCGAGGAAGTGTCGGACCTGTGGGCGCTCGATAAATCGCGGCTCTTTCCCGGCAAATATCATGTCCTCGGCGGCCGGTTGTCGGCGCTGGAAGGCATTCGCCCGCAGGATCTTGCGATCGATGCGCTGGTCGCGCGCGTCGCCGCAGGCGGCATCGACGAGGTGGTCCTCGCGATGAACGCAACGCTGGAGGGCCAGACGACCGCGCATTATCTCGCCGAGCGGCTCGAGGGTTATCCGGTGCGGCTGACGCAGCTGGCGCATGGTTTGCCGGTCGGCGGCGAACTCGATTATCTCGACGAGGGAACGCTGGCGCAGGCTTTGAGGGCACGGCGGCCGGTGGGTTGACGGCGGGCGTTTGAATTCATACCTGAGCCCTCATGGCCATCCTACCTATCATAGAGACCCCGGATCCCCGGCTGCGCGTCATTTCGAAGCCCGTCGAAACCTTCGACGCCGAGCTCAAGACGCTGATCGCCGACATGTTCGAGACGATGTACGACGCCCCCGGTATCGGGCTGGCGGCGATTCAGGTCGGGGTGGCGAAGCGTATCCTCGTCATCGACCTGCAGGAACTCGATCCCGAGGATGAGGAGGGCAAAAGGTTGATCCGCGAGCCGCGGGTGTTCATCAACCCTGTCTTTTCGGACGAGAGCGAAGAACATAGTGTCTATTCCGAAGGCTGTTTGTCGGTCCCCGAGCAATATGCCGATGTGACACGCCCCGCCGAAGTCACCGTCGACTGGCAGGATGAAGACGGAAAGCCGCATCGGGAACGCATGACCGGGCTGATGGCGACGTGCATCCAGCACGAGCATGACCATCTGGAAGGCATTCTCTTCATCGACCATCTGTCGCGGATGAAGCGCGACATGGTGCTGAAAAAGCTGCTGAAGATGCGCAAGGCGGCGTAATCGGTAATCGCAGACAAAAAGAAACCCCGGCTTTCACCGGGGTTTCTTTTTGTCTGCGATTTGCGGTCGGATTACCCCGCCTTCGCCACCGCCACCATCGCGGGGCGCAGAAGGCGGTCCTTCAGCATATAGCCCGCCTGCATTTCCTGCACGATCGTGCCCGGTGTCTGATCGCTCGGGATTTCGAGCATCGCCTGGTGCTGGTTGGGGTCGAGCGGCAGGCCGATCGCGGCGATGCGGGTAATGCCGTTGCGTTCGAAGACGCTGAGCAACTCGCGCTCGGTAGCTTCGAGGCCGGTGATCAACGGTTTGATCGCATCGTCGGCGCGCTGTTCTTCACTGAGCGCGGCGAGCGCGCGGCCAAGATTGTCGGCGACCGACAGGATGTCGCGCGCAAATTTGGTCGCAGCATAGGCGTGCGCGTCGGCGATTTCCTTGTCCTTGCGGCGCGTGACATTCTGCGTCTCGGCGCGGGCATAGAGCAGATCCTGCTGGAGCGCCGCGACTTGGTCGGCGAGCTGTGCCAGCTCCTCATTCTCGCTGGTTGCGGGGGCTGCTGCCTCGGCAGCTTCGGGGTTCGCGCCGTCGTCGACCGGCGTGTCGTTTTCAATGTTCGTCATAAACCTATCGTATCAGTCTGGAGAGCGATTGTGCGGTGAAATCCACCATGGGAACGATCCGGGCATAGTTCAAGCGCGTCGGGCCGATGACCCCGACAACGCCGACCACGCGCCCGTCCGATCCGCGATAGGGTGCCGCTATCACGGACGAGCCCGAAAGCGAGAATAATTTATTCTCCGAGCCGATGAAAATCCGGGTGGCTGCGCCGTCGCGCGCGCTGTCGAGCAGCTGCGCGATATCCTGTTTCGTTTCGAGCTCGTCGAGCAGCTGGCGCACGCGGTCGAGGTCGCCGACCGCGCTCTCGTCGAGCAGATTCGCCTGTCCGCGCACGATCAGCACCGGGCGGTCGGTACCGTCGGACGACCATATGGCAAGCCCGCGGCTGACGAGGTCCTGCGCTGCGCGGTCGATCGCGATCCGCTCGGCCTCGATCTCGTGCCGTACCCGCGCCATCGCTTCGGCGAGCGTCAACCCGCTGAGGGTCGCCGAGATATAATTGCCCGCCTCGACCAGCGCCGAGGGATTGAGCCCCGGAGGAATATCTATAACGCGATTCTCGACCGCGCCATCGCCGGCGACAAGGATGACGAGCGACTGACTGGCGGACAGCGGCACGAAGGCGAGCTGTTTCAGCACGCGCTCATGCTTCGGAACAAGAACGAGACCGGCGCATGCCGATAGCCCCGACAGCGCCGATGTCGCCTGCGCCAGCGCGCTTTCGATCGGGCCGGCGTCGGACAGGCTCGCCTCGATCTGCGCGCGATCCTCGGCGCTGGGTTCGGCGACCTGCATCATCCCGTCGACGAAAAGGCGCAGGCCCTGTTCGGTGGGAAGCCGGCCAGCGCTGGTGTGCGGGCTGGCGAGCAGGCCATATTCCTCGAGATCCTGCATGACGTTGCGGATCGACGCGGGCGAGAGATTGAGCGCCGCGAGCTTTGACAGGGTGCGCGATCCGACCGGTTGGCCGGTTTCCAGATAAGCGTCGACCACCATGCGGAACACGTCGCGCGCGCGCGTGGTCAATTCGGTGATCGGGGGTGTCGTCATAATGGGGATTTAGGGACGGGGAGGGGTCTGGGCAAGCTTTGCTGGCCAGTGCGCGCAAGTCGCGTTAGCCTTTGGCGGGGGAGACCATCATGACGACACCGCCACTCGACCGCGACGATCCGCTCGACGATTTCGACCATCGCGAGATCGCACTGCTAGGCCGCAAGCATCTGGTCTACACGATGGGCAGCGGCCCCGCAGTGATCGTGATGACCGAAATGCCCGGTATCAGCCCGCATGTCGCGCGGTTCGCGCGTTGGGTCCGCGATGCCGGCTTCACCGTCTATATGCCGCATATTTTCGGCAAGGACGGCGCGGTGCCGCGGGCGCCTCGCATGTTGTTCACGATGATCGGTGGATGCATCAGCCGCCAGTTCCGCGCCTTTCAGGCGAACGAAAGCTCCCCCGCGACGCAGTGGCTCCGCGCACTCGCGGCGCTGGCGCACAAGGAATGCGGCGGCAAGGGCGTCGGGGCGATCGGCATGTGCTTCACCGGCAATTTTGCGCTGTCGATGATGCTCGAGCCTTCGGTGATCGCGCCGGTGCTGGCGCAGCCGTCACTGCCGCTGAACGATCCGGCGGGGATGCACATCGCGCCGGACGAACTCGCGACCGTCAAGGCGCGGATGGAGGCAGAGGATCTGACCGTGCTCGCCTACCGCTTCGAGGGCGACAAATATTGCAAGGCGGCACGCTTTGCCGCCTATGAAGATGCGCTCGGCGACCGTTTTATCGGCAAGGTGTTGCCCGACGTGGCGGCGAATCCCGACAGCCCGATGAAGAACCCGCACAGTGTCGTCACCATCCACCTGATCGACGAAGCCGGGCAACCGACCGTCCAGGCGCGCGACGAAATCCTCGAATTCTTCAAGATGCGGTTGAGCGAATGAGGGCAGCGGCCTAAGGGCCACCGCAATCACCAATCGAAAGGACATTCTATGCGCCCCTCAGGCCGCGCGCCCGATCAGATGCGCCCCATCGCGATCGAAACCGAATTCACCATCCATGCCGAGGGCAGCGTCCTCGTCAGCTTTGGCAACACCAAGGTGCTGGTCACGGCCAGTGTCGATGAAAAGGTGCCGCCATGGATGCGCGGCAAGGGCGCGGGTTGGGTCACGGCCGAATATGGCATGCTGCCCCGCGCAACGCATACGCGCGGCAGCCGCGAAGCGGCGAAAGGCAAGCAGTCGGGAAGGACGCAGGAAATTCAGCGGCTTATCGGGCGTAGCTTGCGCGCCGTCGTCGACATGAAGAAGCTCGGCGAGCGCCAGATCATCATCGATTGCGACGTCATCCAGGCCGACGGCGGTACCCGCACCGCATCGATTTCGGGCGCGTGGGTCGCGCTGCGCATCGCGATCGACAAGCTGCTCGCGGCGAAGACGATTGCCGAAGATCCGATCGTCGACAAGGTCGGCGCGATCTCGTGCGGCATCTATAATGGAACGCCGGTGCTCGACCTCGATTATGACGAGGATTCGGTCGCCGAAGCCGACGGCAATTTCGTGCTGACCGCGAAGGGCCAGATCGTCGAAGTGCAGGCGAGCGCCGAGGGCGCGACCTATGACGAAGAAGGCCTGCTGCGCCTGCTGCGCCTCGCGCGCATCGGCTGCGCCGAGATTTTCGCGGCGCAGGACAAGGCGACGGGTCGCTGAGATGACGCGGAGGCTCGCCCCCGGCCGGCTGGTGATCGCCAGCCATAATGCAGGCAAGGTGCGCGAGATTCGCGCGCTGCTCGAACCTTTCGGGATCGAGCCGGTGTCGGCGGGCGACCTCGGGCTACCCGAGCCCGAGGAGACGGGCACGACCTTTCGCGAGAATGCACTGCTGAAGGCGCATGCAAGCGCTTCGGCGGCGGGGCTTCCCGCGCTGGCCGACGACAGCGGCCTCGAGGTCGCGGCGCTCGGCGGACGTCCCGGCGTCTACACCGCCGACTGGGCCGAACGACAGGCGTTCGAGGGCGATCCCGGCCGCGACTGGTATATGGCGATGGGCAAGGTCGAAGGCCTGCTCGCCGAGCGGGGACCGGATGTCGACCGCAGCGCCTGCTTCGTCTGCACCCTCGCGCTCGCCTGGCCCGACGGCCATGCCGAAGTGTTCGAGGGTCGCGCGCAGGGCAGTCTGACCTGGCCGCCGCGCGGGCGGCTCGGTTTCGGTTATGACCCGGTATTTGTGCCGGTCGGTAACACACTGACTTATGCGGAAATCGATCCGGCGGAGAAGCATGCGATCAGCCACCGGGCCGATGCGTTTGCCAAGCTGGTCGCCGGGTCACTGGCGAACTGAAGTTCAGTGGGGCGTACGGTCCAACAGCCAGATCCGCTGCTTACCATAATCGACGGCAAAGCCTTCCGACTGCAGCCAGTCGATCCCCAGGATCATCAGATGATCGCCCGCTGCGGATAGGCGGCCAAAGACGGGCAGGGCGCCGACCCGGACGCGGCGGTCGTCCCAATGCCACGGGCCGATTGCCACTGACCGGATGTCGCCCTCCATCAGCGGCATTTCGCGGCCATCGATGCCCGTGATTGTTCCGCTCGGGCGCAGTCGCGTTCCGGTCAGTCCGATCGCATCGGCAAAAGCCGGATTGAGCACGCTATGTTGTGCGCCGGTGTCTAGCAGTCCCCAACCCGCCACGCCGCCGATCCGTACGGGAAGCATGATTTTCCAAGGTTGCAGCCAGTTCGCCTCAATGGGCCGCCATGCGCCGGCATCGGGCAACGTCCCGCTCGGCGCCACACGGACACAGGAACTTGTCGAATTCCACATTGTCAGTCGGTCGCCGAACAGATCGACGCCGGCAAGTCCGGCGATATCGTGGCTTTCGAATGCGGGGGCTGGCAGCGATGGTATGGTGAAGTCGCGAAGCGTCAGCGGACCCGCGGTGATCGACCGTACGCGATGGAAATGGACCGTAATTTCGCCCCCCATGCCGTGCGCCTGCTCCGTCGCCGGATCGATCGGCAGGGCCAGTTTCTCGGTCCGCTCGGGATCGAGCGTCGTCCCGCTGGCGGCGGTGTCGAGCACAAAGGCGAACGGGCCTTGACCGTTGACCTTCGCGCGGATGACGGGCGTGCCTCGGTCGCCGGCTTCGATCGGTAGGCAGTCAAATGGTGAAGAATCCTCAGCGGCCGCGGGCGCGATGATCGAAAAGGCCAGAAACAGGCCTGACAGTTTGATTGTCGTGGCTGGCATCTTACGCTAGTGAAGCGGCAACGGCGGGACGTCAACTGGCGGACGGCATGCCGGCGCTACTGACATCCTCGGCGCGGGCCTTATATGGCGTCATGGCCGAACCGCTCGCCCTTTATGTCCATTGGCCGTTTTGCGTGTCGAAATGCCCCTATTGCGACTTCAACAGCCATGTGCGTGAGAGCGTCGATCAGGCGATGTGGCGCGACGCGTTGCTTGCCGATCTGCGGCATGAGGCGGGTTTGCTGCCCGATCGCCGCGTCGGGTCGATTTTCTTCGGTGGCGGTACGCCCAGCCTGATGCCGCCCGAAACCGTTGCGGCGGTGATCGCGGCGACCGAAGCCCAATGGGGGCTGACCGACGACGTCGAGATCACGCTGGAGGCCAATCCCAATTCGGTCGAGGTCGCCAATTTCGCCGATCTTGCCGCAGCGGGCGTGAACCGCGTTTCGATAGGTGTTCAGAGCTTCGATTCCGAAGTGCTTGAATTTCTTGGCCGCGCACACAGCGAGGATGAGGCGCGGCGCGCCATCGCGATGGCGCAGGAGCATTTTGCGCGCGTCAGTTTCGACCTGATCTATGCGCGCCCCGGCCAGTCGATGACAGCGTGGGAAAGCGAACTGGCCGCCGCGCTTGCCTTTGGCACCGATCATCTTTCGCTCTACCAGCTTACGATCGAGCCGGGCACGCGCTTTGCGACGCTCGCCGCGAAGGGCGATCTCACTATTCCTGACGGGGATGCTGCCGCCGACCTGTTCGACACGACGCAAGCGATGACGCAGTCTGCGGGCCTGCCGCGCTATGAGGTGTCGAACCATGCGCGCATCGGGCAGGAAAGCCGCCACAATCTCGCTTACTGGCGCTATGCCGATTACGCCGGCGTCGGCCCCGGCGCGCACGGCCGGCGTCTGGGGCAAGCGACCGAGCGGCACAAAAAACCCGAGAATTTCATTTCGGCGGTGGAGCGCAATGGCCATGGGTTGAAGGTCGAAAGCGACCTTCCCGCGCACGAACGCGCGACCGAGGCAATGCTGATGGGATTGCGGCTGACCGAAGGGATCGACCTGGCGCGGATCGAGACGCGCAGCGGGCTGGCGCGCGCGGCGTTCGTCGATACGGGCGCAGTGGCGCGGCTCGCGGGGCAGGGGCTGATGCGGCAGGACGGCGACCGGCTCCTGGTGACCGATGACGGCATCCTCTTGCTCGACAGCATACTTTCCGAGGTGGTCAAAACCAACTAGGGTTGCGGTTCTTCGTTCGCTGCGCGAGCCAATTAAATAGGGACAGTCCCTATTTAATTCGACGGGCATTTGCCGGCGTGAGACAGGTGCCAATTAAATAGGGACAGTCCCTATTTAATGGCGGTGGGATCGACGTTTGGCACAGGATCTGATCCGCGACTGGGATGCCCATCTGGCGCATGAGAAGCGCCGGTCGGAGCATACGCGCCGCGCCTATATCGCGACCGCCGAGCGTTTCTGCGCCTTTCTGTCGCGGCATCGTGGCGGGGCGGTCGATGCAGGCATGTTGAAGGCGCTGACCCCCAACGATCTGCGCTCCTATCTCGCGACGCGCCGCGCCGAAGGCCTCGGCAATGCGTCGGCCGCACGCGAGCTTTCGGCGTTACGGGGTTTCCTGCGTTTCGTGGGCGGGTCAAACGCCAGCGTGCCGCAAATGCGCGGCCCTCGCGTCAAGAAGGGCCTGCCGCGGCCGGTCTCGCCCGCCGAAGCGATCGCACTGGCGCAGGATGTCGAGGACAATGCGCGGCAGGGATGGGTCGGTGCGCGTGATTTTGCGCTGCTGCTGCTGCTCTATGGCGCGGGGCTGCGTATTGGCGAAGCCCTGTCGCTGACTGGTGCGGCGCTGCCGCTCGGCGAGACGCTACGCGTGACCGGCAAGCGCAACAAGACGCGGATCGTGCCGATCCTGCCCGCGGTACAGAAGGCCGTAGCGCGATATGTCGATGCCTGCCCTTATCCGATCGCGAAGGATCGGGCGTTGTTTGTAGGCGCGCGCGGAGGACCGCTCGCGCCCGGGGTGATCCGCGCGAGCGTGAGGTCGGCGCGGCGCGCTTTGGGGCTTCCCGAACGGACGACGCCGCATGCGCTGCGACATAGTTTTGCGACGCATCTGCTCGCGGGTGGGGCGGATCTGCGCAGCCTGCAGGAATTGCTCGGTCACGCGAGCCTCGCCTCGACGCAGGTCTATACCGCGGTCGATGCTGCGCATTTGCTCGACATCTATCGCAGCGCGCATCCGCGGGCCTAGCCGGTCTGCCTCGGCTTCCAGGTAATCACGCGGTAGATATAAACGACCACGAGCGATCCGATCGCGACCAGCGCGACGGGGCCGACAAAGGCGTCCAGATTGGCGAACTTCCCGCCGAACCAGTTGCCCGCGCCCGCAAGCGCCGCAATCCAGATCGTCGAACCGGCGGCGGTCCAGAGCAGGAACTTCGCCTGGTTCATCTTCACCATGCCCGCGGGCAGCGACACCATCGTCCGCGCGACGGGCATGAAGCGTGCGACGAAAACGATCGCGGGGCCATATTTCAGGAAGAAGGCGTGCAGCCGCTCGACCTCGCCCCAATCGAGCGTCAGCCAGCGCCCATGGCGATCGATGAAGGGTTTCAGCCGTTCATAACCGATCCAGCGGCCGATGCCGTACCAGATCCAGTTGCCCGCGGTCGTCCCCGCGACCGCGACCGCGACGAGCGTCCAGAAATCGAAATGGCCCTTGGACACTGCGATGCCGCCGAGCCCCATGATCACCTCGGACGGAATCGGCGGGAACACATTTTCGAGGAACATGAGGATGAAAATCCCCATATAGCCCCAGCTCTGGATCAGGTTCAGGATGAAGTCGGTCATGGCAGAAGAACGCGCGGAGGCGTCAGCCGATCCGCCGTGTTATCGCATCCCAGATCATTCCCGCGGTATCGCTGTTGTTGAAGCGGTCGATCGCGACAATTCCAGTCGGGGACGTGACGTTGATTTCGGTCAGCCACTCGCCGCCGATCACGTCGATGCCGACGAACACGAGCCCGCGTTCGCGCAGCTGCGGCCCCAAGACGTCACAAATCTCCTGCTCGCGCGGCGTGAGCTCGGCCGCCTCGGCATAGCCGCCGACCGCGAGGTTCGAACGAAACTCGCCTTCGCCGGGCTTGCGGTTGATCGCGCCCGCGACCTCGCCGTCGACCAGCACGATGCGCTTGTCGCCCTTCGACACGCTCGGCAGGAACTGCTGGACCATGAAGGGTTCGGGCCACACCTGCCCGAACAGCTCGACCAGCGCGCCGAGATTGCCGCCATCGGCATCGATCTTGAACACGGCCTTGCCGCCATTGCCGTGGAGCGGCTTGATCACCAGCGCGCCGTGGCGCGCCTGAAAATCCTTCACCGCGTCGAGGCTGCGCGTCACCATCGTCGGCGGCATGAACTCGGGGAAATCGAGCACGAACACCTTTTCGGGCGCGTTGCGCACCGAAACCGGGTCGTTCACGACGAGCGTCTCGTTCGCGATGCGCTCGAGCAGCCAGGTACCGGTGAGATAGCCAAGGTCGAAGGGCGGATCCTGCCGCATCAGCACGACGTCGATGTCGCGGCCGAGATCGAGCAGTATTTCATCGCCAAATTTATAGTGGGCGCCCGGATCGCGTTGCGCCGCGAGAATGCGGTTCGCCTTCGTCGTCAGCCGCCCGGCCTCCCACGTCAGGCCCCGCACGTCGTAATGGTACAGTTCGTAGCCGCGCTCGAGTGCCTTCAGGATCAGGTGGAAACTGCTGTCGCCCCCGATGTTGATATCATCCATCGGGTCCATTTGTACCGCGGCGCGCAGGGTCATTCTATCTTCCTCAGGGTTGCCAGACGTGGACCAGATGGCGTGGCAGGCGCCTTGGCGCAAGGAGCATCACGTCGATCCTGATGTCATCGCGCGGCCCGGCGAAGCGTGGGCGCAGCATTTCGGCCGCGGCGGCGACGCGGCGCAGGCGATAATGGTCAATCGCGAGGTCGAGGTCGGCGGCGCGGTCGCGCCATTTGACCTCGATGAAGGCGACAGTGCGGCCGCGCCGCGCGACAAGATCGACCTCGCCGACGGGAACGCGCAGCCGTTCGCCGAGGATGCGCCAGCCGTGGAGGCGCAGCCACCAGGCGGCGCGGCGTTCGGCGCGGCGCCCGCGCGCTTCGGCGGCGGCGCGCTTCAAGCCTGCTCTTTCAGCGTGAGCGCGCGCGCGTAGACGTCATGGCGGTCGAGCCCGAAGCGCTTGGCGACGGCCTTGGCCGCCTGTGCGACGGGCTTGTCTGCCATCGCCTCGCGCAGCGCCGCATCGAGCGTATCGTCGTCGGCTTCCTCGGTAGCCGCTTCGCCGGGCGGGCCGACGATGACGACAATCTCGCCCTTCGGCGGCGCATCGGCGTAGCGCACAGAAAGGTCGGTGAGCGTGCCCGTCACGCATTCCTCGAACATCTTGCTGATCTCGCGCGCGACCGCTGCCTCGCGATTACCCAGCCCTTCAGCCATGGCCGCGAGCGACGCCGATAGCCGCGGCCCGCTTTCGTAGAATACCAATGTCGCGCGCAGCCCGGCGAATTCTGCCAGCGTGTCGGCGCGCGCCTTGGCCTTGTTCGGCAGAAACCCCGCGAACAGAAAGCGGTCGCTCGGCAATCCCGACAGCGTGATCGCGGCGATCGCGGCGCACGGGCCGGGCAGGGTGGTGACATGCCGGCCCGCCGCTCTTGCATCGCGAACGAGCTTATAGCCGGGGTCCGAAATCAGCGGGGTTCCCGCATCCGACACCAAAACGACAATTTCGCCCTCCATGCGCGCAACCAGCGCGGCGCGGGTGCGTTCGTCGCTATGATCATGATAGGGGGTCATCGGCACACGCAAACCCAGATGCGACAGCAATTTCGCGGTCACGCGCGTATCCTCTGCGGCAATCACGCCGGCGGAGGCGAGCGCCGTCGCGGCGCGCGCACTGATGTCGCCAAGGTTGCCGATGGGCGTTGCAACGATATAGAGACCGGGCAAGGGAGAATCTGAGATGTTCGAATCTGGCATGACGCCGAAAATGGCAGAAACTGCCGTCCAGCGCCAAGTTAATGCATCGCCGCGTCGGCAAATCTTGCGCGGTCTCGGTGCGGTGGCGATGGCAGGGGTGCTCGCGGCGTGTCAGGTGGTGCCAAAGTCGAACGGCCCCGCAACCCCGCCGCCGCCGACCAGGCCCGACGACAATGTCGGCCCCGGCCTTCCGACCGATACCGATCGTCACCGCGTCGCGCTGCTCGTCCCGCAGACGGGCCCCAACGCCGACGTCGGCATGGCGATCGCCAATGCGACGACGCTCGCATTGCTCGATTCGCGCACCGAGCGCGTCCGCATCACAACCTATGATACCGCGCTTGGCGCGGCAGCGGCGGCGCGGCAGGCGGTCGCCGACGGCAACAAGCTGATCCTCGGCCCGCTGCTGAGCGAAGACGTCACCGCCGTCGCGCCGATCGCGCGCGATGCGAAGGTGCCCGTGCTCAGCTTCTCGAACGACAGCGGCGTCGCCGGCAACGGCGTCTTCATCATGGGTTTTGTCCCCGGCCAGTCGGTCGAGCGCGTGGTCGCTTTCTCGCGCGCGAAGGGGCATCAGCGTTTCGGCGCTCTGGTGCCGAAGAATGTCTATGGCGACCGCTCGGCCGCTGCTTTTCGTGCCGCCGTGGCCGAGGCGGGCGGCACGCTCGTCGCGGTCGAAAGCTATGACCGCAGCGCGACAGCGCTGACCGGTGCGGCGCGGCGGATCGCCAACGCCGGTGCAATCGACGCGGTGCTAGTTGCCGACAGCGGTGGCAACGCCATCCGCGCGGTGCCCGTCATCAAGAGCGCGGGCGCGCGGCAAATCCTGGGCACCGAACTTTGGAACACCGACGCGGCGCTCGGCGGCAACGCGGTGATGCGCGGGTCGTGGTTCGCCAGCGTGTCCGACGGTCTCTATGGTCAGCTCGCGACCAAATATCGTACCCGTTTCGGCAAGGCGCCGTACCGGCTGGCTAGCCTGGGGTATGATTCGGTGTTGCTGACGGTGCGCATTGCGCGCGACTGGAAACCCGGGACCAATTTCCCTGCGGCGCGGCTGCTCGCGGCCGACGGTTTCGGCGGCATCGACGGCATCTTTCGCTTCAACAACCGCGGCATCGCGGTTCGCGCCCTCGAGGTCAGCGAGATTGGCGCGGGTGGTTTCCGCGTCGTCGATCCCGCACCGACCAAATGGTAGTGGCAGACTAGCCACAGTTGAGCCGAAAATCGGTGCCGAATGCGCGGGGCGGCCTTTACGACGGCGCCGCGATCACTATATGACCACCACGCGTGTTTTTGCGTCGATGCTGCACGTCCATTTTTGACGAACGCCTATGTGTAAATGATTCAGGAGATACAGCTATACCACCGCCCATGACCCGTCGCCCAATGGCACCGATGCCGCCTAAAAACGGCCCGCGTTACAATGAATTTATCGCCTCCCCCAAAGTCCGCGTGATCGACGAGGAAGGCGAAAATCTGGGCGTGATGCTGACGGCCGAAGCGATTGAGCAGGCGGCTTCCGTCGGCATGGATCTGGTGGAAGTATCTCCCAACGCCGATCCGCCGGTGTGCAAATTCCTCGACGTCGGCAAGTTCAAGTACGAGGCGCAGAAAAAGGCGAACCTCGCACGCAAGAGCCAGAAGACGCAGGAAATCAAAGAGATCAAGATGCGTCCGAATATCGACGATCATGATTTCGACACCAAGATGAAGAAGGTCTTCGATTTCCTCGGCGAAGGCGACAAGGTCAAGATGACCATGCGCTTCCGCGGCCGCGAAATGAGCCACACCCAGCTCGGCCTCAACGTGCTCCAGCGCGTCGCCGAACTGACCTCGGAAATCGCGAAGGTCGAGGCGCATCCGCGCACCGAAGGCCGTCAGATGCTGATGGTGATCGCGCCGAAATAAGGCGCGCCCGGCTCAGCCGATCCGAAATTCGAGGGCGGTCGTTCCGATGGAGCGGCCGCCCGCTTCGTATCGGCGTTCGGTCATCTGTACAATGCCGTCGGCGGACACCGTCACGAGTGTCGAAGCGCGGGTGCCATAGACATCGCCGCGCAGGAACAGCGCAGGGCCGTCCTCGGCCATCAGCATGTCGAGCAGGGCTTCGGGAGCCGCGTCGGCCGTCACAACAGCCGTAAGGGCTGCACGCAGCCGTTCGGCGCGCGGGCACGGCTCGCCCACGGGTTCATTGGCGAGCGCATGGACGCCGGGCGCGAGCGCGGCGATCAGCGGTTCGGGCCGGTTGGTCAGCAATCGCGCGCCATCGTCGCCTACAGCGAACAGGTTGAACGCGTTGAACCGATCAAGATCGGCGGCCGCCGGATTTGCAAAGCGGCCGTCGCCGCGCAGCATGTCGACGACGAGCGCACCGCGCGATTCCTTTGCGGGATCGGGCGCCGCGCCGCGGACGTTGGTCACCACCACGATCCGTCCGCTGGGCCGGTGACCCCCAAGCCAGGTGCCGCCCGCCTGCAGGTCGCGTCCGGCCACAATGCCGCTGTTGTCATCCCATTCCGCGAGGGGCGCTGCTGGGCGCGCGTGAAACTCGTCGCGATTTCCGATCAGGATGAGCGGCCAGCGGGGATGAACCTGCCAGGCAAGAGCGACGACACACATGGCCGTGCGTATCGCGATTTGGCGGCGGCTTGCCAAGCGTCTTCGCCGGTCCGCGGCGTCATCCGCGGTTCAGCCCGCGCAATCGGTGTGTTATATTTCTATGTCACCTGGCTTGCCGCAGCGGTAAAAACTGGTAATCTTGTGCGATCTTTCTGGAGGGGGAGACGAATATGACCGAAGCCGTGAAAACGCCGTGGCACCTTTGGGTCGTCGGCATCGCATCGTTTCTGTGGCATTGCATTCCGGTCTCCGACTATGTCGGTTTCAAAACCAAAGCGGCCTGGTATCTCGAAGGCGCAGCGCTGAAACCCGAGCAGATCGCCTGGGTCGATGCCTATCCGCTGTGGGCCGATACGGGCTGGGCGCTTGGCGTATGGGGGGCGATGGCGGGATCACTGTTGCTGCTGCTTCGCAGCCGGTATGCCGTTTCCGCTTTTGCCCTGTCGCTGGTCGGCCTCGCGATCATGAGCCTTTATCAGGTCGGCATGCAGGCGAAAGAATATCAGGCGCTGTTCGGTGAAGGCGTGCTGATGTTCCTCGGTGTCATCTGGATCGTGGCCATCGCGCTCTTCTTCTATGCGCGCGCAATGAAGGCGAGGGGCGTTCTGCGCTGAAAAACAAAAGGGGCGCCCCGTAGGCGCCCCTGACCCCGTTACCGCGAACGAATGAAGGCGCGGATGTCGGCGGACAATTTGTGGCGATCCTCGTCGCGGATATACATCATGTGGCCCGCGCCATAATAGGTATAGCTGATGCGATCCTGCGGAATACCGGTGCGTGACAGCGCATATTCGGCCGCGAAAAAGGGCGTCGCAAAATCATAATAGCCTTGCGCGACCAGCACTTTCAGCCCCGAATTCTCGCGCAGCGCCTGCCCGATATAGGGCGCGACGTTCAGATAAGAGTTGGTGTCGCGGTCGCCGATCCGCCAGTCCCACTGCCCGCCGATCCGGCCGATCGACTGATATTCGCGGTCGGTCTTGAACCCCAGCCCGTCGCGGCTCCAGCTGTTGATCGCGGCGGTATAGCTCGCGTCGATGCCATAGAAGCTGGGGTCGTTGTCGGGGCCTTCGCCCGCGCTGTCATAATCCTTGCCGGTATAACGGCTGTCGAGCCGCCCGACGGTCAACCCGCGGTCGCGGAGCAGTTCCTTGTAGAAACGGTTCGGCGTGACGCGCAGGTCGGCACTGTCGAGATAGGTTTCGCTGAGCCCGGTGAAGCGCGCGAGCTCGCGGCGGATGGCGGCGCGCTCTTCGCCCTGCAACTTCTGACCCTTGAGCAGCGCCGTCGCATAAGGCCCGATCGCCCATTGCCGCGCTTCCTCGACGAACGCCTCCACCGACGGCGCGCTTGCCTTGCCATGATAAAGTGCGGTCGCCGCCATCGACGGCAGGTTGGTGATCTGCGAGAGCTCGTTGCCGGGCGTGTCTGCGCCTGCGGCAAAATCGAGGACGGTCGAGATCAGGATGATGCCGTTCAAGGCAACGTCGTTGTACGTCTCGTTCATCAACTGGTTCGCGACTGCGGCGGAGCGCGTCGTGCCATAGCTTTCGCCGCCCAGATATTTGGGGCTGTTCCAGCGACCATTGTCGTTGAGCCAGCGGCGGATCACCTCGGCGACCAGCTTCGCGTCCTGCGTGACGCCGTAATAATCCTTGGGGTCGGCCTTGCCGATCAGGTGCGAGAAACCGGTGCCCGGCGGATCGATGAAGACGACATCGGTGACGTCCATCAACGCATCGGGATTGTCGACGATCGGATAGGGCGGGGCGCCATCGTCGACGCCGGTGCCGGGGATTGCGACGCGCTTCGGCCCGAACGCGCCCATCATCAGCCACACGGTGCCCGACCCCGGGCCGCCGTTGAACAGGAAAGTAATCGGCCGGCCGGGGTCGCGCGGTTCCTTGATGTAGGAAGTCGTGACGACAGCGACTTCGGGTACGCCATCCTTGTTCTTGATGATCGTCTCGCCGATCGTCGCGGCATAGTTGATCCGCTGGCCGCCAAAGGTTCCCGACAGCCTGGTGGTGCGGACTTGGGGTTCGTAATCGGCGGGCTTTTCGGCCTTCGCCTTGTCGTCAGGCTTGTCCTGCGCGTGCAGCGCAGCAGGCGCGGTAGCGGCAAGCGCCAAGGCGATGAGCGACAGACCCGATTTCATGCATATATCTCCCCGATTGCGGCGCAACCCTATGCAGCGCGCGGCGAGGCGGCAAGGCTACTTGTCGGTTACAAAGGGGCTTTTGTCGAAGGGCCGGCTAACGCCCCCACTTCGTCTTGCTCTGCTTGCCAAACCGCCCCTTGCGCGTCCCGGGCTTGCCCTCGTTCGATCTCCCAACCCGCGGCGCGACCTGTTCGCCCGCCGGCAGCCCAAGCTCGTCCGCCTCCAGCTTGCGGATTTCGTCGCGGAGCCGCCCCGCTTCCTCGAACTCCAGGTCGGCGGCGGCATCGCGCATCTTCTTTTCGAGGTCCTGAATGTACGCGCGCAGATTGTGCCCGACCATATGCGCGGGCTTGTCGTCGCCGATGTCGATCGTCACCTGATCCTTCGACGCAACATGCGCAATGATGTCGCCGATGTTGCGCTTGATCGTCGTCGGGGTGATGCCATGCTCGACATTATATTCGGTCTGCTTTTCGCGGCGGCGATCGGTTTCGCGCATCGCGCGTTCCATGCTGCCGGTAATGCGGTCGGCGTAGAGGATAACGCGGCCGTCGACGTTGCGTGCAGCGCGGCCGATCGTCTGGACGAGGCTGGTCTCGCTGCGCAGAAAGCCCTCCTTGTCGGCGTCGAGGATCGCGACGAGCCCGCATTCGGGAATGTCGAGCCCTTCGCGCAGCAGGTTGATCCCGATGAGCACGTCGAACACCCCGAGCCGGAGGTCGCGGATGATCTCGATGCGCTCCAGCGTCTCGACGTCCGAGTGCATGTAGCGGACCTTGAGTCCCGCCTCGTGGAGGAACTCGGTCAGATCCTCGGCCATCCGCTTGGTGAGCGTCGTGACGAGCGTGCGATATCCCGCCGCGGCGGTCTTTTTCGCCTCGACGATCAGGTCGTCGACCTGCTCTTCGACGGGCTTGATCTCGACCGGCGGATCGATCAGCCCGGTGGGACGGATCACCTGTTCGGCGAAGACGCCCTGCGTGCGGTCCATCTCCCACGTTCCGGGCGTCGCCGACACGCTGACCGTTTGCGGGCGCATCATGTCCCATTCGGCGAAACGCAGCGGCCGGTTGTCGATGCAGCTCGGCAGGCGGAAGCCATATTCGGCCAACGTGATCTTGCGGCGGTGATCGCCCTTCGACATCGCGCCGATCTGCGGGATCGTCTGGTGGCTTTCGTCGACGAACAGGAGCGCGTTGTCGGGCAGATATTCGAACAGGGTCGGCGGCGGTTCGCCGGGAAGGCGGCCGGTCAGGAAGCGGCTGTAATTCTCGATCCCGGCGCAGCTTCCCGTCGCCGCGATCATCTCGAGGTCGAAATTGGTGCGCTGTTCGAGCCGCTGCGCCTCGAGCAGGCGGCCTTCGGCTTCGAGTTCCTTTAGCCGCTCGGTCAACTCGTGCCGGATCGCTTCGCTCGCCTGCTTCAGCGTCGGACCGGGAGTCACATAGTGGCTGTTCGCATAGACGCGGACATAGTTGAGATTGGCGATCTTCTTGCCCGTCAGCGGGTCGAATTCGGTGATCTCCTCGATCTCGTCGCCAAAGAAGCTGATCCGCCACGCCATATCTTCATAGTGCGACGGGAAGATTTCCAGGCTGTCGCCGCGCACCCGGAAATTGCCGCGCGCAAACGCCTGATCGTTGCGCTTATATTGCAGCGCGACGAGCTTGCGGATGATTTCGCGATTGTCGGCGACCTGACCCTTTTTCAGATCAAAGATCATCGCCGAATAGGTCTCGACCGACCCGATGCCGTAAAGGCACGACACCGAAGCGACGATGATCACATCGTCGCGTTCCAGCAACGCGCGCGTCGCCGAGTGCCGCATGCGGTCGATCGCTTCGTTTACCGAGCTTTCCTTCTCGATATAGGTGTCCGACCGCGGCACATAGGCCTCGGGCTGGTAATAGTCGTAATAGCTGACGAAATATTCGACCGCATTGTTCGGGAAAAAGCTCTTGAACTCGCCATAGAGCTGCGCCGCGAGGATCTTGTTCGGGGCGAGGATCAGCGCAGGGCGCTGCAGCTCGTCGATCACCTTCGCCATCGTGAAGGTCTTGCCCGATCCGGTCACCCCCAACAGCACCTGATCGCGCTCGCCATCGAGCGCGGTCGAGACGAGTTCCTTGATCGCCGTCGGCTGATCGCCCGCGGGCTCATATTCGCTAACTAGTTCGAATCGCTTGCCGCCTTCGATCTTGTCGGGGCGGGCGGGACGGTGGGGGACATAGCCCTCCGCCGTGTCGATTTCATCGAGCGATGTACGAATCTGAATTGCCATTGCTGCCAATATGGTATCGATGGGGCGGGTCCACAATCGCAATGAATCAAAACAGAACCCCCAAATGAATAGTCACAGGAGACAGGGTATGAAGAAATTTCTGACGGTCGCCGCCATCGGCGCCCTCATCGCAGTATCGGGTTGCGGAAAGAGCGAAAACGCCAGCGGCCCGGTGAAGCGCGAAGCCGGCAACTGGAAAACCGACGTCAAGCTGGTGAAGTTCGAAGTTCCCGGCATGCCCGCCGAAATGAAGGACGGCATGGCCAAGATGATGGAAGGCGCCAGCGGCATGGAGCAGTGCTTCACGCAGGAGCAGGTCGACAAGGAAGACATCGCGGCCGAACTCGCCAAGGGTCCCGGCAATGGTGGCGAGTGCACCTGGTCGAAAAAGGACATCGCGGGCGGCAAGATCGATATCGCCGGAACCTGCAAAGCCAACGGCCAGACGGTCGATATGAAGATGGCAGGCACGATGGAAGCCAAGAAGAGCGACGTCACCATCACCACCAAGGGCAAGGTCCCGACCGGCGGTGACATGGAAATGGTCATGCAGATGACCAGCAGCCACACCGGTCCGTGCAAGGCACCGGCGGCGACCTGAGCCTTCGCGCTTTTCGAAAAATGGCGAGGGGCGTCAGTGAAAACTGGCGCCCCTTTTTATATGTGCGGCGCAGACGGATGCGATGCGCGGCTATGTCGCCGCACGGCAATGCCCCCTGAGCGGGAGCGTCGTTCTGCATGATGGGAAGGTCGACTTGCCGGGCGACAAAACAGGTGGGGCTGTCTGGCCGCCCGGCGAAGTCTAAAAATGAAGCCTGAGGGGGATCGAAGGGTGCCAGGGACCAGCTCGCACCTTTCGCCTTTTGGCTTCACGCCGCGCCATCGTAGGAATGCCGCGACGCTTGAAAGAATGACAGAGTTTCGTCGGCGGGGCAGTTACAAGGGGTCACATGGCCAAATGTTGCCGTTTGATAACCAATCCTTAACCGGATTTCGCCTTTTTCCTTGCGGATTGGCGAGGCGCTTTTCTTCTGATATGGTCTAAGGCTTCCTTGTTACCGTTACGTCAAAGTAACAATGGGTGGCCGTGCTGGCTGATTGGCGTATCTACCGCACCGCCCGTCAGGGGTATTTGAGGGTAGCATGGACCAGGCGAAAGCGAACGAGACACAGGACCCCGGCGAGATCGACCGGATCATTGCCGGGGAGCTTGGATCGCTGCTCGATTCGCCGATGTTCATCCGGTCGCCGGTGCTGTCGCGCCTGCTGCAATTCCTTGTGGAGCATCGCCTTCGCGGGGGCCGCAGCTCACCCAAGGCCTATGCGATCGCAACCGAGGCGCTGGGCCGCAGCGAAGATTTCGACCCCGCGGTGGACAGCTATCCGCGCGTCATGGTGGGGCGGCTGCGCAGCCTGCTCGATCGCTATTATGCCGATACGCCATGGGTGCATCGCCTCCGTGTCCCGCAGGGCAGCTATGAAGTCGTCGTCCAATATCGCTCCGCGCCGCCTGCGGCGCGATCGGTCGACGACGCGGCGGGCGATGGTGACGTCAAGGCCGCAACCGTGGCGGCGGGCGCCGGCCACCCGCCAGCGCCCGGCGGCGCGCGACGGCCGCGCGATCGCGGGCCCCGCTTTGGCCGATGGGTGGTCGTGCTCGTCCTCCTTGCGGTTGCGCTTTTTACCCTCTGGACGCTTCGTGGCGGTTCAGGCCAATTGTTCGGCGGTGATCCGGTGCCGGTCCCGCTGGTCGAGGTCAGTGCGCCCGTTGCCGGTAATTTGCCTGAGTCGCGTGCTCTTGCGCGCGCGCTCGACGGCAAGCTGCGCGACGGGCTGCGGCGCTTCGATCTCGTCGACCTGTTGAGTTCGAAGGCACCCGGCAGCGCGGCCATCGGCACCAGCGACTATCGGCTCGACACCTCGCTGGTCCGGACGGTCGAGGGCAATACAGACGTCACGCTTGTCCTCAACCGCGTCGCCGACCAGCGCGCCATCTGGTCGCAGCAGCTCCGCCTGACCAGCGAAGAAACACCGGAGTTTGCGGCGATCGAGCCGCTGATCGCCCAGCTGGCCGGGGATTATGGTGTGATCGTGCGCGATCAGGTCCAGCGCCAGCCGGACAATTTTTCACCGGGTTTCCCGTGCCTCGCGCAGTTCAACCGGATGCGGCAGATGCGCAGCACGGCGACGGCAAAACAGGTCGACACATGTCTTCGCGCGACGATCAAGGCCAATCCGCGCGATCCCGTCGCACTCACGGCGCTGTCGCTCGTCCGCTTTGGCGACTGGCAACCGCAGCGTATGACCCCGGCGGGCCGCGAGGCGCTGGG
This sequence comes from Sphingopyxis sp. Soil_C_28, assembly GCF_057657055.1. Taxonomy (NCBI): domain Bacteria; kingdom Pseudomonadati; phylum Pseudomonadota; class Alphaproteobacteria; order Sphingomonadales; family Sphingopyxidaceae; genus Sphingopyxis; species Sphingopyxis sp. Soil_C_28. The sequence continues at coordinate 591,180 of NZ_JBDGJE010000003.1, forward strand.
CGAAGCGCGCGCCTTGGCGCAGCGCTCCTATGAAAGCAGCCCGAATTCGGCGGCTGGCCTGTTCGCGATGGCGCGTTCCAATTTCTATGCGGGCAATTGTGCGGGCGGCAGCGCGATGGGCGACGCCGCGATTGCGCTCAATCCCTATGACCCCGACATGTCGGGCTTTCTCGGACTGTTCAAACTGACGTGCGGAAAGGGGCCCGAGGGAGAGGTTTTGCTCCGCCGGTCGCTGCAGCTCGATTCGTCCTACCCCGGCGTTCCCGCGGTTACGCTGGCGTTCACCCTGTCGCAGCGCGGCGAACAGGAAGAAGCGCTGGGGATTCTCGACCGCATGCCGTCGCCGAGCAATATGGAACCGCAATATATGATGGTGCGCGCGATCGTGCTGGCGCGGCAGGGGCAGGTCGCCGAAGGGCGCGCGCAGTGGCAGCGCTTGCTCGCTTATACGCGGCAGCCCGCCGATGCGACGCCCGAAAGGGTGCTCGGCCGTTTCATCATCACGCCGGTGGTGATCCAGCGCGCCTCGGCGGCGCTCCGCGATTCCGGGGTTATTCCGGTCAAACCTGCGCCCTGAGTGCCTCGACATGTCGCAATCCGGGCCGTTCGACCTTGAACCGGGCGATTGCATTGCCTATCTCCGCGATCAGGTGCCGGAGGGGCAGAAAGGGACGCATTCAGCCTATATCGCTGCGGAAGACGGACTGGCCGATGCCAGCCCTCTTGCCAGTCCCGCCCACGGGCACTAGGGCAATTTTCAACATTCACGACATAGTCAGAAAAAGGAACTGTGCATGAGCGATTCGGCCGAAAAGGTAAAAAAGATCGTCGTCGAACATCTGGGCGTCGAAGCCGACAAGGTGACCGAGGAAGCAAGCTTCATCGATGATCTGGGCGCCGACAGCCTCGACATCGTCGAACTGGTGATGGCGTTCGAAGAAGAGTTCGGCGTCGAAATCCCCGACGATGCGGCGGAAAAGATCGCCACCGTCAAGGATGCGATCGACTATATCGAAGCGAACAAGGGCTAATTGGGCCCGGTCCGGCATAGCCGGACGCGGCGGCGACGCCGCCCACGCGTTTCCGGCTTCCCGGTCCCGAGCGTTCGCGCGCAGTGGCCGGGAAGCTTTTTTTATGGCCCGGGCTTCTCTAGAAGCGCGCCGACTGATGTGATGCAGGTCCCCGGTGGGGGCCGACGAAAGGAACGACTATGCGCCGGGTTGTGGTGACGGGTTTGGGTTTGGTGACGCCGCTGGGCGCCGATGTGGAAACCGTTTGGGCCAACCTGCTCGCCAGTAAATCGGGCGCGGGTCCGATCACTCATTTCGATGCGTCCGACCAGAAATGCACGATCGCGTGCGAGGTCAAGGGCCCCGACCATGAATATGGTTTCGACCCCGGCAAGCGTGTCGACCACAAGGTGCAGCGCCAGGTCGATCCCTTCATCATCTATGGCATCGACGCGGCCGGTCAGGCGATCGAAGACGCGGGTCTCGAGGATATGTCCGACGAGATGAAGTTGCGCGCGGGCTGCTCGATCGGTTCGGGCATCGGCGGCCTGCCGGGCATCGAAAGCGAAAGCCTGCTGCTCGCCGAAAAGGGCCCGGGCCGCGTGTCGCCGCATTTCGTCCACGGCCGCCTGATCAACCTGATCTCGGGCCAGGTCAGCATCAAATATGGCTTGCAAGGCCCTAACCACGCCGTCGTGACCGCCTGCTCGACCGGTGCACATTCGATCGGAGACGCGGCGCGGATGATCCGCGACGACGATGCCGACATCATGCTCGCGGGCGGCGCCGAGGCGACGATCTGCCCGATCGGCATCGCCGGCTTCGCGCAGGCGCGCGCGCTGAACATGAGCTATAACGACCGTCCCGAGCAGGCCAGCCGCCCCTATGACAAGGATCGCGACGGCTTTGTGATGGGCGAGGGCGCCGGTGTCGTCGTGCTCGAGGAATACGAACATGCCAAGGCGCGCGGCGCCAAGATTTACGCCGAAGTCGTCGGCTATGGCCTGTCGGGCGACGCCTATCACGTCACCGCGCCGCATCCCGATGGTTCGGGCGCTTTCCGCTCGATGGAAATGGCGCTGAAAAAGGCAGGGATGACCCCCGCCGACATCGACTATATCAACGCCCACGGCACCTCGACGATGGCTGACACGATCGAACTCGGCGCTGTGAAGCGCCTGTTCGGCGATGCGATCAGCACTGTGTCGATGAGCTCGACGAAGTCCGCCATCGGCCATCTGCTCGGCGGCGCGGGCGCGGTCGAGACGATTTTCTGCATCCTCGCGATCCGCGACCAGATCGTCCCGCCGACGCTCAACCTCGACAATCCCGACGAGGGCACAGAGGGTGTCGACCTCGTCCCGCACACGGCAAAGAAGCGCAAGGTCAAGGCCGCGCTTAACAACAGCTTCGGCTTCGGCGGCACCAACGCCAGCGTCATCGTCAAGGCGATCGACTGATATCCAGATCCTCCCTGTGCCGATGGCATGGGGGGGACCGCCCGCAAAGCGGGTGGTGGAGGGGCTGCGACGCTGCGTCATAATGTCCTCCGTCAGCGCTTTGCGCTGCCACCTCCCTATGACTGTGCCACAGGGAGGATGAAAACCTCTTTCCTACATTTCAACGTCATGCTCTATCACCCTGTCGCCGGGCACCGGCCTAAAGCGACAAAAGAGACATTCCGGGCGCGTATATGCGTATCTTTTGTCTCCTTACGGGCGAGTTTGGGAGAAACTGGTGCATCCGTTCCGCTGGCTAACGATCACAATCATGGCTTTGCTGCTAGCCGCCTGTTCGGGCGGCTCGCCGAAGGAGGCCGAAATCGTCGTGCCGCCGGGCGCGAGCATCGCGAAGGCAGGGGACATCCTCGAAAAGGCTGGCCTCGTTTCGGCGTCGAGCTTCCGTAACGAAGCGCGCTTCTTCGGCTCGGATGATCCGATCAAGCCCGGCGAATACAAGATCGAAAAGGGGATGGACGCAGGCGACATTCTCGAGTTGTTCCAGTCGGGCAAGACGATCCAGCGCCTGGTCATGATCCCGGAGGGCATGCCCTCGATCATGGTGTGGGAAAGGCTGATGGCGGAAAAGCGGCTGAAGGGTGAAATTCCCGTGCCGGCCGAGGGCAGTATCCTTCCCGACAGCTACGCCTTCACCACAGGCGAAAACCGCGCTGCGGTGGTGAAACGCATGCAGTCCGCGATGGACAAGGCGTTCAACGAGCTTTGGGCCAAGCGTACGCCGCGGACCGCGGTAAAGGATCGCAATCAGGCGATGACGCTCGCCTCGATCGTCGAAAAGGAAACCGGCGTCGCCGCCGAGCGCCGCACCGTTGCGGGCGTGTACACCAACCGGCTGGGCGTCGGTATGCGGCTTCAGGCTGATCCGACGATCATCTATCCGATCACCAAGGGCAAGCCGCTCGGGCGCCGTATCTTGCGCAGCGAGATTCAGGCGGTGAACGGATACAATACCTACAGCATGATCGGGCTTCCCAAGGGGCCCATTGCCAACCCCGGCAAAGCGTCGATTGCCGCGGTGCTCGACCCGGAAGCCAATGATTATCTGTTTTTCGTTGCCAAGGGCGATGGCGGTCACATCTTCGCGCGCACCCTCGCCGAACATAATGCGAATGTGCAGAAATGGTATCAGCTGCGGCGCGATCGTGGGGAGATGGAATGACGACTGCCAAACTCTTCCTCCACGGCGTTCCCGACAGCCCAGCTATCTGGCGTCCGTTGCTCGCCGCGCTCGACCTCGGTGATACGCCCGTCGCCGTTCCCGCACTCCCCGGCTTTACCGCGCCATTACCGACCGGCTTTCCTGCAACAAAGGAGGCCTATGCCGACTGGGCGGTGGGGCAGGCGGAGGCGCTGTTTGCGCTGCATGGCCCCATCGATATTATCGGCCACGACTGGGGCGCGTTGATTGCGCAGCGCGTAGCGATGCTGCGCCCCGATCTGCTCCGCAGCTGGGCGATTTCGAACGCGGTGATCGATCCGCATTATCGCGGTCACCGGGTCGCGCGAATCTGGAACACCCCCGTGCTCGGCGAGATCTTCATGGCGCTGAGCAAACCGGCAAAGCTGGCCGAAGGTCTTGCCGCGCAAGGCATGCCCGCCGACATCGCGCGCGAAGAAGCGGCGCAGTGGGCGAATAAGGACAAGCGCCGCGCGATCCTGCGCCTGTACCGTTCGGCAAAGGGGCTGAGCTTCGAGCATGACTGGGCGCGCGATATTCCCAAATTGCCCGCGAATGGTGCGCTGATCTGGGGCGAGGGCGACCCCTATGTCGATCTCTCCGTCGCGCAGCGCTATGCCACCAGCACGGGCACGCCACTGACGGTGATCGAAGGGGCAGGGCATTGGGCGATTGCCCAGCGGCCCGTCGAAGTCGCCGCAGCGCTGAAGGCTTTCTGGAAACATTTGTAATCATGATGGTTTTGACCTGATCGCTATTGCCGATCATTCTAAGCCAATTAATCGATTGGATCGCATGGGCGATTTCGACCATTGCTCGCGCATCGAGAAAGGGCGTCCCATGGACGACGGCAAGACTCCCCCGAAACTGCCTCGCCCATCCCCTCTCGGATCAGCCGGGCCGGGCTTTCCCCCTCCCTACCGGGCCGCTGGCGCCGTACCCATTATCGTGACCGCGACGATGGGTGCGGCGGACCAGCATTATTTCAACAATCTACGCGCGGCGCACTTCCCGCCCGACCGCAATCATCTGACGGCGCATATCACCTTGTTCCACCAGTTGCCGCCGTCGTGTCTCGATGAACTCGATCGGCTGATTCGCCGCATCGTCGCCGACACCCCGCCGCCCGTCGCCAGCCTGCGCGAAATCTATTCGCTTGGCGGCGGCGTTGCCTTTCGTATCGACAGCCCTGACCTGATTGAGGTCCGCGAGCGCATCGCCGATCACTTTACCGGTATGCTGACCTCGCAGGACCAGGGGCAGCCGCGGCTCCATATCACCGTCCAGAACAAGGTGGCGCCATCCGAGGCGCGGGCGCTGCTCGCCGAACTGGTCGCCAACTTCCGGCCGCGTGCGCTCACCATCTCGGGTGTGGCGGCGCATCATTATCTCGGCGGGCCGTGGCAATCGGCATTTGCGCGCAATTTTCGCGGAGTGCGTGCATGATATTGACCAAGGGCGACGCCCTGCCTATAGGCGCTGCTCGCCCGTCGCGGCGACCCTTCGGGGCGGAGTAGCTCAGCTGGTTAGAGCAGCGGAATCATAATCCGCGTGTCGGGGGTTCGAGTCCCTCCTCCGCTACCAAATGTTCAATCGTATCAAAGATATGGTGGCGAGACTTAAAGTTTCGTCGAGCGTGAATTTGTCGGCAAAATCGGGCTTTTGGCAGCGTTTTTTCTGATCCTGATCCCATGGCCTTTTGAAAAAACTCAGTATCTTCATATGGTTATCTGAAATCAACATTTGACCCGACACGCGGAGTGTGAATCCGCGTGTCGGAAATGGCGATTTATGGCGCAATTTTGGCTGCAATCCGCGGTTTTTCGAGAGTCTCATAACGGCGGTGAACTGGGAGATTTGCGCGTAATTTGAGACGGCGTCTCGCGGTTATTGGTCAAACCTGGACACAATTGGACTCGTTTGGACGTGAAAAACGCGAGTATTTTCGCGAGTATTTTGGCCTCATATTTGCGGAAGAAAGGGCATCCTGTCGCGGCGTAAATCGCGATGATTCGAGTTCGGTGTGACGTATTCGGCTACGCTGATTTGCGCTCGGGTCATGGAGTTAATTTGCATGATCGAGCTTAAGCTCCCCAAGCTTCCCGACCGTACGTCGACCAATATGACGATTGAGATGCTTCCCGAACTCGCTAGCGCACTGCAGCAATATGCCAATGCCTATGAGGAGGTTTATGGTACCCGCGAGGCGGTTAGCGACCTCATCCCATATATGCTGTCCGCTTTTATCAAGAGCGATGGCGGCTTCGCGCAAATGGCGAAAGGTGCGACGCTGACGCGATCGGTCGATGCGGCGACGCCGAGTGATCGGGAGTTCCTTACCGTCGAGGAATTCGCGCGAATCGCGCGCGTGTCTCGACGCACAATCGACCGCTACCGTCGTGACCGAGCAGTCGGTTTTCCGAAAGAATATGATCTGAGCCGGGGCAGGGCGCCCAGGCCTCGTTTTAAGATTAACGATGTGCTCCGATGGATGGAAACGCGCGCGCTCTGGTGAACTCAATCATTTCAGTGAACGACCTTGGTGAGGCGCTCCTGCGATATCTTTGGCATCGCGCGTGCTGCTGGTTTTCAAGGATAGTGCTTTGGCCTGTTCGTGCCGCCCACGGTTTCATCATCTGCTCTTCATCCCCACTGACGTCCGCTTTGCGCCTCAGACCGGTCAAACGGCCTTGTCTCCGGGTGCTTCAAAGCAGACTCTCAATTCGCGCGGACTTTCCGGATACGCCTTGCTGCCTTTCGCAAGGGATCAGCGGTCCGAAGGTGCCCCTCATCCACACTAACGCATCGATCGACACCTATTTGTCACAATGAATTCCTAGGGCGCGACCGCAACCAGAACATAACTCTCCCCCGTCGAGATCCAAGGAGCATTCATGAAAAGCCTTACCGCCTGCGCGCTTGTCGCGCTGCAATTTGCTGCGCCCGCGGTGGCCGCGGCCCAAGAGATGACTCCGGCCGGCTCTGAAGGCGTCGAGGGCGACATGATCATCGTCACCGGCACGCGCGACGCACGGCGAACCCAGTTCGACACGCTGGCCCCGATCGACGTCCTGTCGGGCAGGGCGATCGACAACAGCGTGTCGAACGATCTGTCGGACACGCTCGCGCAGCTCCTGCCGTCGTTCAACGTCCAGCGCCTGCCGGCGGCTGACGGGCAGGCGTTCGTCCGCCCCGCGACGCTCCGCGGCCTCTCGCCCGACCAGACGCTCGTCCTCGTCAACGGCAAGCGTTATCATCGCTCGGCCTTACTCGGCACGCGCGGCGCGCAGGCCGCCGATCTCGCTACCATTCCAAACCTTGCGATCAAACGGATCGAAGTGCTGCGAGACGGCGCATCGGCGCAATATGGGTCGGACGCGATCGCGGGCGTGATCAATATCATCCTCGACGACCAGCCCGGCATGACCGCGTTCGGCCAATATTCGAGCTATTATGAAGGCGACGGCGAAAGCTACCAGACCGGTGGACAGGGCGGCGTCGCGCTCGGCGATCGCGGCACTTTGGTCTTCACCGGCGAATTTTCAAAGTCCGACGCGACCTCGCGCACGCGGCAGCGGCCCGATGCCGAAGCGTTCCAGGCGGCGAACCCCAACCTCGACGTCCCGAACCCGGTGCAGCGCTGGGGCCAGCCCGACCTGAGGTCGGTGCGCGGCGCGGTGAATGCCGATTACGAGATTGTCGATGGCGCGACTGTCTATGCCTTTGGCACCGTCGGCAACGGCGAGGGGGTGACCGATTTCAACTGGCGCAACCCCGTGGGTACCGGAAACGTCTACAATCCGAGTACGGCATTCCCCGGTTTCAGTTTCTCAACCCTCTATCCCGCCGGTTTCACACCGCGCTTTGGGACGAAATACGACGATTTCCAGACTGCCGGTGGCGTGCGCGGCGAGGCTGGGGATGCGTTCACCTATGACCTCAGCGCGGCGCTGGGGCGCAGCCGCATCAATTATAATATGAGCGAGTCGCTCAATGCCTCGCTGGGCCCCGACAGCCCGACCAGCTTCTATCTCGGGCGGTTGATGCAGCGCGAATTCAACCTGAACGCCGATTTCGTCTATCGCCTGTCGCTCGGCATGGCCGAACCCGCGAACATCGCGTTCGGTGCCGAACGGCGCAAGGAAACCTACGCCATCCGGCCCGGCGATCCCGCATCCTATGCCATTGGTCCCGGCGCGGCGACGGGGCTCGCCCCGAACAGCAACGGCTTTCCGGGCTTCAGCCCGCTCAGCGCGGGCGAATGGTCGCAGACCAGCTATGCCGGCTATGTCGATGTCGAAGTCCGGCCGGTCGAGATGCTGACGCTCGGCGCGGCGGGGCGTTATGAGGATTTCTCGGCCTTTGGCGACACGTTCAACTACAAGCTGTCTGCGCGCCTTGAGCCCGTGACGGGCGTGGCGCTGCGCGGGACCTATTCGACGGGTTTCCGTGCGCCGACCCCGGCGCAGCTCAACGCGCTCACCACCAGTCAGGGACTCGACACGACAACGTTGCAGATTTTCAACACCGGGCGGCTCTCGCCGAACGATCCGATCGCGATCGCGCTCGGTGCCAAGCCTCTGACCCCAGAAAAATCGCGCACGCTGACCGCGGGGCTGACCTTCCAGTCCGGTTTCGGGCTGACGGGCAGCATCGACGTCTATCAGATCAAGCTGCGCGACCGTTTCGGCCAGTCGAGGACGTTTGCGGTACCGGCCAATCTGCCCAATCCGCAGCGGTTCACGGCGGTCACCTATTTCACCAATGATTTCGACACGCGCACGCGCGGGATCGACGTCGTGCTCGCCTATGCGCGCGACGTCGGGCCGGGCAAGGCCGACATCAGCCTGGCCTACAACTATAACCAGACACGGGTAACGAGCGGCACGAGCGCGTCGATCGGGAATGAAACGCAGCGGGTGCTGTTCGAAGACCGCTTGCCCAAGCATAATGGCACCGCTTCGCTCGGCTATACGATCGGCCGTTTCGGATTGCAGGGCCGCGCGCGCTATTATGGCGCGTGGACCGACGTCAGTGGCAACGCGACGGGCGAGGTCTTCCAGCGTTTTGGATCGATGGTGATGTTCGATCTGTCGGCGAGCGTGCAACTGAACGATCATCTGTCGATCCGCGCCGGGGCCGAGAATATCTTCGACACCTATCCCGACGAAGCGACCAATCAGGCGGTGCGTGGACTCATCTATTCGCGCAATGCCCCCTATGACACCGACGGCGGTCAATATTATGTCCGCCTCGGGATCACCTTCTGACGCAAAGGGGATGGGCGTGGAGCTGAATCGGAGGCAGATGCTGATGGCCGCCGCGGCGGCGCCGGTGGCGGGGCGGCCCGAAGCCGCGCCGCTGCCGGTGGGCGCCCCGCCCGACGACGAGGCTCATTGGGCAAAGGTCGCGGCGCAGTACGACGTGATCGAGGACATCATCCAGCTTGAGAACGGCAATTGGGGGATGATGGCGCGGCCCGTGCTCGATCAATATGAAGCCGCCGTCCGGCGGGTGAACCGCGCGACGAGCTATTATGCGCGCCGCGGGCTTGTCCCCGACCTCATCGCGGTTCGCGCGCGCGTCGCGGCGAAGCTGGGTGTGGCGCCCGAGGAAATCGCCTTCACCCGCAACGCGACCGAGGCACTCAAGGCGCTGATCGGCGGCTATAACCGGCTGCGCCCCGGTGACGCCGTACTCTATGCGGATCTCGATTACGACAGCATGCAGGCGTGCTGCGACTCGCTCAAGAAGAGCCGCGGCGTCGATGTCGTGCGGATGGCGCTTCCCGAACCTGCAACGCATCAAGGGCTGATCGACAGTTACGAAGCGGCACTCAAGGCCAACCCCCGCGTCCGCCTGATCCTGCTCACCCACCTCAGCCACCGGACGGGCCTTGTCGTTCCAATTCGCGAAATCGTGGAGATGGCGCGCGCCCGCGGCGTCGATGCGATCGTCGACGCCGCGCACAGTTGGGGCCAGCTCGACTTTTCGCTTCCCGATCTCGACGCCGACTTCGTTGGGCTCAACCTGCACAAGTGGATGGGCGCGCCGCTGGGCGTCGGTGCGCTATATATCCGCAAGACGAAGGTCGACCTGATCGACCCCGATATCGCCAACGACCCGCCGTTCGCTGCGACAACCCAAGCGCGTGTGCATACGGGCACGGTCGATTTCGCGGCCCAGCTCACCGTACCCGCTGCGCTCGATTTCCAGGACGGCATCGGCGATGCGCCGCGCGCGGCGCGCCTGCGCTATTTGCGCGATCGCTGGGCGGAGCCGCTGCGCGGAACGCCGGGGATTGAGATATTGACCCCGGCCGATCCGCGCCTCCACGGCGGCATCACATCCTTCCGCCTCGCGGGCCGCACCAGCGAGGCCGACAATAAGGCTGTCGCGAAGCGCCTGCTCGATGAACACCGGATATTCTCAGTACACCGTACCGGTCCTGCGCGCGGCGCGTGTGTCCGGATCACGCCAGCCTTGTTCAACAAGGCGAGCGATATGGACATGCTCGCGAATGCGATAAGGACTTTGGTTCGATATCCGCGTTGACCCTTGGGCGTGTCGGCAATGCGCCTCATCTCAGCCGTTCCTGATGCGATCTCATGATGCCCGAAAGCGGTCATTCGACAAACGACGGCATATACAGGGTTGTGGTGCCTGAAATCCGCGCCGGGGTTGCACCCTCGCGACCGCGCGTCCACATGGATCTATGCCCGCCAAGCCGACTCGTCCGCGCTGGCTGCGCCTCTGGCAGCTGCGTCTTAACCGCCGTGCGAAAACCGAAGTGGTTGATATTCACCGCCGCGTCGCGATGATCAGCGGAGCGGTGTTGCTCGGTCTTGTCGCGCTGGCATTCGCCGCGGCTGGCGATCGCGCCCAACGGCTGATCTTCATGGCGACCGACCGGATATGGTGGATTCCGCTCCTGATCACGCCCGCCGGCTTCGCGCTGATCGTGTGGATCGCGAACCGCTATTTTCCGGCCTCGCGTGGGTCGGGCATCCCCCAGATTATTGCGGCGAGCCGTCGCCCCGAGCAGGAAGCAAAGGGACCGCTTGTCTCGCTTCGCACCGCCTTTGCCAAGCTGGGTCTCACGCTCGCGACGCTCGCGGTGGGCGGATCGGTCGGCCGCGAGGGACCGACGGTCCAGGTGAGCGCGGCGATCATGGTGGCCGTGCACCGCTTGCTGCGCGTGCGCATCACCGCCGGCGTCTTCATCGCAGGCGGCGCGGCCGGTGTCGCCGCCGCCTTCAACACGCCGCTGGGCGGCATCGCTTTTGCGATTGAAGAACTCGCCGCGGCCTATGAGCAGCGCGTTGCCGTCCTGACGATGGGCGCGGTGATGATCTCGGGTCTCGTCAGCCTCTCGATCGCTGGCGATTATATCTATTTCGGCGTGATGCGCGAGACGCTGCCCGTATCGGATGTCCTGCTGGTCGCGCCCGTCGTCGGCCTCGGTGGCGGTCTGCTCGGGGGTCTGTTTTCGCGCATCGTCCTCGCCGCGAGCGAACGGGCGTCGCCTTGGGCGCGCCGCGCCGCGTCCCGACCTGTCCTGTTCGCGGCCGGCTGCGGCTTGGTCGTCGCGATCGTCGGCATTGCGTCAGGCGGTGCAACCTGGGGCACGGGCTATGACATCACGAAATTCCTCGTTGAGGGCCATCGGGGCGACCTCTGGCTCTTCCCCGCCAAATTCACCGCGGCGCTGGCTTCGACCTTGAGCGGCGTGCCCGGCGGCATCTTCGCGCCGTCGCTCGCGGTGGGGGCGGGCTTCGGAAATCTCCTGACGCCGATTTTTCCCGGTAGCTCCGCGGGCGTTGTCGTGATGATGGGCATGGTCGCCTATTTCGTCGGCGTTGTTCGCGCGCCGTTGACGGCGGTCATCATCCTGATCGAGGCGACCGCCGCGCGCGGCGTCATCCTGCCTCTGTTCGCGACCGCGCTCATCGCCGACTGGGCGAGCGCGCAAATTTGTCCGACGCGCCTCTATCACGGATTATCGCGGGGGATGGTCTCCGCGGCGCGGTCCGGCGACGCTTAGCGGCGGGATGCAATCGGTGCAGAAATGAAAGGTTACTGGGTAACCGCTGGCCTCCGCGGCTGCGGTTCTTCTGGCGGGATGAAGGTCCAGACGATATCGCCGATATCGACCGACGGGCGGTGCTCTGCCGAGAAAATGGCGAGTTCGCCCGAGGGACGCGCCACGGCGAGGCTGTCGCCGCCATTCGCCCGCATGCGCGCGACAAAGGCCGAATAGGGAAATTTCTCGGTGATCCGCGTGCGGCCGAACGTCCAGCCCGATTGCAGGCGGTCGAGCAATTCCTCGATCGGCGTGCCCTCGAGGGTGAAGACGCGCCCACGCCGACGGCTGCCGGCGCCCGATTCCCCGATGATGCGGCTGATGCGATCCGATCCCACCTCGGGAGCGAGCTCGCTGCAGACGAGCGCGTTATAGCTGTCGTTGTCGGTCGCCGCGATCAATTGCTGATATTGCCCCATGTCGATCTCATCGTCATGCGCCTCGTCGACTATATCGCCTTGGTAAACAGGAATGCCGGCACGTCTTGCGCGGCGCAGGGCGAGCTTGCTGGCGTCGGCGATCAGCACCTCGCGGCCTTGCCCCTTGATGAAGTCGGCAAATCCGATCGTCCAGCTGTTGGCGCCGACGAGGAGCACCCCATTGCCCTTGCCGCGGTCGAGCCCGAGCCAGCGGGCGAAGCGCGCCGCGGTGAAGCCATGCGCAAAGATCGTGACGATCACGACGCCGAACCCCAGCGGCACCAGCGCCTCGGCGCCGGCGATGCCAAGGTCCGAGAGGCGCAGGGCAAAAAGGCCCGTCACCGCGACGGCGACAATGCCGCGCGGCGCGATCCACGCCACGAACAATCGCTCCTTGAACGGCACGCGAGTGAAAAGCAGCGCGGTCATGATCGTAAGCGGCCGCACGACGAAGAGCAGCAACAGCAGGAAAATGACGAAGCGAAGCTCGAAGTTGCGCACCACCTCCCAATTGAGCGTCGCGGACAGGATGATGAAGACACCCGAGACGAGCAGGATCGTCAGATCCTCCTTGAAGCGAAGCAGGTGGTGGCTCGAATAGGTCTCGCGGTTGGCCATCACGACGCCCATGATCGTGACCGTAATCAGCCCCGTTTCATGCATCACCAGATCGGAGAGGACGAAGACGGCGACGACCGTCGTGAGGAGGACGGGGGCCTTCAGATACTCGGGCACCCAGCCGCGCGGGAAAGCCCAGGTCAGCGCAAAGCCAGCCGCGCCGCCGATCACCATGGCCAGGATGCTGGCCGCACCGACGTCGATGAGAATGGAGGCGCTATTGGTGCCCGCCCCGCCATGCGTGATATAGCTGAAGACGCCGACGGCGAGCAGCGCGCCGATCGGGTCATTCACGATCGCTTCCCATTTGAGCATATTCTTGACGCGCGGCGCGATGTTGAGCGAGCGCAGCAGGGGGACGATCACCGTGGGGCCCGTCACCACCATGATGCCGCCAAACAGCGCCGCGAGCTCGAACGGCAGCCCGGCGCCATAATAAGCGGCCGCGGTGCCGAGCGCCCAGCCCACCGGAACGCCGACGAAGACGAGCATGAACACGGCCACGCCGGCGTTGCGCAACTCCCGAAACTTGAGGCTCAATCCGCCTTCGAACAGGATGATCGCGACGGCGAGCTTGATCACCGGCTCGCGCAGCGCGCCGAAATCGCGCTCGGGATCGATAAGGCCGAGTATCGGACCGGCGACAATCCCCGCGATCAGCATCAGCGCGATCGCGGGGCGGCCGGTCCGCCACGCGATCCACTGTGCGCCAATGCCGATAACCCCGATCAGGGCAATTTTGACGAGCAGGGATTCAATCGCGAACATATCGCCAGCCTATGCGGCACGGCAGCAATTGGTTCCAGCGCCGATAGCAAAGCTGTCCGAAGCCCCTTGCGCTTGCACACCGACCATTACGCCGCGGCGATTCTATTTATTTGCGAGCGATCGGGTAGCGAATGGGTTTTCCCGCAGCGAGCGCCCGGCCGTTTCGGGCATGAAGCGGAGGGCGACGAGCCCAACGAGGCAGGCGAGCATCATATAATAAGCCGGCATGAGCGGGTCGCCGGTCAGGCTGATCAGGCCGCTCGCGACGATCGGCGCCGTGCCGCCGAAGATCGACGTCGATATATTATAGGCCATCGCGAAGCCTGCAAAACGCACCGCGGTCGGGAACATCGCGGGAAAGGTCGCCGAAATCGTCGCGAGCTGCGGGACATAGAGCAGGCCGAGCGCCATAAAGCCGATGATCGCGCCCGCGAACCCCGTTCCGATCAGCATGTAGAGCGGCACGACGAAAACGAGCAGTCCGATCAGCGACCAGCGCCACATCGGCTTGCGGCCGACCCGGTCGGACAGCGCGCCGGCGAAGGGTAGGAAGAGCATCATGAAGACCATGCCGATGATCGGCACGAGCAGCGCTTCCTCGCTCGACAGGCCGATGCGGCGCTGGAGATAGGTCGGCATATAGCTCAGCAGCGAATAGTTGACGACGTTGAGCGCGACGACCAGACCGCCGACGACGAGCAACGGACGCCAGTGATTGCGCATCAGCGAGCCGAGGCCCGGCGGCTTGCGCTCTTCTGCCGCCGCCATTTCTTCGCGGAAGATCGGCGTGTCTTCCATCTTGGACCGCAGATACATGCCGACGAGACCGATCGGCCCCGCGATCAGAAACGGAACGCGCCAGCCCCATTCGTGCATCGCCTCGTCGCCGAGGTGAAGCGAATAACCGAGCATGAGCGCCGCGCCGAGCGAGAAGCCCGCCAGCGTCCCGAATTCGAGGAAGCTGCCATAAAAGCCGCGGCGGTCGTCGGGCGCATATTCGGCCATGAAGGTCGCGGCGCCGCCATATTCACCGCCGGTCGAGAAGCCCTGGAGCATCCGAAGGAGGACGAGCGCGGTCGGAGCCCAGAAACCCACCGTGTCATAGGATGGAATGAGGCCGACGGCGAAGGTCGCGCCTGCCATGAGGAGGATCGTCATCGCGAGCACCGACTTGCGCCCGATGCGATCGCCGAGCGGTCCCCAGAAGAGCCCGCCAAGCGGACGGATGAGGAAGGATATCGCAAAGGTCGCGAGCGCGAACAGCACCGCCTCTTCGGTATCGCCCGGGAAAAGGGCGGCCGAGATATAGGTCAGGCCATAGGCATAAATGCCATAGTCGAACCATTCGACCGCATTGCCGAGCGCCGAGGCGCCGACAGCGCGGTGGAGCGGCGAAGGGTCGGGGAAGGGCGGCGGATGCCCCGGAGCGTGGAGCGTCATCTCATTGTCCATTGGTCACCTATGGTGTTCGGTTCGGTTGATAAGGCTGGTTTATCGGGGCCAGCGGGGTCGAGCAGCGCGGCGACCGGGGTCGTGCGCGGCAGGATCTGGAAGTCCTGCTGCTGGTCCCCCGGGACCGGATCGCTGGTCGCGACGCGCCACATCCCGAAGCCAAGCATCGCCGCGGCGGCGAAGGCGATGAAGAGGAATAGCCCGCCGGCATTTGTAAGCGTCATCGACGTCGCCGCCCCGAGCGGGCCGAGCGCCGCGCCGGTCGAATAGAGAAGCACGAGTTGACCGCTTGCCGTCACGCGCTCGGAGGGGAGCAGGCGGTCGTTCGCATAGGCGACGCACAGCGGATAGAGCGCGAAGCTCAATCCGCCAAAGGCGGCACCGAGACCGAAGAGAAGGAGTCCCTGCGGCTGCGTCGCCAGCGCGATGCTCGTCACCCAGGTGGCGGCGAAGCAGATGAGGATGATGCGGCGGCGGTCATAGCGATCCGACAACCGGCCGAGCGGCCATTGCAGCGCGACGCCGCCGAGGATCACGGTCATCATGAAGGTCGCGGTCTCGCCGAGGTCGAGCCCAATCCGGCGCGCGTAAATGGCTGCGAGGCCATAGAAGGCGCCAAGCAAGAGCCCGGTGACGCCCGCTCCCACGACACCGAGAGGCGAGGCCTCGAACAGGCGCCGCAGCGGCAGCGAAGCGGCATCCTCGAGAACCGGCGCGCTACTCCGGGTCAGACAGACCGGGATGATCGCGAGCGAAATCAGGATCGCGGCGATTTGGAACGGGACCTGCGGGGCGGTGTTGCCCGAGCGCAGGATCAACTGGCCGAACGCCTGGCCCGAATAGAGCGCGACCATATACCATGCGAGTATGGTGCCGCGCGTGCCCGTTTCGGCGCGGTCGTTGAGCCAGCTTTCGACACAAACGAAGACGCCCGCAACGCAAAGTCCGTCGATCAGCCGCAGCGCGCCCCACAGCAGCGGCTGAGCGAACAGCGCATAAGCGAGCGTGCTCGCGGACAACAGCGCGACAAAGGCGGCGAAGGCGCGGATATGGCCGACGCGGCGGACGATATCGCCTGCCTTGAGCGCACCGATTATAAGCCCGGCAAAATAAGCGGTCGCGACGAGCCCGATGACCATCGTGCCGCTGCCGGCGCGTTCGAGCCGGAGCCCGATCAGGGTCGACAGAAAGCCGCTGCCCGCCATCATCACGAAGATGGCAATCAGCAGGCTGCGGACCGGCAGGATGGTTGCAAGCATCAGAGATTGTCGGCGGCCGCGTCAGGCGGCGCGCCGGCCCTCGGCCGCTTGCCCCTCATCTTCGACCAGCGCTCGATGCAGGGCTCGCACCGCCGCGTCGAAGTCGCGGCATTCGATGATGAACTGGATATCGACGTTGCGGATCTGGTGCTGCATCGCGATCATCAAAATCCCTGCGTCATCGAGCGCGCGCAGCGCATCGGGAACAAGCCCGGGACGCGAAATGTCGCTGCCGATCGCCGACACCATCGCCACCGGCTGCGCCGAAATGGCGGCGTCGGGATAATCTTTCTGCAGATCGGCGATCACCTTTTTCACGGCTTCGGGAGTGGCCGAGAGATAATGGGTGATCGTGTTGGCGTTCGACGATTTGCTGACGATCCACACGCCGTGACGGGCCAGCACCTCGAGGATCGCGCTGTCATAGCCTTTGATCCCGACCATATCCTGCTCGAAGAATTGCAGCGCCTGCATCTGGCGTATGCCGGTGACGATCTCGACCCGCGGGACGTCCGAGACATAGTCCCCGGTTACCAGCGTGCCCTCGTCCTCGCGATCGAAGGTGTTGCGGACGCGCAGCGGAATATCGGTCTGGCGCAGGCCGCGGCCGGCACCCGGATGGATCGCCTCCATGCCGAGATTGGCGAGCTGGTCGGCGACGTCATAATTGGTGCGGCCGATCTTGCGCGCCTTGTCCGCGCCGACCAGCTTCGGGTCGGCGCTCGACAGGTGAAACTCCTTGTGGATGATCGCCTCGCGCGCGCCGGTCAGGACCGCGAGCCGCGAAAAGGTCATCTCGGTGTAGCCGCGCGCATAGCGCCGTACCATGCCGCCTTCGCACCCGGCGTATCCGGTGACGATGGGCAGGGTGGTCGACAGGTTGATCCCCGCGAACGCTTCCTCGATCCTCTGGTCGAGGCTGCGCAGATCGTCCTGGTCCCACAAGGTGAGGTCGACGAACCGCGCATTCACACCGCGATCGCGCAGCAGCAGCGCCGTGCTATGCGCGCTATGCGCTTCGCCGATCCCCGCGAGAAGCTCGCGAAGCGTCAGCAACTGCTCCTTGACGCAGAAACGGCCGTGGCTGCGCAGCCGCGCGAGATCCTCGAGACAGGCTGACACCGCGCGGATCCGTTGCTCGATAAAGGCATCTGCCTCGGCGCGGCTCTTCGTCCGCGCGAACATCGCGGCGTTGCGATCGCGCACCGCCTCGCGAACGAGGCCGATCGCGTTGCGCCAGCCTTCGGCGCTATCGTCGGCCACAAAACGCCCATAGACGCCGGGCGTGCCGCTTTTCTTGTTCTCGAGGAGCAGGTCGGTCATTCCGGCAAAGGCCGATACGACGAAGATGCGCTGGTAGAGTTCGGCACCCGTGCGACCGGCGATGAGGACATTGTCGAGCAACGTCTCGGTCGCCGCCATCGAGGTGCCGCCGATCTTCTCGACGCTATGGGCGCCCGTCATGCCGGCACCAGCGCGTCGAGCCGCCCCTGTTCGCTCCGCAAGGGCGTCGGATCGCCGCGATGGGCGAGAAACCAGGGTCGGGGCTTCGGCGCGCCGAAGGGTTCTTCGAGCTGGTTGCTGACGGCATTATAGACAAGGAACGCATTGGCGCGCGGGAAGGGCGTGATGTTGCCGTTCGAGCCATGCATGAGATTGCAGTCGAACAGGATCACGGTCCCCGGCTTGCCGGTCGGTGCGACGATGCCGTGCCGGTGCGCCAGCTCGGCGAGGCTGTCTTCGTCAGGGACGCCATATTCCTGGCGTTTCAGCGAGCTCAGATAATGATCTTCGGGCGTTTCGCCGATGCAGGTGAGATAGGTGCGATGCGATCCCGGCAGGACCATCAGCGGTCCATTGTGCGGGGTGTTCTCGGCGAGCAGGATCGACATCGACAGCGCGCGCATCCGCGGCATGCCATCCTCGACATGCCAGGTTTCGAAATCGCTGTGCCAGTAGAATTCTTTGCCGGTGAAACCCGGTTTATAGTTGAGCCGCGACTGATGGATATAGACCTCGTCGCCGAGCAGGAACCGCGCAACGTCGGCGAGACGCGCATCGGCGGCGAGGCGCGCCATCACCGCATTCTGCCGGTGAATTTCGAAGATCGACCGGATTTCCTTTCCCTGCGGCTCGGTAACGATCGTATCGTCATCGAGCGCGGCGGGATCGGCGAGCAACGCGCCCGCGGCCTTTTGCAGGAAGGCCACTTCATCGGCCGAGAAGATATCCTCGAGCACGATATAGCCGTCGCGGTCGAACTGCGCGGCCTGCGCCGGGCTGATCGGCGCGTCGTTGCTCCATTCGTTATGGACGACGGGATCCTGTCGCGGACGCATCTCTGCTGTCGCGGCATGGCGCGAGGGGTAGAGGTCAATCATGGGTTATCCCTGTTTTTCTTCTATTACTCGGCAAGAACGGTCGCGCGCAGACCGTCCGGATCAGCCGGATAGGCGCCTGTCTCGTCATGCACTTCCTTGCCGGTGACCGGCGGGTTGAAGGCGCAGGCGGTCAGGATATCGGTCTCGGGGCGCACGATATGGCGGTCATTGTCGTTGAGCGCATACATCACGCCGGGCTCGAGCTTGTGAATCTCGCCGGTGGCGAGATCTTCGATGGTCCCCTTGCCCTTCAGCACGAAGACCGATTCCAGATGGTTCTGGTAATGCATCTTCAATTCGGTGCCCGCGAACATGGTGGTGATATGGAAGGAAAAGCCCATTCCATCATCCTTGAGCAGCATGCGGGCGCTGGCCCAGCCGTCCGAGCGGACATTGCGGTCGGTCTTGCGGATGTCGTTGAGGTTGCGAATGATCATATCTGTCTCCTGAGTTATTCGGCGGCGACGGCGTAATCTGCGGCCATCGCATCGCGGATCCGGGTTTCGAGAATGTCGAGGCCGACGCCGAGCGTCGCATCGTCGATGACAAGCGGCGCGAGCACCTTGATCACCTCGTCATGCGCGCCGCTGGTCTCGATGATCAGGCCGGCGTCGAAACAGGCGGCGGTGACCGTGCCGGCCAGCTCTCCCGATCCCGTGCTGATGCCGCGCATCATCCCGCGCCCGCGGGTCTCGAACCCATAGTCGGCAGCAATGCGCGCGAGGCGCGCCTCGAGCTGCGCGCCGCGGCGACGCACGTCCGCCTGAAAGGCGTCGTCGCTCCAGAAGTGGCGGAGCGCCGCGGTCGCAGTAACAAAGGCATGGTTGTTGCCGCGGAAGGTGCCATTATGCTCGCCGGGCGAGAATTGGTCGAACTCGGGGCGAAAGAGGGTGAGCGCAAAGGGCAGGCCCATGCCCGACAGCGATTTGGCCATCGTGATGATGTCAGGAGTGAACCCCATCTCCTCGAAGCTGAAAAAGCCACCGGTCCGGCCGCAGCCGGCCTGAATGTCGTCGACGATCAGCAGCGCGCCATGCGCCTTGGCGATATCGGCGATCCGGCGCAGCCACTCGGGCGACGCGGCATTGAGCCCGCCTTCGCCCTGGACGGTTTCAACAAGGATCGCCGCCGGCGCGTCGAGCCCGCTCGAGGGATCCGACAATCGCTGTTCGAGCAGGTCGGCGGTGTCGACCTCGGGTCCATAATAGCCGTCATAGGGCTCATGCGCGACATGGCTGAGCGGCACCCCGGCACCGCCGCGCTTGGCGGCGTTGCCGGTGCAGGCGAGCGCGCCAAGCGTCATGCCGTGAAAGCCGTTGGTGAAGGCGATGACCATTTCGCGGCCGGTGATCTTGCGCGCCAGCTTGATCGCGGCCTCAACCGCATTGGTCCCGGTTGGGCCAGTGAACATGATGCGATAATCGAGCCCGCGCGGGGTCAGGATGACATCCTCGAACGTCCGCAGGAACGCTTCCTTGGCGTCGGTGTGGAGGTCGAGGCCATGGGCGATGCCGTCGGCGGCGATATAATCGAGCAGCGCCTGCTTGAGCAGCGGATGGTTATGACCATAGTTAAGGGTCGAGCAGCCCGACAGGAAGTCGAGATAGCGCCCGCCTTCGCTGTCGTACATCCAGACGCCCTCGGCCTTGCCGAACTGGCGCGGCATCGAGCGGGCATAGCTTCGCACGCCGGACTCGCGGCGCTCATATATAGTCCTGTCCGGGATCGCACCGGACGGCTTCGGTTCCATAATCATCGATTTACCCCTGCGTTTTTTGAATCTTGTTGAGATCGAATGGCCCGATGCAGGCCTGATATTCGGTCGGATAAGCCCCGGCGAAATGCGCTTCGCGCTCGAACAGCGCGGTGCGTTCGAGCGGCGAATCCCAGTCGCGGGCGAGCGAGTGAAACAGCGCCCAGGACGCTTTATTGTGGTCGGTTACCGTGGTGGTCAGGCAGGTGACTCCCTGCTGCGCGCGACGGGCGAGCAGCGACTGGATCATCCGCTTCGCAAGACCCTTGCCGCGCCCCTCGGCCGCGACGGCGACCTGCCAGACGAAAAAACATGTCGGGTCGGACGGGGGACGATGTCCCGAGACCCAACCCACGATCCGGTCTCCCTGCTGCGCGACGACGCAATGGTCGGCGAAATGGGTCGACTGGATGAGATTGCAGTAGGCGGAATTGCGATCGAGCGGCGGACAACGTGAAATCAGCGCCGTGATGGCGGGACCGTCGGTCGCGACAGGCTGTCTGAACGCGATTCCGGTGGAGGAAGGTGGGGCGCCCGCTTCTTTTTCTGAAGGCAATGACTCTTCGTCCTGTTGCCGGTCAAATATTGTTCATCTCCTGAAGGATATTTTGGAGCGACCGCGTTACGACTCGCCGCTGGATGCCGTAAAATATAGCATCCGCGGCGATACATTCAACCCATGCGACGAATATACTTCGGATAATGAAATATAATTAAATGGATTGAAATGAAAAAACGGGTTTGTGCGGGCCCGCTGTGCGGCTAACAAATCCGGATGGAATCCGAGATTGCCAACGCCACTTTGAAAGCGCTTCGGCGCGTCCTGCGGGCGACCGAAGGCGGCAGCCGCAAGCTCGCCGTGGCAACCGGTCTCACGCCTTCGCAAATGCTCGTCCTTCGCGAAATCGACGCACAGTCCGAGGGCACGCCCGGCGCCATCGCGCGGCAGCTGCAGTTCAGCCAGGCGACGATCACCGCCATCGTCGATCGTCTCGTTGCCCTGAACCTCGCGGCGCGAACGCGCAGCGATCGCGACAAGCGTCAAATCCTCCTGAGCACGACCGCCGAGGGCAGCCGGCGGGTCGCCGAGGCGCCCGATATGCTGCAGGAAATCTTTACGGGTCGCTTTGGCGCCTTGCGGCCCTGGGAGCAGGCAATGATCCTCGCCAGCACCGAACGTCTGGCAGCCTTGTTGGGCGCCGGAGAGATGGACGCCGCTCCGTTACTCGACAGCGGGGCCATCGACCGGGCCGCCCATGATTGAATACCGCCCCGCGGCGGAACTGGGCGAGACCCATCTCGCTTGGCTGCAGGCGCGGCACCACTTCTGCTTTGCCGGCTATCAGGATGTCGAGCGCCTCGAATGGGGGCGGACGCGCTATATCAATCACGATCGTCTCGCCGCAGACGCCGAACTGCAGCCAAGCTCCCACTTCGCAACTGAAATGCTGGTGATTGTCGAAGATGGCGAGATTTGGATCACGAGGCATTCAGGCCGCGACTTTGCCATCGGACGGGATCGGTTTGCCTATATAGCCGCCGGCACCGGCGCTGAATTTGGGATCTCCAACCGGTCGATAAGGCCAGCGTCCTTTACCACGATCGCCTTATCGAGTGGGGCGGACGAGCGTGCTGTCTTTCGTGAGGCAGCCGCACTGTCCGCCGTGCCAGATTGGCTGGCCAGTGGCACCGGCGACGATGTCGCGCATGTCCGTCTTCGCGCCGCCGCGCGTGTCAAATGGTTGAAGTTGTCGGGCGGGCAGGCCACTGATCTGCACCTCGCCAGCGAGTTCGCCTATATCGTAGTGATGTCGGGAACGATCGACATCGCACATCATCGCATGTCGCGCCACGACGGGCTGGCGATCCGAAACGAGGCCTGTCTAACGATCACAGCGAAGACTTTGGCGAGGGTGGTGCTGATCGAAGGGTAGCACGCCGGTCTGTCCGCGATTTATCGCCTCCTCGGTTTAGAGATGATGCGATCTCTAGCAGAAGTTATTGATGTTTACGCTGAGAGAGCGCGCGCGAATCTAATGCCTCGCCGATGTCAGCTTTCCAAGTTTCTCTACCGAAAGGGGATCGTCAGCAAACGGCCAGAACCCACATCAATGATCGTGTGACGGCCCAGTCGCGGTTGTTTTCGTCAAGTCTGGGACGATGAAGGAAATGGATCTGCCGGTCAGAACCTTGTGCTCGGGGGTTGCCAGTTCGATCGTTATTTTATGGGGTCCGACCGGAAGGCCGTTCACGACGACAGCGCCATTGTCGCCGGCGTCTGCCCATCGCCAAGGCAAATCGTCAACGCTGACATGAAGATGACCTGCACGCGGCGAGACATCGACGGCGCTCGCTCCAAAAATCGGCAGGATCCGAAAATGCTTCGTGCGATAGGGGATGATGACCGCGCCCCGTGCAAGTGGACCAGCAAGCGGCGGGTCGACGAACAGCTCGGCAGGCGGTTCGTTGATTATTGGTACGAATTGCGAGGCTTCCCGCCCGGCATCCATCGATTGCGCGGCGGCGGTCGTGGCCAAGACCGAACCAAGTGCGGCAAGGAGCATGGTGCGGCTCATTGCGATTTCTCCTGCGTTCCCGTTTCGCTTGTTGATACCACCGCAGGAACGAGCAGCGGCTTGCCCTTCTCGACGATGTACGTCGCGAGTTCAGCGCCATTCGTGGCGGTGCGATTGCGCGCCATATGGCCGACACCCGCGGGAACGAAGAGAACCTGACCGGCGGTGACGGTGACCGGCGGTTGACCTTCGAGCTGATATTCGAGCGTCCCTTCGATGACGTAAATGACTTCCTCGCCGGGATGTCGATGCCATGGGGCCACCGCACCCGGGGCAATGTCGATGCGCGCCTGGACGGTTTCGCGGCCCGCGATCGACAGGTCGTGCCGCTGCAGGTCAGTACGCGTTACGCCTGAGGGTGTCGGGGTCGCAGCGGATGCCGCGCCAGCCGTGAACAGGATGGCGGCAAATAGATTTGAGATTGCGTGCTTCACCTTAAGCCTCCTTGCCGATGACCTGGTCGATTCTGGCCTGCAAACGCGGCCCGATCAGAAGGATCGCGGGAATGACGATGACATAAGCGATCGCCCAGGAACGCAGCCATGTCCCGACAAAGCCGGTCGCAAAACCGAGATTGAGCGCGAGGAGCGTGAAGGAAATAATCCCGGTTGTCACGACTCCCATCAGGAGGGCGAAGGCGATTTTCCGTTTCATTTGGATGTTCATGGTCCAGATCCTTATTCATCCGCAGCTTGGCGGCAAAAACCGCCGCGCCATGTCGTGGCGACAGGCGCGACGGTTTTGGGGTGGGTCAGACGATGTTGATGTCGACCGCGATATTGCCGCGCGTCGCCTTCGAATAGGGGCAGATCTCGTGCGCGCGGGCGGTCAGCGTTTCGGCGGTTTCGTGATCAATGCCGGGCAGGCTGACGTTGAGGCGCGCGATCAGCGAAAAGCCCCCATCGTCCAGCGCAAGATCGACTTCGGCGTCGATGGCGGCGTCAGCAGGCAGCCGCAATTTGTGTTCGGTGGCAGCCTTGCCAATCGCGCCGAGGAAGCAGGCCGACCAGCCGGCCGCGAACAGCTGTTCTGGGTTGGTGCCGGTGCGGTTCGATCCGGGCGGCGACAGCGCGATATCGAGTTCGCCGTCCGAGCTGCGCGACGCGCCGTCGCGGCCGCCGGTGGTGTGGGTTTTTCCGGTATATACGATATTCTGTGACATGATTTTACTCCTGCTAGGCTTCGGGGATCAAGCGGCCAGATATCGGGCCGCGGAGGTGCTGGTGGACAATTCGCCCGCCATGGCCTGCCGGGCCGCCTCGAAGGCGTCCCAGTGGGATTCGTCGTGAAGACTGGGGATCGTCGCAAATTCGCCGCGCGCGAGGCCGGTCAGCGCGGCATCGACGAGCTGGTCGGCCCGCATGACAATCTCGCCGGGAAGATGCTCGACGGGCGTGCCCGCGATGTCCCAGAAGTCGGTCGCCGTTGCGCCGGGCAGGACGACCTGTACATGGACCCCGGTGCCGTCGAGTTCGTGACGCAGGTTCTGGCTGAAGGCGAGGACGAAGGCCTTGGAGCCGCCATAAACGCCGTTCAGTACCTCGGGGGCGACCGCGACGATCGAGGCGATGTTGACGATCGTGCCGCGGCCGCGCGCAACAAAGGCAGGCACGACCGCATAGGTCAGGCGCATCAGCGCCTCGACATTGAGCGATACCATCGCGCTCATTGTATCGACGTCGGCGTCAAGGGCGCGAGCGGTCGAGCCGATCCCGGCATTGTTGACCAGCAAGGCGATGCTGCGGTCGTTCGCGAGCCGGGCTTCGACGAGACGAAGATCGGCGGTGTTCGTCAGGTCGGCGGGCAGCGTGTCGATCTGGCGGCCGGTGGCTTCGCGGATCGCTTGTGCCACGCGCTCGAGTTTGGTGGCGTTGCGCGCGACAAGGATCAGGTCATAGCCTTGGCGAGCCAGGCGATCGGCGTAAAGCGCGCCAATTCCACTCGACGCTCCGGTAATGAGGGCAGTGCCCTTTGCTTCGTTCATCGTTCTTCCTTTCCAACAAGGGATGGACGCCGACCGGCCGTGATGGACGGGGCGGACCAGAACGATTTAGTCGTGCGGGAAAATGCCGGTAGCGGGCGAAAGCGAGAGCGAGCCTCTCAATCGCGGCAAGGGTCGGGTCAGGGGCAGTCAAAACCCTTGCAGGCGGCGCGCAGCTGGGGCGTTGCCCAGTCGATAAAGGCGCGCACCTTAAGCGGCAGCAGCCCCTGGCGCGGATAGACGATATGCACCGGGCGCGGCTCGCTATCGCCGTCGGTAAGCACGTGGACGAGCGCTCCCGATTGGATCTGCCCCGATAGCTGATAATCGAAGAGACGCGCGACCCCGACGCCGCGAAGTGCCGCCGCGAGATTGCCCGCGGCGCTATTGACGGCAATCCGCGTCCGCGGCGCGCAGATCATGTCCTCGCCGTCGATGCGATAGGTCCAGAACATCTGCTGGGTCCCGAAGAGGATGCCATCGTGCGCGGACAATTCGCGCGGATCGGTCGGTGTGCCACGCCGCTCGAGATAGTCGGGACTGGCGCATGTGATCAGGCGAAAGTCGCCTGTCTTAACCGCATAGAGGGCACTGTCGGCCAGATGGCCGAGGCGGATGGCGACGTCGATATGTTCATCGACCATATCGGTGCGCCGGTCGGAGGCGATGAGGTTCAGGGTGACTTCGGGATATTCGGCCATAAACGACAGCGCGATCGGCATCACATGGCGCGCGCCGAATTCGACCGGCATGGTGACCGTCAGTTCGCCGCGCGGAGTGCTATATTCGCCCGATGCGCGCCGTTCCGCCGCGTCCAGGTCGGCAACGATCCGCCGCGCCGCCTCGACATAATCGCGCCCCGCATCAGTGAGCTGGATATTGCGGCTGGTGCGGACGAGGAGATTGGTCCCGAGGTGTCGTTCGAGTTCGGCGACCTTGCGGCTGACGCTGGGGAGCGGCGCATTCAGCTTACGGCTCCCCGCGGACAGGCTACCCGCGTCCACGACCGCCAGAATGACCCGCATGGCATCGAGCCTATCCATCTGCCTCCCTTTCTTGCCCGCACGCTGAATAGCGGAATTTGTCCGGCCGTCACAGCGGCAAGCGCTTGCCGCGTACGTCTCAAACAAACACCCGCCATCGGCGATCGATGACGGGTGTTTGGAGGTATCCTTGACGAAACTCAGCCCGGGGGACCAGCTAGCTTCTTGCGATATTCGGCGACGGGCATTCCGCCCCAGCCCCAATCTTCCATCTCGACTTCCTGGAAGATGACCCACGTCCATTCGGGCGGCTTTTTGAGCACGTCGAACAGAACCTGGCTCATTGCCTTATAGATAGCGGCTTTCTGCTCGGGCGTCACATGATCGACACCGGCTTCGGTGCCCTCCTTGGTGACTTGTACGGTTACGATCGGCATGATCTGTCTCCTCGCTCTCGCCGGATCAGTGGCCGGCTGACTGGCCGCCATCGACATGGAGGATTTCGCCCGTCACGAAACCGGCGCTTTCAAGATACAGCACGGCCTCGACGATGTCCGAAATATCGCCCATGCGCCCGACGGGGTGCAGCGCGGACAGGAAGTCATGGGTTTCGGGGGTGTGCATCGGCGTCTTGATCACACCCGGCGATACGGCATTCACGCGGATACCACGCGTCGCATATTCGATGGCGAGGCTTTTGCTCGCGGCGTTGATGCCACCCTTCGACAGCGAAGCGAGGACCGACGGCACCTGCGAAAGCGCATGATCGACGAGGCTCGTCGTAATGCTGACGATGTGACCGCGGCCGAGCTTTTCCATCGCCGCAATCGCAGCCTGGGTGATGTAATAGAACCCGTTGATGTTGGTCGAAACGACATCGGCATATTTCTGTGCGCTGTAATCGGTGAACGGACCGGCGAGGAAGATGCCGGCGTTATTGACCAGCGTGTCGACGCGACCGAATGTTTCGATCGCTGCGGCGATCACGCGCGGCCCGGTTTCGGGATCGCCGATGTCGCCGGCAATCGTCAGGACGTCGGGATTGTTCGAGGGCTGGATCGACCGCGACGTCGCGACGACGCGATAGTTGCGATCAAGATAGGCGCTGACGAGGGCCGCGCCGATCCCCTGTGATGCGCCGGTGATGACGACGACTTTCTTTCCATTGCTCATGATATTTGACCTTTCTTCGAATGAATGCGGGCCAAATTTCATTGGTCCGGCCGACGCATTCCGCGTCGACAGGGCCTATCTAGGGCAGGTCGTTTTCCGTGATAATCTAGATAGATTGACAGACATTATGCCGATTAACGGCATAATGACCTAGAGCTTGCTAGCGTCGAGAGCTAACCGGTTGAACGCGGCACGCAGCCGCGGCGCCGCGAAATCGATGAAGGCACGGACCTTCGGTACGGACCGGCGCCCGGCCGGAGTCAGCAGGTGCGCTGGCTGGACCGGTGGTTCGGCGTCGGCAAGCACGACCTGCAGCCGTCCCGCCTTCACTTCGTGCGCGACATGATAGGAATAGACGCGCGTCAATCCGCCACCCGCCACCGCCGACGCCACCGCTGCGCGCACGCTGTTGACGATGAGGCGGGGCGCGAAGTGAACGGTCCGTGCGGCGCCGGATTTTCCGGCGGTCGCGAAGGCCCAGGATTCCAGCCCGAAATGGGTCAGCGATATAATCTGGTGCCCGACGATATCGGCGGGCGCTTTGATCGGTGGGTGCTGCGCCAGATAATGCGGCGCCGCAACGATGACCCGGCGTACCCCGTCTCCGACCCGCGTTGCGAGCAGCGACGAGTCAGGGAGCTCCGCGACCCGCAGCGCGATATCGACCCCTTCGTCGATCAGGTTGACCGACCGGTCGACCAGAAGCAGGCGCGCCGTGACCAGCGGATAGGCATCGAGGAACTCATCGAGGATGGGGCGCAATATTTCCTCACCGCTGATTGGCGGCGCGGTGAGCGTCAGCAGCCCGCGCGGTGCCGCACGCTCGCCCCCGGCGAGCAGATCCGCCTCCTCCAGCTCGGCTAGAATGCGGCGGCACGATGCCGCATAGTGCTGGCCTGTGTCGCTAAGGCGGATGCTGCGCGTCGTGCGGTGGAGCAGTTCCGCGCCGACATGCGCCTCCAGCGACGCGATCGCGCGGCTGATCGCCGTCGGCGAACGGCGAAGGCGACGCGCTGCGCCCGCGAGGCTGCCCTCGTCGACCGCCGTCACAAATATCTTCATCGCGTCGATGCGATCCATCGCCCATCCGAATGCTGGTTTAATGTGGGGATGCTACAGGCGGCGAGTGGATCGGTCGAGCGTTGACCGTCACCCGTATAAGATCTGGCAGGCGACTGCTGTCCGACCTGTGAGTTTGAAGCGTTTCTTCCTCGGCTGTGTTGGCCGCAGGAGAACGATCATGGGAAGGTCAGAATTTGACTATTCGATACCACGTCCGGCGTGGAATGCCGGCAGGAAGGTTGGAACAAAGCGCCCACTGAAACCACGTCAGATTTGGGCCATTCGCTTTCATCTCGATCGCGAGCACCGACTTCGAGACCGGGCGCTGTTCGATCTTGCGATCGACAGCAAACTGCGGGGCTGTGATCTGGTGAAGATCAAGATCGGCGACTTGGTGACAGGTGGAGAGTTGCGAACGCGGGCAATCGTAGTTCAGCAGAAGAAGGGCCGACCAGTTCAATTCGAAATAATGTCCGACGCGCGCGGAAGCCTCTTGGCATGGCTCGAGCGGCGCGGCGGAGCGATCGAGGACTATGCGTTCCCCAGCCGTATCGACCACTCTGCCCATATGAGCACGCGGCAATATGCGCGGCTTGTTGATGAGTGGGTCACCGCGGTCGGCCTACGAAGCGAAGACTATGGAACACATTCGCTCCGGAGAACGAAGGCGTCGATTATCTACAAGGCGACTGGGAATTTGCGCGCCGTACAAATTCTTCTAGGCCACACCAAAATCGAAAACACGGTGCGATACCTCGGCGTTGATGTGGAAGATGCCCTGACGTTGGCGGAAGGCATCGAAGTCTAACGTGAAAATCTGAACATCCTGAGAGCGAGCGCTCTGAAATCCCGCGGAACGTCCGCTCTCTTTGTTTGGCCGCCAAAAGCCGCCAGTCCGCAAGCGGCCACAAGCATCCAGTCGAGCGGCCGAGGCTAAGAAGAGGCAGGTGCGCGTGGCTGCTCCACGATGAGGTTGGAACAGTCGATCATGCGGTCTGTCATTTCGTCAGTAGTGCAGCATTCTTCGCCACCGAGCCAGCTTCGAAGCATCGCGATCTGCGCCGCGGCGACGCCGGTGGCTATGATCAGTGGAGCGCCTCCTCGTGTCGACCTTTCGGCGTGCGGCAAGATCAGTTTTGCGAGCCGGCGCTGAACCACTGAGCCGGCGGTCGAACCCAATATGCCGCGCGCGGTCGCACGCCGGTCCCAGAGATGAGCGACCACCCCTTTGACATAAGATCGCGCCGCGCGGCCCGATGCGGCCGTGGAAAGAGCCAACAGGATCGGTTCCATTGCAGCAAGCAGCACATCGTGTTTGCCTCGATAATGCTCGTAGAAGGTTGCCTTGCCGACGCGGGCGGCGGCGACGAGATCGGCCACGGTGACCGCGTCGTACCGGCGTTCGGCGAGCAGCCGGACGAAAGCTTCGAGGATGGCCGCTTGTGTCCTTCTTGAGCGCGGATCTCGATGAAAGGCCAGCTGCATCATGGCAGCCTAGTGGAACACCGTTCGATGCGCCACCCTCGGGCGGATGCACATTCCGGACACTTGGCGGCATTAGTTCCGCAACCCGAATTTTTGTGTGTTTCGGACTGGCCAGCGGGGTTGGGATGCGCGAGGTTCGCCGAATAAACCCATGAACCGGAGCCATCATGTCTCAAGATCATCACGCGGTCGCGATCATTCCGACGAGCAATCTGGATCTCAGCGAAACCTTCTATCGCCGGCTCGGCTTCGAGGTGACAAGCGATTACGGATATTATCGCATTCTTGCCGATGATCGGGGATGGCGCCTGCATCTGACACATGCGCCGGGCTGGCCGCGGAACATCGAAGACAACCCGTTCGGTCTTTATCTGTACGTCGATGATGTCGATGCAGTTGCCGATCGGGTGCGCGACCTGATTATCGAGAAAGGAAGCCCAAATGCGAAGCCTTGGGGGACCTACGAGTTCGCCGTCAGCGATCCCAGCGGCCTCCTCGTAAGGATCGGACGGGTGATCGACGATCGTTGAGAATTACCGTGTTTCGATAGCCGCGATATGGAGAAAGTTTGATCAGTTGGAGGCCATGCTGATGGCGGCAGGACATCAGCTTGCATCAGTTCCCGCATCGCGGTGGCTGTTGCACAACGGATAACTGTTTCCAGATTGCGGCGCGCCATGGGTACCGGCCTTGCTCTCTGCGCGCAACTAGATCATGTCTCGCCGACACAACTGCAACCGTCGCGATTGCTAGTTCTCGTCGTCGCGCCCCTGTCGATATTAAGGTCTGCTTCTTTCGGTTTCCGTCCAAGAGCTGTCGGTCCGGAACCGGCCAGAAACAGATTGTCGCTCATCGGTTTGTTGGTTCACAAGGGTACGCCAGCGTAGTGGGGAGGGCGCAGGACTACGCTGCTAAACCCACAAATGCGCCTGAAAGCGCTGTAACTTATATTTCTACGCCTGGGTACGCGAAGGCGATTTTGCCATTGCGGTGTCGAGATCACCTACGGTATTTTACTCTGCGATAGGATTTTTGGCTCTTTTCATCGCTGCTCCGGAGTAGGGGCGCGAAGGCTGGCGAATACCGTACAAAGCTAGGGTGCTTTGGCGTAGGCTTTCGTGCGTCTGGAAAAGAATGGCTCCCCGGCGACGGTGGTGACGAGCACCTGTGGTCGGAAGACCTTGAAAAACCACAGAAACATAGGCGTACTCCAGCGAAAGTTGGTTTGGAGAGCTCCAAGCGCCCGGAACCGCAACCCCGATTATCATTGCGGGAGCGTGCAATCGATCTGGCCAAACGGAGTGGAACTGTCCGGACCAAAGATTTGGAGGCCGTCGGCGTTCCCCGGCAATATCCTCCCATGATGTGCAGGGAAGGGCTTCTTATTCGAGTTGGCTATGGTGTCTACAGAGCCGCTGCCGAGGGCAGCAGGGTGAAGGAATCACGCACCTCGCAAATGACAGGACACGACAAACCGTCCGATTTTTACTCCGAATGAGGGCTACCCGTTTTCGAAGACGTCGCTTCCCTACGCCCCCATGCTCTTCATCTCTCTCATTGGTCCGAAGCCCTCAGTCGACAATGCCGTTGCGTTTTCTATGCTGATGCCATGGAGCGGAAATTTCAGATCATTCATGGACGTGCTGTGCGGACCGACATCGCCGTGACGGAATATGACCTGCTCGACTATTATAGCCCTGCGCGGAGACGGCGGTAATGCCAATGAATGGACCATTGTTGACGACCTTCCGGACATCATGCCGATCGACGCTCAGCTTCTCGACATTCTCGAAGTATGCTTTGGTGACATATTGGACGACCTCTTGGCCGAAGGCTCGAGCCGTGAGCATGGTGACCATGCTCACGGGAAGTAGATGTTATCAGTCAGACCCGGGATCGGACGAGCAGGTGCGGATATCCTGATCCGCCCATTCTTGCAGATCCGGAATGGAGTACACCACGCGGCCTCCAAGCTTTCGATACCGCGGGCCGGTGCCGTAAAGGCGGTGCTTTTCCATGGTTCGCGGTGAGAGGCTAAGGAAACGCGCAGCCTCGGACGTCCGCAAATATCGGAATGGTGGGGTTTTCAAGGTCATCGTAAGCATCCTTCAAGCAAGCGCCGGATTGGCGCGCCTGACTCAACTCACGTGCGCTGGGAGCAAATTCCGATGGCTGATTTCACCCAAATGCAGACATTGTGAAATTATGGAGAGGCGCTTGAAAGCGGCCATTTGACGCCAGAACGATGCGACCGCTTCCGGCCTGATTTAGCGGGAACGGTGGCCGGCAAGTTTCCGGATGCGGGAACGGCTGGAATGGGGTGGAAAGTAGACCACTACTCTAGCATCAAGCAGACCCTTTACTCGTCTAGCGCGGCTATCAATGGTTTCAGCCAAGGCAGATAATCACGAGATCGGTCTTTATCGCGATGAATGGGAGCTCGAACTTGCTGGGCACTAGGCGTGTAAATGGCTCGCGAATTTTCTTCGGGTTTCAGGCAAGACGGCGAGAAGGGAACCTCTAAAAAGCCAAGCAGGGCTCGAATCTCCCGCTCTGTGTTCGAGATAAGCTGCGCATGATCGACGACGTGCAATCTGTCTGGCGCCAACTTTCGTACCGTTTCCAACATTCCAATATAAAGTCGATAATATCGACCGAGATCTTCGAGCGTGTTGGGAAAGTCGGTGTGGCGGTTGAAATAGGTCGTGTAGGCTGAAAAACAGCAGGCCAGCGGGTCGCGGCGTACATCGATGATCCGCGCGCCGGGCAGGATTCGGTGAATGAGCGCGACAAAGCGCCAGTTGGCTGGCAGTTTATCAGTGAAATAGGGCCGATCGGTTCGGCGGTAGCGCCCCGATTTTTCCATGTAGCGCGCGCCGAGTTGGGTCGCCTCGGTTGCCGTCAATGCCCGCAAACGGTGGACAAAGTTATCGGGCGCATCGAAAGCGCCGATAGACGCGGCAACGTCAGGAAGCGCGAACAATTCGCCTACGCCTTCGACGTCCGGATGGCTGGCGAGGATTTGTTCGACGAGCGTGGTTCCCGAGCGTGGCATTCCGACGATGAAGATCGCGCCATTCGTCGGCGCTGGGCCTTCTGGTGCCGCCGCGAAAAAGGTTGTGCGCAGCTTCCTGTGGGTCTCAACCAGGGCGGCGAGTCCTGCCCCCTGGTGAGGAACGACCGTTTCGCGGAGGGTGTTGGCTTCGCTAAATTTCTCGAATGACCCGTCGAACACCCCGAGGGCACCATACGCGCGGCCGAGCGCGAAGAGGAGCTGGATCTTTTGATAGGGATCGCGCGAACGAGCGACCCCTTTTTCCATCGCCACGAGATCGGCGTCGTTAAGCGACACGCCGGGTAAATTGGCAAGACCCAGCCATGCGGTCCCGTGATCGGGAGCGCGCTCGACCGCCGCGCGAAAGGCGGCGGCGGCCTCCTCCACGTCGCCGACGGCTACAAGGTCGCTCCCGAAATTCGCCCATAAGAGTGGCACGTCAGGGGCCATCGCAACAAGTAGCCGGTGGACGTCGAGCGCCTCGTTCGCGCGCCGTTCGCTGGAAAATATGCCGGCCTTGATCGACAGCGGCCAGACTTTCGACGGGTGGCGGTCTGTCTCGCGATCGATATGCGCCAATGCGTCGTCCGCACGACCGGCAGCGCAGAGATAGGATGTGAGCGCGGCATGCGCGCGGGCGTCGTCGGGATGGTTCGCGATGGCATGGCGCAGCGCTTGCTCGCTGTCGGTGGAAGGGGCGCGCAGGTTTGTCGATGGCATACGGAGGGTCTAGAGACGCAACTGCCATCGGGGCAAGCTTTGCGGAACCGCGACGGGTTGCGTTACGACCTGGCGAGAAATGTTACGCGGTATCAGCTCCCCGTGTCGATACCGTAACATACGTGATTATCCGTGATTTAGTAATAAGTTAATAACCAGTGTTTTGTAGCGGGCGAAGAATGTCATCTTTCGGACGCTCCGATGGATTGATCTGGTCTGCTCTCCATGACCAGCCGCTTCGGCGGAGGATGGGCACGACGATGGGGCAGATTGCGTGAGCCTTACAAGGCTCGCGAGGCAATCAGGGAAGGCGCTGCTCGTCCGATGGGAGACGGCGCTGAAGCCAGGGGGTCGTCGAATGCGCAGATATCACGGGTTCCGTTGCGGCATAACCGGTCGTTGCATCCCTATCGCTGTGCGCCGTTCGATATTGCCTCCGGACCTTGTTCAATAATCAAACCGCTCATTGCCTTGCTCGTCCGTCCGGACGGGCTTTTTTGCGTTCAAGGATGCGTCATGACCGAGAAGAAAATGCCTCGCCTTAACGACCGGACCGCAAAGGATCGATCGCGGCGCCTTCTCTGCGGGGCCTCGCTGGCGGCCGTGCTGGCGTGCGTGCCGATGTCCGCGCATGCCGAGGATCGGTATTGGGATGCCAACGGCACCGCGGTCGGCTCGGGCGGAACGGGCACGTGGAATCTCGCCAACCTCAACTGGAGCCCCAATGGCGACGGCGTGAGCGGTCCCTTTGCCGAGCCGTGGAACAATGGCGATCTCGATAATGCAATCTTCGGCAGCACTGCGGGGACGGTAACTGTTGGCGTGCCGGTGACGGTTGGCAACATCACCTTCAGTTCGGCAGGTTATGTTTTGAGCGGCAGCAGGATTACCCTGGGCGCTGCCAATTCGACGATCACGACGGCGACCGGGAACAGTACGATCAATTCGGTCGTTGCGGGGGCGAACGGATTGATCAAGTCCGGCGGCGGCGGGTTGATCCTCAATGGCGTGAACAGCTTTGCCGGCGATATCAACATCAATGCGGGCAGCCTCTATGCCGCTACCGACAGCGCACTGGGCGCCGCGGGCAACAATATCTTTACGGCGGGCGGGATTACCACCCGCCTGTCTATCGGGGGTGCAGGCACCGCGCGCACGGTTACCATCGGCAACGGCGGCAACCTGATCCTCGAAGGCGCGGCCGCCGGCTCGGCGCGGATCCGGGGCAACGGATCGGTGCAACTTGCCGCCGGCGGCATCACGATGAGCAACGACCTCAGCGATTATACCGGTCGCACCGTTTTTACCGCTTGCAATGGCGTCTGTTCGACCCGCTTCACCTCCATCGGCAATCTTGGAGAAGCAAGTTCGCTCGGCGCGCCCGTGACGGTGGCCGATGGTACGATCCTCTTCAACCAGCAGAGCCAGTACAGCGACAGCATCATCTATCTCGGCGACGGCGACACTTCGAACCGAAACTGGGACATCAACGGCAACGGCGCGCTGATCCGCAATCAGGGAAACGGAACGCTCGAGATCACGGGCAACGTCGATATTTCGGTCAATGGTGGCTTTTATGCCGACACGGCCGACGTTCGCCTGCTCGGCGTGCTTAGCGGCGGCAGCTTTGGTTTCAGCGCCTTGGCAGGCCGTCACGTCCTTCTTGGCGACGCGAATATCTTCACCGGCCAGGCAACGCTCGTGGGCGACGTCCGCGTTGGCAAGCTGGCCGATATCGGCAACGCCAGCTCGCTCGGCGCGGGCACGACGATCGGCCTTGCCAACGGGACGCTCAGCTACACAGGCGCTGGCGACGCGAGCAACCGCGAATGGCTGATCAATGGCGCAACCAACATCATCAGCAACGACGGCACGGGCGCGCTCAATCTGTCGGGGGCGCTTCTCTTCAACCCGGGCACCCCCAACCCGGACACGCTGACGCTCGGCGGCAACTTTGCCGGCACCAATATCTTTTCTGGCGTCATGTCTGGCAACGGCAACCTGGTCGCCGACAGCGCCGGGACCTGGGTGCTCGGCGGGGCGAATGTCCAGCGCGGCACGGTGACGGTGGCCAATGGTACGCTGCGCGCAGGTGTCGAAGGGGCTTTCGGCGTCACAACGGGTTTCATCGTCAACGGCGGTACGCTCGACCTTGGCGGCTTCGATCTCGTCGCGCCGTCGCTCACCGGCAGCGGCGGAACGGTTGCACTTGGCGCGCAAACGCTCACCGTCGATGCCAAGACCGCACAGGTCTTTGGCGGAAGCATCACCGGAAGCGGCGGCCTCA
Source organism: Sphingopyxis sp. Soil_C_28 (assembly GCF_057657055.1). Lineage (NCBI taxonomy): Bacteria > Pseudomonadati > Pseudomonadota > Alphaproteobacteria > Sphingomonadales > Sphingopyxidaceae > Sphingopyxis > Sphingopyxis sp. Soil_C_28. The sequence continues at coordinate 626,942 of NZ_JBDGJE010000003.1, forward strand.
GGAAAACGAGCGCGGGCTCGCTGACCTTGACCGGTGCGAACAGCTACACTGGCGCGACGACGATTGGCGGCGGTACGCTCAAGCTCGATTTCGTCGGCGTCGGCGGTCCTGCCGACAACATCATTTCGGCATCGTCGGCGCTCGCCCTGTCGGGCGGCACGATGGAGGTCGTCGGCGCGGCGGGCGAGACCAACAATCAGTCGTTCAACGGCCTGACGATCAATGCCGGCAGCAGCACTGTGCGAGCGATCAATGGCGCCGGCGGCATCATCAACCTCAATCTCGGTGCGATTACCCGCGCTGGCGGGCTGGTCAACTTCGTGCTGCCGACCAGCGGCGCGATCACGACGAGCAACGCCGATGGGGTTCTCGGCGGCTGGGCAACGATTAACGGGTCGGACTATGCCAAAGTCGTCGGCGGGGGCATTATTGCTTTCGACGCCAGCGATTATACCATCAAGGATGATGCGGGCGCCTGGGCGAACGGCGATATCATCAGCGATACCGCGGGTGCCGCAAATACGCCTTTCTTTGGCACGGTGAATGGTAACGTCCAGCTGGGCGGTCTGCGCTACACGGCCGCGGCAAACTCGGTTGTCGCGGTCGGCGCCGGCAATACGCTCGGGATCGACGGCACGATCATCGTCGCGCCGAGTACGCTCGCCACCAACCAGGCCATCAACGGCGGCTTCCTGACTGGCAGCAGCGGCGGCGGGACGCTCGGGGTCCAGCATAATGGTACGGGGATTCTCACGGTCGGCTCGACGATCGTGGACAATGGCGGCTCGACGAGCTTTGCCAAGAGCGGCGGCGGCACGGTCCGCTTGAACGCGGCCAACAGCTATACCGGGGGCACGACGCTGAGCGGCGGCCGATTGGAAGTTATGCAGCTCGCCAACGGCGGTGTCGCAAGCAGCATTGGCGCGTCGAGCGCCGACGCAGCGAACATGGTCCTCGAAAGCGGCACGCTTGCCTATACGGGCGGCGTCGATGCCGTCACCGATCGCGGGATCACGCTCGTTAACGGTGGCGCCGAGCGCGCGATCCAGGTCGATTCCGGGCGCACGGTCGAGTTTTCGGGCCTGGTTACAAGCCCTGACGATGCGGGCCTGACCAAGACCGGCTGGGGCACGCTTGTCCTGTCGAACGCCGCGAACGATTATGTCGGCGTCACGACGATCACCCAAAATCCGGGCGCCGGATCCAGTACGCTCTCGGTGGGCACGCTGTCGGACGGCGGCGTGGCAAGCGGCATTGGCGCGGCGAGCAGCGATTCCGCCAATCTTGTGATCAGCAACAGCGCCCGGCTGCAATATACCGGTGGCACGGTCGCGATCGATCGCGGCTTTACCCTGGCGGGTGGTCAGGGTGGTATCGACGTGGCCAATGCGGGCACAACGCTGACGATCAGCGGCGTTGCAGCGGGTGCGGGATCGCTCTTCAAGGATGGCGCGGGCACGCTCATCCTTAGCGGTGCCAACACCTACACAGGCGATACGAGCGTCAATGGCGGCATTTTGCGTGCGGGTTCGGCGCAGGCATTCGGCCCGACCGGCCGCATGACCGTCAATAGCGGCGCAAAGCTGGAGCTCGGCGGTTTCAATGCCAGCTTCTTGTCCGTGATTGGTGACGGCCTGATCGACCTCGGCGGGCGTACCCTGACGACGGGCGGCGCGGGCGGCATCTTCACGGGCCGCATTACCGGCACTGGCGGCTACACGCGTACCGGCGGTTTCACGCAGACGTTGAGCGGTTGCAACAACGACTACACCGGCGTCACGACGATGGGCGGGACACTTTCGGTCGACTGCATCGCCAATGGCGGGCAAGCGAGCGGAATTGGCGCGTCGTCGTCGGCGGCGTCGAACCTTTCCTTCGCCGGCGGCACGCTCGTCTATACCGGCGCCAGCGTTTCAACCGATCGCGGCTTCGCGATGACGGGCAACGGCAACCTCAACGTCTTCAACGCAGGCACGACGCTCGAATTTTCGGGAATCCTCACCGGCGCCGGACAGCTCAACAAAGATGGCGCGGGAACGCTGCTGCTGTCGGGGGTGAACAACACAACCAACTTGTTGCGCGTGATAAACGGCACGGTGCGCGCCGGATCGACAACGGCTTTGGGCAGCGGCGGGGTATCGCTCGACAACACCGCCGGGGTCCTGCTCGATCTCGATGGCTACAATAACAACGCTCTCTATCTGATAGGGGGCGGCACGACCGGCGGCAATATCAACCTCGATACGGCGACGCTGACGATCACCAACGGCGGCAGCCTTGCCGCCAATTACGGCGGTGCAATTTCGGGAAGCGGCGGTCTGATCAAGAACGGCGGCAGCTTCCAACAGCTGTCTGGCTGTTCGAGCAGCTACGGTGGGACGACCGTCATCAACGGCGGTACGCTCGCGGTCGCCTGTCTCGGCAATGGCGGTGAGAACAGTTCGATCGGCTCCTCCTCCTCGGCGGCGAGCAATCTCGTCCTGAGCGGCGGCACGCTGCAATATGTCGGCACGGGCGGAAGCACGGATCGTCAGTTCACGCTCGGCGCCTCGGCGACGAGCAAGCTCGACGCGTCGGGTTCGGGCGCGATCGCCTTCACCCACGCCGGCCCGCTGACCTTCGCGGGCGCGAATACAGCGCAGACGCTGTCGCTGGGCGGCACCAACACCGGCAACAATATCCTCGCCGCGCAGATCACGAACAACGGAACCGGCGTCACGAGGTTGACCAAGACCGACGCGGGCACGTGGATTCTGACCAATGCGGGCAGCACCTACACCGGCATCACGACGATCAGCGGCGGCGTGCTGGGGGTCGACAAGCTGGCCGACGGCGGTCTTGCGAGCAGCATCGGTGCCTCGTCGGCGGCTGCGGCCAACCTCGTCATCGGTAATGGCTCGACGCTGCGTTATACGGGCGCCGGAGATACGACGAACCGCCTGTTCACCCTGTCGGCGGGCGTGACCTTCATCGAATCGTCGGGCACGGGCGCGATCGTCTTCACCGATACCGGCCCTGTCACGCTCGCGAGCAACAATCAGGCCCGCACCATTGCGCTCGGCGGGACCAACGGCGGCAACAACACGCTGGCGGGGTCGATCGGCAATGCCGGGACCGGCGTGACCACGCTCGCCAAGAACGACAGCGGCACATGGGTGCTGACGGGCAATCACAGCTATACCGGATCGACCAACGTCAACGGCGGCACGCTGTTCATCGGCGGCGGGGGCACCACGGGGTCAATCGCGAGCGCGACCGTCAATAATTTCGGCACCCTCGGTTTCAATCGCAGCGACCTCCTGTCCTATGGCGGGCAGATCGTCGGCACCGGTTCGCTGCGGCAGGCCGGAACCGGCACGACCGTGCTGACCGGCACCAATCTTTATACCGGCGGCACGACGATCGATGCAGGCACGCTGCAGCTCGGCAATGGCGGCACGACGGGCAGCATCGTCGGCGATGTGGTCGACAACGGCGTGCTGGTCTTCAACCGTTCGAATCTCTTCACCCTTGCCGGCCTTGTCTCGGGCAGCGGCGCCGTGCAGCAGATCGGCAGCGGCACGACGATCCTCTCGGGCGTCAACAGCTATACCGGCGGCACGTCGATTCTTGCCGGCACCCTTCAGGTTTCGGCCGACGCCAATCTGGGCGCGGCGGCAGGCGGTCTCGTCTTCTCGAACGGTACGCTGCGCACCACGGCGTCTTTTTCGAGCGCGCGGAGCAGCAGCATGACCGGGGCGGGCACGATCCTGACCGACGCCGGGACGACCCTTTCGCTGAGCGGCCTGATTTCGGGGGTGGGCGGGCTCACCAAATCGGGCGCGGGCATTTTGGCTTTGAGCGGAAACAACAGCTATGCGGGCGCGACCAATGTGAACGCGGGTACGCTGCGGATCAACGGCGACCAGTCGGCGGCGACGGGTCTCGTGACGGTTGCATCCGGCGCGACACTGGCAGGCAGCGGGACGATCGGCGGCAGCGTCAATGTGCTGAACGGCGGCATCCTTGCGCCGGGCAACAGCCCCGGCACGCTCAACATCAACGGCGACCTGGCGCTGTCCGGCGGTTCGATTCTGAATTTCGAGTTCGGCGAAGCGGGCGTTGCGGGCGGCGCGCTCAACGATCTGGTCAACGTCGACGGCAATCTGACGCTCGATGGCACGATCAACGTCACCACGTCGAGCGGAGGCTATTTCGGCGGCGGCATCTACCGCGTGTTCAACTATGACGGGACGCTCACCGACAACGGGCTGGCGCTGGGATCGATGCCGGCCGGGAGCAACGTCACCGTCCAGACGTCGGTGGAGGGTCAGGTCAACCTGATCAACAGCGAGGGCCTTGCGCTCAGCTTCTGGGATGGCGGCGCCGGACCCAAGTTCGACGATCTGGTCAACGGCGGCGACGGCAGCTGGCATCTCGGCGGCGTCGACAACAACTGGACTGGCGCCGACGGCGCGGTCAACGCGGCCTATGCCGACGCGACCTTCGCCATCTTCGCGGGCGCGCCGGGCACGGTTACGGTCGACAACAGCGGCGGCGCGGTCACCGTGACGGGAATGCAGTTCGCGACCGACGGCTATCTGATCGACGGCGCGCCGCTGACGCTGGTCGGCCCCGAATCGATCATCCGCATTGGCGACGGCACCGCAGCTGGCGCGGGCTTCACCGCGACGATCAGCGCCGACCTCACTGGCGCGTCGCAACTGGTCAAGACCGATGCCGGCACGCTCGTGCTGACGGGCGCCAACAGCTACACCGGCGGCACGCGGATCGAGGGCGGGGTGCTTTCGGTCGAGAATGACAGCTTCCTCGGCGATGCTGCGGGCGCGATCACGCTCGACGGCGGCACCTTACGGATGACGGGCACCAACTCGGTCAACGCGCACGCCTATATTCTGGGCGCGAACGGCGGCGCGATCGACATTGCCAATGCCGCGACGTCGAACGGCGTCCTCGATGCCATGACAGGAAGCGGCGGATTTACGAAACTCGGCGCCGGTTCGCTCGCGCTCGCTGGCGAGAACAGCTATACCGGCGGCACGACGATCGAGGCCGGGACGCTGCAGATCGGCGGCTTTGGCGGCGCGACCGGCTCGATCACTGGCGACGTGGTCAACAATGCCCGCCTCGTCTTCAACCGCTCGAATGCCTACGCCTATGCCGGTTCGATCACCGGCACTGGCAGCGTTCAGGTAGCCAGCACTGGCGTGACCACGCTGACCGGCAACAGCAATTATGGCGCCGGGACGATCATCAACGGTGTGGGGGGCGAGCTTCGTATCGTCGGCGGGGCCAATGTCATTTCCGGGGGCGGCACGGCGATGGGGCGCTCGACGCTGAGCGTCGATGGCGCGAATTCGGTTTTCAGCACGACCGCCATTGGCGGGAATATTACCGGCACCGGTTCGGCCACCGTGAACGTGACGGACGGTGGTACGCTCCGGATCAGGGCGGGCGACCTGGATATGCGGGGCACTCTCAACGTCGCGACCCGGATCAACATCACCGGCACGAACTCGCTGGCCGATGTGTCGGGCGGCATTCGCGGAAGCGCGACCTTCAACGCTCCCTTCAGCCTGACGGTCGGCGCGGGCGGGACGCTGCGCACCGCGGGCGCGAGCCAGATCGGCACCGCGACCAGCAACAGCAACGCCATCGCCGTCGCGGTCACCGGCGCGGGTTCCAACTGGACGAGCACCGATGCGCTATTGATGACCGCGGGCGATTTCATCGTCGATCAGGGCGGTGCAGCGAGCTTCGCGGCGGCAACCTTCGGCGCGGCGCCGCAGGCCGCAAACCTGACAGTATCGGGCGCGGGCTCCAGCTTCGCTACGACGGGCGACCTGATTATCGGAAACGGCACCGGAACCGCCGTCCTGACGGTCGCCGATGGCGGCCGGGCCATTGCCGGATCCGGGCTCCAGATTGCCGCGCAGGCCGGTGCGACCGGCACTGTCAATATCGGCGGCGTTGAAGGCGCCGCCGCTGCCACCGCCGGATTCATCGACGGCAACATCGTTTTTGGCCTCGGCGCGAGCGAGCTGAATTTCAATCACACCGATACTGATTATATCTTCGCCAACAGCATGGCGGGCCTTGGAACGGTCAACCAAATGGCGGGAACCACGCGCCTGACCGGAGACAGCTCGTCTCTCATCAGCACGACCTCGGTGGCGGGCGGCACGCTGCTCGTCGATGGCGTTCTTGGCGCCGGAGTGAGCCTCGTGAGCGTGGCGACAGGTGGCACGCTGGGCGGCACCGGAACGATCGGCGGCAATGTCGATATCTTTGACGGCAACCTCAATCCCGGCGATGTCGGTGGGGTTCCGGGCCGACTGACCATCGCCGGTCACCTCTTCCTCGCGCCGGCCGCGACGCTCAATGTCGATTTCGGTCAGGCGAATGTCGTCGGTGGCGCGCTCAACGATCTGATCGAGGTCGGCGGCGACCTGACGCTCGACGGCACGCTCAATGTCGCGGTGCCCCCGGGCGGCAGCTTCGATCCGGGCCTCTATCGCATCATCAACTATGGCGGGACGCTGACCGACAACGGGCTGACGGCCGATTCGGGTTATTTCGTCCAGACCTCGGTCGCGAACCAGGTCAATCTGGTCAACACGACCGGCCTCACCATGCGGTTCTGGGACGGCGTCAGCGGTGGGAAAAATGACGGGACGATCACCGGCGGCGACGGCCTGTGGCAGGCGAGCGGCGGCAACGACAACTGGACCGAATATGACGGTTCGGCCAACGCCCCCTTCACCGACGATGCCTTTGCGGTCTTCTCGGGCGTCGGCGGCACGGTGACCATCGACGACACGCTTGGCGCCGTCACGGCGTCGGGGATGCAGTTCGCCAGCGACGGCTATGCCATCTCGGGCGACGATCTCGCATTCGTCGATCCGGCGGCGATCATTCGCGTCGGCGATGGCTCGATTGGCGGTGCAGCCTATATCGCGACGATCACGTCGAACCTGACCGGCGTCGGTGGTGTCATCAAGTCCGACCTCGGCACGCTGGTACTGACCGGGACGAACAGTTTCGCGGGCGAAACCAACGTCCGCGACGGCGAACTGCGGCTTGCGAACGGCGGCACGCTGACCAATACGGAGGGCATGATCGGCCGCGAAAGCGGCGAGCAGGGCACGCTGACCGTGATCGGCACGGACGGCAGCGGCAATGCCTCGACATGGACCAATACGGGCATCCTCCGCGTCGGTCGCTTGGGCACCGGTACGCTGAACATTCTCGACGGCGGTCTCGTGACCGTCGCGGACATCGTCTATATCGGCGACGATGTGGGCGGCAGCGGGACGGTCACCGTTTCGGGACAGGACGCGAGCGGCAATGCCTCGACGTGGACCGGGGCGAGCGACATCGTCATCGGCGAGCTCGGCAACGGCACGCTGAACATCGCTGCGGGCGGTCAGGTCAGCAACCAGACGGGCTGGATCGGGTCGAACGCCGGTGCACAGGGCATTGTCAACGTCTCGGGTATCGGCACAAACGGCGTCGCGTCGACCTGGACGAACAATGGCGATGTGCAGGTCGGATATTCCGGCAATGGGACATTGAACATCACCGATGGCGGCAAGGTCGTCGGCGTCGGAGGCGATATCGGCGGGAACAGCGATGGCATTGGCGAGGTCCTCGTCAGCGGCGCAGGCTCGTCGTGGGAAAACAGCGGACGGATCAACGTCGGGCTGTTCGGGGCCGGAACGCTGCGCATCGGAAATGGCGCCACGGTCACCAGCAATGACGGGATCGTCGGCACCTCCTCCCAAGGCGACGCGATCATTTCGGGTGCGGGCACCTCATGGGTGAACACTCAGCAATTTACCGTCGGCAGTTTCGGCACCGGCTCGCTGCGCATCGAAAATGGCGCGAACGTCACGAGCAATCAGGGCTATATCGGTGCCAATGCCACCGGCAGCGTCGTGGTGACGGGTGCCGGGTCGAACTGGCTGGTCACCGATTTCTCGATGACCATCGGCAATGAAGGAACGGGCTCGCTGTTGATCGAAAACGGCGGGCTTGTCCGTGCCGGTGGGGGCTTCGTGCTCGCTAATACAGGCGGGGCGAGTGCAACAGTAGCGGTGCGAGGCACCACGGGAAATCGCGGCGTTCTGGAGACCCGACGGATCAGCGGCGGCCTCGGGACTGTCGACTTCTCGCTCGACGGCGGTGTGCTGCGCGCGACCGCCGACAATAACAGCTTCTTCGCGGGTTTCGGCACGCGCGACATCGCACTCGGCGCAAACGGCGGCTTTATCGACACTAATGACCACAACATCGGCATCGCGCCGCGCTTCACCGGCGCTGGCGGGCTGACCAAGGACGGCCTCGGCACGCTGACGCTGACCGGCCCCAACAGCTATGCGGGGGCGACGCTCGTCAACGCGGGCACCTTGATCGTCAACGGCGACCAGTCGGCGGCGACCGGGCTGACGACGGTCTTCTCCGGCGCGACGCTGGGCGGCACCGGGACGATTGGCGGCAACGTCGCCATGCTGGACGGCGCGATCCTGGCACCGGGCCAAAGTGCCGGTACGCTGACGATCAACGGCGATCTGTCGCTCGCCGGCGGTTCGATCCTTAACTATGAGTTTGGACAGGCCAATGTGGCGGGCGGCGCGCTCAACGATCTGGTCCATGTCGGCGGCGACCTGACGCTCGACGGCACGATCAATGTGACGGTCCCGGCGGGGGGCAGCTTTGGCCCCGGCATCTACCGCGTGTTCGACTATGACGGCGCGCTGATCGACAATGGGCTGACGCTGGGAACGATCCCCGGCGGCCCCGGCGGAGTTCTGGTCCAGACGGGGATCGCGGGCCAGGTGAACCTCGTCAATTCGCAGGGCCTCACGCTCAATTTCTGGGACGGCGCGGCCGGACCCAAAAATGATGATGCGCTGAATGGCGGCGACGGCGTGTGGCGCGCCGCGGGCGGCCAGAACAACTGGACCGATGCCAATGGATCGATCAACGCCGATTATGCGCAGGACAGCTTCGCGATCTTCGCGGGTGCGTCCGGCACGGTCACGATTGATAACAGCGACGGCAATGTCCTTGCCTCTGGCATGCAATTCGCCAGCGACGGCTATGTCCTGACGGGCGACACGCTGACGCTGACCGGCGCGCAGGCGATCGTGCAGGTCGGCGACAGCAGTGCCGCAGGCGCGGGCTATACCGCGGCGATCGGCAGCGACCTGACCGGAACGGCGATGCTGGTCAAGACCGACGGAGGGACGCTCGTCCTGTCGGGCGCCAACAGCTACACGGGCGGCACGGCGATCAATGGCGGCACGCTCCGCATTTCGTCCGACGCCCATCTTGGGGATGCGGCGGGCGGACTGGCGTTCGGCGGCGGCACGCTGCACACGACCGCCGATATCGTGTCGGGCCGTGCGGTCGACCTTGCCGGCAGCGCGACGTTCCTGACCGACGCAGGCCTCACCCTTTCGGGTGTGATTTCGGGCGCGGGCGACCTGACGAAGGACGGTGCGGGGACGCTCGTCCTGACGGCGGACAATGATTATGCCGGCGGCACGACGATCCTCGCCGGGCGGCTGGAGATCGGTGCCGGCGGAACAAGCGGCGCGATCGCGGGCGATGTCGTCAACGATGGCGTGCTTGCGTTCAACCGTTCTGACGACATGGTGTTTGCCGGCCTGATCACGGGCGGCGGTTCGCTTGAGCAGACGGGTTCGGGAAGGACGATCCTGACCGGCGATCATCTCTCCACCGGCGGCACGACGATTTCGGCGGGCACGCTGCAACTTGGCGATGGCGGCACCTCGGGCTCGATCATCGGTGACGTCGTCAACAATGGCCTGCTCGTCTTCAGCCGCGCGGACACACAGACCTTCGCGGGCGTGATTTCGGGCAGCGGTGCGGTCGATCAGAACGGCCCGGGTATCGCGACCCTTACCGGCAGCAACAGCTATGCCGGGACGACCAGCGTTAGTTCGGGCACTCTGCTCGTAAATGGGGACCAGTCGGCCGCGACGGGCGTGACCAATGTTGGTGCAGGCGCGACGTTAGGCGGGTCGGGCATCATCGGCGGCAATGTGTTCGTCGACACCGGCGCGACGCTTGCCCCCGGCGTGAATGCTCCCGGCACGCTCACGATCAACGGCAATCTCTCGCTTGCGGCGGGTGCGACGCTTGGCTTCGAATTCGGCCGCGCGAACGATGTCGGGGGCCCGCTCAACGATGTCATTAACATCGGTGGCGACCTTCTCCTCGACGGCACCCTCGACATATCGGTGCCGGTGGGGGGCAGCTTCGATATCGGCCTTTATCGCGTCGCCAACTATGCCGGTACGCTCACCGACAACGGTCTGGCCCTCGGCACGCTGCCGACGGGCGCCAATGCGCAGGTGCAGACGTCGATTGCGGGCGAAGTGAATCTGATCAACACCGGGGCTGCAACGCTCAACTTCTGGGACGGCGCCGCCGGGCCGAAGTTCGACAATGCGGTGAACGGCGGCGACGGCGTCTGGCAGAACAGCACCGGCAATGACAATTGGGCCGACATCAGCGGCGCGGTAAACGCGGGCTATGACGATGGCGCCTTTGCCATCTTCTCGGGCACCGCGGGAACCGTGACGATCGACAACAGCCTTGGCGCGGTGTCCTCGTCGGGGATGCAGTTCGCGGTCGGCGGCTACCGGATCACCGGCGACATGCTGACGCTGGACGGCGCACAGGCCGTGATCCGCGTTGGCGACGGCACCGCTGCGGGTGCGGCCTATGTCGCGACGATCGACGCCGAACTCACGGGTGCGGCTGCGCTGGTCAAGGCCGACGCGGGCACGCTCGTCCTGACAGGCAGCAACAGCTACACTGGCGGAACGTCGATCAACGGCGGTACATTGCAGATCGAAGCCGACGGCAATCTGGGCGACGCGGGCGGCGCGGTCCGCTTCGACGGCGGCACGCTGCAAACGACGGCGACCTTCACCTCGGCGCGCGATGTCGAGCTGATCGGCGCTGGCGGTTTCCGTACCGATGGCGGTACGACGCTGACGCTTACCGGCGCGCTGTCGGGTGCGGGCAGCTTCACCAAGAATGGCGCCGGCACGCTGGTTCTGGGCGGCGGCGGCACCTTTGGCGGCGCAACGGTTGCGGGCGGCACGATGTTCGTCAACGGCAATTATGCTGCGGCGAGCGGCTCCACCAGTGTCCTTTCCGGCGCGACGCTGGGCGGCACCGGCACGATCGGCGGCAATGTCGATTTCGCCAGCGGGGCCACGCTGGCGCCGGGCGCGGGCGGCACGGGTACGCTGACCGTCGGCGGCAATCTGTCGCTGGCTGCCGGGACGCAGCTCGATTTCGAATTCGGGCAGGCGGGCGTCGCGGGCGGCGCGCTCAACGACCTTGTCAACGTCGGCGGCGATCTGATCCTCGACGGTGTGCTGAATGTCAGCGTGCCGACGGGCGGCGCGTTCGACGCCGGCATCTATCGCATGTTCAACTATGGCGGTGCGCTGACGTACAATGGCGTCACCTTCGGCACCATGCCGACGGGCGCGAACACCGCCATCCAGACCTCGGTCGCGGGGCAGGTCAATCTGGTCAATTCGGGTGGCCTGACGCTGAACTTCTGGGACGGCGCGGCGGGGCCCAAGGTCGACGGCGTGATCAACGGCGGCGACGGCGTCTGGCAGAGCAGCGCGGGCAACAACAACTGGACCGACGCGACGGGCAATCTCAGCGCGCCCTATGCCGATGGAGCCTTTGCGATCTTCGGCGGCACTGCGGGTACGGTCACGGTCGATAATGCGCCGGGCGCGGTGTCGGTCACCGGCATGCAGTTCGCGGCGAACGGCTATGTCATCACCGGCGACGCCGTCACGCTCGACGGGGCGCAGGCGGTGATCCGCGTCGGCGACGGCAGCACGGCGGGCGCGAGCTTCACCGCGACGATCGCTTCGGCGCTCACCGGAACGGCGCAGCTGGTCAAGACCGACGCGGGGACGCTCGTCCTCGGCGGCACGAACAGCTACACCGGCGGCACGCAGATCGTCGGCGGCACGCTCCGCATTTCGAGCGATGCCAACCTCGGCGCGGCGAGCGGCGACGTGACGTTCGATGGCGGGACGCTGGAGGCGAGCGCGAACATCACCAGCGCGCGCGGCTTTGTCGTAGCCGGCGGCGGTACGATAGCGACCGCGGCCGACACGGTCTTTACCTACAACGGCCTCTTCTCTGGAACGGGCGGGCTGACCAAAAATGGCGCGGGCACGCTGCTCGTCACGGCCGAAAACGGCGGCTTCGGCGGCAGCACGACGGTCGCCGGCGGCACGCTGGCCGTGCAGGGAAGCCTGGGCGGCGCAGCCAGCGTCGGCGCGGCGGGCCGCGTCGAAGGCGTGGGCCGCGTCGGCAGCCTTGCCAATGCCGGCGTCGTCGCGCCGGGCAGCGGCATCGGTTCGCTGACCGTCGCGGGCGATTATGTCGGCAATAGCGGCGTGCTCGAGATCGAGGCCGCACTTGGCGGCGATGCCTCGGCAGCCGATCGCCTGATCGTGAACGGCGCCACATCGGGCAATACGCGGGTCGCGGTGATCAACCGCGGCGGCCTCGGCGCGCAGACGGTCGAGGGAATCAAGATCGTCGACGTCGCGGGCGCATCGAACGGCAATTTCGCGCTTGAGGGCGACTATCTGTTCGACGGCGAGCAGGCGGTGGTCGTGGGGGCTTATGGCTATCGCCTCTACAAGAATGGCATATCGACGCCGCAGGACGGCGACTGGTATCTCCGCTCTGCGCTTCTCGACGGCGAGAATCCGGAAGTCCCGCTCTATCAGCCGGGTGTTCCGGTCTATGAGGCCTATGTCGGCGCCTTGCAGTCGCTGAACCGTCTGCCGACCCTGCAACAGCGTGTCGGCAACCGTTCGTGGGCCGCTTCGCCGATCGCCGGTGCGGGCCTGTGGGGCCGTTTCGAATCCGAACGCCAGCGTCCCGACGCACTCGTCTCGACGACCGGTGCCGACCGCAAGGTCGACCATTGGCAGGCGCAGATCGGGCTCGACGCGGTTGTGGCGGAGCGTAGCGACGGCGCCGCGCTCGTCGGCGGGCTGACCGCGCATTATGGCAAGGCGGACAGCAATGTCGCGTCGATCTTCGGCAACGGCACAATCGACACGCAGGGCTATGGCGTGGGCGCGACGATGACCTGGTACGGGCCGAAGGGCTTTTACGTCGACGGACAGGTCAAGCTCAGCTGGTTCGACAGCGACCTTGAATCGAACATCCTTGGACCGCTGGCCCGCGGCAACAAGGGCGACGGCCAGGCCTTCAGCTTCGAAGTTGGCAAACAAACGTCGATCGGCCGTAACCTCAGCATCACGCCGCAGGTCCAGATGAGCTACGCCAAGGTTGATTTCGATCGCTTCGCCGATCCGTCGGCGACCGCGGTTTCGGTTGGGAAGGGCGAAAGACTGAAGACCCGCTGGGGTCTGGCGATCGATCATCAGACAAGCTGGAAGGGCCGTGCGGGCGACATCCGCCGCACGCGCCTCTATACGGTGATGAACCTCAGCTACGAATGGCTCGACGGTGCGGTTGCCGATGTGTCGGGAACGCCGATCGCAAATCGCGATCATCGCCTGTGGGGCGAACTGGGTCTGGGCGGCAGCTACAGCTGGGGCGACGATCGTTTCACCCTATACACCGAAATGTCGGGCGATACCGCCATCGCCGACTTCGGCGCCGGTTATAATCTCAAAGGAACGGCAGGGGTCCGAGTGCGGTTCTAGACCCCAGTTCTGGCTAATAGAGAGAGAGAGAGCGTTTCATCCCGGGAACGTCCGCTCTCTCACTTGATTTGATAAAAGCCGACAGACCGCAATCGGCCAAAGCTAGTATTCTGCATCGGCTATCTCGAGCCAGTCATATGCGTGGGCAGGGGTTGATAACCACGCGTTGGTCAGTCGCGGATCTCTTCGATGCATGCGTAAGCGGCATTTATCAGTGCCACGTCCCGCGGATCGTCGCGAAGCATCATTCCCATCCTGTTCATTGTGTAGCTCATCGCGAGCTTTGCATGGGGATCGGCGAAGGCAAAGGATCCGCCCCATCCCGAATGACCGAAGGCCGCCTTGTTCGGACCATAGATTCCATCCGAATTGACGAGGAAGCCGGCGGCCCATTGGGCCGGCATCCCGAGAACGAGGTCGACGCCTTCGATGCGCGGCTGGGTTGCGGCCGCGAGCGTCGCGGTACTCACCAGTCGGTCGGTGAAACGGGCGTAAAGCCGCGCGAGCGCGGCCGCATTCGCATGACCGTTTGCCGAGACGAGATCGGCGGCACGCCAAGCCGGTTCGTTTGGGAGCAGCGGGTCGAGGGGCGGATTGGCGAGCGCGGCGATTTGTGCCGGCGTGAGTTGTCCGATGTCGGCCGAACTCATCTCCGGCGGGGCGATGATTTCTGCGCGGCGCGTCTCGTGTTCGCTCGCAAGACCTATCGAAATATCGAGATCCAGCTCGCCCGCGAGTTCATCCTGCACGAAGGCCTTGAGCGATCGGTCGTCGATCCGGCGGAACAATTCGGTCGCAAGGATGCCGATGCTTATAGCATGATAGCCCGACCCGCTGCCCGGCTGCCAGAACGGGGCCTGCGCGGCGAGCCTGGCGGAGGCTTCTTCGCCGGCGAACAAGTCGGCGACGGTAGCGGGCGATGCAAAGCCGCTGAGTCCCGCCTGGTGCGAGAGCAGCATGCCGATCGTCACGCTCTCCTTGCCTTCGGCGCCGAACTCGGGCCAATGGCGCGCGACGGGATCGTCGTAGGATAGAAGACCCCGATCAGCGAGCAAGGCGAAGCAGATCGCGCCGACGCCCTTGGTCGTTGACCAAAGATTGACGAGCGTGTCGGCCGTCCATTCCTGCGTCCGCGCATTGTCGCGCCATCCGCCATGCAGGTCGACGACGGGATTGCCGTCCACGATGAGGCAAAGCGACGCGCCCACGTCTCCGCGCTCGGCGAAATTCTCTTCGAACGCGTCTTTCACCGCCTCGAAGCGAGGGTCACAATGGCCGGAAATCGTTACGTGCATGGTCATTTTCTGTTCCTCAGTAGCGGAAGCTGAGTTCGACGCCGTAGGTCCGCGGCGCGTTGTAGTTACGGTTGACGATGCCCAGCGAGGCGAGGTTGACGCCCGAGACGACATAGCGCTCCTTGGTGAGATTGCGGCCCCAGAGGGCAACTTCCCAGCCGTCCTTCTCGCCAGCCAGCGACAGGCGGGCGTTGAAGAGCCAGTAGGGCTTCGAGGAAATGAGCGGGTCGTTCGACGCTTCTTTGAATGCCGAGGACGCATAGCGCGTGTCGCCCTGGATCGCCGCGGTAAGGCCCGGACCGAGGTCGAACTCGTAACGGGCCTTGCCCGAGAAGGAGGTGGCGGGCGCGTTGGGCAGCCGATTGCCCGCCGGGATCACGCCCGCTGCGGTCGCGAACGACGACAGCCTGGTATCGAGCAGGCCGAAGCCGCCCGACACGGTCAGGCCGCGGGTCGGCCTCAGGATGAGGTCGATGTCGGCACCGAAATCGCGCGCGCTGTCGACATTGCCGACCTTCTGGACGGAAAGGCCGGTCGCGGGATCGATGAAGCGCACAAAGGTCTGGGGATCTTTGTAATCGTAATAGAAGCCCGAGACGTTCAGCGTCACGGCGCGCCCGAACTCGCTTTTGACCCCGATCTCATAAGCGGTAAGGGTTTCGGGGCGATAGGGCAGGAGCTGGCTGTCGTTGTTTGTAAAGCCGCTGAAAAAGCCACCGCTTTTGCGCCCGCGGGAAACCGAGGCGAACAGGAGCAGTCCATCGCGGGGGCGGACGTTGAGGCCGATGCGTCCGGTCACATTGCTGTCGCGGATCGTGTCGTCGATGAAGGTGTCGTTCACGCCGACAAGTGGGGAGGCCGTGATGAAGCTCGTACCTCCCGCATAGTGCCGCTTCTCGCGCGTGAAGCGGAGCCCGGTGATCAGGTCCACCCTGTCGGCGATATGCCAGGTTGCATCGGCATAGAGCGCCGCCGAACGGGTCACCTGGTCATAGTTGGTCTTTCCCGAACCACTCGCGGCGCCAAGAAATACCAGCGGCCAGTCGTCGCCATAGTTGGTGTTGTCGCCGAGCACGCGGTCTCATGAGTAGAAGGCGCCGCCCACAAGATCGACGAGGTCGTTGCGATAGCCGATGCGCAGTTCCTGTGTGAACTGCCGGACATCCTCATTCTCGTCATAATCGAACTGCCGGAGGGGCGTCGCGTCGACGTCGATATGATAAAGGCGCGAGAAGTCGATGTAGCCCGTGATCGAGGTGATATCGACGGCGCCGAGGCTGTAGTTGATCTTGCCCGTGAGGCTGACCTGATCGACATTATAGGGGAAGCGGCCCTGGGCGGTCGGCGCGCCTATCGAGACACGATTGCGGCGGTGGAAGCGGGATGACCATCGCTGCGGCAGCCACGGCCGCCGCGCCCATCATCGCTCTGCCACAGGCAATGCGCACCTCAACGAAGGATGACCCCCACATGAAATGCTCTCTCTCCGTCACGCTCACGCTTCGTGGTCTCAACGCGAAGTGCGCGGTAGCCCCCGCATGACCACTCGCGAAATACTCGAAAGCAGCTTTGCGACGCTCTCCGACTTGGTCCGGGGGCATCCGGCCGAGAGACCGGACGTTGTCGCAGCCGCCGATCCGGACCATCGTCTCTCTTGATCGGAGCTCGACAGGCTTCTCGACCGTATCGCCGCGCGCCTGCAACAGGATGGGCTGGCCAAGGGTGGACGAGCACGGGATTATTTTAGGGCATGTTCATGCTGTGATATGAACCTGCCCGCTCTTTCGCTGAGTGGCGTGACGGCTTATTGGTCAACAGCCGCCCTTTAATTCCGAGCCGCGAACGTCGTGAGTTGGTCGATTCACGTCATCACCGCGGGATCGTGCGGAATGTCGGCTACCTTGAATCCACGCCTAAAAGCGACCGGTCCGGTGTCGGCCAGGTCCAGCGGCGAACGCCGCTTGCGGATCGGCTCCGCCGCCCTCGCACTTCGTTACCGTCGGAGGCGAAGCGCTGGAAATTTGCGCCCACCGGTCCGTCGCGCCGCTACTCGTCAATCAAGATGGAAGACCAACGAGCTGCTACCCAGCTTCGGTTTCGCGCTCGATGACGACAGCCAACCGGACTCGCCAGGCCAGCTTCATCACCTTTGCAGAATAAGGATGAGGGTCGCGACCAGAACAAGCAACACACTGAATCGTTCGCCGTTCCTTAGACTGCGCTTTATATATATTCTCTCGATTGCGCCGACATGACGCAGCGCTTCGGCGGACGGATCGGCAGCGACATCATTTTCGGACCGGGGAGAAAGGCGGCGGCCGGGACCAGCGACCACCGCCTTGGCCGATGCCATTCGTGTGTGGGGGACACGAGGAGGGCAGCATCGGTTTCGCCAATGATTTGGAACCAGATGGCTAACGAGATGCTAATTTTCGGACCATTTGAGACGAGCCGTCTTGAACGCGCACCGCTTTTTCGGTCGCCTAATGATGTATTAAACATCAAATATCATACTCCACATTCTAAGAAGGATATTGTATATGGGCCTTATGCCCAATGACGGGTCATGGCTCCGCCATAACCTGAAGCAACCGACGGCGAGGCAACGGCAACGGACAAGAACCCATGGTGCGCATGACATGATCTCCCCCCTCAATCTCAAACCCACCTCGCGTAACAGCGAAATCTATCTGGCTCGCATGAAGGCGTGCGAGACGGAGGCCAGCACGGCCGCGCTTCCGAATGTCCGGGAGCGGGCGCTCCGCGCTGCGGCTGCATGGCAGGAGATGTACGAGAAGGCGCAGCTGTTCGAGAAACGGCAAGGCCGTTGATTTTGTCCGTCCCGAATGCTGGCCGGACCAGGATCCTCTGGCCGATTTGCAGCTGTCGGCGGGTTGCTGCTGGCGCAGATTCTGCTTCTAGACGAGAACGCATATGACGATATTCCTCATCGTCCTCATCTGCATTTTTCTGCTGGTCTTGTTCGTCGGCGTCACCCTTGCGGGAGGGCGGGCGCACGATCGGCAAAACGAGCGTCGCGACGATGACCGATAGGTGTGCAGAATACCCGGGCGCAGAGGACGATCTGGCGTGCGGATCGGAGCCGGACCCCGAACTCGATGATCCGGCGAGAGGCGAGCTCGATCACTTTCTGGACCATCTCGACGACATCGATCGCGACCAACGCCATTTCGAAAGATACGGGTCCGACGATGACCATTCGCTTGTGAGCGGATTGGAAGCCCCGCTTGTCTTCGAGCTCGGCAATATACGGAGCCTTCTGGCAAACTGGGCCTTTGTGCAAAGCGCGATGAGCATTGATGATCCGGATCGGCTGATGCTCGATTACACCCGGCAGATGATGGGGTTTCTGCTGTTCAATCCGTCCCCGGAATCAATCGAGATCATCGGGCTCGGTGGAGGGTCGCTCGCAAAATATTGTTACAGATATCTGCCCGACGCAGTGATTACGGCGATCGAGATCGATCCCGAGGTCATTGCCGTTGGCGAGCAATTCTTCTTGCCGCCCGAAGGCGATCGCTTCGAGATCGTCTGCGATGACGGCGCCGAATTCGTAAGACGGGACAAAAGGAGCTGCGACGTCCTGCTCGTCGATGGCTTCGACCGGGACGGGCAGCCCGCGCAGCTCTGTTCGTCGCAATTTTACCGCGATTGCCGTTCGCGGTTGAATCCGGGCGGCGTTCTCGTCGTCAATCTCTGCGACCATCACTGGAAGCACGCACCGATATTGTCCCGCATACGGGCGTGTTTTGGGGTGACTTTGGACCTTCCGGTAAGAATAGGGATGAACCGGGTCCTGTTCGCATTCAAGGATCAACGACTTTGTCTGGATCATGGCGAGATTCGGCAGATGGCCCGCGATCTCGATCGGGTCCACCCGATGTCCTTTTCGTCGCTGGCAGATGAAATTCTGACCCGGGTCAAATCCCTCGAGGAAGCGCCTGTCAGCGGGATGCGTTACGGGCATCATGAATCGCAGTCGCTATCGGTATCCTTGCTATGGTCGGCCGGCTGAGGCGCATCGACGGGCAGGGGCCATCCCGCGCGGCATCACGTTTCTCGTTCGCTTGCTTCGAGGGCAGGTCGTTCCTTCACGAACCCATGCATGCCGAACCACCATTGCAGGGCGATGATCGCTCCTTTCGCAGGCTGGATAAACACGATCATCAGCGCCAGCATCAGCGGCACGATGATCGCGGCAAGCGCTGCGAGCGACAACGCCGTCTCCTGGACGAGCGCGATGATGATCGGCGCCATGATATGCCCGGTCAGCAGAATCGAGACATAGGCAGGGAAATCGTCCGCCTGCTGATGCGCCCAGTCCTGCCGGCAACGGGGGCACGTCTTCATCGGTTTCAGGAAGCGGACGAACAGCTTCGCCTCGTTACATCGCGGGCATCGGCCCCGTGCGCCGCGGATCATCGCCTTCCGGCCCGATGCCGGGAGCGCGATGTCTTCGCGGGCCGACTCGACGTCGTTCGCCGGCTGCGGAATGGTCCTGGTGATGGGACGGTCGAAGGGCGACACCATGAAATCGGGCATCAGCCAGGCACCCTGCGGCAAACCCGCGAACTGCATTTGCGGCCCACGCCCGTCAGAGCGCGAGAAGTTGATCTATCGATTGGCATGATCGATATATACAGCATTAGTTGGCGATGTTAAGATTGATAAATGATGTATCACACATCAAGGAGCTGATATGATTACGTCGCAGCAGATGCGCGCCGCGCGTGCCCTCCTCGGGATCGACCAGCGTGAGCTCGCCGAACTGGCGGGGCTTTCGCTTCCGACGATCCAGCGCATGGAGGCATCCAATGGCCAGGTGCGCGGCGTCGTCGATACACTGGTGAAAGTGATCGGCGCGCTCGAAAGCAACGGAATCGAACTGCTTGGCGAATATTCATCGAGCGTCGGGACGGGCCGCGGTGTGCGACTGCGCGAGGCGGCCCTTGCCGATCCCAAGCGGCCCGGCCGCGGGCTTCTTTCAGCCAAATTTCCGAGCCGGCCCGAAATTCGGTGAACCCCGAGGCCTATACGCCGAAGCTCCTGACGGTCTTTCGCGAGGGTTATTCCGCCGCCACGTTCCGCGCCGACGCGATCGCCGGCCTGACCGTCGCGATCGTCGCCTTGCCGCTCGCGATGGCGCTCGGCATCGCCAGCGGCGCCTCGCCCGACAAGGGGCTGATCACCGCGGTCGTCGCGGGCTTCCTGATCTCGGCGCTCGGCGGGTCGCGCGTCCAGGTCGGCGGGCCGACCGGCGCGTTCGTGGTCGTGATCTTCCATGTGATCGCGAGCCATGGCTATGACGGACTGATCATCGCGACACTGCTCGCGGGGCTCATCCTGATCCTCGCCGGGTTGCTGCGGCTCGGGCAGATGATCAAATATATCCCGCATCCGGTTGTGATCGGCTTCACCGCCGGCATCGCGGTCATCATCGCGTCGAGCCAAGTGAAGGACATCCTCGGCCTTGCCATCGACAAGGTGCCCGCCGACTTCCTTCCCAAATGGCAGGCCTATTGGGCTGCCTTGCCGAGTGCGAGCCTGGCCGCCATCGGTGTTGGCGTCGGCGCGCTCGCGATCATCATTGGCCTTCGCAAGCTGGCGCCGCGGCTGCCGGGCTTCCTGGTCGCCGTGGTGGTCAGCGCATTCGTCGTGGCCTTGCTGAAGCTCCCGGTCGATACGGTCGGTTCGCGCTTTCCCGATATTCCAGCGGGTCTTCCAATGCCGTCGTTTCCGGAAATCTCGTTCACGAAGATCAATGCCGTCCTGCCGTCGGCGTTCACGATCGCCTTTCTCGCCGGGATCGAGGCGCTGCTGTCCGCGGTCGTCGCCGACGGAATGGCAGGGACGCGGCACCGCTCGAACCAGGAGCTGATCGGCCAAGGCGTCGCCAATCTCGGCTCGGCGTTGTTCGGTGGTCTCCCGGCAACGGGGGCGATCGCCCGCACCGCGACCAATATCCGGTCGGGGGCGAAGACGCCCGTCGCGGGCATCATGCATGCGGTCTTCTTGCTGCTGTTCATCCTCTTCGGCACCGATCTGATGGCCTATGTGCCGATGGCGGCGCTCGCCGCGATCCTGTTCATGGTGGCGTGGGGTATGAGCGAGTATCAGCGCTTCCTCGCCTTGCTCCGCATGCCAAACAGTGATCGGGCCGTGCTCTTGCTGACTTTCGGGCTGACGATACTCGTCGACCTGACGGTCGCGATCGGCGTTGGCGTGACGCTCGCGTCGCTTTTGTTCATGGCGCGCATGGCTGAGGCCGTCGAGGTCGGGTCCGGCAGGCCGCGCGATATCGATCTCGATTCCGAAGATAGGCATCAGCGCGACGATTTACCGCCGGGCGTCGAAGTGTTCCGGATCGCCGGTCCCTTCTTCTTCGGCGTCGCTGGCGAACTTCTCGATACGCTGCGCCGGTTGGGCCAGTCACCGCGCGTCATCATCCTGCGCCTGCGGCTTATGCCCCTACTCGACGCGAGCGGGGCGCAGGCGCTCGAGCAGTTCGTCGAACAGGCGCGGCTGGCCGGGGCTGAGGTCATATTGTCGGGTGTGCAGCCGCAGCCCCGTTCGATGTTGGGTCGCGTCGGGCTTGGCGAAACGTCGATGAAGCTCTCCTACGCGGCCGACTATGCGCGTGCGCAGGCGCTCGCCGTCGAGCTGCTCGGAAAGAAGTGAATGCAGTACCGCGCTTTGCGCGCTCTCAAAACTATATGCGTCCGTTCGACCGACCGAACGGCCGCCAACCTCAATGGAGCATGAAATGACCAGCGATAATGATTATGTCTATGACGAAGAGAGCGGCGAGTGGATGTCTGCATCCGAACTGGCCAGCCGAAACGCGGCCGCCGGGCAGGTCGAGGTACGCGATTCGGTGGGCAACATCCTCCACGACGGCGATCAGGTGGTTCTGGTCAAGGATCTCGACGTCAAGGGGGCCGGCAAGACACTCAAGGTGGGGACCGTGATCAAGTCGATCCGGCTGACCGGCGATCCGCAGGAAATCGATTGCCGCCACGAAGCCATCAAGGGTCTTGTGCTTCGCGCAGAGTTTGTCCGCAAGCGCTGAGCTTTTTCGTGGTCGTGCGGCTGCCCCGTTCGCAGATCAGCCCGAGTTCGCGCGTCACGACATTCGCCTGGCTTCGAACCGACAGGTTGAGCCGGTCTGTGATGCAGGCGCGGTCGCCTTGTAATGCCTGTGGAATGCCCGTCTTCATCAAATTCCTAGCCGAAAGCGGGCTGGCCGCTTCCGGCCAAATTCCGTCATCCGCCACGCGACTGGACTCGCGGCGAAAAGATATGCGTGCGCGGTTGTTACGAACACCAATAATCGGTCAGAATTCTGAGGCTAGCCGACGCGGCGTTGGTCCGATTTGACGAAGCTGCGGAACATCCGGGCAGTTGGTGCGTCCGTTTTTCATTCACCTGCGCGAACCGCGGCGGGCGAAAGAGGAGACATCATGGCCGCACAGAAGCTTGCGACGATCAGCGTCGAAAAGCCTTGGGGCATGACGAACCTACCCGAGCCTTTTACTGCGGAAACGCCGGCGCGCATCGGTGAAATATGGTTCCAGCCGCGAGCTGAAGAATCGTTGCTCGTAAAATATCTCTTCACCAGCGAGCGGCTTTCGATCCAGGTCCACCCCAGCGACCAAGACGCGCGCGCAAGAGGCCTGCCGGCCGGCAAGGAGGAGTGCTGGTACATTCTTCACGCCGAGCCCAAGGCATTCATTGGCATTGGAACCGTGCGACCGCTCGACGTTGAAGCTCTTAGGGCCGCGGCGAACTCGGGCGAGATAGAGAAATTGATCCAATGGCATGCCGTTGAAACAGGCATGTTCTTTCATATTCCGGCCGGTACGATACATGCAATCGGTGGCGGGATATCACTTGTCGAAATCCAGCAGAATTCAGATATCACCTATCGTCTTTATGACTATGGACGTCCGCGAGAGCTAAATATCGTCGATGGTGCAGCCGTCGCGTCTGCGCGACCGATGGCTGCGGAACTGCGTCGTCGCGTCGACCCGGCCATCAGTGTGCGGCTGCTGGAAAGTGGCCATCTCGGGATCGCCCATGTCGTCGCCAACGATCTGTCGCCGCTTGCAGCGGATCTCGGGCCGATGACGATCGTGCCGCTCGCCGGCACTGTCGCGGCTTCGGGCGTGAGCGCTGCACCCGGCGAATGCCTGTGGATCGATGATACCGCTGCGCTGGCGGTGAGCCCGGACGCCCGTTTTCTCGCGGGTTGGCATCGGTCCTGACGGAGGCCGGATGGAACCATCACGCCGTCGGACAGTTCCGTTTCTGACGCCGGATGGCAAGATTTGCGTCCAATGAAAGTCGAAATTTGGTTGGGTGAGGCCTTCTATCGCGTTCTTTCGGAAGGTGTGTGCCAATGTATGAAGCCCCCCATCGCTCGTCGTTCGACGAAGTCCTGGAAATTGGCGACGCGCTGCTGCCGAAAGTCGAGGCGCCACTCCGATTGGCGCTTATTGGCGGATTTCTGCCGCGCCGCTGTGGGATCGCCACCTTCACAACCGACGTCTACAATTCGCTGAAGGGCGCTTATCCCGACCTTGCGATAGATGTTTATGCCATGTCGCCAATGGCGGCACCGGAGCACGCCAATCCGCTGGTACGCGCATTTGTAAAAGAAGGCGACGCGAGCAGCTTTATCGATGCCGCGGCGCAGATCGAGGCCAGCTGCGCCGATGTGGTTTGGCTCCAGCATGAATTTGGACTGTTCGGCGGCGTTGCGGGGGACATGCTGTTCGAGCTGGTCGATCGCATCGCCGCACCGTTGATCGTCACACTGCACACCGTGCTAGCGGAGCCAACCATCGATCAGCGCCGCGTGATGGCCCGGCTCATCGCACGGGCAAGCAAACTGGTGGTGATGTCCGAACGCTCGCGCCATTTGCTGCACACCGTTTATCATGCGGATGCCGAACAGATTGCCCTGATCGCGCACGGTGTGCCCGACCGGCCGTTTGGCCGGTCGGCGCAGTTCAAGGCCCAATTCGGGTTCGACGGCAAAGAGGTCGTGCTGACTTTCGGTCTGCTGTCGTCGGGCAAGGGGATCGAGGCGGTGATCGACGCTCTGCCCGCGATGGTCGCGGCGCATCCCGACGTTCTTTATTGCATCGCCGGCGCGACCCATCCCAATCTTCTGGCGCATGAGGGCGAAGCGTATCGCGAGCGACTCCAGGCGCAGGCCGAGGTGTTGGGCGTGGCCGACCATGTCTGCTGGATCAACGCCTTCATGGAAACAGACGACCTGCTCGACCTGCTCGAAGCCGCCGACGTCTATGTCACACCCTATACCGGCGCGCAGCAATCGACGTCGGGGACGCTGTCCTATGCGATGGCGCTGGGCAAGGCGGTAGTGTCGACCCCCTATGTCCATGCGATCGAGTTGCTTGCCGACGATCATGGCGTGCTGGTGCCGTTTCATGACAGCGCGGCGCTGGGCGCCGCGGTCGTCGATCTGCTGGGCGATCCCGAACGGCTGACCACGTTGCAGCAGCGGGCCTATGCCCGCGGCCGCGACATGATCTGGCCGGCCTTTGCCGCGCGGAGCCATCGCCTGGTCGAGGACAGCTGTGTAAAGGCCGTTATTGCCCCCGTGCCGGCGACAATCGGCATCGAGGGATTGCTGCGCATCTGCGACGATACCGGCATATTGCAGCACAGTATTCACAGCGTTCCCGACCGCGCGCACGGCTATTGCATCGATGACAATGCCCGCGCGATGATGCTTATGAACCGGCTAGAGGGCCAAGCGCTGCGCCAGTGCGGCCGATTGCCCGGAATATTCGCGTCGTTCGTCCAGCATGCCTGGAACCCCGACACCGGCGCGTTCCGCAACTTCATGGGTTTCGGGCGGGGTTGGCTGGAAAATGTCGGATCCGAAGACAGCTGCGGCCGGACGTTATGGGCGATCGGCGCGACAGCGCGCGACGCACAGAGCGCGGGTTTGCGTGTATGGGCGCGCGAATTGTTCGAACGCACCGCGACGTCGGCGCTGGCTTTTCAGTCGCCGCGGGCGATCGCCTTTGCGATGCTGGGCGCCGAACATGTGCTGGGCGTGGACGCCGAGCACGAGCTTGCGCTGAAGATCGTCACGCAAGGCGCAGACCGGTTGCTCGATTGGCATGCCGCCATTGCGCGGTCTGACTGGTGCTGGTTCGAAGATGTTATGGCCTATGACAACGCCCGCTTGCCCGAGGCAATGTTGCGCGCCGGCGTCCGGTCTGGACGCGCGGATGTCATCGCTTGCGGCATCGACACCCTGCGCTGGATAAATGACGTCCAGACTGCGCCGCGCGGCCATTTTCGGCCGGTGGGATCGGACAGCTTTGGACGTGCCTATGCATCGCCGCGCCCGTTCGATCAGCAGCCGGTCGAAATCTGGGCGATGATCGACGCGGCGTCGGCGGCCTATGATGTGACCGGCGATTTGATCTGGCTGACCCATGCCCGGCGTGCTTATGACTGGTTCGCGGGCCGCAACGACCGCGGGGTGGCGGTCGCCGATCCGCTCAGCGGCACCAGCCGCGACGGGATCAATCCCCGCGGCGTCAATCTCAACGAAGGCGCCGAATCGGTGCTGGCGTATCAGCACGCGACCTATGCAATCCGGGATTTCGCGGCCAAGGTCGGGTAGGAACGTCAATGGCTCATATCGTCCAGCATGAACTGCGGCTCCATGCCGACCCGACCCGCGTCGTCGTGCGGCCGTTCCATCTCGCGTGGCAGGCATCGGGTCCGGACCTTGAACGGGTGCAGCGGCTAGCGCGCGAGATTGTCGCGCTCAATCCGCGCACGGTGCGCGCCGAACTCGGCGTCGTGTTGCGAGATTTCGCCGACCGTCACTGGCAGATCGAAAAAGTTTTCGAAGAGCGGTTCGAAGAGATCGAGCACAAGCTCGGGCTCAGTGGGATTCAGCTCAGGCGTGAAATGCGCCTGCTGATCGGCGCATATTTCTGCCACGAGTATAGCTATGCCGCCGCGGCGCTCATGAACCCCAGCGTCGTGCGCCATCCCGACCAGAGCGGGATGCAGGACGGCAGCATCCGTATCCTGCTGTCGCTACGCGCGGTGGGGGAGGGGCATATTTCGACGATTGCCTTTCGCGAAGGGATCATCACCACCGACCGCGAAATGACACTGTTGCCACAGCCCGCCTTTGCCACCGCAGCAATGCCGGGGCCGGGACCCGAGGACAAACCCGACGACGTTGTTTCGCTCTATCGTCAGAGCGACAGCAGCCTGTCGGGTACCGTCATCTTTCCGATTACCGAGGCGCAGCGCAACGGGCTGGAGGATCTGCGGCTCGTCGAATTCGAGCGCGACAGCGGCAAGACCGAATGGATCGGCACTTATACTGCCTACAGCGGCCGCGACATCCAGTCTGAATTGCTGCGGACGCGCGATTTCAAAGATTTCACGTTGACCCCGATTAAGGGCGGCGCGGGGCGCAACAAGGGTATGGCGCTGTTTCCGCGCAAGATCGATGGCCAGTTCCATATGATCGGGCGCCAGGATGGCAAGAATCTCTACCTGTTGCGCTCCGATACCATCGACCACTGGTCGGGCGGCGACTTGCTGCTGGAGCCGAAGTTCCCTTGGGAATTGATCCAGATCGGCAATTGTGGCGCGCCGATCGAGCTTGACGAGGGCTGGCTGGTGCTGACTCACGGGGTCGGCGCGATGCGCAAATATGCGATCGGTGCGGTTTTGCTCGACAAGGACGATCCGTCGAAGGTGATCGGTCGGACACCCAATCCGATCTTGTCGGCGGCCGACGAAGATCGCGAGGGCTATGTCCCCAACGTTGTGTACACTTGCGGCGCGGTCAAGGTCGGCGACGATATCTTCCTGCCTTATGGCGTCGCCGACAGTTCGGTGTGCTTTGCGTTCGTCGCGGTCTCGGAAATATTGGCTGCGATGGCGTAAGCTTCTCAGCTGTGAAGCACCATCGCTTAAAGAAGTCGCTCAGCTTCCCGCAGGCGTAATCGGAACTAGTAAGGAGCGAACGGCCCGCAACCTGATAGAATGTCTGCTCTCGCTGCCAATCTCACCAAAAGCTGCCTGTCTGCAAGCGGCCAGCTTTGGTCGGCACGAAGGGATGGAGGCGCCGCAGCGCTCCATCCCTTCGTTCCATTTGTTACTTTGAAATGCACAATTCGCGGAGGCGCTCTATGTCGCCGCTGCAGAGGGTCGGCATGGCATCGCGCAATTGCTCGTCAGGCCAGTCCCACCATTTTAATTCGAGCAGGCAATCGATCCTGTCAGCGTCAAATCGTTGCCGGATCACCTTGGCCGGGTTGCCGCCGATGATAGTGTAGGGGGCTACATTGCGCGTTACTACCGCTCGGGTTCCAACGACGGCGCCATCTCCGATGGTGATCCCCGGCATCACTATCGCTTCTGAACCGATCCAGACGTCGTTGCCGACTATAGTGTCGCCTGCGGATTGGTACCCGTTGAGGGCGCCTTCGAACGCGGACACCTCGGGCATCCAGTAAAAGGGGAAAGTGCTGATCCAGTCGTTACGGTGTCCCTGATTTCCCGCCATGATGAAGGCCGCGCCGGAGCCGATCGAACAGAAGCTTCCGATGATCAGCTTGTCCGCACCCTCGTCGGGTAGAAGGAAGCGGGCGCAGTCGTCGAAGCTGTGGCCGTGATAGTAGCCTGAATAATAGCTGAAACGACCCACTCGGATGTTGGGGTGCGTGACTTGCTTGTCGAGCGTGATGCCCTTGAAGGGGCTTTCGAAGTAGTTGGTCATGAAGTCCGTCCGAAGGAAAGGTCGGCGCAGTGCGCCGACGGCTATTTAAGCCATGAAACATCCACAGGCGCGGCCAGGGTCGGCGCGCCTTCTCTATTCCTCGCGCTCCTTGGCGCGGGAAGCGGTCAGATGATACAGGGAGCGGACTTCATCCCAACTTCCTAACGGCTTCCTTGGATCGCTGCAATGTACGACGGCGTTGAACGTCTGCAATCGCGGTCTGTGTCCAATAGCTGACAGTCCGCTCTCGGCCAGCTTGAGCCGGTTAGTGGCCGGACGGTCACGCGCCCTCTGCATGCGGCGATTGCGTCAGCGAACGGCAAGCCGCCGAGGCCTATCGTTCGGACTTCGGTCCGTTCATGATCGTGAACGCCCCGAGGTTGAACCTCGCATCTCCCGATGCGGATCATCTTGTCAGTTTCCTCGGAGTCCCTATCGTACGAGACTGATCCCGCCCAGGCAAATCGACGCCCGATTGGCCGAACGACCGAAACGGAAAGGCGTGTTGCGATGGACTCCCACCGATCGATGGCGGCGAGGGACAATGTGAGCTCCCCGGCAGGGGAAGCGCCGATGCACCGGCTCAACCTGAACCTGCTCTATCCGCTGCATGCGATCCTGCACGCCCCGACCTTGACCGAGGCGGGGCGCCGGGTGCGGCTCAGCCAGTCGGCGATGAGCCATGCACTGCGCCGGCTGCGTGACCATTTCGGCGACGACCTTGTCACCCATTCGGGTGGAGATCAGCATCTGACGCCACTCGGCATGGCGCTGCGCGCTGAAGTCCGGCGCGTGATGCTGGAGGTTGAGGGCACCTTCAACTACGCGCTCGATTTCGATCCCCTGACTGCTGCGCAGACAATCACGGTCGCCGTGCCCGAGGCCATCGAGCAAATGCTACTGGGGCCTGTTCTGCGTGGACTGTTCACCGATGCGCCCGCCTTGTCGGTCAAAATGATTCCGCTCGATTTGGAGGTCCCACAGCGTTCGCTGGATCAAGGCGCCGATCTGCTATTGCTCGCCGAAGAGTCGGCCGTCGATCGGTTGGAGGCGTTGCCGATCCTGACCGATCACGCATCGTGCATGGTCTGGAACGGACACAGCGAGTTCGGCGATCATTATGAGATCAGCGAGGAACAATTTTGCGCTGCGCGACATATCGTTCCGCTGGGCGAGGCGACGTCACTCTTGGCACTCGACGCCATGGGCGAGCACTTGCTGAAGAGCCGGCGTATCGGGGTGCGAACGACGTCGCAGGCGACGCTCCCCGCCATCGTGATCGGGAGCGACCTGGTGGCCACAGGCAGTTCATGGTTGTTCCAATATTATGCTTCGATCATGCCGCTTCGAGTGATCACAGCGCCTTTCCCCACCAGGGAAATCATATTTGTCGCGCAATGGGCGAGTCACCGTCGGCGCGATCCGATGCTGGCCTGGTTCGTCAAACGGATCAAAGAACACACGAGCCGCTTTCACAACCGGCAGGCGTAGTCATCGATATCGCTCATGCTCGCCATGAACAGTTCGAGTTTGCGTGTCATCGAAGTGAAGCATAATCTCAACCGCGACAGGAAAATCCGGTGGACGCTTCGGCGTTAAGATCCGGGTACCGGTCAGCAGGAGGTCGGGTGCGGTTGCAGGACCCGTTTGGATAGCAACCGCATTGTTGCGCCGAAAGGCGTATCTTTTGAGCACAGGGTTTCGTTCGATCGGGCGTGCAGCCGTCGCTGCGCGTTGGGTGACGCGCGGCCTTGGGAGGGGATTATATGTTTGGTATGACTTCACATGCACGTTGCTTGTTGGGTGCCGCGAGCCTTAGCGCTATCGCAATCATGGGCATGGCCGCTCCGTCGCCCGTTTTCGCACAGGCGGCGGCCACCGCCAATATCAACGTGCCCGCCATGCCCATGGCCAAGGCACTCCAGGAGATCGGCGCGCAATCGGGCACCTCTGTCACCTTTGACCCCAATGCGGTCGAGCAGCTTACGTCCCGGCCCGTCCGTGGGGCGGGGTCCGCGCGCGAGGCCCTTCGGCAAGCGATCGACGGAACCGGTCTCGCGATCAGTCAATCCCCGAACGGTGCGTACGATATCGTCAGCGATATCGTCGTGACCGCGCGGCGAGATGAAGCCGAAACCAGTGTGCTCGTCCGGCAGTCGTCGACATCCGATCGCAATGGTCTGGGCCTGAGGGATCAGCCGCGCAACACGCAGGTGATTTCCGCCAAGACGATCGAAGAACAGCAGGCGCTCGACATCACGGATGTCCTACGCAACGCTGGCGGTGTTTCGGTGCAGTCGAACAATCCCAACACCGGCGCTAGCTATACGGTGCGCGGCTTCAGTGCGGCCGGGCTGGTGAACGGCCTCGCGGGCGGCTCGCAATATGGCGTGCAATCGGGTGCCAACCAGCCGGTCGCGAACATCGAGCGTGTCGAGGTGCTCAAGGGCCCCGATGCGCTGCTGTCCGGCTTCGGCAATCTCGGCGGCAACGTCAACGTCGTGACGAAGAAGCCCAGCGCCGAGGAGCGGCTGGCCGTTTCGTTCGACACCGGCTCGTTCGGGCTGGTGCGCGGCGTGATTGATGCCAACAACGCGATCACCGCTGACAAGAAGCTGTCGGGCCGCATCATCGCCAGTGCACAGACGATGGACCGCAATTACGGAGGCTATAGGGGGACGAAGGATTATCTCTTCGCGCCTTCGCTTCGCTACAAGGATCGCCTGACCGACATTGTGATCGGCGCAAGTCTTTCGAAAGCGAACGCGGGCATTGGCGCTTACACGCTGTTCGATAACCGGACCTTCCAAATCATCGACCGCGATCCCTCGGTGCCGATCTATTCGCCCGATCAGGGAATTCGCATTAACACCGACCGCTTCTATTTTGATGCGACACGCAAGATCACGCCCGGCATCGATCTTGTCGTGCGGGGCATGCACGACGAAAGCCAGCTAACGCTGCAGGTCTACCAGGTCGGCTACAACCGGGCCGGTATGCGCACGCTGGGCGTCGGCGGATCGCAGCAGCAAGGCAAGTCCGATGCGCTCGACAGCTTTGTCCGCGTCAGGGCGAACCTGGGTGACGCCTTGAAGGCCACTTTCAATGTCGGCTACAATTACAGCAAGGGCTTCACCGATCAAAGTAGCGGAACGACCTTCACCGTCATCAACAACCCGCCGCTGGGAGCCAACACCAGCCTTCCCGTCATCCCGTTCTCGCCCCTCGGCCCCGTGCAAATCCGGGCGGAGGGCAAGCAGCAGGGAGTCTACGGGCAGGCCCTGATCGAATTCTGGAAGATCAAGCTGCTCGGTGGGCTGCGCAAGAACTGGTTCGAGACGAGTACGCAGTTCTTTTTCCCAGGCGCAACGCCGCAACCGGTGCAAAAGAAAAACGGCACTTCGCCGAGTGGCGGCATCATCGTCGACGTCACCGCCGATCTTTCGCTATTCGCCAACTATGCGCGAGGCGAACAGGCGATCTTCAATCTCGATATCAACCAGAATTTCCTGCCGAACATCATCACCACCAACAAGGAAGCGGGCGTCAAGCTTGACCTGTTCGGCAAGCGCGCCACGATCAACGCATCTTATTTCGACATCCTGCAGGACAACACGATCCTCTTCAACCCGGTGCTGGGTGGGTTTACGTCGGAACCGGGCCAGCGCGGGCGCGGCATCGACCTGAACATCGTCGGCCAGTTGCTGCCAGGGTGGACGGTGACCGGTTCCTACACCCGGACCAAGTATAAGCAGCTGACCCCGACGGCCACGCAAAACACCGTTGCACGTCAGCCGCGTGATACGTACAGCTTCTATTCCAACTACCGAACCCGGATCGCCGATGGCGTGACGGGCGGAGGTTCTGTCGGGGTATACGGGCGGTCCAGTTCGTACGCCGATGTGCTCGGGCTGTATGTCGTTCCGGCCGCGCGGCAGATCGACGTCAACGGCTTCCTCTCGATCGCCGGCTTCGACTTCAACCTCGGCATTCGTAACATCTTCGATCGGCGCAACTACAACACGACGAGCGTCTTTAGCTACGTCCCGGTCGACGAACCGCGCAATGTGCGCCTGTCTATCACCAAGCGCATCTTCTGATAGTCTGCGCCGACCATGATGCCGCCCCCAGCCAATGTCGAAGAGACCCGCCGTGAGGCGGGTCTCCAGCCGACCCAGCCCGCTCGCGAACGCTTCGCGCACGCCTGGCGGCTGACGACACGCTACTTCGTGTCCGAAGACTGGAAGGCGGCGTGGCTCCTGCTGATCGCATATGCCGCCCTTTCCCTTGGCGGGGTCTACACGTTCATACTGCTGAACCATTGGCAGCGTGATTTCTTCGACTCGATCGAACAGCGGCAATCCGGCCTGTTCGTGGGGCTCATCTTCACCTTCCTGATGATCTCTGCGTTGCAGGTCGGGGTTATTGTCGTGAACAACCTGGTCAGTTGGACGCTGTCGATCCGCTGGCGAAACTGGCTGACCAAATGGTATATGGACCGCTGGTTTGCCCGCGACCGGTTCTACGAGATCGAGCGCCTGCGCATGATCGACAATCCCGATCAGCGCATCGCGGAAGACATCAAGAACTTCACGCTGGTCACGCAAGGCAATTCCCTCGTCGGAATTGCGGTCGGGCTGGTCGGCAGCCTCGTCAGCGCGATCAGCTTCGGCTATATTCTTCTCCAGACGTCTGGATCTCTCGTGATACCGATCGCAGGCTATAGTATATCGCTGCCGGGCGGTGACCTGATCTGGTTTTCGATCCTCTATGTTCTGTTTGGGTCGGTCGTCATCACCTGGATCGGCCGGCCCTATATCCGGCGCCGGATGCGCGAACAGCATTATGAGGCCGATTTCCGGGCCAACTTGATCCATGTGCGGCGAAACAGCGAACAGATCGCCTTTTCGCGCACGCAGGACACTGAGCGGGGCGGGCTGTTTGCGTCGTTCGCCAACATACGGCGGAACTGGTATCGCCTGATGTGGGCGAACATCGGCCTGAGCGCGGGAAGCAGCATCTACGAACGAGTCATGTCCGTGATTCCGCTGTTCCTGACGGTGCCGAAATTTTTCGCCGGCCAAATCAGCTTTGGACAGGTCATGGCGTCGCGCGACGCCTTTACCCAATTCAGCTCGTCTCTATCCTATTTTGTCCAGGTCTATCCCGGCTTGGCGGAGCAGATCGCGAATATCAACCGCCTCAAGGCGCTGGACGATTCGATCGACAATGAACGGCCGCGCGGTATCGCTTTTCGTCCCGGCGAAGCCGGCGAAGGCATCTCCATCCAGGTCGAAAATCTGGAGCTGCGCCGCCCGAATGGAGAGCCGCTCCTCGCCCTCGATGCATGGAAGGTTCGCGACGGTGAGCGCTGGGTGATCGAAGGGTCATCGGGCGCGGGCAAGACCACTTTGCTCCGGGCAATTGCCGGCCTGTGGCCCGATGGAGCAGGGTCGGTCGCGATGACCCGGCACGGCACCGCCATGCTGGTGCCACAGCGTCTCTACTTGCCGCTTGGCTCGCTGAAGAATGCGATCTGCTTCCCTGATCGGGCCGAAGATCATGATGACGAAACGATTGCGGCCCTGTTGGAGCAGGTGCGACTGGGTACGCATGTGGACGAAATGCACCAGGTCCGGATGTGGCAAGATGAACTGTCGCCCGGCGAGCAGCAGCGCGTCGCGCTGGCGCGTATCCTTCTTCAGCGCCCGACGCTGCTCGTACTGGACGAGGCAACCAGCGCGCTCGACGCAGACAATGCTGCGCATTTCTACCAAACGGTGCGCGGGGAGATGCCTCGCGCCACCATTGTCAGTGTCGTGCACAACGAGAAATTGGCCGCCTATCACACGCATCGCCTGCAACTGCATGATGGTCATGCCACCCCGTCGACGATCGAGGCGGACATATGAGCGAGTTGCTGACTCAGCGCGAGGCCGACTTGCGCGATGCCGCCGCGCTCGCGGTGGACCTCGCGGTCCGTCGCGGCGCCAAGGCGCGCGCATCGGTTCATCACGAAGGGTTCGCCAAGATCGCGGTGCGCCATGGCGAGGTCGAGACGGCCGAGCGCAGTGGCAGCCAGGGACTGGGCATCACCATATTCCACGAGGGCAGGCAAGGATCGGCATCGACGGCAGGGTTCGACCGCGGGGCGATCGAACGGGTGGTCGAGGAGGCGATGATGATCGCGGGGCATGTCCAGCCCGATGCAGATGCCGACCTGCCACCGGCGGACTGGCTTGCCTTTTCCGGCCCCGCACCCGAACTTTATGCCGACGGCCCGCGCAGTCCCGATGTGCTGCTGGACGCGGCGCAGGCGATGGACCGGGTCGCGAGTGAGATTGCAGGATCCGATACCCGGCTGCGGGCGGGCGAGTCCGTCGCAGTCGCAACTGAGGGCCTCTGGGCGCTGGCGACCAGCGATGGCTTCTGCCGCAGCATTCAACGCTCCAGTGACGCGCGCTGGTCGGTGATGCTGGCGCAGGACGAAGGTGGTAGCACCTCGGCTTTCTGCCAGTCGAAGGAGCGGCGCGTCGATGCGCTGCTGCCTCCTGCCATTGTCGTCCAAGACGCCGCCGACCGGGCGCGGCAGGCGCTGGGCGCGCGCACGATCGGGAGCCGGCGATGCCCCGTCCTGTTCGACCCGCGCACGGCGTCGACGCTAGTGAGCGAATTGGCGGGCGCACTGACCGGCAACGCCCAGTATCGCCGGATGAGCTTTCTTCCCGATCCGATCGGCCGCCGCATCGCGGCGTCGCATCTCGACCTCAGCGAAGATCCGTTCGAACCGCTGGGATTGGCCAGCGGCGGGTTCGACAGCGAGGGGATTGCCGGATCGCGGCGCGCGATCCTGCGCCAGGGTGTCGTTGAAGGGCTGTTCCTTTCGACCTTCTCCGCGCGCAAGCTCGACATGACATCCACGGGCAATGCCGATGGCTTCTACAATCTGCGCCTGACCAGTTCGGCTGCAAGTGGAGATTGGCAGGCGATGCTGGAGATGCTTCGCACCGGCCTCGTCGTGACCGAATTCCAAGGCGGTAAGACCGATCCCGCCAGCGGTAACTGGACGCAGGCGGTCAAGGGCTTGTGGGTCGAGGATGGCCGCGTGGTCCATGCCGTCACCGATGTGACGCTGGCCAGCAACATGTCCGCGATGCTGAAGTGCATCCGCGCGGTGGGCCTTGATGTCGAGCGACAGGGGGCGATCCGCACCGGGTCCATCCTGATCGATGACATGCAGGTGGGAGGCAAGCCATGAACGGTGGCGACCTTGCGACCGAGAGCGCCCGTGCGCGCCTGTTAGGCCCGGCCGGGCTGGATGAGGCGGCGATCGGCCGGGCTTTGGGCCATCTGGCTGGCGGCGGCGCGGATCTGGCCGATCTGTTCTTTGAGACGACGAGCCTGCGCACCTGGCGGCTGGAGGGTGGCCGCGTCACCAATGGCGGCTTTTCCATGCGTCAAGGCGTCGGCGCGCGGGCGGCGCATGGCGGCCATGTCAGCTTTGCGCATTCCGCCGATATGCGCGAAGACGCGCTTCAGGACACCGTCCGTGCGGTTCGCGCTTTGGCGCGCGATGGAGACCGGGCGGCGCACCCGCAAGGCATCGCTCTCGACCGTCATGCGGGCCGCCATAATCTCTATCCCGTCATCGACGCAGTCGCAGTCGAGGATGCGACGGCGTGGATCGCCCTGCTGGAGCGGATCGACCATCTCGCCCGCGCCCATGATCCCCGGATCGTCCGCGTCGATGCCAATGTCCGGGCGCAGGATACCTCCGTCCTCATCGCCAATGCCGACGGCCTGCTGGCGGGCGACGTGCGTCCGATGACCATCCTGGCGGTCATGATCGTCGCCGAAGCGGACGGACGGCGCGCGCGCGGTCAGGCTGGACTGGGGCGGCGTGCGGGGCTGGACGGCTTCGACGCCGCATCGGTCGAAACGATGGTCACTGCCGCCGTGCGCATGGCACTCCAGAACTTGGACGCGATTCCAGCACCCGTCGGCGAAATGCCGGTGGTGCTGGGGCCGGGCTATCCCGGCGTGCTCTTCCACGAAGCGGTCGGGCACGGGCTGGAAGGCGACCATCATCGCAAGCACCTGTCCGCCTTTGACGGCAAAGTGGGGGAGCGGATCGCCGCGCCGGGCGTCACGGTGATCGACGACGGCGGGATCGCCGGGCGGTTGGGATCGCTGGGTGTCGACGATGAAGGCACGCCGCCCGACCGCACCATTCTGGTCGAGGACGGCGTGCTGACCGGCCTGATGCAGGACCGGCTCAACGCCGGGCTGATGAATGCGCGGTCGACCGGTAATGGTCGCCGCCAATCCTATGCCCATCTGCCGATGCCGCGCATGACCAACACCTTCCTGGCGAACGGCCAGGCCGATCCGGCTGACATCATCGCCTCGATCGATCGCGGCATCTACGCGACCGAATTCGACGGCGGGCAGGTCGATATCGTCACTGGGCGCTTCAACTTCACGACGATCGAGGCCTGGCTCGTCGAGAAGGGCAAGCTCGTCGCGCCGGTGCGCGGGGCGACGTTGATCGGCGTTGGCCATGAAGCACTGCGTCACATCTCGATGGTCGGCAACGACCTGGCTTTCGACACCGGTGTGGCGACCTGCGGCAAGCAGGGCCAGACGCTGAACGTCAGCGTCGGGCAGCCGACGGTCCGCATCGATCGCATGATGGTCGGCGGACAGGCCGGTTGATTTCTCCCGAACTCTTATTTTCTCCAAAAGGATAATAGCATGCGTAACGCGACCGAGCAGGATTTCGACGACATCGTCATGAAGAACGACAAGCCGGTACTCGTCGATTTCTGGGCGCCTTGGTGCGCGCCGTGCAAGGCACTGGCCCCGACACTTGACGAACTGGCGGAGGAATATGCCGAAGAGATGGAGGTCGTGAAGGTCGATATCGAGGCCAACCCGGCGCTGGCGACGCGGTTCGGGGTGCGCGGCATCCCGCTGCTGATGGTCGTCAAGGACGGTGCAGAGCAGGCGCGGACCGTCGGCACCATCTCGCGCAGCCGGCTGGACGCCTTCGTCGAAGCCAATGTCGGAGCGGCGGGATGACCGACATCGCTTTTCTGGGCGATCCCGCGGTCAAGGCGCAGGCCCTCGCTCGCCTGCGAAGTCATATCGCGGCCGGCACGTTCGTCATTTTTCCTGCATGGGAGGACGGCAAGGCCAATGTGATCGGCGCGCTCGTCGAAGCCGACGACAAACAGGCTTTTGCGGAGCAATTTGGCTACCCGATCGCGCTCGCGACCGCGCTGGAAGCGATCGTCAACGCATTCAGGTTCGGGCCGGAGGCCAAGGATTTTGCCGAAGCTTTGCTGGAGCGGACCCCGGTCGGAGCGGACCTTTCCCGGGTCGTGCCGCAGGTACTCGTCTGCCTTCTCGAGCGACCGGACGTTGTCGCGCTGACCGCTCGACACGCCGAAGCTGAGCGTTGTCGACGGGCGGTCGTTGCGCTCCACCAGCGTCTGATTGCAGGCGAGGAACCCGATCGCAAGGAGTGGAAGTCCGCGCGTATGGCCTCTGTCGCCGCGAGCGACACCATCGCCGATGACATGTTCCCGCACTTGGCCAGCCTGATCACAGAGGCGGCGGCATGGCCCGGGACGATGCGCAGCGTACTGCACGACACACTAGGCGCTTGTGGTCGATTGGAGATCCAGCAGATGATGAATGCCATCGGTTGGACGGACGCGGACGAGAGTCGCGTCTTCAAGATCCGGGAACAGGCGGAGGTGGATGGGCGCATGGCTGAACTGGAAGGTCTCGACCGGGTGCTCGCCCTGCTCGACCACGACGACCCGGAACTGGCGCGCGGTTTCCGTGAGCGGCTCGAACATTTCGGGAAGCTTGGAGAAACCTACCGGACCGTCGGGTGGAAGGTCATCGAACTTTTCGAACGGGCGCCGATACCCGCCTCGCCCCGCGAGAATGTGGTTTAGCGGGAAACATCGGACATGAGTAGCGACGCGATGCCGGAAACCCGGCACAGCAGGGTCCTGATCATCGGGTCGGGGCCAGCCGGATACACCGCCGCGGTCTATGCCGCCCGTGCCGCCTTGGCCCCGATCCTGGTCGAAGGGCCGCAGCCAGGCGGCCAGTTGACGATCACCACGGATGTCGAGAACTGGCCGGGCGACGAAAGCGTCCTCGGTCCCGACCTGATGGCCCGGATGGGCGATCAGGTGCGCAAGGCCGGCGTCGATGTGGTCTGCGATCTGATCGTCTCGGTCGACCTGTCCTGTTCCCCGTTCCTCGCCATCGGTGATCGCGGCACGCACTATACCGCCGGTACGGTCGTCGCGGCTACGGGCGCATCGGCGCGCTGGCTGGGACTCGACAGCGAGACCGCCTATCGCGGCAGGGGCGTGTCGGCGTGCGCGACGTGCGATGGCTTCTTCTATCGCGGCCGTGTCTGCGCCGTCGTCGGTGGCGGCAATACGGCGGTCGAGGAAGCGCTGTACCTGACCAACTTCGCCGAGAAAGTCTTCCTCATCCATCGGCGCGATGCGCTGCGCGCCGATCGCACCAATCAGGCGCGGCTCGCGGCCAATCCCAAGGTCGAGATGATCTGGAACGCCGAGGTGGCTGAGGTCGTGGGTGACGGAACGGTGGTGACGGGCATCTCGCTGCGCGACACACGCGATGGTACGGTATCGCGTCTGCCGGTCGAGGGTCTGTTCGTCGCGATCGGTCACGATCCTGCCACCGCGCTGTTCAAGGGGCAGCTCCAGATGGACGACGAAGGCTATATCCTGGTCACCCCCGGCTCGACGGCGACCAGCGTCCCGGGCGTGTTCGCTGCCGGCGACGTCCAGGACAAGCTGTTTCGGCAGGCCGTCACGTCCGCCGGCATGGGCTGCATGGCGGCGCTGGAAGCGGAACGCTTCCTGGCGGGGCAGAGCAGCCATGCGATCGCCGCCGATGGTGCCGATTACAGGCTTCTTGCCTGAGAAGGTAGACGGACATGCTGACTCGATCGGCCGGAGCAGTTCCCCCCAAATGAATGAGATGACGATGAACCCTTTGCTCAATACCCTGGACTTGCCGCGTTTCACCGATATCCGCCCCCATCAGATCGAGGCCGCGCTCGATAAGGTTCTTGCCGATCATCGGGCGGTGGTGCGTTCGCTGGTCGAGACCAAGCCGCGCAGCTTCGCCGAGGCCTGGATGCCGTTGGAGCGGGCGGAAACCGCGATCGCGGGCGTCTGGTCGGCGGTGTCGCATCTCCACGGCGTGGGCGACACGCCCCAACTGCGCGCTGCCTTCGTGGCCGGGCAGGCGCGGCTGGTCGAAAACCATCTGCAGGTCATGCAGAATGAGGCGGTGTACGACGTTCTGGTCGCGCTGACCACGACGAGCGAGTTCGCCGCGCTGCCCGACGCCGATCGCGCGGCGGTGGAGCATATGCTCCGCGACTTCAGGCTGTCCGGCGTGGCGTTGGATGATGCCGATCGCGCGCGTTTTGCTGAGATCTCGGTGGAATTGTCGAGCCTCACGACCGCGTTCGGAAACGCCGTTCTCGACGCGACCGATGCCTGGTTCGAACATGTCGAGGATGTGGCGCTGCTCGCCGGTATTTCCGACGCCGACAAGGCGATGTTCGCCGACGCGGCCAGCGC
The DNA here is from genome assembly GCF_057657055.1 of Sphingopyxis sp. Soil_C_28. Taxonomy (NCBI): domain Bacteria; kingdom Pseudomonadati; phylum Pseudomonadota; class Alphaproteobacteria; order Sphingomonadales; family Sphingopyxidaceae; genus Sphingopyxis; species Sphingopyxis sp. Soil_C_28. The sequence goes on from NZ_JBDGJE010000003.1 coordinate 666,465, forward strand.
GAGCGGTCTCGAAGGGTGGGTCGTCACGCTGCAAATGCCGAGCGTGAACGCGATCCTGACCTTCGCGGAGGATCGTGGATTGCGTGAACGGGTGTATACGGCGTCGGGCACGCGAGCATCGGACCAGGGACCACATGCTGGCAGGTTCGACAATTCGGAGCGGATCGCGGCCATCCTGGGATTGCGGCGCGAGGCCGCCAAACTGCTGGGTTTCACCGATCCGGTCGCATGGTCGCTGACCACCAAGATGGCATCGAGTGGCGAGGACGTGCTGTCCTTCCTGCGCGATCTGGGACGCCGGGCCAAGCCGGCGGCCGAGCGGGAGTTCGCTTCGCTGGCGGCCTATGCCGCCGAGCATCTTGACATCGCCGATCTCCAGCCCTGGGACGTCGCATTTGTATCCGAGCGGCTGCGCAAGGCGCGCTACGCGGTCGACGAGCAGGAAGTGCGCGAATATTTTCCGGTCGAGCGGGTCATAGCAGGGTGGCAGCAGCTTCTCGACCGCCTGTTCGGCATTCGTCTGGTGGCGCGTGAGGATGTCGCCGTCTATCATCCCGACGCCTGCTATTATGATGTGACGGACGAGAAGGGCGAGGTGTTCGCTGGTGTCTATGTCGACCTGCATTCCCGACCGGGCAAGCGCAGCGGTGCGTGGATGGCACAGGCGCGGCCGCGCCTGAACGACGGCAATGTCCGGCGCGTCCCCGTCGCCTATCTCGTCTGCAATTTCTCGCCCAGGACCGACGGCAATCCGTCGCTGCTCAGCCACAAGGAAGTGGTTACCTTCCTTCATGAAACGGGGCATTGCCTGCATCACCTGTTCACGCGGGTCGATCGCCCGGGGATCGCGGGCACCAACGGCTTCGAGTGGGATGCCATCGAACTGCCGAGCCAGCTGATGGAGGATTTCGCCTGGGATCGGGAGGTGCTGCGCGGCATGTCCGGCCAATACCGGACGGGGGCTCTGCTCCCCGACGCGCTGTTCGACAAATTACTTGCCGCGCGCCAGTTTCTTTCGGGCATGTTCATCGTGCGCCAGGTCGAATTCGCGCTGTTCGACCTGCTGCTGCACCTGGGTACATTGGGCACCGATCCGATGGACGTGGCGGAGGCCGTGCGCGACGAGGTTGCGGTGGTTCGGCCGCCCGCCTGGCATCGCTTTCCGCACGCTTTCACCCATATTTTTGCGGGCGGCTATGCGGCCGGCTATTACAGCTATCTCTGGGCCGAGGTGCTGGCCGCGGACGGCTTCCAGCGCTTTGTCGAGGCCGGCTTGATCGATCGGTGGGCGGCGGTGAAGTTTCGCGACGAAGTCCTGTCGCGCGGTGCCAGCCGTCCAGCGGCGGAGAGCTACCGGGCGTTCCGCGGCCGGGATGCGGATCCTCGAGCAATGCTGATCCGGCACGGACTGTTGGACGATGCGGAGTGCGTGCCATCATGACCGGTAGCCGCGACGATGTCGACGAAGCCCTGATGGAGTTGACCTTCTATGACGGCCGATAGCAGCGATACCGCCGCGCGCGCCTGGCGCGCGGAAGCCGTTCGCCGGATCGAGGCGGATTACAACCGTTCGGCCGACACGCATCTCATCCGGCTCGATCTGCCGAGCCATCCCCGGATCAAGCTGTATCTGAAGGACGAGAGCAGCCATCCGACCGGCAGCCTGAAGCACAGGCTGGCTCGCTCGCTGTTCCTCTACGCCTTGTGCAATGCCTGGATCGGATCGGACACCTGCGTCATCGAGGCGTCGTCGGGATCGACTGCCGTCAGCGAAGCCTATTTCGCTCGCATGCTGGGGCTGCGTTTCATTGCCGTCGTGCCTGCCACCACCGCTGCGCCGAAGCTCGATGCGATCCGCTTCCACGGCGGCGAAATCCATGCCGTGGACGACCCGCGAACGGTGTACGACGTCGCGCATCGCCTCGCTCGCGAAACGGGCGGCCATTATCTCGACCAGTTCACCTACGCGGAGCGCGCGACCGACTGGCGCGGGAATAACAATATCGCTCAAAGCATCTTCGCACAGATGTCGGCGGAGGAATATCCCGTGCCGACATGGGTGGTGTGCGGCGCAGGCACCGGCGGGACCTCTGCCACCATCGGTCGCTACATCGCCTATCAGCGCCATGCGACGCGGCTTTGCGTCGCCGATCCGGTTCACTCGGTTTTTCACCGTCACTTTGCGGATCGCACCGCGCTTGCTCTTCCGGAGGGCTGCGCCAGTCGCATCGAGGGGATCGGTCGACCGCGCGTCGAGCCCAGCTTCATCCCGTCCGTCATCGACCGGATGATCGCGGTCGATGACGATGCCAGTATTGGCGCGATGCGTGCGCTGTCTGGCCGCCTCGGCCGCCGGGTGGGAGGATCAACCGGCACCAACCTCGTGGCATGCGCGCAGCTGATCGACGAAATGTCGGCCAGGAACGAGCATGGCTCGGTCGTGACACTCCTGTGCGATGGCGGCGAGCGCTATGGATGCACCTATTATGACGACGACTGGCTGGCAGAGCGCGGCGTGAACTGGAGGCCGCACGAACTTGCGATGGATAATCTGCTTTCTGGCGATTAGCGGCCCGCATCTTCTTAAAGACACCGAGCCGACGCTCGCCCTCACGATTGGGCCGGGGCGGCATCCGCCTATTGCCGATCTACTAAGAAGGGGGCGGGGGTCGTCGCTCTGAGGATCAGGAGACAATTTTCGTCAGCTGTGGTTGGCCGCCGCGTCCAGATATGGCGGAGTGGTCTCGTGTCCGCCGCTTTCGAAGATAGCTACCCGAAACGCAGGCGTCACAATCTCATTTTTAGTGGCCGAATTTTATCGCGCGGATTTCGCAGCTGTGACGTGACCCCCTGGTTTCCACCAGCCGGGATCAGAGCCCAGCCGCTTTTGCACTGCTACCCAACCTTGGACCATGCGGGTCTAGAGTTTTCCGCCTTACTCACATCCGGTGGGCTGGTTGCACCGGCTGAGTTTGCCAGCCGTATCGGGGGTATATTCCCGATCGCGCTGTGCGGTCGCTCTTCGTTGTAGTGTCTACGCCACGCCTCCAGCTTTTCGCAAGCGTCTTGCAGTGACAGGAACTAATGTGCGTTCAGGCAAGTGATTTTCGTCAAGGTTTGTTGCTGTTCGACCTTTGCCATTTCACCGGAATGCGCAGATCGGTGACACCGTTGGCCTCGGCTTTATCGAATTGACCGGCACGTATGGTGACCTGGATCGAGGGCAGCAGCAGCTCCGGCACCGCCAATTGCGCATCGCGGCTCTCCCGCATCGCCACAACCGAGAAGATCGGCTTTACCCCCAATATGATGACGAGCTTCGCGGCAAGTCCGATCGCCTTTAACGCATGGGCCGCCCTGCTCGGATCGTTGAGCAAGGCGCTCGGCGTAAAAGCGCGTGATAGCATCGGCCTAGCCGTCTCCGAAGTGAATGGCTGCGATTATTGCCTGACGGTGCACAACGTCGATGGTGACGCAACTCGCGCGCGAGCTTGGCGCCTATGTCATCGGCACGGGGCACGCGGCCGACCGACAGGCCGTCCTCGAATTCGGCGCCAACGAGTTCATCGACCTCGACAATGCGGTGCTGGAGGATGTCGGTAAAGTCGACCTGGTGTTCGAACCGATCGGCGGCGATATTGGCAAGCGGTCGGCGCGTCTGGTTCGATCCAGAGGAACGCTGGCGTCGATCGTCGGCCCGGCCGAAGAGCAACCGAGCGAGGCCGTGGCGTTCGATTTCGTCGTCGAATCCGATCGCGACCAGCTGACCGATATCATTCAGCGGGTGCGCGATGGAAGACTGCGGACGGACATCGGCACGATTGCGTTGCTTGACGACGCCGATGCTGCTTTCAATCCGACTGGGGATCGCCTCATTCCCGTGGTACCGCCTGCTTGTCTACAGTTGGGTTCACCCCGACATTCGATCAGATATTCTGATCCTGAGCTCGAGTCGCTGGCATATCGCCCGGACGAGCGCCTTGTTCGCATCCCGTTGCCAAGCCAGCACCAGTTCGGCCTCTTCTCGGAATTCCTCGATGGGCCGAAACACGATCTCGCCCACGCCAAGGTTCGCTATCACCCGCGGGGCGACAAGGACGCCGTACTCGGCGGCCACCAATGTCATGGCAGAGACGAAATCGCGCGTCTTCAGAACTCTTGAATTTGGAAATCCACCGCGCTCCGACAGGCGGTCGATCGTTGTGTCAAAATCTCCGCCGTCACCGAACTGCGGAAATATGAGCGTTTCCGACGCAAGCGACGCCAAGGATATCTTGGTTTGTCTGGCCAGCGGATGGCATGACGCCAACCCAATCAACAAGGGATCGCGATGGACGATCATCGTTTCGACGGAAGCGGGGTATGTCGCGCGCGGGCGGATGAACCCGATGTCCAGTGCGCCATCCTCGAGCGCGGCGAGTTGCTGCGGCGTGTCCATCTGGTCGATCGTAACGGTGAGTTCGGGCAGTTCGACCCTGATCGCGCGAAGCGCCGCTACCAGCGTTCCGCCAAGCGCAGCCGAGAACACATAGCCTATATGCGCCGGGCCCGCTTCTCCACGGCCCGCCATGCGCCCAATCTGCTCGGCGCGAGCAGCCTGTGCGACCACGAGGCGGGCCTCGGTGAGAAACGTCTGTCCGGCGCGGGTCAGTCGCACATTTGATCGCCTGCCGCGATCGAGCAATCGCGTTCCGAGACGATCTTCCAATCGCTGGATGTGCGCACTGAGCGCGGATTGCGCGAGGCCGAGCCGTTCGGCGGTCCTGCCGAAGTGAAGCTCCTCCGCCAGGGCGATAAAATAGCTAAGGGAACGCGTTTCGAGCATGATTTGATCTGATTATCAGATCAAAATGGCAAGTTAAAGTAATTGAAGAGATCATAGGGGTCGCCGATGGCAGCGCCAGAAAAGGAGAGACTGCGATGGCGGCGTTCGATTGGGAAGATGCGTTTCGGCTTGAAGACCAGCTGACCGAAGACGAGCGGATGATACGCGACACGGCGCGGCGATATGCCGAAGAAAAGCTTGCTCCGCGGATCGTCGAGGCCTTCGAGAAAGAAACGGTGGATCCATCGATCTTTCGCGAAATGGGAGCCCTCGGGCTGCTGGGACCCACCGTGTCTCCCGACTATGGCGGGGTCGGCGCATCCTATGTCGCCTATGGTCTGATCGCGCGTGAAATCGAGCGCATCGATTCAGGCTATCGCTCGATGATGAGCGTCCAGTCGAGCCTGGTGATGCACCCCATAAATGCCTTTGGCAGCGAAGAGCAGAAGAAGCGCTACCTTCCCGCGCTGGCCTCGGGCGAAGCTATCGGCTGTTTCGGGCTCACCGAGCCCGATGCCGGGTCCGACCCCGGCGCGATGCGCACGCACGCCGTAAGGGTCGATGGAGGATATAAGCTCTCGGGGACCAAGACCTGGATCAGCAATGCCCCGATCGCGGATATATTCGTGATCTGGGCCAAGTCCGATGCGCATGGCGGCGCCATTCGCGGTTTCGTCCTCGACCGCGACCTGCGCGGACTTTCGACATCCCGGATCGAAGGCAAGCTCAGCTTGCGTGCTTCGGTAACCGGGATGGTCATGATGGACGAGGTCTTCGTGCCCGAAACGTCTATCCTGCCCGGGGTCGAAGGGCTGAAAGGGCCATTTTCATGCCTGAACCGCGCACGCTACGGCATCGGATGGGGCGCAATGGGTGCGGCGGAGTTCTGCTTCTCGGCCGCGCGCAACTACGGCCTTGACCGCGTCCAGTTCGGACGGCCGCTCGCCGCAACGCAGCTGTTCCAGAAAAAGCTGGCCGACATGCAGGCCGATATCGCGCTTGGCCTTCAGGCAAGCCTGCGCGTTGGGCGCCTCATGGACGAGGATCGCTTCGCTCCGGAAATGGTGTCGATCGTCAAGCGCAACAATGTCGGCAAGGCGCTCGATATCGCGCGAGCAAGCCGCGATATGCACGGAGGTAACGGAATTTCGGGCGAATATCATGTGATGCGGCATGCGATGAATCTCGAAACCGTCAACACCTATGAGGGCGCGCACGACGTCCACGCTTTGATCCTCGGGCGCGCGATAACCGGTATCGCTGCCTTCTGAAGATGTCCGGTTTGCCTGAGAATCTTGGCCCGTGCCGAGAGACCGGCGACGGCCGATGTTATGACAGCAGCCGGTAGACGTCGGGGCGGATATCGTCGGCGAGCCGAAGCACGTCGGCCAATATGGTCTTGTCGAGCGCTGCCGCCGATGCGGCCATGGCGGCCTCGTCTCGCCACCGTTCCGCAAAGAGCATTTCGCATCGCGTTGCATGACGCTCGATATCGATCTGCTCGCAGCCCTCGATAGCCCGAACCGACAGAGCCAGCTTATCAAGCGCGCTCTGCATCGCGCCTTCGTCTTCAGGCCTGAACCCGAGCGTGTAACGCTTCACGATCATCATCCGAGGCGCTCCACCATCTGACCTGCCAGGATATCGAGGTTGATATCTTCGGGTGTCAGGCCGCCGACCTCGATGGTGACAGGGGGATGCGAGGAGTTGATTGTCACGCCGAGCGGCGTGGGCCAGCCGCGCAAGGCATGCGAGATCGTGCGCAGGGTGGCGAGGGTCGAACCCGCCGCCTGCCAGCCATAGGCGCAGGCGATGCAACCGACGGGCTTGCCGTCGAAATAGGGCCGGACGTCGGCGGCGAGATCTTCGGCATAGTCGAGCGCATTCTTGACGAGGCCCGAGATCGTGCCGTGATAACCGGGCGACGCAATCACGATCCCGGCACAGGTGCGCATCCCGTCGACGAGGATCGAGGCGCGGCTGTCACGGTCCGACTGCCCGGGTTCATAGAGTGGGACCATGAGATCGGGCCCGGCCAAGCACAGGGTTGCCACCCCGCGTGCCTCTATCCGGGCCAGCGCGGCGCGCAATATCCTTTCGGACGAGGAGCCTGGCCGCGTCGTTCCTCCGATACCCAGTATGAACGGCGTCTGCATCAGCCCGCGGCCTCTGGCCGCTTGGCAAGCTGGGCAACCGCGGCGGCAATGCCCGCCGCAAGCGCCTCGGGAATCTCATGGCCCATGCCCTCGATCAGTCTCAGCTGGGCGCCGGGAATGAGCGCGGCCAATTCCTCGCCACCCTGGTGCGGGATCAGCGGATCCGCTGTTCCATGGATAACCAGAGTTGGCGCCCTGATGCCCTTCACCATCGCGCTGCGGTCGCCATCGGCGAGGATTGCAGCGCGCTGGCGAACATAGCCGGACGGGAGATGGGCCCGCTCGATCTCGGCGGCGACCCGGGCCCTGAGGCGCGCCGGGTCGGGCGGATAGGCCGGGCTGCAGATCACCAGCGCGTTGGCGATCGCCTGCTCGACGAGGTCTCCAGCGCCGGCTTCATCGCCGCCCTTTTTGGCCATGAACGCCTGTGCTTCGGCAGACGGCGGGGGCAGCGCCGGGTTTCCGGTCGAGGTCATGACGAGTGTCAGCGTGTCCACGCGTTCGGGATGGCGGGCCGCAAGATGCTGGGCGATAAATCCGCCCATCGACACCCCGAGGATATGTGCGCGTTGAACGCCGAGATGGTCGAGCAGGAGAACCACGTCATCGGCAAGGTCGGTGAGCCGATAGGCGAGGTCGGGCTTGCCGCCCGATCGCAACAACCGGAACACGGCCTTGAGGTCTGGCGCAGGCCCATCGGCATAGTTGCGCGACAGTCCCGTATCTCGGTTGTCGAAGCGGATCACCTGGAAGCCGTGGCCCACGAGAGTCTGACGGAACTCGGGGGACCAGCGGATCATTTGCGATCCGAGGCCGCAGATCAGCACGAGCGGCAGGCCTTCTCCTTCGACAGCATATTCGATGGGTCCGTGCGGCGCGGAAATATTTGGCATGTCGTGATCCGTGGACTGAGAGGGGTGATCTGGACGATGGCGAAGGCAAAATTGCGCTATGCCGGGACCCAGTGGCTGAGGTGGGGCGGGACAGGTTCCGCATTGCCGGTAAGTGCAGGATCGATCTCTGTCCGGCGGAAGACGCCGGCCGTATGGAGAGACCGTATCAGCTCGGCGTCGAGACCAACCGCTTCGAGAATCGCTTCGCCATCGCTTCCGAGCGACGACACGCTGGGTGACGGAGGATGGCCCGCGGATATGGCAGGTCCGGGTACAGGCACCTTGGTCCCGTCCGGATAGCGAACGTGATGGACGGCGCCCGACCCCTTGGCCATTTCTTCTTCGAAGACGGCGCGCGCGGAGCGCATGATGCCGCAGGTGATACCCTTCGCCTGAAGGGCTGCCATCGCGTCATGCGCGGTCATGCTCGCCATGAAGCGTTCGCCGGCCTCGACCGCCGCATCGCGCAGGGCACCGTCGGCGTAAAGGTCGGGAACCTCGGTCATCCCGCGCGGAGCCCATTCGGGATGCCCCACCAGCTGCGAATAGCCGCGCCACATTCCAGGTGTAATCGCAGCCACGAAGAGCGTTCCGGTTTGCGTCGCGAAGCGATGAACGAAGCGTGTCCCGGCGCGAATTCGGGAGCGTGTCGGGTCGAGGTTCCACAAACCCATCATCGCGATCTGATGTCCGAGGTAGGTCGTCATCACGTCGAGCATGTTCATCTCGATAAGTCGCCCGCGACCGGTGCGCTCGCGCTCGGCGAGCGCCGTCGCGGCAGCGAAGGCGGCGTGTGCGCCGACGCTGTGATCGGCGAACAGGATCTGGCTGAGAACGGGCGGCCCGTCCTCGTGTCCGGTCATCTCGGCAAGGCCGCTCATCGCTATGATCGTGCCGTCGAACGCCGCATAATCGCGCCAGGGTCCGTCGACATTATAGCCCGTGACATGGACCATCACTGCGCGCGGATTGATAGCCTGGAGATGCGCATATCCAAAACCGAGCCGCTCGGGGACGCCGGCCGTATAGTTGGTCACGACGATGTCCGCCCAGTGAAGCAGCGGATCGAGAGCCAGAGCTGCGCGCGCGTCGCTGAGGTCAAGCGCGATGCTCTGCTTGCCGCGATTGTGGCAGGCGTAGAACATCGAGTCGCCGATCTGTCCGGCGCGGGTGTTGAGGCGCGACGGGTCGCCGCCGAGCGGCTCGACTTTGATGACCTCGGCCCCCTGATCGCCGAGCATCTGGGCGGCGTGGGGTCCCGCAATATAGTGCCCGATCTCGAGCACATGGATGCCGTCAAGGGGGCCGGTCATGGATGCACCGGGTTCGGGCGGGTTTCGCGCGGAAGCGCTTGTTCGTCGGTGGCCGGGGTTCCGATCTGCGCCGCGGCATATTTCTCGCCGAGCCTGCGCAGATTCTCCTCATGGAGCTCTTTGCTGATACGGTAGCGCGACACGAATATCATCGCGATCAGGATGAGACCGCCGTAGATCGGGATATAGAGAAGCGCGAGGGAATCGAGCTGGCGCTCCGTCACCGAGCCGACGGGCGTCTTCATCGAGAAGCCGACCGCGGACAGGACCATACCGGCGACGAACACCCCGATACCCGAAACAAATTTGCGAAACAGGTTGTCGGCCGAGAAGAGCAACCCCTCGGAGCGGCGACCGGTCTTCAGCTCGCTGTCCTCGACGATGTCCGAGATCATTGCCGGAACGAGGACTGCGCCAGCGATGAGGAGGATCTGCGTCACGACATTTTCCACCAGGAGAACCGGGAACACGATCCAGTGATCGTTCCCGGGAAGAATATCGACGACGCGAAGCGCGAGCGGTAACAGGGTGACGACCATAGCCGAGAACCAGACGAGGAGAGTTGCACGCTTCTTGCCGAGCCATGCCGCGAGCGGCGGTGCGATCAGGACGCCGACGAGGCTTCCGGGCACCTGCGCGATCGTCAGGATAGCGATCTGATCCTGGTCGAAGGCCCAGAAGTAGAGATAGAAATAGACTTCCATCGCGGCGCGTGCGCCGATCGCGGCCATGTAGATCATTCCCGCGATGGCCATGAAGACAAACGACGCGTTGTTCAGGGTCGCAAAGATTTCGCTGAACGTCGTGCGGAACGTAAGCTTGCGCTCCGGAGGCTGACGAAGATAGACGATGCGGTCGTGCGTCCCGGCGGCGGACGCGATGATGACGATGAAGATCATCGCGGCCGCGACCAGTGCATAGAGCGAATAGCCGCCGCGTTCCGTCACGCCTCCTGCGCTCTCTGCCATGAAGTAGCGATAGCCCGAGAGCACCATGAGCAGCCCGCCGCAGGTCTCGAAAGCCTTGCGCCAACTGATGAGCTTCGTGCGCTCGTTATAAGCCGGGGCCAGTTCGGGCCCGAGTGCCGCATTCGGGAGTTCGAAGAATGTGTCGAAGGTCCGCACGACGAGGAGGCAGGCGAGCATATAGACGAACAGCTGTCCGTGGTTGAATCCCAGGGGCGGGTTCCAAAGCAAGTAGAAGGCGACCGCCAGCGGCACGGCCGCTGCGTACATGAAGGGGTGGCGGCGTCCGATCCGCGAGCGGAAATTGTCGGAGACCTGTCCAATGATCGGATCGACGATCGAATCGTAGATCGTCGCGATCAATATCACGGTTGCAACCATCGCTGGGGGAAGGCCGACGGCCTGGTTGTAGAAGATGAGCAGGAACGCGGTGAAGCTGCGCGTCTTGATCCCGGTCGATACGGATCCGACGCCGTAGAGCAGTCGATGGCGCAGTGTCAGTGGCGGTGCGATAGCCGCGGCCGGGTCTTGGGCGGCGTTCATGCGAATTTCTCTAAAGCATTGGCGAGGCGCGGCCCGTGATTCTCATGTTTCGGCATCGATTTCATCTCTTCATTCGCCCGAGAAAACAGCTTGGCGACGCTCGGCGAACGCCGCTCGCCCCTCACGATAGTCGGCGCTGGCAAAGCAAGCTTCCACCGCCGCCGTCACGGCGTCGACATCGCGGTCCGCAGGTGGCTTGACCGCTTCGCCGACGGCGAGCTTGGCGGCCCGCACCGTGAGCGGCGCGTTCGCAGCGATCGTTGCTGCATAACCGGTGGCGGTCTCGACCAGGTCTGCCGTCGGTACGACCTGGCTGACAAGGCCGATCCGCAGCGCCTCTTCGGCGACGAGCTGGCGAGCGGAGAGGAGCATGTCCTTTGCGGCTCCAGGGCCGACGAGGCGAACCAGATCGATCACGCCGCCGAGACCGTAGCCGAGACCGAGGCGAGCCGCCGGTATCCCGAATAGCGATGTATCGGAGGCGATACGGACGTCGCATGCGAGTGCCACGACAAGGCCGCCGCCGATGCAATAGCCGTCGATCATGGCGATCATCGGCTTGGGGAAGTCGACCAGATCGCGGCGCGCCTGGCCGCTGACCTTGGTATAGGCTGCGTTTGCCTCGGGCGTGTCGCGCTTCGCGCCGAACTCGGAGAGGTCGGCGCCGGAAACGAACGCCTTGCCTCCCGCGCCGGTCACGATAACGGCGCGGATTTCCGGATCGGCCGCGAAGGCGGCGAGAACGGTGCTGATGCCCGCCCACATCTCCAGCGAAACGGCATTATGCTTGGCGGGATTGTTGAAAATCAGCCAGCCGACTCCTCCCTCGGCCCGGCCGAGCAGCTTCTCCGTGCCGCTGTGTATAAAATTGCCCTTGCCGATGATGCTGACGGTCATGCTGGCTGTCCCCTGTGTCGTTCCACCATCTTGCGTACGGCGGCGTAATCGAGCTTGCCGTTCGGAGCGCGCGCGAGATCGCTGACGACCACCAACTCTCGCGGTGCCTTGAAAGGCGCGATGCGTTCGCGGACGAAACGGGCGAGCGCGTCAAGGCCCGGGTCGGGTGTCGCCCTTTGATATTCGACCACGGCGCAGATCCGTTCCCCAAAACGCGGATCGGGAAGTCCGATCACGGCGGCGTCGCGCACTGCGGGATGGCGCTTGAGCGTTTCCTCGACTTCCTCGGGGAAGATCTTTTCTCCGCCGCTGTTGATACTCTGGCTTCCGCGGCCGAGCAGGACCAAGGTCCCATCCGCCTCGACGCGCGCCCAGTCTCCGGGAACCGACCAGCGTCGACCCTCGATGGTTCGGAAGGTCCGCGCAGTCTTCTCGGGATCCTTGTAATATCCCAGCGGTATCGGGCCGCTCACCGCTGCGAGGCCCGGTTCGTTGCTCCCGGGAGTGACGCGGCGCCCGTCCTCGGTGAAGACCGCTCCGTTGGGACCAAGCGTGAAGCTGGCGGTTTCTACGGTACCGCTCACCGAGGAGTGCGACGTTGCCATCTGAAAGCCCTCGGACGACGCAAAGGTGTCGGTGAGCGTTGCTTGGGGAAGATGCTTGAGCAGGCCGCGCTTGTTTTCGGTACTCCACATCGTACCCGACGAATTGATGTTGCGGAGCTTCGACAGATCCCAGCGGCCGGGTTCCGCATCGAGAGCCTCGAGCAGCGGTCCGGCAAAGGCCATCCCGACGATCGCGACACGGTCCACTTTGAGGCGCTCGGCTTCGTCGAGCAATTTGGCCGCATCGAAGGCAGCGGGCGGCAGCATCGCGGCAAATCCTCCCGAATTGAGCGAGGAGCATGCGCTCATCAGGCCGGTTCCATGCATGAAGGGGCAGGCCACAAGCGTCGATATCGTCCCGAAAGCATCCGCGCGCGTCGGCGCATCCTCGGGAGAGGCGAGAGGCGGCAGGCCAAGAACCGGAGATGCGCCAAAATTGCCGACGCTGAGCAGGTCCTCTTGCCGCCACATGACACCCTTGGGGTGGCCAGTCGTCCCCCCGGTATAGAGCAGGATCTGATCGTCGCCCGTCCGTTCGCCGCCACCGATCCCTCTCTCGACCGGCCCGCCAGCGATCGCCGCGAAATCCTCCGCCCAACCGGGCAGGGGCATGTTTTCGCGCGTCACGGCGATCCACCGGCGCACGCGCGGCAGATCGCGGCGAATCTGGTCGACAAGGCCACCAAATGCCATGTCGAAGACAATGGCTTCGGCATCGGCGTTGTCCGCCAAATAAGCGATTTCGTCGGGGCCATAGCGATAGTTGATATTGAAGGGCGCGACGGAAATCTTGAAGGCGGCGTTGACCGCCACAAGATACTCCGGGGCGTTCGGCATGTAGATGCCCAGCTTGGAACCGCGATCGAGGCCCGCGCTGCGTAAGTAGCCAGCGAGCGCGCAGGCTGAACGGTCGAACCCGTCCCAGTCGATGATCCGATCGCCCTGCACAAGCGCGGGCCGGCTCGGCTGCGCCAGGGCGATTTGCTCCCAGATGTCGGCATATGTCCAGGGCGCCATCGCGCTTCCAACTCCCTTGATCGCCCGGTGTCTTCCGGATTCGAAAGCCGTAGCTAACCGTCGCACCATGCCAGAGCAAGATAAATTTGAACAATGTTCCATTTAATGGAACGATGATGTTCAGAGCTCGCATTTTGCGCCTTCCGATAGTCCGGGCGGCGGGGAGCGGATCGCCAGTCTTGGCCAAGCTGTCGGCCGGATAAGCGAAGATCGGTCTGCTTAGCGGCCAAATGTCGCCGGCGCGCGCGGTGCCCAAAACGTTCATTTCCCAAGGATTCTATCCCAGGAAAGGTTCCTCCTTCCGCATCGGCGCGGCCGTCGCGGTGCGGAAATATTCGCACCGATCTGAAAATGGCTAATTGATTTCCATAATATGGAACACTATTCCAGTCATGATTGGGACATCGCAGGCTGCGGCATCGCGCCGACCAGAAGGGGAATTATAGTGATCGCCACTGACACATCGAGCCAGCACCATCCGGATGGTGCACCCCTGCCGCTTGCGGGGCTCCTGGTGCTCGATCTGACGCTGGCGCGCGCGGGGCCGACATGCGTTCGCCATCTCGCCGACTGGGGCGCCGACGTTATTCGCGTGCAGCCGCCCGACACGGGGGACGAGGAAGTGATCGGGCGCCGCGACGGTTCCGACTACCAGAATATGCATCGCGGCAAGCGGGTCGTCACCCTGGATCTGAAGACGGCCACTGGCCATGCCGCCTTCATCGAGTTGGTGAAGCGCGCCGACGTACTGGTCGAGAATATGCGCGCCCCCGTCAAGCATCGCCTCGGAATCGATTGGGAAGCGCTCCGCGAGGTCAATCCGCGGCTCGTTTACGGCAGCATAAGCGGCTTCGGTCAGACGGGTCCCTACACGCAGCGAGCAGGCGTCGATCAGATCGCGCAAGGCATGAGTGGCCTGATGTCCATCACGGGCGCGCCGGGAGGCGGGCCGATGCGCGTCGGCATCGCGGTCGCCGATCTCACGTCGGGCAATCTGTTGGCCCTTGCGATCATGATGGCGCTTTACCAGCGCGACCGGACCGGCCTGGGCCGCTGGGTGCATACGTCGCTACTCGAAAGCCAGATTTTCATGCTGGATTTCCAGGCCGCGCGTTACCTCCAGTCGGGCGTTGTTCCCGTGCAGGTGGGAAATGACCATCCGACCGCCGTGCCGACGGGCGTCTTCCCGACCAGCGATGGCCACATCAACATCGGTGCTTCATCTTCCAAGCAGTGGGCGAACCTCTGCAAGATCGTCGAGCCCTCGTGGCTCGATCGACCGGACTGGCAGAGCCAGGCCGACCGTAGCCGCGATCGCGCCGCGGTCCATGACGCGATCGCCGCGAAAACCGCGGAACATACGACCGAATATTGGGTCGGTGCCTTCGAGGAGGTCGGGATACCCTGTGGCCCCATTTACGGCATCGACGAGGTCTTCGACGATCCGCAGGTCCGTCATTTGGATATGACGCCGGAAATCGAGCATGAGCGCATCGGCCGCATGAAGCTGATCGGCTCGCCGCTCAACTTCGACGGCAGCCCGCGCCAAATTACCGAGGGAGCGAAGACGACCGGGGTCGACACTGTCGAGGTCCTGCGCTGGATCGGTTATGACGATGAACGCATCGAGGCGGTCACAGGCGCTCTCCCCGCCTGAACCGCTGGCGCGCCGTCGCGGCGGAATGCGCTGGCGGCGGGAGGCTCCCGGGAAAGGGGCGGGGGCCTCCGTGCCGCCTCCTAGAGCTGGCCGACCGTTTCGGCGATCCGGGCGCATGTATAGAGTAACGCCTCGACGATCTGGGCGTGCTTCGCCTCGTCGACGCGTTCGGTCGGAGCCGTCACCGAGATGGCCGCCGCTGCGCGGCCATTTCGGCCCATAATGGGCGCGCCATAGCTGCAAATGCCCACCGTCCAGCTTCCGTTGGCGCTGGTATAGCCCTTGGCCCGTACCTCCTCGAGGTCCGCGAGAACCTCGTTGATGTCGAGACCCTTCGCCCGCTCGCGGGTCGCGATCGATTGCCTGATGATTTCCTCGGCGTCGGGTTCATGGGCCAACATGGCTTTGCCAGGTGCCGTCATGATCGCAAGCGCCCGCGATCCGGGCTGTGTCGAAAACCGCAGGGGACGCGGCGCGAGAATCTTGTCGACGAACAGCACTTCGTCGCCGTCGAGGACGAGCAGGTTTATCGTTTCCTGCGTCAGCCGGTGCAACTCCTCCATGTAGGGAGCGGCCGCGCGCTTCGCGGGATGATCGGAAATGATGTTCTGGCCCCATTCCCAAAGCTTGAGTGTCGCACTGTACCGGCCCGAATCCTCGTCCTGCCGGACAAAGCCGAGCTCGATAAAGGTCCCGAGAAGGCGATGCACGCCGCTCTTCGGCATTTTGAGTTCGGACGCGATGGCAGAAAGCCGAACAGGCCCGCGGTTGCGGACCAGCAGTTCGAGCACGCTCACGCCCTTTACGATCGTTGATTCCATTCGCTCCCCCTAGGCGGCCAACCGGGCCGCGCCAACTGTTAGCGCATATTTGCTCGCCATATAGAGCATAAAATGCGGCAGTGTTCTATATAGTAGAACAAGATTATAAAATTATATACTTTGTTCTTGCAATCTGCGTTTTGATCGGTCAATTCGACTCCCGATACGCCCGCATAGGCGACGTGAGAGAAGGGATGAGAAATGAAGTTCGGGATTTTCTACGAGTTGCAGCTCCCGCGGCCCTGGCACGAGAAGAGCGAGTATGACCTCTATCATAACGCGCTCGCGCAGCTCGAACTCGCCGACGGCCTAGGCTACGACTATGCGTGGGAAGTCGAGCATCACTTCCTCGAGGAATATTCGCACAGCTCGGCGCCCGAGGTGTTTCTCGCGGCAGCGGCGCAGCGCACGAAGAATATCCGGCTTGGTCACGGCATCTTCCAGTTGACCACCAATCATCCCGCCAAGATCGCGGCGAAGGTTTCCGCGCTCGACCTGATCTCGAACGGCCGGGTCGAATTCGGCATGGGCGAGAGCGCGAGCGTCACCGAGCTCGAGCCCTTCGGGGTCAATTTCGAGGACAAGCGCGAGCTCTTCGAAGACGCCGTGCGCTGCATCACCCCGATGTTCGGCGACGCCCCGGTGGAATATCATGGTCCTTTTCATGACTTCCCGCTGCGCAATGTCGTGCCGAAGCCGCTTCAGAAGCCGCACCCCCCGATGTGGACCGCCTGCTCGCAGCTCGAGACCATCCGTTATGCCGGCGAAAAGGGCTTGGGCGCGCTCGGCTTCCAGTTCGTCAGCGCAGATGCTGCCCATGCCTGGGTGCATGCTTATTACAATGCGTTTACGAAGCGGCGGGATCCGCTCGCCGACTATCAGCCGAATCCCAATATCGCGCTCGTCTCGATGTTCATGTGTGCCGAAACCGACGAAGAGGCACAGCGCAAAGCCGATGGGGCGACCTTCTTCCAATTCTGCCTGCGCTATTACGGGCAGAGCCAGGACCGGCAGCGCCCGGCTGCAGGGTCGGTCAACATGTGGGATCTCTACAATGAGTGGAAGGCCGCCAATCCCGATGCCGCAAGCGCCGCGCTCAGGGGTGGTCTGATCGGCTCGCCCGAGACCCTCCGCCGCAAGCTGCGCAAATTCGAGGAATCGCATATCGACCAGGTCATCCTGCTCAATCAGGCGGGGATGAACACCCACAAGGACATCTGCGACAGCCTCGAACTCTTCGCCCGCGAGGTCATGCCCGAGTTTCATGCGAACATCCCCGCCCATGAGGCTTGGAAAACCGCAGTTCTTGCGGGTCAAATCGAGCTGGAAGAGATCGAGACCGAGGCGTTCGCGCAGCGCTATGGCCCGAAGGCCCTCAATATCCAGCCCGTCAAAGCTTGAGATCGAACGCGTCATCGTAAAAAGCCGAGCCCGATAACGGGCCGGCTTTCGGGCTCAAAGGAGCCCAAGGGGAGAGCCAATATGCAATATCGAAAGACGAATGGTCGCTTGACGGCGTGTGCCAGCTTGGTTGCGCTTGTCTGCCTTCAGGTCACCGCCGCCAGCGCCCAGGAAACGACGGCGGTTGCCGCTCCGCAGGAGGAAGCAGCCGACGACAGCTCCGACGCGGCAAGCAACTCCGGCAATGATATTATCGTCAGCGGCTCGCGGGCGATCGTCGACGGAACCAACGCGCCAACGCCAGTGACAGTCATGTCGAACGAGCAGCTCAAGACGGCGTCGCCAAGTTCGCTGATTGATGGCCTGAACCAGCTTCCGGTCTTCGCGTCGTCGATCCGGCCCAACAGCACCGGCTCGTCCGGATCGGGCCAAGGCGGCAATGGCGGCAACTATCTCAACCTGCGCGCGCTTCTTCCGACGCGGACGCTTGTCCTGCTCGATGGTCGTCGCACTGTCGCATCGAGCATCCAGACGAACGCGACCGACGTAACGCTCTTCCCGCAAATGCTGATCAGCCGTGTCGACGTCGTCACGGGCGGCGCGTCGGCGGCGTATGGTTCGGACGCCGTGGCTGGCGTCGTTAACTTCATCGTCGACACGAAATTCCGCGGCCTGCGCGCCGAGGCCCAGAGCGGCATTTCGACCTATGGCGACGGCTTCTCCTACAGAGTGGGCGTTGCAGGGGGCCACGCCTTTGCCGACGATCGCGCCCATATCATCGCGAGCTTCGAACATGCGGAAACCAAGGGGATCGACGATGCCAATGCGCGTTCCTGGGCGGCGACCGGTTACGGGATCATCCCCAGCACGATCGCACAGAGCGGCACGACGCAGATTTTCGCGCCCGACGTCCGTCTGAATGGGGCCACTTTCGGGGGGACGATTCAGAGCTGTCTGCCAGCGGGCGTGACCTGCCCGATCGCAAACATGTTCTTCAATCAAGACGGATCGCTCAGCCCCTTCGTTACGGGCCGCTTCGCCAGTTCGTCGGTCGCCTCGGGCGGCAGCGGCGCTGCGGTGCGGACCAACATCACGACCGGCAATTGGACCAACACCGCCTATTTGCGTGCGCAATATGAGTTCAGCGACGCCGTCAGGCTGTTCGCCGAGGGAATTTATGCGGACGTGAACACCGAATATCGGGGGGCTCCGTCGAACGTCACCTCGGGGTCGACGGCGCTCACCATCTTTGCCGACAATGCATTCCTTCCCGCTGCGGTGCGCGCCGTGATGGCCACGAACGGAATTGCGTCATTCCGGATGGGCCGCTCGAACAAGGAGATCGCGCCCAATCGCAATCGCACCAACACCAAAACCTGGCGCGGCGTCGCGGGTATCGAAGGAAGTCTCGGTGGGTCGTGGAACTACTCGCTCGCGCTCGAACGCAGCCGGGCGCACTATCAGCTCTTCGGCCGCAACAATCTGATCATCGAGAATTTCTACAACGGTACCGACGCGGTCATCGACCCCGCGACAAATCGCCCGGTGTGCCGGTCGACGCTTCTCGGCTTGCCGCAAGGGCAAGGATGCGTTCCGATCAACCTCTTCGGCGAAGACTCGGCGAGCGTCGAGGCAATCGCCTATGCCGCCGGAACCGCCAAAGCGGACTTGTACCTCAACCAGACCAACGTGATGCTCGACTTTCGCGGCTCGCCTTTCGACACATGGGCCGGGCCCGTATCGCTCGCTTTCGGCGCGGAATATCGCAAGGAAACCGCGCTGCAGAAAGTCGACCCGATCTCGGGCAAGGTGAAGAGCAACGCCGGGATTCGTGGTTTTCCGACGTCCGCCAACGGTCAGCCGGGCGGCTTCGCACTCAGCAATCCGCAGCCGATCCAGGGTGAATTCTCGGTCAAGGAAGCCTATGGCGAAATCGTCGTACCGCTCGCGCGCGACATTCCCTTTCTTTACTCGCTCGATTTGAACGGCGCGGTTCGCTATGCCGACTACAGCAATGTCGGCGGCGTATGGACGTGGAAAATCGGCGCGACATGGGAGCCCATTTCGGCGCTGCGCTTGCGCGCCACCCGATCGCGCGACATTCGCGCGGCGGGGATTGCCGAGCTCTTCACCGCGTCGCAGCAGACCGCGGGTCTCTCGGTGCGCGATACGACGCTGCCCGGCGCGCCCGCGGTGGCGCCGGTCACGCGGCAGACACGAGGCAATGGGGGTCTCCAGCCGGAGGTAGCCGATACGGTAACCGCCGGGATCGTTGTCACGCCCGGTTCGGGAGTGAACCTCTCGGTCGATTATTATTCGATCAAAATCGACGGAGCGATTACGCAGTCGACGTTGCAGCAGGTCGTCGATGGCTGTGCTGCCGGCAATACCGAGTTGTGCGGACTTATAACGCGCAACGGCCCAGGCGGATCTATCAGTTCGATCATCACGCCCTTCCTTAACCTCGCCCAGGTCAAGACCAGCGGACTCGACATCGAGGCCGGCTACCGAACGGACCTCGGGGGAGGCCAGCTGACGCTCCGTGCGCTCGCCAACCATACGTTCGAGCTTGAAACCACAAATGACGGCATCAGCGTTGACCGGGCCGGGGATATGGGGCTGCGCGATGCGGTGGCCAAATGGACGCTCACCGGGTCGGCCAGCTATGCCTCCGAAGGTGGCACAACGGTTTTTGTGCAGGGGCGCTATCTGTCCGGCGGCAAATATGACAGCACGCTCGGCCCCACGGCGCTTCCGGTCGAGCAGAACCATGTGCCCGCGGTCTTTTATGCCGATGTCACGCTCAAGCAGCGCATCGGTGAGCCGGCAAGCGGCGTCGAGTTCTTCCTCACGGTGAACAATCTCTTCAACCGCAAGCCGCCGCTGGCGCCGCAGGGCGCCGTGACGATCCCGCGTCAGACCAACCCCTATTTCTACGATATGGTCGGCCGTTATTTCACCGTCGGCGCGCGCGCGCGTTTCTGAATATTCCGATCCTCTCCACCTCGCCCGGTCCGCAAATGCGGACCGGGATTTCTTGTGATGACTGATGCAAACCACCGCAAATCTTCTCGCAGCGCCCTTCGGAACGCTTTCCGATCTCATTCGCTGCCACGCCGCGGAACGGCCGGCGCAAATCGCGCTGATCGCCGCGGAGGGCGTACTCACCTACCGAGAGCTCGACCTCAGCGTCGATGCCGCGGCCGCCGCCCTCCAGCGGGACGCTGTCTCGCCGGGCGACCGCGTCGCAATTCTCGGTGCTGCATCCTTGTCCTACATCATTCTGATGCTGGCGGCCTTGCGCGTTGGCGCTGCCGTGGTTCCGCTGGCGCCGTCCTCGGCCGCGGAGAATCTGGCGTCGATGGTGGCCGATGCGGACCCGAGCCTGATCTTTCTCGATGCCGAATGCGAGGCGCGCTTTGCGCCAGGTCTGCCCAGCGCGCTCCGCCGTTTCTCGCTGGAGAGCGATCCGTTTCGCAGCTGGCAGGGTGAAGCGGCGCGGCCTTCGGTCGCCGAAGTGGCACCCGACGCGCCGTTCAACATCATCTATTCTTCGGGAACGACCGGACAGCCCAAAGGCATCGTCCAGAGCCACGCGATGCGTTGGCAACACATCCGGCGCGGGCACGTCACCGGTTACGCGGCAGACGCCGTGACTCTCGTATCGACCCCGCTCTATTCGAACACCACGCTCGTCAGCCTGATCCCGGCGCTCGCCTATGGCGGGACCGTCGTCTTGATGGCGAAGTTCGATGCGCTGGAATTCCTGACGCTGTCGGAGAAGCATCGCGCCACCCATGCGATGCTTGTGCCCGTTCAGTATAAACGCCTGCTCGATCATCCCGACTTCGATCGCTTCGACCTGTCGGCCTATCGCATGAAAACCTGCACGTCGGCGCCCTTCGCACCGGCGCTGAAGGCCGATATTCTGCGCCGCTGGCCGGGGGGGCTCGTGGAGATTTACGGCATGACCGAGGGCGGCGGGACGATGACGCTGGCGGCGCATCTCTTTCCCGACAAGCTGCACACGGTGGGACGGCCGGCCGAGGGGCATCTCGTGCGGTTGATCGACGAGCAAGGCAAGGAAGTTGCCAAGGGCGCGGTCGGAGAGGTCGTCGGCCACTCGCCGTCTATGATGACCAGTTACCTCAACCAGCCGGGTAAGACCCGTGAGGCGGAGTGGCTCGACGAGGATGGCCGTCGATATATCCGGACCGGCGATATCGCCAGGTTCGACGAGGACGGGTTTCTTATCCTGCTCGATCGCAAGAAGGACATGATCATTTCGGGCGGCTTCAACATCTATCCGTCCGATCTTGAAGCCGTTCTGCTCCGGCATCCCGACGTCGCGGACGCCGCAGTGGTGGGCGTGCCGTCAGAGCAATGGGGGGAAACGCCGGTCGCATTCGTCACCGCGAACGCAGATGCGCCGCTTGATGTGGATGCCGTCCGGAAATGGTTTGCCGGCCAAGTGGGGAAAACGCAGCGGCTGGCGGATCTGAGGGTTGTCGAAGCATTGCCGCGAAGCCCGATCGGCAAGATCCTCAAACGCGAACTGCGCGACAACTATCTGACTTCCGGTAATTGAGGAGACGTTATGCGATACCGGCAACTTGGCTCGAGCGACCTTCGCGTATCGGAAATCTCGCTCGGCTCGTGGATGACCTTCGGCGTCGGCATCGAGCGCGTGACGGCAGCAGACGTGGTCGACCGAGCATTCGGCCTCGGTATCAATTTCATCGACACAGCAAATGTCTATGGTCGTGGCGCTGCCGAGAGCTTCCTCGGCGAAACACTCGCCGGGCGCCCGCGCGACAGCTATATTCTCGCCACGAAGCTCTTCGGGCCGATGAGCGACACCGACCGCGGCTTGGGCCGCGACCAGGTCGCCAAGCAACTCGACGCGTCGCTGGCTCGGCTGGGCACCGATTATATCGATCTCTATCAATGCCACCGCTTCGACCCGGACACGCCTATCGAGGAAACCATGGAGGCGCTCAGCGCGGCTGTCCGCGCGGGAAAGGTGCGATACCTTGGCTTCTCGGAATGGTCGCCAGCCAATATCCGCGAAGCCCTGGCAGTCTCTGGCGCCCAACCCTTCATATCGAGCCAGCCCCAATATTCCCTCCTCTGGCGGCGCCCCGAAAAGGAAGTGTTTCCGCTGTCAGCTGCAAACGGGATTTCGCAGATCGTCTGGTCTCCTCTGGCGCAGGGGGTTCTGACGGGCAAATATGTACCCGGGCACGTGGCTCCCGCCGGCAGCCGCGCAGCCGATGACGTGATGGGCCGGATGATGGGCCCCAAGATGACCGAGCCGACGCTTCGGGCCGCTCAGGATCTCAAATTGCTTGCCGCCGAGGCAGGCGTGACATTAGCCCAATTTGCCTTGGCTTGGGTCCTGCGCGAACCCAATGTGGCATCTGCGATCGTCGGTGCGAGCCGGCCAGGGCAGCTCGAGGAAAATGCGGCGGCGAGCGGAATTGTGATCGACGGTGACTTGTTCCGGCGCGCGGAGCATATCGTGGCGGCGATCCCGCGAGAGTCGGTCAAGGTTCCGGACGTTCCGGGATTCAACAAGAGGCGATGACGTGAGCAATCTCTACACCAGGCTCCTCGCCTCATCGCCCGGCAAGGACGAGCCGTTCGCCATTCTGCCGGATGGGCGGGTCATCAGTTATGGCGCGCTTGACGCCATGTCGGGCCGCTATGCCAATCTGCTCGGCGAGCTGGGCGTCGGACAGGGCGATCGCGTCGCGGTCCAATGCGAGAAGAGCATCGAGTTGGTCGCGCTCTATTTGGGCACTGTCCGGGCAGGGGCGGTGTTTCTCCCGCTCAATCCTGCCTACACCCCGAATGAGGTCGCTTATTTCCTCGGCGACAGCGAAGCGACCCTGTTCGTTTGCCGCCCCGACACGCTAGAGGCGCTGCGTCCCGTTGCAAACGCCGCGAAGGTTTCTCGGATCGAGACGCTTGGCGAAGATGGCAGCGGTTCGCTCGCGGACGCGGCCGGGCGCGCTGCCCCGGGCTTTTCCACGGTGGCGGTCGAACCTTCGACCTTGACAGCGATCCTCTATACCTCGGGAACGACCGGCCGTTCGAAGGGCGCGATGATCACCCACGAGAATCTCACCTCGAACGCGCTTATGCTGAAGGATTATTGGGCGTTCGAGCCAAGTGATGTGTTGCTGCACGCCTTGCCGATTTTTCACACGCATGGGCTTTTCGTTGCGATCAACACCATCATGTCGGCAGGCGCGTCGATGCGGTTCTTGCCGCGGTTCGACCTGGACGCGATCATTGCGGCGCTGCCGCATTGCACGACCATGATGGGCGTTCCCACCTTTTACAGCCGGCTGGTTGATGACCCCCGTTTCAATAATGAGCTGGTTCGTCACATGCGGCTCTTCATATCGGGATCGGCACCTCTCTCGGCGGACATGCACCGGGCCTTCGCGGCACGCTCCGGCCATGCGATCCTGGAGCGCTATGGCATGACCGAGACCAATATGAACACATCCAATCCTTATGAAGGCAAGCGGCGCGCGGGGACGGTCGGCTTCCCGCTGCCGGGCGTCGATATCCGGATTACGGATCCCGAGACGCACATGCCGGTGCCCGCCGGCGAGGTCGGCATGATCGAAATTCGGGGGCCAAACGTCTTCAGCGGCTACTGGCGACAGCCGGAAAAGACTGCCGAGGAATTTCGGGACGGGTGGTTTGTTTCAGGGGACCTCGGCCGGATCGACGACCAAGGCTATATCTCGATCGTCGGACGCGAGAAGGACCTGATCATCTCGGGGGGCTTGAACATATATCCCGCCGAGATCGAAGCGGTCATCGATGAAATCCCGGAGGTCAGGGAATCCGCAGTCATCGGTATTCCGCATCCCGATCTGGGTGAGGCCGTCGTCGCGATTGTTGCGGGCCAAGCCGAGACGTTGTCCGAAGAGAAAATCTTGTCGATCCTTGCGCCCTCACTCGCGCGGTTCAAGCAGCCGCGCGCGATACGCTTGGTGGATGAGCTTCCGCGTAATTCCATGGCAAAAATTCAGAAGGCCGCGCTGAGGGATTTGTATCGCGACCTGTTTGCTAAAGAATAGCGGGTCATTAATCCTGATCCCTAATGTTTTCAATGGGGCGAGTGCAGACTCAAAGTCAAACCAGCGATCCAATGTCTGCTTTTCGTGATTTCGCGCCATGGCGAACATCTGCCGGTCGAGCAGCGCATGGAGCAGCACCAGGTGCGGACGATCTCCAAACGGCCAAGCTCCGTCGAAGACCGATGTCTAACCAGGTTTCACTGGATGTTGAGTGATTCGCTGCTCCGTCGTTCGGTAGTGGCATTCACCTGACCTTTACCAATATTATAGCACCTTCTCCGATTAACCGGATCGAGGATCCGAATTTTCGTCATTGGCCGGGTGTATGAATTATTATAACGTCATAGGAATTTTGAACACGAGCATGGCAGCGATATTCTGCATCGCGCTGCTGGCGATCTGGCGAAACAACCGCGCTCTGAATTATATTGGGGTATTCGGCCTGTCGTACGCGATCAGGTCGCTGTGTTTTGGCATATTCTACTTTGCCTTCTCATTGGAAAATCCGGTTCTGCGCTATTCGGCGAACATCTTCCTACTGTTCGCGATCATGCTA
Organism: Sphingopyxis sp. Soil_C_28; assembly: GCF_057657055.1. Classification (NCBI taxonomy): domain Bacteria; kingdom Pseudomonadati; phylum Pseudomonadota; class Alphaproteobacteria; order Sphingomonadales; family Sphingopyxidaceae; genus Sphingopyxis; species Sphingopyxis sp. Soil_C_28. The sequence goes on from NZ_JBDGJE010000003.1 coordinate 691,214, forward strand.
CTATCCATCGGTTTGTCCAATCGGCGCGGGCGACAGCCTCGCTACGGGGCTCTCCTTGCTATCGGAGCGCTCACGCTGGGGCCTCTCCACTATTATCAATTCATGGATCCGAACCTGCTGGCCCGGGTCATCATCCTCAATTCCGGGCTGGCTGTCCTCAGCCTCCTGATGCTGCTGGATGCTGCAAGGGCGCCGCGGCGTACGCCGGTCGAGCAGGTGCTTCTCGGTTTGCTGCTCGTCTCCTTCGCCGGCTATCTTCTTCGTCCGCTGTTCCTGATTGCATCAGGCGCCACTGGTCAGCGGTTCGAGGGTTCGTACTGGCTTGTGGTTTCGATTTCCGACGCGCTCATCTGCGCGATGACGGCGGTCGGGGTCCTTGCGGTTATCGCGAGCGACGTGATGGACGGCATCAAGTCCGATGCGCTGATCGACACTCTGTCGGGACTGTTCAACCGCCGCGGTTTTGAACCTCGCGCGCTCAGAGCAATGGCGAGGCAGACAGCGGGAAAGCCGGTGGCGATCATCCTCAGCGATCTCGACCATTTTAAATCGATCAACGATTTGTTCGGTCACAGCAGCGGCGATTTGATCATCCGGCACTTCTCGGACGTCCTAAAGGAGGAAGCGCCGGGAGGTGCAATTGTGGCGCGTCTGGGCGGCGAAGAATTCGCGATCATGCTACCTTCAGGCGCGGCCGTCGCCGCGCACGAACTGGCCGAAGAGATCAGAATGTCATTCAAGAAAACCGCTCCGGCTATTATGTCCGGCGAAGCAAATCCGACGGCAAGCTTTGGCGTCGCGATTGCGAGGGAAGGTGAAAGTTTACAGGCTCTAATGGAGCGCGCCGACCGTGCACTTTACAGAGCCAAGGGCGACGGTCGCGACCGCGTACAACCGTCCGAGTAGACCAAGCCTACGCGGTTCCGAGAGATTACAAATCGCGGGAAGAATGTCCGCTATCTCGCCTGGATTTTCTAAAGCAGACCGGCGGTAATCGGCCATCATCTGCATATAGGCCAGCGAGTTCGCGCCAATGCCAAATCGATCTTCTTCGCTTGGGCTCGCACTACACCAGTAGTGGCACAATTAGGCTGGCTAGCAGGCTCGCGATGAAAAGCCTTTGCAGCATACGCTTCGGTCTCGGCTGGGGCCGGATCGCAGCAAGGAGCAGGACCAGCGCGCAAAGGAGCCAGAAGATTGCGGTGAGCGGCGCAGCATTGCCCGCGATCACGCGCGCGAGAAAGGTCAATGTCAGTGCGAGCGGCACGCCCCACAGTACGCCATCCCAAAGGCTGCGAAGCCTCTGGTCACGGACGCCGCGCCGTTCGCGCTTGCCAAGCCAGATGGACGTGCCGGTGGCGACGACAATTGTGAGCGCAAGGCCAAGCAGGAAATAGATGATCTTGACCGGCAGTCCGCCGTAGTTGCCGAAATGCAGATTATAGGTCGAAGCTGCGAGTTGTTGCCCCAAATGTCCGTCGGCCATGCCGACCTTGCCATGATAGCGACCGTCGGCGCCGAATTCATAGGTTTCCCCGTAAATCAGGCGGCGCGGATGCTCTGCGATGAGCTGGATATGCTGGCCCCGCGTGCCGGGGTCGTGGAGGATGACATAGGTCGGGCGCACATCGGGATGGTTTTGCGCGATCCAGGCGAGCGGCGCGGCGACGTTGGCGAGCGGAGCGGCGCTTGCGTCGGGCTCGGCTTCGCCGCCAAAGATCGGCGCGTAGGCCGCCTCGACGTCATTCTTGTAGAAGGCGGCGGCGAGACCGTAGGTGCCGACGACGCCAAGCCCGATCATGGCACCGGTAAGGGCGATCGCGAGCGAGAATGGCAGCGTCCAGACGCTGAGCCGGTTGTGCCAGTCGGCGAGGCCGACGCCGTGATTGTCGCGCGCGCGAAGGCGAAAGGCGTCGCGGAAAATGCGTGGATGGGCAACCACGCCCGACAGCGCGAGGGCGACTATCATCACCCCGAAGATGCCGACGATCGTCATGCCGACAAGACCGGGAATATTAAGGGCATAATGTGCGCCGAGCAAAAATTCCGACCAGGCGTTTTCTTCCGGCCCGGCGATGCGACCTTCAGCGTCGACGTGGAACGCCTGATGGTCGGTGGTGATCGTTGTGCGCGGCAGGCCGTCGACCGGCATATGGACATAGAGGTGGGTGGTGGCGGGCTTGCCCTTTTCGGTCGCGAGAACCGCGGCGACGCCGCGCTGCACGGCGTCGGGGGCAATCGCCGCCATCTCGGGCGCGCCCGGTTGTTCGATGCGCTGCCATTCCTGATAGAAGACGACGACGGTGCCGGTAAGGCAGATGAGATAGAGCAGCGCCGAGGCGAGCAAGCCGATAGCGGCGTGCGCCGACAGTGCGCGCTGGACGGCATCCTTTGAAATCGCCAGCGTCATGCCGTGCCTCCCATGAAAATCAGGCCCAGTCCCGCGACCGCCGGTACCGCGAGCCACGCCCATTGCGACCGGCGATTCGGCAGCATGAGCAGCCAGAAAGCGAGGATGCCCCAGAGCAGCGGAAGGAGCAGCAGCGCCATCGCGTTGCCGTCGGCGTCGCTCCAGCCGGTGAGCCCGGCAAGCGCACGGGCGCCGAGCGCGGCGAGCAGCGACGCGGCAAATGCAAGCGGGACGGTGATAAGGAAGGTGAGGAGGCGGCGGCCGATGTGGCGGGGCTCGCCCTGTTCGGGGAGCATGTGTGCCTTGCGCTCCGACGCGCGCGCCTTGCTGGCGGGGGCGGTCCAGCCAGCGTGGGCGAGGACGAACGACGCGGCAGCCATGCCGGCGAGCGACGCGACCGCAAGTCCCCACGCACCATTGCCTGTGAGCGCGAGCGCCACGCCTGCCAGCATCAGCGCCCAACCGATGCCGTTCGCCATCGCCGAACGGCGCGGCAAGTTCCACGCACGGCGCAGTTGCAGGACCGCGGCGACGATCGCCACGGCGCCGATCCATACGAGGGGCGCGGTCTCGCTCACCGGAAGCGGTAGCCGACCGTCGCCATCACATTGCGCGGCGCGCCGACGAAGCAGTCGCCGCGCGCGAGGCACGACGCGAAGAACTTGTTGTTGAGCAGGTTCGTCGCATTGACCGCGAAACGCCAGTTGTTCCAGTTGACCTCGGCCAGCGCATCGACCGTTGTGTTGCTGGGGGTGACCAGCGACCAGGCCGGACCCGTCGAGCGGCGCTTGCCGGTATAGACAACCCCGGCGCCAAGCCGCAGCTGCGCTTCGTCGACCAGTCCAAAAGTCTTGGTCGACCAGACCGAGGCGATGTGGCGCGGCAGATAGTCGAGGTTGGTGTTCACCTCTGACTTCAGCTTGTTGTAGCCATAGTTGACAAGCAGGTCGAAGTTGCCGGGCAGGCTGTGGCTTGCCTCGAACTCGACGCCTTTGGTGGTGAGCTCGCCCGACTGGGCGGTGCCGCCACCCGCGAGATATAGAACGCGATTGCGTTCCTTGATCCGGAAGCCGGTGACGGTGACGAGGGTGCCGGGACGCGGGTTCCATTTGGCCCCGGCTTCCCATTGCTCGCCGGTCTGTGGTCTGAACGGATCGCCAACGCTGCCGTCGGGATTTTCGTTGCGCCCGGCGACCGGCAGGAAGCTCTCGGTATAGCTGACGAACGGCGAGAAGCCCGCGCCAATGTCGCCGATGATGCCGGCGCGGAAAGTCGTCGCATTGTCCTTGTTCCCCGCCGATGAGGTGACGCGGTCGCGCCGCGCGCCAAGGACGACCGAGACGCGGTCGAAGAAGCGGATCTGGTCTTGGACATAGACTCCAAGCTGTTTCTGCGAGTCATAGGCGAAAGGGCCGGTCGGGTCGTAGGTCAGCAGCGCGTCATAATCGATATCGTACAGGTCGATCGTTTCAAACCCGAACACGCCCCGCTTGCCGACCTTGTTCCAGCTGTAATCGACGCCGACGAGCAGTTTATGCTCGATGTTCGCGCCGGTGTTGAAGTTGAACTGGAGATTATTGTCGGTCGAAAAGACGTTCATCCGCGCATCGCTGGCGTCGGCATAAAGGCCGATGGTGCGGCGGTCAGTGCCATAAACCGAAAAGGGATCGGTGGGATTGGTGTAGCTGTCCACATAATGAGTGAAATATTCGAGGTCGCTGTCGATGTAGCGCGCCTTGAGGCTGAGCCGCACCGCGTCTGAGAAATCATGCGTGACGCTGGCCATGCCCTGTAGCGAGCGGCCCGCATAGCGGTCCCAGCCAGGCTTGCCGACGAAGGTATAGCGATCGAGCTGTCCCGGTGCGCCGGGGTTGGGGCGGAAGGTGCCGACGATAGGCAGGAACTGCGACGTGGAGCCGGTGTCGTCCTCCTGATAGAGACCAGTGAGGACGACGTCGGTGTCGGGGGTCGGCTTCCAGCGCAGCGAGGGGGCGAACATCACGCGGTCGTCGGGGACATGGTCGACATAAGTATCGGCGTCGCGGGCACGGCCGACGGCGCGAATCGCGAAGCTGTCGGACAGCGCGAGATTGACGTCGGCCAGCACTTCCTTGCGGTTATAGCTGCCATAGACGAGGCTCGCTTCGCCTTGCGTCTCAAAGCCGGGGCTTTTCGACACCAGGTTGACCAGGCCGCCGATCGACCCCTGACCGAACAGCACCGACGCCGGGCCGCGGACGATTTCGACGCGGTCGAAATTATAGGGGTCCGACGCGATGCTGGCATAGAAGGAGAAGATGTCGCGCATCCCGTCGCGAAACTGCAGCGCGTCGATGCCGCGGACGTTGAAACCATCGACGCGGGAGTCGCGACCATAAGGGTTGGCGAGTACGCCGGCGGCATATTTCACGGTGTCGCTGATGCTAATCGCGCCCTGCGCTTCATATTGGTCGGCGGTGATGATTTTGATCGGCTGAGGTAGTTCGACGAGCGCGGTATCGGTCTTGGTCCCCGCATATCCGGTGACGACGATCTGGTCCTGATCCTCGATATCGGCCGAGACTGCTTCGGCGGCGAAGGCGCCGCTGGCAGCCAGCATTGTGCCGAGAAGCAGGGCGATGCGCGCGGTTCTCACTTGATATTCCCCTGACGTTGTTAAACGAGTCTGTCGCCAACTAATGAGAAGCAGTCGCATTAGCAACGCTGAACTGCGATCATTCGTCAAGCATTGTTGAAGCTCGTCCGCAGCTTGCTGACTAGTAGGACCAAGAATGGTGGCAACCAGGCGTCGTCTCGCGTCAAATCAGTCAGCTCGACGAGGAAATATGTTCATCTGGCACGCGTTCGATTCTCAGCTGAAGGACGCTTTTTGCGCTCGCTTCGGCGCCACTCGCACGACGGTCATAGGCGCGGCCATCCCGGCAACGTCCCCAACTGGTCTCTTTACGTCGTCGCCGGTTGATCCAACGGAATGTCGGCTATCTCGGATCTTCGCTCTAAAGCTGCCTGACCGGAATCGGCCAAAGTCTCCATGTCTGATGAGCGTAGAATGGCGCATCGTTGGGAGGCAGGGCCGGAGCCGTTCCCAACGAATAATTTCGGTCACCGCTGAGTTTGGACCCATGCATATTTTACCCATAGCCTCAAACTATCAAGGTCGCATACAATTCTGCCATGAAAATCAAGACCATCATCCTCGATGCCGACGATACCCTTTGGCACAATGAGAAGCATTTCGGTATTGCCGAGGCTGCGTTCATGGACGCGCTGGCGCCATTTGCGGATCCGGCTCAAGTACGCGCAAAGATGGACGACATCGGCGTCGCAAACCTGGCAGTATATGGCTACGGGGCTCGGAGTTTCACGCTATCGATGATTGAGACAGCCATTGCATTGGGTGGTTCCGGTTTGCCCGCAACGGTCGTCGCGCGAATCCTTGCTGCCGGGCGCGAGTTGCTCAGTCATCCTGTAGAATTGTTTGACGGCGTCCGAGATGCGCTGGAAGATATTGCTACGCGTGGAGCGATGATCATGCTGACCAAAGGCGATCTGCTTCATCAGGAAGCCAAAATCGCGGCGTCCGGCATTGAGGGCCTGTTTTCCGGGATCGAGATCGTCAGCGACAAAACACCGGCAGCTTTCGCGCGGATATTGGCGAAACATGCCAAAGACCCGGCCACCGTCATGGTGGCAGGCGACTCCATGCGGTCCGATGTCTTGCCAGCGCTCGCCGCGGGTGCATGGGCTGCGCATATCCCCCACCCGCTTGCATGGTCACATGAGAAATCAGCTGGCCCAGATGAGGAGTTGCAATTCCGGGAACTGGCCCACCTGGGTGAATTGGCGTCATGGATTGACGAGATAAATTAGCCTTCCAAAGTTTCGACCAGCCTGAGCCCATTGCCGTCAGCGAGTGAAAACCGCGTCCAACGGCATCGTCCTTTTCTGATTGGTACGGCTTTGGAATGATTCATCCCCGGATCGAACTCAATCGGGGAGGGCGCGGGCAATTCGTGCCAACCGGACGCGCTGAGTTGCCGTTCCGTCTGCGCGATTTCGGGCGTTGCATAGCGCCACATTGAGCGCCCCTTCAGATGTTCGCATAGCAATCCGAATTCAGCGGCGCGGGGCGAAGAGCATGCCAGCAGGCGATGGGTAAGATCACAAATGAGGTGGATCGGTCTCGCGCTCTCCTCGACCAGTCGCGCCAGCGCTGCCTCGGCGGCACCGCTAAGCCCCGCGGCAAATAGCGTCGCCATTTTCTCACCTTCCCGAGCGGAAATGGATTGCTGCCCCGCTTCCCAGCGAGATACCGTACTCTGGCTCACACCGAATAACTCTGCGGCATGTTCCTGCTTGATACGGTTGAGAATCCGCCAGCGCCGGAACTGGCCTGCAAGGTAGGCTGAATCGACACGAGGCCAGGCAAGGACGTTTTGGTCTGACATCAATTGCCGCAATCCAGAAAAGCGATATTCATCATGCCCGCTACAAAAGCGTAGTTTTGATCGTCCGGTCAAGCAACCTTACCCTTTCAGCTATTTTCAGCGCCGGCGGCCGAAGCCATCAGATGGCCGTCTTGCTCATTGATTGATGCGATCACGGCGGCCTACGATGGCGACATCCAGACGATCGACAGCACTTTCATCCGGGCGTACCAGCAGGCCGCGACGGCAAAGGGGAGAGGGAGGTCATTGTCTCGGTTGCTCGCCGCGCGGCCTCACGGTCCAGCTCCTTGCGTCGTCGACCCGCAAGGCTTGCCAGTCCGGCTCGGCGTGAGGGCGGCAGGCCCACGACGCGCCTGCCGCACTTGCGCTGCTAGGCCGACTCGCACCCCGCAACATCGTGTTCGGCGACAAGCCTTACGGCGGCAGCATCATCCGTGATCTGATCGAGGCGCAACGAGCAGTTTTCAACATCCCGGCCAAATCCAACCGCAATTGGAAGGCCTGCTTAAGCAAAACGGTCTGTCGCCAGCGCAATCATGTCGAGCACTTCTTGAGCAAGTTCAAACACTTCCGATGCATCCCAACCCGATATGACAAGCTCGCCGACACCTTCCTCGCCACGGGCAAACCCGCCTCTATGCGGCTGTGGTCGCGCGCTTCCGTGGAGTCGAAAGTCATCTTGAGATCGCGTCAAGTCTCGCTACGACCGTTCGATATTTCTCTATGGTAGTGTCTGCCATCGCTGCAGCCCGGTTCGTCGGCGTATCGTCAAAAGCAATTGGTTCAGCAAACTGACTGATAGTCAAATCCCACCGCTGCCCTCCGACAAGATTGTAAAAATGGGTACCACCCGCTGTCTTTGTGGTCAAAATATCTCCACCGAAGTGATCTTGCACAATCAACGCCGTGACGCTGCAATGGTTCTTGGCCGGATTTTCGTTTGACCAGATCGAGGAGGGACTTGCTGTATCTGCCGACCAAACCCATCTCAACGACCGATAAAGTTCAATTGGATTTGAGTATGTCATGGTTTTAGCTACGCCCCGTCGAACTAATAGCCGAACTCGGCTTCGATTAACGTATAACTCCCGTCTGGAGACTATACCATATGTTCGCGGTCTATAGAGTTGATGTTCGGCATAGGGTTTTTAGTTCCCCATAAAAACCGATCCGGCTTTTCGCATGCGCCAGTTATCGTTCTCATCGACGTCGTCAGAGCCTGAATCTCCGCACAGCCGCTGCGACCACCTACAAATCGATAGGCAAGAGCCGTCAGTTTCTCTCAAGATCGACGGCCTGCCCGCCTTTCATGACAAATGTCACGCGCTCGAGTTCCTCCACATCGACAATGGGGTCGTTCCTGACGGCGATCAAGTCGGCTGCTCGACCAGCGGCGACTCGCCCGATCTCCTCGTTGAGGCCGAGATGCTCCGCAGCACCCACCGTTGCCGCTTGGATAGCCTGAAGCGGAGTGAAGCCGGTTGCCACCATCAAGGAGAATTCTTTCGCATTCTGGCCGTGGGGAGTTACGCCCGAATCGGACCCGAAGGCGATCTTCACGCCGGTCCCGGCAAGGCGGCGCCCAAGGTTGGCAACGCGCTCGCCGGCTTGCCGCGCCTTCGCTATCTGTGCTGGTGAGAGATAGGTACCTTCTCGCCGCGCTTCGGCAGCCATTGCTGAGCCAGGAAGCAAGGTTGGCACCAAAAACGCCTTCGTCGAACGAACAAGGGCAATCGCCTCGCTGTCAAGATATGTCCCATGCTCGATAGAGTCGCCCCCCGCCTGAAGAAATGCCTTGATCCCCTCGGCGGCGTGCGCGTGGGCGGTGACTCGTCGGCCCATGCTATGAGCAGCATCGACGATCGCCTCAAGTTCGGCGGACATAAACTGGCGGCCCAATCCTGCGGAGGTGTCCGAGAGAACTCCCCCCGTCGCGGTCACCTTGATGATGTCGGCCCCTTGCCGAACCTGTTCGCGGACGACACGCCGACAGTCGTCAGCCCCGGAGCATACTGAACCTGGCCTGATTGCATCCATAACGGCGGGCGCGAAACCGTTCGAATCCGCGTGACCGCCATGCGGGGTGACCGCCGATCCCGCGGCGACGATGCGCGGTCCCGCGACGAAACCCGCCTCAATTGCATTGCGTAGCCCGAAAATCGCCTCATTTCTGGCTCCCAGATCGGCGACCGTCGTGAACCCCGCTCTCAGGGTCTTCCCGGCGTTTGCCGCGCCGAATAATGCCTGCAACGACGTCGTTCGCGTTACCTCTTGGAGGCGCGACCCGGGACCGAACTCATCCGTAAGATGCACATGACTGTCGATGAGTCCGGGCAGCACGAATGCATTTTTAAGATCGATTAGTTTAGCATCGTTCGGCAGCGAATATCCCGATGTCACGGAAACGATGCGTCCGTCGCGAACGAGGACAGTCTGATCATGAAGCACAATCCCGGTCGCTGGATCCGCGAGAAGCCGGCCTGCATGTACCGCCACTGTTCCATCAGAGGCTTCGGCCGACGTTACCATCGCTAGCAGCGCTGCTGCAGCCATAAGCCCGCCCCTTTTGACGCAAATGCTCATGGCGAATTTGGTGGATTCAAAGGTCACGAACTTCTCCAATATCAGCTTTAGATTGAGACCACGAATAGGGCGCTGATCGCGATCACCCCACCTGCGACGCGGTTCAGCCGTCTTCGTGCCGCTGTATCAAGAAATAGGCGACGAGTTCGCGTAGCGGCCAACACATAAGCGCCCAACACGCTGCCGTAGATTGCTACGACGACGGCCGACAATGTGCCGACATCGGCCAAGGTAATGTGTTCGAGCGGGAGGAAAGTGGGCACGAGAGCCACATAAAAGATACCTGTTTTCGCGTTTCCAAGTGCCAGAAGCAGCCCTGCCAGTAACAAGTGGGGCGCTTGCTGATCGCGATCTCGCGGAACCTGCTCGCCGTCGGCTGGTGCCGACCAGAGCTGCCACGCGACATAAAAGAGGTACGCGGCGCCCAACCAGCGAATGGCTTCGAAGACGGGAGCTGCAGAAGCTGCCAGGGCGGAAGCTCCTGCCGTCGCGATCCCGAGCCACAGGATGTCGCCGATGACGAGCCCGACGCAGAAGAGACCGATGCCCTTTGTGCCCTGGGCGGTGACCCGCGCCACAAGCATCATCGTGGTAGGACCCGGAACAGCGCACGCTGTCGCAAGCGGAATGGCGAAGGCAGCTAGATCGACGATATCCATTATCAAGCTCCTTCGTTTTGTTTGGGCGGGCCACAATTGTTTCGATGAAACGAAATAGAGGGCACGTGCCCAATATTGACAACGCCATTATATCGCTCCAACCCAAAGCCAGTTTATGAAAAACTCTCGTGCACGTCTGCCATCGCTTACTGCGCTTAGGGCATTTGAAGCGGCTTCGCGCCACGGTAGCTTCACGAGGGCAGCCGAAGAATTGTCGATGACGCAGGCAGCGGTCAGCTATCAGGTGAAGCAGCTTGAAAACGAGCTAGGGCAGGCACTTTTTCGGCGCCACGGACGGCATATAGAACTCAGCATTTCGGGAGAGCGGCTTGCACTTGCTGTAACCGAAGCGTTCGACCTCATCCGCTCGACGGCTGTTGGAATGGCCGCAGAGACAGGAAAACGAATATCGATCAGTGCGCTTCCGACCGTCGCATCGCACTGGCTGGTTCCGCGTCTCGGTCTATTTCGAGCGCTACGACCCGATATAGCATTTCGGCTCGACACGTCGGTCGAGATTGGTGATGTAATCGGCGAATTCGATCTGGCCATACGGAGCGGAATGGGCACCTGGTCGGGATGCGATGCGAGGATGCTGTTTAAGAGCGATTTCACCGTGATGTGTTCGCCTTCGCTCGTCGCCTCCGGCAATTTATCCGAGATTGCCGATATACTAAACAAACCCAGATTCGGTCGCGAAACTTGGTGGGAGCAATGGCTGGCTGTTGCGGGGACGGAGCCGGGTGCCTCTACCTCTCCGATCTGCGATCTTGGCATGCAGGCCAACGAAGTAGCTGCTGCCATTCGGCAGAACGGTGTTGCGCTAGTGACGCCGCGATTTTTTTCCGCCGAGATAACCAGCGGGCAGCTGATGATGCCTTTTCCGATCCGGGTCGAGGAAGAGGGGGGCTACTGGCTGGTGCATCGTCGTGGGTCCCTCCCGGCGAAAACACGATTTTTTCGCGACTGGGTCGTTGACCAAGCAGCAGGCGATTCTGCTTAACCACTGCAATCGGTCGCAGATTCCGCCGCGCGTTCGTCGCGCCACGTATGCTTGTCCTGGCCGATGATAAACGCGCCGCGTTAAGATCCGCGGCAGGTAAGTGTTCCCGAGCCGCGTCGATCATTCAGCGCACCTGAGCACGCGACAATATGCGCGTCTTGTCGACGAATGGGTCACCTTGGTTGGACTCCGAAGCGATGACTACGGGACGCATTCTTTACGCAGAACAAAGGCGTCGATCATTTACGAGGCGACCGGAAATTTGCGTGCCGTGCAGATTCTGCTCGGACACACCAAGATTGAAAATACGGTGCGATACCTCGGCGTCGATGTTGAAGATGCATTGACCCTGGCGAAAGGTATCGAAGTCTAATCTGCAAATCGCGATATCCTAGAGAGCGAGCGCTCTAACTCGTGGCGGAACGTCCGCTCTCTCTGTTAGCCCCCTAAAAGCGGACCGTCTCAAACCGGCCAGAATCAGCGTCCGAGCGCCGTCCAGCGCACATCGATAATCCCAAATATTGCCTAGCGAGGATGTTCGGTGCGCGACCATCTGTTTGCTTTCGCCCGCCCATTCAGGCAGTCTTGCCCTAACACGGACAAGGGAGAGTTTCATGGTGGGTGACATCACGCGACGCCAACTCGTTGGCGGGGCGGTCGCCGGGTGCGCCTTGACCAACCTGCCGGTTCTTGCCGCCGTGCGGGCCGACCCGTCGATCTATTTTCGAGATGTCCTGTTGGTCGACGGTACCGGGGCCGAACCGCGCCGTGCCGACGTGACCGTCGTTGGCGATCGTGTGGTGGCTATCTTGCCGCCGGGGGGTACCGTCCCGCGCGGCGCGCGCGCTGTTCCCGGCGACGGGCGCGTGCTCGCGCCTGGATTTATCGACACCCACACGCATGGCGATCCGCTGGAGCAATCCTACGATGCCTTCCTCGCCATGGGCGTGACGACCATCCTGCTTGGCGTGGACGGCGCTGGCCCCCGCATTAGTGACGATCTGAATCTTGAAACTTGGCTGACGGCTGCCAATCGCGCGGCTCTATCGTTGAATGTTGCGGTCCTGGCGAGCCACGGCACGCTGCGCCGCGCCTCCGGTATCCCGGACTCGGTGCGCCAGCCTGACGATGCTGCGCTGGCTCGAATGGCCGCGGAGCTTGACCGCGAGCTGACCGCTGGCGCCTTCGGGATCTCCTACGGGCTGGAGTATGTTCCGGGCATTTATGCCACAAGCGCTGAACTTGCCGGCCTCGGCCAGACCGTTGCCCGTCACGACGGCGTGGTCATGAGCCATATGCGATCCGAAAATGACGACGAAATCGAAGCCTCGATCGAGGAGCTCATTGCGTCTGCGCGCCCCGGTCGGCCGCACATTTCGCACCTGAAAGTGGTGTTTGGCAAAGGCGAAGCCCGCGCTCGCCAATTGCTCGACTATATCGCCGCCAAACGCCGTGCCGGCATCGATCTGACCGCCGACGCCTATCCATACAGTGCCGGCTATACCGGCATTGCGCTGCTCTTCCCCAAATGGGCTTTGCCGCCCAGCGATTACGGCGCCATCGTGGCGGAGCGACGGCAGGGATTGCGCGATCACCTCGTCGCGCGAATGACCCGGCGCGGCGGGCCAGAAGCGCTCTTGATCGGCACCGCTCCTTATGCGGGAAAGACACTTGCTCAAGCATCGCAGGAGGCGAGGCTCCACTATGCCGATTTCCTGATTAAGATCGGCCCTGGCGGCGCCTCCGGCGCGCATTTCACCATGGACGACGCGCTACAAGATATTCTCGTTCTCGATCCTCATGTCGCGATCTCGACCGACGGCGGTCCTGGGATGCGCCACCCGCGGGCAACCGGCACGTATGCCAAGTTGATCGAGCAATATGTTGTGAACAGCGGCAGGCTCCCGATCGAGCAGGCGGTTCACAAAGCGACTGCGCTCCCTGCGCGGATCCTCCGGATCGCCGATCGCGGAACGGTGCGGCCGGGGGCAAAGGCGGATCTCGTCCTGTTTGCCCCCGAACGGGTGAAAGCGCGCTCGAGCTACCTCGACCCATTTGCGCCGGCGCAAGGTTTTGACATGGTGCTAGTAAATGGGCAGCCGGCATTCGAAGCCGGCCAGCGTGTTGGCGCTCCGGGTCGTCTGCTGCGCGCGACAAGGAGGCCCTAGGTCCCTTGGCGGAGCCGTCACTGGTCTCCAGCAGTCAGCCAGGGCAATATTGTCTCCACCGGTAGCCGCTGCACCCGGCCCCGATGGCCCTCGACTGTCTTTCCGGCGAAGAGAGAGTTGACGACAGCTTCCTCGGTCGATTCGGCCACGGCCTGAAACAGCGGCGAAAGTTCCTCGTTGCGAAGGTCGGCGATTTCCGCCGTCGCCGCGCTGCCCTCCTCGCGGCGCACCGCGGGGTTGGTCGAAAAGGCAATCGCATAGTCGCCCGACCCGTTTGAAAACGACGATCCTGTTCGGCCAATCCCGATGAACGCGCGCTCGGCGATGCGGCGCAGGTTGCGGTCGGAAAGCGGCGCGTCGGTGGCAATGACCACGATGACCGAACCGTCCGCGGTGTCGCGGTCGCTTCCGCCTGCGAAGGCGTGACGGCCCAGCTTGATGCCGACCGGTACACCTGCAATATTCAGGACGCCGCCATAATTACTTTGCACCAAGACCCCCAAGGTCCATCCGCCCATCGCGCTCGACAGTCGGCGCGATGCCGTGCCGATCCCGCCCTTGAACCCGAAGGCGACCGTGCCAGTGCCGGCACCGACCGACCCTTCCTCGACCGCGCCGCCTTTCGCTCCGTCGATCGCGCGCCGGGCGTCGGCGGCTGTGACGCGGCGTCGGCGGATGTCGTTCAGTACACCATCGTTCGTTTCACCAACCACGGCGTTGACCGACCGGACCGCCTCATTACCCGGCCGGGCCAGCGTCCATTCGATCGCGGCGGCCGCGGCTTCGGGGACGTTGAGCGTGTTGGTCAGCATTATGGGTGTTTCGATCTCGCCGAGTTCGGCGACCTGTGTGGAGCCGACAAACTTGCCGAACGCGTTGAACGCCACGAAACCGGCGGGAACCCGCGAACGAAAGACATTGCCGCCATGCGGCAGGATCGCCGTGACGCCGGTATGGATATCCTTGCCTTCCTCGATCGTGACGTGGCCAACTTCGACCCCGTCAACATCGGTGATGCTATTGAGCGGGCCGCTGGGAAGAACGCCGATAGTGACGCCGGCCTCGCGGGCGCGTTGGACCGGGGAGGCAACGGATGCCACGGCCAGCAGGCTCATTGCCACAATTGCCTTGCTCAATATCATCGGTTCCCCCGTGTCGCGCGTGTGCTCGCAACTATTACCGCCAAATCAAAATTCCCGTCCAATGCCTTGTCTCCGAAGTCTATGCCCTTTGGGCATAGGTGCGACAGTGTACTTTTGGCGCGGCAGAGACTGACTGCCGGGGACCCCCGGCGGCATACTCATTGATGCGGACGGCGATTGTACGATTGGTGACAACCATTCACTTTCGGGTTGGGCAACCCTGGAGCAGTAAGACGCGGCTGAGTTTCATCAAAGGTTCGACGAGGCGCTTCGACAGATCCATGGCCTGTGGGCTGATCTCGATTTTTATTTAACCCGCGCGCTGTGAATGATGGCCAGCCTGGTCAACATCGAGACCGCGCGCCGCCTAGGGTCAGGACTCATTGATCAGAGCCAGAAGATGACGGTAGCGGCGAGGGCGACGGCGGAGAAGAAGGCCTTCGGGCACCGATCGTAGCGTGTTGCGACCCGTCTCCAGTCCTTGAGGAGGCCGAACATGATCTCGATGCGGTTGCGGCGTTTGTAGCGGCGCTTGTCGTATTTGACGGTCTTGTTCCGTATTTTCCGGCCCGGGATGCAGGGCGTGATGCCCTTTTCCTGCAAGGCATCGCGGAACCAGTCGGCATCATAGCCCCGGTCGGCGAGCATCCATTGCGCTTTGGGCAGACTGCCCTGCAAAGCGGCTGCGCCAGTGTAATCGCTGACCTGCCCGGCGGTCATGAAGAAGCTGATCGGGCGGCCATTCCCATCGGTCACGGCATGAAGCTTGGTGTTCATACCGCCCTTCGTACGGCCGATCAGGCGTCCCGGACCCCCTTTTTTACCCCAAGGCTGGACGCCGTGCGGTGTGCCTTCAAATAGGTCGCATCGATCATGATCGTCTTGCGCTCGGGCGCTTGAGGTGTCGCCAAGGCCTCCATCATGCGGATGAAGATGCCTTTGTCGCTCCACCGCTTCCAGCGATTATAAAGCGTCTTCGCCGGGCCATACTCCCTCGGCGCATCGCGCCACCTCAGCCCATTGCGGTTGACGAAGATGATCCCGCTCAAAACCCGTCGATCGTCGACCCGCTCGCGGCCATGGCTCTTCGGAAAATACGGCTGAAGACGCGCCATCTGCTCGTCCGTCAGCCAATACAAATCACTCATCATTCAGGCTCCTCACCCAAGCCTGAATCACAGCCGTCACCGCAAATCAATGGGTCCTGACCCTAGCGCCGGATTGTGGCCTTGCCCAAGAAAGTTACTGCCGCCAATATAAGGAATATCGCGCCGCTGAAAATCAATGCTGCATCTACCGAATAGCTGCCAACGGCGATGCCCGCGAGCGAGGGGAGCAATGCAGCCCCCCCGAGTTGAAAAGCCGTGAGGTAAAGGACAGCACGGCGGCCCGGATCGATTTCGATCAGCCATCCGGCGAAGAAGGGAAGGGTGAAGAGCCAGACAAAGCCGAAAGCCATGCTCACAGCGAGGATCGCGGTCGAGTTGCCACGGCCTGCGAAGAAGAGCGCAATCAGCAGAGCACCGGTGAGGGCGCAAGCCGAAATGGTATGCCGGTTCGGCAATCGCTCGCCGAAGCGTGCCGCGGTCAGTGCGCCGATCACCTGCGCGACGAGGCATAAAGATATGGCGGTACCTTCGAAGGTCGGTGGATATCCATAGTGGATGAGCCAGAGGCCGAAATAGCTCCAGACCGAGACGATCGCACCGAGGAACAGGCCTGCGCCCAAAAGAGCGGAGAGGCTTGCCGGCGTCAGCGCGCCGCGTTCGCTGTCCGGGGCTGCCGGTTCAAGATGCTGCGGAAGCGACAAGGCGGCCGCCGCGGCGATTGCCCCGGCGATCGCGAGAGCCAGCAGCGCCGTGTCAGTCCGTGAACTGCCGGCGACGATAAACGGAAGCGTGGCCGCAACAACGGCCTGCAACAATGTCTGGGCAGCCAAGAAGATGGCGCTGGCGCGCTCGACCCGCGCCACGCGCGAAATGGCGACAAGCGCGGACGCCACGAGCACGCCTTCACTGAGTCCCGCCATTCCGCGCAATGATGAGAGGATTGCGATGCCCGACTGGCTCGTCATCGCGAGATTCATGGCGGCGAGGAGGAGCCCCGCAAGGCCGATCACGACGCGCGCGCCCATTTTGCGGAGCAGCCCGATCCCCGCAAGCGAGCCGAGAACCATCGCGAGCATTTCGATCGTGACCAGATTGCCGACCTGCGCTTCGGCAATGCGGCCTTCCTCGACCATCGCGCCGAGCAGAACGGGCTGAACGCCGAGCACGAGCAGCGCGCACGAGCCGATCAAAATCGAGGTAGTGAGCGTCCGGCCGGTGACCGGCGACAGCGGAGCGGTCAAGGCGCGGTCTTCCAGTCGGCGCGCAGCGGCAAATATTCGGGAAGAAATGTCCGTGAATAGGCGATGCGTGCACGGCGCGCCTGTTCCTCCATCTCGTCGGTAATCAGTCCGTGGCGGTGGATCGAGAGCGACCAGATCGCATCATTGATCACGATTACCTCGACGAGCCGGTCATGCAGGTTGGGAATTTCGGGCATCACGAACATTTGCGTCATCAACTCGATGCTGCGTCCCGCCGTCACGAAATTGCTGTCGAGATCCTGGAGGCGGATGTCGGAAGACCATGCCGGGCCTTCGAGCAGGACCTGGCGTGCAGCCGGGTGGTCGTTGAACCATTTTTGCCCGGCGCGATATTGCAGCGTCTGCAAATCCTGCCAGCTCTCAACGTTTTGTGGGACTTCGGTCAGCACCCCGGCTTCGAATCGCTTCAGATAGCGCTCGGCCAGCGCGCTGAACACCAAGTTCGGTTCGGGAAAGAAATGATAGATTGATGGCGGCGAGATGCCGACGTCGGCAGCGATCGCATGGATGCTGATCGCGGAGGGAGGCAAGGTCTCGAGCAGCCGTTCGGCCCCGTCGAGGATCGCTTCGAACCGTGCCCGGCTGCGCTTTTGCGCGGGGCGGCGGATCTCGGCGCGGGTTATTTCACCTATGGTCATGCGTGCTCCTCACGCCTTCATGCATCACCGATGGCAGAAAACAAATCAACCTTTTATCCGATTTGGAAGTCGGGAATGTGAAATTTCCTTGACTCATTTGCGGCCTCTTGCTCTCTAAACCGGATAAATATCCGAAAATGGAGAAGGGGAAGTCGATGAAACGCAGTTTTGCAATGATTTCGGTCTCGGTGCTGGCTTTGGCCCCCGCAGTCGCGGCGGCGCAGGAGTCGGATGAAGCTTCCCCCGTAGCTGCCGCCGCCCAACAGGAAGGGATTGGTGACATCGTCGTCACCGCCCAGCGGCGCTCGCAAAATATTCAGGATGTGCCGATCAGCATCACCGCGATCAGCGGCGAGGCGCTCGCCGAAGTGGGCATTCGCGATCCGCGTGATCTGTCTATCCTCGTTCCGGGCTTGTCGTCTCAGGCCGGCACATCCGCAACGACAACATCGCTGTTCCTGCGTGGTGTCGGCATCGGCGATTTCAATTCGAATACGACGGGTGCGGTCGGCGTCTATGTCGACGATGTCTTCCTTGGAGCAAATGCCGGCAAGCTGTTCAACGTCTTCGATAGTGACGGCATTGAAGTGCTGAAGGGGCCGCAGGGAACGTTGTACGGCCGCAACACCACCGCGGGGGCGATCCGTTTCTCGTCGCGCAAGCCGACCGACGAATTCACCGGTAATGCCGCGCTATCCTATGGTCGCTTCAATGAGGTTCAGGTCGAGGGCGGCGTTGGCGGTCCGATCGTCGGCGATGTGCTGAAGGCACGCGTCGCAGGCACATATTTGCGCCGCGACGGATGGCTCCTCAACCGGGTGACCGGAAACAAGCTCAACGACCTCGATATGTGGGCGGGGCGCGCGATCCTCGATTTTACGCCGAACTCGGACATATTGGTCCGGGCGATCGTGCACGGCGGTCAGAACCGCGGCGGCGCGCGGCAATTCCAGCATCGCGGGTCGGGTATCGATTTTGCGGGCAATCCGAATTTCGCCGACGGCGTGCCGCTTGACGGCCTTGGCTATGCCGACACCGATGGCGATCTCAATGCCGGCGACTATGACATCGAGGGGCAGGAGCGCGTCAATGTGTTCGGCGCCTCGCTGACTGCGAGCATCGACATGGGCGGCGTCACGCTCACATCGATCAGCGCTTATGAGCAGGTCCGCCGCAGCACGGTCGAGGATACCGATGCCAGCCCGAACAATGTGCTGACCGCGACTTATATCGACCGGCCGCAGCAATATAGCCAGGAACTGCGCCTTCAGTCGCGCGATGGCGAAACGGTCAACTGGATCGTCGGGGGCTATTATTTCCACGACAAGCTCGTCACCGAAAGCGCGTTTGACATTCTCCGTGTCTTCCGCGATCCCGCCGACCTGCTCGGTACGCTCGACCCGGTCAATTCGATCGGCAATTTCGCCTATCCCTATACGCAGAAAACCGAAAGCTGGGCCGCCTTTGCGCAGGCCGATGTCAAGGTGACCGACCGGCTGACGTTGACCGGTGGTCTGCGCTATTCGGTCGACAGCATCGATTTTGATTTCCGCAGCTTCTTCGACGATGTGATCGTCGTGCCGGTGCTTGATTTCAATGGTTCGAAGACGTTCAAGGATCTGTCGTGGCGCGCTGCGTTGTCGTTCCAGGCAACCGACGACCTGCTCCTCTACGCGTCGTCGTCGAAGGGTTATAACAGCGGCGGCTTCGCTGGCGGATCGTCTAGCGACCCTGCGCAGCTCCAGCCGTTCCGCTCGGAAAAGCTCTACGCGTACGAGGCAGGCTTCAAGAGCGACCTGCTTGGCCGCGCGCTGCGTTTCAATGCTGCAGCCTTTTATTATGACTATCGCGACCTGCAGGTGTTCGTTTTCGACACGTCGGGGGTATTGCCCGTCCAGCGCAAGCTGAACGCGGGCAATGCCGAGCTTTATGGCGCCGAAGTCGAGTTGCAGGCGCAGCCGTCGCGCAATTTCAACGCCTTCGTCAACGCAAGCTTTCTCCATGCACGATACAAGGATTTCACTGCGCTGGCGGCCGACGATTATTCGGGCAACAAGCTTGTCAACGCGCCTGAAATCGCGATCTCGGCCGGCGTCTCGCTCACTCAGCCATTGCCGGGCGATAGTGCGTTGCGGTTGCGCGTCGACGGCAGCCTCCAGTCGGAAACCTTCCTCACACCCGATAATGTTCATGCCAATCGGGTAAAACCCTATGGCACAGCGAATGTCCGGCTGTCGTGGCTGTCGGCCGACGAGAATCTGGAACTCGCGCTGTGGGGAAAGAATGTCACCGGCACGCGCTTCGTCACCTATGTGTCGCCTGTCGTGACCATGGACCAGATCAACTATAATGATCCGGCGACCTATGGCGTCCAGGCAATCCTGAAATTCTGACCAGCAAGCGAGATGGATATGAGCCGAGTAAAGGATGCCGCGCTGCGTGCGCGCGCGTTGAAAGTCATTCCGAACGGGATGTACGGACATGAATCGGTGCGAATGCTGCCCGACAGCTTCCCGCAATTTTTCAGCAAAGCCGAGGGCGCCTATATCTGGGACGCCGATGGCAATCGCTATCTCGATTATATGTGCGCCTATGGGCCGAGCCTACTCGGCTATCGCGACGAGCGCGTCGATGCCGCCGCAAAGGCACAGGCGGTGCTCGGCGACACGCTCACCGGGCCGTCGCCGCTGCTGGTCGAGCTTGCCGAAACGCTGGTTGCGATGGTCGATCATGCCGACTGGGCGATGTTCTGCAAAAATGGCACCGACGCGACGACGATGGCGATGAGCAGCGCGCGCGCGCAAACGGGCAAGCGGATCGTGCTCGTCGCCAAGGGCGCTTATCATGGCGCCGCGCCCTGGTGCACGCCGATCCCGGCGGGCACGGTCGCGGAAGATCGCGCGCATGTCCGCACCTATGCCTATAACGACGTTGCGAGCCTCGAAGCCGCTGTGCGTGACGCGGGCGACGATCTTGCCGCAATCTTCGCCTCACCCTTTCGCCACGACGCGTTCATCGACCAAGAAGCGCCGGAACCGGCTTACGCCCGCCGCGCACGCGAACTTTGCGACCAGACCGGGGCGATGCTGATCGTCGATGAGGTCCGCGCGGGCTTCCGCCTCGCGCGCGGCAGCAGCTGGAGCAAACTAGGCATCCGGCCCGATCTCAGCGCATGGGGCAAATGCTTCGCGAATGGCCATCCGATCTCGGCGTTGCTCGGCTCGGACAGCTGCCGCGAAGGCGCCGGTTCGATTTACGCCACCGGATCCTTCTGGTTGTCGGCCGTGCCGATGGCTGCGGCGATCGAGACGCTGCGGATCATCCGCGAGAGCGATTATCTTGAACATATGGTCCGCCTTGGCGAACGCCTGCGATCGGGGCTCGACGTCGCAGCGACAAAGCATGGCTTTACCCTGCGCCAGACAGGGCCGGTCCAGATGCCGCAAATCATGTTCGCCGATGATCCCGACTTCCGTGTCGGCTATGGTTGGGTGGAGGAGCTGCTCTCACGCGGCGTTTACATGCATCCCTGGCACAATATGTTCCTATGCGCCGCGATGACCGATGCCGACATCGATCTGACGCTCGCCGCAGCCGATGACGCCTTCTTGGCGCTCGCAGCCCGGCGCGGCGAACTCGCCCCGCATCCGGTCCTGGTCGCGCTGGCGGCGACGACGGCCGGCTGACGTGCAGCTCGACCTGCTCGCCATTGGCCTGACGACGATCGACATCACAGTTCATCCGGTGGTCTCGCTACCGGAAGACGAGGCAGGGCAAATCGTCGACAAGATCGTCCTGTCTCCCGCCGGCACCGCGGGCGGCACCGCGCTCGTCGCGCAGAAGCTCGGCCTGTGCACAGGCATCGCATCGGCAGTCGGCGACGACCCGCAAGGCCTGCTGATCCGTTCGATGTTCGACGCGGCCGGGGTTGATACGAGCCTGCTCGCCATCGATCCCGACTGGCCGACATCGACCACGGTCCTGCCGATCCGTCCCAACGGCGACCGTCCGAACTGGCACATGATGGGGGCTAGCATTTTTGCGCCTGTTACCGATGCGGTCTTTGCCGCGCTTGCCCATACTGCCGCCGTCCACTGGGGCGGTGTGGGCTTTCCGGGCGCGGCAGGGAAGGGGGCCGATTTGCTGCGCGACGCGCAGGCGCGCGGTGTATTCACATCGTGTGACCTGATCGCACCGTCGGAAGCGGCGCAGGCCGATCTCGATACACTCCTGCCGCACGTCGATCTGTTCATGCCGAGCCTTGCCGAGGTGCGTGAGCTTGCCGGGACTGACGATCCGCTTGAGGGCGCACGGCGTTTTATGGCGCGCGGCGCGGGCGGCTGCCTAATCAAGATGGGGGGTGAGGGGGCGCTGCTCATTCTCCCCGACGAGCAAATCCAGGTTCCCGCGCACCGGATCGATCCCGTCGACACGACCAGTTGCGGAGACAGTCTGTGCGCCGGATATATCGCGGGCCGCGCGCAGGGCCTCAGCCCCGCCGAGGCGCTGCGTTTCTGCGTCGCGACCGCAGCGCAGGTCGCGCTCGGCGTCGGCACGCTGGGCAAGCTTGAAAGCTATGATGCGACCTTGGCGTTTATGCGCGATACGCCGTTAAAGGAAGAGAGCCGATGACCGAAGACGAAGCCCGGCAGCAGCTTGTCGATGCGATGCGCACGCTTGATGCGCGGGGTCTGAATCGCGGGACGTCAGGCAATCTTTCGGTGCGTTTTGGATCGGGCATGTTCGTCACACCATCGGGTGTGACCCCCGATCGCCTGACCCCCGACCTCATGGTGTTCGTCGATGGCGATGGGCGCGTTGCGGAAGGATCGGCACGGCCATCGAGCGAATTCCGGATGCATATGGGCCTGTATCAGCGGCGCGCCGATGCGAACGCAATTGTGCACTGTCACGCTCGCCATTCGACGATCCTCGCCTGCGCACACCGCGAGATCCCGCCGCTTCATTACATGGTCGCGGTCAGTGGTGGGGCAAGCGTCCCGGTCGCGCCTTATGCGACATTCGGCAGCGAGCAACTTGCCGAGGGCGTGGCGAAGACGCTCGATGGGCGTTTCGCCTGCCTGATGGCCAATCACGGTCTGATCGCGTTGGGTCCCAAGCTTGCGGTTGCGATGGCGATTGCCGAGGAAATCGAGGAACAGGCGGCGGTCTATTGCGGCACGCTTGCGATCGGTGGTCCGAAGCTGCTTGATGCCACAGAGATGAACCTGATCCTCACGGCCTTCGGACAATATGGCCAGCGTGAGGCCAAGGGCTGATCGTCGTCTGAGATGACGTTCTTAATGTCCGCATTCTCTGGTCTCCTCCCGTAAGCGGTCGGTCGGGAAACGGCCAAGGCACGCCTATGACTGCGATCAGTCGTTAGCGGTCCGCTCGGAAATTTTGTAGATGCGATCAGAGCAGGGCGAGGCGCCACGTCGACATCGTAGCGCCGGCGCGGCAGAGAGGTGACGCGCGTTGCGTTGTCAGCAACTGGCCGCGGTCGCGCTGGCCGATCGATTTTGAATTTAACTGGCTTTCCCAATTGATTTCAATTTCCTATGACACGCGCGTAGGGGCGAACGGCAAATGATTCTTCGGTGACTCAGTCGCAATTGTTTCGGGAAGAAGTAGCCGAGCATCGCAAGACGCGGTTGCACGGTCAGGTTGTTCTATCGCAGCCGTTATCGACTCGTCTTATGGTCGGCGTACTGTTCACGATTATTTTCATCGCCGGAACATGGCTCTCGCTGGGAACCTATGCGCGGATCGAGACCGTTCCGGGAATATTGATCACCGACGTACCATCGGCAAAGGTTGTCGCCGTCCAGTCAGGCGTGGTCACTGAACTTCAGGCGACCGAGGGGCAGTTGGTGAAGGCAGGCGATCGGCTGGCCGTCATTAACCTAGACCGGCGGGCAGCGGCGGGCAAGACTGTCGCAAGCCGAGGCCTCGAAGCCTTGGAGGCACGGCGACGGCTGGCGCAGTCACAGGTGGGGCTCTCGTCTCGCCGTGCCGCTGCCGATACCGGTAGACTGCTAGCCGCCATGGCGTCGGCGGAAGATCAAGCCGCCAGCCTGCGCGAGCAGATCGCATTGCAAGAAGAAGTCGTCGCATCGAACCGGAATCTCTACGACCAGATCGCAAAAGTCGTCGAGCGCGGTTTCGTGAGCAAAGTGGAGTTCGAGCGCCGCCGTCAGACTCTTATTAGTTCGCAGCAGCAGCTAGCCGGGCTCCACCAGCAACTATTCGCGCGCACGGCCGACGCCAGGCAAGCGCGCGCTCAAATCGCCAGTTCGTCGGCAGAATCCGCGCAAGCAGTTTCGGAAATTCAATCGAATTTGGAGGCGATCGCGCAGCAACAGGCGCAGATCGAAGGCGAGCAAGGCTATATCGTAACCGCCCCGATCTCGGGGCGTGTGACGGCCCTGCAAACGGCCATCGGCCGCACGGCCAATCCGAGCCTGCCCTTGATGGTCATTGTGCCGGACAAAAGCCGCCTCAAGGCCGAGCTTTATGCACCGACACGCGCGATCGGTTTCGTCCGCCCCGGACAGGAAACCCGTATCCTTTACGACGCATTTCCCTATCAGCGGTTCGGCAGCTTCGGCGGCAAGGTGCAATCGGTTTCGCGCATCGTAATCGACCCGCGCGAAAGCGAGATACCAATAAAACTGGAAGAGGCCGTATACCGCGTGACAGTGGCGCTCGATGGTCAAAGGGTCGCGGCCTATGGCGACAAGGTTCCGCTTCAACCAGGGATGACCTTGAAAGCGAATATTGTGCTTGAGCGGCAGAGCTTCCTCCAGTGGCTGCTCCAGCCTCTCAATGCGGTACTGAAGCGAACGTCGTGAACGCCGCGACGGACCTTCTGGATTTCGGCGGCAAGCGGCGGACGCCGTACGTAGCGCAAAGCGAGGGCAGTGAATGTGCGCTGGCCTGCGTCGCGATGGTCGCGGGATATCATGGTTACAAGACCGATTTGGTCGCACTGCGCCAGCGCTATGGCATGTCCCTGAAGGGCGCCACCTTGAAACAGGTGATTCAGGTTGCTGAAGATATTGGCTTCAACGCGCACCCGCTTCGGGGCGAGATTGAGGATCTGCCGCATCTGTCGCTGCCCGCGATCCTCCACTGGAACCTCAATCATTTTGTCGTGTTGACGAAGATCAGCGCGGGCCTGCGCGGGACGCGCTACCATATTCACGATCCGGCTCGTGGAGCGCTGAGACTCTCCCGAGAGGACATGTCGCGTCATTTTACCGGCGTTGCGCTGGATCTCCTGAAATCGGAAAGCTTCAAGCCGAAGATGGAGCGAGCCCAGCTTGGCATAACCCAGCTTTGGTCCTCGATGTCGGGCTTCTGGATGACGATCCGGCAGGTCGTCCTGCTGTCGCTGGTGTTGCAGCTCGTCGTGCTAGCCTCGCCTTTCTTCCTCCAACTCTCGATCGATACGGTGTTCCCGAGCTTTGATCGCGATTTGCTATTGATGTTGGCGCTCGGCTTCGGCGGACTCACCGTGATCAATTTCATGGCAAGCTGGCTGCGGTCGCTCATCCTTTTGACATTGAGCAACTCGCTATCTTATCAGGTAGTCGTCAACCTGTTCCGCCACCTTGTGCGCTTGCCACTCGAGTGGTTTGAAAAGCGCCATGTCGGCGACATCATTTCCCGCTTCGGATCTACGCAGCCGATCAGCCAGCTTTTGAGCCAAGGAATGATTGCCGCCTTCATAGACGGCGTGATGGCATTGCTAACCTTGACCTTGATGTTAATCTATTCGGGCATATTGGGCGGAATAGCTGTCACGGCACTTGCCCTTTACATCGCGGTCCGCTTGGCATTCCTCCAAGCCCTTCGCCTCAAGAACCTTGATGCGATCACCACGGCCGCGCGCGAAAATAGTAGTTTCATCGAAACCGTGCGCGGGATAGCCGCGATCAAGGCGTTCGGCCAGGAAGGCAATCGCCAGCGCCTCTGGCAAAAGACGAAGGTCGACGCGATCAATGCTCAGGTCAAACTCGGTCGTTTGACGGCCGGGTTCGACGCGATGGGGCAGTTTGTGCTCGCCATCGAAAAGATCGCGTTTGTCTATGTCGCGATCCGGCTCGCGCTCGACGCCAAGCTCTCCATTGGCATGGTCTTCGCGTTTCAGGCGTATAAGGACCAGTTTCTTGGCGCTGGCATGCGGTTGGTCGAGCAAGCGATCAACTTCAAGATCATCCAGGTGCACTTGACCCGCATCTCGGACATTGCGCTCTCACGGACCGAGAATGACGGTAAACAGGCATCGAACGATGTGCCCGATTATAACCGGGGAATCGAACTCAGAAGCGTTCGCTACCGTTATGGCATCGGAGAGCCGGAGGTATTGCAAGGCCTAAACCTCAAGATCGAGCCGGGCGAGATGGTCGCGCTCGTCGGCCCCTCGGGCGGCGGCAAGACCACATTGATCAAGATCATGATGGGTCTGTTCATCCCCACCCATGGCGAAGTGCTAGTCGGTGGCCGCCAGTTGACTTCGTTTGACCAGCGCAGGGCGCGGAGTGTGATCGGCTCGGTCGCGCAGGATGATGATTTGTTCGCGGGATCGCTTGCAGACAATATCGCGTTCTTCGACCCGGATATCGACATGGCACGGGTCGAAGAAGTCGCGCGGCTCGCGTGCATCTTTGACGACATAAACAAGATGCCGATGCGGTTCGATACGATGATCGGCGATATGGGATCGGTTCTTTCGGGTGGACAAAAGCAGCGCGTTCTTTTGGCGCGAGCGCTCTACCACCGGCCACAAATCCTGTTTATTGACGAAGGCACCGCTCATCTCGATCCGCAAAACGAAGCGATGGTCCTGGAGTCCCTTGCCAGTATAAATTTGACGCGCATTGTAATCGCACATCGCTCGCAATCGATTACGGCCGCGAACAGGGTGATTTCCGTCGTGGAAGGACAAATTTATCCCCACACGATCCGGAATATGACAGCGCCCTTGGGTGCCCCGGTCCCCGATCAGTGAGCGGTGATTTCCGAAATCGAATAGCGGGGCGCAAAACAGCAGTACCGCATGTGCTGCTCGCGCCCACCCCTGAAACCTCGATCGCACTTAAAATTCTCAACGAGGAAATTCTGGTGGCCGGCCGAAACGCCTGTCGATCAAGTGACCTCTCGATCAAGGCTTTGATAGAACGCGGCAGCGGTAATGTTGCGCAAATTCGAAATGATTTTCCGAGGCTTTTTGATTCCCTCGAAGCATATACTCGCAACGAGAATGCTTGGGATGGAGAAGCGTTCGCGCGCAAAGCAGCGATTGAACTTCGGGCAACAACGCATATCGAACGGCGCGAAACGCCTGATATCTTTGCTGACGGGTCGCATTTCATCGATTTCCTCTTTCAGATCCACCGCGCAGTCGGGGGCGGCGGTACCGCGATCAGGCGGGGCCACATGGTCATTCGGCCTGATGAGGCCGGCAACGTGATCGTTTTCCCGCCAGCGCAATTGTGCGAGCCGCTGCTTCAAAGGCTGGCATTGATCGTCATGGCGAATTTTGAACGTCATCCAGGGTTGTGCGCCGTTATCGCCTATGCTGGCGTGATCCACGCCCATCCCTTCAGGGACGCAAATGGCCGCACCGCCCGCGTGCTGTTCAATCTGCTCATGAGAAATATATCCAGATCGGATCATTTTCTCCCGCTCTCGCCATTAGGCCAGCTCAGTAACGGCGGATTTCTTATCAAACTTCGGCGCGCGTTATACGGAGGCGAGTGGGAGCCCTTGACTGGATTCTTTGTTGACGCCTTAAAATTCTCAAGTCAAATTCAGGCCGTTAAATAATTCATTTTCATGACAAATTCCACATTCGAGTAGAGGGGGGCGGGAAATGAGACTTTTGTCGGAATATGAGCTTGATTTGGTTGCCGGCGGCACAAGTTCTTCCGATTTCTATCCCGACGGATCTGGGACTTTTGATAACGGCAACGGGTTTGGCGGCGGCGGCGGCGGCGGAGGCGGGGGCTCCGGCGGATACGGTATGTGGTACTGGGTGCCCGTTCCAGTCTCTGTGTCAGTCGGAGGCGGGCCCAATACGCCTTCGTGGAGCGGCTATTGGGCATTCTCGTCCCATGCGGGGGGCCCAACTGGTCCTACCGGCGGAAATAGCACCCAGCCGGGCGGTGCAAGCGGGTCGACAAGTGTAGATCTCGAGGGCCGCGATTGTCCTGCCGACGTAGAGGCGGCCAAAACTGCTTTAGCGTTGCTTGCTGCCGGCTCATCTACCGCAAAGTCGTATATTGATGCGGCCGCGAACAACGGGGTGGACATAAATTTGGTCAAGGCGAATCTGAACGGAACGGGTCCGCAGGCTAGCTTCGATAGCATCACAAATGACATCACATGGGACCCATTTGTATCTATTACGGGAACCAATTCCAACGGAACAACCTATACTCTCTCTCCGATCATGATTTTGGCTCATGAATTGGTGCATGCGGGGAGCCCCGGACTGGCAGGCCCATCCACAGAGGCCTCGGTTATCCTTATAGCAAATCAAATCGCGCGTGAGATGAACGCGGCTGCCGGCGACCAAAAATACGATACTAGCCGTGACAATCACAATCGTAACGGCATGTATAATTCCGTCTCCTCAACGTCGTCGACTTACACGCTTGTTCGTCCCGGCTGTCCCTAGTCCAACGTCGGAGTTTTCGAATGAAATTGTCTCTCTCAGCGATCCTTTTGGTGACGGCTTTTGGGGCGGAACCTGCTTTGGCGCAAACCTGCGCTAAGGAAATTCGAGCGACTTCGGTTGCCAGCAACCTTACGGATCTGCCTCAAGAGATTCGAGAGCATCTAGATGCTTTCGATCCGAAAGGGATGGGAGAGCGTGACGCGCCGCTCTTAAAAACCGACGCTCCCGTCGGCGTCGAGAGGGGGCATCGTCAAACGAGGTTCGTACAAGCTTTTTTGGTCAAGGATGAATGGTTTGTACAGTTTGAAGTGGCAATGTTCTCTGGTGTTCGCACCATTGGCTATGTTCGCGATAGTGAGGGACGTTTTCGTCCATGGCCCCCGCATTATTTCGGTGGACCGCCGTGCGAATCCATAAACGCAGCTCTTCAGGGCGTAACAACGCCGGGCGGCTTCAATTTTTGAGAACGCGATTGCAAATGCCCGCCCGCCAGTGCGCTCCCCAACTTTCCTCCAGCCAGGATTAGCGCCCATCGGCCTTGTCGCGCATGAGCGCAGGCTATCTAATTAATTTTAATAACAAATTCCAAATCCAAATAGAGGGGCCGAGAAAATGAGACATTTATCGGAATATGAGCTTGATTTGGTGGCGGGTGGAACATCGTCATCCGACTATTGGGACGAGTTCATGGGATTGCCCGGGTACAATCCCGGCGGCGGCGGCGGCGGCGGCGGCGGTAGCG
Source organism: Sphingopyxis sp. Soil_C_28 (assembly GCF_057657055.1). Lineage (NCBI taxonomy): Bacteria > Pseudomonadati > Pseudomonadota > Alphaproteobacteria > Sphingomonadales > Sphingopyxidaceae > Sphingopyxis > Sphingopyxis sp. Soil_C_28. Next base: position 720,065 of record NZ_JBDGJE010000003.1, read on the forward strand.
GCGGGGGCATGTGGCTCTGGATTGCTGTTCCAACCGCTGTGTCGATGGATGGTTACACCGGCACGTCGGGCATGAGCGGGTATTGGTCATATTACGCACCCACGGGTAACTCCGGCTCTACCGGCGGTGGCGGTGGCGGCGGGAGTACCGGCGTAGGACACGTCGTAGCGCCGCACACTCAGGATTGTTCGACCGATGACGGCGCGGCGGTGCAAGTCGCCAAACATGTCATGGGCTCTTTGCCTGGTGGCGCGTCCGGCCCGACGACCCCGTTGGAGACAGCGACTGGCAATGATTGGACCAATGTTGAATTCGGCGCGATTATCGTGCGCAATGCCAACGGGACCTACGGGGCTTATCAAGACTCAATTTACTCCGATGACAAAGCTCGGGGAGTAAATATGTCATTCGCGGCGAGCGCCGATGTGGCAGGAACTTGGCATTCGCACGCTTCCGGGAGCGGCGGGATTGAACAGAATTACCCGTCCGGCGCTGCGGACGGCGTTGTTAATGACTGGCAACAGTTGCAGTCGTTGAAGGATACCTATGCGCCCAACAATCCCAGCTATGATCCCTCACTTTGGATAACCGGTCCCGACGGGATCACGCGCGAGTTCAAATTGTCACAGAAGGCCTATTATGAAGGTCTGACCGCTGCGCAGAAGAGCAGTGGCATTGGCCTCTCGGGGACTGAGAGGACAAGCTCTTGTAGTTAGACCGCTTATATTATTCGGAGGAAATTATGATCTTGCTCGCGCTTCTCCTGTCGCAAATTTCTATATCGCATACAGAAGCGATATCACCTGACAGGGTCCAGTCGGAAGTTTCTTTCGCATGCGGAGCGAATGACAAAGTCTCGTTTCTTTACGAGAACGATTGGAAGAGCGGCGACCGGGGAAACATTGCGAGCGTCAAGGTAAACGGTGCGGAAGTTCCTGGAATTGCTGCCTTTCTGAGCGAACAGGCGCAGCGTCGAAGCATTGACCAGATTATAATTACGAAATGCGGAGAGGCCGAAGGAGTCCTGAGAATTTCGGCTGAGATGAAGTTATCACAGTTGGAATCGGTCAGGGAGAAGCTTCCTCCGAGCATTCTGTTCAAATTTAACGAGCGGGGGTTGATCGATGATGCGCGCTGACGTTGTCGCGTAACAGCGCTGCGATCGAAGGATCGGATTTTCCCACAATTCCACATGACTCCTCCCTCCAAACCACGGCACCCGACGCCAGAATACCGAGGTGCGCGGCGGGAGGGAACAGGTGGTCTCGCTCTAGCGACGGAGGACTGCTGCCGCAGGGGCCAACACGGTGTTGTATCTGGGCCTGCCCAGGTTGCACTTGACGTGGCGTGACTAGAGGGCAGCGATACCCACCCCGCCGTTCAGGACCGGAAGGTCAACGCCATCGCGCTCACACCAGGTCTGCATCCCGGAGCGAAACTCTCGCGGCAGCGTCGGCTCCGGCGATGTCCGTTTTCGACATTTTCGCGCCGGTAGCGGACGGTCTCCAACCGGCCAATCGTCGCCGCGAAGCGGCTGCCTTGGCCGCTAAAATGTTCTGGTAGCCGATCTTTGATGTGAAGCGACTGGAGCGCCGCGCCTGATATGCTAAGGGCTTCCTATGCTTCACATGCACGGCCGCGGCGGCACCGTTCAAATCGATGGTGTCAAATATGACTGGGAACTCCTGAGCGAGCCCCAACTGTCCTCTTCCGAAGGCTGGAGGGGCATGAGGGTCGCCTTGCGCCAGAGAGATATGCCACGCGAAGCCGTGCTAGAATTTCCGACGCCAAAGCGCCTGTTGAAAGGTTTGCCGAAAGGGCGTTCACACATCAACGACGCGATAGCCTCGCGAGGGGTGCGAGCGGCATTGTCGGCAGGATGGGATCCGGCTTCTCGCGGCAAGCCGACGGTCTTCATGGTTGATGCCGACGGCGACTAAGCGCAATCGTCTGGAGCCTTGGCATCCAGCGCGAAAACCGTGTTTTAAATTCAGCGTGACCCAATTTGTTTACAAGCTGAAGCGCGGCAATTCCTGCTTTGGAAGAAGGGGAAGGTGAGGGTCTATTTTAATCGCCCAACCAATCGGTTGTGATCTCCCCCCTATGCCCCTCCGGCGCCAGCGCGGCGCGCAGGGCTTCCAGCAGAGGCGGCAGCGCCTGCGTGAAGGCGTAGGGCGGGTTGACGATGAAAAGGCCCGCGCCGTTATAAATGTCGGGCTGATCGCGATCGTACAACCAATGCTCGACCACCAGAAACTTCGGGATGCCGAGTTTCCGCAACTGCTGCTTCCAACGCACATGCGTCTCGCGGTCTTTCAGCGGATACCAGACCACGGTCACACCATGCGCCCATTTGCGGCGGGCGGCTGCGAGGGTGGCAGTGATACGTGCGCGTTCATCGGTCTGCTCGTACGGCGGGTCGACCACCACCACGCCGCGCGCGGTGCGGGGCGGCAGCATCGCCAGCCAAAGCTCGTAGGCGTCGCGCTCATGCACGGCGGCGGATGTGTCGCGCATCGCGCCGCGAAGGGCATAGGCGTCGTCGGGATGTTTCTCGTTCAGGATCAGAAAATCGTGCGGACGCAGAAGCTGCGCCAGAAATCGCGGCGATCCGGGGTAGAACCGAGGCTCGGCTCCGGCATTCACCGCCTGTACGGCGGCGCGGTAGTCGTCCAGCAAGGGGTTCTGGTCGGCGAAGGCCCGCAGCACGCCCTGTGTGGCCTCGCCGGTGCGCCTCGCTTCCTCGCCGCCAAGGTCGTACAGCCCGCAACCGGCATGGGTGTCGATCAGGGTCAGCGCGCCCGGTTTTTGCTGCAAGGCCCGCACGAGGGCGATCAGCAGGCTGTGCTTTACGACATCGGCGCTGTTGCCAGCGTGGAAGGAATGGCGATAATTCATTATAGTCAAAATCCCGGCGATCTGCCTTTATACGAACGGCTGGGTGCGGAAGCCGAGCGCGAGGCGATGGAAGCAACCAATCCGGTGCCCGTATAGAGTCGGGCCGAAACCTTCAAAACATTCTGCACAAGGCCTCAAGCCCGCGTTAGCGATCGTCACCAGAGGCAGAGGCACAGGCCTCCGGGGCGCATGGGAATGTTCGATTATCGAGGAGCCGGATGCGATTGGCATCGCCGCGAAGCGCCCGGTCGCCAGTTGGCGAACGCCGTCCCCATCCTTGTAAGGGTCGCGGTTCACATGGACGTCGGAAGCAAGGATGCCGATGTCGCCGGCGATGCGGCCATAGACGGTGCCGCTCAGTTTATAGCCATCGTTGCTGAAGCAGCCCGCCGTGGCGATCCCGCCGATGTCGCGGCCGTCCTTCAGCATGTCGACCGCGTTGCGGGTACGAAAGCGGATCGCGCCGCCGACCGCGCCGAAGCCCGCGGTCGCTTTGCCCGGGCCGGCCTGCACGTCGACGGTTTCGAGTATTTCGGGCTCGATCGTCAAGCGGCCGATATGGTGGAACAGCGTACCGCGTTGCGCCGCGCCGTCGATCGTGACGTTGAGCAGCGAATCCTCGAGACCGGTGCTATAAGGATGACGGCTCGTGTGTGGGATCGAAGGCTGGTCATCACTCGAGGGGCGCCGATGTCTGCTTTGATGCCGCCCTATCCGAAAGCCGACCGTCCGACTCCACCGTTCAACCCGCGGGCTTGTGCCCGTCCAGTGGGGGAAAGCGCGGGAAAAAGCGGCAGGATGGGAAAATCCAAGTAGATACGCCTTTTCGTTCACCGGGACTTACTTGCCGGTCAGGTCGTGTTTGGCGCGCGTTTGACGCAACTCGTCCAAAGTCTTTTCAAACGTGGTGCCTTCGGCCGAGAGCTTCCGATAGGGCGTCTGCTTGCTCGGTCCTACCCCCGTGCGCGCTTGTCGACAGGCTGGGCTTTGGTTTCACGGTCAGCAAAATTGAAGGCGAAAATGTGCGCCTTGCTCACCCTTGCTCCCGCCAAAAGTCAGGCCGATCCCCGCCGCATCGCAAAGACGCCGGGAAATGTCGAGGCCCAGGCCGCTCCCTTTGCTGGTCTCACCCTTCGCAAATGGTGTGAACGGGTCGATGCCCGCTTGGAAGCCGGGCCCATCGTCCGAGATCGACAGACAGTCGCCTTCGAAGTCGACCGCCAGCTGTCCGGTCCCAACATGCTGAAAACAATTTCCAATCAGATTGTTGAGCACCAGCTGTAACGAGGTCGGATGGACGGAGACTGCAGCGTCGTTGTCGACTTTGGTCGAGACCGCGATCAGGCAATTGGGATAACGCACTTTCGCCCACGATACGGCTTTGTCGATCATAGGCCGGAGCGCCACCGACTCTTTGAGCACGCCTTCGCTCTCACGGGCCAAGGCGAGCAACTGATCGAGAGCGAGTGCCATATCCGTGGTTGCCGTTTCGATACGACGCAGCGGTTCGGCCACGTGTGACGGAAGATCGCGGTTGAGCCCTATGACCTCTGCTGCACCGCGAACCACGGCGAGCGGCGTTCGCAATTCGTGACTGGCATCACGGGTGAATGTCCGTTCTCTGTCAACAAATCCGCGGATACGCGCAAAGGCTTGCTCCAAAGCTTCCGCCAGCATCCCGATTTCATTGGCCGGATAATCCGTCGCATAAAGGATGGGGATCGCGGACTCGGCGTTGGCAACGTCTTGTGCAAGGACGCTAAGCGGCTTCATTGCCCGGTTGACGAGCCACCAGCTTAATGCCGCCATAAAGATCGCGATGAAGAGGCCTATCGCGACGAGTAGCACGATAATCGAATCCCGGTAGGGGCGAACCAGCAAGTCTCGGCTGACTTCAATCACCGCGACCGCTCGTGTCGACCCAGCGTCTGACCGGCCATCGTCCAGTTCAAAGCGCCGGATATGATAATGGCGGCCTTCGCGACCGTAAAATTCGGTCTGCGCGTGATTCTCTGCGAATTCCTTCTGGATGTCCGGGGGCAGCGCCTCATTGCCCCGATAAATACTAACGTCAGAATTCTCTGGAGCCGCGAGCGCTCCGATGCGCTGCCAAGAGGATTTCTGATGCGCAACTTCGTCCTCCAGCGCGCGCTGGAACAAGCGGTCTTCCATTATATAGGCGATGCCAAAGGCCGCGAGACCAAAGACAAGGCTGGTTGCAATCACGCTGCCGATGATCGTGAGAACAATCCGCCCCCGCAGGCTATGACGCCTCGACGTCATTGCTCGACTTTCAAACGAAACCCAACGCTGTGCACGGTTTCGATCAAAGGAAGGTGAAACGGTTTGTCCACCACCTGGCGCAGCAGGTGCAAATGCGCGCGGAGGGAATCAGAAGCGGGCGGCTCATCGCCCCATAGCCGCAACGTCGCTTCGCCGCGGCTAACGGGATGCGGCCACGCTTCAGCCAGCATCAAGAGCAATTCCCAGAGAAGCGGCGTCAAACGAAGCTGCTGCCCCTCTCTCGTTGCCACGCGAGCCTGCCGGTCTATGGTCAAGGGGCCGACCGAAAAACGATATAGCTGCCCCAAATGGGGTCGCTGGGCGAGCGCCACGACCCGCGCGGCAAGCTCTGCCAGCGAAAAAGGTTTGACCAGATAATCGTCGGCGCCGCTGGCAAAGCCAGCCAGCTTGTCATCAAGGGTATCGCGCGCGGTTAACATCAATATTGGTACGCGACGGTCTGCGCGGCGGCGTATCTCGGCACAGACGCTCAATCCATCGCGGTTGGGCAAGGCAAGATCGAGAAGTATGATGTCGACCGGGTTGACCAGAGCTTCCCGCAATCCGGACTCTCCATCCGCAGCGTAGTGCAGCCGATGCCCAAGCGCCTCGAGATAATCGACAATATTGCCCGCAAGATCCGCATTGTCCTCCACCAGCAATATATCAAAGCTGTTGCTCAAAAGGCATTTCCTGGATGTCACCGCCGCAATCTGACGTGCTCATTGTCAAACAAACGTCAAATGGAACTTTACATTCGCATGACGCGCGCCGTGCGACAGGCTCCGGCATTGTCAAACATGCGAAAGGTTAGAAGATGCAGTTCCGGATAACAACGATGCTGACGAGCGTGCTGGGTTTGCTTATCTTGGCGCCCGTAAATGCTACGCCGAATGCCAACGATCGCGTGCTGCTCGTCATCAGCAGCAATGGCTTGGATGATGGCAAGACGCGCCCCGGTTTTGAAATGGACGAGCTGTCACAAGCTTATTTCGTCTTCACCGACAATGGCCTGCAGGTTGATATTGCAAGTCCGTCCGGCGGGACCGTCGTGGCCGACAAATTCAATCCCGCCAAGCCTTATAATAGTCGCTTTCTGGCCGACCCCAAGGCCGTTGAGAAACTGACCAGCAGCCGCGCCCTCGTGAGCGTCAGGGACGAAAAATATGCCGCGATCTTTATCATTGGCGGAAAAGGCGCGATGTTCGATTTGCCGATCAACGCCAATCTGAAAACGATGCTGGCCGCAACATATCAGGCTGGCGGGGTCATCGGCGCGGTTTGCCATGGTCCTGCCGTGTTCATGAATTTGCCGCTCAAAGGCGGCGCTTCATTCCTTGAAGGGCGTTCCGTAACCGGGTTTTCGAACGAGGAAGAGGCCCTGTTCGGCAAGGGCTGGGCTCCTTCGTTTCCCGTGCTTCTGGAAAGCGGATTGCGCGGCTCGGGCGCGAAATTCAGCGAGGCACCGATGATGCTAAGCCATGTCGTGACCGACGGCAGGCTGGTGACCGGACAAAACCCCTCGTCCACGGCGGCGGCGGCAGAGGCCGTGGTCAAGGCGATGGGGCGCCCGCTTGCGCCGCGCCAGCCATGGGGCGATGAACGGAGCATAGCGCTGCTTTCCCAGATGCTGAGCGGCGACAAGGCGGAAGCGCGAGCGTCGTTTAACGCGGACCCCAAATTATACGATGTCCCGCTCATTGCCATGTGGGGTTTCTTCCGGGCCCAATCGGCGGGGTCGGACCGCAACGCGCTGGCGAACGCGTTGGAAGTGATGGAATTGGCCTCGCCGCATTTCAAAAGGCCGGAATTGGCGTCCGCAATCGCCGAGGCCCGCAGCAAACTGGCAACGATGCAGTGATGTCATGATTTGCCGGTGTTGAGTGAGCGCCCGGCGGCTTGCCGTTTGACGAATGTTTGACGTTCGCCGCGGTACGAGCGCCCCTCGAAGCAAGCCGGGCTTCTTCCCATCCGTTTTCGGCCGCTCGCGTCGCAGCTTCAGCGACTGTTGGCGCGCCCACTTTCACCTTCGTTTGCCAATTGCCGTCGGTGACGGCGCGAGCATCGACAGGAGCAGATTATGCCGGATACCATCGAGTTAAACAGGATCAGCCATCATTTCGATACGACCAGCGAACGGATCGAGCTGTTCCAAAGCCTTTCCTGCACGATCCGGGCGGACGAAACGCTGGCCATCATCGGCCCTTCGGGAGCGGGAAAGTCCAGCCTGCTGTCGATCGCCGCGGGGCTGGAGATCCCTGCGGGCGGCGATGTGCGCTTTACTATCGATGGCGCCCAAGTGGACGCGCTGACGATGCGTGCCAGTTCCGGCTTCATTTTCCAGCAATTTCATCTGATGCCGGAGCTCGATGCCATCGGCAATCTGGCGTTACCGCTGCGCCTGAAGGGCAACCGGGATGCGTTCGACATTGCCGCCCTTTGGCTCGAAAGGGTGGGACTGAAAGATCGTGCCCGGCACCGGCCGCACCAGTTGAGCGGCGGTGAACAACAGCGGATTGCGGTGGCGCGGGCCTTTGTTACCGCGCCGCGCTTTATCTTCGCCGATGAGCCCACCGGCAATCTCGATAGGCACACATCCGAAAGCGTGGCCGGGCTGATGTTCGACTGCGCCCGCGAGACGGGGTGCGGCCTGGTGATCGTGACCCACAGCAGACAATTGGCCATGCGTGCCGACGCAAGCCTGCTTCTCGACGCCGGACAGCTGAAGGCCGCGGCATGAACCGATTCAAACTGATCCTTGAGAACAGCTTTCGCGACCTCAAAGGCGGCGATGGGCGCATCAGCATGGCGACGCAAACCGCGCTGCTGTTTTTCCTGATGACGCTGACGCTCACCAGCGCGTCGATCCAAAACTATCTGGCCGGCAATCTCGACCAGATGCTTGGCTCCGACCTCGTGATTGAGAGCCATTCGCCACTGACGGAAAGGGATGAAGCCACATTCAAATCCATGGCGGCGGGCCTGTCGGTCACACAATTGGCCGACATCACTCTCACGCACAAGAATGAGTGGGCCCGCGTGCAACTGAAGCTGGTCGATGAGGCCTATCCGTTGCAGGGCAATCTTCAGATCGGCGACACCCCGGTCGCCACGCAGCGCGCCGTCAGCCGAGGCCCGGGGGTCGGCGAGATCTGGATCGATTCGCGACTTGCCACGAAGCTGGGGACGCAGGTCGGCGACAATCTCACCATCGGCGGCACAGATTTACGGCTCAGCGCCATCCTGTTTCATGAACCCGACCGCATTATGGAAGGGCATAGCGTGGCCATGCGCGCCATGGTGTACGCCAAAAGCCTCGATATCGCATCGATCAAGAGCAGCAAGGGCCGCATGCGTTTTCTCGTCACGGCGGATGAGAACCAGCAACAGGCGATTGAAAAATGGTCGCGTCTGACCTTGCCCGGCGCCAGCGTGATCAAGAAATTCGGCGGCCAGCACCCGCTCGCCAGCTTCTGGCAACGCACCGAAAATTTCCTCGGGCTGGCATCGGTGATCCTGTTTTTCATGGGTGCCGTCGCGCTCGATATGACCAATCGCCGGTGGCTTGCCAAGATGCGCTATCGGCTGGCGATTTATGCGAGCTTTGGCATCCGCACGCGCACCGCCATGTTGATGGCGCTGGGCGAATGGCTGGCAGGTTTCATTCTGTCCATCGCCGTCGCCAGCGCCTTGGCCATATTCGCGTACGGCGTGATCGTCGCCGAACTGCAGGGATATTTCCCTGGCCTTCGCGCCGGTTGGCATGCGGCGCCTGCCTTGAAGACGATCGGCCTTTTCTTTCTGCTGCTGCTCTCGCTTCAGGTTCCCAGCTTCATCCAGCTGTCCCGCGCGTCATTGCTTTCGCTCATCCGCAATCCGGCCGAAAGCAGCTATGTGTGGCATCGGCTATTCTGGAGCATCACGTCGGTCACTCTGCTGGCCGCCGCCTATTCGGACAATTGGCTGCTGACCGGCATGACGCTCACGGCCATCGCTGCAGCGCTCATCCTGATGGTGGTGCTGACCTGGTCCGTCATCCGCGTGGGAGATGTTTGGGGCCGCCGACGCGCCGGCCTGCTGCCCTTCGCATTTTTTATGATGCGGCAGCGCCTGTTTGCCAAATCGGCGCAGGTGATGGGCCTCGGATTGTGCGGGCTTCTCCTGCTATTCTCGCTGATGCTGATGCGTGACCTGGGCACGACGATGGAAGGCTATGGCCGTAGCCATGACGGCAATCTCATGATTGCCGAAGCCCAGACCGACCAGGTTGACGCGATCCGTCGTTGGGCGGGGGAGACGGGCAGCAGCATACGCTCCCTGCGCCCGTTTATGTCTGCACAGCTTATTGCCGTGAACGGCAAAGCGCTTTCAGACATCCAGAAACCCAGCGACACACTCGCCACACTCAAAGATCCGATCCGGCTGAGCTGGACCGACGCCATGCCCAAAAACAACCGTCTCGTCGGCGGCAACTGGTGGCCGGCCGGCACGGACAACTGGCGCCAGATTTCCGCCGAACCCGAAGTCATGACAGACATGGGGTTCAGCTATGGCGACACGCTCACTTATCAGATCGGCGGCAATCCCTACGACTTCACGCTGGTGGCAAGCCACGCGTACAAACCGGGCGGCGAGTCGATCACCTTCTGGTTCCAGGTGCCGTTGGCGGCCAGAGCGCATATCGACGCCCCGACCCGCTACATGGGCAGCATGGAATTGCCCGAACCGGCGTGGGATGCGCTGGCTGGCCTGTGGCAACGACACCCCACCCTCTCGCTTGTCCCGCTTCAGGAACTGACCGAACGGTTTGACCGGACGCTCGGGATCGTGACGAAAGTAACGAGCGGCTATGCGGCCATGGTGCTGTTACTGGCGCTCTTTGTGCTCGCTGCGTCGGTGAGCGGCTTCAGCGCCGATGACCGCCAGAAAAATGGTCTGCTGATGAGCATGGGGCTTAGGGAGAGGGATTGCCTGAAGCTCAATTTCTATGATTGGAGCGTTACGGCCCTGATCGCCGCCACTGGCGCTATCGCGGGTACTTGGAGCGCGGGATTACTAATCTACCAGGCCCAGTTCAATCTGACCTACAATCCGGACATTCTTTGGGCGGCTGGGATGGTCTTTGCCATGGTGGCGACTGTGTGCCTTGTAGGCTACCTGGCCTGCCGTCAGAGCCTCAAAGTCTCGGTTCGGAACCTGATGGCGACTTAGACTTGAACTTCTTGTGCGCATGTGTGGGGCAAATCGGCTTCTATGCTCTGACTTGATCTGCCGCCCTTTTTGCGTGGTCCCCGCCACCGACTGGCGATGACAGATGGCGCTTCAAGATCGAAGCGGATACCCGAGCTCTGTGACAAGATATCTGCACCGGGGTCTCTGGCCGGGCTTCGCTCTTCCTGCGCGGTGCGGTCGCGACGCAGCCCGATGCCTGGGCCGATACTCCGTACGACCAGGCACAATCCGATTTCCCGGGAGATTGCATCATGAACATCATTCTTGCCTTGCTCCCGGCAGGCAATCAACTGATGCCGATGGTTGTCATCGATGAAGCGGACGCGGTGCTGGGAGGGCCCGCGCCCCACAGGACGGGCATGTAATGGTCGACCAGAAATGAGACGACTTGGGGCGCCAGGCGAAACTTAGCGGCGAGCGGCGGGTTGAGGACTCATACTTCCTCCGACCCAAGGAATCGATCATGGCCAAAAAGCCCACGCCGTCTCCCGCGACAGATCACGCCCTTCGCGACCATCAGCCGGGGCAGGGGCGTATCGCGTCGACCGAACGGCGGGGTAATGGCGATGAACTGCACCAGGAAGTCGGAGATGAGGTCGCGGATGCCGCGGGCTATCTCACCGACAATTTCGGCCATCGTATCTCCGACAATCAGAATTCGCTCCGCGCTGGCGAGCGCGGGCCGACGCTGCTTGAGGATTTTGTCCTCCGCGAGAAGATCTTTCACTTCGACCACGAACGCATCCCCGAGCGGATCGTCCACGCCCGCGGTTCGGGTGCGCATGGCGTGTTCGAATGCACCAAGGCGATACCTGCGCTGACCAAGGCGTCGATCTTGCAGAAGGCGGGCGCAACCTGTCCGGTGTTTGTCCGCTTCTCGACCGTCGCCGGCGGCGCCGGCTCGGTCGATACCCCGCGCGACGTGCGCGGGTTCGCGGTCAAGCTCTATACCGAAAGCGGCAACTGGGATCTTGTCGGCAACAATATCCCGGTCTTCTTCATCCAGGATGCGATGAAATTCCCCGACCTCGTCCACGCGGTGAAGATGGAGGCCGACCGTGGCTATCCGCAGGCCGCCAGCGCGCACGACACCTTCTGGGACTTCATCGGCCTGATGCCCGAGGCAATGCATATGATCATGTGGGCGATGTCCGACCGCACGATTCCACGCAGCCTGCGCATGATCGAGGGTTTCGGCGTTCACACCTTCCGGTTCGTCAATGAAAAGGGCGAGGACAAGTTCGTCAAATTCCACTGGAAGCCCGTGCTCGGCATCCAGTCGACGACATGGGACGAAGCAGTCAAGATCGCCGGCGCCGATCCCGACTTCCATCGCCGTGACCTGTTCGAGGCGATCGATGCCGGCGACTTCCCGGCCTGGGATCTCGGCGTCCAGGTGTTCGACGAGGGGTTCGCCAAAAAGCAGCCCTATGATGTGCTCGACGCGACGAAGTTGATCCCCGAAGAGGATATCCCCGTCGAGATCGTCGGGCGGATGACTCTCAACCGCAACGTCGACAATTTCTTCGCGGAGACCGAGCAAGTCGCTTTCCTGCCGTCGAACATCATACCCGGCATCGATTTCAGCAACGATCCGCTGCTGCAGGGTCGGCTCTTCTCTTATCTCGACACGCAAAAATCGCGGCTCGGCACGACCAATTTCCACCAGATTCCGATCAACGCTCCCAAATGCCCGTTCCACAATTTTCAGCGCGACGGGATGATGCAGACGCTCGTTCCTACAGGGCGCGCCAATTACGAGCCCAACAGTCTTGCCGAGGCGGGCGAGAATGGCGGACCGCGCGCGAGCGCCGCGACGGGCTTCACGACATTTGCGACCAACGACGAGCGCAACGATCCCGCGCAGAAGCTGCGCGTTCGCGCCGAGCTTTTCGCCGACCATTTCAGCCAGGCGCGACTCTTCTACTTGTCGCAAACCGGGAATGAGCAGGCGCATATCGCCTCGGCGCTGGTGTTCGAACTCTCGAAGGTGACGCTCGACCATGTCCGCGCGCGCGTGGTTGGCCAGCTTCGCAACATTGATGAGGATCTGGCGAAGCGCGTGGCCGCGGGCCTTGCGATCGACCTGCCTGCGAAGGAAAAGGCGGCTCGTGCGCCGGTCGATCTCAAACCCTCCGACGCATTGTCGATCCAGAAGAATGCCGACGACATGATGGAAGGCCGCAAGGTCGCGATCCTTTTCTCCGAAGGTTCGGACAAGGCCGCGATCGACAAGCTGAAAGGCGGTATCGAAAGTGCCGGTGGCACGGTCTTCCTCGTCGCGCCCAAGGTCGGGGGGATCAAGGTCAAGGGCGGCACCCTCAAGGCCGACGGCCAGCTGGCGGGCTCGCCGTCGGTGCTGTTCGATGCCGTCGCGTCGATCCTGACTGACGAACAGGCCATGGCGCTGTCGTCGCAAGGCGCCGCTGTCCAGTGGTTCATGGACGCCTATGGGCATTGCAAGACAATCGCCCATGACGAGGCGACGCAGCTGCTGCTCGACAAGGCAGGGATCGAAAAGGACGGCGGTATCGTTGCGATCGACAAGTTCGAAAGCGTGGGCACACGGCGTCATTGGGCGCGTGAAGCCAAGGTGCGCGATCTTGCCTGATCGCTTCCCGTGGTGCACCCGGCATCGGCTACCCATCATCGCGATCTCAGAACCGTGCAGTGGGCCAACGCGCTGCGCTAGCGAACCGCCGCCGACCCGACAGCAACGAATCGGCATATACGATTGACACTGTCTATCAGATAGTCGTAATTGACAGTGTCAATTGCGGAGTTGCCCCATGCGTCTACCCCTTCTTCTCACCGTGTGTCTCGTTCCGGCGGGCCTGCTTACGCCCATCCTGGAAATCGGACCCACGCATGTCTTCAATCCCGACTGGCCGGGCCACGCGCGTTTGCACGAGGTCTGGCAACTTGCTGCAAACAGTGGTTTGTCCCTTCTCTGCCTGTGGCTCGCCTGGGGAGCCGGCCGTGTTCGGCTCGCGTCGGTGATAGGGCTCGTCCTGACCGGGAGCTTTCTCTTCTCTTTTTTGCTGGCGCCACTCTACGGCGGCACGATGCGGCACAGCGACGGCAGCGAGCTGGTCGTCGCGGGCGTCAATTCGGCCGTCGCGATCATGGTGCTTGCCAGTGCGGGCCTGCTCTCCATTCTGTGGGCGACGCGGGGCCGGTCAGCGCAGGAGCGCGTCGACGATCGCCTGATGTCTTGACTTGCCGCTGATCTCGTCGGTGGCAGCCGAGAAATTTCCATCGATCCGCATCGACGCATAGCCGTGGATGACCGAGCCCAGCGCAATGACGATCATAGTCGAACGTCCCGACATCGTCGGGCCGAGCGCCTGCACATCCTCTTCGAGATCTGCATAGAGGCGGTCGACGAGTGCGGTCAGTCGCCCGTCCTCCTGGTCGAGCATGTCCATCCGCCACATGAGCCGATAGCGATGCGGATGCCGGAGGGCATAAGCGAGATAGGCGTCGATCGACGCGTCGATACGCGCGCGCGCCGAGCCGCTGGCGGATCTGGCACGGAGAAGTTCCGCCAGAAGCGTTTCGAAGCAGTCGATGGCAATGCCCGTCAATAGGGCGCGCCGGTCGACGAAATGATTGGCCGGCGCGGCGTGCGAGACCTGCGCCGACCGCGCGACCGCGCGGATCGTGACGGCTTCGCTTCCCTTCGCGTCGAGGAGCGCGAGCGCCGCTTCGATCAGCGCTTCGCGCAGTGCGCCATGATGTTCGCCCCGTTTCACGCTGGCTTCGTGGCATCAACCGCAGGCAAAATCAAATCCGCCGTCACCGTCGCCGAACCGATCGCCGGTGCTGATCCTGCCCGTCGTTCAGGCTGCTAGATTGCGATCCGGGAACTGCCCGCCAGATCAGGGGTGTCCGGACGGAACAGTGGGACAGGTGCGCTGCTCGTCCGTGGTTCGCTGCGCCGAAGGAACGAGTTTGCAAAGCAGATCGCGCGCCTGCCAGTCGCCGGGAAAGAGCCGGAGGGCTTCGCGTACATCGGCGAGCGCCTTCGTATGCGCGCCGATCCGCTCATAGGCGGCGGCGCGGCCCGAATGGTTGCGCGGAATTTTCGGGGCAAGGGCGATGGCAACCGTATAGTCGGCGATTGCCTTTTTCACGGCACCAAGCTCGATCAACGTGTCGCCACGCTTGCTGCGATAGCTGGATTCGGAGGGATCCAGCTCGACCGCCCGGCTGTAGTCGGAAAGCGCGCCCTTGTGGTCGCCTCGCCGCGTGAGGATATGCGCCCGATTGTTATAATAGGTCGCCCGAGGTGCAATCCGGATCGCTTCGCTGATGTCGGCGAGCGCCTTTTCTTCGTCAGGCTGGATCAGCGAACGGTTGTTGAAGGCGCGGTCATGACGGGGGTCGAGCCGGATCGCCGCGTCGAAATCGGCGAGTGCGGGTTCGCCGGGCACCGACATTCCCATATGGACGACGCCGCGGCCGAAATGGGCATCCGCCATGCCGGGCGCAATCGCGATTGCCGCATCATAGTCGGCCAGAGCGAGCGTGAGTCGGCGCTTGGTGAGATTGGCTTCGGCGCGCCGAAAGAAGGCTAGCGAGCGGTCGGCGTCGCGCAGGGTGCGAAAGGCGATTACCGACGTGCAGGCAAGGATGATCCGGTCGGGCTGCTCGGTCTCGTCGTGTTCGAGGCAGATGCTTTTTTCCTTGTCTATCGTCTGGGCGCCAGTCGGGACAGCCGCTGCGGCAAAACCGATCGCGGCCGCGCCCCCGAACAGTCGCGCCGACGGCCAGCGCCGGTGGCGAGCGTGGCGCGAGGTAGAAACATTCATGCTTTGCCGATCCTCGTTTCGTCCTCGCCGCCCATGGATAGCAGCAGCGCCTTGTGGCCGCTGTGGGGCTCGCGCGAGTATTAGTTTTTTGGGGTGCGCCGGCGCCTTTTGGGAAATGTGGTCATGCCTCCGCGATGTGGTTCGAAATCGCGGAGAATAACGCGCGCCGGCGCACCTTTGAATTCAGGAGATGACGCCGGGGGTGATTGGCGCCACGTCCTGGATTTGCGACGGAACCGGCGACCGTCGGTTCCGTCGCGTTAGATGCAGCACGCGCCGCGACCCGGAACGCTGCCTGCCTCGTCACCGTGCCGTCCGCGATCGGAGCGGACAAGCCGATGCGGTGTACTGGGACATCGGCGCCCGCGGCGACCCGCGGGACTGAAAGAGCGGAAGGTCGGGATGCCGGGCCGGTGCGCTTATGGCTGGAAGGCAGGTCGGCGGTCATGGTCGTCGGCGATGACGATCAGCAGAAGGACGATCAGAGCGACGCTGTATTCGCTCCCGCCCGTGCCGTGCTCGCCGACGAACCAGCCGAAATGCCGGTGGATGAGAAGGATGCCAACCGCCGCGATGGCAAGGAGGGCGCCCGCCGCGATACGCACCTGCCGTCCCGCGACGAGCAGGACGCCCGCGACAATCTCGGTGACGGTAATCGCCCAGACCCAGGCCTCGGGAGCGGGAAAGCCCTGCGAGTCCATAAACAGGGTGAATTGCGGGATGGTGCCCAGAACGATGCGGGTTACAGCATGGGCGGTGAAAAAGCCCGCCACGGCGATACGGGTCAGCCAGAGCATCGGCGGCAGAAGCGGGCGCCGGACGGCGCCGCGGGATGTCATGTCGGTCATCCCGAAGTTATGACCATGGCGAGACCCGCTGACGCAAGGGAGCGAGTGCACCGGTTCATCGCCGCCAATTGCTTTGGTCGGCGAAATACGATGGTTGTACGGTGCATCCGCAGGCTATTTGAGAGACATGAATATGGCGAGACATCGGCGGGGGCTGCAGGCATGGGCCGGGGCAGGCCTTGCGGTCGCCGCGGTTTCGCTCTCCGTTTGCGGCTATGCGCGCAGTCCTGTTGTCCGTCCTGCGGTCGAGGTCCGGAGTTATGCCGCTCCGCACTGGGACCTGTCCTCGGTGACGGCCGCGAAGCTCGGTTCCATGATCGACGGCGGCTTCGACCCGCTTTTTCGCGATGAGGCCGGCGATACGGCGCTTCACTGGGCGGCGGCGGCGTGCGATCCGGCTTATCTCGAATTGCTGCTTCGGCGCGGCTACGACCGCGAGTTGGTGAACGAGCTGACGGGGCGTACGCTTCTCGTCACCGCGATGTTTGCGGAACGCGATGCGCAGGTCCGGATGTTGATCGCGGCCGGGGCCGACCTGGCGCGCGGCGATGCGATGGACAATGGCCCCCTTCACGTTGCGGCGCAGATCCACGAGCCCCGTTATTTGCTCGCCCTTCTCGAAGCGGGGGCTCCGGCCGGGGCGCGGAACCGGCAGAGCCAGACTTTCCAGCCCTATCTCTTCATGGCTCCCGATCGGCTGCTCAATGCCGAAACGCGCCGGGAACTGAAACGAGTGGAGGACTGGCTGACGCGGCACGGAATCGCGATCGAACGGCGAACCCCATAGAGCCGGTGCGGGCCGTGGAATCGATGACGAAGGAGGTTACGGGGTGCGATATCTTGCGGTGTTTTTCCTTGCGCTGATGACGGCGGGGCCCGCATCGGGCCAGACGTCCGACCCGACCGGAAGGGCCGAAACGTCCGACGCGGCGGATATGATTGCCTATTCGGAGACCGGTCCGAACGGCGACGGGCTGGTGCATTGGTATCTCCGGCCGGGCGGTGAAGGCCGCTATCAGAGCAAGGCGCGGGCGCGCAAAGACGTCGATATCGTGCTGTCTGTCAGCCCGGCAGGCTTTCGCAAAATTGCGACCTTGCTTGCTCCGCTCGAGACCCGGCGCGAAACGCGCTGCCGCGAGAGCATCGACGATCGCGCGACGGGCAAGCTCAGCTGGACCCGCGGGGACCAGAGTGTGACGCTCCATCTCGATCAGGGATGCATCGCCGATCCCGGCGAGACGACCCTCATGGCGCTCGACGAGGCGAACAGTCTGATCCTTTTCTGGGCGAGGACGGGGCGATGGGACGCCGACACGCGGTTCGAACGGATCATCACCTGCGGGCCGCGACAGCGATGATTTGCGCTATGTGGATGGGAGCTCATCAAAAACGCTGGTCGCTGCGGTTGTCCCGCACGAGCTGCCAGCGTAGGCGCCTTCTTCTTCTGTACCGGTTCATGAATATACGCGCAGCCGGTTTCCCATGGCGCTATGGCGGGTTCGCGGCGCCAGCGCTCGGCGCGCTTGGCGACGCTATCGTTCGGCGAGCGCCTCGCGCATGTCGCGACGGCAATGAAAATCGAGAAGGCGCAATATGTTCGAGACATGGTTGCGCACGGTGAAGTGGGACAGGTGAAGCTGGCGACCGATTTCCTTGTTGGACAGACCCTGTACCAGAAGCGCAAGCACGTCCTGCTGGCGGTCGGTGAGGGCAGCGCGGCCGCTTGCGCCGACGTCGATTTTCCCGGTTCGATCCGGCAACGCCCCTTCGCGGATGGGAAAGATGCTGACGATCGATGCGCCGGGAAAGGCCGATCGGATCCGCGACGCTGCTTCGTCATTGCGAAATTGCGAGATTCGGACGACGAAGAGGCTTTCATTCGCTGCCGCGCGGTGGCCGCGGTGGGGAGGGACGATCATGCCGGGAAGCGATCGTTCGGAAAGTGGCGGGTTCATCTGATTCATGGCGCGTACGAGGCTATCCGCCAGAAATCGAAGCGTTAGAGGGTAAATGATGGCTGGCGTGTGAGCAGTCTCGAACGGGCGGGTTTTTCTGCGAATGGCTTGCGAACGATGACGAATGTCGATGATGAGAACAGATCGCACGCGACGGCCGCGCCGACCGCGGATTCGGCGCCGCCGGTATTGCGAGCATTTTCGGCAACGACCCTTAAACTCGCCGCCGTCTTCTGGCTGTGCGTCCTCGTCACCGACAGCTTTTTGTGGAGCCTTGCGGGTGTCGATCCGCTGGCCTCGGCGCTCGGCAAGGTCATTCTGAACCTCTTCGGTGCAATGCTTACCCTCGTCGTCACCATCCTGCTGTTCCGGCTCCGGGCGGCGTCGTTGCTGATAAAGGTCGCGATCGCGTTCGCCTTTTCGGTCGTGGCTGCCGCGATCTATTGCGGTGCCGACATCCTCATCTGCCTCTGGATGGCGCCGCCCGGCAGCTGTAAATTCGACAGCATCGTCTATGGCTATACGATGATTTCGAGCACCGCGATGTTCTTTGGCTGGTCGTGCTTATACATCGCCCTGATCTATAATGATGAAATACGCGATCGCGAGCGCCGGCTTGCGATCGCTCGCGAGGAGGCGGTGACCGCGCAGATGCGCGCCCTGCGTTACCAGATCCAGCCGCATTTTCTTTTCAACACGATCAATTCGGCTGTCGGGCTGATGGAGGAGGGGGCATCGGTGCGCGCGCAGCGAATGATGCTGTCGCTATCCGCCTTTCTTCGCCAGACCCTCGACCTCGATCCGTTGAAGGACGTCAGGCTGGCAGAAGAACTGCAACTCCAGGAAGATTATCTCGAAATCGAACGCGAACGCTTTCCCGATCGCATGCAATTCACGATCGATGTCGAAGAAGAAGCGCTCGTCGCGTTTGTTCCCAACCTGATCCTGCAGCCGCTGATCGAGAATGCGGTCAAGCATGGACTGGAGCCGAGCACCGGGAAAGTCGCCATCCGCATCTCGGCGTGGCGCGGCAATGGACAACTGGCCCTCCTCGTGGAAAATGATCTTGGCGCCGCGGCCAGGTCCCGGCCGCCCGACGAAAACCCGATCGGTCTCCGTAATGTCGCGCAGCGACTTTCGGCACGTTTCGGAAACGATGCGTCCTTCGACGCCCGGCGGACCGACCGTCACTTCCGGGCCGAGATCCGCTTGCCCTGGTCGGTTTGATGGACCGGCTGAACATTCTTGTCGTCGACGACGAACCACTCGCGCGTCGACGGGCGGTGCGGCTGGCCCAGCAGCTTCCTTGGGTCGGCAAGGTGGAGGAGGCAGGAAATGTCGCCGAGGCGGCTCGTCGTATCGCGAGCTTCGTCTGTCATATCGTCCTGCTCGATATCCGGATGCCGGGTGGCAGCGGGTTCGAACTGCTCGACCACTTCGCCGACCCCGCTCCGGCTGTAATCTTCGTGACCGCCTTCAACGACCAGGCGCTGAGGGCCTTCGACGCCAATGCGGTCGACTATGTCACCAAGCCGATCGAGCCAGGGCGCTTCCAGATGGCGATGGAACGGGCCCGCGCCGCCGCCGAACGGCTTGCGAGTTCGGATCGTGTCCGCGAACTCGAAGAAGTCATTGCCAATCTGCGTGCGGCCGAGGGCTCGGGGGCGGGCCATCCGGAAATCTGGGTCCGTTCGGGCGGGGACTATGTGCGGATCCGTCCCGATGCGATTTCGCATGTCAGCGCCGATCGCGACTATGTCCGCATTCATGCCGACGGTCAGGGCTTTCTCTATCACGAGAATCTCGCTGCGCTCGAACGATTGCTGCCACGCGATGCATTCGTACGGATTCATCGAAGCACGATGGTGCGCATCGATGCGGTCGAGCGGGTAAAGGCCGGGCCGTTCCACGCGCTGATCGCCGTCCTCGCCGATGGCACTGAACTCCGGATCGGGCGAACCTACACCGCTGCCATTCGGGCGCGCCTCCTCGGCCGCATCTGATCCGAACCCGGCCGAGAGGTGGCGTCAGGTCGCTTTCGCCCAATCGTGCGGCGAGGGGCGTGTCGAACATCGTGCTACGATCGGGAGAACTCTTGGTCGGGGCATCGTCGGGAAGTCGAACCCGGAAGGCCCTCACGGATTTCCGCGCGGCCCTCGCCCGTAAGTGTGCCGCTGCTGTTGTCAGCTCGGGACAATTGTCAGTTCGAGGCGATCGGTATCAAATCCGTTTTCGCCAGGAACCGCTGCTATCATCCGTTCCATTATCCGGGGACCCGTGGAACGACTGAGAACCGCGCGCCCCGAGCCGTTCAGCACAATTTCATCGTTTCCGGCGATCACGCGGGCCCCCTCCATCGATCCGGGGGCATAGTTGATGACGAGGTCATAGCCCGTCGGGGCATTGCAATATTCGCGGAACGTACCGAGCGACACCGCATTGCCACTGATCGCGCCGAATCCGGTCGGCTGATGCTGGACCGTGCAGTGCACGGGAACCATCAGGCTGAGGTTAAAGCCATAGGTAGCCGCCATCGCAGCCGTCGGCGCAACCGCCAGTACAACAGCTGCCATCCCGAGCGAGAATTTCCTGATCATCCGCAACCTTTCTGCCCTTTGGCAAAGCTTCGGATGATTATTTATCCCCCCACATCTAATATGGAGTTAAGCACTGGTTTGCTCTCCGCTAACCATAAAGCGGACGCAAGCGATGCGGGGAATTCAGCGCGCCGTGACCGAAATTGAGATGACGTCGCTGTAAACCCCTGCACGACGATCGGCGGTGTTGCCGATCACGAATTGAATGGGCAGCGTGTCGCGGCGATAGCCATTGCCATTCGGTCCCGACAAACGGTCAGCGCCCGACAAATTAACGGCAGAACCCCCGATCGCGAGTGCATAGGGAACCGTCCAATCACTGGCGCCAAGGCGCAGTTTCCCCGCATTCGCCGACGTTACCTGCAAGTCATATCGACCAGTGCTGTTGACGAGCAGGTGCAGCAGCACCGGCACGACACCGGGGGTCAACTCGCCCAAATCGACAACCGCGTGGCCGGCATTCATCGTATAAGCACCGGCCAGTCCCATGCGCGCCGATGGCTGCACCTCAAGGCCCAGCACAATCTGCGTGCCGCCGAGCGAGCGGAAGCTTCGATCCTGCGCCTCGATCCGGATGTCCTGCGTAAAGATACCCGAATCGAAGACATCGTCAGGGTTGGCAACGAGCTTGTACAGCAAGGTCTTGGACTCATTGGGCGCCAATACCAGTTCGCGCTGCGACGCTGTGCGGAGCGACCGCCCTGCGCGGGGGGTCACATCCTGCGAGTCAGTAAGGTTGAGGAGCGCATAGCCGATCGGCCTGCCCGTTCCCTTCGACAATCCGAAAGGCTGTTGCGTCAGCTCAAACGAAGGCGCGAAACGGCACTCCGATCCGCCATCGTTGATGAACGTGATGTTGAACGTCGCCTGCGGCGTTTCGCCGCCAAACGGATCGTACCCGCGAAGCATCCACGCCGCCGGTGCTGCGGTCATACGCACAAGGCAATCGGTTTGCATCTGCGGTGGCGCGGGGTTGGCCTGCGCGACGGCCGATGAGGCCGTCAGAGCCGCTGCAAAAGTCAAGAAATGGCGAAGCATCATGGCCTCCTAATTTTTCGAACCGCGAAGAACGGTGCCGAGTTTTACCAGACCGTCGGTGTCGGCTGGCACGGTAAATTCGAACGCCTTGTCGATCGTCCCGTTGGGGCCGTAGGTCTCCACCAGATAACGGCGTCCCGGCCTAAGGCTCGGCACGGCGAAACGTCCCACAGAGTTGGTGAAGAACGGAATTGGTTTCGGTGCGTCCTTCTCCTGGACGTCGAGCATCGTGACCCGGCCACCGACCAGCGATACCGGTTTGCCGTCGGCCAGTTCGAGCGTGCCCATGGCCGTGGCAAAGTCGTCGGTCCCGATGCGCGCGACATAGCCGCTCTTGTACGGCGGATAGACGCGCATAACCCCGGCGCCGATGTCGTAACCCGGCGGTGCGTCCTCCACATCATATTGCACCGATTGCGGAACATAGGAACCGAGGAAGTTGAACAAGGCTGGTCCCATCGTGCCGCTGCGGGCAACATAGTCATTCTTTGCCAGCGACTGCCCGACCACGACACTGCGCTTGCCGAGATTGTCATAAGGTTTGAACAGCATGAAACTGTCGTTGACCCGCCGACCGATGCCGAACACGCCGTCGGCGTAAGCAATGGTGGTTCCGACGCGGACGGTCGTCGCGTTGACGTCGGCGAAGCGCGAGACGCTGGGGCCGAACGTCGCGTGACTGATGGCGGCGTCGAAACGATTGGCCGAATAGGTGGCATATCCTTGCGCGCGCACCTGTCCGTCTTCATGAGTCGCCACGCCGCCGAAGCCGAGGCTGTTCATCAGATTTTCGCTGCTCTGATTATAGGAAACTTCGGCCAGATTATCGCGGCTCTCATACCGGGCCTCGGCACGGCGCAGGTAGCTGGGCTGGAACACCACCCCGATCGAGAAGCTGAAGCCGTTTCGGCTCCCCAGCCCGCTGGGAAAGCGCGTGTAATCAGCGCCGCCACGCACCGTCCATTGGCGGTCGAGGCGATAAAAGGCGGTCGTGCCGACGCGGTACGTCTTGCCATAATCATTGCGCCCCTGAATGAACGACGCATTGGATGACACCATCAGCTTTTGGCTGAACATGCGCGTATATTGCGCCGACAGCGTGAGCGCCGACGTATTGATCGCATCGACATTGCCTAGGGTGGCGTAGCGGGGCGAAAAATAGTCACCGCGAAGGGTCAGTGTGTCCGACGTGGCGCCATTGTCGAAATAATGTTCATAACCAACCCCGCCGGCAAAGCCTGCACCGGCCGATTTTGAATTGCTGGCCCCGGCGTCCAGCAGCACGCGGCCACCGTTGCGCAGGACAAACTGCGTCTGCCCGGTCAACGACTGGACTTGTTTGCTTGCCTGAAGCCCCACGCCGATGGCCGGCGCATCGAAAAATGCCTTACGGAAAAAGCCTGTGAAAGCCACTGGGCCGCGATAATCGGGTGCACCGTCAAAGGTTCGACTGGTGGGGCCCAGATAGGCACCATATTCGAAATCGCCGGGTTCGAGATCGATCGGGTCGAGATATTGCTGATATGCCAGATTCTGTACCGCCCCGCTGTTGTCGGTGACCTGAATCTGAATATCGTTGCTACCCGCAATCAGCGGCAGCGAACTGAAGTCATAGCGGCCCGGCTGAAGGCGCATTTCGCGGTACAGGGTACCGTTGCGCAGGAAGCGCACGGTCGAATCGCGTTGGATAACGAGCTGGCGATCGGCCTGCAGCACGGCGGAGCGGAACGCATTGAAGCGGCGGCGCTGACGCAAGACGCCGACACCGCCCATCTGGACAAAGGATTGCAGTCCGCGTGTTTCGGTATCGAGATCGCCCAGATACCAGCGGCGATAATCCTCTGGCTGGTCAAAAACGATCCGCGCATAGTTGCGGGTGAACCGATATTTGCTGTCGGTCAGGCCAACGCGTTCCCCAATCTGGGCGTCGCCTTCGAACACGAAGCGGCCAAAGCGGATCGCCCCGTCGAAATTGACTGTCGGCGGCGTCTGCTCGGTCGCTTCCCAGACATGGGTGCCGATGACGTTCAGATTCAGGAACGCCGAAAAATTCTCCGGCTGCAGCGTGACGTCTTTCAGGTCGCCCCTCGGCGGCGCGAACAAATCCTCGACCGCGCGCTGGTCGGGATCGACCTGCACCACCACCACGGCAAGCGTGCTGGGGTCGTAGGTCAACTGGACGCCGGTGCGATCAAGGTCGTCCGGGCCGAACTGTTCCAGCCCTTGCAGGCGGCTCGCCAGCGACACTTGCGCCGCGTCGTTGAGAACCGGCTTCATCAGGCTGACGAACACGGCCGCGTCGAGCAGGAACCGATCGTCGGCGGTCAGCCGCATCGGTATATCGCCCAGCGTCTTGTTCAAGAACGTCAGCGGCGCCGTCATGTCGATGTCGCGGTTGTAGGGGTTGATATCGGGCCGCCCGTGCGGACCGACCGGCAATTGCGGGACCAGCGGCGACGTCGTGGGCGCGGGCGTCGGCTGCGGCGGCGGTCCACCCGGAAGTGGAATGGGCGTCTGCGAGCCCGTCGTCGGCGGCT
This sequence comes from Sphingopyxis sp. Soil_C_28, assembly GCF_057657055.1. Lineage (NCBI taxonomy): Bacteria > Pseudomonadati > Pseudomonadota > Alphaproteobacteria > Sphingomonadales > Sphingopyxidaceae > Sphingopyxis > Sphingopyxis sp. Soil_C_28. The sequence continues at coordinate 744,267 of NZ_JBDGJE010000003.1, forward strand.
TCGGCGGCAACGGAATCGACACCTGCGCCGTGGCACCCGCCGTCCACACCGCAGACAGCGCGACCGAACAAAGGAGTCTGGCAATCCTCACTGGATAAAGGTCATCTTGATCGGTTCAGGTCCGAAACCCGGCACCGGGATGCGGAAGCTGCGCTCGCCAAGCGCGGGAACATAACCGGTGCCAAGGACGCGCAGCAGTTCCTCTGACGAAACATCGACGCGAAGATATTTGCCGTCGCGATCTTTGCCCTCAAGCTGCCAGCCGAAATTCGACATCATCGCATGACGGCGCCCCTCGTTACGAAGCGTGACCTCGATACCATCCTGCAGCGGCGGCAGGTCGGTCGCGCCGGGTAGCGCCGGCGGCTGGTAGGTCAGTTGGCGAACCAAAGTTGGACTGACATCGGGCTTTGCGCCGGGCGGTGCGACGACCAGCAAAGCGCGCATGTTGTAAAGCACCTGGACCTGCGCCTCGAGCCCTTCTTGCGAGCCGGGCTCAAGCGTCACGGGCAGCTGTTCGACGGCGACATAATAGGCTTCAGAAGTCGGTATTTCAGCGTCACCGACCCATTGCAGGCGGATGACCTGGCGTCCGCCCGGCGGCAAGGCGCCCTGCGGCGGAAAGACAAGGAACTTTTCGTCGGCCGGGGTTTCGGTGATGCTGCCGTCCTTGTTGAACGCAATTTGCAGGATCCGAACCTGAAAGGGCATGTTGCCCTTGTTGACGTTCTGGACCTCTAGCCGCGCCGAAGAATTTGTGCCGCGCGATTCGATTTCGAACACCATGGGCGTGACGCGCATCGCGAGGACCGAAGGGACCAGCACAAACATTGCTACCAAGATCGTGAGCATTGCCCGCCATTGGCGCTTCAGCGCGAACATTCTCGCCATGATTCCCGATTCCCCCGCAAAAGCCCGGTATTTGCATTGATGTATGAAGAAGGGGGAAAGATCGCTCTTTCCCCCTTCTCCCGATTTACCGACTGGCCTTAGAGCGCAGCGGTCAGCGTCAAGTTGGTAACGCCGGTGTACTGACCAGCGACCAGTGCCTTGGTGGCGACCGGAGCGGTGAAGGTCAGAATCATGCCCGAGCGCCATGCACCCTGCGCGATGCTGTTGTTCAGCTGGACTTCCGAAACGGCCAGCGACTGCGGGCCTCCGACAACAGCGCCGGCACCATCGGCAACACCGGTCCAAGCCGCAGCGACGCGGTAGGGGATGTTGGCCTGGAACTGGTTGCTGTCATACGACAGCGCGGGGTTCGTGTTGACCATGCCCGCGGCGTTGTTCTTTTCGATCTTGACGACGTTGCTGAAGTTGCAACCGGCGGTCGCCGAAGTCACGACGGCCACAGCCGGACCGACCATTTCGAACGCGTCGCTGACATTGACGTTGTTGCCGGCCTGAATGCCGATCGTGCCAAAGTTCAGGTTCTGCGCGTTGCCGCCGTTACCGGCATAGAACGAGCAATCCTTGCTCACCGAACCCGACAGGTTGAACGCGACGTTGACGTTGCCGACGGTACCGACGTTGCCGAGTGCACCGGCGTTGGCAGTGTAGCGCGTGCCGAGGCCGCCAGCGACTGACAGGCCAGCGATCAAGTTTGCGGCGGCGCCGGGGTTAGTCTGGTTGCCAATGATGGTACCCGCATAGTGATTTTCGCTGGTCTGCGCAGCAGCCGGCGTAGCAACGGCGGCGAGTGCGATGGCGGCAACGGCGCCGCTAAGGATCTTCTTCATAATCTTCTTCCCTCTATTATCGCCGCCGCCCGGAACGCCGGGCGAAGGCATCTATTGCACCGGCTGGTCGGAGAAACCGGGAGGGCATCGGTGCCTGCCCTTCCGGTCTAATTCCGCCCGCGACGAAGGCCGCAGGCGAATTCTTCAAATTCTCAAATAGTGGCCACGGTGATCGTAATCGTCTCCGAATACTCGCCCGCGAGCAGCCCGGCCTCTCCCGAGGGCTGGCCGAGTTCGACCGACAGCCGCATGCCGTCGGTTGCGATGCCGCCATTGCTGGAAATAACGCCGCCGGAGAGCAGCTGACGGCTGTTGAACGAGCGGCTGATGATCTGCTGCGCCGGATATCGAACCGGCATTTCGACGGCGAGGCTGTACGGCAGCACACCGCTATACGGGCCCTGTCCGCTAGGCATCGTGGTATGCGTCAGGCCACCGCGCGCGCCCTTGATTGTCATTGTGAAGGGCACGTTGCAATCGAGCGAAACCTGCGTTTCGACGCCCAAGCCGCGGCGCTCCAGATTGCCGAAGTCCATGTTGCCGATGCTGCCTATCGCGCAATGCTGCCGGACGGACCCGCTCACCGCGATGTCGAGCGATTTGACGTTCCGGATTTCTTCTGCGTTCGCGGGCACAGCAAAAGCCGCCGCGGCGAGCGCAAAAAGCATGAACCTCATGACACGAACCCCCAAAAAACCGAACGGTTCAAGGTCCCGCTTTTGCGGATAACCTTTGGCACTCCCCATGCCCGACAAGCCGCGACCCGACTCGTCCCCGTCTGTTAAGAAAAACTTAGTACCTAAATTAAGACAACTTAGCACCCCAATTTCGGTGCGGGGAAAATTGGACGCATGGGATGTCGTTCAAGTTCAACAGAAACTGTCGCTTTTCTGCGTCTATCGAGGGTTAATCATGCCACAGTCACAAGGGCGGCCGAGCGACTGACGTTCAGAATCGGGACAGCGCCGCCTCGAAAATTAACAAAAAAATTAGCTATAAGTTGATCTGGGCTATGGAAATCACAGAAAATCCGCAGCGCATCACCGATTCACCCGCCGCAAGCCGCACACAGTTCGACCCGGGGAAGGCGAACATGCCTTGTTGCCGAGCAGCGGGCGAAGCATGTGCCGCGCGATGCGGCTCGCCCCCTTAACCACTCGACAACCGATCGCCGCGCATAGGGCTGGACCATGCCCATTCATGCGATGATCGAAAAGCAAGGCACCGCCGGAAGCGCGCGCGGTGCGCCACGCATGCACCTGCGGTTTGAAGCGCCGGGATCGGTCGACGGCAGCCAGGGCACGGTGGTGGTGATCCACAACTTGTCTGCGACCGGCATGCTGATTGAAACCGCGTCCGATCTGGCCATCGGTCAGCGGATCATGGTGGCCTTGCCCGAAGCGCCCGATTGCGCCGCGACTATCGTGTGGCGCAGCGAGATGCTCGCCGGTTGCCGTTTCGATCGGCCGTTGTCACGCGCGATGCTTAGCGCGGCGCAATTGCGCAATTCGCTGCCAACGGACTTCGACCCCGCCGCGGCCACGGGAGACGCGGCAGAAAACACCGGATCTGCCCTGTTCCTGTCGGATCGGTTGCATCGACTGCGTCGGGAACGCGGTCTGAGTCGGGCGGCGCTTTCGGCGCGCACGGGGTTGAGCAGGCCGAGCATCTGGGCCTGGGAGACTGGCAAGACGATCCCGCGGAAGAGCAGTATAGTCGCCCTTGCTCAGGCGTTCGGGATTTCGGCGCGCGAGATTGTGACTGGCGGCCTCGAACCCGTGGTAAACGAGAGCCCTGAAATTCGGGGCACGGCCGAACAGATCCAATCCCTGATCGATGACAGCAAGCAACGGATTGCGGCATTGGCCGGGGTCGAGGCCGCCAGCGTTAAGATTATCATCGAGTTTTGAACGACCGTTTCGCCCGATTGCCTAGGTTCGCAGGCGATCGGGAAGCAGATGATGCGGATGAACACCGCGGCTCGCGAGTTCCTCGGGCCAACCGAGACCGAACATCAGTGCCTCGACCGCCATCGCCATAGCCGGTGCCGTCTGCAGGCCATAGCCGCCTTGACCGGCCAGCCAGAAGAAATCCGGACAGTCGGTCGCAAAGCCGGCCGTGGGGACCTTGTCCGCCGTAAATGTCCTCAGTCCCGCCCAGCGCGCGCTGATCCGATCGACCGTCAGCGTGGTGGCTTCCTCGACCCGCCATGCGGCGAGCGCCATTTCATATTCTTCCGGCTGGACATCGCAGGGCATCGACGGCGTCGTATCCATGGGCGAGGCAAGCAGGCGCCCGGCATCGGGCAGCATGTAGAAGCCGTCATCCTGGACGGTCTTGGTGAAGGGCCAGGCCGACACGTCCAGTCCCGGGGGTGGTGCGAAGCCGATGATCGTGCGGCGAAGCGGCTGGAGCCCGAGGGGTTTGACGCCCGCGAGAAGCGCGATCTCGTCGGCCCATGCGCCGCCCGCGTTGACGACCGTCTTTGCGAGGAAGCGCTCGCCCCCGGCGTCGCAGTTCCAGCCGCCATCGGCGCGGCTGATCGCGGTCACGGCGGCGTCGAAGACGATCGTTCCCCCGGCATGACGGAATGCGCGGGCATTTGCCTGAAGCAGCGCGTCGGCATCGAGCTTGCGCCCGCCCGTATCGATCAGGCCGGCGACGATGCCGGCCGCGCCGGTCTTGAGCACCGGGACGAGATCGAGCATATCGCGCTCGCTGGCGCGGAAGACGGTGCTGGTAAAGCGGTCCATTTCCGCGTGCAGCGCTTCGAGTTGCGGAACCGTCTGCTGGTCGGCGATAAACAGCGCCGGCTTGCTGGCCCAGAGGGCGGCATCTCCATATTCCGCGGGCGGGGAGGCGAAGAAGTCGCTGCTGGCGGCGGTCATACCGCGCACCGCGTCTTCGCCGATGCCGAAATGATAGAAGGTTGCGCTCCGCCCGGACGAGTGATAGCCGAGCGCCGATTCCCGCTCCAGCACGACCGTCTCGGCATGACGGGCGATACGCGCCGCGGCCGACATGCCCGCGATACCGCCACCGATCACGATCACATCAACCTGCCTGCGCATTTTGAAAATCTTCTCCCCCGGCTTTGTGCCTATCCAGCCTGTCGGGCTGGGGTGCGCAAGCGATTTTGCTTTCATTCCAATAGACGCAAGCCGCTCGATCGAGCGAACCGCGCGTCGGTTCAATATTCGGTTATGCCTTTGACAATGGCGCACCGACCAGACCAGAGAGTTCGATCGCACAATCAGCAAAGATTGCCCAACTCGCATGGATCTTAAGCATCTCGAAGACTTTGTCAGCCTGTGCGAGACGCGCAGCTTTTCGCGGTCGGCCGATATTCGCAACGTCACGCAGTCGGCTTTTAGCCGCAGGATTCAGGCGCTGGAACTTTGGCTGGGGACGCCGCTGGTCGATCGCAGCACCTTTCCCACCTCGCTGACCGCGGAAGGGCGGCTGTTTCGCGAAACGGCCGACGAGGTGCTAAATATGCTTGAAGAAGCGCGGACGGATGTCCAGGCGCGGCAGCGTCAGTCGCGCAAGACGATCAGCTTTGCTGCACTTCACACCCTCGCGCTCAGTGTCTTCCCCGACTGGCTCAAAAATGTCGAACGCCTTACCGGGCCGCTCAAGACCGATGTGCTCGCCGACAATGCCCATAATTGCTTTCAGTCGCTCGTCGAGGGGAAGAGCGATTTCCTTTTGACCTTCCACCATGAAGCGGTTCCGATGTCGCTCGATCCGGAGCGGTTTCCTTATGTGGTGCTCGGAACCGACCGGCTGTTGGCGACAACGCGCATCGAGAGCGGGCAGCCGTTGTTCCAGCTCGATACCAGCGCACCGTTGCTCGCTTATGGTCAGGATTCCTTCCTCGGTCGGCTCAGTTCCTATGCCGCGCGCGTATCGGGGATCGATCAGCCGCCGAGCCATGTGAACGACAATGCCGTCGCGGAGATATTGAAGGCGATGGTGCTTGCGGGCCACGGGATCGCCTGGCTGCCCGAAAGCCTGATCCGGCGCGATCTGGAGAGTGGCCAGTTGCATGATCTGGGCGCTGGCGTGCCGATGGAAATCCGCATGTACCGGTCCGCCGAGCGGACGCGCAAATCGGTCGTCAAGGTCTGGGAAGCCGCCAATGCCCTGCCGACGATGGGCGGGGCGTAAGGGCTATTTCTTCGCGGCGGCGACCCTGATCAGGCCAACCCCGTCCTTGATGTCGATTGTCGTCCCCAACGGCTTGGAAAGCCGGCGAAGGCGATCGAGGATCTTCGTGCCATGCTCGCGGCTCGCCATGCGCGGGACACCGCGATCGGCGCCCTTGACGTCGACGCCCAGATCGATCGGGTAGAGACGGATTTCTGCCAGTTCGCCTTTATTGTATCGCGACACGGCAATCACCGATTCATAGAAGTCGGGGTTCGAAAAAGTGCGCGTGTTGCGCGCTTGGAGCAACTCGGGAACCGTCGCGCTGTCGGGGTCGACGCCGAACTGGCCGTACATGTCGGCTGGCACGGCATCGAGCGAGTTGTTCATCATCGCGAAGTTGCCCAGCGAATAGAAAATGGGCTTGCCCTTATATATCTCGATCCCGCGCAGCTGGTGCGGGCCATGGCCCATATAGGCGTCCGCACCCGCGTCGATCACGGCGTGCGCCAGCTCGATCGCAAAATCGGCCGGTTCCTGGAACGCGTTGCCGGGCTCGTGATTATGGACCGAATAGATCACGAAATTGCCATTCTGCCGCGCTTGCCGGATCGCCCGCATATTGTCGGCGAGATCACCCGCATGGATGCGATAGCGAAAATCCAGATGCTTGCCGCCGGTGTCGCCGGGGGCGAAGCGGTTTCCAAACAGCGTCGCCGCCTCGTCCGTCCGGCTATCGGTGGCCAGCGGCGATTTTGCGGCGAGATCGCCGATTGTTGCGAACTGCTCGGGCGTCACCAGCGTCGTGCGCACGGTGCGGATCGTGTTGGCGCCGGGACGGCCCGCTACCTCGCCGACGGGATCGCTGGCGCGCGACATCGGGGTGAATGTCGAGGTCGCGGAGACGATGGCCACGCGCCCTTTGGCAACGTCGAGATAGCGCGGCGCACGGGCGCCGCTCATCGTCGTGCCGGTCCCCGACCAGACGATATTCGCGTCGGTCAGGCGCCGCCCGGTTTCGATCATCCCCTCGACGCCCCAGTCGGTCGAATGATTGTTGGCGTGGCTGACCATGTCGAAGCCAAGCTTCGCTATGTCGTCGGGCACGCGGGGATCGGCGAGCATCCAGGTGCCGCCCGATTCCGCCTGCGCGACAGCCTTTGTGTCGGCAAGATCGAGCACGGTGGTTTCGAAATTGCCAAAGGTCACGTCGGCCTCACGCAGCAACCGGACCATGTCGGGGCTTCGCGCTTCCAGCGTCGCAAGCATCGGCCGCAGATAGATCAGGTCCCCGGCGGCGGCGAGCGTGAAGTCGTCACCGATCGGGGTGGTCGGCACAGGCGTGGTGACGAGCGGCTGTTGGGCCGTTGCGGCCGCCAGCGGCATGACGGCCGCGGCAATCGCGAGAATGCTATGTCGTACAGTCATTTCGTGCCCGCGGCTGCGAGAAGGATCGCAAGGCCGATCGACATGCCGCGGACGCTTTCACCGCGTTCGACGTCGATCCATTCGTCGAGTGAATGCGCCCGCCCGCCCGTGCCGCCTGACCCGATGGTGATCGCGGGGATGCCGAGACTCATCGGCAAGTTGGAATCGGTCGACGAAGAGGCGAGGTTCGGCTTGAGACCCTTCTTTTCGATCACGCCCGACGCGATGCGGACGATAGCGGCGGTGGCGGGCGTGCTGCCGGCCGGGCGGTCACCGATCGGTTTTATATCCGCCTCGACCTTGCCCTCGCGCGTGCTGCGTGCCTTGTTTTCGCCTTCGACACTCGCGTGGACGATGGCGAGAAATGCCTTCTCCACCTTGGCCAGCTCGCCGGGGTCTTCGGATCGCATGTCGAACTCCATGAAGACCTCGTTGGGGATGGAGTTGACCGACGTCCCGCCGCTGACAACGCTCGCGGAATAGGTCGTCTTGGGCGTGGATGGCACCTGCAGCTTGTAAAAATCAACCACGGTCTGGCTCATCGCCGCCATCGGATTGACGAGACCGAAAGCCGAATAGCTGTGCCCGCCGGGGCCCTTGAACGTGATGCGGTAGCGTTTGGACCCGACGCCGCCGTTGACCACACGCTGAGGTTCGAGACCGTCCATCGAGATGAACGTTCCGATCCGCTGGCGATATTTGCCCTGCGTGAACATGTAACGGACCCCGCGCAGATCGCCCGGCCCCTCTTCGCCGACATTGCCCACGAACAGGATGTCCTGCTTTGTCCGGACTTTGTTGGCTTTCAGCGCGCGCGCATAGGCCAGCAGCACCGCAAGGCTGCGGCTGTTGTCGCCGATGCCGGGTGCGTGGAGGCGATTGCCGTCGCGGCGCACCTTGACGTCGGTCTCGGCGGCGAAGACCGTGTCGAGATGCGCGGCAAGCATGACGAGCTTGCCGCCCGGTGCGCCGGTGCCCCGATACAGGCCCATCACATTGCCCTCGGCGTCGATCTCCACATTCTCCAGACCGGCCTGTTTCAGCCTTTCGAGATAGGCCGCAGCCCTCTTGGTCTCGGCGAAGGGAGGGGCGGGGATTTCGGTGAGCGTGACAATGTCGTCGACAATCCGGTCATGCTCGCGGTCCAGCTGAGATACGGCGGCGTTATAGGACGGGCTCGCGAGAACATCTTTCACGGCGCGGTCGTCGGCCGGCGCGGCGGCCAAAGCGAGCATGGAGAGCAGGGGGACAGCGAACATCGGCAGGCCTCTTTATCTAGGGGTGACGCACGTCGAGCATGCACGCCCGTCTGTAGACGCGAAGTCGCGTCTCACGCGAATGGAGAAAGGGAAGAGATCGCTATAATTATCACGCATCCAACCTGCGCCAGCTTGGCCGCTGCCACGAACCGCCGCCGCTCGGGCGCCGCACAGGCGCATGCGATCCACAATCGGACATCTGGGAGAGGCTGTCGTCGTCGAGAAAGGGGCGCAAGCGATCCTGAAGATGCTCCATTGCGGCCATCATATGCTTTTGGACCATGCGCGGTGTAATCGACAGCGTCTCGGCAACCTCCGGGGTGAGCATGCATTCCTGGCGGCGAAGCCGGAAAACTTCCCGGCGACGGGGTGGAAGCTCGGCGAGTGCCGCTTCATAGGCCGTCTGAAGATCCGACAGCAGGCGTCCATCTTCTTGCTGCGGTTCCGCTTGCAAAAGATCTTCGGATACCGAACTTATTTCGATGGAGTTTGAAAGAAGAGACTTCTTTCTTCCGCGATCATGAATCAGGTTGCTGGCAATCCTGAGCAAATATCCTATCGGAGATTCAATCATCATGTCCGAATTGTACGAGTGATACCTGATAAAAGTATCCTGTATTATATCATCTACGTCGCTCTTGTTGTTCAGTCGAGGTACGATATATTTGCGCAGGCTATCACGATATCCGTCAACAAGGTGATGTTCCAATTGCATGACGGAATGGTGACTATGGCTGGGCGTGCTGTCCAATGCCAATGCCGAACGCGTCATTCCAAATTTGCATAACCTTGTTTCAAGCGCGAACCTGCCGGGCTTGCAACGCGAAGATCTGGCTTTAGCCGCTAATTCGGCATCCGCGAGAAGGCTACTTTACGCGCGCGCTCCACGCCGACGGTGAGCCCCGTAATATGGCCCGTTGTGTCGCGCGTGAACCTTATGATCGCATTGCCCCCCTGAAATGCGTCGTGGTAGATCGGTTTCAGGATCTTCATGAAATCCGGGCGATCCTGAATGCGCCAGATCAGGCCATCGGTCCCGGCGCTGAGGGCATAGACCGCGCCGACCTCGTCGCTTTCATAGCGGCCCGGAAATTCCGCCAGCCTGACCGACGCCGGCGTGACCGCTGGCGTGCGCAAATAGACTGCGATATTTCCGTCCCGGCCGACAAGTTCGATCCGGTCTTTCGAAACCACGCGGCTTTCGGTTGACTGATATTCTTCCAACTCCAGCGGCGCGCCCGTGGCCTGGCTCACGAACAGACCGTCCAGTTCCTTCTTCACCGGCTTTGGCGGCTTGAACATGGGCAGGAATTTCGCGGCCACCTGACGCCCGAGGGTCGTCGGCGCGTTGCTGGCGTTGCAAAGCATCGCAACCGAAAGCTTCTGCGTGGAATAACGGCCCAGCCAGGCGCGATAACCGGCGGTCGATCCCGAATGCGCAATCTCCGGCACGCCGTGAAAGCTGTAATTGAACAGGCCGCGACCATAGGTCAGCGTCCGCCCGTCGCGAAGCGTGCTGCGCTCGGACAGTTTCCGGGTAACCAGCGCGCCGACTGCGCCGCTGTCGAGCGCCCGGTTCCAGATCAGAAGATCGCCGACCGTGGTGAGGAGGCCGCCATTGCCATAGGTGTTCTCGAACGGCATTTCCTGTTGGTAGACTTTGCCCGTCCATTCATAGGCCTGCGCGCGGTTGGGCACGATCCGGCGGAAATCATCGCGCCACTGGGTATGAACCATGCCAAGCGGCCGGAAAAAGACCTCCTGACTGAAATCCGCCAGCGACTGTCCGCTCACGCGCTGCACGATCTCGGTCAGCAGATTATAGCCGGTGTTCGAATAGCTCGATTCGGCACCCGGCTCGAAATTGAGCGCCTTCTGCTTCGCCACGACGCCGAGGAAATCCTTTTGCGTGAAGACCCGCGTCGTGCGCGGCCAGCCCGCCAGCCCCACGACGGCGCCCCAGTCGCGCAGGCCGCTGGTGTGGTTCATCAGCTGATCGACGGTGATAACCTGTCCGTAATCGGGCAATTCGGGAATGATCGTGCGGACGTCGGTATCGAGTTTGAGCTTACCGGTCTCGACCAGCTTGAGTATCGCGGCGGCGGTGAACTGCTTGGAAACCGATCCGGCTTCGAAGACGGTATCGGGTGTGATCCGGATATCGTGCTCGAGGTCGGCCATGCCATAGCCAAGCGCCAGCACGGGCTGGCCCGGACGATCGACCGCGATCGCACAGCCCGGCGATTTGGCACTATTCCACTGGGCAAAGATCGGGTCGATATCCGGTGCGGCCGGACCGGTCCGGGCTTGGGCCAGCCCGGGAGAGGACAGGATGGCGGCTGCAGCCAATATATATCGACGGCGCGACCTGGCGGGGAGGGGAGAAACACGGTCCGGCTTCATGTCATTACTCCCATATCACCCCGCGAAGGATCAGAATTTCAGCTTTGCCGAGGTCGAAAAATAGCGGCCGATCTGGTCATAGTGGATCTGGCCCGTCGTGGTAAGCGGCGGACCGCGGTCGAACACATTGTTGACGCTCACCGCCAGCGTCAGCTTGTCGATCCTCACCCGAGCGCCGATGTCGAGATACGCCCGCGCAGAGATGTCGTTGTTCTCGATATCCAGAAGATGGTTCCACTTGCCGCCGCCGACGTAGCGGACGCGGGCATCGGCGCTTAGCGGACCCTGATCATAGGTCATGCTGAACGTGCCGCGCCACTTCGGCGTGCCGAACGGAACCGCCTCGCCAACATCGCCGACATATTCGATCTTGCTGATGCCATCGTCGGTGGTCAGGCTGTCGACATAGGTCGCAAGCGCGCGAAAGCGTAACGTGCCGGGGACCGATGCCGCGACATTGTTCAGCGGCAACGTATAGGACGCCTCGAAATCGATGCCGTTCGTCTTGTATTCCGCCAGGTTGACGAAGGTTGCAAAGACGGTCGTGATCAGCCCGTTCTGACGCACGATCTGATCGCACAGCGCCGTATTGCCGTTGGCGCAGCGGGTCACGATGTCCTGACCGCTCAGCGTGGCGATCGCGCCTTTGATCCTGATGTCGAAATAGTCGATCGACAGATTCAGGCCGGGGATGAACGGCGGCGCATAGGTGCCGCCGATCGTCGTCGTCGTCCCGATTTCGGGGTCGAGCGCGGGATTGCCGCCGCCGAAGGTCACGATCTGATAGGTCGTCTGGGTGATCGGATCGGCGATGTTCGACTGCGTCGTCGAGCGGGTGTTGTAGAGTTCGGACAGGCTGCCCGAGCGAATGTCGCGCGACCGCGAAACGCGGAGCAGCAAATTGTCATAGATGCGGTTGGTCGCGCCGAGCTTCCACGACCAGACGCTGCCCGTGTTGCTGTAATGGCTGTAACGGGCGGCGCCGCTGAACTCCAGCTCGCTGAAATCCTGCTTCAGCAGCGGGATCGCGACTTCGGCGAAACCCTCTTTGACATTGAAGCCGCCGTTGATCTCGGAAAAGTTGAAGGTCGAGAAGGCCTGGGCGCGCGACAGGGGGTCCAGACCGCTCGATCCGATCGACTCCCAGCGCGCTTCCGCGCCCACTGCGATCGAAACGGGGCCGGCCCAAAGCGCGAAGGGGTCGCCGCGGAGGCTGACGCTGGCGGTATCCAATTTGGTCGTGTTGCGCACATGCGCCGCGTTCGAGAAGGCATAGGCGACTGCGGCCGGGTCGGCATTGCCCTCGCCAAACAGGTTGAGCGGGCGGCAGGCCGTCGAGGGGTTGGTGAGGGCCACCCGGCAGACGGGCTGGCCGGTAACCGGGCTGGTGACCACATCGATCGCCTGATTGAAGGGCACGGTGACCTTCTGGTTCAGATAACCACGATCGTCCGACAGCTCGCCATGGCCGTAATAGGCGCTGTAGCGCCATTTGCCGTCGGCGAACGATCCGTCGACACCAATCGCCGCATCGATCGTCTCGCGCACATAACCGAAGGTGCGATAGCCATAATCTTCGAACACGCGGCCCATGCGGAAACTGGTCTGGTTGGCCGCGATGAGCCGGTCGCGTACGGCGGTCGGCAGGAACGGATTGTCGCGCGAGACCGTGATATTGTCGCGATTGCTCTCGGCGTAGAAGCGATATTCCGCCGACATCCGCGAATAGCTGCCGTCCACCCAGAATTTGGCATCGCCAAGTTCATAGCTGGCGCGCGCATAAGCCGTGATGCGCTCATAGGGGGCGGCGAGCGCCGTCTCGTCGCGCAGGCTGGTGCCTTCGCCGCCGACCATCACCTGCGTCCCGCGCGGACTGCCGTATTGGAAGGCACGCAGGGTGCCGTCGGTGTTGAACGTCTGCCCGGCGAGCACACCCGTGGTGATCAGGCCGCCGATGCTGGCATTGGAATAATTGACGTCGCGCGCGATGACGAAGGCATGCGCCGAGCCGGCCGGGTTGGTGTAAAGCGTCGTGCTGCCAAGGTTCTTGCGCGAATCGCGGTCGAGGACGCCTTCGTCGTTCAGATATTGGCCGCCAATCATGAAATGCCCGGCGCCGTCGGCGAACTTCACGCCGAAGGTCCCGTCGAAACCATAACGGAAGGCGTCGCGGCGCGACGAGATGCCGCCCTGTGCGCCGAGTTCGAGTCCCTCCAGCGAATCGTTGAGCAGGATATTGACCACGCCGCCGACCGCGCCCGAGCCCCAGGCCGCGGAGGCGCCGCCGGTGACGACCTCGACGCGCTGGATCAGACCCTGCGGGACCGTGTTGAGATCGCCCGAGCCGGTAAAGCGCCGCCCGTTCAGCAAGGTCAGCGTGCGCGAGGTGCCGAGGCCGCGAAGATCCGCCGGCGACGAACCCGATGCGGTCCCGGAGAAGTTGGTGACCGGGGACGTCGTCGCGCGGAACTGTGGCAGGTCGTTGAGGACCTGAGCAATGCTGGGCCGGGCACCCTGAAGCAGGTCGCCTCCGCTGATGACCGTCGTGGGCGTCGGCGCCCGGAAGCCCGCCTTGTCGATGCGCGATCCCGTCACCACGATTGCATCGCCCTCCGCGGGGGTGTCGCTCGCGTCCGCGGCTTCGACGGCATCATCCTGCCCGGCCGCGGCTGCTGCGACAGGCGTGAGTGTCATCGCCATGGCGCCTGCCGCCGCCGTGAGCATCAACCGGTACTGAAGATCCGAGCGCGTCATGTCTTTCCCCCTTTTGGCCGCGTAAATATACGCTGCGTCCACAGGGAAGACGTCGGACCTTGACGGAGCCGAACGGTCAGATGGATTTTTTGCAACGGGGGCGGGCTGGTCCCGTTAATCGATGCCAGCGTTGTCAGTGGGCGACCGACGAAGAGAAGCCGTTCATGATCACCACGCCGGTGACGATGAACGCCATCCCGACCATTGCGGGCGTATCAAGCTTCTGACCCTGAAACAGCCACGCGATCGTCGCGATCAGTACGACGCCGACAGCGGACCAGATGGCGTAAGCGATGCCGGTAGGGATGGTGCGAAGAGTTAGCGAAAGAAAATAGAATGCGACGATATAGCCGGCACCCGTGACAAGCGACGGGACCAGCTTTGTGAAACCGTCAGACTGTTTCATGAAGGAAGTGGCAATCACCTCTGCGATGATAGCGATCATCAAATACACATAAGACATAGAGCGCTCCTCCATTGGTCGGCGGTGCGGCATCCAGTCGTTGACCAGCGCCACCCCACCATTTTCGGGTGGTTGACGCCGCGGCTTTGAAGAACCCACTGGGACGGGCGCAGGGACTACCAACCTGCAATTCTATTCTCGGCATGCGCGACATAGTCAGGCAGCCGCCGATTTGCACGTATTTTCATTGCCTGGTGACCGGGTGTCTGCACGGTCTGCCGAAGAGAAACGCTCAGCTTGTCCTTGCAATGCTCGTCGGGTGTAGCGCAAATCCACACAACGGTTATAGCGGCGCTCTGGTCCGGGGTTGTCCCGGCCGTACCTATGGAGATAGATATGAACCACGCCGAACTGTCGGACAGCGTCGCAGCATCGCTCGGGCTGAACAAGGCCGACGCGAAAAAGGCGGTCGATGCCGTCTTCGCCGCAATTACCGATGCCGCCGCCAAGGGCGACGAAGTTTCGGTCAACGGCTTCGGCAAGTTCAAGGTCAAGGCGACGCCGGCCCGCGAAGGCCGCAATCCCTCGACCGGCGAAACGATCCAGATCAAGGCAGCAAAGAAGCTGACCTTTGGTCCGGCCAAGGCCGTCAAGGATCGCCTGAACGGCTGATCGCAAAAGCTCGTGTCCCGTCGGCATCGGCCGGCGGGACCTTGCGACCAAACTAATCTTTACCGGCGTTCCGGCTGTCGCCGCGCCGAACGGGCGGCCGCACTGTCCGCCATGCGAAACTCGCGGGCTTTCCCGGCGCCAGGCTGCACGCGGCCCGGCGTGTGTCGGTGATGCGCGCGACCACGGCGAAGCCTTTGCCCCTTCAATTGAGCGCCGGGTGCGCTATTCGCTCCCTCTCTCCTTCCGGCTGGCGTAGGGGGATCTTATATATACTGGCGCCGGCATGCCGCCCAATTGAGCGGTGCATCCAAAGCCGTTGGTCAATCAAGGAAAGCTGCGTTTCGCGTTATGACATCGCCTGATGAAACCCTCGAGGAGCTCGGCTGGCGAACCTGGTTCGGCGAGCAGGTCGATGAGGAGGAAGCGCTTCATTGCCTTCCGGTCAGGGTGATGGCCGTCCACCGCGGCAAGATCGCGGTGGCTGGCGCGGGTCTCCAGCGCCTTGTCTCGCCCTATATCGCCGGCGCCGCACCCTCCGACGACCATCCGACTGTCGGGGACTGGCTGATCATCGATGCCGTCACCTTTGAGCCCGTGCGTGTTCTGCGCCGGATGAATCTGTTCAAGCGGCGCTCGCCCGCCGATCCGCGCAAGGAGCAGATGATCGCCGCGAATGTCGACACGCTGTTCATCGTCGCATCGTGCAATCAGGATTTCAGTGTCGGCCGGATCGAGCGCTATCTGGTGTTGGCGCGAGAGGTCGGGGTGCATCCCGTCGTGGTTCTCACCAAGACCGACCTCACCGACGCGAAGGAGACTTTCGCGGCCGCGGTGCGCGCGATCGAGCCCGGCTTGCGCGTCGAAACCGTCAACGGCCGCGATCCCGCGAGCGTCGCCAGCCTCGCATCATGGTGCGGCAGGGGGCAGACCGTCGCGCTGCTTGGATCCTCGGGCGTTGGCAAATCGACGCTGGTCAACACATTGCGCGGGTCCGACAGCATCGCCACGCAGGCGATCCGTGCCGGCGATGACACCGGACGGCACACAACCACGGTTCGCGAAATGCATCGGCTCGATCGCGGCGGCTGGCTTCTCGATACGCCCGGCATGCGCGAACTTCAGCTGGCCGACGCGTCCGAGGGATTATCGGAGGTTTTCGATGATTTTATCGCGGCGGCACGCGATTGCCGCTTCTCGAACTGCGCGCATGCCGGCGAACCGGACTGCGCGGTTCAACGTGCGATTGCCGAAGGTGCGTTGACGGTCGAACGCTTCGAACGCTGGCGCAAATTGGCCGCCGAAGAGGGCAGTAACGCTGAACGCTATCCGAAGCGGCGCCGATAGCGGACGAGGTCAGGAATTAATTCGCGCGGGTTCAGGCGGTGGCTTCGCGGCCGCGCATCTTGGTCGGGGCCATGCCAAAGCGGCGAGCGAAAGCACGGGTAAAGCTGGCATTGCTCATATAGCCGCAATTATAGCCGATGCTCGATATCGGGAGGTCGCTCTGCGCCAGCAGCTGACGCGCGCGCTGCAATCGCCGTTCGCTCACCGCCTCGGCGACGCTGCATTGATAAAGTTCGCGAAAGCCCCGCGTCAGCTTGGCCTTGCTGAGGCCGCAGCGGCGCGCGACATTTCCTACCGTCAGCTTCTCTTGCCAGCGCTCGTTGACCAGCTGGTGCGCCGCCGCGACCCGTGTGATATCGAGCTCGCTCAAAGATGTTCTGCCGCCCACCTCGACCATGCGCTCGGCGGCGAGTTCGGCGAAAAGCTGGCAAAGCAGTTCCTGGCTGCGCGCGCTGCGCAACATATCGTCGACTTCACTGTCGCCTTCGACCGCGACGACCGCGCGGCCGAGGCCGCGAAGATTGGCGGGGAGATACCATCGTCCGTCCGCCTTGGGACGGAGTGCGAACAGCCGGTCGCACGCGGCGCGGCTGATCGCGAGCACTACCAGATGATCGTCGGCGGGGCCCACGACATCTCCGGGCAAAAGCATCGAGACGGCAGGCTCGCCAATGTCGCCAAAGCCGAAGATGAGGGCGTCGGGCGGCAAAATCGCGGGGTCGCAGGGGCCGCGACCGACGAAGCTCGTAAACTCCGGAGAAATGCGAATGGATAGCTTGTTTGTCATCCTGTCATCCCAGCGAATCGGGGAACCAGTGGCGGCGGAAACTGCGGTGTGCAACAATCTTGGTAGCACCCAATGCGCAAATTTCTTTGCCGATTGTGTTGACGCATGTTGCTGTCCGGCTTGATCGGCGCGATAAATGAGCAAATATGTGCCAGATAAGAAAATCGAGTGAAAGGACGCAGATGCCGGCAACGCGCCATCCCAGCCCAACCGGTAGCGATCGGCGGACCCCCATCGACGGTAATCCGGGGATATTCCTGCGAGAGCTCCGCACCGAAAAGGGCTGGACCCTTGCCGAAGTCAGCGAGCGGACGCGGATCCCTGTTTCAACTTTGTCAAAGATTGAAACAGGGAAGATGTCGCTTAGCTATGAAAAGCTGCTGCGGCTGAGCCAAGGGCTTGAAATCGACATCACGCAGCTGTTCGCCGCCGCCGCCTCGCTCCCCGCCGCCGCGCATACGGCCACCGGGCGACGCAGTATTACGCCGGCAGGTGAGGGGCCGTCGATCCAGACGGCGACCTATAACTACACTTATCCTTCGGCGGATCTGCTCAACAAGACGCTCAATCCCATGATTATCGATATCAAGGTGCGCTCGATCGATGAGTTCGGCGATCTGATGCGCCATTCGGGCGAGGAATATGTGCTCGTGCTCGAAGGCGAGTGCGAATTTCACAGCGACATCTATGCGCCCTCCCTTCTGAAAACCGGCGATTCTGTCTATTTCGACGCGTCTATGGGCCATGGCTATGTCGCCGTTGGCGAAGGACCATGCCGTATCCTGTCGGTCTGCTCGGCCGCCGACGCCGATCTGAAATCGGCGCTTCATCCCGTCCACACCTGACGTCTGCGCATAGCTGCCGGACGGATCCGCCGGAGCGCAAGCATCAGTCGAGCCTGTGACGGGCTATCTGGAAAGTTCGGATCTTTAGATCATGCTCGCGTCCGGCATAGCGGCGGTCGGGAGATTGCGTGCCCCCGTTGACAAATTTCCAATCAGGATGTCTATATCCAGAATTGAAAATATTTCAAAAAGAGAAATTTTTGAAATTCGGCCGCCACAGCGGTCTGGTTGGAGGGGGAGGGCGAATGCGGTTCTTACGTTCATGCGCAATGCTGGCTGCGGCATTTGCCGGAGTTATAGTTCCTGCGACCACGTCCGTGGCGCAACCGGCCGCAAAACCGTTGGCGGAGAATAGCGGTGGCCCTGGCTCGCGGCCCGCCCCGGCGATGGTGAAGAGCGACGTCGATGCGTGGCTCGACGGCTATATGCCTTATGCGCTCAAGCGTGGCGATGCCGCGGGAGCGGTTGTGGTCGTGGTCAAGGACGGAAAAGTGCTGACGCAGCGCGGGTTCGGCTATGCCGATGTCGAAGCACGCCGCCCGGTCGATCCCGAAACCACGCTTTTTCGCCAGGCATCGGTGTCCAAGCTGATGACCTGGACGGCTGTGATGCAGCAGGTCGAGGCGGGGAAGATCGATCTCGACCGCGATGTGAACGCCTATCTCGATTTCGAGATACCCGCCTATGGTGGCAAGCCGGTGACGATGCGCAATCTGATGACGCACACTGCGGGCTTCGAAGAGGTCCAGCGCGGGCTCAACAGCTATGACCCCAATGGGGTCCCGCCACTCGGCGTCGTCATCAAGCGCCAGGTGCCGCACCGGATTTTCGCGCCGGGTACGACGCCCGCCTATTCCAACTATGGCACCTCGCTCGCGGCCTATATCGTCGAACGCGTCTCGGGCATTCCCTATAATATATATGTCGAGCAGCGCATCTTTGCGCCCGCGGGAATGACCCGATCGAGTTTCCGGCAACCCTTGCCGACTGCGCTGCGGCCGCTGGTGGCGAGCGGCTATATGCTGGGTTCGGGCAAGCCGGGGAAGTTCGAGATGAACAGCCTGGCGCCCTCCGGCGGCCTGACCGCGTCGGGGGCCGACATGGGGCGTTTCATGCTCGCGCATCTCGGCGATGGCGGGTCGCTGATGAAGCCCGCGACCGCGGCGCAGATGCACACGACCATCTTGCGGCTGGTCCCCCCGCTCAACGGGATGGCGCTCGGTTTCTATGAGCAGAATATCAACGGTCGCAAGGCGCTGTCGCACGCTGGCGACAGCCTCAATTTCCATAGCCAGCTCTGGCTTTTCCCGGAAGAAAAGGTCGGCATCTATATGTCGATGAATGCCGCGGGCACCCAGAATGTTTCGGGACCGATCCGCAGCTATTTGTTCGAGGCCTTCGCCGATCGCTATTTCCCGTTCGAGCAGCGCGACGGCCGGGTCGATGCCGCAACCGCGCGCGAGCATGCGCGCATGATGGTCGGCACCTACAACAAGACTCGCCGGCTGGAATCGAGCTTTTTGAAAGCGATGGAATTGACCGGGGGACAGGTGAAGGTGGCGCTCGACAGCGACGGGGGCATCCGGCTGAGCATCGCGTCGGGATTGGGCGGTCAGGTTCGCAAATGGATCGAGATCGAACCGTTTGTGTGGCGCGAGCAGGGGGGCAAGATGCGCCTCGCCGCCAAGGTGGAAAATGGCCGCGTCGTGCGCTTCAGTCTCGATTCGGCGTCGCCCTATCTCGCATTCGAACCGGTGCCTTGGTATCAATCGAGCGCGTGGATCACGCCAGCCCTGCTGGCCAGCCTTGGCGCGCTCCTGCTGACCGCGATCGCCTGGCCCGCCTCGGCGCTTGCGCGCCGCCGCTATGGCGTGAAATCCGACCTCGCCCCCGCCGCGCTGAAAAGCTACCGGCTCACGCGCGGCTTTGCGGCGCTGGCCGTGGCGGTCATGGCGGGATGGCTGTTGTTCGCCAGCAAGCTGTTGTCCGATTTTTCGTCACTCAGCGGCGAACTCGACGGGGCGCTGATTGCGCTGCAGATCGCGACCCCCCTCATTTTCCTGGGGCTGCTGGCCAGCGCGATGTGGAATATCCGGCATGTCTGGACATCCAGACGCGGGCGGTTTGCGAAATTCTGGAGCATCATATTGCTGACGAGCGCCGTCATCCTTCTGTGGGTGGGGCTGGGTTTCCACCTGATCGGCTTCGGCACGCGCTTCTAGTGATTGGCCGGCGCGCCGCAGAGCGCGGCCGCCAATCAAAGAAACTTCTCTATCTGTATTGCTTTTATCCAAATTTGAAAATAGTGTCCTATACAGGTCAACAGGGACGGATGAGGAGCGCGGCGTCATAGGCGATGCCGTGTTCGGGCTTCCCTTCCGATTTTGGTGAGAGACGTGAACATTCAAACCTCCCTCGATGCCGCCGCCGGCGCATTGCAATTGCCCCAGCCCTATCTGCTGTTCCTTGGGGACACGACGGTGCGCGGCTATGCGAAGACCGCCTTCGGTCTTCGCGACTGGGCACCCGAAAAATGCGTCGGCGAATATGCCTTGCCTGGCGCAACGGTCAGTGCGGGGCTGGAGCAGCTTACGCCGGCCGAGGCGCAGGCGCGGGGTGCGCGTTCGCTGCTCATTGGTGTCGCGAACAGCGGCGGTGTAATACCCGATAACTGGATGCCTGCGCTTTTTGAAGCGCTCGATGCGGGGCTCGATATCATCAGCGGTATGCACATGCGGCTGGCCGATATGCCCGAACTCGCGGCGCATGCGCAGCGCCTCGGTCGCCAGTTGATCGATGTTCGCCATCCGCCCAAGGGGCTGCCGGTCGGCACGGGGCGCAAGCGGACCGGCAAGCGGCTGCTCACCGTGGGAACCGACTGCGCGCTGGGCAAGAAATATACGGCGCTTGCTCTCGCGCGCGCTTTTACCGACCGCGGCGTCGACGCCGATTTCCGCGCGACGGGACAGACCGGCATCATGATTGCCGGCGGCGGTGTGCCGATGGACGCAGTGGTCTCGGATTTCGAGGCCGGCGCGGCAGAGACGGTAAGTCCCGACGCGGCGGATGATCATTGGGATCTCGTCGAAGGGCAGGGGTCGTTGTTTCATCCCGCCTACGCCGCGGTATCGCTGGGCCTGCTCCACGGAAGCCAGCCCGACGTGATCGTCGTGTGTCACGAGCCCGGGCGCGAAGAGATATTGGGTTCCCCGGGCTATCGCTTGCCGAGCATTGAAGAGACGATCGATCTCAACCTGCGGCTCGGCGCGCGGACCAACCCCGCAATCCGCTGCGCGGGCATCTCCTATAATACTGCGCATATGGCGGAGGATGAGGCTATCGCGCTGATGGCGGCCGATAGCGAACGGCTCGGACTGCCCGTCGCCGATCCCATCCGCGGCGGCGCCGCTTTCGACCGTCTGGTGGATAGCTGCCTCGCATGAGCGCAGCGGCCGCCCCGGCAACTGCTGCTGGATCCTCGTGGTTCCAGCGTTTCCTGCTGCCGGGTTTTGCCTTCAAGGCTGTCGTGATCGGGGGCGGTTATGCCACCGGGCGCGAGCTCGCGGAATTTTTCCTGCCGAGCGGGCCGTGGGGCGGATTGGCGGCGATGGTGCTTGCGATGCTGCTGTGGAGCATAATCTGCGCCACGACCTTTGCATTCGCCCGCGCGATTGGCGCCTTCGACTATCGCAGCTTTTTCGAAGGGCTGCTTGGTCGCGGCTGGATCCTGTTCGAGGTCGGCTATGTCCTCCTCGTGACGCTCGTGCTTGCGGTGTTCGGCGCAGCGGCGGGCGAGATCGGTGCATCGATATTCGGCTGGCCGCCGCTCGCGGGCACCGCATTCCTCGCCGCATCGATCGCGCTGTTCGTGACGTTCGGCAACGCCTCGGTCGAGGGACTGTTCAAATATGTCTCCTTCCTCCTCTATGGCGTCTACGCGCTGTTCATGATCTTCGCGCTCGGCAGTTTCGGTGACGAGATTGCAGCGCGTTTTGCCATTCCGGCGCCTTCGGAAGGCTGGGTCCTCGGCGGGCTGACCTATACCGGATACAATGTCATCGGCGCGGTCGTGATCCTGCCGGTGATTCGGCATCTGACCAGCCAGCGCGACGCGGTCGTCTCGGGCCTGATCGCCGGGCCGCTGGCGATGGCGCCCGCCATTCTGTTCTTTGTGGCAATGATCGCCTTTTATCCCGGCATCATGGGCGAGACGCTGCCGTCCGATTTCATGCTGCGGCAACTTGAAATGCCGCTGTTCCACTTGCTGTTCCAGTTCATGATCTTTGCCGCGCTGCTCGAAAGCGGGGCAGGGTCGGTGCATGCGATCAATGAGCGGGTCGACGCGGCGCGTCAGTCGCGCGGCCATGCGCCGCTCGGCAAACGCGCCCGCGCCGCCATCGCCGGGGCACTCCTCGTCGGCTGCATGTTTCTCGCCGATCGCTTCGGCCTCGTGACGTTGATCGCCAGCGGGTACCGCGCGCTCTCTTATGTGTTTCTCGCAGTCTATGTCCTGCCGCTGCTGACGGTCGGATTGTTCAGGCTGGTTCGCGGCCGCGCCGCCAGCAAGGAACAGGAATTTCAATCCGCCGTTCAGGGGAATGTGACATGACGAAACTGACTGGTTGGCGGCGGGTTCGGCGCTGGATCAAGCGCATATTACTGGGTCTGCTCGCGCTGCTGATTCTGGTCACCGCCGTGGGCGCGATCTATGAGGCGCTGGGGCGCAAGAATGCGCGGGAAAAATATCCGCCGCCCGGAAAGCTGGTCGATGTCGGCGGTCGCAAGATGCACATCGACTGCCGCGGTACCGGATCGCCGACCGTCATCCTGGAATCGGGCCTCGGCACCGGCGGGACGCTCGACTGGACGCTGGTCCACGACGAGATCGCGAGCTTTACCCGCACCTGCGCCTATGACCGCGCCGGCATCATGTGGAGCGATCCCAAGGACACACCGCAGGACGCCGCAGCTGTCACCGAGGATCTGCATGCGCTGCTGAAAGGCGCAGGAATCAAGGATTCGCTCGTCCTCGTCGGCCACTCGATCGGCGGTCCGTACACGCGGACCTATACCGGGAAATATGGCGATCAGGTCGCCGGTCTGGTGATGGTCGATCCGTCGCAGCCCGACCAGGTTATGCGGCTCGGGAAAGCGACAGGGCTGGACGTTCACCCCAGGCAGGCGTCGACTCTGATGCACACGGCAAAGGCGCTGGCGTGGACGGGCCTTGTCCGCTTCGTGATCGCGCAAAGTGACAAACCGAAGCTTCGGAATGCGGCCGAGACCAAAAGGCTTGGCGATTCGCTGGCCATATCGGGCGCCTACACCAGCAGCTCGATCCGCGGCTCGACGTCCGAACTCGATGGCTATGATCGCACCCAGAAGCAGGCGCGCGCGGTTCAGACTTTCGGCAACCGGCCGCTGATCGTGCTGACCGCTATGGCACCGTTCAAACCCGAGCAGCTGAAAGGGTTGAAGATGAAGGCGGAACAAGGCGCGCGCTTCAAACAGGAATGGAAGGCGCTCCATGCCGAACAGGCGGCCTTTTCGACCCGCGGGCGCCAGCAGCTCGTTCCCGACGCGACCCATTATATCCAGGTCGATCGCCCCGAAGTCGTGATCGCCGCGGTTCGCGAGGTCGTCGACACGGTGCGCGCCGATGCGCAGGTCGCGGCAAAGAAATGACAGCGAAAGCCGTCGGTCCCGAGGGCCGGCGACAGGGAGAATGAAGATGAAGCGTAAGATCCTTTTTGGTGCGATGACGATGCTGCCGATGCTGCTCGCCGCGAATACCCCGGCCCCCGAATATGACATCGTGATCCGCGGCGGGCGCGTGCTTGACGGCGCGGGCAGTCCGTGGGTCAGCGCCGATGTTGCGGTCAAGGACGGTCGGGTCGTGCGCATCGGCCGCGTTTCGGGACGCGGTGCCAAGGAAATCGACGCCAAGGGCCGCTATGTCTCGCCGGGCTTTATCGACATGATGGACCAGTCGGGGCGCGTCCTGCTCAAAAATGGCGCGGCTGAGAACAAGCTCCTGATGGGCGTGACCACGGTCATTGCCGGCGAAGGCGGGCCGCCAGCCGCGGCAGCCGAGATCCCGGCGCATTTCAAAACGCTCGAACAGCAGGGCATCTCGGTCAATTACGGCACCTATTATTCGGCGACGCAGGCGCGCGTGAAAGTCATGGGCGACGGTGCGGGGCAGCCTACCGCGGCGCAGCTCGAGGAAATGGGCCGCGAGGTCAAGATCGCGATGGAGAATGGCGCGTTCGGCATCACCAGCGCGCTGATCTACGCGCCGAGCAGCTTCCAGACCACGTCCGACCTCGTCACGCTGGCGAAGGTCGCGGCGCAGTGCGACGGCTTCTACGCCACCCACATGCGCGACGAGAGCGAAGGCCTCGTCAAGGCGATCGAGGAAGCGATCGAGATCGGCGAAAAGGGCGGGGTGAAGGTCGAAATCTTCCACTTGAAAGCTGCCTATGCGCCCGGCTGGGGCAAGCTGATGCCGCAGGCGGTGGCGACGATCAACGCGGCGCGCGCGCGCGGTGTCGATGTTGCGGCGGACCTTTATCCCTATACTGCGGGCGGCACCGGGCTTGAAATCATCGCGCCGAGCTGGGTGTGGGCCGACGGCCTGCAGAAGGGTATCGAACGGCTTCGCGATCCCAAAGTGCGCGAGCGGATGAAAAAGGAAGTCGCTGCGGGCTCGATGCCCGGCTGGTCGAACCTCGTCCACGCATCGGGCGGCTTTGCGAATGTGCGGCTCGCCAATGGCTTCAGCAAGAAATACGAGCGTTTTCACGGAAAAAGCCTGGCCGAAATTGGCGCTGCGCTGAATATCGACCCGGCGGACGCCGCTTGGGATATCGCGCTCGAAGGGCTGCCAAACCGTTCGGTCGCGCTCTATTTTATGATGAGCGAGCAGGACATCGAGACGGCGCTCAAGCAGCCGTGGGTCAGCATTGGCAGCGATGCGGCGGCCTCCGAAAAGCCGGGTGCAATGGATGCACTGGGGCTTCCGCATCCGCGCGCCTACGGGACCTTCCCGCGCATCATCGCCGAATATGTGAAGCGCCGTCCGGTGCTGTCGCTCGAGGATGCGGTGCGCAAGATGACCGGCTGGCCCGCGCAGCGCATGGGGCTGACCGACCGCGGGCTGATCCGCGACGGGATGCGCGCCGATATCGTCGTCTTCGACCTCGACAAGCTCGACGATGTCGCGAGCTGGGAAAAGCCGACGGCCTCGCCGACGGGCATTGAAACGGTGATCGTCAACGGCGTCGTCACGATTGCCGGCGGCAAGCACACCGGCGCCAGGGCCGGCGCCGTGCTGCGCCATAGCTGCGGGGTCTGAGGATATGACCCGGCACATTTCCAGCCTTTGCCTCACCGGCCTTGCGCTCGTCGTCGCGGCGCCGGCTTTGGCCGCCGCTCCGGCGATTTCGACCACAGAAGATCTCGGCACCGCCGTGTCCGCGCAGATCGCGTGCGCCAGCATCTTCGTGGCCGAGCGCGCGGAGGCCGATGTCCTGCGCGATGATATTCATGCGTTCGCGCCGTTCACGAAGGCGATAACCCTGACGGTGGACCGCAACGCGCGCACCGTCACCGCATCGGCGCCCGGCGCGGCGACGCGTACCGCGCTGTATCGCCCGGTCGCGGGGTGCACGCTGCTGACCGGCGATGTTTCGACCGCGGCGCTCGACGCGCAGGCGGCGCGGCTCAAGCCGACGCGGGGGAGTGCCGCGAAGCCGTGGCCGATCGGCGATGCCCCGGTGCGCAAGCTTCAGGCGGCGGCCGAGGCGAAGCTCGACCGTCCCGCGCTCGACAAGGCCGTAACCGCCGCGTTCGAGGAACAGAATAAGGGCGGCTATCCAGACACGCGCGCGATCGTCGTTGTGCAGGGCGGCGCGATCGTCGCCGAACATTATGCACCCGGCTTCGACCGGAACACCGAACTGCTCGGCTGGTCGGCGTCGAAGAGCATCATGGGGACGCTCGTCGGCCTGCTGGTCGATGATGGCGTGCTCAAATTAGACGAACCTGCGCCTGTTCCCGAGTGGAAGGGCGAGGGCGATCCACGCGCGAAAATCACGCTGCGCCAGTTGCTGACGATGTCGAGCGGCCTGACGTTCAGCGAAAGCTATGTGCCCGGCAATGACTCGATCAAGATGCTGTTCGAGGCGGGCGACATGGGCGCCCTTGCAGCGGCCAAGCCGCTGAGTCACGAGCCCGGTACGAACTGGAGCTATTCGTCGGGCACGACCAATATCCTTTCGCGCATCGTGTTTCAGGCGACGGGCGGGACGCTCGAGGGCATGACGCGCTTCGCGCAAAAGCGTCTGTTCGAGCCGACGGGCATGACCAGCGCGCTGATCGAACCCGATGAAGCGGGCGTGCAGGTCGGCAGCTCCTATGCCTATGCCACCGCGCGCGACTGGGCACGCTACGGGCTGTTGTACCTCAACAAGGGCAAGGCGGGGGGCAAGCAATTGCTTTCGCAGCAATGGCTCGATTTTGCGGTGGCGCCGACCAAGGCCGCGCCGCGGCCCGTCTATGGTGCGCAGCTCTGGCTGAACCATGCCGAGGCCGAGGGCGAACGCCGGAAGCTCTATCCGGACTTGCCCGAAGATACCGTGATGGCGCGCGGTCATAGTTTCCAGATCGTCGCGGCGATCCCGTCGCAGGATGCGGTGATCGTCCGCCTCGGTTGGACCCCCGAGGGTCAGGCCTTCGACTGGAACAAATATCTGTCGCAGATCGCAGCGGCGCTCGCGCCCGCGGCCAAAGCGCCCTGAACCGACTGAAGGACAAATTTCGATGACGACCAACACCCCCCTCTCGCTCGACCTCGCGATCGAAGCGCTCCCGCTTTCCAAGCCGTTCCGTATCTCGGGGCATGTCTTCACCGACACCCCGGTCGTCCTCGTCACGCTTTCGGACGGCGAGCATGAAGGGCGCGGCGAGGCATCTGGCGTCTATTATCTCGGCGACGATGTTCCCGTGATGGCTGCTGCCATCGAAGGCGTACGCGGCGCGGTCGAGGCGGGGGTGACGCGCGAGCAATTGCAGTCGCTGTTGCCGGCAGGCGGTGCGCGCAACGCGATCGATTGTGCGCTGTGGGAACTCGAAGCCCGGCGCAGCGGCGTGCCGGTCTGGGACCTCGCTGGCCTCGCCGAACCGCGTCCGCTCCGCACGACCTTCACACTCGGCGCCGACGATCCCGACGTGATGGCCGAGGGCGCACGCCGCTATGCACAGGCGCGCGCGCTCAAACTCAAGCTCACCGGCGACCTCGACGTCGATATCGCCCGGGTACAGGCGGTGCGCGCAGCGCGGCCCGAATGCTGGATCGGCGTCGATGCCAATCAGGGTTTCGCAATCGGCGATCTCGATGCGCTCGTCGCCGCGCTGGTCGCCGCCGACGTCAAGCTGCTCGAACAGCCTCTGGCGCGCGGCCGCGAAGCCGACCTGACCGGATATCAATGCCCGATACCGATTGCGGCGGACGAAAGCATCCTCACGCTGGCTGACGTCGACGGGCTGGTCGGCCGGTTCGACGTCGTCAACATCAAGCTCGATAAATGCGGCGGGCTTACCGAAGGGCTGGCGATCGCAGAGCGCGCCCGCGAACTCGGGCTGGGCGTGATGGTCGGCAATATGGTCGGATCGAGCCTCGCGATGGCGCCGGCGTTCATCCTTGGACAGCTCTGCGACATCGTCGATCTCGACGGCCCGATCTTCCTTGCGAACGATCGCACGCCGTCGATTGAATATGCCGACGGCGATGCATGGTGCGGCGAAGCGATATGGGGCCGCGAAGGGCGTTGATCGTCAAGGCAGGGTTTGGGAGAAGCAGGATGAAAAAGACGATATTCGCAGGTCTCGCGCTGGTGGCGCTGATCCAGCCGGCTGCGGCGCAAGAGAAGTCGGCACCAACGACGACCTATATCCACGCAGGACGGTTGCTGGCCGACCCCGCGAACGGCCGTGTCGAAACGAACAAGACGATCGTCGTCGAAGGCGGAAAGATCGCCGCCATCCGCGACGGTTTCGTCGGCGAGGGCAGGATCGTCGACCTGCGCGACCAGTTCGTCATGCCGGGCTTCATCGACAGCCATGTCCACCTGACCTTTGAATCGAGCCCGACGAGCCGCCTCGATGCGGTGACCAAATCGACCGTCGATCAGGCGTTCGACGGCGTTGTCTTTGCGAAACGTACGGTGCGCGCCGGGTTCACGACCGTCGTCGATCTCGGGTCCGATCCGCAAGCGATCAATGCGCTGCGCGACGCGACCGCGACGGGCAAGATCGTCGGCCCGCGCATCATCGCCGCAGGCGGCGTCGCGGCACATGGCGGCCATGGCGACGTCCATGGTTATCGTCAGGAAATCATCGACCTGTTTCGTTCGCCGACATTATGTTCGGGCGCCGATGACTGCGCGCGCGCGGTCCGTCTGGCGGTGCAGCAGGGCGCCGACGTCATCAAGACCGCCTCGACCGGCGGCGTGATGTCGAACACCGCGGCAGGGCTGGGTCAGCAGATGAGCGACGCCGAACTGATCGCGATCGTCGACACCGCGCACCGGCTCGGGCGCAAGGTTGCGGCGCACGCGCACGGCACCGACGGCGTCAACGCCGCGCTGCGCGCCGGCGTCGATTCGGTCGAGCATGGTACCTATCTGGACGCGGAATCGATCCGGCTGTTCAAGGCGAAGGGCAGCTATCTGGTTCCCACCCTGCTCGCCGGCGATACCGTCGCGCGTCAGGCCGAAACCGCCGACTGGATGCCCGCGCCGGTTCGCGCCAAGGCGCGCACGGTCGGCCCGCTGATGGTCGACGCCCTCCGCCGTGCGCATGACGGCGGGGTCCGCATCGCGTTCGGGACCGACAGTGCCGTGTCGGCGCATGGCGAAAATGCCCGCGAATTTGCGCTGATGGTGAAGGCGGGGCTCACCCCGCTGGAGACGATCAAGTCCGCGACCGTCTGGGGCGCCGTACATACGGGGCTCGAAGCCGAAATCGGGACGATCGCCGCCGGCAAGTCGGCCGATATCGTGGCGGTGAAAGGCGACCCGCTGACCGATGTGCGTAGCCTCGAGACCATGGGCTTCGTCATGGCGCGCGGCGTCGTGGCGCGGGAGGCCGGAGAATGACGATGCGATCGATCAAGCTGTTCGCACTGCTGCCGCTCGTCATGATGCTCGGCACCGCGGCGTCGACGCCGGCCACACCGTTGGCGCCGATCGTCGCACCCGCCTCCGCTTCGCAGGCGCAAAATCCCGTGTCGTCCGCGCCCGCCGTGTTCCCGACATCGGCAACGCTGACCAAGCAGGACGTCGACAGCTGGCTCGATGGCATGATGCCCTTCGCACTGCGGCGCGGCGATCTCGCTGGCGCGGTGATCGTTGTGGTCAAGGACGGGCAGGTGCTGACACAGCGCGGCTTTGGCTATGCCGATGCGGCGAAGCGCACGCCGGTCGATCCCGCGCGCACCTTGTTCCGCCCCGGATCGGTGTCGAAACTGTTCACCTGGACTGCGGTGATGCAACAGGTCGAGGCCGGAAAGATCGACCTCGACGCCGACGTCAACACCTACCTCGATTTCAAAATCCCGCTCAAAGACGGCAAGCCGGTCACGATGCGCCAGTTGATGACGCACACGGCCGGGTTCGAGGAGCATGGCAAGCTGACCATGTTCGACGATCCGAAATTCCAGATTTCGCTGGGCGATCTGGTAAAAGGCGGGATTCCGAACCGCATCTACGCCGCAGGAACGACGCCCTCCTATTCGAATTATGGCACCGCGCTGGCGGGCTATATCGTCGAGCGCGTGTCGAAAATGTCGTTCGAGGATTATGTCGAGCAGCGGATTTTCCAGCCGCTGGGCATGACGCAATCGACCTTCCGCCAGCCGCTTCCCAAGGCGTTCGCGCCGTTCATGGCGACGGGCTATCGCCAGCTTTCGACGGGGCCGTACAAGTTTGAAATCGTCGGTCCGTCGCCCGCGGGCGGGCTTTCATCGACAGGCGCCGACATGGCGAAATTCATGATTTCGCACCTCAACCAAGGGGCGGGGCTGATGAAGCCCGAAACCGCGCGGCTGATGCACGACACGCCGCTGACGATCCTGCCGCCGCTCAACCGGATGGAGCTGGGTTTCTTTGAAACCAACATCAATGGCCGGCAGGTAATCGGCCATCTGGGTGATACGCAGGCCTTTCACACCGCGCTCCATCTGTTCACGAAAGAAAATATCGGCATTTATATGTCGTTCAACGCCACGGGGGAGCAGGGCTCGGTTGGTCCGGTGCGCCGCGCGCTGTTCGAGGATTTCGCCGATCGCTATTTGCCCGGCAACGAAATGCCGAGCGCCCGCGTCGACGCCAAGACCTCGGCTGAGCATGCGAAAATGCTGGCCGGCAATTGGCTCAACAGCCGCCGCGCGGAGACCAATTTCTATGCGATCGCCTCGCTCTTCGGTCAGGTGAAGATCAGTGTCGGTCCGAAGGGCGAGCTCATCGTTCCGGCAGGACGCGATCTCAGCGGAAAGCCCGCGAAATGGGTCGAGACGTCACCGTTCGTCTGGCACAACGCCGATGGTCACGGCCGGCTCGCCGCGCAGGTCGTCGATGGCAAGGTCGTGCGCTGGAGCATCGACGGGATCTCGCCCTTCATGGTGTTCGACCGCGCACCGGCGTCGAAGTCGGCGGCGTGGATCATGCCCGCGATGTACATCAGCCTGGGCGTCTTGTTGATAACGCTGCTCCAGTGGCCCGCTTCGGCCTTGATCCGCCGTCATTACAAGGCGCCGCTGACGCTTCAGCGTCGTTCGCTGCGCGTCTATCGCGGTGTCCGCGTCGGGGCGGGCCTTGTGCTCGCACTGGTTGCCGCGTGGGTCATCAGCATGTCGAAACTGAAGGCTTTGCCGTCCTACGATCCGTGGCTGTGGTTCCTCCAGATCGCAGGGCTGATTATCCTCGTCGGCGGCATCCTGCTCGCGGCGTGGAACCTCCGTATTGTCCGCCAGGAAAAGCGCGGCTGGTTCCGCACGCTCTGGGCCTTGCTTGTGCTGTTCGCCGTCCTCATGCCCTTCTATGTCGCATGGACCTTCGGCCTGATCGCGATGACGGTGAACTACTGATGTCACGCCTGAAAATGGGGGTCTCGGTCGAGCCGCTCCGGCTCGCCGAACCCTTCCGCATCTCGGGCCATGTGTTCGACAGCCGCAATGCCGTCATCGTCACGCTCGACGACGGCACGCATGTCGGGCGGGGCGAGGCGTCGGGGGTCTATTATATCGGCGACGACCTCGAACAGATGCTCGCCGCGCTTGGCGGCGCGCGCGATGCGATCGAGGCGCATCCGTCGCGGGATGAATTGCGGTCGATCCTGCCGGCCGGCGGGGCGCGCAATGCGGTTGACGCGGCTTTGTGGGAGCTGGAATCGAAACAGACGGGCAGGCCGGTCTGGGCACTCGCCGGGCTCGACGCGCCGCGGCCGCTGCGCACGACCTTCACGCTCGGCGCGGACGAACCCGCGACGATGGCGGACAAGGCCATCGCCTGGCGCGAGGCGCGCTCGATCAAGGTCAAGCTGACCGGCGAACTCGATCTCGACATCGCGCGCGTCAACGCGATCCGCGCGGCGCGTCCCGATGTGTGGTTGGGGGTCGACGCCAATCAGGGCTTTGCAATCGGCGATCTCGACAGGCTGGTCGCCGCGATGCTTGCGGCCGATGTCTCGCTGATCGAGCAGCCGCTGGCGCGCGGGCGCGAGGCCGATCTCGACGGCTATGATGCGCCGATTCCGCTCGCGGCAGACGAGAGCGCGCTCACGCTCGCCGATGTTGCCGGGCTGAAGGGGCGCTTCGACGTCTTCAATATCAAGCTCGACAAGTGCGGCGGGCTGACCGAAGCTTTGATGATCGCCGCGGCGTCGCGCGAGGCCGGGCTGGGTATCATGGTCGGCTGCATGGTGTGCAGCAGCCTCGGCGCGGCGCCGGGCTTTGTCGTCGGCCAGCTTTGCGATCTCGTCGATCTCGACGGGCCAACCTTCCTCAAACAGGATCGGACGCCCGCCGTCGCCTATCGCGACGGCACGATCTGGTGCGACGAAGCGGTTTGGGGTGCGCGGGCGGTCGTCGACGCATGACACAGACAAGCGCGCCGACATGGTTCGGTCAGCCGCGCGGGCTGACCGTCCTGTTCCTGACCAATATGTGGGAGCAATTCTCCTACTATGGGATGCGTGCGCTGCTGGTCTATTATATGACCAAGGAGCTGTTGATGACGCAGGGGCACAGCTCCTTCGTCTATGGCGCCTATACCGCCTGCGCCTATTTTACCCCGATCGTCGGCGGCGTGATCGCCGACCGGCTGCTGGGCAAACGGCGCGCTGTCGTGCTGGGCGCCAGCATCATGGCGATCGGCCATTTCATGATGGCGTTCGAGCCGCTGTTCTATTTCGCGCTCGCGACGATCGCGCTCGGCAACGGGCTGTTCCTTCCCAGCCTGCCTAGCCAGATCAACGACCTGTACCAGGCGGGCGATCCGCGGCGGGGGTGGGCGTATAATGTCTATTATGTCGGCATCAACATCGGCGGTTTCCTGGCGCCGCTGATTTGCGGCACGCTGGGCGAGCTGTACGGCTGGCACTATGGATTTGGTGCCGCGGGCATCGGCATGTTCGTCGGCCTCGTCATCTATCTGTGGGGACAGCGCTACCTGCCGCCCGAACCGCCGCGCATGCCGACCGGCGACATGCCGCCGATGCGCTGGGCCGATCACAAGGGCACTTTCATGGTGCTGCTCGCCGTCGCTCTTTCGGTCACCGTCTTCCGCGGCGCCTATGAACAGGTCGGCAATACGGTCGCGCTGTGGGCCGACACGGGCCTCGATCGCGCGGCCGGCGCCTTCACGATCCCGATGACCTGGTTTCAGTCGCTCAACCCGCTGCTCGTCATGCTGATGACGCCGCCGCTGCTCGCCTATTGGCACCGCCGCGCCGACGCGGGGAAGGACACGTCGCCGGCGCGGCGCATGGCGCTCGGCGCCGTCGTCGTCGCCTGCGCCTATCTCCTGCTCGCGGCGGTCGAGTGGGGCAGCGGCGATGCCAAGGCATCATGGCTGTGGTTCGCGATGTTCTTTGCCATCTTCACCTTTGGCGAGCTGCTGGTCCTGCCGACCGGCCTCGGCTTGTTCGCCCGCCTCGCGCCGCCGCGGCTCGGCGCGACGACGGTCGCGGCCTGGTATCTGGCGATCTTCACCGGCAGCCTGTCGGCTGGCCTCGTCGGGATGCTGTGGAGCTATGTCGACCACGCAGGCTTCTTTGCCATGCTCGCGCTGATCGCGCTGGCCGCGGCGGGGCTGTTGCGGTCGCTAGACGGCGCGGTGCGGCGTGTCGATCCGACGTGGGCACCAAAGGGCGACTGACCGACCGCAAGCGCGCGGGGAGGGTGATACAAGCGCAATCGACCGGATAGGTTCATGTAGGCCTTCCTCGCGTGACCGCTAACGACCGATTGCGGACAAGCGATCCTCCCTGTGGCGAAGCCATGGGGGAGGTGGCAGCGCGAAGCGCTGACGGAGGGGCGATGAAGCCGACGTTGCCGCCCCTCCACCATCCGCTTCGCGGACGGTCCCCCTCCCCATCGCTGCGCGACAGGGAGCGTCCGCTTCCCAACCCAAAGCCGCCTTAAACCGATCTCCCGAAAATCGCTGTCCTACTTTATCGCGCCGCCAGCCTTCGTCCAAAGTCGAAGCATCCTCTCCCGACAAAACAGCCGTCCCGTCGCCTAACGGAAAAGGGCGGCGGTATCGTCGATACCGCCGCCCTCCGGGACTACCTGTAATGAAAAGGTTTAGAAGTTCAGCTTCACGCCGGCCGACATATAGCGACCCATCACGTCATAATTGGGGTTGGTATAGGGCGTGATCGGCGGGTCGCGGTCGAACAGATTGTTGACCTGGCCGAACAGAGTGAACGGCCCGGTTTTGAACTGAGCGCCGAGATCGATGTAAGTGCGGCTGCCGATCTTGTTGTTGATGATCGGCAGGGTGCTGCTGTAAAC
Organism: Sphingopyxis sp. Soil_C_28; assembly: GCF_057657055.1. Classification (NCBI taxonomy): domain Bacteria; kingdom Pseudomonadati; phylum Pseudomonadota; class Alphaproteobacteria; order Sphingomonadales; family Sphingopyxidaceae; genus Sphingopyxis; species Sphingopyxis sp. Soil_C_28. Next base: position 778,125 of record NZ_JBDGJE010000003.1, read on the forward strand.
CCCGCCATCGACATAGCGGAAACGGATGTTCGCGCCGAAACTGTCGTTGTCGAAAGCGATCGTGCCCGTTCCGCGCCATTTCGGTGTCGAGAAGGCGGTGTCGCCGCCGACGACGCCCGAAACTTCCGCGCCGTTGATTTTCAGGTTGAACACATGGTTTGCCAGTGCGCGGAAACTCAGCTTTCCGTCGCCCAATGCGATCCGGTACGACGCCTCGATGTCGAGGCCCTGCGTCTGGTAATTGGCCAGATTGCGAAACCCGTTCGTGATCGAGCCGATGGTGCCATTGGCTTCGCGAACAATGGTGCCCTTGCAGGTCGGATCGTTCGGTGCGGCAACGAAACATTGTCTCAGAATGTCATTCGCGGTCACCGTCGTGATCACATTGTCGATATCGATGTCGTAATAATCGACCGACAGGCGCAGCCCCGGGACATAATTGGGGGAGTATGACCCGCCAAGCGTCAGGGTATGCGAAATTTCGGGCGTCAGGTTGGCGTTGCCGCCGCCATAGACCACCACGTTATTTTGCGTCGTGCCGTTGGTGCCTTGGAACGGATCGAAGACATTGCCGATGTTCGTCGAGCGGTTGAGGAAATATTCGGTGATGCTCGGCGAGCGAATGTCGCGCGAATAAACGGCACGCAGCAGCAGGTCATTCATGACGCGCAGGGTGCCACCGGTCTTCCACGACCAGATCCCGCCGCTGGTGCTATAGTCCGAATAGCGCGCTGCGCCGTTGATTTCGAGCTTCAGCGCGTCGGTGATGTCGAGCAGCGGCACGTTGACTTCGGCGAAGACTTCCTTGACGTCGAAGCCCCCGTTCGTTGCCGACGAGTTCAGCGTGCCGAGCGCGTTCGCGAGCGACAGCGGATCGACATATTGCGTCGACTGTTCTTCCCAACGGAAGTCGGTGCCGACGGCGATGTCGACCGGACCAGCCCAGGTCGAGAAGGGCTGACCCGAGAGGCTGGCGCCCGCGGCGTCGAGCTTGATCGTGTAAATGATCTGCGATCCGCCAAAGGCATAAGCGGCCGCTTTGTCGGAAATGCTGCCATTGCCGAACAGGTTGATCGGTACGCAATTGGGATCGTCATTCGCCGTCGATGCGTCGGTGTTGACGCGGCACGTCGGGGTGCCGTTCACGAGGATGGAATCCACACCATTGTTGAAGCGCGATTTGATCCGCTGGTTGTTGAGTCCCTGATTCAGACGGATTTCGCCATGGTTATAATAGGCGTTATAGCTCCAGCCGTCGCCGAACGTGCCGTCGAGCCCGATCGAGCCCTCCAGATTGCGGCGGTTGTACTTGAACGTCATGATCTTGTCGGCGCCGACATCGTCCATAACGCGGCCAAGAAGGAACGGACCGACGACGCCGGCGGCGGCCAGCTGGTTGCGGTTCGCCTGGGTCAGAAACGCATTGTCGGGCATGATCACCGCGGCTGGCGTTTCCGGGAAGAAGCCATAGTTCGCCGACATGCGGTGATAGCTGAAATTGGCCCAGACCTTCAGCGAGTCGGTGAGGTCATAGTCGGCGCGGGTAAAGACGTTGATGCGTTCATAGGGCGTGCTGACCGCGACATAGTCGAAGATGTTCTGGCCGCCGCCGCCGACGGTCGTCGTGCCCTGTGTCACGCTGCCGAGCGGGAACGCGCCGATGTTGCCATCGGGATTGAACACGAGATTATAGGGTGCGCCGGTGGCGCGGAGGATCGAACCGCCATTGTAAAGCTGCGTCGAATTGGGGTCGCGCACCAGTCCCAGCTTGCCGTCGGGGCGCTGAAACACGCCCGCTTCGAGGTTGGGCCGGTCGTCGCGGCTCAGCGCACCGCGCTCTTTCATATATTCGCCAGCAACCATGAAATGGCCGCGGCCGCCCGCGAAATCGGTGCCCCACGCGATGTCGGCGCCATAGCGCGCCGCATCGCCGCGCGACGAGATGCCGGTCTGCAGGCCCATGCGCCAGCCGGTAAAGTCGTCGTCAAGAATGATGTTGACCACACCCGCGACGGCGCCCGAACCCCAGGCTGCCGATGCGCCGCCGGTGACGATGTCGATCCGCTTGACCAGGCTTTGCGGGACGATGTTGAGGTCATTGGCGCCGGCAAAGCGGTGACCGTTGAGCAGCGTGAGCGTGCGGACCGCGCCCAGGCCGCGCATGTCGGCAGTTGAAACGCCGCTGCTCGTGTTCCCGGGCGTGGTTGATGGCGTCTGGGTGGCCCGGAATTGCGGGGTGTCGTTCAGGACCTGCGCGATGCTGGGGCGGTTGCCGAGCGAGAGTTCGGCCTCGCCGATCACGGTGGTCGGGGTGGGCGCGTCGAAACCTTCGCGTTGGATACGCGATCCGCTGACCACGATCTCTTCGTCGGAAGCGGCCTCGGCCGCGGCAACGCTTGATTGCGCATAAGCCGGATTCAGGCTGACCAGCATCGATAATGCGGTGCCTGCGTACCAGCAGGATTGAACGACCTTCATAGAAATCCCCTTGCCAATGGACGGCAAAATGCTGCTGCCCGGTGTCCGCCTGTGTTCTACGTTGAGGCTCTTGCGGCCTTCTCGTATGCGAATTTCTATAAAGTCGGAATTTTCGGAAAAATCAACCCCAATCAAGACATAATTTTCAATAATAGAAAATACGATGCCGCGGGGGCGGGCGATTCAATCAGATTGCGCTGAGAATCAAGGCATTTTACCCATGTTTCACAATTCAGATTTTGCCAACCAAAGATGCTATCGAAAAATCTGCGAGCGCTGATTTCCGTCTGCCGCGCCATTTTGCCCGGCTTTCGCCGTCAACACGCCATGGACCGGCGCGAGTCGATGGGCCGGCGCATCGGGCCGGGCGCGGACGCGCATTTTTTTGGGATACACCGCTAGCGAGTTGTCCGCGTCAAAACGAAGCCGCGCCTTGCCCGTCTTGCAAGCAGGGCGCGTCCGACACAGCGCATATCGTCCAACCGCCACCCATTGCCTGATACAATTGGATGCGCGCAGAGAGCGCGTCGGCGCGGAGCTGGATCAGCGATAGCTCGGCTCCGAGCAGGCCGCGCTGGGCGTCGAGTTGCTCCAGATAGGGCGAATAGCCTTCGCGGTAGCGATTGGTCGCGAGGCGCAGTCCCTCCGCCAGCGCATCGCGCTGCGATTGCGCGAACAGGATTTGCCGGTCGATCAGCCTGACCGCGGCGAGGGCGTCCTCGACCTCGCGGAAGGCGGTCAATGCGGTACGGCGATAGGCGAAGGCCGCCTGGTCGCGCTGCGCCGCCGCGGCATCGGCCTGCGCCGTCAGCCGACCGCCCTGGAAGATAGGCGCGAGGATACTGCCACCGACCGACCAGATCGTGATCGGATCGCCGAGCAACGTCGAGAAGGCCGCGCCCGCGGCCGAGGTGAGCCGCACCTGCGGGAGGAAACGCTTGCGCGCCGCCGACAGATTTTTGTCGGTTGCCGCGAGTTGATATTCGGCCTGCGCGATGTCAGGCCGACGGCGCAGCAGATCCGACGGCAGGCCGTCCGGAACCAAGGGCACGGTCAGCCGATCGAGTGCTTCGCCTCGGCCGATCGCTTGCGGAGTCTCGCCGACGAGCAGGCTCAGCACGTCTTCGGTGCGGGCAATGCCCAGTTCGATCTGCGGGACGATCTGGGCTGTGGCGTCATATTCGGCTTGCGCCTGCTCGAGCTCGAGCTTTGGCGAGTAACCCGACCCGACGCGCGATTTCGCGATCCGCAGCGATTCCGCTCGTGCACCGACGGTTTCACGCGCCACCGCCAGCCGCGAGTCGAGGCTGCGCAGCGTGACATAGTTGGCGGCGACTGCGGCGGCGACCGAGAGCTGAACCGCATCGCGTGCGGCTTCGCTCGCGAAATATGAATCGCGGGCGGCGGATTTCTGGTCGGCAAGGCGGCCGAACAGGTCGATCTCATAGGCGATCTGGACTTGCGGCTGCGCGAAATTCTGTTCGGACGGCTGGCCGAACGCGCTCACCGACCGCGAGCGGCCGCCACCCAGCGTCGCGTCGATCGCCGGCAGTGTTTGCGCCCGCGCGAGCGCGACATTGGCGCGGGCCTCACGCACGCGCGCTGCGGCAATCCCGATGTCGCTGTTATTGGCGAGCGCCTTGTCGACAAGAGTTTCCAAAACCGGGTCGCCGAACGATCGCCACCAGTCGCGTTGTATCTCCGCCGTGGGGCCGGCATCGGTCCGCCATGCGGCCGGCGGCGCGACAGGCGTTACTGCCGTCGCCGCAACCTCGGGGCCGGCGCAAGCGGCGAGGACGACCGCCAGCACGGGCATCAGTGCAAGGTGCGAAATTTTCACCGCCGCGATCCGCCGCTGGTGTCGATATGGACCTCGACTGACATGCCGGGACGAAGCCGCTTCGCGGCCGCCTGATTGCGATCGATCGCGATCCGCACAGCGATCCGCTGCGCTACCTTGACGAAATTGCCCGTCGCATTGTCTGCCTTCAGCACCGCGAATTCAGACCCTGCGGCGGGCGACAGATTTTCGATCCGACCGGTCAGTTCGGTGCCGCCCAAGGCGTCGACGCTGAACCGCGCTCGCTGGCCGATCGCCATGTCGCCGGTCTGCGCTTCCTTGAAGTTCGCGATGACCCAGACATGGTGCGGGACGATCGACAGCAATTGGGTTCCCGCGGTGACATAGGCGCCCTGACGCACGCCGACCTCGGACAATTGGCCGTCGGTGGGCGCGCGGATGATCGTATTGTCGAGGTCGATCTGCGCGAGGCGGAGTTGCGCCTTTGCCGAAGCGACTGCGGCCTCGAGACCGGCGCGCCCGACGACGACGGTGCGGACATCCTGTGTCCCGATCGCCCGGCTGGCGCGCGCCTGTTGCAGCGTGGCCTGCGCCGCGAGCAGCGCCGCGCGGGTCTGGTCGAACTCGCGGGTCGAGATCGAGCCGTCGGCGACGAGCGTGCGGGCGCGGCGCATGTCGGCCTCGGCCCGGGTCAGCTGAGCCTGGGCATTGGCGATGCCGGCGTTCTGGCTGTCGGTCGCGACTTCGCGCGAACGCTGCGCCTGCGCCGAATTGGCGAGCGATGCCTCTTGCGCCGCGACGTTCGCCTCGGCCTGCGCGACGCGCGCGCGATAGATGCGGTCGTCGATCGTCGCGAGGATCTGGCCGGCCTTCACCTCGGCGAAATCCTGAACGGGGACGCGGGTGACATAGCCGCTGACCTGCGGGCTGATGATCGTCACGCGTCCGCGCACATAGGCGTTGTCGGTCTTCTCGGCTCCGCCAGCAAAGGGCGGCAGCCCCCATGCGTAGAGGATCGCGAGGATCGCAAACAGGGCGGCGGCGATGATGATGATCACGGTCGTCCGCGTCTTGTCCGGCGGGCGCCACGCCGACGGCGGCGCGTCGACCTGCGGATCGGGCGGGGCCACGGTTTCGGGCACGGCGGCTGAGGGGGGCGCCGTTTCGGTTTGGGGTGTCGGCGCGTTCGCCTTTGGCTGGTCGCTCATTCTATTGCCCTTGCCCTGCCTGCGCCTGCAGGCGCTGTACCAATAATATAACGGGTGACGGCTCGCCGCGCCGCCGGATTCCCCGGCTGATCATGAAGCCCCAGAATGTTGTCAGGATCGCAAGCACCCCGACCAGCAGGAACACGTCGTTATAGGCGAGGATATGCGCCTCGCGCGTGACTTGCTGGCTGAGCAGCGCGGCGCCCTCTGCACTGCGCAGTACCGGATCGCCGACCGTCCCTGCAACGACCCGGCTTCCCGCGCCCAATCGCGCGGCGACCAGCGGATCGGTCGCCACGATGTTCTGGACCAGTTCGTGCGAATGATATTTCTCGCGGACGGTCTGAAAGGTTCCGAGCAAAGTGCCGCCGGCGAGGCCACCGATGCTCTGGCTCATGCTGAACAGCACGACAAAACTGACGAAGTTCTTCCCGCCGGCGAGCAAGGTCCGCGCGATGCCGATCACCATCGCCTGTGCGAGGAAGAGCAATGACGCAAAGCCGATCAGCGCCTGGCTGAGATAGAATTGGCTCGGCCGCGTCAGGTTGGTCGCATTGGCGTCCATGAACGATCCGATGACGATCAGCACGACCGCGATGATGATCGGCCGCGACAGATTGTCGGGACGGAAAGTCAGCACCGCGGTGGCGAGGCCGGCGATCGACGCGAACACGACAATCAGGTTCAACGTCACCATCTGGTCGTTGATCAGGCCGATGGTGCTGAGGAAGCCGACCGACCCGAACGCCTGTTCAGACAGGAGTATGCGGATCGAGGCCGCGACCGCGATCAGCCGGATCATCTCGCGCGTGCCCAGCCAGCGGGTGTTGATCAGCGGGTTCTTGCGATGATGCTCGACCAATATGGCGGCGGCGATCAGCGCGACGCTCGCGGCGAGCGACCAGCCGATCCATGGACGCTCGGTCCACCACTGGATACGCCCCTGCGAAAGGACCGCGATCAACAGCCACAGCCCCGGCGCGAAGAGGCTGAAGGTCAGGAAATCGAGCGGCTCGAATACTTTTTCGCGCTCGCTGGGCGGCAACGGCTGCGCCATCACGGCGGCCAGCGTCGCCAGCGCGAGCCCCAATTCGAACCAATAGAGATTATGCCAGTCGCCCCATATGAGCAGGCCTGGCGACAGGACGCGCGCGAGCGGCGTCGCAATCTGCGGGATACAGATGCCGATCATTACCGCGGCAAGTCGCTTGGGGGCGGGCAACGCCTGAAAGAAATAGAGAATGGTGAGTGTCGACAGGCCGCTGGCCGCGACGCCGCTCATCGCGCGGACAGCGACCGAGGTCCAGAAATCGTGGATGAACAGATGCATCAACGTCGTCACCGCATAGGCAACGAGCGTGTAGCGGATGAACGGTTGCAGCCCGAATTGCTGGCGATATTTGACCAGCAGCAGGTTCGCCGTGACGTTGGTCATGAAATAGGCAGCGGTCAGCCACGCCGCCTCGTCGCTGTTGAGGCCCAGCGTCCCCTGCGCGAAGTTGAGATTCACCGTGACCAGAGCGTTGCCAAGCCCGCCGGTGATCCCGATCAGGCAGCCGATCAGGAAATGGCGGACCATGCGCGATTTCGGATGCTCCGGATTCGCCGGCGACCCCGGAAGCGTTGGCCGCTCGTGGGGCTTGAAGACATAATCCGCCATGGCGGGTCAGGCCGCTTTGGCGGTCATGGACGCGCCACGAGCGGAACTGGGGCTTCCATCCCCGGCAAGCTGCGGCGAGTCGGTTCGATAATCATGACTTTCCTTACCGCATCGCCGGGACGCATGCAGCCTGTTCGGTGGGACAGGAGTCACGCGGTGCGGGTGTAGGGGGCGTTGGCCCATCCTCGGATTCTCAAGCGTGGTGCGCCTTCCAAAGCCAGGTGGCAGAGGCGAGGTCCTGTACGATCGAGCCCAGCGATTTATAGATGGTGACATCCGATGGCGCGAGACGACCCGGCGTGGACCCCGAAAAGACATGCCCGATTTCGGGCAGGACATGCTCTTGGGTGACGAGCCCCGCATCGCGTGCGCGCAGATATTCCGCGCCCTGTGCCAGTACGCCTTCGCGATGATCGGGCACGAACCGTGCGCGTGCGACAAGCGCCTCGTCTATCTCGGACGGACCGGCACGGCTCGAGCCGACGGCATTGATATGCGCCCCGTCCGCGACGTCTGCGTCGAACAGGATGGGCTCGGCCGTGCCTGTGAGCGTGCATATGATATCCGCCGCGTTCGCCGCCTCGGCGGCGGTGGTCGTCGTGTGCGCGGTCAGGCCAAGCTCATGGCTGACACGTTGGGCAAGGCGGGACGCTTTTTCCGCTGAGCGTCCCCATACCCGGACCTCGTCCAGCGCACGGATGTGGCGGATGGCCGCAACATGGTGCCATGCCTGCTCGCCGGTCCCCAATATCGCGAGACGGCGGGCGTCGGGACGCACGAGCGCGTCGGTCGCGGCCGCGGAGGCCGCAGCGGTCCGGATCGCGGTGACTTCGCCGGCGTCGATAACACACACCGGAGCGCCGCTGGCGCGATCGAAGAGGATGATCACACCCTGATGCGAGGCGCCATGTTCGGCGGCGGCGGGAAAGATGCTGATGATCTTCGCGCCAAAGCCCGCGCCGTCGAGCGCGCCGGGCATGACGCCGAACAGGTCGCCCTTGCCAAGGTCGATGATGCCGCGCAGCAACTGCTGGCTGCGCCCTTCGGCGAGTGCGATCATCGCGTGGCGCATCAGGTCGATGCACGTTCGGTGGTCGAGCCGCTCGCGGACTTCGGCCGCATCGATGAAGCGGATCGGATCAGCCACCCCAGACGCCTTCGGCGTGGCGCAGGAAGTTGAGCCCCATGATCTTCTCGATCCGGCGGCTCGAATAGCCGCGCGCGGAGAGCAGGGCGACAAGCTTTCGAAACTGGTCGGGTCCGCGGAGGTCGACGACGAAGGGATAGGTGTCCGGCCGCTCGCCCGCCGCGCTGATCCCCGCCGCGCGCCGGTCGGCAATCTCCTTGGCGAGAACGGCTTCATAGGCCTTCAGATCGTCGATCTGGCCGACATGGCCGTCGGTGCCGATCCCGACATGATCCTCGCCGCAGATATTCACCGCATGGTCGATATGCGCCACGACGTCCTCGGCGCGGGCGTGGCCGGAGATGTTGAGGAAGGGCATGAAATAGATGCCGATAAAGCCGCCCTTTTCAGCGACCAGCCGCAGCTCGGCGTCGGTCTTGTTGCGCGGCAGGTCCGTGACGGCACGGCAACCGGTGTGGTTGATCGAGATCGGTGCCTTCGACATGCGCGCGGCTTCGAGGCAGGTCTTTTCGCCGCTGTGCGACAGGTCGACGATCATCTTCTGCGCATTGAGCCGCTCGATCACTTCGCGCCCGAAGGGGGTAAGGCCGCGATTGTCGGGCGCCATCGATCCGTCGCCGAGCTGGTTTGCGGGATTGTAGGTGATCTGGAAGATGCGCACGCCCATGTTGGCGAAGATGTCGACGCGGCCGGCGTCCTTGCCCATCATCGCGCCGTTCTGGAAGCCGTAGATGATGCCGATCTTCTTTTCGGCCTTGGCACGGCGGATGTCGGCGACGCTCAATATCTTGATCAGGTCGCGCGGATAGCGGCGCAGCAGCATGTCCATCTCGGCGACGTCGGCGACGCTCTTTTCGAACGGCTCGGCCGGGCCCGCGACATAGCCGAGGGTGCAGTTGATCGCGGTGATGCCCGACGCATGGGCTTCGGCGAGCACGCGCGACGAAAAGGGGTCGGGGGCATCGCGGATATTCGGGTCGGCGAGGCCGCCGAGCGCGTTCACGATCACCCATTTTCGGCTGTCGGGGGCGGCAGCGGCGGATGCGGCGGAGGGCAGCAGCGACGTGGCGGCCAGCCCCGCGGCGCCCGCGATCATCGCGCGTCGGTCAATCGTCATTCCCAAGCTCCTTTGCCGTCGGCGCGATATAATCGGCGCGGCGATATTCGCGGCCGCGTTTCACGGTCATTTCGATCTTTTCGATATTCTCGATGTCGGCGAGCGGGTCCGCCGCAAGGATGACGAAATTCGCCAGCTTGCCGGGCTCGATCGATCCCATATCCTGGTCCTGCCCCGCGGCGCGCGCGCCGACGAGCGTCGCCGAATGGATGACCGAGAGCGGCGGCATGCCGACGTCGTGCGCCAGATAGCGAAGCTCGGCATGAACCTCGGGCCAGGGGTTGCTGGCCGGATCGACGAAATCGGTCCCGGTTGAAATCGGGATACCCGCGCGCCACGCCTGCTGTGTCAGGCGGATCGTGCGGGCACCACTGCAACGCAGCGGCTTGGCTCTCGGATCGGCTTTGCGCGCGGCCTCGAACTTAACGAACAGGCTGCCGGTCGCGTCGAGGATCGTGCCCTTCTTTCGCATCGCCCCATAAAGGCCGGCAACGACGGGATCGTCGCCATTCGGCGCCAGCAAGGCATCGTCGATCGGCATCCGGTCTTCATAGGCAGCGAGCATTTTCGGCTGCGCCTCATACCCCAGATAACAGACATGGCTGACCGAATCGACGCCGGCGGCGATCACTTCGGCCGGACGTGCGGGAAAGACCGCGCTATGCGCCCAGACCATCAGCTTCTGGCGGTGCGCCTCGGCGGTGATCGCCGCGACGCGCTCGCCGGGCAGATTGGCGTAAATCTTGATCGCGCTTGCCGAGGTTCCGCGCGCTAGCGTGACCGCGGTGCGCAGGTCGGTCTTCTTGTCGATCGCCTGCATCCATGGCGCGGTCCCCGGCGTGAAGCCGCGGCTGACCGACACAACCCGCGGATCGGCAAAGAAGGACGGTCCCGCCATCAGTGCGGCATAATAGATATCGGGCGCGGGAATCTCGCCGACCAGCGACGCGCGCGCCAGATCGCCCACCGCGCGCAGGTCGTCCGCCATGTCGCGCACGGCGGTGACGCCGCCATAGAGCTGGCGGCGCAAGATCGCCTCGGCGCGTACCCGGTTCGGGGGGGTAGCAAGATGGACGTGGCTGTCGATCAACCCGGGAATGACGAAGCGCCCTGACAGGTCGACCCGGCGGACCGATGCCGCCTGCGATGTCAGACTGCCTTGCGCGCCGGTCGCCACGATGCGTTCGCCATCGACCAATATGTCCTGGCCAGGGCGGGCAGGGCCACCGGTGCCGTCGATTACCGTTGCGCCGGTATAGAGGACGGATTCGGCTGCAGCGGAGGGCGCGGCCGTCATCAGCAATGCCGCGAGGCTCAAGGAAGAAAGAATGGTGAGCGAGCGCTCCGGGCGCGGGGGGATGGAGGACATGCCAGCGTGGCTAGCCTCCCCGCATCATGTCCGCAATCACCGGTCGTGCGCACTAGCCATTTTCCGGACAGTGACTTCCGGCTCAGTCGCCCGCTTCCAGCTTCGCCGGAGCTGCAATCCCGCTTTTCCCGTCCTCGCGCTGACAGCGTCATGGTAAGGCCGTTGATAACTAATAATATTCCGGCGCGCGCTTGCCACGCCCCGTCGCACACGGCTTGCGGTTTGTCCAATCCGGGCGCCCCTTTCGCTCTCATAATAATAACGGGCTCGCATTTCTTTCCGACGACTTGGGAGGAGCGTGCCAGATGGCTAGGGATGTCAGCAAGAAGCGGCGTGTTGGAGCAGCCTCGACTCGGGCAGCCGGAGCGCGCGCTACCAGAGCAAAGACCAAAGCGAAGACCGGCACCGCGATCCTGAAGCCCGACTGGCTCGGCGAGATCGAGGTTGGTCCGCTCTTTCCCTTTCCATGGTTTCAGGATCATATCCGCAATCTCTTCGAGGCAAGCCGCCCCGGCCGGCCGGCGATCCGGTCAGAAGATCTCGTCGCGCTGCGGATCGAAACGCGCAATCTCGACATCGTGCCCGGCCAGCCGCCGCGCCTGAAGAAATCGGGGCAGGGGACCGCTTATCTGATCCTGCATTTCCCGCCGCAGTCGTTCGCCGAAGAGACGTTTTTCGAACAGACTGCCGACCCGAGCCAATCGGATGAATTGCGGCCGCCCCCGGTCCGCGCCCGGATCGCCAATGAGTCGCGCCTCGTGTTCACGGTGCCGAACGGTTTCGATATCGAATATTCGCTCGCGTCGGTGCTCGCCGCCTGCCGCGACCTGCCACTAAAGGTTGCGGCGAATGCCAAGCCGCGCGTTACCAAACCCGGTCGCTTTCATTTCGAGGAACTGCTGGATCTCGATTTTGTACGCGGATTGACGGTCAAGCGCCGCGCCGCACTGGCCAGCGCCGCAGTCAGCACCTTGCGGATCGGCGCCGAGGGCGGGGGCGGCGACATGGCGACGGTGCGTGCGCGCCAGCTCTCGCTCGGCGGGGGGTTCTCGATGGAGGCAACGTTGCCCGGCGGCGTTATCGTCGATCCGGGGATCGTGCTGGCGCCCGCCAAACCGGGGCCTCCCAACGCCACGACCACGTCGATCGAAATGCCCTGGCGACTGATCCTGTCGCCGCACAGTGGCGGGCGCTGGCGTCACACGACGGGCCTTGTGACCTCGCCGGCCACGCAGCGCACCGAGCTTTGGCATTCGCGGCTTGTCGTTCCGCGCGCAGACGGCACCGAGATCGAGCCGCCTTATCCCGACCCCGGCCGGACGACGCGCGCGATCTGGGCGCTTTCGGGCGAGGGCGGCGAGGCGATGCGCCCCGCAATGCAAAGCAATTGGCCCGACAGCAGCGCCTTGCCTCCGACCGACGGCCAGAATCCCTTCCGCACGACCCTCAGCAATTTCGACCGCTACCAGATCCCGCACCTGTCAGCGAACTTCGATGTTCCCGGTTATAGCCCCGAACCGCTCGATACCAACATGATGATGCTGACCGCGCTCGGCGGCTGGCTGGACTCGCGCGGGGCGTGGGACCCGCCGGGGTTGAGTGTCGAGGAATGGGTGCACCGCGCGACGATGGGCCGCGATCATTATGTTCGGGTTGTCTATCGCGGCTTCCTGTTTCCGTTCGGCCACCGCGTCGCGCTGGTGAAGGTGAGCGAGCGCAAGTTTCACAATGGCAAGGCGACCGCCGAACAGGCGCCCGGCAACGTCGCCTATTTGCGTCAACGCATGTTCATCGTCATCCGCGAAAAGGAACGCACCTATGACGAGGCATCGTATCTGAATGCCCAGTCGAGCGACGGCATTCGCCTCGCGCGCCAATTTCCCTTCTCACGCATCAAGTTGCTGACCGAAACGACCCCCGACATCGATATGCCCGAAAATTCGGAAATCGACGACAAGGGACAGCAGATGTTCTGGCCGCGGGTCGGCGGCAAACCATTCCGCTTTCAGTGCGCAGGTACCGACCTCGACGGACGGCGGGTGCTTTTCGACCTGCCGATGATCTTCGTCGACAATACGCTTGCCGCACCCCGCAAACAGAATCCGGCGACGGGCAAGCTCGACCCGATCTATGCGGATGCGGAGAAGGAGGCCCTGATCGCCGCCAATGCGTATCGAACGGCGCCACCCGACTATAACAGCGCGCCGCTCGACTGGCAGCGCGTGGCACTCGCGCCCAGCCTGAAATCGGGCGACACGTCGGTGCAGGTCGACCTGATGGAATTCGGCGGCTTTGCGCAGTCGGGCAACCAGAGCCTGCGGACCTATAGCAACCGGCTGACTCGTCCCGTCTGGGTGCCGCGCATGGAGGAGGCCAGCGCGCGCATCGGACCCATCGCGCATCTTTCGGGCAATCAGGGTGCGCACCGGCTCATCTTCAACCAGCAGTTTCTGCGCGCCGGCTTCGACCCCGCGCCGTCGGGAAATCGCGGCGAAGTGTTTGTCGACGTGATCCCCGGCACGGGACCGAACCTCGATTTCTCGTCGCAAGGTGACAAGTCCGGCGGCTTCATGCAGCCGAACCTGAAACCCGCCGCGCTGTCGCGGCTCGCGGGGCCGGTGATGAGCGACCCGGCGCAATTCATTCAGGGCAAGATGCCCGCAGGGGCGGGATTCCCAACGTCGATTTCGGACCTGCCGCTGCCGTTGCTGTTCGGCTGCATCCCGCTGGGGTCGATCATCGAGGCGGTGACCGACCTCGCCGACAGCCCCGACAAGGTGCCCAAGTTTGTCAGCGAGGCGAGCACCAAGGTCGAAAGTTTCGTCAACGGGCTCGTTCGCCTGTTCGAGTTCGTGACGGATATTGCGTCGCAGCCTGCGGGGATTGCCAACGCAGCGATGACCGCCTTCAAAGCGACGCTCACCGATCTGGTCGCACAGGCGCAGGCCTATGCCGCGGCGCAGGTTCAGCCGGTGGTCGCGGCGGCCGATACGGTGCGCGACCGCGTCGAGGAGGTCGCAGACAAGCTTGCCGCGCTGATGGACAAGCTGCTCGACGAAGCTGCGAGCAGTCCGGATCTTGCGAGCCTTCCCACGAGCATCACCGCCGCGCGGGCCGCCGTCGCCGATTTGCGGGCCGCCGCCAATGCCACCCCGGGGGGCGTCTCGCTTCCCGCGGGTTTCCGCCAGAGCGCGCTCAACGCGGCGCAAAAGCTCGATGCGCTGCTCGCCGATCTCGAACAGTTTCAGGCGCTCGTCACCGCCGGCAAGGAATTGTGGGATGCGCTCGATGGCATCGTCGGCGATCCCGGCGCGCTGTCTTCGCTGCTCGGCGATCCCGCCGCGCTGCGGGTCAAGGTCGAAGCGCTGTCGGATGCGATCGGGCCGTTCCGCGCCGCGCTCGAGAATTTCAATCTGCTGAGCGGCGCTCCGCGCAACGCCATCGTCAATGCGCTCGGCGTGGTCGAGGAGATATTGGACGGCGCCGAGGATCTGCTCCGTCTGGTCGAGATGCTCACCGGCGACGAATTGACGATCCGGTTCGACTGGAACCCCGAAATCAACAACTGGTCGCCGACCGGCAGCACCGCGCCGGGCGATGCTTTGTTCCGCGCCAACGACAAACGCGGGCTGCTCGTCGCGGTGGTCGCGAAGGTCAAGAAGAACGGATCGTCGAGCCCGTCGATCAGCGTGACGTGCGGCCTCAAACATTTCGACCTCGTGCTGATCGCGCCGGCGAGCTTCATCGAACTCAATTTCGAGAAGATCGAATTTTCGATCGACAGCGCGGCGAAGATGGATGTCGACGTGCTGCTGTCCGACATCAAGTTCGTCGGGCCGCTGAGTTTTGTCGAAACGCTGCGCGACCTGATCCCGCTCGACGGCTTTTCGGATCCACCCTATCTCGACATCACCCCGCAGGGGATCGACGCCGGGTTCGACATCTCGCTGCCGTCGATCACCTGCGGCGTCCTCAACCTCTCCAACGTCAGCCTTGGCGCGGGTTTCACCGTCCCCTTTATCGGCCAGCCGCTCAGCGTGCGCTTCAATTTCTGCCGCCGCGACCAGCCCTTTCTGCTGACCGTCTATATCTTCGGCGGTGGCGGCTTCTTCGGCGTGACGCTCGACCCCGGCGGGGTGCAGATCCTCGAAGCGTCGTTCGAATTCGGGGCGGCCTTCTCGATCGACTTCGGCGTTGCTTCGGGCGGCGTGCATGTCATGGCGGGCATCTATTACCGCATGGAGGCCGACGACGCGTCGCTCACGGGCTATTTCCGGCTTGGCGGCCATGTCGATGTGCTGGGGCTGATCACCGCGTCGATCGAGCTTTATCTCGAGCTTCGATATGAATTCAGCTCGGGCAAATGCGTCGGCAAGGCGCAGCTGACCATCGAAATATCGGTCTTCATCTTTTCGGGCAGCGTGACGATCACCTGCGAACGCAAGTTCGCGGGATCGAACGGCGACCCGACACTGCGGCAGATGCTGGGCCATGCGCCCGACCTGCCGCTCGCGCAGGAGCTCCAGCAGATCGGCGAAGACGTCGAATATGCCTGGCGCGACCATCTCGAAGCTTTCGCCTGAAGGGGACTGGATCATGGCCACGTCACAGATCGTCTGGACCATCTTGCCCTATGGCGCCACCGGCGCGCCGGGCGAACGCGGCACGCGCCGGCGCGTCAGCGTCGTCGTCTCGCCGCGGCTGACCCCCGAAAGCGCCGATGAGCAGATCCTCGGGAAATTTCCGGCGTTCGTGAAATGGCCCGATGTGCTGGGCGGCGCCAAATTCTCGGCGATCAGCGGCGGCAAGCAGATCGGGCTCGAACTGATTTCAAAGATCGACCCCGACCTCTGGCGCGAGTTCTTCACCGAAGACACGCCCGTCGCGGGCTTTCAATATAGGGACATGAGCGCCGTCAACCTGCGCAGCTATTCGGTTCGCAATATGCTCGGCTATGTGAAGCGCCATTATGGCAAACTCGCCGTGCAGGCCGCTTCGAACCATCCAAGCCTCCTGCCGTGGCGCGACGCGCATCCGGATCTCAAGAAGATGCTCAGCGATGCCGGGACGCGCACGACCGTGATCCCGTTCGGGCGCGATAAGGTCGAGGCGGCGCTGCCCGGCTTCGGGCGTTTCTTCGACGAAAGCTTCGAAGCGGTCATCGACCGGCAGGTGTTCGGGCCGAAGGGGATTTACCGCGGCGAGGTCCCCGGACCTGCGGCCAAGGATGAGGGCGGTCCGGCCTCGGCGGGACGGAAGACGCGCCGCACGATGAACCCCGACTGGTATAACCCGCGCCCCGGTGGACCGGATAGTCCGCTCGTCGCGCAGGCCGATGCGGCGCTGATGGACCAGTTCCGCTCGGCCGATGAATATAATCTCTATCAGGCCGACCGTTTCTATCGCCGCGAGCGCCCGAGCGATGCCGAACGCCGGATGCGCCGCCCGACATTCGAGAATATCGCGCCGCCGCCGACCGTGCCAGATTATGACTTCCACCGCATCGTCGCCTCGCTCGCCAATTATCCCGATCTGTTGCGGCGGCTTGGCCTGATCCTCGACTTCGTGTTCGACGATGAAAGCTGGCTCGAAGAACGCATTGCCGCAGCTCCCGACGGGTCGGCCGAAGGGCGGCTGCAACTGCGCGTCGACTGGCGCGAGGATCCGGGCGTAAGCGACGTGACGCCGCATACCGCCTTCGCCGCCGACAAGGAGCGTTTCGTTGCGCGGCCACGCGGCGAAGACAATGAGCGCGGGTTGCTGCGCCTGCAATATTCGGACGATAGCCATCGGGCGTCGAAAGGGCTGTTCGACATCTATCAGGTCGACCCCGACGGCGCGGCGCTGAAGACGGTCAATTTCACGCTGACGGCGCAGAATTTGGTGACCCGGCACCTCAGTCTGCGCCAGAAACATGGCGAAGTGACCTATACGACCGGGGATCGGCAGGGTGTTGCGGCGCTGCGCAGCGGCGGGCTGGGCATATCGCGCCACGGCCGCGCGGTGGATGTGGCGACAGCCGCGGCTGCGGCGACGGCAAAGAACGACGCGATCGCGAATGGCTCGGGAAACGATATCACTCTCTTTGCCGAGGATGTGCATCGGGGTTACCGGGTCGATGTCGCGCCCGTTCCCGATTTCAACGAGGCCGGGCCATGGCACACGCTCTGTGCCCGCGTCGGCGAATACCGGCTGATAAACAGCCGTGCGGCGATCGATCTCGCGCCCGACGAGGGTTATGTTTCGGGCGCGTCGACGACTTCGGGCGGACCCGACAGCAACGCGCCCGATGACCATTATCTGCATGAATCGATGTTCCGCTGGTCGGGCTGGAGCCTGTGCGCGCCGCGCCCCGGTCTCGCGATCAAGGCCGAGAAGGTCGAGGGCAGCGAGATTCAGGCCGAAGTGCCAAGCGCAGGGGGCGAGGTGGCGGAGAAGGGGAGCGGCCTTGTCGCCACCTTCAAGACACAGAAGGGCACGCTTCCGCGGCTGCGCTTTGGTCAGCTATACCGGTTCCGCGCGCGCATCGTCGATCTGGCGGGTAATAGCCTGACGGTCGACGACCCGACGCTCGGCAAGCTCGAACAGGCCAGCAACGCGGTCGGCTATTGGCGCTTCGAACCGATCGACCCGCCAGTGATCGTGCATCGCACGCGTGTTTCCGAAGGGGAATCGCTCGAACGGATGGTGATCCGGTCGAACCATGATGTTTCGGCGAAGGCGTATCTCGACACCCAGCCGTTCAAGGATGCCATCGCGCTGCCGCCGTCGCAGGACTTCGGTTATGGCGCGGTGAACGAGCGGCATCTGGTGCCGCCCAAATCCTCACAGCAGCAATGCGAAACGCATGGCCTGTTCGATCCGTGGTTCGGCGACTGGGAGAGGATCAAGGAAGGATATGCGATCGCCGCGCGCGAAGCCGGCACGCTCTATGACACCTTACCCGGCGCCGAGGTGGAACTCGTCACGCCCGCCATCCTCGATGGCGTTGCCACCACCGACAGCGTCCCGCCGGCGATGCCCGATGCGACCAACCCGGTCGGCGATCGGCTCGCCGGCGGCCAATATGTCATCCACGCCGAAAAGCAGGTCGCGACGCCCTGGCTGCCCGACGGCGCCGCGGGCGGGACGGCGATCCGCCCGGCGCCCGGACATGCGCTACCCGGCGTGACGGAGGAGAAGGAGCTTGGGCCGTCGTGCGTCATCCGCATGACGCCGTCGGAGCAGTTCGTCATCCTGATCCGCAACGGCGAAAAATGGCCCGACAGTACGGGCTGTCGCCTGATCCTTGCCGAACGCGAAGCCGCTATCACATCGCTGCCCTGCAACGAGGAATTCCCCGACGACGGCGCGCCGGTGTGGGACGAGGAGGCGCGCACGCTCACCTTCTTCGTACCCAAGGGGCGTGTCGTCCGCCTCGTCTATGCGAGTTTTGCCGATCCTGATTTCATCAAGGGCTTCGGTATCCCGCAATGGACCGACGCCGGGGCGAACCGCAATTTCGTTTATCGCACCGCGATGCTCGGTGCGAACTGGCTGATCACGCCGTTCCGCGATCTGGTGCTGGTTCATGCGACACAGGCGCCGGTATGCGAACCCGAGTTCGTCCTGATGACCCCGAACCGTCAATTGGGCTCGCACGACACGAAACTTTTTACTCGCGGCATCCGCCTCCACGGACCTTCAACGGGCAAATTCGAGATCGAGGCCGAGTGGAGCGAATGGGTCGATGACCTCGCCAGGCCCGGGCCCGAACGTGTCGTGCACAAGGGGCAGCTTGGCGAAATCAAGCTCGCCGAAAACCACCGCAACGAATTCCCGCTGCAACAGGCTGTGGCCGCACAGATGGTCGATCCGCAGGCACAGCGCGGCGACGTCCATGCGCTTGGCGACACGCGTTTCCGCCTCATCCGCTATCGCATCCGCGCGACGACGCGCTTCCGCGAATATCTGCCGCCGGCCGTCTATGCGCAGCGCGACGCGGTCACCCGGCTGGGGCCCGTCGCCATCGGCCGCGCGATGGCGCTGCCGCCCGAGGATGACGCGGGCGCGCCAGTGCTCGAGGATCAGAATGGCAGCGATCAGCAGTCGTTCGTTCCGGCGAGCGCGCCGCCGCGCGATCCGCGGGTCCTCTATGTCGTTCCGACCTTTCAGTGGCAGGCGGCGAACAACAACAGCGCCAAAAATCGCAGCGTGACGCGCTATGGCAATGGCCTGCGCGTCTGGCTCGACCGGCCGTGGTTTTCGTCGGGCGACGGGGAGCTGCTTGGCGTCGTGATCTTCAAGGACGGCGGACGCTTCACCGATATTCCCAACGCATATCAGCCGCTCGTGACGCAATGGGGTGTCGATCCCTTCTGGGACAGCAGCCTGCCGAAGACCCAGACGAAGGTCAGTGATTTCCCGTCGCGTGTGATCTCGGAACGGGTCCATCTTCAGGAAAAATCGGGGGACGCCGATCCGCAGGTCGAAATCGTCGGCCACCGCGTCCATTGGGATGAGGCGCGCAGCCTGTGGTACTGCGATATCGAGATCGAGCCGGGCACGACCTATACGCCCTTCGTCCGTCTCGCACTGGTGCGTTACCAGCCCAACGCCCTGTCCGAAGCGAAGATTTCGAAGGTGGTGCTGGCCGATTTCGCACAGCTCCTGCCGCGCCGCCGTGCGGTGGTGAAGCTGACAGGCAATCGTGTCGAGGCGACGCTGCGCGGTCCGAATCCGCGATCGGGTCCGATGCTATTTCCGGTCGACAGCGAATATCAGGATATTTCGATTATACCGGGTCCGCACGAAACCGGCCGCAATCGCGTCGAGCTGGTTCTGCAGACGCGCGATCCGTCGATCGACAGCGACCTGGCGTGGGAGGACAGCAGCATCCTTGCCAGCCATGTCGTCGGGGCCGAGGCCAAGGCATCCTCCAATGGACTCCTGCTCGAACCGATCGACCTTGGGGCCAGCGTGCGCGAACGGACCGCAATCCGGACGCGCATGGTCAAGGCGGTGCGGGAAGCCGCTGTAAAAACGTTCGACACCCGTTCCGGTGGAACCGTTCGGCTCGACCCGTCGATCGAACTCGAGCGCATTCCGGGCATCGATATTCCGACTTTCGAGCTCGATCCGCCTTTCTGGGAGGCCAGTGTCACGCTGGCGCCGGCGGGCGACCGGCCGCGCCGGTTGATGCTTCGCGAGTTCGAGCGCTTCTATTCGGATCATATCCAGCCCCAGCAGGCGGCCGGGGCGACCCGCCAACGCCGGGTCATCGAGGAACGTCTGGTCTTCGCCGATATTATCGCGCTTTAGGCGCCTTGAAACGGTCGATGGGCGCGACGCTTGTTCCGCCACTTATTATTATGATACCTCTGCATCAGGAATCCGAATTTTCTGTGCCGACGCGGTCCAAATAAGCCGCGCGGTATCGACTGCCTGAACCTTCCCGTGGGCCTCCGCGCCCATTGGCAACAGAACAGAAACGGACGAGCGATGCAGACTCCAGAAGAATATGAGCTGTCGCGGCGCGGCGTGCTCGTGGGCGGCGCAGCGTCGGTTGCGACGGTGACGCTTGTTCCCATTGGAACAGCGGCGACGGCGGCCAGCCCCGCCGCCAAGGCTCCGCCGACGGCAAAAGTGGCTTTCGAAGTAAACGGAACGGCGCGCGAACTCGAACTCGACACACGGACCTCGTTGCTCGACGCGCTGCGCGAACATCTGCAACTGACCGGGACGAAGAAGGGGTGCGACCACGGCCAGTGCGGCGCGTGCACCGTCATCGTCGACGGCCGGCGGATCAACAGCTGCCTGACCTTGGCGGTGATGCACGACGGCGACAAGATCACAACGATCGAAGGCCTCGGTACGCCCGACAAGATGCATGCGATGCAGGATGCCTTCGTGACGCACGACGGCTTCCAATGCGGTTATTGCACACCGGGACAGATATGTTCGGCGGTCGCGGTTCTCGACGAGATCAAGGCCGGTATCCCGAGCCATGTCACCGCCGACCTCGGCGCTGCGCCATCGGTGACCAAGGTTGAACTGCGCGAGCGGATGAGCGGCAATATCTGCCGCTGCGGCGCCTATTCGAACATCATCGACGCGATCACCGATGTTGCGGGAGTGAAGGCATGAAAAGCTTCACCTATGAACGCGTCGATAGCGCTGCCGCCGCGACGGCGGCCTTTGCGCGGATGCCCGGCGCGCGCTTCATCGCGGGGGGCACCAATCTGCTCGACCTGATGAAGCTCGAGATCGAGACGCCCCAGCATCTGATCGACGTCAGCCGCGTCGCACTCGACAAGATCGAGCCGACGGCGGAAGGCGGGCTCCGCATCGGCGCGATGGTCCGCAACACCGATCTGGCGAGCGATACGCGGGTGCGGCGTGACTATGGTCTGCTGACCCGCGCGCTGGTCGCCGGCGCGTCGGGACAGCTCCGCAACAAGGCAACGACGGCGGGCAATCTGCTTCAGCGGACACGCTGTCCCTATTTTTACGACACCAACCAGCCATGTAACAAGCGCAAGCCCGGCAGCGGCTGCGCCGCGATCGGCGGCTTCAATCGGCTGCATGCGGTGGTCGGCGCGAGCGATGCGTGTATCGCGACGCACCCCAGCGACATGGCGGTGGCGATGCGCGCGCTCGATGCCGCGATCGAGACGGTCGACGCATCGGGCAAAGTGCGCGCGATATCCATCGCCGATTTCTATCGGGCGCCTGGCAAGACCCCGCATCTGGAGACGGTTCTGGCACCGGGTGAGTTGATCACGGCGGTCACATTGCCGAAGCCCGTCGGCGGCACGCATATCTATCACAAGGTTCGCGACCGCGCCTCCTATGCCTTTGCGCTGATTTCGGTCGGCGTGATCGTTCAGCGCGACGGAAGCGGACGCGTTGCGCTTGGCGGGGTCGGCTACAAGCCGTGGCGCGTCGAGGCGGCTGAGGCGGCGCTGCCGCGCGGTGCCAAGCCGGTCGCCGACGGATTGCTCGCGGGCGCCAGGACCACGCACGAAAACGCCTATAAGCTGCCCCTTGTCGAGCGCACGCTCGCCGGGGTGCTGGCACAAGCGAAGGGCTGAGCCATGAAATTCGACACGCCCGCAACGACCAACCCGATCGATCAGATGAAGATCATCGGCAAACCCACCAACCGCATCGAAGGCCCGCTCAAGACGACGGGCACCGCGCCTTATGCCTATGAACGGCATGATGTCGCGGCGAACCAGGCCTATGGTTATGTCGTCGGGTCGGCGATCGCCAAGGGGCGGATCGCCTCGATCAACCTCGACGAAGCCAAAGCGGCGCCGGGCGTCATCGCGGTGGTCACTGCGGACAATGCCGGCAAGCTGGCGAAAGGCGATTTCAACACCGCCAAATTGCTCGGCGGCCCCGCGATCGACCATTATCATCAGGCGATCGCGCTCGTCGTCGCCGACAGCTTCGAACAGGCGCGCGCCGCGGCTTCGCTGGTCCGCGTCGAATATGCCCGTAGCAAGGGTGCTTATGATCTTGCCGCCGCGATCGATACCGCGATCAAACCGAAAGCGTCCTTCGGCACCGAGCCCGATACCAGCGTTGGCGATTTTGCCACCGCTTTCGCCGCTGCGCCCGTTCAGCTCGATGCGCGCTATACGACCCCTGACCACAGCCACGCGATGATGGAACCCCATGCGACGATCGCCGCGTGGGAGGGTGACAAGCTGACGGTGTGGACGTCGAACCAGATGATCGCCTGGTCGGTCGGCGACATGGCCAAAACGCTGGGCATCCCAAAGGAGAATATCCGCTTCGACTCGCCGTATATCGGCGGCGGTTTTGGCGGGAAACTGTTCAATCGAGCCGATGTGCTGCTGGCCGCGCTGGGTGCAAAGGCGGCGAAGCGCCCGGTCAAGGTGGCGTTGCCCCGCCCGCTGATGATCAACAACACGACGCACCGCCCGGCGACGATCCAGCGCGTTCGCCTTGGCGCGACCGCGGATGGCAAGCTGACTGCGGTCGGGCATGAAAGCTGGTCGGGCGACTTGCCCGGCGGCGGCCCCGAAACCGCAGTGGCGCAGACGCGCCTGCTCTATGCCGGGGAAAATCGCATGACCGCGATGCGTTTGGCCGTTCTCGATCTGCCCGAAGGCAATGCGATGCGCGCGCCCGGCGAAGCGCCGGGATTGATGGCGCTCGAAATTGCGGTCGACGAGCTGGCCGAAAAGCTGGGCATGGATCCGATCGCATTGCGTGTGCTGAACGACACGCAGGTCGACCCCGAAAAGCCGAGCCGACCCTTTTCGCAGCGCCAGCTCAACAAGTGCATGGAGACGGGCGCGGAGAAATTCGGCTGGGCGAAGCGCAGTCCGAAGCCGGGCGTGACGCGCGACGGGCGCTGGCTGGTCGGGATGGGGATGGCCGCCGCCTTTCGCAACAACCTCAACGGTGCGTCGGCGGCGCGCGTTCGCCTTGCCAAATCGGGGATCGTGACGGTCGAGACCGACATGACCGACATCGGCACCGGCAGCTATACGATCATCGCGCAGACCGCCGCTGAAATGATGGGCGTGCCGCTCGACAAGGTCGTCGTGAAGCTCGGCGATTCCGCCTTTCCGGTGTCGGCGGGTTCGGGCGGTCAGTGGGGCGCGAACAGCTCGACCGCGGGCGTCTATGCCGCCTGCGTCAAGCTACGCGAGGCGGTTGTGCAAAAGCTGGGCCTGACGTCCGACGCGGTCTTTGCAGGCGGCAAGGTCAAATCGGGGCGGCGCAGCGTTGCGCTGGGCGAGGCCGCGGCCGACGGCGAACTCGTTGCCGAAGACAATATGGAATATGGCGACCTGGCCGAGAAATTTCAGCAATCGACCTTTGGTGCGCATTTCGTCGAGGTCGGCGTCGACGCGATGACGGGCGAGATTCGCGTCCGCCGGATGCTTGCGGTGTGCGCTGCGGGGCGTATCATCAACCCCAAGGCGGCACGCAGCCAGGTGATCGGCGCGATGACGATGGGCGCGGGCGCGGCGCTGATGGAAGAACTCGCGGTCGACAAGCGCTTCGGCTTTTTCGTCAATCACGATCTCGCGGGTTATGAAGTCCCGGTTCACGCCGACATTCCGCATCAGGACGTCATCTTCCTCGACGAAGCCGATCCGACGACCTCGCCGATGAAGGCGAAGGGCGTTGGCGAACTCGGTATTTGCGGCGTGGCGGCGGCGGTCGCCAACGCGGTCTATAATGCGACGGGTGCGCGCATGCGTAACTATCCGATCACGCTCGACAAGCTGCTGGACAAGCTGCCGGACATGGTGTGATCGCCGGAGTGAGGGCGACGGTTCAGCCCGGAATATCACCCGGCCGGTCGATGTCCGCCAGTTCGTTGGCACCGGCATGGACGAGTGCGGCGTCGGCCAGCAGGGCCTTGCCTCCGCGGTCGCCTTCGCCGCCGCGCAGGGTTTCGAACAGCGAGCGCGCAAACAACGCGGGCGGCATCGCCGCTTCGCCGTTTGTCGAGGCGACGATCGGTGCGTTCGTGACATCGAAACGATCGATCAGGTTGTGCAGATGGCCGGCGCTGACGAAGGGCATGTCGGCGAGACAGATCAGCGCCGCCGCTTCCGGGCCCGCCGCCGCCGCGGTGATGCCGCACGACAGGGATTGGGAGAGCCCGCGTTCGGGGTGCGGATTGGCGACAATCTCGAAACCCAGTTCCGCTAGCGCCCGTGCGAGCATGCCATGGTCATCGGGGCAGATTGCGATCCGGCGCCCCGGCGCCAGCTCGACGATGCGCTGCGCCGCATGCAAAGCCAGCGGTGCGCCATCGAGCGGCGCCAGCAGCTTGTCATCGGCGCCGAACCGCCGCGATGTGCCCGCGGCGAGCAGGATGGCGGCGATGTTCGTGGCGTCGATCATGACTCTCATCCTTTCGGCGGCCGTTTGCGCGTTCGTCACTTTCAAAGCAAATTACGCATGATAGCAACGACGCCGGCTGACATATTGCGCTTTGCCCTCGACCGGAGCCGGGAGGGCGTCCGAACAATCCTTGTCACCCTGACCGCGATCGAAGGATCGTCGCCGCGGGCCGTCGGCGCGCAGATGGCGGTGGCCGATGACGGTCGCTATGTCGGTTCCTTCTCCGGCGGATGCATCGAAGCCGCCGTCGTCGCCGAGGCCATGGCCGCGCTATCCGACGGGCGTGCCAGGCTGGTGCGGTTCGGCGCCGGGTCGCCCTATCTCGATATCCGGCTCCCCTGCGGCGGCGGGATCGACCTGCTGTTCAATCCCTCGCCCGATCCGCAGGCTATCGCGGAGGCATTGTCGCGGCATGATCGCCGCGAGCCGGCCGTCTTGCGGCTGGCGGACGACGGCGTGTTTGCGGAAAGCGCCACCGATCAGGGCGAGCTTCCGGGCTGGCGCGATGGCAGCTTCCGGCTCTGCTATCTGCCGACGCTTCGAGTCGTCGCGATGGGGCAGGGCGAAGAACTTACGGCGCTGGCGCGGCTGGCAGCGAGTTTTGGGGCTGACGTCAGCGTGCTTTCGCCCGAAGAGCGCGCGTTGGCGGATCTGGACGCCGCGGGCTTTGACACGGTGCCGCTGACCGCACGCACGATCCTGCCGCTGGTGAGCACCGATCCGTGGACCGCGATCATTTCAGTGTTTCACGATCGCGACTGGGAGGAGGAGTTGCTGCCCCGCGCGCTGCGTCTTCCCTGCTTTTACATCGGGGCGATCGGAAGCCGCCGAACGCAGGCTATCCGCCTCGACGCCTTGCGCGACGCCGGGGTGCCGGAGGATTTTCGCCGCAAGCTCCGGACGTCGGTGGGTCTCATTCCCGCAACGCGCGACCCGGCAACGCTGGCGCTCTCGGCGCTGTCGCAGATCGTGCAGGACTATCACCGCATTGGCAGCAGGTCGGTGGGGCAACGCGACGAACCTTCGCCGGAGCAGGGCGGTTACGCAATAAGCGGCGTCGCCATGGATCAAGGGCTTTAGTCCGGGCCCGGTGCCGCCTGATATCTGGGGTCGAGGTTCGTCGCGCGGCGTTCATCGAGGTCGGCGCGCCGCGTGTCGCCCTGTTTCCGAAGAATAAGGCTGCGATTATAATATGCGCGCGCCGACTGCGGTGCATGCTGGATGGCCCGGTCGAGATCGGCGATGGCGCGTGCGCTCTCGCCCTGACGATCGTATGTGAGGCCGCGGTTGAGGTAGGCGACGGACAGGTTCGGCGCGACGGCGATCGCCTGATCGAATGCGACGATCGCCTCATCCAGATCGCCCTCCCACGCATGTTTCAGCCCGTCGGAAAGATGGGTGTCGGCCTGCAACCGGACGTCCTTCGCCCCCTTGTTCGCCAGCCGCCTGCATTGGGATAGTTTCTGGCTCGGGTCATTGACCGTGCAGGCGTTCCAATCGCCCCGCCTTGGAGGGGTGCGTGGGGAGATGCGCGTGCCGGTGACGACGACGTCATTGCCCTCGGATCGCTCGTCCGACGAAAACACGGAGATAGGGGTCGCGGACTCCATAGCGGGGAGCGCGGCCAACCGTCCCTGAACGACGATGGGTTCGGATTGCTCGGCTTTTGCCGCCGGGGCCGTGGTTTCCGCCTGCGCGAGTTCGACCCGTTTCGTCACCGGCGGGCTGGCTGCCGAACGCGGCGGGCCCTCGTTCGCATCGGCTGGCCCGGCGTCGCGGGTCGGGGGCTCGGTCGCCAGAGTGGAAATGGGCGCCTTCGCGTCGCGCGGCACGGCGATCTGTTCGTCGGCGGCAGGCAGGTGAGGGCCAAGGGCCGTCCAGGCAACCGGCAGGCTGATCGCGGCGACCAGCGCGGCGGTGGCGAGCAGCCCGGCCTGCGGATGGCGAAGGGCCTTCCACCAAGGCGCCTTTTGCTGTCGGGGTCGGGCTGGCGGCGCCGCTGCCCCGTCGAAGCGCGCGAGCGCTTCGACGATCGCCATTTCGCGCCGCTTCGGCGCAGGGGGCGGTGCATCGGGCATAAACGCCTTGAGGTCGTCGTCGCCTGTCATCGCCGTCCTCTAACCGTCCGGAGGCGCCGGCACGATGTCGAACTATGTCGAGATGGCAGACGCGAGGGAAGGGGCATGAGCATTGTCTTGCCTTATACGCAGAATTGGGCGGCGGTCGAATATCTCGATTGAGGCTGGAATGTGCAAGCGATGCGGCGGCGCTAAACTGGCAACGCCGCCGCACCATCGTCACCGCTGCAATCGGGCGATCGATCCGGCCGTCTTGGCGGCGCGGACCATCTGGACCAGTTCCATGCGATATCCAAAATCGTCGGCGCCGCGCGCTGCGCCGACGATCTGCAGCACATCGTCATAAGTCATCGATCCGCTATATTTTCCGCCGCGGAGCAGTTCGGCGAACGCTGCGACTCCCGTCGCGAACCGTGCATCCTGCGGCGCGTCGGCGAAGCGCGCGAATTCGACGCGGCGGTCGATCGGGGTCGATATCAGCTGGCTGCGGTCCGATTTCGGCAATTTGTAACGGATCTTCACAAAGCCATATTCGCTCGCCCCTGCCACGACAGGGCGCGGCGCGGGCTTGGTATAGCGCAGGTCGCCTATCGTGCGCGGCCCGCCGACCGGGACGATCTCGTACAGCGCTGTGACCGTCTGGCCCGAACCGACATCGCCCGCATCGACCTTGTCATTGTCGAAATCGTCGCGGTTCAGCATGCGCGTTTCATAGCCGATCAGCCGATATTCGGCGACGGTAGCCGGGTTGAACTCGACCTGGATTTTTACATCCTTCGCGATCGGGAACAAGGTCGAGGTCGCTTCGTCGACCAGCGTTTTTCGCGCTTCGCCGAGCGTGTCGATATAGGCCGCCGCGCCATTGCCGTTCTGCGCGAGCGTCTGCATCAGCGCGTCGTTGTAATTGCCCATGCCAAAGCCGAGCACTGAAAGGAAAATCCCTTTGCCGCGCTCGCGCTCGATATAGCCTTTCAGCTCGTTCTGGTCGGTGATGCCGACGTTGAAATCGCCATCGGTGGCAAGGACGACGCGATTGACGCCATTCGGGTCGAGATTGCGCTGCGCCAGCGCATAGGCTTGGCGGATGCCCTCGGCTCCTGCCGTGCTCCCCCCCGCGCCGAGCTGGTCGATCACCGCCAGAATCTTGTCCTTCTGGCTCGCCGACGTCGGCTCAAGCGCCGTACCGGCACTGCCTGCATAGGTCACGATCGCCACGCTATCGTTGCGATCGAGTTGGTCGAGGAGAAGGCCCAGCGATTTCTTGACGAGCGACAGCTTGTTCTCGGAATTCATCGATCCCGAGGTGTCGATCAGGAAGACGAGGTTCGCGCGCGGGCGCGTTGCGCGCTCGATGGCATAGCCCTTGATGCCGATACGCACGAGTTTGCGTCCTGCGGTGAACGGGCTGGGGAAGACCGCAACATTCGAGGTGAAGGGCTGTTGCGCGCTGCGCGGCGCAGCATAATCATAGGGGAAATAATTGATCAGTTCCTCGGTCCGCACCGCCGCCGGCTGGGGCAGACTATTGCTGTTCAGCGACGCGCGAACAAAGGAATAGGATGCGGTGTCGACATCGATCGAAAAGGTCGACACCGGCTCGTCGCGCGCGATCTTGAATATATTTTCCGCGGTCGAGGTGAATTTGTCGCGGCCGACATCCTGATAATAAGATGCCGTCGGATCGGCGCGGCGCGGCGCGATAATGGTCCCCGACACGACCGCCGAGCGGGTCTGTGGTGCCGCCGGGCCGATCCGTTCGGAGCTGACGACCGAAATCGGCATCGCGCTCTCCATGAGAGGGAGATTCACTCTTTGGGCCGTGACGATGATCTCCGAAGCATCCTCGTTGAGCTCGGCCTTCGGTGCGACGGCCTCCGACGAGGGTGATGCAATGTCGGCGTCGTTCGATTGCGAGCAGGCGGTGACGAGCGTGATCGACAGCCCGGCAGTTAGCATCAGATGGAAACGGGACATGACATGCCTCCCTGGCAACAGCGGCGCACAATCGCCCGCATATCACTGGGACGCCGGGGCGCCGGAAATCCTTGGCGGCCTGTCGAATTTTTTTTCCGAAGCCTTGCAATCAGTCGTGGGAGCCCGACTTTGCCGCAAGTTGGCGCCGGATTTCGTGCATTCGCCAGGACACCGTCGTCTCGGCGATCCCCAAGATTTGCGCGGCTTCGGCATGGGTAAGCTGCTGTCCCGCGATCAGCACCGCGGTTTCGCGCAGTTCGGGCTTCAACCGGGCGATCGCGCTCTCGATCCAGATTGCGTCGTAAAAATCGCGGCCGTCGGGGCCGCGCGCCAGCCCCGCCATGACGCTCAGGCGCCCGGTGAAACGCGTCAGCGCCGAGCGTCGCCGGTGAAAATCGCGGCAGGCGTTGAAGACGATGCTGCACAGCCATGTCGTGAATTTGGCATCGCCACGAAAGGCGGAGAGCTTTTCCGCGAGGATGCAGCAGACGTCCTGTGCGATATCGTCGGCATCGGTGCGCGATCCGGTCAATTGCCAGGCGAGGCCGTGGATGCGGTCATAATGGCGTCGCAACAGCGCGGCGAATGCGTCACGGTCACCGGCAACAGCCGCCGTGACGATATCCGCGTCTTCGGCGTCGGCCATGCGTCAGTATCCGTCGGCGGACAGAAGGTCGCTCACCGGCCCAATTGATCCCCCGCATCCTGCCATCGCGGCCGGTTGTGCCTCATTCGCCGCGCGAAGGCCATCGCTGACTTTGGTGGGAGGCCCCGCGGCCAGATCGCAGGCGTCGCGCTTGTCGATACGCGTCGGAGCGAATGGCGAGGAAGCTTGCGGGCAGGCACGCCGCGATATCGGACGGGACGAGCTGCGTCGAGGTTACTTGCCGCGAAAAGATTCCTGTCATATAATTAGTATACTAAGTAAAAAGGCAGATGCGAAGGGATGGCGATGCAGGGCGTTTGTGCGAGACAATTTTGGCGTGCCGCCACCCCCCGGACACGCGTCGCATGACCGATTTGTCAGCCTTGCTTTCGCTGTTCATGGCCCGCGTTTCTGGTGGTGGCGCGTTGTCGGGCCTTGTGCGCTTGTCTGGCGGTGCGAACATGGAGAGCTGGGCGTTTGATTGGGCTGGCGGGGCCTATGTGCTGCGGCGTGCGCCGTCGGCGGCGTATAT
>NZ_JBDGJE010000004.1:0-533749 GCF_057657055.1 Sphingopyxis sp. Soil_C_28
ATATACGCCGCCGACGGCGCACGCCGCAGCACATAGGCCCCGCCAGCCCAATCAAACGCCCAGCTCTCCATGTTCGCGCCGCCAGACAAGCGCACAAGACCCGACAACGCGCCACCACCAGAAACGCGGGCCATGAACAGCGAAAGCAAGGCTGACAAATCGGTCATGTCATGATCGTGCGGGCGATCCAGAGCGAGCGCAACCCGGCAATCGCGTCAGCCGCACTGCGGCTCAAGAAAAAGAAAAGAATAGAGCAATGGGCGGCAAAGCGGCCTGAGCGAACCGCGCTCAGATATGGAACACCACCGAATTCAGCCAATAGGAAGCGATGGCGTTTCCGTCCGCATCCAGCGCTGGGTCAAAATCGGCGTTGCGCATGATCGCCTTGCAAACCGCGTCGTCGAACGCCTTAGGCCGGGTCGATTGCTGGATATGGCAGGCCGTCGGCTTGCCCGCGGCATCGACGTTCAACCGGAAATGCACGATCGCGCGTTTGCCCGACAGCAGCATCGGCAACGGATAATCGCGCGATTTCATCCACTCGCCCGGATTGCTCCGAGGCTTCAGCTTCCGCGACAGCGCGGCGTGTTTCGCCACGTCGATACCCCAATGATCGAGCAATTCGTCGGTGCATTTTTCGAGCGCGGCGAGCGGCGCGCCCAGCGACCCGGTTTCGAGAATGAAAGGATGGCGGATCGACCGCTTCACCTCGATGAAGGTGACGGCGGCTTCCTGCTCGGGCGTGAGCTGCGGCCATTCGAAGTCATAGCGCTTGGCCTTGAGCGCCGCTTCGCCGGCAGCACGGACTTCGGGCGAATAGGGCGCGATGCGGACATTGCCCCGGATGATCAGCGACGGCGTCTTGTCCGCCAGCGTCGCGGGATAGAATTCGGCCTCCTGCTCGATTTCATTCGGTCCGAACCTGATCCGGACTATCCCTTCGTTCAACCTGGTGTCCGCAGGCCTTCCAACGAAGCTCAGCCGCAGTGCGTCGCCCGGCTGATAGCGGTCCACCAGCAAGACGACCTTTTGATCGCCTTCGCCGAAGCTGCGGCCCATTCGACAACTATCGTCCGCATAGTGGACGTTCCATCTTGAACCGGGTTTAAGCCGCAGCGGCTCTTTGGCGGCGCCGATACCGGGCAGCGCAAGTCCTGCAGCGGCGAAGGAAAATATAAGATAGCGTATCGAATTTCTCCCGGTTCGCGTCCGGCCAAAGACTATTTCGGAACCTGCCAGGTGAAATGATTGGCATAATAGCTCGCCGCCGCATTGCCAGCGGCATCGCGCGCCGGATAAAAGGAACTGCGCCGCAGCATGAGATCGCAAGTTGCCTTGTCGAGATTGGGAAACCCCGAACTGTGAAGTGTCCGGCAGCCTGTCGTTTTTCCCTTTTCTGAAACGGTCAGCAGGTAGGTGACAATGCCCTCGTTCCTCTGTTTCCGCTCGGCGCTCGGATAGTCCTCATCATAGATCCAATGCGATTCGCGGGGCTTCGGCTTCTGCTTGATCGCACGCGCATCGTCCGGGTCGATACCCCAACTTGCCAGAAGATCGTCATGGCATTTTTCCAGAGCCTTGATCGCGGGCTGGATGTCGCCGAGCTGCAAGCGCAGATCGAGCTGGCGGCCGCTGATCCGGACACGCTGGTCGCCCTGCATGGCCCGCGAAATGGCTCCATCCTCGTCATCGAACTTGATCGTCTTTTCGGTTCGCCCGGGCACTTCAAACGGCCATGCGGGAACATTGCGGACGAATTTTTGAGGAGCGAATTCGATCCTGTACCATCTGAAGTCGGAGTAGGCCGGCATGCTCTTGCCGTAGATACCATAGGTGTAGGCGTCGAGCGTCAGGCTGCGTTCGATTTCGAGGACGATGGCGGTGTCGCCCTGCCCGAACCGGCGCAGCAGGCGGCACTTCTCGTCAGCATATTCGACCTCCCATTTGCTGGTTGGCTGGAGCCATTCGGGGGCATCGGGCTCCGCCCTCGCTCCGACCGCCACGAACGAGGCAGCCGCCATGGCCGCACCGAACATCGACAAATTGCGCTCCCGTCTCCGCATGTCGCGAAACTTGCCCGCAGTTACGCCGCTACGCAAGCCCCTCAAAAGAGAGGAGTCGGTGTTCATCTGGCCCCTTTTTCCGATCGTGGAGGTGCATCGGGTCATTCGGGCGGCCGTCAGCGCCGCAGGCCATCGCAACGGCGGCTAAAGCGCGCCCCAGGACTGATAGTCTTCGACATGCACATTGGGTCTGCAAAAGCTGGTAAAACTCATGCTGGCGGAGAGGTCGAGCGCTTCAACCTGGTGCCACCATCCAACCGGCAGGAAGACCGCTTCACCAGGTCCGATGATTGTTTCAAGCACCGGCGGCTTCACCGAATCACCCGGCCCGGCAGGCAAGGCGTCGTTGCCCCAATCGGAAAAGCAGTGGCGACTGTTGCGCATCCGCGCGAACGCCCAAGGCGGCGCCATCCGCACGCGCTTGCGGCCGATCACCTGCACGAGCAGATTGTTAGTGAGGTCGTGGTGCCAGGGAGTGAGCGTGCCTTTGGGCCCGAGCCAGAAAAAGCCGTCGCGTGTCCGCGTTCCGTCGAGCAGGGCGATCGGCGCCATATCGTCCCACAGCGGGGCGAGCGCTGCGGCGTTCGTGCCGCTATTATAGGCGGTGAGGTAGATATCGTTACTCGCCTCTTCCTTGCGCAGCCAGTCGAGCAGCTCGGCGAAACGGACCAGGCGGCGATGATCGTCCTTGGCGAGCTCGTAATCATGGCTGCGCTCGCGCTCGACCTGTGCCTCGACGACGGCATCACCGGCGATCACCCCGAAATGATCGAGCGACCAGCGCGTGAGTGCGGGCCAGTGATCGATGATGGCCGTCAGCTTCGCGGGCCGGTTCGCCTCATAATGATAGCGATAGAAATGACCCGGATCTGGCGCATCGAGTGTGTCGAGCGCAAAGCCGCCGTCGGCCTCGCGCGCCAGCCGCTCCTGATTGGCGAGCAGCCAGCCCTGCTTCGCCATCCGCGCCGCCTGCCGCCGCAGCATCGCCGCCATCGGATCCCTGGCGAGCCGATCGACCTCATATTTCGCCGCCGCCGCTGACACGCCCGCGGCCGCGAGACGCGCGTGAAGCGCGGCGTCGTTATCGCCGGCCGCGAGGCCTTCGGCGAGCAGGGCGCGTTTGTCGGGCTGGGACATCTGAAAACTCCTCGACCCGCTCAAGGACATGGCGATGACAAAAAGATGACAGCCTAATCGCCCGCTGGCCCCACATAGTCCATGCCATAGACCGCCGCGCGGAAATCGCGGTGGAGCGTGCCGTCATAGGGCATCGTCTGGACAAAGAAGACCGCAGTGAGCTTGTTCGCGGGATCGACCCAGAAGAGGGTCGATGCGGCCCCGTCCCAGAAAAACTCGCCCACCGCGCCGCGGTTTTCTTCGCGCGTTTGGGGTGGCGCCTTGCGCACCGCGAAGTCGAAACCGAAACCGACCGCGCCCTTGCCAGGCAGCCATGCGCGTTCGGTGATCGCGGGGTCGAGCTGGTCGGTCGCCATCAAACGCACCGTCGATGGCTTGAGGATGCGCGCACCGTCCAGTTCACCCTTGTTCAGCAACATGCGTGCAAAATGCTGGTAATCGTCGAGCGTCGAGGCGAGCCCGAAACCGCCCGGCGTCAGCGCATTGCCGTGGAAGTTCAGCTTCTGCGCGTCGGCTGCGGCCTGCTGGACGAGCTTGCCGTCCTTCTTCACATTCATCGCCGCAAAGCGCGGCAGCTTCGCATCGGGGTGCCGCCATGCCGTATCGGTCATTTTCAACGGTTCAAAGATATGGGCGCGAACATAATCGGCGAACGGCTGGCCCGAGAACTTCTCGACCAGCGCCGCCTGCACGTCCACCGCGATGCTATATTCCCACTGCGTGCCCGGCTGGAACAGCAAGGGTACGCCCGCAAGGCGGCGGCTCGATTCGGCAAGCGGGATCGTAAGTGCGAGCGGCTCGGCGGCGACATAGGCATCATGCGCAGGGGTCGGCCCGGCGCCATAAGCAAAGCCCGCGGTGTGGCGCAGGATATCGCGGATAGTGATCGGACGTTCAGCGAGTACATAGCGCGTCTGGCCCGCCGCATCCTTGCCCGCATAGACGCGCATATCGGCATATTCGGGCAGATATCTGGCAAGCGAATCGTCGAGACGAAACTTGCCCTGTTCCCAAAGCTGCATCAGCGCGACCCCGGTCACCGGCTTGGTCATCGAATAGATTTGCGCGATCGTGTCGCGGCGCATCGGGCGCTTCGCCTCGCGGTCGGCCATGCCCGCAGTACCGAAATAGACTTCGCGCCCGTCCTTCCAGATCAGCGCCGAGGTGCCCGCCGCGCGGCCATCGGCGACCATCGCCCCTAGCGCAGCGTCGATCCGTGCCTTGTCGATCGTCAGCTTTTCGGACGGCGCGGCTTGCGCTTGTGCAGGGCGCGCGGATAGCGGGAACGTGACCCCCGCCGCGATGATAACCAAAGCGAGTGCCGCTGCGCGCAAGATATTCTCTCCTGTCCCGATCGATGATTGCCGGTTCGCACCATTTCATCGAGTCCGGGACAGCGCGTCAACTCTCATGCGGCTTGAATAGGTCTGCGGAGCCGGCCGTTACTCGACAGGAGCGGGCTCACTCGCCGCCTCGGCCGCGGTCAGGGCGCCGTTCTGGATCAGCCAGTTCGGATAATCGGCCTGCACCGATGCCATGATACGATCGACCGCCGAGGCGACCTGTTCGCCCTCGGCCTCGCGGTCGCGCTGGACGACGACGCGCCGGGCCTGCGCGTCGATCAGCACGCGGTCGCGGCGCACCAGTTCGCCGACCGTCAGGCCAGCAAGGATGGCCCGACTATCCCCCTCGCGCTGCTCGAGCGTCGCGAGACGGCGGTTCAGCTGCTCCTCATATTCGGCGGCGGCGTTGGTCTGCTGCCGCAGCTGGACGATGCTTACCCGCACGTCGCGATCGAGCCGGTCGCGGACCTTTGTTGCCAGTGTTGCATTCAATCGCGCGGCATATTGATCGACCAGCACGACGCCATCCACCGCGACCGCGTCGTTTTCGATCCGCACATTCAGGCTGTCGATCCGGTCATCCTTGCTCAGCAATTGGTCCAGCTGCGACTGCACAGTCGTTCGCGCGAGCAGTTCGCGCGCGATATTGTTCAGCGACAGCGCGAGCGGGATCGACAATATGCCCAGCGTGACGACGATGCCGACGACTTGCAGCACCGTATGCTGCGGTGTCAGCGACGGGCCGAAGCGGTTAAGCCGCGCGACGATGGTAGCGGCAAAGGCGATTGCCAGCGTGTTGGTCAGGAACAGCAGCGCGGCGCCAAGGGCGAAATCGAAACGCCCGGTGGCGAGGCCGAACCCCACTGTCGAGAGGGGCGGCACCAACGCCGTGGCGATGGCGACCCCGACCATGACCCCCGACAGCTTGCGCATGATCGCGTAAACACCGGCAATGCCACCGACGACTGCAACCGCCAGGTCGAGCAGCGTCGGCTGAGTGCGTGCGCGTAATTCGGAGGTAACATCTTGGATCGGCGACAGCCAGATGATCAGCATCGCGACAAGGATCGCGACCGCCATACCCGCCGCCATCGTCACCAGCGAGCGTTTGATCAGATTGCTTTCGAGCGTCGCGAGCCCGAAACCGACCCCCATGATCGGGCCAAGCAAAGGCGAGACCAGCATCGCCCCAATCACCACCGCAGTGGAATTCTGCAACAGTCCCAATGTCGCGATCGCGGCGGACAGGACGATCAGCAGCAGGAATTTCTGGTCGAGCCGCGCATCGCGCGCGACGCTCGCCAAAATCAACGAGCGGCCGTGAGCATCGCCCGCGGCCGCTTCGTCGTGTTCGTCATCCTGTTCCGCTGCCAACCGCGTCGCCCGTCGGCCGCCCGCGTTAAACGGCGCATCGCCCATACCGGGCACTCCGGGATGATCGCCGGTCACGGCGGATCAGATCTTGGCCGTCAGGTCCGGCACCGCGGTGAACAGATCGGCGACGAGGCCGAAGTCGGCGACCTGGAAGATCGGGGCGTCTTCGTCCTTGTTGATCGCGACGATCGTCTTGCTGTCCTTCATCCCGGCGAGATGCTGGATCGCGCCCGAGATGCCGATGGCGAAGTACACCTGCGGCGCGACGATCTTGCCGGTCTGGCCGACCTGATAATCGTTGGGGACATAACCCGCATCGACCGCAGCGCGCGAAGCACCGAGCGCAGCGCCGAGCTTGTCGGCGAGCGGGACGATGACTTCTTCATATTTCTCGCTCGAACCCAGCGCGCGGCCACCCGACACGATGATCTTCGCAGAGGTGAGCTCGGGACGCTCCGACTTGGCGATTTCGGCGCCGACGAAGCTCGAGATGCCGGCATCACTGCCTGCACCCACGGCTTCGATCGTACCCGAACCACCCGAGGTCGCGGCCTTGTCGAACGCGGTACCGCGAACGGTGAGGACCAGCTTCGCGTCCGACGATTCGACGGTCGCAATCGCGTTGCCCGCATAGATGGGGCGGGTGAAGGTCTTCGGACCCTCGACCGACAGGATTTCGCTGATCTGCATCACGTCGAGCAACGCGGCAACGCGCGGCGCGACATTCTTGCCGGTCGTCGTCGCAGGCGCGAGGAACGCGTCATGCGAACCCATCAGGTCGGCGATGAGCGGCGCAATGTTTTCGGGCAGATTGTGACCGAAAGCGGCGTTATCGGCGACATGCACCTTGCCGACGCCCGCGATCTGCGCAGCTTCCTTGGCAACCGCGTCGACGCCCGAACCGGCGACGAGCAGATGGACTTCGCCAAGCTTCGACGCGGCGGTGACCACCGCGAGCGTGGCGTCCTTGACGGCCTTGCCGTCATGTTCGACCCAGACGAGCGTTTTCATGAGTGCACTCCCATGGCTTTCAACTTGGCAACCAGTTCATCGACATCGGCGACCTTGACGCCCGCCGAGCGAACCGGCGGCTCCGATACCTTCACGACCTTCACACGCGGCGCGGTGTCGACGCCGTAATCGGCAGGGGTCTTGGTATCGAGCGGCTTCGACTTCGCCTTCATGATGTTCGGCAGCGAGGCATAGCGCGGTTCGTTCAGACGAAGATCGGTGGTGACGATCGCGGGAAGCTTGAGCTTCACCGTTTCAAGGCCGCCGTCGACTTCGCGCGTCACGCTGACGCTGTCGCCATCGACATTGACCGCGCTGGCGAAGGTGCCCTGCGCCCAGCCGGTGAGCGCGGCGAGCATCTGGCCGGTCTGGTTGTTGTCATCGTCGATCGCCTGCTTGCCGAGGATCACAAGACCCGGCTGTTCGGCGTCGGCGATTGCCTTGAAGATCTTCGCGAGGGCGAGTGGCTCGACCGCATCGTCGGTCTGCACGAGGATGGCGCGATCGGCGCCCATCGCGAGCGCAGTGCGCAGCGTTTCCTGCGCCTTCGCCGGGCCAACCGACACCGCGATGATCTCGGTCGCAACGCCCTTTTCCTTCAGGCGGATCGCTTCTTCGACACCGATCTCGTCGAACGGGTTCATCGACATTTTGACATTCGCCAGGTCAACGCCCGTGCCATCGGACTTCACCCGCGGCTTCACGTTGTAATCGAGCACCCGCTTCACGGGAACGAGGATTTTCATAGCTTCGACAGCTCCTCTCGAAAAATTGTGCACTGCGCCATAATTGGCGTTTACGTAAACGTCAACTAGCAGTCCCGCACCCGCCCCTTTTGGGGCGGGTTTCGGTTTTTACGCCGCGCGGACTTCCGCAACGATCTTCTTCGCCGCATCGCCAAGGTCATTGGCGGCCACGATCGGCAGGCCCGAATTGGCGAGGATATCCTTGCCTTCCTGGACGTTCGTGCCTTCGAGGCGAACGACGAGCGGCACCGACAGATTCACTTCCTTCGCCGCGGCGACGATGCCGTCGGCGATGATGTCGCACTTCATGATGCCGCCAAAGATGTTGACGAGAATGCCCTTCACGGCGGGGTCCTTGAGGATGATCTTGAACGCCGCGGTGACCTTTTCCTTGCTGGCGCCACCGCCAACGTCGAGGAAGTTGGCCGGGAATTCGCCGTTGAGCTTGATGATGTCCATCGTCGACATCGCAAGGCCCGCACCGTTGACCATGCAGCCGATGTTGCCGTCGAGCTTGATGTAGGCGAGGTCATATTCCGATGCTTCGACCTCGGCCGGATCTTCTTCGGTCAGGTCGCGCAGCTCGGCGAGGTCCTTGTGGCGGAACATCGCATTGCCGTCGAACGCGACCTTGGCATCGAGCACGAGCAGTTCGTCGCCATCCTTGCCTTCGCAAACGGCGAGCGGGTTGATTTCGATCTGTTCGGCATCGGTGCCGAGGAACGCGGCATAGAGGCCGGCAAGAACCTTGGCAGCCTGCTTGGCGAGATCACCCGACAGCCCGAGCGCTGCGGCGACGCTGCGGCCATGATGCGGCTGCAGGCCCGTGGCGGGGTCGATGGTGATCGTGTGGATCTTTTCCGGCGTGTCGTGCGCGACGGTTTCGATGTCCATGCCGCCTTCAGTCGAGGCGACGACCGCGATGCGGCTCGAGCCACGATCGACGAGCAACGCGAGGTAGAATTCCTGCTTAATGTCCGCGCCGTCGGTGATGTAGAGGCGGTTGACCTGCTTGCCGGCTTCACCGGTCTGGATCGTCACCAGCGTGTTGCCGAGCATATCCTTTGCGTGTGCTTCAACTTCCTCGATGGTCTTGGCGAGGCGGACGCCGCCCTTCGCGTCGGGGCCGAGTTCCTTGAACTTGCCCTTGCCGCGGCCACCCGCGTGGATCTGCGACTTCACGACATAGAGCGGCCCGGGGAGCTGCTTCGCGGCGGCGACGGCTTCTTCGACGCTCATCGCGGCAATGCCCTTGGGGACGGCGACGCCATATTTCGCGAGCAGTTCTTTCGCCTGATATTCGTGGATGTTCATGAGGTCTGCCGGGCCTTTCGACTCTGGAAGGGGAGAGGATCGGCGCCGCCTAAGCACAAGTTCGGCGGCAATTCTACCCCTAGCGGTCCCATGCGGCCGACCGGAACGACGCCGCCCGCCCCTGATAGTGACGCCTGAAACTTTCCCTGATAGGCCCACCGGGACGCGTGGTCGAACAGGGGAGCCCAAGGTGCAGATAAAGTTCGTGATTTTGGCGTTGCTGGCGTTCGCCGGTTCGAACGAGACGCGCGCGCAGCAGGCGCTCGATATCGATGTCGCCGGAGCGCCGAAAGTCGTTCGCGTCGGCGAAAGCGACCAGCTCATCTACGAAATTCACCTGACGAATTTTTCCAGCCGGCCGCTGAGGATCGACGACCTGGTCGTCAAGGCGGATGGGCGCAGCGTTCCGGTGAAGACCTATGCGGCCGACGAACTGGCCGCCGCGATCGCGATCGTCGGTCCGAAGGACGCGAACAATGCGGGCGCGATCGCCCCGGGGCGCCGGGCGGTTCTTTATATCAACGCGCCGGCTCCTGCCGGTCTCTCCAGTGGTCTGATCACGCATGACCTGAGGTTGAGCGAAGTCGCCCCCAACGGCGCAGGCGCGACCTTCACCGTCACGGGGGGGCTCGCGAAGATCGATGGCGCCGCCCTGCCCCGCCTGTCACCACCGCTGCGCGGCGGCCCGTGGGTGGCGGTGTACGAACCGCGCATGGAACGCGGCCACCGCCGCGTCTTCTATGCAACCGAAGGGGCGGCGACGCTACCCGGCCGCTTCGCGATCGACTGGATGAAGGTCGACACGAGCGGCAAGCTGTCGTCGGGCGACGACAATATTCCCGCGAACTATTATGGCTTCGGTGCCGAGGTGCTCGCGGTCGCCGACGGCACGATCGTCGCACTCCGTGACGATGTGCCGGATCCTGCCACCGTGTCAGGCCGGACGAACCCCTCGATCGCCGATGCCAGCGGCAATTTCGTCGCGCTCGATA
Organism: Sphingopyxis sp. Soil_C_28; assembly: GCF_057657055.1. Taxonomy (NCBI): domain Bacteria; kingdom Pseudomonadati; phylum Pseudomonadota; class Alphaproteobacteria; order Sphingomonadales; family Sphingopyxidaceae; genus Sphingopyxis; species Sphingopyxis sp. Soil_C_28. Next base: position 9,981 of record NZ_JBDGJE010000004.1, read on the forward strand.
TCGGTGACGGGCGTTATGCCATCTACGAACATCTGAAACAGGGCGCCCCCGTCAAGGTGGGCGACCGCGTCAAGGCCGGACAAGTCGTCGGCTTCCTCGGTTTCACCGGACAGGCCAGCGCGCCGCACCTGCATTTCCACCTCGCCGACCGGCCGTCGATCCTCGGCGCCGAAGGACAGCCCTACACCTTCACCTCGCTCACGCGGCTGGGGCAATATGCGACAATCGACAGCTTTTCCCGCCGCGAGACATGGCCGCCCGCCGATCGATCCGAAACGGTTCGCAACAGCTTTCCGCCGCCGAACCTGGTCGTGCGCTTCCCGGGCAAATAGGGCTCAGCGCAACGCGCAGAGCGCCGCCGAGCTGGTCGACACCGTCAGGATTTCGGGATCCTTGAGCGCGCGGACCTTGCGAAAAAACTGGTCGAGCGACAGGTCAGTAACGCGCTTGTCCTTGAGGCTTCCCAGCGCCGACAAACGGCGAAGCTGGAGCAGCGACAGCCGGTCGACCATGCGTTCGGCCATGCACGCCGACATCGCCTTCGACAGGCCGGCGTTGTTGAGGCCGGTGCGCAGCCGCGTTTCGGGGGTCGCACAGCCGGCGAGCGCAAGCGACAGCGCCAGCAGCGGCAGGACAGCAAGCTTCATCGGGGTTACCTTCCGTGGAATTCGGCGACGGCGCTCGATACCGCCTGCATCAACGCCATGCGCGCCGGAATACCGGCGGTCGTGCTGCCCATCATCACGACGATGGCATAGCGGGTGCCGTCGGGGGCCGTGGCGATACCGATGTCGTTATAGCCCGCGGTCATGCCGCCCAGATTCTGTCCGGTGCCGGTCTTGTGCATGAATTGCCACCCCGGCGGCAGCCCGGCCTTCAGCCGCTTCGGCCCGCTCCGCGTCCGGCTCAGCACGCCCTGCAGATAGTCGGTCGAGGCCGGCGACAGCAAGGTTCCGCGCGCGAGCCGCGTCAGCGCGCTGGCGATCGCGGCGGGGCTCGCACCGTCGACCGGATTGGCGAGATAATTATCCATCGCAGCCTGACGCGTCGCGGCGGGCAGCGCCGCGCGCGCCGTCTCGAAATTGCGACCGACCGAATAGCTTTGCTGCCAGCTCATCCCCGCAGTCCCAGCCTGCAACAATCGCTCGCCCGGACCGAAACGGATCGCGCCCAGATCTTTTTTCGCGATGAAGGCGCGCACCGCACTGGGGCCGCCGACGGTGCGGAGCAGGCTGTCGTTCGCGGTGTTGTCGCTGTGTGTGATCGCGGTCTCGATCAGGTCACGGACGCTCATCGTCACCGATCCTTCGGCGCGAACGCGCGCGGCGAGCGGCTGGTGGAACAAAGTCAGATCCTCGGGGCCGATGCGGACGCGCTGGTCCAGTGTCAAGCGGCCCTGGTCGACGGCGTCGAGCACCGCGAGCGTGACCCAGAGCTTCGATACGCTTTGCTGCGGGAACAGCTCGGGACCGCGCTGCGCGATCGCCCATTCGCCGTCGATGCGCTGTACCGCAATTCCGGTCTTGCCGGGAAAGGCGCGCCAGAGCGCATAGATGCGGTCGGTAAGCCCGGCAGGCGCGCTGCGAAAACCGGGGTCAATCGGCCCCGCGGGGCGCGGCATGGTCGATCGCACGGGCTGGCCGATCGGCACGCTGACCGATCCGGCGGGAGGACGCACCGCCGCTTGTTGCTGCGGGCGCGGGATCGCGGCGCTGACGCAACCCGCAAGCACCGCGGCGCTCATCGTCACTGCGAGGAGCGGCCTGCCGGATGACTTAAACTTCATTGAAACCCCGCATTTGCGACTTTTTTATTTTCCCGACACCCATCGGTCTTTCCAGTCGTCACGCAGGCGCGCGGGGAGGGCCAGCGATTTGCGGTGAATGATTCTTCTGCCACGACCAGTGGCGGAACCACGTAATTTCAGGGTGCGGGCGTCGCCCGAACCATAGCAGGATAGAGCCGCTTCAGCGCGGCAAGTTTGGGCGCGTCCCAGCGCAGGATATAGCCATTCGACGGATTACGCCGCATGAAATCCTGATGATTCGCCTCGGCGGGATAGAAGCGCTTATACGCCTCGACCGGGACCACAATCGGCTTGGCGAAATATTTTCCCCCACCGATTTGCGACAGATAGGCGGTCGCGACCTGACGCTGGGTTGCGTCGAGGGGGACGATTGCAGCCCGATATTGCGGGCCACTGTCGGGGCCCTGACGATTCTTCAGCGTCGGATCGGCCACCACCGAAAAGAGAATGCGGAGCAAGCTGCCATAGCTGACCTGCGTCGGGTCATAGACGATCCGAACTGCCTCGGCGTGCCCCGACTTGCCGTCGTGCGTCCGCTCATATTTCGCGGTCGCGGCGCTGCCGCCATGATAGCCCGATTCGACCGAAATTACGCCTTTGACGTTCGAAAAAACGCCCTCAACGCCCCAGAAACAGCCGCCCGCGAGCACCGCGGTCGCGCGTTTCGCCTTGACTGCCGGGTCAACCGCCGCGGCAGGCAGCTTGACGACGCTTTCGGCCTGCGCCGGCGTACATTGTGCGACGATCGCACCAGCCACCAGCGCGGTGATCGCGCGAAGGGAAAGGGTTCGCCGCAACGGCGTCACGCGGGCAGCGGCAGTGCCGGCTGGTTGAGCACGATGTAGGTCGCGCCAATCGCAAAGCCTGCGAGCATGGTCAAAAACCAGTCGGAGCGGAGCATGGAGAGCATGTGGGCCTCTTTTCATATCTGTCTGTTCGCGGCTCGGGCCGCTTTGGTTACACCGACGATATGGAGCGCCCCGACCAGCCGTGCAGTGATGGCAGTCACCCTAACGGAAATGACTTACTATCCGGTGAACCGGGCGGTTAACCGCCGTTCATGTTCAAATAGGCATCGCTATCCGAATTACAAGACCGATCGGTACAGAATTCCTATGCGGACGAAAAACGTCCGTCAGGACAGCGCGGCGCACGCCTGTTGAATTCGCACGCAGGCTTCCTTCAGCACCGATTCCGACGTCGCATAGGATACGCGGAACGCCGGCGACAGGCCAAAGGCGGCGCCGGGCACCGCTGCGACCTTTGCCGAATCGAGGAAATAATCGATCAGCTTTTCATCGCTGTCTATCAGCAGGCCGTCCGGAGTTTTTTTGCCGATGCAACCGCTGGCGTCGGGATAGACATAGAAAGCGCCGTCGGGCGTCGGGCAATTGAGCCCCGGCGCGTCGTTGAGCATCGCGACGACCATGTCGCGGCGCTTGCGGAATGCGGCGTTGCGGTCGTCGAGGAACTGCTGCGGCCCGCCGAGCGCGGCGGCGGCGGCGGCCTGCGCGATCGAACAGGGGTTCGACGTCGACTGCGACTGCAGCTTGCCCATCGCCTTGATGATCCACGCCGGGCCGCCAGCATAACCGATGCGCCAGCCGGTCATGGCATAGGCCTTCGAACAACCATTCACCGTCAGGATGCGGTCGGCCAGGTCGGGGCAACGCTGCGCCAGCGTCGTAAAGGCAAAGTCGGCGTACCAGACATGCTCGTACATATCGTCGGCCATCACCATCACATGCGGGTGGCGGCGGATGACCTCGCCCAGCGCGTCGAGCTCTTCGCCCGAATAGGCGGCGCCCGACGGGTTGGAGGGCGAGTTGAACATCACCCAGCGCGTCTTTGCGGTGATCGCGGCATCGAGCTGCGCCGGGGTGATCTTGTAGTTCTGCGCCGCGGTGCCCTCGATGATCACCGGGGTGCCGCCTGCAAACGCCACGATGTCGGGATAGCTGACCCAATAGGGCGCGGGGATGATGACCTCGTCGCCCGGGTCGACCGTGGCGACCAGGGCGTTGAACAAGGTGTGCTTGCCGCCGACGTTGACCGTGATCTGGTCGAGTCCGAATTCGAGGCCGTTGTCGCGGCGGAATTTGCCGCGGATCGCTTCCTTCAGCGCGACGGTGCCGTCGACGAGCGTATATTTGGTCTGACCATTGCGGATCGCCTCGATCGCCGCTTCCTTGACGAAGTCGGGGGTATCGAAATCGGGTTCGCCTGCGCTCAGCCCGATCACGTCGACGCCCGCGGCTTTCAGCGCTGCCACACGCGCGGTCATCGCAAGCGTCGCCGAAGGCTGGATGCGGTTGAGGGCGGCGGAAACATGGGGCTTCAGCGACATGACGATATCTTCCGTGGCTTGCGCGGTTAGGGCTGCAAAAAGGACAGGAAATTGCGCGGGGCCGCGCCTAAAGCCTCTGACCGATATTCGCAAGCGCGCTGCTTGATAATTTACCTATGCGGTCGGCAGGTCAGCCTATCACGCTTTCCGCAGCGTACGCGAGCCGCGCCGGGATCAATCCACGCAGCGAATTGCCGATGAAGAAGCCACCATCGAGATCGGCGAGCCGAAGGTGCGATTCGACCGCGCGCCCCTTGTCGATCAGTTCGGCGCGCAGCACGCCGGGAAGCAGCCCCAGCGCCAGCGGCGGGGTGAGCAGCTGGCCGTCGCGCTCGACGAAGATATTGCTCCAGCTGCCTTCGGTGACGAAGCCCGGCTCGTCGACGAAGACGACCTCGGCGGCGCCGCTTTCGTGACGTGCGCTGTCATAGACCGCGCGCAGGCTGGTCTTGTGCGCCAGGCGGAAATCGTTCGCCGCCATCGGCGCGGGCCGCACCGCGACCGGCACCGGCAATTCGGCGATCCGCGGCAACGGCGACACCTCGACCGCGAGCGCGCCCGACGGTGCGAGGCGCATCCGCACCCGCGCCGCACTGCGCAGACGGAAGGTCGCCGATTGCAGACTGTTGCGCGCGCCGTGGCGGTCGAACGAAAAACCGAGCGCCTCGGCGCTCGCCTTCATCCGCGCCAGATGCCCCTCCAGCCGCTGCACGCCCTCGACCGGGTCGAAGAACATCGTTTCGATGAGGTCGAAGCTTTCCCCCGCTGCGCCCACAAATTCCCCCTTGGCCAGACATTCGCGCCATTCTTCAGCCGGTTCGCTGTCGGCGACGATTCCGGAGCCCAGTCCCAGCGTGGCGCAAGCCGGACCGTCCTGCAAGCCGCTTTGCGGTAACACCAAAGTCCGGATCGCGACATTGAACGCCGCGTCGCCCCCCGCCTCGATGAAGCCGATCGACCCGGTGTAAAGCCCTCGTTCGCCATCCTCGAGGTCATCGATGATTTCCATCGCGCGCACCTTGGGCGCTCCGGTGATCGAACCGCACGGAAAGGCGGCACGCAGCACATCGATCGCGCCGACGCCGTCCGGCAGCCGCGCGCTGACGTCGGAGACGAGCTGGTGGATCGTCGGAAAGCTTTCGACCCGGAACAGGTCGGGCACCGCGACCGATCCCGGCACCGCGACGCGCGACAGGTCGTTGCGAATCAGGTCGACGATCATCAGATTTTCGGCCCGCTGCTTCGGATCTTCGGCGAGTTCGCGCGCCGCGACCGCGTCGGCATCCGGATCGGCCAGCCGCGCCGCGGTCCCCTTCATCGGCCGCGCCATCACCTCGCCGTCGCGCAGCGCGAAAAACAGTTCGGGCGAGTGCGAGACGATCGCTTGCTCGCCGGTCCAGATCACCCCGCCATAGCCCGCGCGCGCCGTCCGCCGCAGCCGCGCATGAACCGCCAGCGGATTGCCAAGCACGGGTACATCCGCGCGGAACGTAAAGTTCGCCTGATAGATGTCGCCAGCGCGGATGAAGCCAAGCACGGCTTCGACTGCGGCCAGATAGTCGGCGCGCGCGACGCGCGGTGCGACCTTGCCGATCCACGCCGAGGCCGGGTCGGGAAGCAGGTCCGCTACCCGGTCGGCATCGATCCGCCGGACTTGGCGAAACAGCCCGAACCAACCGAGCGGTGCGTCGCCGGTGTCGGCATCGACCGCACCGCGCCACGCGGGTGCAAGCGCCTTGCCTGCCTCGTAAGTCAGATAACCCGCCGCATGCAGCCCGCAGTCCTGCGCCGCTTCCAGCGCCGATAATAAAGCCGGAACCTCTGCCGCCGACCGAGCGGTCAGAACTTCTACCGGACGGAGGAACAGCCGCGCTCCCGCCGCACCCTCGGCGCGCGCGTCGTCGAGCAGCACGAAGGGCGGGCAGTCCGGACCCGGAACGGGGATCGCGTCGCCGTCCGCCATCGCTATCTCACAGGTTTCGATCGCGCGCCGGCCGCGGTCAGCGGTCGCGCTTCATGCGGAACGAACGCCCGCCTTCGATGGTCGCGAAATAGCTGCCCATCGTCGCGACCTTGATCTTGATCTTCTGCCCCGGCTTCGGCTGGCGTGGCAGCTTGGTCGTGTCGATCTGGACCCACACCGCGTCATCTTCCATCACCAGCGTATATTTGCCCGAGCGATCGATGCTGGCCGAGCGGATGGTCGTTTCAATCTCCTTGACCTCATCTTCGTCGCCACCGAAAATTCCGCCGAGCTTGGGAAAAGAAAAACCAAACAGACCGCGCCGCGCCTTCTTGGCGGTATCGCGGTCGGTAAAGGTGATCTCGCGCGCCTGATCCGCGCTCGACAGCTCGCCGACCTCGCGATCGAAACAGGCGAGGCGCGCGGCGGAATCGGCGATGTCGCGGCAGGCGTAGAGTTCCTGAATCTGCGCCGGGCGCGCCAGCGGCGCCTTGTCCTTCGCGACGGCGGGCGAGGCCATGGCGCAAGCAAGAAGGACGAGCGGCCCGACGATCCGCGATGACAGCTGCAACATGATAAAACCCCTGGCGAGAACGATAAGCGTGCCTAGCCGCGCGCGCGCCGCGCGGCAAGCGAGGCCGGTTGCGAACGACGCTTACTGACCCTAGTGTCAGGAAGCCCCCTCCGTTTCAAAGGACGTCCGCCCACATGGATAGCCGCTTTTCCTGGTCGACCGACTACCACCACCCCACGCCTTGGGATCAGGAATTTCCGCCGCTGTCGTTGCCCGACATGCTCGCCGCCAGCGTGGCGCAGCGCGGCGATGCCCCGATGCTCGATTTCCTGGGCCGCCAGTTCAGCTATGCCGAAGTCGCGCGCGGCGCCGCCCGCGTCGCGCGCGGGTTGCAGCAGCGCGGGCTGGGCAATGGCAGCCGCGTTGGCCTGTTCCTGCCCAACGTCCCGCATTATGTCGCGGCCTATTATGGCGCGCTGGCGGCCGGGGCGACCGTCGTCAATTTCTCGCCGCTCTATACCGTCGCCGAACTCGAGGCGCAGGTCGAGGATTCGGGGACCGAGACCTTGTTCACCGTCAGCGCCGCGGCGCTGCTCCCCACCGCGCTGAAGGTACTAGACGGATCGAGCCTCAAGCAACTCGTGGTCGGATCGGTCGCGGGCGGGCTGCCCGCGGCGAAATCCATGCTCTACCGCCTGTTCAAGCGCAGCGAGGTCGCGGCACTGCCCGACGACCGCCGCGTCATCCGGTTCTCGACCCTCGTCGACAATGATGGCCGGCCCGAACCCGTCGCGATCGACGCGCAAAAGGATATCGCGCTGATCCAATATACCGGCGGCACGACCGGGACGCCCAAGGGCGCAAAGCTGACGCACCAGAATCTGACCGCCAACGCGCGGCAGGTGAATGCGATCGACCCCGACCATGATGCCGCCGATCGCATCCTCGGCGTGCTTCCCTTCTTCCACGTCTTTGCCAACACCTGCGTGCTCAACCGCACGGTGCTCAACGGCGGCTCGATCACGATGCTGCCACGCTTCGACGCAAAGCAGGCGCTGCAGGCGATCACGCGGACAAAGACGACCGCGCTGCCCGGCGTCCCGACGATGTACCAGGCGCTGCTAGACCATCCCGATCTGGCGAAGACCGACTTTTCCAGCCTGCGCATCTGCATTTCGGGCGGTGCGCCGATGTCCGCCGAACTGCGCGAGAAATTTGTCACCGCGACGGGCGCCTCGCTCGTCGAGGGCTATGGCCTCACCGAAAGCTCGGGCGTCGTCTCGACCAATCCTTACGAAGGCCCGGTCAAGCCCGGCACGATCGGTCAGCCGCTGCCCGCGACGCACATCCGGCTGCTCGACAAGGAAGATCCGTCTCAGGATGCACCGGACGGCGAACCCGGCGAACTCGCGGTCAAGGGGCCGCAGATCATGCAGGGTTATTGGAACCGCCCCGACGCCGATAAAGACAGTTTCACCGACGACGGTTGGCTGCGCACCGGCGACGTCGCCGTGGTCGAGGCCGACGGCTATATCCGCATCGTCGACCGGCTGAAGGACATGATCGCGGTCGGCGGCTTCAAGGTCTACCCCAGCGTGATCGAGGCCCACCTCCACGAACATCCCGCGGTCAAGGAAGCGATCGTGCTCGGGGTGCCCGATGCCTATCGCGGCGAAGCCCCGAAAGCCTTCGTCACGCTTGAAGAAGGATTCGACATCAGCGGCGAAGCGCTCACCGCATGGCTCAACCCGCAGCTCGGCAAGCATGAGCGAGTGAAGACGGTCGAAGTACGGCTGAACCTGCCCAAGACGATGATCGGCAAGCTCGACCGCAAGGCGTTGCGCGCCGAAGAGGGCGCGTAAGCACCTTCCCCCTTGGTGGGGGAGGAGAATCTTGCAATCTCCACGATGAGACATTGTAACGTTTGTCATGTTATGCCATATCCCGCGCTGATATTGCACCAACGGAGAATCGGGTGACCCATGTCGCCAGCCCTGCCCCTGTCCTGACGCGCCCTGCCCCTTTCTTGAGGCGTTGGGTCGCGGTGGTTCGGGCTGCGCGCGATTCGCGGCCGCTGACCGCGCTCAGCGGCGACCAGCTGGCGATGGGCCTGTCGGGGCTCTGCCTCGTGCATTGCCTTGCAACGACCGTCTTCTTTGCCTCGATCGCCTCGGTCGGCGGGGTATTTCTTGAAAATCACCTTTTCCACGAAATCGGCCTGATCGTCGCGATCGGCTTTGCGCTTATCACGCTCGTCTCGGGTGTACTCAGCCATGGCTATATGATGCCGTTCGCGGTCGGCAGCTTCGGTCTCGGCATGATGGCGGGCGCGCTCTCGCGGCCGCATGACGGCACCGAAGTGCTGGCAACGATGATCGGCGTCGCGGTCGTCGCGCTCGGCCACGACCTCAACCGCCGCGCGCGGCGCTGATCCCACCGCATCGGATATGTCCGCAACTTGCGGGCACCCCATAAACAGCCTACATTGGAGCGATAGTTAGCGCGGGATTTCCCACGCCTGAGGAAACGCCAATGGGCAAGCATGATCATCCGCACGTCGAGGCCAGCGGCGCCTCGCTCGCCAAGGCGGCGCAGAGCGCGCTCGAAGGCGCGGGCGAAGCATGGACCGACATGCGTTCTCAGATTTTCGACGCCGTCGCCGAAATCGGCAAGCCCGCGAGCGCCTATGAAATCGCGGATATTGTGTCGCAGAAACGCGGCAAGCGGGTCGCGCCGAACAGCGTCTATCGCATCCTCGACCTGTTCGTCGCAAACAACCTCGTGCGCCGCGTCGAAAGCGCCAACGCCTTTGTCGCCAACAGCCATCCGGGCTGCCTCCACGACTGCATATTTCTGATCTGCGATACGTGCGGCAGCGCTGTGCATGTCGATAATGACAAGATTTCGGGCGGCGTCCGGGCCGCGGCCGAGGCAACGGGCTTTGCCGCCGAGCGCCCGGTGATCGAAGTGCGCGGCAAATGCGCCGAGTGCCAATAAGGTGAGCCGCCGCGCTCCACCGGACAGCTAGGGCGTGTTCGGGGGGCTCCAGCATTGGATAGAGCTGCAGCGGACGCGCCCGTCCGCGCCGACACGCGCATGGGTCTGGACGCTGGGGTTCGGCATCGCCACCCTTCTCTTCGGGCTCTCTCTTGGTCAGGTTTACCCGAAAACGGGCCATGATATCGCGCCGGGCTATGGCACCCCGGTTCTCGCGTTCGAATTTGCCGGCGGACAAGCCGACCTCGAAGCGATCTTCGGCTTCTATACCGATCCCCAGCAGGTCAAGCGCCTCGCCGCGATGCGCGCGGGCAACGAGTTGGATTATCTTTACATGCTGCTCTACGCGGGTTTCCTCGTCAGCGGCTGCATCGCGCTGTGGCGCGAACTTCGGCTTCGCGCGATCCTTGCCGCGGCGGCTTTGCCGATCGCTGCGGCGCTGTTCGACGCCTATGAAAACTGGCTGCTCTTCGACATCCAGGCGGCCTTCACCGCAGGCGATTATTCGCCCGCGATGGCGAGCCTGCCCACGCCGGTCGCGGTCAAATTCCTGTTGCTGGCCGCAACCAACGTCGCGATCGGCGCCGCGGCGACGCAGATGGGCCGATGGTGGGCGCTGTTCGGCACGCTCGCGATCCTTGCCGCGATCCCGACCGTAATGGCGATCATCACCCCGACCGCCTTGGCCTGGGCGCTCCTTCCCTCGGCGGCGGGCGGCTGGATCCTGCTGCTCGCGCTCTCGGCTGCGGGCTGCTGGCTGATGCTGGCGCGGAGGCGCCCGCTCGTCGATTTCGGCGAGGCGGTGCCGGTACCGCGCGATGTGCAAACCGCTGCGCCGGCGCGGCGCGTCTTCGGTCGCCGCCGCACCTGACCCCTTGTCCACCCCGGCCGCACGGGTCTAGGGAAACCGCGAATCCCCAAAAAGGGCGAAAGGCTGCACATGAACATAGTGATCATCCGCGAAGACGATCTGATCGAAACGATCGCCGACGCGCTCCAGTACATCAGCTATTTCCATCCGATGGACTATATCCGCGCCTTGGGCGCCGCGTACGAACGCGAAGTGTCGCCCGCCGCGAAGGACGCGATGGCGCAGATATTGTCGAACAGCCGCATGTGCGCCGAGGGGCACCGCCCGATCTGCCAGGACACCGGCATCGTCACGGTCTTCATCAAATGGGGTATGGACTGCCGCCTCGACAGCCCCCGCAGCCTGCAACAGGTCGTCGATGAGGGCGTGCGCAAGGCCTATCTCCACCCTGAAAACAAGCTGCGCGCCTCGATCCTCGCTGACCCCGCGTTCAGCCGCGTGAATACGAAGGACAACACCCCTTCGGTCCTCAACGTCGAGATGGTCCCCGGCGCGAAGGTCGTGATCGACGTCGCCGCAAAGGGCGGCGGCAGCGAGAATAAGTCGAAGTTCAAGATGATGAACCCGTCGGATTCGATCGTCGACTGGGTGCTCGAAATGGTCCCGCAGATGGGCGCCGGCTGGTGCCCGCCCGGCATGCTCGGCATCGGTATCGGCGGCACCGCCGAAAAGGCGATGCTGCTCGCGAAACAGTCGCTGATGGACCCGATCGACATGACCGAACTGCTCGCGCGCGGCCCGAGCAATCCGACCGAAGAATTGCGCGTCGAGCTCTATGAAAAGGTCAACGCGCTCGGCATCGGCGCGCAGGGGCTCGGCGGCCTCGCGACCGTGCTCGACGTCAAGATCGCCGACTGGCCGACGCATGCCGCGTCGAAACCCGTCGCGATGATCCCGAACTGCGCCGCGACGCGCCACGCCCACGTCACGCTGGACGGCAGCGGCCCGGCGTTTCTCGAGCCGCCGAAGCTCGCCGACTACCCCCAGATCGACTGGAAGCCCGACCAGGCGGCGATCCGCGTCGACCTCGACAATCTGACGCCGGAAGTCGTCGCGAGCTGGAAACAGGGCGACCGCCTGCTCCTCAACGGCAAGATGCTCACCGGCCGCGACGCCGCGCACAAACGCATCGCCGAGATGCTCGCGAAGGGCGAGGAACTGCCGGTCAGCTTCCGCGACCGCGTCATCTATTATGTCGGTCCCGTCGACCCCGTGGCTGAGGAAATCGTCGGCCCCGCCGGCCCGACGACCGCGACGCGCATGGACAAGTTCATGGACATGATGCTCGATCAGGGCCTGCTCGCCTGCGTCGGCAAGGCCGAACGCGGTCCCGCTGCGACGCAGGCGATCGCCAAGCACAAGAGCGCCTATCTGATGGCGGTCGGCGGCGCAGCCTATCTCGTCGCGCGCGCGATCAAGGGAAGCAAGGTCGTCGGCTTTGCCGACCTCGGCATGGAAGCGATCTACGAATTCGAGGTGCAGGACTTCCCCGTCACCGTGGCGGTCGACAGCGAAGGCCAGAACGTCCACGTCAATGCGCCAATGCTATGGCAGAAGCGGATCAAGGACGAGGGATTGCTCGAAAAGGCATAAGCGGAGGCGCGGCGATGTCGGACAGCGAACCCATCGTCCTCTACTCGCCCCTCTCGCCCGAGGTCATCGCGCGCAAGCTCAAGACGATCATGGACGACCCCATGCCGGACGCGAAGGCGCGCGTGTTCGGCAAGGGCAGCGAGCGCGAGATGAATCTGCGCTACCGTCAGCGCGATGCGCGCACCAATATGGAGCCGGTGCTCGACGCAGTGATGGAACCGTACAACGGCGGCACACGGATCTCGGGCAGCTTCGGCGCGCCGCCGGGAGCGCGCTATTTCCCTTATATCTGGGTTGGCTTTCTCTCGTTGTTCGTGATCGGCGGCGTTCTCGCCTTTCTCTACATTCCCGGCGCAGGGCTGTTCGCGACTTTCTTCGCCGGTATTCCGTTGCTGATGATCATCGCTGGTCTCGCCGCGTTCCGCGCGCAACCCGAGGCTGCCGAGGACAAGGCGCAGATTCTCGCCTTCCTCGCCCGCGAAATCGACGCCCGCCCCGTCACGTAACGGTAAGTCCCCGACACGGCCTTGCGTTTCGCCGCCGATCCGGCACATTGCTTCGCATACGAAGCAGGCAGGGGACGCATGATGGATTTTCGTGAGCTTAACCGACTGAACCGCCGCGACATGCTGCGCGGCACCGCCATGCTGGGCGCCGGCGCGGCATTCATGCAGCCCCTTCCGCTTTGGGCACAGTCGGGAGCGATGACCGACATCCGCAAGGCCGCCGAAGCGGGCAAAGCCGCATCGATCAAGCGGATCCGCGACTGGATCGCCCTGCCCTCGATCGCCGCCGAAGACCGCAGCATGCCCGAGGGCGCCGCCTATATGGCCGAGCTCGCGAAAGATGCCGGCTTCACCAATGTCGAAATCGTGCCGACCGATGGCCATCCCGGGGTGTTCGGGACGATCGACGTCGGCGCCCCGCGCACGCTCGGCATCTATTTCATGTATGACGTCAAACAGTTCGACCCTGCCGAATGGTCGTCGCCGCCGCTCGAAGGCAAGATGGTCGAGCGCCCCGGTTTCGGGCAGGCGATCATGGGCCGCGGCGCGGTGAACCAGAAGGGGCCCGAAGCGGCCTTCCTCGCCGCGCTCCACGCGATCCGCGCCGCCGGGCGCAAGCTGCCGGTGAACATCGTTCTCGTCTGCGAGGGCGAGGAAGAGATCGGTTCGCCACATTTCCGCCAGATAGCAACAAAACCCAACATCCTCGCCGCGCTGAAGAAATGCGAGGGTATCTTCATCCCCTTCGCATCGCAGGGCAAGACCGGCAACGTCACGGTCAATCTGGGATCGAAGGGAATTATCGAACTCGAACTGATCGCAAGCGGCGAGAAATGGGGCCGCGGACCGAAGGGCGACGTGCATTCGAGCCTGAAGGCGATGGTCGATTCGCCCGCTTGGCGGCTGGTGCAGGCACTCCAGACGCTCGTTACCGAGGGCGGCAACAAACCCGCGATCGAGGGCTGGTTCGAAAATGTCCGGCCGCTGAGCGAACGCGAAAAGACGTTGATCCGCGAAGCCGCGAAGGCGGGCGACGAAGCGCAGCAGAAGGCCGCGCTCGGCGTCACCCACTGGATCGACAATCTGTCGTACGACGACGCGCTGATCCGCTTGGCGCAGGAGCCGACGGTCAATATCGAAGGTCTGGTGGCGGGTTACACCGGCCCCGGTGGCAAGACGATCCTGCCCGGCAAGGCGGTCGCCAAGCTCGACCTGCGGCTCGTCCCGAACCAGACCCGCGCGGAGGCCGAGAAGAAGCTCCGCGCGCATCTCGACAAACATGGCTTCACCGATGTCGAAGTGAATGTCTCGGGCGGATACGACCCGACCGAGGTCGCCGAGGACAGCCGCCTCGTCCGCTCCGAACTCGCGACCTATAAAAAGCTCGGTGTGACGACCAGCCTCAATCCCCGCATGGCCGGCAGCTGGCCGGGCTCGACCTTCACCGCCCCGCCGGTGTCGATCCCCGCGGCCCATTTCGGTATCGGCCACGGGTCGGGCGCGCACGCCCCCGACGAATATTTCCTGATCGATTCGACCAATCCGAAGGTCGCGGGGCTCGTCGATTCGACGATGGGCTTCGCCGAATTCCTCTACACGCTGGCGGCGATCAAATAGGTGAAAGGCCCATCCTCCCTGTCGCGAAGCGACGGGGAGGTCAAAAAACGCTAGAAACCATACACCAAGGTAAAGCGCGTCTGGGTATCGACCTTTTCGATCCCTGGCGGCGGGCTCGTGTCGATCTGCGCCGAATAGGCGACGCGCGCCGACAGCGCGCCGGTCAGCTTGGCGTTGAGCGCGGTCAGCGAGCTGGTCGAGCTATTCGCCTCGCCGATGATCGTCGAGGCGACCTGCGTCAGCCGCAGCGTCGGCGACAATTGCCAGCCGAAATCGAGGCCCGCGAGTGCGGTCATTTCGGTATCTTCCTCGCCGCTCACGAAATCGGTCTGGCGAAATGCCGGCCCGCCCTTCAGGCTCAGCGTCATCTTCTTGCCGTCGAGGACCTTGTAACCGAGCCCGCCCGACATGTTCCAGCGCGTGTCATATCCCAGGATGCGGTCCTGTTCCCACCGGCCGAGGCCAAACGCGAAGGTGCGGTCGTCGATGCGATATTGCGGCTCCAGCTCGAGCACATAACGTTCGACCGACGTCCGACCGTTCGTGCGCTGATAATCGGCCTGCGCTCGCAGTCTGTGGCTCCAGTCGATCCCCTTGCGCGCGAGCGCGATGCCAGCGCTCAGGCCCGCCGATTTGGTATTGCCGCTGCTTTGCGACGCGCCGATCTGCCCTTCGCCCTTCCAGTTCTGCCAGAATTTCGACGCGGCCAGTTTTGCGCGCTCAGCCGCCGCCGCCTCGTCCTTGAGCCGCTTTCGTTCGGCGCGATAGGCGATGACCCGCGCGTCGATCTCCGCCGCCAGGTCGGGATTGGTCGCCTTCGCCAGCTTGGCCACCGCCTCGACATCGCCATCCTTGCCGCTCGCGATCGCGGCGGCGAGCATATTGCCCACCGGGTCGGGCGGCGGCACAGGAGCGTGCGCGTTGCGATATTGCGCCAGCAGCGCATCGATTTCCGCAACGCTGAAGGGATTGGCGAGCTTGGCGACTTTGACCACCGCTTCGACGTCAGCGTCCTCTCCGCTCGTGATCGCGGTGTCGATCATCGCGCGCACATCATCGGGCAACAGGGGGTGGAGAGGCACGACCTCCATGGGAAAGGGATTCGCCAGCACCGGATCGGCGAGCGCGGGGTTCGGCTGCGGCGGATTCGCGGGTTCCTGCGACGCGTTTGCCGACGGAACGGCCAGAACAAGCGGCAGGCAAAGCGCGGCCATACGGGGGAGAGCTGTCACCGAAGACGTTCCTTCTCTGGGGGCAGGAGCCGGGTTCGTTCGATCGGTCGCGCGGGGCCGGTGCGCGTCCGAGCACTCCCTATAGCCCGAAAGTTGCTGGCATTTCCACCCCGACTGCCCCATCTGCAAACCTATGTGGATCGCGATCATCGCCATTTTCTGCGCCGGCGTCGGTAATTTCGCGATGCACCGCGCCTTCATGGAAAGCGACGATCCGCTGATCCAGCAGATGGTCAAACCGCTTGCCGACAAGGTCGGACCGAACATCACTTACGTCTTCGAATATCTGCTGCTTGTCGGCGCGATGGCGATCGCGACGCGGAACTGGTTCACCGCGATGATGCTCTATGGCCTCTATACGATCTTCAACGCGATGGCGTTCAGCTGGATCATGCAAAGACCGCGATAGGCCGTGGCTACCAGGCCGGGCCGCTGATCGGCAGGCCTTGCGATTTGAGCTGGTCGAGCACGCCGTCCTTCTCGGCGAGGATGCGCAGGGGAACGACCGCCAGCGTGACGCCGGGCTGCCCGCTCGCCTCGCGGATCGCGCCGACCCAGGTCTGGCGCAGCTCGGTACCAAAGCCGTCGGTCGTCCACGGCCAGCAGCGGCCAAGCGCTTCCTCGAGCGGGTTCGCCATCACCGCGGGCACGTCGAATTCGGTCCAGGCGCGGCCGCGGTCGGTCACCACATCGCCGCCGGCTTCGGTCGCCGCCATCGCGGCTTCGAGGCACGGGATATGCGTCTCGGGTGCCGCGGCGAACAGATTGTCGAGCATGTCCTCGCCGCGGACTTCGCCAACGGGCTGTGTCGGAATCTTCGACTGACGCGCCGCCTTGCGCACGACGTCGGACGCGTCGTCGGCGGTATCCTTGTTGAACGACAGGCGTTTCGAAAGCAGGTCGAACGCCGTCATCAGGAAATTCGCGCGCGCATAATCCTGGTCGAAGCGCGTTTCGAGGGCATGGAGCCGCACCATCTGCTTCGCATCCAGATAGTCGGCCGCGACGCGACCCTTCGGCAATTTGGTCAGCGCGCCGCCCTTGAAGATCAGCCGCAATATGTCGCCCGGCGACACCTTCGCCTTGGTGCCGAGGATGACGCGCTGCGCCCGGCCGGTCGCGCCCTCCAGCCGCTCGGGACGCCACGGTGTCGCTTTGGGAACCCCGGCGATTTCACCGACGAGAATGACGACGCCGGCGCGCGTCTGGATCGTCCACATCGGCGCGCCCGAACGGCGCGCGGTGACGACGATTTCGTCATTGGCCTGATCGGCAGCCGACGGCTCGACGGCACTGGCGGCGGGCGATGCCGCCGCCACGGCGCCGGCCAGCAGCATCGTCATCAACCCGCGCATCACGCGACCCCGTGATACCACCACACGCCGTCCCGATCCTCGCGTTGCACGCGGCCTTCGACCTCGAGCCGTTTCAGATGCGCGAGCGCTTCGCCCGTCGCAAGGCCCTGATTATGCTCGCCGATCGGACGGTTGAAGAGCAAAGGAAAGCTGTCGACCGCGCGCATCGGCGCCTTCGCGGCCGCTTCCGCCAGATTGTAGAGCCGCATGCGATGTTCGTCGCGCAGCGCCATCAGACGGACGTGCAGCCCCTTGAACGGTTCGCCATGCGCCGGGCAAACGGTGACGTCGGCGGGAACCGTCGCCAGCAGCTTGTCGATCGACGCCAGCCATTCGCCCAGCGGATCGGCGTCGGGTTCGGTGATATTGACCGACACGTTCGAGCTGATCCGCGGCAACACCTGATCGCCCGACACCAGCACGCCCTCTTTCTCGTTCCACAGGCACGCATGCTCCGGGCTGTGTCCCGATCCGGTGACGACGCGCCACTGGTGCGCGCCCATGTCGAGCCGGTCGCCATCCTCGATCCGCACATAGCTGCGCGGCAGCGGAAAGATCATCCGCTGGAACATGTTCCAGCCGCGCGATTTCGCGGCTTCGAGCGCCGCATCATCCCAGCCCGCGGCGCGCGATTGCTTCAACACCTCGTCGGGGGCGGTGTCGGAGGAATCGGCGATGATCGCGCGCGCGGTGAGCATCTCTCCGCGCGTCATCCACAGCTTCACGCCGCGCTTTTTGGCGATCCAGCCGGCAAGGCCGATATGATCGGGGTGCAGGTGCGTGCCGATGACGCGCGTGATTCGCGCATCCTTCAGCGCCCCGGCATAGAGCGCCTTCCATGCGTCGGAGCAGAGCGTCAGGCAGATGCCGGTATCGACCACCGCGACGCCATCGCCGCTGTCGTCGGCGTCATCGAGCAGCCAGCTGTTGATGTGGCCGAGCGACCCCGGCATCGGGATGCGCGCCCAGGTGATGCCCGGCGCGATGCGGATCGTCTCGCCCGCCCCCGGCGCGGCATCGCCCCACGGATAGGTCAGGCCCGCGTGGCTCGTCGCGGTAAAACTGTCGTCCTGGGTCAGCGAGGCATCCGGCGAGCCGCTGGCCGCCGGGATATTGTCGTCATCAACCCCCGACATGCGTCAGGAAGCCGCTGCGTCGCTCGCGGCTTCGGCCGCCTCTTCGGCAGCGCGCGCTTCGTTCGCGGCGGTGCGTTCGGCTCGCAGTTCTTCGAGCAGCGCTTCGCGGTCGCCTTCGAAACGGCTGTCCTCGGGGGCCTTGATGCCGGCCTTCTTCGCCGCCTTGGCGACCAGCGCATCAAGTTCGCGCTGCGAGCAAAGGCCGAGCGTCACCGGATCCTTGGCGACGATATTCGCGCTGTTCCAGTGGCTGCGGTCGCGGATCGCGCCGATGGTGTTGCGGGTCGTGCCGATCAGCTTGCCGATCGCGCCGTCCGAAACCTCGGGGTGGTTCTTCAGAATCCACGCGATGCCGTCGGGCTTGTCCTGACGCTTGCTGACCGGGGTATAGCGCGGGCCGCGGGTACGGCGAATCGTGTCCTGCGCCTGCTTGCTCATCTTGAGCTTGTAGTTCGGGTCGTCCTGACCCTTTTCGATTTCTTCCATCGACAGTTCGTGCGCGCGGACGGGGTCGCGGCCAGTATATTTGGTCGCGGCGGTCTCGTCGGCGATCGCCTGCACTTCGAGGATGTGGATGCCGCAATATTCGGCGATCTGGATGAAGGTGAGGCCCGTGTTATCGACCAGCCAGGCGGCGGTCGCGTGCGGCATCAGCGGGGTGGCATCGGCGGTGGCCATGACGAAAAGTCTCCAAGCGGAAATAATAAGGGCCGCCCCTTGCGAGGCGGCCGTTCGGCGGTTGATGTAGACCTGTTTAACGGGCGGGGCAAGAGCGCGGTTTTCAACCGATAGCGGCGAACCGGAGCTTGGCTCAGGCCGCGATCTTCATCTTGCCGATCATCGCGCGTTCGTCGGGGCGCAGCGTCAACACCGACACCCCCGAAGCGGTCACCGCAACAGTATGCTCGAATTGCGCGGAGAGCGACCCGTCGCGCGTCACCACGGTCCATCCGTCCGCCTCCGTCCGGACGCTCCGCCGCCCGCGATTGAGCATCGGCTCGATCGTGAACACCATGCCTTCGCGCATCACCAGCCCGGTGCCCGGTCGGCCAAAGTGCAGGATCTGGGGTTCCTCGTGCATCTCGCGGCCGATGCCATGACCGCAATATTCGCGCACCACCGAATAGCCGTTCCGTTTGGCGTGGCGCTCGATCGCCCAGCCAATGTCGCCGAGCCGCGCGCCGGGGCGAACCGCACCGATGCCCAGCCACATCACGTCATAGGTCGTCTGGACCAGTCGCCTGGCGGCGGGAGCCACGTCGCCCACAAGATAGGTTTTACTCGAATCGGCAATATAGCCGTTCTTTTCCAGCGTGATGTCGAGATTGACGATGTCGCCGTCCTTCAGCACGTCCGATCGCGACGGGACGCCATGACACACCACGTCGTTCACCGACGCGTTGAGCACAAAGCCATAGCCATATTGCCCCTTGCTCGCGGGCCGCGCCTGCAGATCGTCGACGATGAACCGCTCGACCATCGTGTCGATCTGAAGCGTCGACAGGCCGGCCAGCGGCGTTCGATCGAGCAGGCCGAACACCGACGCCAGCAGCTGGCCCGATTCGGCCAGCAATGCGATCTCTTCAGGCTGCTTCGTCATGCGTCACGATCGCCATTGGGGGAGCCGAGACGCCCGCGGATCGAAACTCGCGCTCGATGATCTCGCTAAAGCCGAGCGTCGGGTTGGTCTCGCACAACATGCCGATCTTGATCCAATAGGCGGCCTGCGCGTTGATCGAACGGCACGATATCTTGCTCGCCCGGCGGAGCTGGTCGTGCAGATCATCCTCTATGTTCACGATGCCCATCGGGATCTCCATATATAATTCGTATATGATACATATATCAGAGAGTGGAAAAAGCCAACGGCGATTTCGAGGGGCCAGAGCAGCATTTAGGGACCGCATTGCCAAAGTCCGGCGATAACGCGCCGTGCGCCGTCGGCCCGGTTCAGCGTCAGCGTCGCGGGTCGCGGGGGCGATTCGCCGCCGCCCTCGGCCGCACCCGTCAGCGCTATGCGAAGCTGCAACCCTTCGGTGAAAAAATTCGCGCCGTCGGCCATTGCATCATAACCGCCGGGGGCGGCAATCGACGCAATCCTGTCGCTGATTTTGACGATCCCGCGCGCCGGCTCTTGCGACGCGACATTGCCCTTGGCGATCAAGATCGGCGGCGCTGCCGCGATCGTGGCAAAATTGCATCCCAGTTCGCCCTTCAGGCTGGCACCGTTAAGGTCGCTGTCGCCCAGCGCCGCAAGTTCTATCGGCGTGCCGTCGCCCCCGCGTGTCGGCTCATCGGCAGGCTTGATAGCAGGCGGTCCGGCGTTGGTTACCGTATCGCTGCTGCTGCCCGCAGATGCTTTCGCCGTCTCATTGTTGGCCGGTGGCGAACAGGAGGCGAGCGCAAACGCGATCACGGAAGCGGAAACAAAGGGGACACGCATGGGGTTCTCCTGGCCGCGGCATTTTGCCGGACCCCATCAACCGCTCGCCGTCGCGAACGTTCCCCGCCTCATCCCAACGTCAGCACGATCTTCCCGACATGCTCGCCGGCCTGCATCCGCGCATGCGCCGCGCTCGCCTCGGCGAGCGGAAAGCTCAAGTCCATCGCGGGCTTCCACCCGCCCTCCGACAAGCGCGGCCAGAGCGTGCGGTGGATTTCGTCGGCCAGCAACGCCTTGAAATCGGCGCTACGCGCGCGGAGCGTCGATCCGGTCAGCGTCAGGCGGCGGCGCATCACATCGGCAATATCGAACTCGACCTTCGCGCCGCGCTGGAACGCGATGGTCACATGGCGCCCATCCTCGGCAAGGCACGCGAGGTTGCGCGGCAGATAATCGCCGCCAACCATGTCGAGCACGACATTGACGCCGGTGCCGCCGGTGAAGGTCTTCACCGCCTCGACATAATCCTCGGATGAATAATCGATCGCCAGATCGGCACCGAGCGCGCGGGCGGCATCGCATTTATCGGCGCTGCCGCACGTCACGACGATCTTGATGTCGAACAGCTTGCACAGCCCGATCGCGGTCGTGCCGATGCCGCTGGTCCCACCGTGGACGAGGACCGTCTCGCCCTCGCTTACATAGCCGCGCTCGAACAGATTGTGCCACACGGTAAAGACGGTTTCGGGCAGCGCCGCCGCTTCTTCCATCGAAAAGCCCTTGGGCACCGGCAGGCAGCTTCCGACCGGCGCGGTACAATATTCGGCGTAGCCGCCCCCCGCGACGAGCGCGCACACCGCCTGTCCCAAAAGTTCGGGATCGCCCCCCGGCCCGACCGCAGCGACCGTCCCGGCGATCTCGAGCCCCGGCAGGTCCGATGCCCCCGGCGGCGGCGGATAAAATCCCATGCGTTGCAGTACGTCGGGGCGGTTCACCCCGGCGGCTGCGACGCGGATCAAAACCTCGCCCGGTCCGGGCTGCGGCACCGGCCGCGTCGTTGGTTGCAACACTTCGGGCCCGCCCGGCGCACTGATGGCGATGGCGGTCATGCTCGCTGGCAAGCTGGTCACTTCAGAAATTCCCCCACTGGTCCGGTCATCCCTACCCCCTGCTCCGCCTTATTGACAGTGCAGCGACACCGGTCAACACTCACGCGCCCATATTAACGTTAAGCGCCAGGAGGATGCGCCATGGACGATGACGACCTTCCCCGCCGCCGCGACGATGTACTGGCGGCGCTGATCAAGCAGTCGCTCGACCCGCTGTCGGTCGATGAACTTGGCGAACGCATCGAAACGCTCGAGGCCGAAATCGAGCGGGTGAAAGCGCACCGCGCTGCCGCGACCAGCCACAAGGCGATCGCCGACGCGCTGTTCAAAAAGGGTTAGGGTTCAACAATGGGGTGAGGAAAACCGCCGGCGCCCGGTCGCAAGCGCCAGCGGTTCTTCGCATTATGCGACTTCGGCGAAAGGAAGCAGGTCGATCATCCGGAAATCATCGCCCTTTTTCGATGCATCGACCGTCGGCAGGAACGGCTGCCATTCGGGATCCTGCGACAGATACGACCCCTTGTCGCCCTGCAGCAGCCCGAGGAAGACCTCGGTGACGATCCGCGCGCCGACCGGCCCCAGCCGCTCGCCATTCTCCACGACCTGCGCCTCGGCGCGAACCTGCGGCAAGGGGTGCGCCGATCCGCGCACGGTCCCAAGATTTTAGGTGGCTAATTCGCGATTAACATGCCGGGTCGCGGCGAAATCACGACGGGATGAGGCAGGAGCGCCCTATTCGGCTTCGGTGCTGAGCCCGAGCTCGGGAATACCGATCGAACGGCGGCCGCCGAAATCGGATCGAACGACGATAACACCCTGCTTTTCCATATATTCGACGAGGCGGCGGATGCGTCCCGGCGAGCGGCTGCCATAAGCGCGGCCGAGGACGTCGTCGTCGGGACAGGGCTCGCCGTCCATCGCGGCGCGCGCGATCTGCAGGAAGGGCGCGAACATGTCGTGCGGCAGCCGGTCGGCGACCGACAGGGCTTCGCGCCAGCGCGGCTCGGACGGATCGAACACCCCGCCTTTGGCCAGCGCGAAGCGGCGACGGAAGGCGGCGAGGTCGAGCGGCACCTTCTTCAGCTTCTGCATCCGGCAGCGCACCGAAAAATCCTGATAGAGATAGGCTTCGGGCTGGAAGGCGCTGTCGGGGTCGGACAGCATCTCTTCGAGCATCGCGATCACCACCGCGTCGCTGTGCCCCGCTTCTGCGGCGGCCTCGACGATGTCGAATACCGGCGGGGCGTCGCGATCTTCGTGGAGCCCCTCGCTCGCCGCGATCCGCTCCAATAGCTCGCTCGCCGCAACAGGCTCGGCCTCGGGCGCAAAAACGCGCGGCTGGGCCGGCGCTTCCATCTCGGTGAACAACATCGAGCGCATATCCTCGCCGCCCGCGACAGGCAGCGGCATCAGGCTGTGCGTCCCCATCCGCGTCGCCGTGTGCGTCGCGCCGATGCGGACCGACAGCGGCCGCCGCGAAATCGCCGGCCCAAGCCCGAGGAAATGCCCGCGCTCGAGATCGCGGATCGCTTCCGCCTGCCGCCGCTCCATGCCGAGCAGGTCGGCGGCGCGCGCCATGTCGATATCGAGGAAGGTGCGCCCCATCAGGAAATTGCTCGCCTCGGCGGCGACATTTTTCGCGAGTTTGGCGAGCCGCTGCGTCGCGATAGCGCCGGCGAGGCCGCGCTTGCGCCCACGGCACATCAAATTGGTCATCGCGCTGAGGCTTGCGCGGCGGACGGTGTCGGACACATCCCCGGCGACGCTCGGCGCGAACATCTGCGCCTCGTCGACCACCACCAGCGCCGGAAACCAGTGCTCGCGTGGTGCATCGAACAGCGCGTTCAGGAACGCTGCGGCGCAGGTCATCTGCGCCTCGATATCGAGCGACTCCAGACTGAGCACGATCGACGCGCGATGCTCGCGGATGCGCGCGCCCATCGCCGCGATCTCGCGCTCATTATAGTCGCCACCATTGATCACGACATGACTGTACGCATCGGCGAGCGTCACGAAATCACCCTCGGGATCGATCACGATCTGCTGCACCAGCTCGGCGCTTTCCTCAAGGATGCGGCGCAGCAGGTGCGACTTGCCCGACCCCGAATTGCCCTGGACGAGCAGACGCGTCGCCAACAGTTCCTGCACATCGACGCGCACGCTCTGCCCCGTGCTGTCGGTCCCGATGTCGATGCTGGTTTTCACGAACGCCGCCCTATCGGCGCGCTTGGGCAAAAACAACCGGGCGGGGTTTCGGGTGAGCCGATTTTGCTTAGCGCCCTTCCCCCTCGATGGGGGAAGGATACGCAGCCTTATCGCGCAGCGATTAGGCGAAGTTGGATGGGGGTGACGGTGCGTCCGTACACAATCACCTCAGGCCGAGAGCACACCCCCACCGCTGCAACTAGCCAGCAAGCTGGCAAGTTTCGCTGCCTCCCCCATCAAGGGGCAGGGAAAGTAACGGAGCCGACGCTGGCCAGACTTGCCAACCGCCGCGAACGGGCCAAAAGGGCGGCATGGATTTCGACGACCAGCTCCGCCGCTATTTCGGCACCGCCGACCTGTCGGCGATCCACCCCGAGGCGCACGCCGCGGGCACCGAACGCATGCGCGTCGACTTCGGCCTCGAAACCAACCCCGGCCGCCGCTTCGCTTTATGGGCGCTAATGTACATGCTCGGCGTCGCCCCCGACCTCGACGTCGCGTTCAAGGATGAGGGCGAGCGCAATGTGGCGCGCGATTTTATGGATATGGTGGACAAAGCGGGCGAAGGTTAAGGGGGAAATTGAGAAATGACCCGTAGAGACCTTCTCTACACCTTGGCGGCATGGGCTATTTTGTCCGCTATTATTTTTACACTCGCCGTGGGTTTTGCGGGAGGCTTGGAACATGTTTTCTCTCAACCCGAAGGAGACGCGGTTTCGGTCGCCCTCTTTGTGATTGTCTGGGCCTTCATATTGGTCCCTGTCGTGGCCTTGCCGGCGGCACTTCTAATCCGACACAAAAAGTAGCCAGGTAACAATCCGAAAGCAGGTGCCCATCCTCAACGCCCCGTTAACCATCCTGCAACCCCCGTCATCGTAATTTCACAAAGCCTTCCGCTTTTCCCTTGCAGGCTGGCGGCGGCATCGCCACGTTATGGTCCTAGGGGCCGCCTTTCTCCCCCGGCGGGCCTCGCAAGGAGAAAAGTCCATGCCGTCCTTTTCGGAGAGCCTCGAAAAGACCCTGCACAATGCGCTGAAAGCCGCATCGGAGCGTCACCACGAATATGCGACGCTCGAGCATCTGCTCTACGCGCTGATCGACGACGACCATGCCGCCGAGGTGATGCGCGCCTGCGGCGTCGCAATCGACGATCTGCAATCGGCGGTCGTTCACTATCTCGATACCGAACTCGACAGCTTGAAGGTCGAGGGGCACAGCGATCCGTCGCCCACCAGCGGCTTCCAGCGCGTCGTCCAGCGCGCGATCCTGCACGTCCAGTCGTCGGGCAAGGATGAGGTGACGGGCGCCAACGTCCTCGTCGCGCTGTTCTCCGAACGCGAAAGCTACGCCGTCTATTTCCTCCAGCAGCAGGATCTGACGCGCCTCGACGCGGTCTCCTACCTCAGCCATGGCGTCGGCAAGGGCGGCAAACCCTCGCCGCAAGCCGAGCCCGAGGAAAAGGAAGAGGCGAAGGACAAGGACAGCAGCGGCGGCAAGAACAAGAAAGAAACCGCGCTCGACCAGTTCACCGTCAACCTCAACGAAAAGGCCAAGGTTGGTAAGGTCGACCCGCTGATCGGCCGCCATGCCGAGGTCGACCGCACGATCCAGATCCTGTGCCGCCGGTCAAAGAACAACCCGCTCTATGTCGGCGACCCCGGCGTCGGCAAGACCGCGATCGCCGAAGGGCTCGCGCGCAAGATCATCGAGGGCGATGTGCCCGAAGTGCTGCTGCCCGCGGTCATCTATTCGCTCGACATGGGTGCGCTGCTCGCCGGCACGCGCTATCGCGGCGATTTCGAGGAGCGGCTGAAACAGGTCGTGACCGAGCTCGAAGGGCTGCCGCACGCGATCCTGTTCATCGACGAAATCCACACCGTCATCGGTGCGGGTGCCACATCGGGCGGCGCGATGGATGCGTCGAACCTCCTCAAGCCCGCCTTGTCGGGCGGCGTGATCCGCTGCATCGGCTCGACGACGTACAAGGAGTTCCGCAACCATTTCGAAAAGGACCGCGCGCTTCTCCGCCGGTTCCAGAAGATCGACGTGGTCGAACCGACGCTCGAGGATACGAAGAAAATCCTCGCGGGCCTGCGCAGCGCGTTCGAGGCGCATCACCAGGTGCGTTACACGCAGGATGCGATCAACGCGGCAGTTGATCTCTCGGCGCGCTACATCAACGACCGCAAATTGCCCGACAAGGCGATCGACGTGATCGACGAGGTCGGCGCGATGCAGATGCTTGTCGCCCCGTCGAAGCGCAAGAAGACGATCACCGCGAAGGAGATCGAGGCCGTGATCGCGACGATGGCGCGCATCCCGCCCAAATCGGTGTCGAGCGACGACAAGGCGACCCTCGCCAGCCTCGAGACCGACCTCAAGCGCGTCGTCTTCGGTCAGAACACCGCGATCGAAGTGCTGTCGTCGGCGATCAAGCTCAGCCGTGCGGGCCTGCGTGATCCCGAAAAACCGATCGGTAACTATCTGTTCAGCGGCCCGACCGGCGTCGGCAAGACCGAGGTCGCGAAGCAGCTCGCGTCGATCATGGGCATCCCGCTCCAGCGGTTCGACATGTCGGAATATATGGAGCGCCATTCGGTCAGCCGCCTGATCGGCGCGCCTCCGGGCTATGTTGGCTATGATCAGGGCGGCCTGCTCACCGATGCGATCGACCAGAATCCGCATTGCGTGCTGCTACTCGACGAAATCGAAAAGGCGCATCCCGATCTGTTCAATATCCTGTTGCAAGTGATGGACCATGGCCGCCTGACCGATCATCACGGCAAGACGGTCGATTTCCGCAACGTCATCCTGATCATGACGACCAATGCGGGCGCGAGCGACATGGCGCGCGAGAGCATCGGCTTTGGCCAGTTCACGCGTGAGGATGTGCAGGAGGAAGCGGTGAAGAATCTCTTCACCCCCGAATTCCGCAACCGCCTCGATGCGATCGTTCCGTTCGGTTACCTGCCGCCCGAAGTGGTCGCGCGCGTCGTCGACAAGTTCATCCTCGAACTCGAACTGCAGCTCGCCGACCGTAACGTCCACATCCAGCTCGACGAAGCGGCGCGCGAATGGCTGACCGGCAAGGGCTATGACAAGCTCTATGGCGCGCGTCCGATGGGCCGTTTGATCCAGGAAAAGATCAAGCAACCGCTCGCCGAGGAACTGCTGTTCGGCAAGCTCGTCCATGGCGGCGAGGTCAAGGTGAAGATGAAAACCGGCGACGACGCCAAGGTCGGCAATCCGCTCGCCTTCGAAATCGTCTCGGCCCCGCCCAAGGCGAGCAAGGCGAAAGCGCCCAAGGCGAAGAAGTCGGCCGAGTAGAAAAATGCAGCGACGGGCGGCCATGACGAGTCTTGCTCTCGGAGTGGCCGCCCTGTTTGCGTTCGGTGGGACGAAATCGATAGCGGGCGAAAAACGCTACAAACTGGCGCCAGACGATATCCGCCCCCTCGCCACCGGCAGGGGCGGTTGCATCGTATCGGACCGGATCACAGTCGAAGGGCTTCCCGTCCGCTTCATGTATCGCGAGCAGCCCCGTAATCCGCAGGACAGCGGGTGGGCTTTTTTGTCCGGGACCGAGGACGATGCCTATATGGCCGACGCCTCCAATCATCAGATTTTTGACGTCAACAGCATCGCCAATTACGACCCGTCGATTATCGCCTTTCTCGACGCTCCCGTCGGTAGCGCGTTCGAGAAAGCGCCCGGCGCGACGGACTTTATTCTCGTGACGGATTGAGCGCCGACGCGCGACTGAAGTCGGCCCCCTCGCTTTTCGAGGCTCTAGCGACTATATGAATCGCATGTACGACTATGTCTCCGTAACCGCCGGCGATGCGGCGAGCCCCACCCCCGTGCGCGACGGCACGATCAAGCTGCACGACGAAGCGGGCTTTGCCGGCATGCGCAAGGCGGGGCGATTGTCGGCCGAAATCCTCGACGCGCTCGTTCCGTTCGTTCAGCCGGGCGTGACCACCGCCGCGATCGACGACCTCGTCCGAACGATGATGCTCGATGGCGGCGGCATCCCCGCAACGCTCGGCTATCGCGGCTTCACGCACAGCTGCTGCACCAGCATCAACCACGTCGTCTGCCATGGCATTCCCGACGACAAGCCGGTGCGTGAGGGCGATATCGTCAACATCGACGTCACCAGCATCATCGACGGCTGGCACGGCGACACAAGCCGCATGTATCTGGTCGGCGATGTGCCGATCAAGGCGAAACGCCTCGTCGAAGTCACTTACGAATGCCTGATGCTCGGCATCGAGCAGGCGAAGCCCGGCAATCGCATGGGCGACGTCGCGCACGCGATTCAGCAACATGCCGAACGCCACCGCTATTCGGTCGTTCGCGACTTTTGCGGGCATGGGCTGGGGCAGATGTTCCACGACGCGCCCGAAGTCGTCCACGCGGGCCGGCCGGGCACCGGTCCCGAACTCAAGCCCGGCATGTTCTTCACGATTGAGCCGATGATCAACACCGGAAAATATGCGGTGAAGATGCTGAGCGACGGCTGGACCGCGGTAACTCGTGACCGCAGCCTGTCGGCGCAGTTCGAGCACAGCATCGGCATCACCGAAACCGGCTGCGAAATCTTCACCGCGAGTCCCAAGGGCCTGAACGCACCGCCCTGGCAGTAAACCGCTAAGCTGTTGCCCGGCGAAGGCCGAGGAACAAATAGCATGCCGCGCGCTGATGCCCCCCTCTACCCACCCCCCATATTCCCCCTTGCACCTGCCCCCCTTCGCGCGCAGTCTTGACGTTAACGTCAAGCATAGGCGTCGAACGGGAGAGCATGGGATGGCGAAATGGGTCTTGAAGGCGGCGCTGCTGGGCTGCGCGGCACTGGCATTGGCGTCATGCAACGCATCGAAAAATGACAGTATCACGGGCGGCGGATCGCTCGACGCCGCCGAACAGGCCAGCGAGACCCTGCTCAAGACCGGCGGCAATGGCGACGACTGGGGCGGCATCGGCTACAGTTACGACGAACAACGCTTCAGCCCGCTGACCGATATCAACGACAAGAATGTGGGCCAGCTTGGCCTCGCCTGGACCGCAGACCTCGACGATGCGCGCGGGCAGGAAGCGACCCCCGTCGTCGTCGACGGCGTGATGTATGTGACCCACGCCTGGTCGAAGGTCAGCGCCTGGGACGCCGCGACCGGCAAGTCCTTGTGGAAATTCGACCCCAAGGTTCCCGGCGAACGCGCCGTCAGCGCATGCTGCGACGTCGTCAATCGCGGTGTCGCAGTATGGGGCGACAAACTCTTCGTCGGCGCGCTCGACGGCCGGCTGATCGCGCTCGATAAAAAGACGGGCAAGGAAATCTGGTCGACACAGACCTTCGACACCTCGAAACCCTATACGATCACCGGCGCGCCGCGCGTCGTGAAGGATATGGTGCTGATCGGCAATGGCGGCGCCGAATTCGGAGTGCGCGGTTATGTCACCGCCTATGACGCCGACACCGGCAAGGAACGCTGGCGCTTCTATACGGCACCCAACCCGACCAAGGCGAAGGACGGCGCCGCATCGGACGACATCTTTGCATCAAAGGCCAACGCCACATGGTCCGACAAGGGCGAGTGGCAGACCTCGGGCGGCGGCGGCACCGTGTGGGACGCGATCGTCTATGACAAGGATCTCGACCAGATCTATCTCGGCGTCGGCAACGGCAATCCGTGGAACCATGGCACGCGCTCGAATGGCGAGGGTGACAACTGGTTCCTCTCGTCGGTCGTCGCGCTCGATGCCACGACCGGCAAATATAAATGGCATTATCAGGAGACCCCGGCCGAGACGTGGGATTATACCGCGACCCAGCCGATCATCCTCGCCGAGCAGGCGGTGAACGGCAAGCCGACCAAGGTGCTGTACCATGCGCCGAAGAACGGCTTTTTCTTCACCATCGACCGTGCGAATGGCAAGCTGATCGACGCCAAGCCTTTCGTCGACGGGATCAACTGGGCAACGGGCTACGACCTCGCCACCGGCCGCCCGATCGAGAATCCCGAGGCGCGCTTCTACAAGACCGGCAAGCCCTTCATCGCGATCCCGGGCGCGCTCGGTGCACATAATTGGCACCCGATGAGCTACAACCCGAAGACCGGGCTCGTCTATATCCCCGCGCAGCAGATCCCGCAGGGCTATCTCGCCGACATGACCGAACTCGACCGGCGCAAGGTCGTCGGCTTCAACATCGGTACCACGCTGACCGGCACGATGCTGCCCGACGACAAGGCGGCGTTCCGCGCCGCGGTCGCCGCCACCACCGGGCGGCTTGTTGCCTTCGACCCGCGCACCGGAAAGGTTGCGTGGGCGGTCGACCATCCCGCCGCGTGGAACGGCGGCACGATGACGACCGCGGGCAACCTGGTGTTCCAGGGGACGAGCCTCGGCCGCTTCCGCGCCTATACCGCCGATACCGGCAAACAATTGCTCGACCTCGACATGCAGTCGGGGATCGTCAGCGCGCCTTCGACCTTCCGCGTCGGCGGCGTCCAATATGTGGCGTTCATGACCAGCAAGGGCGGCGCCTTCCCGCTCGTCGCCGGGGTTGCGGGCGGCGCGACGCGCAAAATCCCGAACATCCCGCGGCTGGTGGTGCTCAAAATCGGCGGCACCGCGAAACTGCCTGCCCCGCCCGCGACGACGACGCTCGCGTGGAATCCGCCGCCGATGACCGCCCCGCCCGCTCAGGTCGCGGCGGGCAAGGCGCATTTCGGGCGCTACTGCATCGTCTGTCACGGCGACAGCGCGATCGGCAACGGCTTCACCCCCGACCTGCGCGTTTCGGGCACCCTCGCCAATTCCGAAGCGTGGAAGGGCGTCGTTATCGGCGGCGCGCTCAAGGACCGCGGCATGGTGAGCTTCGCCAATGTGCTGACGCCCGCCGACGCCGAGGCGATTCGTGCCTATGTCATCGAGCGGTCGAACTGGACCAAGGCCAATCTGGCGGACTCGTCGGCCCCGATGGGACGCTGAAGCAAATCCTCCCTGTGGCCGCAGGCCATGGGGAGGGGAGCCGCCCGCGCAGCGGGTGGTGGAGGGGCCGCGCCATAGCTCCTCCGTCAGCCCTCCGGGCTGCTACCTCCCCATCGCCACGCGACAGGGAGGAGCCAGGATGCCACTTTTTTAGGCACCCCGGCCGCCTCATTGCTCACCCGCTAGGCACAGTCGCAACTTCGTTTCAAATTTCTTACCAAATCCCCGCGATTCGCCAATTGGCACGGCTTTTGATTGGTGCAAGATGGCGGGACATCGCACCGACTCGACGGCGGACCGGACCAGGCAGGCCTGATCCGGCTCGACGCGCAAGGAGCGGCGGCCAGCCCAAAGGGGGACGAAAAGCGTGAAGAAGATTGAGGCGATCATCAAGCCGTTCAAACTCGACGAAGTGAAGGAAGCGCTGCACGAAGTCGGTGTCAGCGGCATCACCGTCACCGAGGCCAAGGGTTTCGGCCGCCAAAAGGGGCATACCGAACTCTATCGCGGCGCCGAATATGTCGTCGACTTTCTGCCGAAGGTGAAGCTGGAGGTCATCGTCGAGGATTCGATGGCCGAACGCGTCGTGGAGGCGATTGCTGCCGCCGCGCAAACCGGCCGCATCGGCGACGGCAAGATCTTCGTCATTCCGGTGGAGACGGCGCTCCGCATTCGCACCGGCGAACGCAACGAGGACGCGCTTTAATCTTTCGCATTTTTCGAAAACCCGACAACCCCCGGCACGCCGGACCATTTCGCAAGAAGGAAGTATAGACCATGGCTACGAAGCCCAAGGACATCATCGCGCGGATCAAGGAAAACGACATCGAGTGGGTCGACCTGCGTTTCACCGACCCCAAGGGCAAATGGCACCATCTGACCATGGTCGCGTCGATCCTCGGCGAGGATGAGCTGGAAGACGGCCTGATGTTCGACGGCTCGTCGATCGAAGGCTGGAAGGCGATCAACGAGTCCGACATGATCCTGAAGCCCGATCTCGATGCGGTTTATGACGATCCTTTCTCAGCCACCCCGATGCTGATCATGGTCTGCGACATCGTCGAGCCCGCGACCGGCGAAGGCTATGCCCGCGACCCGCGCACGACCGCAAAGCGCGCCGAGGCCTATGTCGCCTCGACCGGCGTCGGCGACACCGTCTATGTCGGCCCCGAAGCCGAATTCTTCATGTTCGACGATGTCCGCTTCGAAACCGGCTACAACAAGTCGGGCTTCGAAATCGACGACATCGAACTCCCGACCAACACCGGCCGCAGCTATGAAGGCGGTAACCTGGCACACCGTCCGCGCGCCAAGGGCGGCTATTTCCCCGTCGCGCCGGTCGACAGCGCCGTCGACATCCGCGCCGAGATGGTCTCGACGATGCTCGAAATGGGCCTGCCCTGCGACAAGCATCACCACGAAGTCGCCGCCGCGCAGCACGAGCTTGGCCTGACCTTCGGCACGCTCACCGAAACCGCCGACCGCATGCAGATCTACAAATATGTCGTGCATCAGGTCGCGCATGCTTACGGCAAGACCGCAACCTTCATGCCGAAGCCGATCAAGGACGACAACGGCAGCGGCATGCACACACACATCTCGATCTGGGAAAAGGGCAAGCCGCTCTTCGCCGGCAACGGTTACGCCGGCCTGTCGGACATGTGCCTCTATTTCATCGGCGGCGTGGTCAAGCATGCCAAGGCGCTCAACGCCTTCACCAACCCGACGACGAACAGCTACAAGCGCCTCGTCCCGGGCTTCGAAGCCCCGGTTCTGCTCGCTTATTCGAGCCGCAACCGTTCGGCCTCGTGCCGCATCCCTTATGGTGCAGGCGCCAAGTCGAAGCGCGTCGAATTCCGCTTTCCCGACGCGATGGCCAACCCCTATCTCTGCTATTCGGCGCTGCTGATGGCGGGCCTCGACGGCATCCAGAACAAGATTCATCCGGGCGAGGCGATGGACAAGAATCTGTACGACCTGCCGCCCGAGGAACTGAAGGAAGTCCCGACCGTCTGCGCCAGCTTGCGCGAAGCGCTCGACAGCCTGCTCGCCGACCACGACTTCCTGCTCAAGGGCGACGTCTTCTCGAAGGACCAGATCGAAGCCTATGTCGAACTGAAGTGGGACGAGGTCTATCGTTTCGAACAGACCCCGAGCCCGGTCGAGTTCGACATGTACTACAGCGCCTGATCACTGGCAGGCGCTAAGAGGGGGGCGTCCGGTTCGGGGGAACCGGACGTCTTTTCTTTTGGTCGCCTTCGTCCCGCATTATCTGTGGTAAACTGGCGGGGTTGCGGTACCGCCCAGTGAATGGCAGGTTGCTTGCGGGGTGGCTTGATCGCGAAAGGCTGATTGCCCATGCGGATGCGCGTCCTTGTTGCCCTGACCCCCTTGCTCCTGACCTCTTGCGGAGGGGGCGGCAGTGGCGGCGGCGGCGGCACCCCGCCGACAGCCAACGCACCGCCCACCTTCACCTCGCTCCAGACCGCCAGCGTCGCCGAAAACACGACCGCCGCTTATCAGGCGACCGCGACCGATCCCAATGGCGACGCGCTGACCTTTGCCGTCGATGGCGGCGCCGACGCGGCGCGTTTCTCGATCACGGCGGCGGGCGCGCTGCGTTTCAACGCCGCGCCCGATTATGACCTGCCCGGCGACGCCAATGGCGACAATGTCTACTCCGTCCAGCTGCGCGTCAGCGACGCGAGCGCCAGCGCGACGCAGATGGTGAACATCACCGTCACCAACAGCCGCGAGGGCATATCGGTGGCGCGCGTCGGCACCGGCTTCATTCAGCCAACCTATGTTCTCGGAATTCCGGGCAGCAGCGACGTCTATGTGTTGGAAAAGGCCGGCCGGGTCTATCGCCTGACCCCGTCGACCGGCGTGAAGACGCTGCTCTTCACGATTGGTGATCTGTCGACCGACGGCGAGCGCGGATTGCTCGGAATGGCATTGCTACCCAATCCGGCGAATTCCGATCGCTTCATGATCTATTGTACCAATGCCGCAGGCGATATCGAGATTCGCGAATATGGGACCCTCTCCGGGTCGCCGCGCGTGCTGGCGCGGCTCACGATACCGCATCCCGGCGCGAACAATCATAATGGCGGCTCGATGGTCTTCGGCCCCGATGGCCTTCTCTATGTCGGCGTCGGCGACGGCGGCGGCTCGGGCGATCCCGGCAATAATGCCCAGAACCCCAATTCACGGCTTGGCAAGATATTGCGGATCCGGGTCGTCGAAGACCCCTATGCCGGTGCCTCGGTTCCCAACGATGCGGGTTTCTTGCCGCCCGCACCCGGCAATCCCTATCTCACCGGAGGCGGCGATCCTTACGTCTACGCTATTGGCCTCCGCAATCCGTTCCGCACCTCCTTCTCGGGCTCGACGTTGATCATCGGCGACGTCGGACAAGGCGCGGTCGAAGAGATCGACCTTGTCACGACGACCCAACCGGGTCTCAACTTCGGCTGGCGCTTCAAGGAAGGGACGCAGCCCTATACCGGCACGGCGCCGGGCGGCCTCACCGATCCGGTCGCCGAATATGGCCATGGCAGCGGCCCGCGCCAGGGCAATTCGATCACCGGCGGCTATGTCTATCGCGGCCCGGTGGCGTCGCTCACCGGCCAATATGTCTTCGCCGATTTCGTGTCGGGCAATATCTGGTCGGTCCCCTTTTCCAGCCTCGTCCCCGGTCAGACGCTCGCCTCGTCGCGCTTTGCCCGGCGGAAC
The DNA here is from genome assembly GCF_057657055.1 of Sphingopyxis sp. Soil_C_28. Lineage (NCBI taxonomy): Bacteria > Pseudomonadati > Pseudomonadota > Alphaproteobacteria > Sphingomonadales > Sphingopyxidaceae > Sphingopyxis > Sphingopyxis sp. Soil_C_28. The sequence goes on from NZ_JBDGJE010000004.1 coordinate 44,347, forward strand.
GAGGATTTCGCACCCGACGCCGGGACGCTGAGCTCGATCGCGTCGTTCGGTGAGGATAGTGCGGGTAACCTCTTCCTCGTCGGCATCGGCGGCGACATTTTCATGGTGCGCCCGGGCTAACCGCTTGCAGCCCCCGGGGACGCGAGGCAGAAGGAGGCGGTCCAGAGGAGCCTCCCCATGAAATCATTGCCTTTCGCCGCCCTTGTCGCCTTTCAGCTTGCGCTCGCGCCCGTCGCGCAGGCGAAGCTCAGCAAGGCCGAAAGCGCCATGGCGAAGACGGTCGCGGCCGAGCAGGCCCGCAGCCTCGCGCTGCTCGAAAAACTCGTCAACCAGAACAGCGGCTCGCTCAATCTCGAAGGCGTCGAAAAGGTCGGGCAGATGATGCGCGCCGAACTTGAGCCCCTCGGTTTTAACGTCGCGTGGAAGCCGATGACCGATACCGGCCGCGCGGGCCATCTGATCGCGACCCATGCTGGCAAGCCCGATGCCAAGCGCCTGCTCCTCATAGCGCATCTCGACACCGTCTTCGAGCCCGACTCGCCCTTTCAGAAATTTACTCGCAAGGGTGATATGGGCGAAGGCCCCGGCGCGGGCGACGACAAGGGCGGCATGGTCGTGATCGTCGCGGCGCTGCGCGCAATGCAGGCGGCAGGGACGCTCAAGGACGCCAATATCGAAATCCACATGACCGGCGACGAGGAAGACGCCGGCACGCCGATCGAAAAGGCGCGCGCCGATCTGATCGCCGCGGGCAAGCGCAGCGATGTCGCGCTCGATTTCGAAGGCCTCGTCCGCGACAATGGCGCCGACATGGGATCGGTCGCGCGCCGCTCGTCGGACAGCTGGACCGTCACCGCGACGGGCAAGAGCGCGCACAGCTCGGGCATCTTCAGCGCCGCAGCGGGCGACGGCGCGATCTATGAGCTGACGCGCATCATCCACCGCTTCCGCACCGAACTGCCCGAGCCCAACCTGACCTTCAACGTCGGGCTGATCGCGGGCGGGCAGCAGGCCGACCTCGATGCCGGCGGGATCCGCGCGACCGTGAACGGCAAGACGAACATCATCGCGCCCATCGCGATCGCTCGCGGCGATCTTCGCGCCCTGTCGCCCGACCAGATTACACGGGTGAAGGCCAAGATGACGGCCATCGTCGCCGAGCACGCCCCCGGCACCGACGCGAAGCTCGCCTTCGATCCCGGCGGTTATCCATCGATGGCGCCGACCGACGGCAATCGCGCGCTGCTCACGAAACTCAACGGCGTAAACCGTGACCTGGGCCTTGCCGAAATGGCGCCGCTCGACCCGCTGAAGCGCGGCGCGGGCGACATCAGCTTCGTCGCCGCCGACGTCGACGGACTCGCGGGACTGGGACCGCACAGTACGGGCGACCACGCCCCGGGCGAGGCCGTCGATATCCCCAGCATCGCACGGCAGGCGACGCGCGCTGCCATATTGATGTCGCGGCTTTCTGCTGAAAAGCGCTAAGCCGTCACCTTTGCCAGTTGGCTCAGCTTGATTCATCCGCCACAGTGATTAGGTAGCAATCCGAGACGGAAACCACCGCCGATTGGGAGACAGAAGATGAGCGACACCGCAACGCACCTCAAGCAGAACTATATCGGCGGCCAATGGGTCGACAGCAAGGGCGGCAAGTCCCACGACGTCATCAACCCGGCAACCGAAGAAGCCGCATCGACGATCGTCCTCGGCACCGCTGCCGACGTCGACGATGCCGTCGCCGCGGCGCGCGAAGCGCTGAAGAGCTGGTCGCAGACGACGCGCGAGGAACGCCTCGAACTGCTGGGCCGCATCGTCGAAGAATATAAGAAGCGCGCGCCCGACCTCGCCAAGTCGATGGCGAGCGAAATGGGTGCCCCGGTCAGCTTCGCCGGCACCGCACAGGTGGGCGCCGGCATCGGCGGCTTCCTCGGCACCATCGCCGCGCTCAAGGATTTCGCCTTCACCGAAAAATATGCCGCGGGTGTCATCGCGTATGAACCCATCGGCGTCGTGGGCATGATCACGCCTTGGAACTGGCCGCTCAACCAGATCGCGCTCAAGGTCGCGCCCGCGCTCGCCGGCGGCAACACGATGGTGCTCAAGCCGTCGGAAGAATGCCCCGGCAACGCAACGATCTTCGCCGAAATCCTCGACGCCGCGGGCGTACCCCCGGGCGTATTCAACCTCGTCCAGGGTGACGGCCCGACGGTCGGCAACGCGATCAGCGCGCACCCCGGCATCGAAATGGTCAGCTTCACCGGCTCGACCCGCGCCGGCATCCTCGTCGCCAAGGCGGCGGCCGACACGGTCAAGCGTGTCCATCAGGAACTCGGCGGGAAGTCGCCGAACATCGTCCTGCCCGACGCCGATTTCGCCGCAGTGCTGCCGCCGACGGTACAGGGCGTGCTCGTCAACACCGGCCAAAGCTGCATCGCGCCGACGCGCATCCTCGTCCAGAAGGACCGCGAAGCCGAGGCCGTTGGCGTCATCAAGGCGATGTTCGACGGCACCTCGGTCGGCGACCCGATGAGCGAAGGCGGCCATATCGGCCCCGTCGTCAACAAGGCGCAGTTCGACAAGATCCAGGGCCTGATCCAGTCGGCGATCGACGAAGGCGCGACGCTGGAGACCGGCGGCACCGGCCTGCCGAGCAACGTCAACCGCGGCTATTATATCAAGCCGACGGTCTTCTCGGGCGTCACGCGCGACATGCGCATCGCCAATGAGGAAATCTTCGGCCCCGTCGCGACGATCATGGCCTATAGCGACCTCGACGAAGCCGTCGATATCGCCAACGACACCGAATATGGCCTGTCGGCGGTGATCTCGGGCGATCCGGCCAAGGCGGCCGCCGTCGCACCCAAGCTGCGCGCCGGCATGGTCGCGGTCAACGCATGGGGCCCCGGTCCGGGCGCGGCGTTCGGCGGCTACAAGGCATCGGGCAACGGCCGCGAAGGCGGCGTGTTCGGGCTGAAGGATTTCATGGAAGTGAAGTCGATCAGCGGCATTCCGGGCTGATATCCAAATCCTCCCTGTGGCGAAGCCATGGGGAGGGGGACCGCCGCGAAGCGGTGGTGGAGGGGCGACGACGGCAGCGCCAAAGCCCCTCCGTCAGCGCTCCGCGCTGCCACCTCCCCATCGCTTCGCGACAGGGAGGATCAAAGACCCCTCCCGTTTACTGGAGGGGTTTTGCTTTGGGTGAAGTGCGATTATGCGCATCCGCATGACCACGCGCTCCCCGCTCGCCCCCGCCGCCTTCCCCGCTCTCCCCGAAATTGCCGGGGTGACGCGCCGCGTCGCGCGCGCGCATTACAAGAGCTGGGACCGCTGCGACCTCACCTATGTCGAGCTGGCGCCCGGCACCACGGTCGCGGGCGTGTTCACACGTAATGTCTGCTGCTCGTCCGAAGTCGAACTCGGCCGCGAGCAGGTGAAGGGCGGCGTCGGCCGCGCTCTCATCGTCAACGCCGGCAACAGCAACGCCTTCACCGGCTATCGCGGCCGCGAGGCGGTCGAGCAGATCATGGCGCAGGTTGCTGATCACCTCGGCTGCGACCAAAGCGAAGTTTTCGTCAGCTCGACCGGCGTGATCGGCGTGCCGCTGCCCAAGGACAAGGCGCGTGCCGGGGTCAAGACCGCGCTGACCGCGCAGCCCTGCTCGTGGGAGGCCGCCGCCGAGACGATCTGCACCACCGACACCTTCGCCAAGGGTTCCACCGCGAGCGCGATCGTCGGCGGCCGGACCGTTCATATCGCTGGCATCGTCAAGGGATCGGGCATGATCGCGCCCGACATGGCAACGATGCTCGGCTATATCTTCACCGACGCCGCGGTCGCCCCCGCATTGCTGCAGGACATGCTCAGCGAAGCGACCGGCGGGACGTTCAACAGCATCACCGTCGACAGCGATACCTCGACCAGCGACACCGTGCTCCTCTTCGCCACCGGCCAGGCGGGTAACGCGCCGCTGGCCACCCGCGACGATCCGGGCGCCGACGCGCTCTACGCCGCGATCCGTCAGGTCGCACTCGACCTTGCGCAACAGGTCGTGCGCGACGGTGAAGGCGCATCGAAATTCATCGAAATACAGGTAACCGGCGCTGTCAGCGACGACAGCGCGAAGCGCGTCGCGCTCGCCATCGCCAATTCGCCGCTGGTGAAGACCGCGATCGCGGGCGAGGATGCAAACTGGGGCCGCGTCGTCATGGCCGTCGGCAAGGCCGGCGAACCCGCCGACCGCGACAGGCTCGCGATCCGCTTCGGCGACCATTGGGTCGCAAAGGACGGGCTACCGGTAGATGGTTATGACGAGGCGCCGGTCGCGGCGCACCTGAAGGGTCTCGAAATCCGTGTCGGCGCCGACCTGGGATTGGGCGAAGGCCGCGCAACCGTCTGGACCTGCGACCTCACCCACGGATACATCAGCATCAACGCCGATTACCGGAGCTGATTGCCGTACCCCGGCGAAAGCCGGGGCCATGCCGGCACGGTAAATGGCCCCCGGCTTTCGCCGGGGGCACATCGCTTACAGCGCGCCTTCGAGCCAGCCCTTGAGCGCGCTCTTCGGAGCAGCGCCAACCTTGGTGTCGGCGACTTCGCCATTCTTGAACAGGATCATCGTCGGAATGCCGCGCACGCCATATTTGGCCGGCGCATTCGGATGATCGTCGATGTTCAGCTTCGCGATCACGACCTTTTCGCCGAGTTCGTTGGCGATTTCCTCGAGCGACGGGCCGATCATCTTGCACGGGCCGCACCATTCGGCCCAGAAATCGACCAGCACGGGGGTGTCGCTGTCGAGGACGTCGGCCTGGAAGCTGTCGTCGCTGATTGCCTTGGTACCCATAGGTTATACTCCTGAAATTCTCTTGGCCCTTAAGCTAAGGGGTCCGGGCCTCCGGCTCAAGACCTCAGCTCCCCAAATTCGCCTTCGTTCCCGCCAAGCCCGGCTTGTGGGCGTCGAGCGTGGCATCGCCCAGCGCGATGAACCGCGGCCCGGCCGTATACAGCAGCGCCGCCTCGACCCGTCGGCGGGGAAATATCACTCCCAGCGCGTCGCGGTAAGCCGCCATCTGGCGCAGATAGGCGGGGGCAACGTCGGTCGCGGCCTCCGGTACGTGCCGCCCGGTCTTATAGTCGATGACGGTCACCGCATCATCCGTCACGAGCAGCCGATCGACGATCCCCGCGACGACCACCCCGTCGACGACGGCCGAAAGCGGCACTTCGGCGAGCGATCCGGGACCGAAGATCGCGGCATGGGCCGGGTCTTCGAGTACCGCGAGCACTTCCGCAATCATCGCCGCACGATCGGCTTCGTCGAAGCTTGCGGCCTGTACCGCAAGCCAGTTCCACGCCGCAGCACCGCGTTTTTCGGGCGCCACCGGCGGCAAACGCTCGAACAGGGCGTGAAGCAGCAGCCCGCGTGTCACGGCCGCAGCGCGGCCCGACCGCTGCGGCGGCGACGCGACATCGTCCTCGCCCAGCGCCGAGGGCGCCAGCGGACGCGGCGGACGCGCTTCCTCGGGCGCGGGCTTCAGCGCCCAACCGGGGATCGCAATCGCGGGCGCGGCGGCGACCGGCTTGTCGCGGTGCCGGGCCCACGCCTTCGCATTGACCGCATGGACGCGCTTCTGCCCCCAGCGTGGCCCGGCATCTTCCCAGCCACGCCCCATATCGTCCATCACCCGGTCGACCGCGGCGTGCCAGCATAGTTCGGGCAGCGAGCGATCCTCTTTCTTGGTAATACCGGTGACGATCAGCAACTCTTCCGCGCGCGTCATCGCGACATAGAGCAGCCGCCAATGCTCCTCGATCTCTGCCCGCGCCTTTTGGTCATGCGCCTCGGCGATCCGCCCATGCCGTTCCTCTTTCGGAAGTCCGAAGACGGGCAGCCTGTCCCAACCTTCCAGCGGCAGGTCGAACCCGCGCTGGCGCTGGACCGGGTCGTCGGTCGCGTCGGCAAGAATGACGATCGGCGCCTGCAATCCTTTCGATCCGTGCACCGTCATCACGCGCACGACATTGCTGCGCGCCTCGGTCTGCCGCTTGATGTCCGCGCTGCTTGCCTCGACCTCGCTCAGGAAGGCGAGAAGCGAGGGCGTGTGCAACCGCTCGAACGCCAACGCCTGATTCAGCAATTCGTCGATCGGATCGCGCGCCTCGCGCCCCAGCCGTGCATAGAGCCGCCGCCGCCCCTGCATCGGCCCCGACAAGATCCGGTCGAGGAAGCGATAGGGCGTGGAGAAATCGGCCATGCTGAGCAGCCCGCGCAACGCCGTCATCGTCTCGGCCGGCACCTCGGCCTCGCGCGCGCGCAATTGTTCCCACAAGGCGCGCTTGCCGCGGCCATGCGCAAAGCCGAAAAGGTCATCCTGCGACCAGCCGATCAGCGGCGACACGAGCAGCGCGGCAAGGTTGAGATCGTCGAGCGGCTGGATCGCGAAACGCATCGCCGACAGCAGGTCCTGCACCCCCAGCGGCTGGGTCAACGCAAAGCGGTCGACACCGGCGACCGCCACGCCCAGCGATTGCAAACGCGCCACGATCCGCGCCGCCAGGTCGCGGCGGCGGCGGACGAGGATCAAGATATCGCCCGGCGCGACGCTCCGCCCATCCTTGCCGTGCAGCGTCCAGTCATGGACCTCGTCGGCGATCGCGCGCGACAGGCGCAGGCTGGCGGGGTCGCTGGCGGGCGCGAGCGGATCGCCTCCCTCGGCCTCCTCGTCGCCCGCTTCCTCGCCTTCGCCATCGACGGCAAGCGCCTTGCCGACGGGCAAGGGCTGCCACAATTCGACACGCCCCGGATGCGCGCCACGGAAGGGCAGGTGCGGGGGCTCGTCGCTCGCCAGCCCCATCAATTCGGTTCCGCCATCGGCAACCCACGCATCGACGACGTCGAGCACCGCGGGGCTTGAGCGATAGTTGGTGACCAGATCGACCTGCGCAAACGGCTGACCGCCGTCCGCCGCCCATTCACCGAAACGAATGCGCGCCGCCTCGAACGCCGCGGGCTCGGTGCCCTGAAAACCAAAGATCGCCTGCTTGCGATCGCCGACGGTGAACATCGTGCGGACGCGCTCTCGGTCCTCGGGCACCACGGCGAAAAATTCCTCGGCGAGCGCGGCAACGATCGCCCATTGGCGCGTATTGGTGTCCTGCGCCTCATCGACCAATATGTGATCGGTGCGCTGGTCGAGCTTGAAGCGCACCCATTCGCCGAACTGCCCAAGCCGCAGCAACGACCCCGCAATCGCGATCAGGTCGTCGAAATCGGCGAGCCCGCCCTCGCGCTTTGCCAGCGCATAGGCCTCGGCAAAGCGGCTGCCCAAATCCCACGCCCCCGCCAGTTCGTCTGCGACCTGCATCGCACGCATCGTCGCCATCAGTTCGCCGATCGCGGCCGCGACGCATTCGGCCGAGCCAAGGCAATCGCCCATCTGCTTGCCGGGGGTGAGATAATGCGCGGCGATATCGCCGTCCTTCTTGACGATCGCGCCAAGCACATCGCCCAGCATCGCGGCGCGAGCTGCCGCGTCGGCGGCGAGCCATGCCGCCATCGTTTCGGCGCGCGCGACTCCCGTCGCGCTGCCCCAGCCGCGCCCGACTGTGGCAATCGCGGAAATATCGGCATCGGCAATCGCGCCCGCGCCAAGGCGCGTCACGAGCCATGCCTGCGCATCGCCATCGGGCAGCCCCAGCGCCGCGCGCAGATCATGCCCGCGCGGCGGCAATATCCGCGTCTGGAACGGCGCAGCAAAGGCGTGAGCGCAGCGCACCAGGAACGCCATCGCGGCATCCTGCCCCATCCGCCGCGACAGCGTCGCCGCGTGGCCGCGTAGCACATCACCCTCGGCGCCAGACTGCCCAAGCAGCTTCGCCATCACCTGCCGTTGCAGATCGGCCGCTTCGCCCTCTTCGAGTGCGCGGAACCCCGGCATGATCTTCGCCTCGAGTGGAAAGCTCGCGAGCAGGGTCTGACAGAAACTGTGGATCGTCTGCACCCGGATTGCCCCCGGTGCACTGTCGATCACGGTCGCGAACAGCGATCGCGCGCGGTCAAGGATGCCCGGCTGCTGCCAGTCGGCGCCCAGCGCGTTGAGGTCCACTCGCAAATCCGCGTCGTCCATCCGCACCCACAAAGCGAGCCGCTCATGGATACGGTGCGCCATTTCGGCAGCACCCGCCTTGGTAAAGGTGATGCACAGGATCGCGTCGGGCGCGACCCCCGCGAGCATCAACCGCAACACGCGCGCCGACAAAACCTGCGTCTTGCCCGTGCCCGCCGATGCGCCGAGCCAGACATGTTCACCCGGTTCCGCCGCCGCCTGCTGGCCGGGATCGAGATCGTGGAGGCGCGTCATGGCGCATCTCCGCCCAAATCGCGATCACGCCCGAACCATTCGTCGCGGCGCATCAACTGGTCATAATCGGTGAAGCGTTTGGCATTGTCGCCCGGCGTGAATATGCCATCGCCCAGCAAAAATGCGGCGGTCAGCTCCGCAAAGGCGTCATAGGCACGCGCAACCGCCTCCTCGGCGGTTTTGAGCTTGCGCCGGCTCCCATGGGTCGGCGCAATGCTGCCGTCGATGCCCTTCGCGCGGTCGGCCTTGAGACTCCAATATTCGAGCGCGTTGATCGGCCCGGCTGCGACGCCATCGACCTTCCCCATTTCGGCTAGCAGCCCGAGCAGGCCCAGCTGATTGTCCAACCCGTCGGCTGCCGCGCTGCCGCTTGGCGCTGCGCCGGTCTTGTAATCCACGATCGCAAGGCTGCCATCGGACAGCCGATCGATGCGGTCGGCCTTGCCGGTCAACCGGATGCCGTCGAGTTCGTGCACCCCCGTCACCTCGGTCGCGATCGGCTCGCGCCCTTCGGCACGCGCTGCCCACACGCGGTCGGCCGCCCATCGCAACGCGGGCTCGATCCGCGGGAACCAGAAAGCGCGCGCCAGCGCATCGAGCGCCGGGTCATCGAGCAAGCGGTCCAGTTCGACCTCAAGTGCCTCGGCCGTCGCCCCGGCACGCTGCCAATCCTCCAGAAACGCATGGACCCGCGTGCCGAGCCAGCGCGGATCGGGACCGGCCCGCAGCGGGTCGAGCACCGAAAGCCGCAGGATGCGCCCCGCGTAAAAACCGTAAGGATCCTTCGCGAGCAGGTCTACGCCCGTCACGCTGATCTGACCCGGCCGCGCGTCGGCGGGCGGCTGCGGCTGCGGCATACGCGCGGGCTCGATCGGTCCCGGCGGCACATCGAGCGCCGCCGCCAGCGCCGTTACGCTCTCGCTACCCACGCGCGCCTCGGGCAATTCGCCCGCAAGCGCCGCGAGCCTCAGCCAGAATCGCGACGCGACCGCGGGATCGCTACCGCTCCGCATCGCGCGCGTCACGACTACCTCGCGCGCCGCAAAGGCTCCCGCAAAATCATGCGCCGCCGCGCCCTGCTGGCGCTCGGGCGCCGCGAGCCCGAGCATCCGCCGGATGCCCGGCGCGAGCCACGGGTCGGGGCTCTGCTGCTGCGGCCAGCGGCCTTCGTCGAGCCCGCCGAGGATCATCACATCGGCGCGCTGCAACCGCGCTTCGAGCAAGCCCCAGATGAACAGCCGCGGATGCCCGCCATAAGGCGGCCGCACGCTCTCCCCCGACAACAGGTCCGTGAGCATCGCGGGGAAATCGGCGGGCGCGACAAGCGCCGGGCCGTCGCCCTTCGCGAGTGCCCAGCGATCGAAGATTTCGGAGAGCGCGCGTCCGGCATGGCCGGTCCACGCACCCTCGCCGGTCAGCCAGCCGAGCGTCGTTTGCAAGGCGCCGAGCAGGACCGACGGCGGCGCGGGAGCGCCTGCGGCAAAGGGTGCGAGCGCCGCGCCCAGCCCAGCCGCAACATCGTCCCACCAATCGCCGATCAGCGTCGCCGCGCCATGGCCGCGCGCCTTCGAATCGACGGCGCGTTCGGCGATTCGCGCGGTCACCCCGTCCCAACCCGGCACCAGCCCCGGCCCGCGCAGCACGAGATCGAGACGCCGCACCTGATCGAGCCAGCCGAGCCGCGCCTCGCCCGCGTGCACCAGCGGATGACCGAGCAGCGCAATCAACCGCACCGGGTCGAACGCCGCCGCAAATTCAGCGAGCGCGAGCAGCAGCGCCCCCGGCGGCGTCTGCCCCAGCGGTTGCCCCGCGCTGTCGTCGACCGAAATATCCCAACGCGCGAGCGCTGCCGCGACGCGCGTCGCGAGCGCGCGATCGGGCGTCACCAGCGCCGCAGTGCGCGCCGGGGTTTCAAGCGCGTGGCGCATCATCAGCGCGATCCCCTGCGCCTCCTGTCCGTCGTCGGCGAACACCGCGGCGGTGACGCCCGTGATACCGGGGCCCAAATCCCCCGCCTGTTGCCAGCGCGCGGTATAGGCGGCGGGCGCAAACAGCAGCGAGGTGAACGGCGCCCGCGCATCGGGGCCGTCGAACGCGGAGGTGGCGTTCCACGACTGCACCTCATCGCGCGACACGCCCATGCGGCCAAGCAGCAGCTGCAGATGATATTGCGGATGCGTCTCCAGCGGACGCCCCTCGATTTTTTGGGCGCCCGGTTTGTCGGGATCGAGCTTCACCGGCCCGAGCGCATCCCACTCCTCGCCCGCCATGCCGAGGTCGAGCCCCGGCAGCACGACCATGCCCTGCGGCAGATCGGCAACGGTGCGCAGCAACCGCGCGATGGCTGGTGCTGCGGTGGTGACACCGGCGGCCACGACAAAGCGTCCCGGCGGCGCCGCACGCCACCCCGCGCTCACCCGGCCGAGCAGGCGGTTGCGGCGGTCGGCACGGTCGATATGGCCCGTCGCAGCGAGCAGCTTGGGCCACTGGTCGACGAGCAGCGACAAACGCCGCCACGAGGCCTGCCAATGCCCGGCCAGATCGCCGAGCGCGCTTTCGATATCGGCCAGCCGCGCGGGCGCGACCTCTTCATATAGTAGCTGGTCGATCACGCGACCCAGCCCCTCGGCAAGCTGGAACGCCGCGGCGCCGGTGATCGGGTCCTCGCCCGCCGGGTGATGCCGCTCGATCAGCCCCGCCAGCATCAGCCGTCGCTTCAATGCATCGATCGCGGGGGGGATCGGTTCGGCCTCGTCGATCGCGTCGAGCGCAAGCGCGACCGATTCATCGAGGTCGGCGTCGCCGATCACCGCGAGCCGCGGCATCAGCAACCCGGTGCCGCTCGCGCGCACGAACGCCGCCTGCACCGCGCTTCGCGCGCGATTGCTCGGCAGCAGGATCAGCCCTTCGGCAAGCCCCAGCGCGCCGTCGCCATATCGATCGATCAATCCGGCCGCGAGCGCATCGGCAAAGGCCCGCTGGACCGGGATGGAAAAGACGGTGGGCCCTGTCTCAGCCATCCGTCAGCGCGGCTTCGGTCGGCGCGATGCTCGCCGGAGTGCCGACGTCGAACCACTGTCCCATATGCGACAGGCCATAGAGCCGGCCGGCGGCGATCGCGCGGTCCCACAATATATTGGTCGAAAAAGGCCCCTCGGGCGCGCCATCGAGCAGATGCGGCGAGATGAGCTGGATGCCGGTGTAGACAAAGGGCGCGATGCGGCCGGCCTTGCGGCGGCTCAATTTGCCGTCGCCGTCCATGTGGAAATCGCCGCGTCCGCCGTGCCCCGTCGCGCTCGCCTGCCGGATCACCAGCAACAGCGCGTCCATCTTCTGGCCGTCCCAATGGCGCGCCAGGTGGCGGATGCTGTCCTGCGGCCCGTCGGTCCAGATATTGTCGCTGTTCACGATCAGGATCGGATCGCCGCGCAGCTGCGGCCGCGCCTTGACCATGCCGCCGCCGGTTTCGAGCAACTGGTCGCGTTCGTCCGAAATCGCGATGCTGAACGTCCGCTTTTGCGCCGCCAGATGCGCCTCGAGCGCGTCGGCCAGATAATGGACATTGACCACGACATGGTCGATCCCCGCCGCCTCGATCCGGTCGAGACTATGGTCGATCAACGCCTTGCCCGCGACGCGCACCAGCGGCTTCGGGCGCGTCGCGGTCAGCGGACGCATGCGCTTGCCCAGCCCCGCCGCCATCACCATCGCGCTTTCGATTTTCGCGGTCATGCCCCCATCTGCTCCCACGCCGCCGCGCGCTTGTCGGCGGGGATATTTTCGTCGAACCACGCCTTTACCGGCGCCAGCGCCGGATGCGCGAGGTCGCGTTCGAGCAGCCCCCACATGCGCGGCTGGAAACTCTTGTAATGCGGCTTGTTGTCGCGCTTCCACAGGCGAACGAAGACGCCGAGGATCCGCGTGTTGCGCTGCGCCGCGAGCGCCCAATAGGCATGTTCGATATCGCGGCCGGTGGCTTGGCTATAGCGCGCCAGCATCGCCGTCTCGACCGCGGGACTGACATCGCGCCGCGCATCCTCCAGCACCGAGGCAAGGTCATAAGCGGGATGCCCGACCAGCGCGTCCTGGAAATCGAGCAGGCCATAATGGGCGATGCCGTCCTTGCCGCGCACCAGCATGATATTTTCGGCATGATAGTCGCGCAGCACGGTGACGCGCGGCAGGCCGTCGGTTTCGACCGGCGTCAGAACCTTGGCCCAAGCGGCGCGAAATGCGTCGCGGTCGGCCTTCAGGTCGAAAGCCGGACAATACCAGTCGGTGAACAGCTCCACCTCGCTCAGCCAGTGCTCCAGCCCATGCACCCGCAGCCCCTCCATCGGTGGCCGCGCGTGCAGGTGGACCAGCAGGTCGGTGACCCCCGCATAATATTCAGCTTCGGTATGCGGCGCTTGGTCGACCGTTTCGCGGAGCCGCACGTCGCCGAAATCGTCGATCAGCAGCAGGCCCTTTTCCAGATCGCGCGCGAGGATCGCCGGCGCGGTCAGCCCCTGTTCGCACAGATATTCGGCAACCGCGATAAACGGCCGCGGGTCCTCGTGCGGCGGCGGCGCGTCCATCAGCACCGCCTGCCGGTCGCCATCGACGACACGGAAATAGCGCCGGAACGACGCATCGCCGGCAAGCGGCAAAATCTGGGCATCGCCCCAGCCATGCGCGGCAAGGAACGCCGGGGCATGGGAGGGCGGAATCATCGGAGCGGCCATCTTGCCCCCCAAGCGGGCGGCACCGTCGCTGTCAAGACGCGCGCATCGCCCTCACCCGAAATCCCGAGAAGCAGCGCGCCCGGCCAGCCTTCGCTACCCAGCCGCTCGGGCCATTCGATCAACAGCGCTCCGTCATAGAGATAATCGTCGAGCCCCAGCTCGATCAGTTCGTCTATATCCTCGATGCGATACAGATCGACATGCGCGATGGGCAAATCGACCTCGGGCGGCGCATAAGGCTGCACGATCGCAAAGGTCGGGCTCGGCGCCTCGCCCGCGAGCCCCCGCGCCTTCAGCATCGCGCGCGCCAGCGTCGTTTTGCCGGCGCCCAGGCCGCCCGACAGCGCGACGATGTCGCCGGGCATCAGCGCCGCGCCGATCACCGCGCCAATCCGCTCGGCCTCGTCCAGATCATAGCGCGTGGAAAAAATGGTCATGCGCCGCGCGGCAGACTGATCCGCACGAGCGTGCCCTGCCCCTGCTCGCTCACGACCTCCATCGTCCCGCCGTGTGCCGCGACAAGCTGGCGCGCCAGCGCGAGGCCGATGCCGCCCGACGATGTCCCCGCCTGCTCGCCCTTGGTCACCGCTGCGACCGCCTCGGGCATGCCGGGGCCATTGTCCGATACGATGATGTCGACCCCGCGTGCGTCGCCATCGGCATGAAGCAACACGCGCCCGCCGGTCTTGCGCGTCGGCACGGTATAGCGGACCGCATTGTCGAGCAGCCCCGCGACGAGCCGCGACAGACGCGGTGCATCGCCCTCGATGCTGCCGAGATTGGCCGACAGATTGCCGACAAGCTCGATCTTCTCGGCTTTCGCAAGAATTTTGGCGTCCGCCAGCGCGCCTTCGAGCAACATGCGGACATCGACCGGCGCGCGCTCGATCGCCAGCGTCCCCGCTTCGCCCTGCGCGAGGTCGAGCACATTGTCGATCTGGCGGCCCAGCACCCCGACCGAATCCATGATCGCGTCGACATAGCCTTGCTGCTGCTCGCTCAGCTTGCCGACATACCCCGCCTGCAGCATTTCGCCGAACCCGCCGATCGAGGTCAGCGGCGTGCGCAATTCATAGCTCATCCGCGACAGGAAGGCGGTCTTCACCTTGTCGGCCGCTTCCAGCGCCTCGTTGCGCTCGCGCAGCGCGCCTTCCATCTTCCGGCTCGCGCTGATGTCGAGCATGATGAGCAGCGCGTTGCCGTCGGGCAGCGGAATCGACGCGAAATCGAAATAGCGGCCGTCGGCAAAACCGATTTCGCCGCCGCGCTGTTGCCGTTCCAATGTCGCGGCGCGGATGACTTCCTGGACGATGCTGATCTGGTTCGGTTTCACCAGCCGGTCGGCCAGCCCGCCCATCAGCGCGTCGACGCGCGGGTGCGCCGCCAGCGTCGCCTCGTCGATGCCCCACAGCCGGCGGAATCGTTGGTTCCACAGATGCAGCCGCCCGTCGGGGGCGAACACCGCGATCGCCTCGAACAGATTGTCGAAGGTCGCGGTACGCACGCGCAGCAATGTGTCGCGCGCACCGGCGAGCTGGACCTGCTCGGTCTTGTCTTCGGCGATCAGCAGCAAGCCGCCGTCGGGCGTCGGCTGGGCGACGACGTGCAGATGGATACCGTCGCGCAGCAGCCAGTCCTCTTCGCTCGCCCCCGGCTGCGCGAACCAGTCGACATGCGCCTGGCGCCATTCGGGATAGTTGCGCACTTCGGGGGTCCGCCCGCCCTCGCGCCAGGCGTCGAGCAGCCGGGCGAACGGCCGCGCTTCGGCGACATCGTCGGATTCGATCGCAAACAGGCGGCGGAACGGCAAATTGGCAAAGCTCAATCCCTGATCGGGGCCGAACTGCGCCACCGCCGCCGACAACCGATCCAGCAACTCGCGCTGGGTCTCGACGAACCGGCGGTGCGCCCCGCGCTCGCTCTCCAGTTCCTGGATATCGATCGCATAGCCGGCGATGCCGATCACCCGGCCGCCTTCTGGCACCAGCGGCACATCGACGACGCGCATGATGCGTCGCTCGCCCTCGATCGTCACCGGGATCGTGCGCACCTGCGCCGCCCCCGCGATGCGCGCCTCGTCGGCGGCTTCGGCGGCGCTCACCCCCGCGACGGTTTCGCATAATTCGATCCCGCCATCGATCACTGCGACCGCGCCCTTCGCCTCGACCGCGCGGACATAGGCACCGTTGACGAGCGCAAGATTGAGCTCAGTATCGCGGAACCACATCGGGAACGGGGCCGCCTCGATCAATCCCGACAAAGCCTCGAACGCCGCCATCGCCTCGTCGCGCTCGCTGCGCGCATGCGCCAGCGCCTGCTGCCCGTCGGTCGCGTCGCTCAGCCACAGGAGCACGCTACCCGCCCCGCCGACCGCTTGCGGCGCGGCGGCGCCATGGACGATGATCGTGCGGTTGCTCGCCTCGGGCTTCAGGCTCAGCGTGAAAGGCTTGGCGCCGCGCTGCGCGCCGATGATCGCCTGCCGCAGCGCATCATGGCCCTGCGCGTCGAGCCCGCTGCCCAGCCCGCGCAATTCGTCGAAACTGCGCGGCCCGCCGTCGAGCCCCAGCCAGCGGCCGAGCCGCTCGCTCGCCTCGATCCGCCAGTCGGCGCGAACGATGACCGGAAGCTGCGGAGAGGCTTCGACGAGGCTCGCCAGCCGTTCGGCCTGTCCCGCAACGAACGCCGAGCGTCGCTGCATCGCAATCCCGCGCCCGACCGCCCACAATCCGGCAAGCAGCCACAGCGCGGCGAACAGGCCGATGGCAAACAGCAGCGCCGGGGAAAGCGATCCGCTCATCCCGTCTTATGTCCTCGTTTGTCCGGATTTCCCGCGCGCATGATCGCTTGCCCTAAAGGCGATGGAGTCATGTTTCAATCGCATGTCATTACGGGTCGGCGCGCCGCATCGTCCGATGGGCGCGCCGTCCACAGTTTTTTATCATTCGGAAGGGGCGATCCCCGATCCGATCAATAGCGATAATGGTCGGGCTTGAACGGGCCATCGACCGGCACGCCGATATAATCGGCCTGCTTCTTGGTGAGCTGGCTCAGTTTCACACCCAGCTTGTCGAGGTGCAGCGCCGCGACCTTTTCGTCGAGATGCTTGGGCAGCACGTAAACGTCGTTCTTATACTGCTCGCTGCGCGTCCAAAGCTCGATCTGCGCGAGCGTCTGGTTGGTGAAGCTTGCCGACATCACGAAGCTCGGGTGGCCCGTCGCATTGCCGAGGTTCACCAGGCGGCCCTTCGACAGGATGATGATCTGCTTGCCGTCGGGGAATTCGACCAGATCGACCTGCGGCTTGACTTCGGTCCACTTGTAGTTGGCGAGCGCCGCGATCTGGATCTCGCTGTCGAAGTGGCCGATGTTGCAGACGATCGCCATATTCTTCATGCCCGCCATATGTTCGGCGGTGATCACGTCGGCGTTGCCGGTCGCGGTGACGAAGATGTCCGAACGCTTGACGGCTTCGTCCATCGTCACGACCTCGAAACCTTCCATCGCCGCCTGCAGCGCGCAGATCGGGTCGATTTCGGTGACGAGGACGCGCGCGCCGCCGTTGCGGAGCGACTGCGCCGAACCCTTGCCGACGTCGCCGAAGCCGGCGACGGTCGCGACCTTGCCCGCGAGCATCACGTCGGTGCCGCGGCGGATCGCGTCGACGAGCGACTCTTTACAGCCATAAAGATTGTCGAACTTCGACTTGGTGACGCTGTCGTTGACGTTGATCGCGGGGAAGGGCAGCTCGCCCTTCTTGGCGATGTGGTACAGGCGGTGGACGCCGGTCGTCGTTTCTTCCGACACGCCCTTGATCGCCTTGACCGTCTTGGTCAGATAACCGGGGTTCGCAGCGACAAACGCCTTCAGCGCACGCTGCATCTCGATCTCTTCTTCATTCTCGGGCGCCGGCATGTCCTGCCCGGCTTCGAGCTTCGCGCCCCACAAAGCGAACATCGTCGCGTCGCCGCCATCGTCGAGGATCAAATTGCAGGTCGTGCCATCTTCCACGCCCCAGTCGAAGATGCGGCCGACATAGTCCCAATAATCGGCGAGGCTTTCGCCCTTGATCGCGAACACCGGCACGCCCGTCGCGGCGATCGCGGCGGCGGCATGGTCCTGCGTCGAAAAAATATTGCACGTCGCCCAGCGAACCTCGGCGCCAAGCGCGGTCAGCGTCTCGATCAGCACCGCGGTCTGGATCGTCATGTGCAGCGACCCGACGATCTTCGCGCCCTTCAGCGGCTGCGAGGCGCCGAATTCGCTGCGCAGCGCCATCAGACCCGGCATTTCGGTTTCGGCGATGTTGATTTCCTTGCGACCGAAGTCGGCAAGACCGATGTCGGCGATCACATAGTCACGGGTGTCGGCGGCGAGAGTGGCCACGGCTTGGTCTCCTGTAGGCGAGTTCGGCCGCAGGCGAGCGGCCACGAAAATCTTGGTAATTATGTTGCGCGCCCTAGCTGAAAGCGGGCTAGCGATCAAATATAAACTTTTCTTTATATCGCAATATCGACACCGCCCGCCGGGATGCCGGACACGCGAATCGCCGGCGCAAATGCACCGGGCGGCAAAAATAATTTTCAGAGGCCGCGATTGTGACAATCGGCGCCACGGATTTGTGACACCGAGTCCCGATCGCCAAGATTCTGAAAATCATGGCTTATAATGCGCCTTGCGATCAGCATAATTCGCCTTTGTGACACCAGTGTTACAAAGGCCCGAAAACATTGACTTTCTTCGCCGCACGCGAGAAAATCGGCTAAAGTTTTCGGGGAGATAGTCGAGATGAAAAAAATATTGCTGCCGCTGGTCGCACTGGCCTTCGCAAGCCCGGCCGCCGCGCAATCGATCGTCGTCGTGACCGCGCCACAGGCCGATTCGGATATCCTGCCGGTTGCTTATGCCGAGCTGAAGGCCGGTGAAAACCGCGCCGCGGTCGAAAAGCTGACCGGCGAAACCGGGCTCGACGCGCGCGATCCGTCGCGACTGATCAATCTTGGCACCGCTTACGCTCGTCTGGGTCGCACCGCCGAAGCCGCCGCCGCCTATGACAGTGCCATCGGCAGCCCGATCCGCTACGATCTCGAACTCGCCGACGGTCGCTATGTCGATTCGCGCTGGGCCGCGCGCACCGCGCTCGCCAATCTGGGCACCGGCCGGCCGCTGCTGGCGCTCGCGCGTTAAGAATTGAAGCAAAGCTGAAACAGAAAACAGAAAACTAGGCCTCGCCGCCTTCGGTCGTCAGCAAGCGGGCGTCCACTCCCGCTTCGGCAAACGCCGCCTGCCACCGTTCGGCAGGCGGCGTTTCGAATAACAGGCCGTCGCTGCCCGGCGTGACATGCCAGCCGTGGCGCACCAGTTCGCCTTCGAGCTGCCCCGGCGACCATCCCGCATAGCCAAGCGCCACCAGCCAGCGCGATGGGCCGCGCCCCTCGCCGATGGCGCGCAATATGTCGTGCGAACTCGACACCATCCACCGATCGCCGACCTGCACCGCCTCCTGCCCGCCCCAGTCGAGGCTGTGGAGAACGAAGCCGCGCGACGGCTCGACCGGACCGCCAAGGAACACCGGCTGGTCGAGCGGCACATCATGCTCGATCTCGAGCTGGTCGAGTACCGCGCCGACGGTCATGCCGTCGATCGGTTCGCCAATGCCGATGCCCATCGCGCCTTCTTCGTCATGGCTGATCATCGCGATCACCGAATGTTCGAAGCGGGGATCGCCGATCCCGGGCAGCGCAAGCAGCAGCTGGCCGGTGAACCAGGTGGGGTCTGTGTCCATCGCGCCATCATGCCGCGCCGCGGCGGTCCGGTCCAGTATTTCGATGTGCCGATCGTGCGCGCTTGACTCGGCGCCCCGGCAACCCAATGTCTCGCCGACCAGAAATCCCCTCAAAACAAAGGATGCCAGAATGACGATCCAGACCGGAGACAAGCTCCCCGACGCCACCTTCGTAAAGGTCACCGAAAACGGTCCCGAGCAGGTCAATACCGCCGATTATTTCAAGGGCCGCCGCGTCGCCCTCTTCTCGGTTCCCGGCGCCTTCACCCCGACCTGCTCGGCGAAGCACCTGCCCGGCTATGTCGACAAGGCCGGCGAACTGAAAGCCAAGGGCGTCGATGAAATCGTCTGCACCGCGGTCAACGACGCCTTCGTCATGGGCGCGTGGGGCAAGAGCGCCAGCGCCGGCGAAAGCGTCACGATGCTCGCCGACGGCAATGGCGACTTCGCCGAAGCGGTTGGCCTGACGATGGACGGCAAGGCGTTCGGCATGGGCAAGCGCGGCCAGCGTTTCTCGATGATCGTCAACGACGGCGTCGTCGAACAGCTCAACGTCGAAGCGCCGGGCGAATTCAAGGTGTCGAGCGCCGACCATATGCTCGAACAGCTGTAAGGAAGTCCGGAAGGGGGCGGCCATCGGGCTGCCCCCTTCCCTTTTGTCACATTTTCATGCAACAGCGACGCGATGACAGCTAACTCATCGCAAGACACCACCGACCCGACCGCGCTCGTCGACGACATCATCGCCGAACTGCAAGACAAGTTCCGCACGTCGGTCACCAATCTCAAATCCGCCATCGCCGCCTATGTCCACGACCGTACGCTGCCGCCGGCCGACGCCGCGGCGACCGGCCTGTTCGATTATCCGGCGATCCGCCTCGTCACCACCGGCGAACAGCGCGAGGGGCAGAAGGGGCATAATCTCGCCTTCGGCCGCTTTGAACGCGCGGGCGAGTTCGTCACCACGGTGACGCGCCCCGATCTGTTCGCCGACTATCTGCGCGACCAGCTCACCCTGCTCGCCCGCCACTATGATATCGAACTGTCGGTGACGCGCACCGGGCAGCAGATTCCTTTCCCCTATGTGCTCGATGCCAGCGACGGGTCGGACATGGGCGGGGTCACGCCGCTCGAGCTCGCGCGCCATTTCCCGACGACCGAACTGGCCGACATCGGGGACGAGCTCGCCGACGGCCTGTTCGGCGCCGACCCGACTGCGGCCCAGCCGCTCGCGCTGTTCGATGCCCTCCGCACCGATTTCAGCCTCGCGCGCCTGCGCCATTATACCGGCACCGCGCCCGAGCATTTTCAGCGCTATATCCTGTTCACCAACTATCACCGCTACGTTGACGAATTCGTCGCATGGGCAGGCGCGCAAGTCGGCCAGGGCCGCTACACTGCGCTCGCGGGCGCCGCTGGGCTCTATGTCGACCAGCCGGGCGTCAACGCCAGCGCGCTCGTCGCCGACAGTGCGTGGCGGCGGCACCAGATGCCCGCCTATCACCTCATCGCCCCCGATGGCGGTGGCATCACCCTCGTCAACATCGGCGTCGGTCCGTCGAACGCCAAGACGATCTGCGACCATCTCGCGGTGCTCCGTCCCGAGGCGTGGCTGATGATCGGCCATTGCGGCGGCCTCCGCCCCAGCCAGCGCATCGGCGACTATGTGCTCGCGCACGCCTATCTCCGCGACGATCATATCCTCGACGCGGTGCTGCCCGTCGCCATCCCGATCCCGCCGATCGCCGAAGTGCAGGTCGCGCTCGCGACCGCCGCCGAAGCGGTGTCGGGCGCGACCGGCGCCGACCTCAAGAAACGCATGCGTACCGGCACCGTCGTCACCACCGACGACCGCAACTGGGAACTCCGCTATACCGACAGCGCGCTGCGCTTCTCGCAATCGCGCGCGATCGGCATCGATATGGAGAGCGCGACGATCGCCGCGCAGGGTTATCGTTTCCGCGTGCCTTACGGGACGCTGCTTTGCGTCAGCGACAAGCCGCTCCACGGCGAACTCAAGCTGCCGGGTCAGGCAAACCGCTTCTACGAAGAAGCGATCGCAGCGCATCTTCAGATCGGCATCCGCGCCTGCGAGACGATGCGCGACGAGGGCGCCAAGCTCCACAGCCGCAAACTCCGCGCGTTTAACGAACCTCCGTTCCGTTGACGCTGTCGCGGTCGGTCGCGGGGCGCGTCGCCATCGTCACTGGCGCCGCGAGCGGCATGGGCCGCGCGACCGCACTGCTGCTGGCATCCGAAGGCGCGAAGGTCGCCGTGACCGACCTCGACCGCGCGGCGTGCGAAGCCGTGGCGGCTGAGGCCGGTGCGAGTGCCCGAGCTTTCGCGCTCGATGTCGCCGACGGCGAGGCGAT
The DNA here is from genome assembly GCF_057657055.1 of Sphingopyxis sp. Soil_C_28. Classification (NCBI taxonomy): domain Bacteria; kingdom Pseudomonadati; phylum Pseudomonadota; class Alphaproteobacteria; order Sphingomonadales; family Sphingopyxidaceae; genus Sphingopyxis; species Sphingopyxis sp. Soil_C_28. Next base: position 65,591 of record NZ_JBDGJE010000004.1, read on the forward strand.
CAAGCGCACCGTCGCCGAAATCGCCGGAACCTTCGGCGGCATCGACATCCTGATCAACAACGCCGGCGTCTCGAGCTTCGCCCCGCTCGACGCCGAGGATGAATATGAAGCGATCTGGCACCGTGCGATCGCCGTCATGCTGACCGCGCATCAGCGCATGGTCCGTGCCGCGCTACCGTGGCTGCGCCAGAGCGACGCCGCGCGCATCGTCAACATCGCCTCGACCGAAGGGCTCGGCGCGACGCCCGGCGATACGCCCTATGTCGCGGCGAAATCGGGCGTGGTCGGACTCACGCGCGGCCTCGCGGTCGATCTTGGACGCGACGGCATCACGGTCAATTGCATCTGCCCCGGCCCGATCCGCACCGGAATGACCGACAAGGTGCCCGACGAGGACAAAGCGGTGTTCGCCAAACGCCGCACCGCGCTGCGCCGCTATGGCGAACCCGAAGAGGTCGCGCATATGACGCTCAGCCTCGTGCTCCCTGCCGCCAGCTATATCACCGGCGCGGTGATCCCGGTCGACGGCGGACTGATGGCGCGCAATGCATAAATGTCGGCTTAGGGGTGGGAAGTAGACGTTGAGCGAAGAGCAGATTTCCCCTCCCGCAGGCGGGAGGGGCAGCGAGGCTTGGCAGCTTGTTAGCCGCAGCGGGGTGGGCATTCGCGCCGTTGCTGCCCACCCCCGATCCCTCCCGCTTGCGGGAGGGGAGAGGAAAGGTCTCTTCCTGGTCGTGAACCACCGCTTCCTCTTTTCGTCATCCCGGGCTTGATCCGGGTCCCCGGCGAAAATCGCCCGCGACGATTTGAAACTCCGCGCCATATCGCGAAGCCGTCAACACCGGATTCTGACGGACGATATGGTCGCCACATCCGCCCCTATTTCACCGGGCGGCAATCCTTCAGCCACACCAGCGACATGCCATAGTCCAGCCGGTCGAACGTCCCGGTCAACTCGGCATGCTTGTCGGGTTTCAGCTGCAACGCATAAACACCGTGCCCCTTGGCCAGCACGCAATTGACCGTAAAGCCCGCCGAGGATCGGCCGGGAACGATGTCGGTCAGCACATTGGAGAGCAGCTTCCATTCGACGCGATAGGTGTCGCCGACCGGCCCGACATAGGCGATCGGCCCATAGAGGGTGAATTGTCGTCCCGCATAACGCTTCTGCACTGCGGCATTATTCTTGTCGGCCTCGCCGGTGATGTCCTGCGAGAAACGCAATACGCTCATGCGGACCGGGACGCCGGGCGCGCTGGTCGCGCGCAGTCCCTTCGCCGCGAGCGCTTCGCCTGCTTTGCCGCCCTTCAACTGCGTCAGGATCCCGCACATTTCGGCCTTGGCCGCCGCATCGGTTATGCCCATCCCTGCGCGCAGCTTGGCCTCCATGCGCACCGTCCCCGCGGCATCGGCGGCAATCTCGATCGGAAAGGGCCGCGACTTGCCCGTCGCGGGCGGTTCGATCAGCATCGCCCCGCTCTCCGGCTCGGCGGCCAGGATCGCATAGCCTTTTGCCGCGACGATGCCGTTGATCTGCCCGACGGCGCTCGCCATGCTCATGTTCGGCACCGTCGTCGTCGCCACGAAGCGCAGGCCGGTGACCTGGTTGCCCTTTTTGGTAAAACTATCCTCGCAGGTGGCGGCTTGCGCCGTCCCGGCGCCCAGAAACAGGCCAGCGACGGCCAGGAGAACGTGCTTCACACAATTGCCTTTCGTTGCAAGGGGGACTCGATTGCTCGCCGCTCCGATGCACCGATGCTATTGGAAAAGTGTACCGGTACCTCACCGGCACGGCTCCGCCGCGGTTCAGCGATACATACCCTCGCGCAGGTTGATCCCGTGCTCGATCCACGCCTTGAGCGCGCACAGCATCTGCGACCAGCCCTGGCAATTGCCGTAGGACGCGCTCAGCGCCCCCTGATTCTCGCGCCAGCCTTCTTCGGCGATCTCGACGAGCGTCCGCCCGTCGTCGAGGCTCTTGAAGCTCATCGTGACGCGGGTGCGATAATCGCTGTCCTTCATCTCGCCCCCCTCGACATTCGGCGCCTCGCCTTCGTTCGCCTGCCATTCCAGCACGATCCTTTCGTCCTGCACGACCTCGATCACCCAGACCGGAAAGGCGCCCGGAAAGTCGAGAAAGTCCCATGTCACCGTCGCGCCGGTCTTCAGCCGTCCTTCGGCGCCCCCGGTCGTGAAATACTCCGATAGCTGCTTCGGATCGGCCACCGCCTCGAACACATCATGCACCGGCTTCGCGATCCGCGCCGCGACCCTGAATTTCAGCTCCATCGTCATTCTCCGCTTGAGTCGCATCCTTTTATGTTATAAAAATATAACATGTCAATTCACGATCAATATGACGCGGTGTTCAAGGCGCTCGCATCGCCGATCCGCCGGCAAATCCTCGACGATCTAAAAGACCAGCCGCTGACGACCGGCACCTTATGTGCGCACTTCCCCGACCTCGACCGCTGCACGGTGATGCAACATCTGAAGGTGCTGGAGGATGCCGACCTGCTGATCGCCGAACGCCGCGGGCGCGAGCGCTGGAACCATCTCAACGCAATGCCGATCCAGGATATCCACGACCGCTGGATCGGCCCCCACGCCGCCGCAGCGACCGCGCGGCTGGCACGTTTCAAACAGGGAATCGAAGCCGGATGACTTATTCGCCGGTGGCGAGACGGCCCCGCAAACAGGCATCTGCGGCCGCATAGACCGGGCCGAGCAACGGTTCGAGCACACGCCAGCTGGTCACGGTCATGGAACCGCCGTCGGCGACGAACGTCAGCTTGTCCTCGCGCCGGGCGGCATGTGGATGAGGCGGCGGCACCGGGCCATCTTCGCCAATCAACGGAATATCGATCCGCTGCGGCAGCGTCTGCCCCTCGATCGCCTCAAGCGCGCGATTCAGGGCAGGACATTGGCGCGAATCGATCGTTTCGACCTTTGCATTGTCGCGCAACAGTTTGACGGGCGAAGGCAGCGTCCCGAAAATCTGGCGGCCATCGGCCCGCCACAGATCGGCATCCGGGGCGATGCCATTGGCCTTCATACTGGCGACCACCGCAGCCGGATCGAAACTCGTGCGCATGAAGAGGCCGACAGGTCCGGCGCGATCGATTGCCGCTGCTGGAATTGTCACGGCCCTGAAAACGAACCGACAGTCGCTGCGGTCGACCTGCGCTTCGTCCGTCGTGCGGCAATAGCTGCGGATATCGCCCGACTGGAAATGCCCGTAATCGGAATAGATCGTAAAGCTGACAGGAGCTACGAACTGCGGCCGATAGCCGGCGACATCTGTCGGTTCGGCCATGATCGCATCGATCACCGCACCCTTCTGTCCTTCGATCCAGAAACTGTATCGCGAATAGACGACCCCAAGGTCATAGCCGTCAAGCGTCCGGGGCAAATCGTCCGGATAGAGCGGCGGCGGCGGTGGCGCGGCGGTCGAAACCGCCGCCGCGCCGCACGCCAGCAACAACAACAAAGCCGCGCGGCTCACCACCCCTGCGGCTTGCCCTTATTCTGTTCGTCGAGCCAGGTCTTCAGCGGCGCGAAATAGTCCGCCATCGCCTTGCCCGATATCTCGCGGTTGCCGGTGAAGACTTCCAGCGCGTCGGGCCAAGGCTTCGACGCGCCCATTTCTAGCATCGCGTTCAGCTTCGCGCCGACCGCCTTGTTGCCATAGAAAGAACAGCGATGAAGCGGCCCTTTCCAGCCCGCCTGCTTGCAGGCCGCTTCATAGAATTGGAACTGCAGGATGCGAGCAAGAAAATAGCGCGTGTACGGCGTGTTGCCGGGGATGTGGAATTTCGCGCCCGCGTCGAACGCGTTCGCCGGCCGCGCAGCCGGCGGGACGATGCCCTGATATTGGGTGCGCAGCTGCGTCCACGCCGTGTTGTAATCGGCGGGCTTGATCGTGCCGTCGAAGACGCCCCAGCGCCAGCGGTCGACGAGCAGGCCGAAGGGCAGGAAGGCGACCTTGTCCATCGCCTGCCGCAAGAGCAGCCCGGTGTCCTTGTCGGCGCTCGGCACCTTCGCCTTGTCGAGCAGGCCAATGTCGACCAGATATTGCGGGGTGATCGACAGCGCGACGAAATCGCCGATCGCCTCGTGGAAGCCGTCGTTGGCGCCGTTGAGGTACAAGAACGGCTGCTTGTTATAGGCGCGCTGGTAATAATTATGCCCCAGCTCGTGGTGGATCGTGGTGAAATCGTCCGCGTTCACCTTGATGCACATCTTGATGCGGATATCGTCCTTGTTGTCGATATCCCACGCCGAGGCGTGACAGATGACTTCGCGGTCGGCGGGCTTCAGGAACTGGCTTCGCTTCCAGAACGTCTCGGGCAGCGGCGCCATGCCCAGCGACGAGTAAAAATTCTCGCCCGCCTTGACCATGTCGATCGGCGTCTTGCCCTGCGCCGTCAGCAGATCGCCGACGTCATAGCCGAGGTCACCCGATCCCTTCGGCGCGACGAGCGGGTAGATATTGCCCCACTCCTGCGCCCACATATTGCCGAGCAGGTCGGCGCGGATCGGGCCGGTCCTGGGCTGCACCGCATCGCCATATTTCTCGTTGAGCTTCCAGCGCGTGTAGGTGTGGAGCGCCATATAGAGCGGCTTCACTTCCTGCCACAGGCGCTCGGTCGTCTTGGCGAAATCCTCGGGCGACATGTCGTAACCCGAACGCCACATCGCGCCGGTATCGGCAAAGCCCAGTTCCTTCGAACCTTCGTTGGCGATGCCCACCATGCGGGCATAATCGTCCTTCATCGGCGCGCCGACATTGTCGTGCCAGCTTGTCCACATTTCGGCGAGCTGCGCGGGCGTGTTCTGAAGATTGCCCATCTCGGCCTCGATGTCCGATCCCGAGATGTCCTTGCCGTTCAGCTTGCCGCGGCCCTTGCCATATTGCGACTGGAGGTCGGTTGCGATCTGGTTCAGCTCGGTCGCGGCGCCGGGCTTTGTCGGCGCGGGCAGAACGAGGCCGGTGCGGAGGATATCGAGCTTGCGCCTGGTGTCGGCGCTGAGGCCGGGAACATCCTTATACTTCGCCGCTTCGAGCGCATATTTGACCGATTTTTCGGTGCCGACAGCGTTGATCCGCGATGCCATCGCATCGGTATCCTCGGTCAGATAGGTGCTGTTGACCCAGTTCACCTGGCTCGCCTCGACCGTATAGTCGAACAAGTCCTTTTCGGCGGCAGCGATGAATGCGTCGGCGTCGGCCGCGGTGGGCTTCGCAGCCTTCGCCGTCGATGCGGCAGGCTTCTGTTCCGCGGCAAAGGCGGGACCGGTGACCGCGAGCGACAGGGCCAGCGACAGGCTGGAAATCATGGCTTTCATGGGGTGCGTCCTCTGCTTGTTTTCACAGCGCTCTTTGGCGCAATGGCAACAGCTAGGCGCTTGCCGCGAGTCCGGTCAAGCCGTCAGGAACGCCACGATCGCTTCACCGAGTTCGGGCCGGGTCACGCTCGACATGTGGGTCCCCGGAATCGTGGCGAGCCGCGCATCGGCAAGCGCCGCGACAAGTTCGGGCGCCGACCCATTGTCCTGATCGTCGGCCCCGCACACGACGAGCACGGGCATCGTCAACCCGGCGAGCGCGTTGGGCGGCGTGTCGGTGAAGCTGCCCAGCAGATGGCCCGCCGCGATGCGGTCGACCTTCATCGTCTTCATGAACTGGATCGACATCCATGTGTCGTCGCCGCGCTTTGCCGTTTCATATTCGGCGATGACGCGTTTGAAGAATTGTCCGCGTTTCTGCCAGCCGGCAAGTCCGGCCAGTCCCATGCCGCCGAGGATCAAACGGCGCGGCTTCATGCCCGCCACCACCGCGCGAACGCTGGTCCGTGCGCCAAGCGAAAAGCCGCCGAGATCAAAATCTTTGAGGGCAAGATGCGCGATCAGATCTTCAAGGTCGCGCACCAATATGTCTTGCGGGTAGAATTCTTCGTCATGCGGCGCGTCGCTCGACCCATGGATGCGCAGATCGGGCATAATCACGCGATATCCGGCCGCAGCGACCTGTGCAGCGGTACCGAATTTGATCCAGTTGACTTCGCCGCTGGAAAACAGGCCATGAAGCAGGAACAGCGGGCGACCTTCGCCCGTTTCGCGCCACGCCAGTTGCACGCCGTCGCGTGCCTCGAAATATTGCGCTTCGATCATCATGCCCCGCGCTATGCGCCCTTGTTATCCGGTTCGGCAAGCGCCGATCAGCGCGGTCGCAGCCCCTTTTGCTCCATCCGCCATTTCGCCATTTCGATGCGGTCCTGCCCAAAGAAGGGCTCGCCATCGAACACCAATGTCGGCACCCCCCAATGGCCGGCGATCTCGAGCGCTACCTGGTTGGCGGCGACCTCATTGTCGAGCGCGTCGGCATCGCTCTCCGCCTCGGCATCAAGTTCCGCCAAATCCAGTCCGGCGCGCTGCGCCGCCCTCGCCAGATGATCGCCAAGATGCCAGTCCTGCGCCCCGCCCCAGATGAGCTGCGCCGCTTCATGCGCAAATGCGAGGCCCTTGCCGCGCCGCGCGGCTGCTTGTCCAAGCCGCGTCAGGCGATAGATATAAGGCTGCTCGGCGGCAATCGCGCGCGTCTTCAGATCCTGCACGATCGGATCGGGACGCGGTGGGCCAAAGGGAATCCCGTGAAACTGGGCGACGCGGATCATGTCGCGCACCGTGTAGCTCAACCAATTGGGGTGGTTGCGTTCAAAGAAGTCGGGCTGGCGGATCGCGAGCGGGTAGACGGGACGCAGACTGATGGTCACGTCATGGCTGGCGGCCAGCGCACGGTAACGGCCGATAGCAAGATAGCTGTACGGCGAACGAAAAGACCAGAAGAGGTCGGCGGTCAGTGTCATGACGTCATCCTGCCGGAAGGGTGGACGCGCGGCAAGGGCGCGAGCAAGTGATTGGTCCGATACGCAACTTTTCTATCGCTGCGCACATCGTCGATGGTGTTGAGTATAGTAGCAATTGCTATTATGTCTTAGTCTATGAGCGAAACAATCGGATTTCTGTTGAACGACACCGCGCGGCTGTTCCGGCGTTCGTTTAACGCGCGCACGAAGGGCAGCGGCATCACCGCATTGCAATGGCGGCTGATCACCTACCTGAAACGGCACGAGGGAATCCGTCAGGGGCCGCTCGCCGAACTGATCGAGGTCGAGCCGATCACCCTGTCGCGGATGGTCGACCGGCTGGTCGAGGCCGAGCTGGTCGAACGCCGCGCCGATCCCGCCGACCGGCGCGCCTGGCAGCTTTATCTGACCCCGCGCGCGGGCGAATTGCTCGGCGGGATGCGCGAGACGGCCGACGCGCTGACCGCCGAAGCCACCGAGGGGTTGAGCGCCGCCGAACGCGACCAGCTGATCGACCTGGTCGAACGCGTCCGCGCCAATCTGTCCCGCCGTATATGCCAAAAAGAAAAAGAGACCGCCTGATGGACCAGCTCTCCCCCTCGCGCCCGAAAGCCGAAGACGCCACGCCGCCCAAGGCCGCACCAAAAGCCGATCCGCTGCCCGCCGCATCGACGGCGGCAGAGGCCGGCCCCAAGGCGAGCTGGGGCACGCGTCTGCTGATGTTCGGCCTCCCGCTTGCGCTGATCGCGGGCGGTGCCGGCTGGTGGCTGACGAGCGGCGGCTCGGTGTCGACCGACAATGCCTATGTCCAGATGGACAAGGTGTCGGTCGCGGCCGAGGTCGGCGGGCGGATCACCGAGGTCGCCGTGCGCGACGGCCAGCAGGTGACGAAGGGCCAGCTTCTGTTCCGCATCGACGGCGAACCCTATGCGCTGACGGTGGCGCAGGCGACCGCCGCGATCGACGCGGCCGAGGTGGAGGTCGGCAACCTGTCGGCGAGCGCGAACACCTCGAGCGTCGACATCGCCGCGGCGCGCGAAGACGTCAAATTTGCCGAGGTCACCTTCCAGCGTCAGGCGGCGCTGATGGAGAAAGGTTTCACCACCAGGGCAGCCTATGACGCGGCACGCCATGCGGTTGCGCAGGCGCGCGAACGCGTCCGCCAGACCGAAGCCGCCGCGGCCGAAGCGCGCAGCAAGCTTGCCGGCGGCCCGTCGAGCGGGATCAATCCGCAGGTCGAGGCGGCGCGCGTCCAGCGCTCGCAGGCCGAGGTAAACCTCGGCCGCACCACGGTTCGTGCGCCGAGCGCCGGGCGCATCGCGCAGTCGGACCGGCTGCAGGTCGGGCAGATGATGGTCGCGGGGCTACCCGCGGTAACGCTGGTCGATACCGGCCGTCCCTGGGTCGAGGCCAATTTCAAGGAGACCGACCTCGCCGACATGCGCGTCGGTCAGCGCGCCGAAATCAGCTTCGACGCCTATCCGGGGTTGAAGGTACGCGGCCATGTGCTGACGATCGGCGCGGGCACCGGCAGCGAGTTTTCGGTGCTGCCGGCGCAAAATGCCACCGGCAATTGGGTCAAGGTAACGCAGCGCGTACCAGTGCGCATCGCCTTCGACGAAAAGCCCGCGCGCGACATGATCGCGGGGCTTTCGGCCGATGTCCGGGTGTTTACAAAGTAAGGTTCCGTGGCGAGCAACGCCCTTCCCCGCCGCCCATCCGCCGCGGCGCTTCCTGACGACGACAGCATTCCGCTGCACGAGCGGGTGCGCCATCGCGGCCTGCTGACCGTCGCGGTGATGGGCGCGTCGATCATGCAGATCCTCGACACGACGATCGCCAATGTCGCGATTCCGCATATGCAATCGGCGCTCGGCGCGACGAGCGAGACGGTGACGTGGGTGCTGACGAGCTATATCCTCGCCTCGGCGGTCGCGATGCCGATTACCGGCTGGCTCGCCGACCGCATCGGGCGGCGCGAATTGTTCATGGCCGCGATCGTCGGCTTTATCATCGCTTCGATGGCATGCGGCGCGGCGCAGTCGCTCGAGCAGATGGTCGCCTTCCGCTTCCTGCAGGGGATCAGCGCGGCGTTTATCGGGCCGCTGTCGCAATCGGTGATGCTCGACATCAATCCGCCAGAACGCCACGCGCGCGCGATGTCGATCTGGGGCATGGGGATCATGATCGGGCCGATCCTGGGGCCGATATTGGGCGGCTGGCTGACCGAAAGCGTCAACTGGCGCTGGGTCTTCTACGTCAACCTGCCCGTCGGGCTGATCACGCTCGCGATGATGTGGGCGCTGCTCCCCAAAACCCGCAGCGTCACGCGGCGGTTCGACCTGTTCGGTTTCTCGATGCTCGCGCTGGGGCTCGCCGCGCTCCAGCTGATGCTCGACCGGGGCGCGCATCAGGACTGGTTCGACAGCATCGAAATCTGGATCGAGCTGGGCGTTGCCGTCTCGTGCCTGTGGATGTTCGTCATCCATATGCTCACTTCGCGCGCGCCCTTGTTCAGCCGCGCGATGCTCGCCGATCGCAATCTCGTCACCGCGATGGGTTTCATGATCGTGATCGGCGTCGTGATGTTCGCGTCGATGGCGCTGCTGCCGCCGATGCTGCAGAATCTGTTCGGCTGGCCGGTGATCGACACCGGCGTCGTTCTCGCGCTGCGCGGGATCGGCATCCTCGCGAGCATGTGGGTCGCGGGGCAGTTGCTCGGCAAGATCGACGCGCGCTGGATGGTCGGCACCGGTCTGCTGATCGCCGCCTATTCGCTGTGGCAGATGAGCCACTGGTCGCTCGCCATGGGGATGCAGCCGGTGATCATCAGCGGGCTGGTACAGGGGCTCGGCATGGGGCTGATCTTCATTCCGCTCAACACCATGGCGTTCGCGACGATCGAGCCGCAGTATCGCACCGACGGGTCGAGCCTGCTAAACCTGTTCCGCAGCATCGGCGCATCGGTCGGTATCTCGGTCGTCACGACCCTGCTCGGCGCGAATATCCAGACGAGCCATGAGGATCTGGCGGCGCATGTCACCAACAGCTCGGTCGGCCTGCTCGACCCGTCGACCGCCGACCGCTTCGGCATCGCGGGCGACGCGGCGATGGCGATGGTCAATGCCGAGATCAACCGGCAGGCGGCAATGGTCGCCTATATCGACGATTTCTGGCTGATGATGTGGGTCACACTGGCATCGGTGCCGCTGGTGCTGGTGCTACGCCCGCCGAAGCCCGGCGGGCCGAAGGCGTCGGCAGCCGATATGGGGCATTAGGGAATTTACCTGGCAACCGCCCTTGAATTGGAGCGACCTGCGCCCAGATAGACAATATTGTGGTCCCGTAGCACAGCTGGATGGTGCACCCCTTTCGGAAGGTGGAGGAGGCAGGTTCGAATCCTGCCGGGAATTTGGCGAAAGCCCGAAACGGCCGGCAATCGATCGATTGCCGGCCGTTTCTATAACTGAGTTATCGGAAGAAGCAGTTGGTGCCAGCGAACAGCGCGTCGATCTTCGCCGCATCTCCCGGCGCGGCGAACATGCCGCCGATGACCTTTTCGCCGGTGCCGATGCTGAATTCCTCGCCCAGCGTGCTGTCTTCCAGATCGACGATCGAGACCGATTCGGACGCCTTGGCGCGCGTCGTGCCCACGGCGATCCCGCTCATCGTCGAGTAGGTCGCGGCGCCGGGTTCATTGCCGAGGAACCAGCCCACGAACTTGCCGCCCTGGAAGTTCAGCGTCATCGCATCGTAGCGCGTGAATTCCATCGTCCCCGCACCGCATTCCTCATTGGTGCTGCGGTCGTCTTCCTTGCCCGCGACGTTGGCGAGCGCGGTTTCGGCCTGCGCACGCGGGACGCCAAAAGCGAGCAGGCTGGTCTTGCCGCTGGTCTTGTCGACGAAGCGAAGCCCCTCGCCGTCGAGGCTGACCGCGGTGGTCGCCGCGGCGGGGCCATCGGCCTTGGCTGCGGGGACCGCTGGGGCGGCCGGTTCGGCGTCGGCAGGCGCCTTGTCCGCGGCGGGTTTGCACGCAGCGAGCAATGCAATGATTGCGAGGGTCGTAAACTTGCGCATCGCCTATCTCCTGTTCCGAATGACCGGCCCCATCGCCATCACCAATATCGCACCGAGGGTCGCGAGCGCCATATCCTTTTGCGCGTCCCAGATGTCGCCCTGTTGCCCGTTGTAGCGGTCGGCGGTCTCCCCCGCCGCCACGATGGTAAGTAGCCATTCAAAGATTTCGTAGAGGCACGATATTGCCAGCACCCAGGCCAGCACGGTCAGGGCTGCGCCGCGGGCGCCAAGCCCGCCCCAGCGCCTCGCGATTTCGGCGACCGGGATCACCGACAGCGCGCCGAAGGCGAAATGGACGAAGCGGTCATAATGATTACGGCTCCAGCCGAAGGCGTCCGACAGGCCGGTGCCGGTCAGCGCGCGCGCCCATTCGTCGTAGGGGACGTTGCTGTACGCATAGCGCCCGCCGAGCGTGTGGAGCGCCATGAAGAGGACGATGCAGGCGACCGACGCGGTCGACATCGGCCAGCGGCGCAGCAACCAGGGCGACGCAACGATCAGAAGCATCGTCGGGATATGCTGGAGCAGCGCGATCTCGGGATACGGCTGGTCGATCTGCGCAAAGAGCAGCAACATGAGGAGCAGGCCGAACAGGCGGCGCTGCGCGGGCGGAGTGGCGGTCACCAGCGCAGCGACATGCAGCTGAGCCCCGCGTCGATATGCGCGATCTGGTCGGTCGGGAGCGGGCGGACTTCGATGCCGCGCGCGGCGAGCAGGGCGTGCGTCGCGGGCCAGCCGTCGCCGACGAGGATGGTATCGCGGATGCGCAGGATATTCGCCGCAGGTTCCTCGCCCGGCGGAGTCGTTACGACCTCCAGCCCGGCGAACTCGGGACAGTCGGCGAGCGCGGGGACGGCGAGGATCGTGCGTTCGTCGATCAGCCCGCAGCCGGTTTTGAAATGGAGAACGCCCGACGGGGTTTCGGCGATCTCGGCGCGGTAGCCGAGCTTGCCGAGCAGGCCGGCGAGTTCTTCGGCGCCGGTGCGGTCGGTGCGCGCCGAGAGGCCGATGATCACGCGGTCGGCGAGGCGCAAAATGTCGCCGCCATCGGCGTATCCCGGGCCGGTCATTTCGAGGAGGCGGGCGTGGTGCGCGGCAAGAGCCCCGCGGATATGCGCAACCTCGCCCGCACGGCTTGGCGCGCCGGGGCGGAGCAGGATCGCGCCCTTGGGAAAGGTGAGCGCGACATCTTCGGTAAACAGCGCGTCGGGAAACTCGTCGAGCGGTTCGAGGACCTCGACCGCCAAGCCAAGCTCGCGCAGCGTCGCGACATAGGCCTCATGCTCGGCGACGAGGCCGTAGAAATCGGGGTCGGGGCCGCCGTCGGCGCGGATGCCCTTGACCGCCGAACGGGCGGGCGCGCGGCAGAGGGCACGGGTGAAGATGTAGGGGGTGGTCATTTCAACGACATAGCGTGAATGCCCCGCGGAGGCCAAGGCGATCCTCCCTGTGGCGAAGCCATGGGGAGGTGGCAGCCTCGAAGAGGCTGACGGAGTGGCTTTGGCGCAACCGTCGCGGCCCCTCCACCACTCGCGTCGCGAGCGGTCCCCCTCCCCATCGCTGCGCGACAGGGAGGATTTACCTTTAGCCCTTCTTCAGGTGCCTACGCCCCAGCAGTTCGGCGATCTGCACTGCGTTCAGCGCCGCGCCCTTGCGCAAATTGTCGCTGACGCACCAGAGGTTGAGGCCGTTTTCGACCGTGGGGTCTTCACGCACGCGCGACACGAAGGTCGCGAAGTCGCCGACACATTCGACCGGGGTGATATAACCGCCGTCTTCGCGCTTGTCGTGGAGGACTACGCCGGGGGCTTCGCGCAGGATGCGCTGGGCGTCCTCGGCCGACAGCTCATTTTCCATCTCGATATTGATCGCTTCCGAATGGCCGACGAACACCGGCACGCGCACGCAGGTCGCGGTGACCTTGATCTTCGGATCGAGGATCTTCTTCGTTTCGACGACCATCTTCCACTCTTCCTTGGTCGAGCCGTCGTCGAGGAAGCTGTCGATGTGCGGGATGACGTTGAACGCGATCTGCTTGGTGAACTTCTGAACGTCCTTTTCGTCGCCGACGAAGATCTGGCGCGTCTGGTTCCACAACTCGTCCATGCCCGCCTTGCCCGCGCCCGACACCGACTGATAGGTCGAGACGACGACGCGCGTGATCTTTGCGGCATCGTGGAGCGGCTTCAGCGCGACGACCATCTGCGCAGTCGAGCAATTGGGGTTCGCGATGATATTGCGCTTCGTATAGCCGTCGATCGCGTCGGGGTTCACTTCGGGCACGATCAGCGGCACGTCGGGGTCCATGCGATAGAGCGACGAGTTGTCGATCACGACGCATCCCGCGGCGGCAGCCTTGGGCGCGTGGATCGCGGTCGCTTCGCTGCCGATCGCAAAGATCGCCATGTCCCAGCCGGCCCAGTCGAAATTGTCGATATTCTGGCATTTGGCCGTGCGGCCGGTGTCACCGATTTCGATGTCGAGTCCCTGGCTGCGCGACGAGGCGACAACTGCGAGTTCCTCGATCGGAAACTCACGCTCGGCGAGAATGGCGAGCACTTCGCGCCCGACATTGCCCGTGGCTCCGGCGACAACGATACGATAACCCATTTACTCACTCCTCAGCGTATGAACCGTGATTGAAAACGAAGGTCAGACTTTCCAGCGGAAATGGCCGGTCAGCCGGTGGTCGAAAAGCGCGTCCTCCTCGCGCGTGCCGCCCCCGATATTGTGGAGGACGAGCGGGGTGCCGGTCGTGTCCTTGCGGTCGGACACGATGCCGGTGTGCGGCAGGCGCCCACCGACCAGCGCGGTGAAGATATCGCCCGCCCGCCAGTCGGCCGGATTGTCGGTGACGGGCAGCCCCGCCCCCTGCCGCCGCCAGAAGGTCGCGAGATTGGGGACGCGGCGGTGGTCGATATTGCGGTCGGGGCGGCCGAGGCCCCAGTTTTTCGGATAGACCGTAAAATTGGCGCGCATGTCGGCGTTTACAAGGGCCTGCAGGTCCAGTCCCAGCGCATCGCGGAAGGCGCGGATGACGACGTCGGTGCACACGCCCTTTGCGCGGTCGACGTCGCCGTTCGGGAACGCGAGCATGCTGTAGGCGGGATCATAATGCAGCGTGACGCCGACCTGCTTCCGCGCTGCCGCGACGACGCGCTGCGCATTGGTCGCCGCCAGCGCTTCGCCCGACACGCCAAGCGCCAGCACCGCGCCGATGAAGGCGCGCCGTGTCGGTTGGAAGGACGGGAAATGCTGCATCAAATTCGCTTTGCCCAAATAAAAACGACCGGTTCTGCGCCTTGGCGGAACCGGTCGTTTTGGAAAGCTGTTTTCGCTTGGGGTTGGGAAAGTCTCCCTTAGCCCTCGCTGGCTTCCGGCCGGTAATCGCGGCGCTCCGCAATACGCGCCGATTTACCTGTGCGGCCACGAAGATAGTAAAGCTTCGCACGACGCACGGCACCCTTGCGGATGACGGTAATGCTGTCGAGGTTGGGCGAATAGAGCGGGAACACGCGCTCGACACCTTCGCCGAACGACATTTTGCGCACGGTGAAGTTGGAGCCCATGCCCTTGTTCGAGCGTGCGATGCACACGCCTTCGAAATTCTGAACGCGGGTGCGTTCGCCTTCGACCACCTTCACGCCGACTTTCAGCGTGTCGCCGGGACGGAAGGTCGGAATGGTCTTTGCCGCTTTGGCAATTTCTTCGGCTTCGATCGTCTGGATGAGGTTCATGTCCTCTAGTCCTTTTCTTGTCGCCGCGCGCCAGAGGCAGGTCGGGCCCGAGCATCGATATGACGCTCCCAAAGGTCCGGCCTGCGTAACCGTTTATCGTCGCATGATCCCCCGATCGCAGCACTTCGGGAACCCTGCGCCCCGCCCGGATGACCGGTCGGGGATGCGCGGAGGAACGGGCATGCGCAAGAAATGCGATTCGCCCGGCTCCGCTTGAAGCCGCGGCCACTACGCCGGAAAGAGACGAAATGCAAGGGGTTGCGGGGGCCGCGGACGCGCACCGCTTAAACGGGCGTTAACCAAAATACGCCATGGATGATGCGGGAGGGACCCGATGCAGCCAATGATCGCCATAAAGCCGTTCGCGCGCCGCGCTTTCGCGCCCGACGGGGGCGCCGGGCTGGCAGCTTTCCTGAACTGGGCGCTGTGCTGGATGCTGCTGCCCAACCTGCCCTTCCTGCCGATCACGATCATGGGCGGCCCGATGCGCGCACCCGAAATCTGGCTGTGCGCGGCGATAGGTTTTGTCGCGAGCTGGTTCGGATACTGGTTCCGTCTTGCCGCCTTCGCCGGCCTTCTTCTCTATCTGACGCTCATGTTCATCGCGAGCATGTTCAATATGCACATCAGCATGATCCTGTCGGTGATCGCGCTCGTGCTCGATATCCGCCCCGCCGCGTCGCCCGAATATCTGATCGGCGCAGGGCTGCTGATTCTCGTGCTGGCCTTTGCCGCACGCCAGCTTCGCCAGCCGAACCATCTGCGCGGACCGCAATGGATGCTTGCCGCCGCCGCGCTGACCTTCACGCTGGCACAGGCCGACTATATCCGGGCGCGCGACGGGGCGACATCGTATAACCGGCTGGCGCCCGCCGACGCCCCCTTCACCTCGGCAACGCAGCAGACCGATTTTTTGAAGCTCGCCAACGGCAAAAGGCATGTCATGATCGTCGTCGTCGAGGCGATGGGACTGCCGGCAGAAGCCACGCTGCGAACGCGGCTCGATGCCATATGGACGCGCCGCGAACTCGCGCAGAGATTCGAGATCAGCCAGGGCAGCACGACCTTCTATAATTCGACGACCAAGGGCGAAATTCGCGAACTGTGCCAGCGATGGGGCGATTATCCGGATATTGTCGCGCCCGACCCCGGCTGCCTGCCCGCGACGCTGGCCCGGCGCGGATACCGGACGCACGCCTTCCACGGCTTTTCGCCCAAATTCTTCGACCGCGACATCTGGTATCCGCTGATCGGGTTCGAGCGGATGAGCTTCCGCGATGCGATCGAGAGTCAGGGCGCGGGGCATTGCCCGAATGTTTTCCCCGGCGCGTGCGATCGCGATATCCCGCGGCTGATCGGGCGCGATCTGGCCGCAGCGAAACAGCCGCAGTTCATTTACTGGCTGACGCTCAATTCGCATCTGCCGGTCGTGGCCAACCATGAATTGCGCACCAAGGATTGCCGCCAGCTGGGGCCCGTGCTCGACAGCGACTATCCGCAGGTCTGTCGTCTCTTTTCGATCTGGGACGACACGGCGGCGGCGCTGGCGGCGATGGCCAGTCGCCCCGATTTTCCGCCCACCGACATATTGATCGTGGGCGATCATATGCCGCCCTTTACCCAACAGAAAAGCCGGCTGATGTTCGACAGCACGAAAGTGCCATGGGTGTTGCTGCGCTATCGCCCGCCGCGTTCGGCGACATAGGCCTGCCACAGGTCGGGGCGGCGCGCCTGCGTGTCGCTTGCGGCGCGCTCGCTCCGCCACGCGGCGATCTTTTTATGATCGCCCGATCGCAGCACATCGGGAATGTCGTGCCCCTCCCAGCTGACCGGCCGGGTGTAGTGCGGATATTCGAGCAGCCCCTGCTCGAACGATTCATCGTCGCCGCTCGCCGACGCACCCATCACGCCGGGAAGCAGCCGGATACAGGCATCGAGCAAAAGCAGCGCGCCCATCTCGCCGCCCGACAGGATGATGTCGCCCATCGACACTTCTTCGATCGGCCGCGCCGCGAAGATCCGCTCGTCGAACCCCTCGAAACGCCCGCAGAGGATGACCGCGCCGGGCCCTCCCGCCAGATCGCGCACGCGGCGCTGGGTGATCGGGGTCCCGCGCGGCGTCATCGCAAGGATCGGCAGGCCGGGATGCGTCGCGACCGCATGGTCGATCGCCGCGCCGAGGACGTCGGCCTTCAGCACCATCCCCGCGCCGCCCCCCGCGGGCGTATCGTCGACGGTGCGGTGCTTGTCGGTCGCGAAGTCGCGGATCTGCACCGGCGCGCAATTCCACGTCCCGCTTTCGAGCGCGCGCCCCGCCATGCTGTGCCCCAGCGGACCGGGGAACATGTCGGGGTATAGGGTCAGGGGAACGGCGGTGAAACTCATGGCAGCGGCTGCCATAGCGCCTCGGGGAGCAGGTGGCGATCCTTCTCCATCTCGGCGTGCAGCCATTCGCGGAACCGCTCGATCTTGCGCACCCCGACGCGATTCTCGCGGTGGACGAGGAAATGGGCCGTCCCGGGCTGGAAAAGCGCCTCGAAGGGCTGAACCAGCCGCCCGGCGTCGAGTTCGGCGCGCCAGAGCAGCGGTGTCATCATCGCGATGCCATAGCCGCCCTGCACCGCGCTCGCCTCCTGCAGCTGGCTGTCGAGTTCGATGCCGCGACGTTGGGGCAAAGGGCCGCTGACCACACCCGCAGCGGCGAACCAGCCCGCCCACCAGGGGTCATTGGGTGCAAGGCGATCGACACGCAGCAGATCGGCAGGCGTTTCGACGCGGTTCAGTTCGAGAAAGGCGGGCGCGCAAATCGGCGTGACGTGGCTGCGATAGAGAAAGTCGGTACGCAGGCCCGGCCAATATCCGCGACCGACGCGGATCGCGACGTCGACGTTGGTGGCGTCGAAATCGACGAGATCATTGTTCAGCAGCATGCGAACGGCCAGGTCGGGATAGGCAAGCTGGAAGCCGCCGATGCGCGCGCTGAGCCAGGTGCCGCCAAAAGTCGTCATCGCGCTGATCGTCAGCACATCGGCTTCGTCGCTGCCGAGCGCGGCGAAGGCATCGCCCATCGAGGCAAAGGCATTGCTGATCGCGGGGAGCAGCCGCTGCCCGGTTTCGGAGAGGCGCACGCGGCCTTTCTCGCGCACGAACAGCGCGCGGCCGAGCCGGTCTTCCAATTGGCGGATTTGATAACTCACCGCCGCCTGCGTCAGTCCCAGCTCCTCCGCAGCGCGCGAGAAATTCTGCAAACGACCGGCCGCTTCAAAGGTTCGCACGGCGGCAAGGGGCGGCAGTCGGGCCATGCGACCTTATAAGTCAGACTTATGATATGGTCTACGCCTTTTGTTGGCGGCGCGGCGCATTGCCAGGCATATTCTCCTCATCAAGCGAAAGGAGATGAACGATGAAAGACGAGCATTTCATGCGCGCCTGGAATGAAGGTCATGACCAGTTCAGCGCCGACATCACCCGCGGCCTCAAATGGCTCGCGACCCCCTTCCGGCGCCTCGGCGAATGGATCGCCTTGCCGAGTGCGCCGGGCGAAGACAGCGCCTTCACCCGCGTGGCGGCCCGCTGCGGCGTGCGCACCAAGCGCCGGGCGCGATAAGAAACCCCTGCCCCCTCTCAAGGTCCAGGGAAAACGGGGTGGGGTCGTCCCTTGCTAAAGGCCCCACCCCGTCGATATCAGCGCGCTTCGGGCGGCACGACACGAAAACGCAGCGCCTGAATCGTCACGGGCGACGTCGGTGCGAGCAGCAAGACCCCGTCGAGTTTGCCTTTTTCGCAATTGAGGCGGAAGGCCGTCGACATCGAGCCGGTTGGAGCGAGCGGTTCGTCGGTGGGGCATGCCCCCACCTCGGCTTTCAGCTTGGCGAATTCGGCCTTCCAATTCTCGGCCGAGCGATCGAGCAGGAAGTTCATGGCGAGCTTGCCATCGAGCGGTGCAAGGTCGCCCGCGGCATAAGCTGCCCTTGCCGCCGCATAGGCTTCCGCCACTGGCGGTGACACCGGCACGGCCCGCGTTTCGAGCAATCCCGCCTTGTCGATCGCGACCGCCGCGTCCCAAGCCGCGCCCGACGGCCCGGCGTAAGTGCGGTTGGCGAGCGCGAACACGCCGACGCCATGGTCGGGCATCAGCATCACATGGCTGCCATAGCCCGGATAGCCGCCGCCATGCGCGAGTGTCAGCCCGAGGTCGCAGTCCTGCGCGACGCGCCAGCCCATGCCATAGGCGCTCGACAATTTGCACGCGTCGGCGCCGCTCGCGCCATTGCGGTTGACCACCGCGGTGAAGTTCGACCCCTGCGCGATTTCGCGGACGGTCGCGCGCTTGACCGGGCCATTGTCGGCATCGTCGCGCGCCGGCCAGGCCGAGAGGAGGAAGGCGACCCATTTCGCATAGTCGTTCGCGCTGACCTGCAACCCGCCCATCGCGTTGAATGCGCCGTCGATCATCTCGGGCTCGGCGGTCCAGCGATCATTTTCCCAGCGATAGCCGATCGCGTAGCGCGCCTTCGGCGCTTTGGGCGCATCATAGCCGCTGCTCGTCATGCCGAGCGGGTTCAGGATCGTCTTTTGGACATAGTCGGTATAGTTCATGCCCGACGCATTGGCGACGATCCGGCCGAGCAGCGCATAGCCGAAGTTCGAATATTCATGCTGGCTTTGCGGAACGCGGCTGAACGGCACGCCTGCCGCGATCATTTTCGTGAAGTCGTCTTGCGGCAGCACCTGTTGCCGGTCGCCCCACGGATCGTCGGTCACGAGCCCGCCGACATGCTGGAGCAGATCGCGGATGCGTATGCGCGGGCTGTCTTTCGTCGGATAGATCCAGTCCTTCATCTCGGGAACATATTGCTCGGCGAGATCGTCGAGACGCAGCTTGCCGTCGTCGCGCAGTTTCAGGATCGACAGCGCGGTGAACGCCTTGGTCATCGAGGCGATGCGGAACAGGCTGTCGGCGGTGACGGGGCGCTTGTCGGTGATATTCTGGACACCGATGCCCTTCACATAGGCAAGCTTGCCGTCCTTGACGATGCCATAGACGAGGCCCGGGACATGTTGCTCGGCCTGAAATTTCGCGAACAGCGCGTCGATCTCGGGCGCCAGTTGATCGAGCGTTTTGGGGGCAACCTCCTGCGCCTGCGCGGAAAGTGGCGCCACAAGCAGGGCAGCGAGGAAAAGTCCGGTTTTCAAGCGCATGAAGTCCCCCTTCAGGATGTCATATCGCTATCATTTGCACCTGATCGTCGCAACACCGCTATCGGGCGCGACCGGTGCGCAGCGCGATCGCCCAATCGCTGCGACCTTCGCTCTCGGCTTTCCGGGCAGCCGTTTCATGGTCATAGGCGACCGCGATCAGATCGACGTCGAGCGTGTCGCCGTCGACGACCGCATAGCGTGATGCTGGCGATCCGGTTTCCATGACATGATAGTGCGGCCGGTCCCAGTCATAAGCGGGAAGTCCTACGCTGCCCGGATTGGCCACTGTCCGTCCGTCGGGCAGCTTTACCCGACGCGGCACATGCGTATGGCCGCACAGGATCAGCCGTTCGCCCCGGCCGGCCACGCGCGCGGCGACCGCATGCGGCGGCGTATCGCTGACCGCGGCTTCGCCCACATCATGGAGCATATAGTCGAGATCGCTGCCCAGCGTCCCGTGGCACAGATAGATATCGCGCCGCCACGCGAGCGCCGGCGGCAGCGTCCGAAGCCACGCGCGCTCACTTTCGCCGATCGCAGCGTCGGCGAAACGATCCGAATCGCCCATTTGATCGCGCGTCTGGGTCAGCAATTGGCGTTCATGGTTGCCGGCAATCGTCGGCCAGTCGAGCGGGCGCAGGAAGGCGGCGGTTTCGACCGGCCATAACGGCCCCGACAAGATATCGCCCAGATTGATGAAGCTGTCGCAGCCGCGCCGCTTCGCGTCGTCTACGCACGCTTCGAGCGCCGGGAGATTGCCATGGATATCGGAAAGAACCGCGATCCGGCTCATTCGACATAGTCGGCGGAAATTACCACCTGCTCGCCCCATTCGGGTACGGCCTTGTCGTTCATCGGGACCATGAAGCGCTTGCCGTCGGGCTTCGCGATTTCGAGGATGTCGCCCGCGCCGAAATTGTCGATCGCGACGACTTCGCCGACCGCGCTGCCGTCGGTCGATACGCAGGGCAGACCGAGCAGGTCGTGATGATAATATTCGCCCTCGCCCAGCGGCGGCAGCGCCGAACGCGGGACGGTGAGGAGGGTGCCGCGCAAGGCTTCGGCGCCGCTGCGGTCGGTGATCTCGGCAAAGGTCGCGACCGCGCCCTGATTGGCGGGTCGCACCGACTTCAAGGTCAGCTTGCGCTCCCCCGCGTCGAAAACGGAAAAGGCGCGGAGAGCCTCCGCGCCTTCGCCAAATAGTTTGAGGCGCACCTCGCCCCGCACCCCATGCGCGCCAGCAATGGCAGCGAGAGTGACGGGGCGATGGGCGTCAGCCAAGATCAGGCCTTGGCTTCTTCTTCGCCGGCTTCTGCAGCAGGCGCTTCCTCGGCAGCCGGGGCTGCTTCGGCCGGGCCGCCTTCGGCAGCCTGCTCGGCCATTGCGGTCGCGTCGTCGGCGGTCGCGTCGGCCGGGGTTTCGTCGGCAACGGCTTCGGCAACGGCCTCGGCGGTCGCTTCGCTCTTCACCGAACCGGTCGCGTCCGATTCTGCGGCGGCAGGAGCAGCAGCTTCTTCAGCACCGGGCGCTTCGGGGGCAGCTTCTTCAGCAGCCACTTCCGGGGCAGCCTCTTCGACGGCTTCGGGTTCGGGGGCCGGAGCGGCGGCAGCGGCTGCTGCGGCTTCTTCGGCGTCGATCAGCTTCTGCGCCTTTTCTTCGGCGCGTTCCTTGGCCTTTTCGCCCGGGACAGCCTTGTTCGGGTTGTTACGCGCGGCGCGTTCCTGGACACCGGCGGCGTCGAGGAAGCGGGCGACGCGGTCGCTCGGCTGGGCGCCAACGCTCAGCCAATGCTTCGCGCGGTCGGCGTCGAGCTTGATGCGCTCGGGATTGTCCTTGGCGAGCAGCGGGTTGTAGCTGCCGATACGCTCGATGAAGCGGCCGTCGCGCGGGCTGCGCGAATCGGCGACGACGATCTTGTAATAAGGGCGCTTTTTAGAACCGCCGCGAGCGAGGCGAATAGCAGTAGCCATGATATTTTCCTTTTACTTCTAAACTGAAATTCGGGTGTAATTACTTCTTTTTATTCATCAAATTGGCAAGTTCGGGTGGGATCGATCCGCCGCCGCCGAGACCGGGGAGGCCGCCACCGCCGCCGCCAAAACCACCTGGGCCGCCCATACCGGGAATGCCGCCGCCCTTGCCGAACAGCGCGCCAAGGCCCTTGAGCCCGCCCATCTTGCGGATTTTCTTCATCGCGCTGGCCATTTCCTGATGCATCTTCAGCACCTTGTTGACCTGTTGCACCGTCGTGCCCGATCCGTTGGCGATGCGGATCTTGCGCTTCGCGGTCAGGATTTCGGGCTTCGCGCGTTCCTTGGGGGTCATCGACCCCATGATCGCGTCGAAGTGGATCAGCATCTTGTCGTCGGCGCCGCCCTGCGCCGCCGCGACCTGCGCCTTCTTGATCCCGGGGATCATCCCCGCGAGCGCGCCGAGACCGCCCATGCGGCGCATCTGGTTGAGCTGAGCGCGAAGGTCGTTGAGGTCGAAGAGGCCCTTGGCCATCTTCGCCGCCATCGCCTCGGCCTCTTCGGCCTGGATCGTTTCGGCAGCACGCTCGACGAGGCTGACGACGTCGCCCATGCCAAGGATGCGGCCCGCGATACGCGACGGCTGGAAGAGTTCGAGCCCGTCGAGCTTTTCGCCCGTGCCCGCGAATTTGATCGGCTTGCCGGTGACCGCGCGCATCGAGAGCGCGGCACCGCCGCGCGCGTCGCCGTCCATGCGGGTCAGCACGACGCCGGTGAGCGGCACCTGATCGGTGAAGCGCTGCGCGACCTGCACCGCGTCCTGGCCGGTCAGGCTGTCGACGACGAGCAGGGTTTCGGCGGGATTGGCGGTACGCGACACCGCCTGCATCTCGTCCATCAGCTGCTGATCGACGTGGAGGCGGCCCGCGGTGTCGAGCATCAGGACGTCATAGCCCTGCAGCTTCGCCGCCTGCATTGCGCGCTGCGCGATCTCGACCGGGCCCTGACCCGCAACGATCGGGAGCGTCGCGACATCGATCTGGGTGCCGAGGACGGCAAGCTGTTCCTGCGCGGCGGGGCGATTGACGTCGAGCGACGCCATCAGCACCTTTTTGCGGTCTTTTTCCTTGAGCCGCTTCGCGATCTTCGCGGTCGTGGTCGTCTTACCCGAGCCTTGAAGGCCGACCATCATGATCACGGCGGGCGGGGTGACGTTGAGGTCGAGCTCGGCGGTTTCGGAGCCGAGCATCTCGGTCAGCGCGTCGCTGACGATCTTGACGACCTGCTGCCCCGGGGTGACCGAGCGAAGGACATTGGCGCCGATCGCGAGTTCGGTGACCTGATCGATGAAGCTGCGCACGACGGGCAGCGCGACGTCGGCCTCGAGCAAGGCGATTCGCACTTCGCGCATCGCGGCGCGCACGTCGGCCTCGGTCAGCGCGCCGCGACCGCGGAGCTTCCCGAAAACATCGCCCAGACGGCTGCTCAGACTATCGAACACAGTCCAAAATCCTTGGCTTATGACCCCCGCAACGCAAAACACGCCGGTGAGCGAAACCTCGCCAACCAGCGGTATCCGTGGACAGTGTTTCCGTCGCGGATGTCGATATGCCCGAACGCAAAATGCGTGCGAACGCCGGGCCTTTACGCAAAAAGCCGGATTTAGGCAAGCCCGGCCGATCCTTGCTGGGATCCCGCCACGAAGGGGGTTCTCCACTTAACTCAAATTTCACCGCTTCGCGCCCATAAGCGCGCGATGGTGGGGAAATTTGATATGACATCGACGCCGAAGCAATTCGACCGCAGCGAGGGCGCCAAACGCGACATTGTGGCCGGAGGCATCGTCGTTGCGGCGATCCTGCTGTTCGTGGGCACGGGCAGCAATGTAATGCAGGCAGCCGTTCGCGCGCTGATCGGCATCGGCGGCGGCCCCGATCGCGCGCTCGCCGCCGCGCTTGTCCTCAACGTCGCGCTGATCCTGTTCGGCTGGCGGCGCTACAAGGATCTCAATCGCGAAATCCGCGAACGCACCGAGGCCGAACAGCGCGCCCGCTACCTTGCCGACACCGACCCCCTCACCGGCTTTCTCAATCGCCGCGCACTTCTGGCGACGGGTCAGCGGCAGATCGCGAACGCGATCGCCGAAAGGCGTCAGGTCGCGCTGTTTCTGCTCGACCTCGACCATTTCAAGACCGTCAACGATATCCACGGCCACGTCGCCGGCGACCGCGTGCTGCAGGTCGCTGCCGAGCGCATCTCGGCCGTGCTGCCGCCCAATGCCACCAAGGCGCGGCTCGGCGGCGACGAATTCGTCGCGATGCTGGTTTTCGAGCCCGCGGCGCGCGCCGATATCGACGCACTGGCCGCCGAACTTGTCATGGTGCTCGACAATAATGTCACGCATGACGCGCAGCAGATCCGGGTCGGCGCATCGCTCGGCATATCGCTCGCCAGCGATGCCAGCGTCACGATGGAGACGATGGTCCGCCAGGCCGACATCGCGATGTACCATTGCAAGGACGAAGGCCGGAACCGCTTTTGCTGGTTCGAGGCCGGGATGGAAATGGCCGTGCAGGTCCGCAATCAGATCGAGACTGGCATTCGCGACGGTATGCCGCGCGGCGAATTCGTTCCCCATTTCGAACCGCAGGTCGATATCGCCAGCGGGCGCCTGATCGGCTTTGAAATGCTGATGCGCTGGGAATCGCCCGAATATGGGATGATTCCGCCCGAACGCTTCATTCCGGTCGCCGAGGAAAGCGGCCTGATCGGCGAATTGTCGCTACAGGTCATCCGCGAGGCGATGGAAATCGCCAAGCGCTGGGATCCCTCGATCATGCTCGCGGTCAATATCTCGCCGCAGCAGCTGAAAGACCCGTGGTTCAGCCAGAAACTCACCAAGTTGCTCGTCGAGGTCGGTTTCCCCGCCGCGCAGCTCGAGGTCGAGATCACCGAAAGCTCGCTCTTCGAGAATCTGCCGCTGGTGCGCTCGATTGTCACCAGCCTCAAAAATCAGGGCGTGTCGCTGAGCCTCGACGATTTCGGCACCGGCTACAGCTCGCTGTCGCACCTGCGCGCGCTGCCGTTCGACCGGATCAAGATCGACCGCAGCTTCGTCGCCGCGATGCGCGGCAGCCCCGACGCGCAGGCGATCGTCGTCGCGATCGTGCGGCTGGGCGAAAGCCTGTCGATGCCCATCACCGCCGAGGGTGTCGAGGATGAGGCGACCGCGATCGAACTGACGCGGCTCGGCTGCTCCAAGGGGCAAGGCTGGTATTTCGGCCGCGCCTCATCGGCCGCCGACACCGAACGTCTGCTCGCCGACCGCGGCCTGCTGCGCGAACCGATGGTGCCGCCAACCAGCCCCGGCACGGGTTCCGACTCCAGCGACGCCGAACCGCTGCGCAAGTCGGCGTGACGCGGGGGCGCCGGTCCCCGCATCGCTAGACTTCATGCGCCCGCGCCCTTACATGCGCGAGCTATGGCAGATCGCTTCACCAAGATGCACGGCCTCGGCAACGATTTTGTCGTGATCGACGCGCGCGAGCACAGCGTCGAAATGACGCCGGCGCGCGCGCATGCAATCGCCGACCGCCGCCATGGCATCGGATGCGACCAGCTGATCCTGCTCGAACCCTCGGCGAGCGCGGATGTGAAGATGCGCATCTTCAACGCCGACGGCAGCGAGGTCGAGGCATGCGGCAATGCGACGCGCTGTGTCGCGACGCTGATCGGCCAGCCCGCGGTGATCGAGACACTGGGCGGCATGCTGCGCGTCACGCCGGCAGACGGCGGCGCCGAAGTCGTTCTCGGCGAGCCGACCTTCGACTGGGAGCATATCCCGCTCGCAATGCCGATGGACACGCGCGACATGCCCGTCGCGTGGGACGAGCTGGAGCATGGCGCCGGGGTTAATGTCGGCAATCCGCATATCGTCTTTTTCGTACCCGAAGCCGACGCCGTCGCGCTCGACGAACTCGGCCCGCGGATCGAAACCGACCCGCTGTTTCCCGAGCGCGTCAATGTGAATGTCGCGAGCCTTGATGGCGAGAACCAGTTGCAGCTGCGCGTATGGGAACGCGGCGTCGGCCTGACGCAGGCATGCGGCACCGGCGCGTGCGCAACCGCGGTTGCCGCAATCCGCGCGGGCCTTGTCCAATCGCCGGTGACGGTGTCGCTGCCCGGCGGCGACCTCGTCATCCGTTGGGCGCCGGGCGAGCCGATCGTGATGAGCGGCGCCGCGACGCGCGTGTATGAGGGCGAGACCGACTGGGCGCAGTTCGGATGAGCGCGTCCCTCGCCGACCTGATCGAGGTCGTCAATTTCGGGTGCCGGCTGAACATCGCCGAGGGCGAAGGGGTTCGGGTCGCGGCGCGCGCGGCGGGCACGCGCGACACGATCGTCTTCAACAGCTGTGCGGTGACCGACGAGGCGGTGCGTCAGGCACGACAGGCGGTGCGACGCGCGCTGCGCGAGCGGCCGGGTGCCGACGTCGTGGTGACGGGATGCGCCGCCGAACTCGTGCCCGATACCTTTGTGGCGATGGGCGCGCGGGTGGTCCGTAACGACGCTAAGACACTCGCCGAAAGCTATGGCGGCAAAGCGGCCGGACCCGGCACCGCGTCCACCGCGTCCTATGCCCCCGCGCTTTCGGGCGCCGATCATGCGCGCGCCTTTCTTGGCGTCCAGACCGGTTGTTCGCACAGCTGCACCTTTTGCGCGACGGTGCTGGCGCGCGGCACGGCGCGGTCGGCGCATGTCGATGCGGTCGTCGCATCCGCGCGGATCGCGCTCGATCGCGGCCAGCGCGAGATCATCCTGACCGGAGTCGACCTGGCGAGCTATGGCGACGACAGCGGAACGACGCTCGCCGCACTGGTCGAGGCGCTGCTGGCGCTGCCGGTCGAACGCCTTCGCTTGTCGTCGCTCGACCCGAACCGGATCGACGACGCGCTGTTTGCGTTGCTCACCCAAGAAGCGCGCGTGATGCCGCACGTCCACCTGTCGCTGCAGGCCGGGGACGACATGGTGCTGACGCGCATGAAGCGCCGGCACCGCCGCGCCGAGTCTGTCGCATTGATCGAGCGGCTGAAAGCGGCGCGCGCGGACATCGCGATCGGCGCCGACCTGATCGCGGGCTTTCCTACCGAGGATGAGGCGATGTTCGCGAACTCGCTGGCGCTGATCGACGATTGCGACATCGTCTTCGGCCATATCTTTCCGTACAGCCCGCGCGCCGGGACCCCCGCGGCGCGGATGCCGCAGGTCGGCCGCACGATCGCGCGCGAACGCGCCGCGATCCTGCGCGAGGCCAATGCGCGACGCCGTCAGGACTGGCTGGGCACGCAGATCGGCCGCACCGCATCGATGCTCGTCGAACGCGATGGCGTCAGCGGCCATGCCGAGAATTTCGCCGCCGTGGCACTAACCGCACCCGCGGCGCCCGGCACCATCGTCGATGTCCGCCTGACGGCGCGCGACGGCGACCGGATGGTCGCCACCCAAATCGAAGCAAAGGATATCGCGGCATGACCGGCCAAAGCTGGAGCGAACGGCTGCTCGGCGGATTTCGCCGCACCTCCGAGCGGCTCGGCGAGAATCTCGCCGGGCTGACCGGCAAGGCAAGGCTCGACGAGGAGGATCTCGACCGCATCGAGGAAGCGCTGATCACCGCCGATCTGGGCCCCGCGATGGCGGCGCGCATCCGCGAGCGGCTCGCCGCGCGGCGAGATGCGGTGGCGGGCGGCGTCGAGGAATTGCGCAAGATCGTCGCCGAGGAAATCGCGACGGTGCTGCGCCCGGTCGCGCAGCCGCTCGACATCGACGCCTTTCCGCGCCCGCAGGTCATTTTGGTGATCGGAGTCAACGGATCGGGCAAGACGACCACCATCGCCAAGCTGGCGCACCTGTTCCAGGAACAGGATTATGGCGTGATGCTTGTCGCGGGCGACACTTTCCGCGCCGCCGCGATCGGGCAATTAAAGGTCTGGGCCGAACGGCTCGGCGTACCGATCATGGCGGGCCCGGAGGGCGGCGACAGCGCCGGCATCGTGTTCGACGCGGTGAAGCAGGCGACGGCGACCGGCATCGACGTGCTGATCGTCGACACTGCCGGGCGGCTTCAGAACAAGCGCGAGCTGATGGACGAGCTGGCCAAGATCAAGCGCGTGCTCGGCCGCCTCAATCCCGCCGCGCCGCACGATGTCGTGCTCGTGCTCGACGCGACGACGGGACAGAATGCTCTGTCGCAGATTGACGTGTTCCGCGAGGTTGCGGGGGTCACGGGCCTCGTGATGACCAAGCTCGACGGCACCGCGCGCGGCGGGGTGCTCGTTTCCGCCGCCGAGCGCCATGGCCTTCCCATCCATGCGATCGGTATCGGTGAAACCATCGAAGACCTTCGCCCGTTCGATGCGGACGAGATCGCAGCCATTATTGCAGGAAATATCCGATGAGCGACGTGCTTCCCACTGGCCCCGAAGCGGTCCCGGCACCGCCCCCGGCCAAGCATGGCTGGCTCAATTTCGTGATCGATTTCGGCCCGCTGCTCGTCTTCTTTCTCGCGTATAAATTCTCGGCGGGCGGCGAAGGCGCATTCGCCGCGACGACCGCAGCGATCAAGGGCACGATCGCCTTCATGGTTGCCATCGTCGCCGCAATGGTGGTGTCGAAGTGGAAGCTGGGCAAGATTTCGCCGATGCTATGGATGTCGAGCATCCTCGTCATCGGCTTCGGCGCGCTGACGATCTGGTTCCACGACGAGCGCTTCATCGTGATGAAACCGACGATCATTTACGCGGCCTTTGCGGCGGTGCTGCTCGGCGGCTGGTGGTTCGGCAAGCCGATGCTCAAATATCTGCTGCAGTCGGCGCTCGAAGGGCTGACCGATCGCGGCTGGCTTGCCCTCTCGCGCAACTGGGGTCTGTTCTTCGCCGCGCTCGGCATCGCCAACCATGTCATGTACGAGCTGATCCAGGCGAAGCAGATGAGCTTCGACACATGGCTGACGATCAAGGTCTGGGGCGTCACCGCCCTCTCCTTCCTCTTCACGCTGACGCAGGTGCCTGTGATGCTGAAGAACGGCCTGGCGATCCCCGAAGAGGCTGTTGCCGACAAAAGTTGATGCAGCCCCCCGTCGCTGGCATAGCGGCGTCACCGGCACCGGGTCGCACGCGGCGCCGCGATAAAAGGGGGAACTGCCATGGATAAATTTTTCGGAAACCTGCACGCCGTGCTCGGCGCGGGCCTCGTGCTCGCGATCATATTGATGCTGGGCCTGAACGGCCAGAATTTCGAAGACGGGATCGCCGCGGGCAACGCGATCCTGCGCTGGCTGCACACATTCTTCGGTGTGCTGTGGATCGGCCTGCTCTATTATTTCAACTTCGTCCAGATTCCGACCATGCCGAAAATCCCGGCCGAACTGAAACCCGCGGTGGGCAAGCATATCGCGCCCGCCGCGCTGTTCTGGTTCCGCTGGGCCGCGCTGATCACCGTGCTGCTCGGCCTCGCGATCGCCGGCCACGCCAAATATCTGGCGCCTGCGCTGGGGCTGCAGGATCCGTACAAGCTGATCGGCGTCGGCATGTGGCTGGGCCTGATCATGGCGTTCAACGTGTGGTTCGTGATCTGGCCGAACCAGAAGAAGGCGCTGGGTATCGTCGAAGCCGACGATGCGACCAAGGCCAAGGCCGCCAAGACCGCGATGATCTTTTCGCGGACCAACACTTTGCTGTCGATCCCGATGCTCTATGCGATGGTGAACTTCAGCTAAGCCGCACAATAACGCCAATCGACAGGGGCGCTTCGGGAAACCGGGGCGCCCTTTTTCGTGGCGACTCAGCCCTCGATCGCCGCCTTGTGCATGCGGCCGTTCATCACATAATGCGCGACGCCCATCTGCATGCCGGCTGCCTGCGCATCGTCGATGTCGCGCACGCGCCGCGCCGGGGCGCCGGCCCATAGTTCGCGCTCGGGGATTTCCTTGTTCTCGGTCAGCAGCGCGCCCGCCGCGAGCATCGCATCGCTGCCGATCCGGCACCCGTTCATCACCGTCGCCTTCAGCCCGACAAAGGCGCGGTCGGCGAGGACGCAGCCGTGCACCATCGCCATATGACCGATCAGCACATCCTCGCCAATGATCGTCGGAAAACCGTCGGGCCGGTGCGGCATCGGGCCATCGCAATGGACGATGCTGCCGTCCTGGATGTTCGAGCGCGCGCCGACGACGATGTGGCTGACGTCGGCGCGCAGCACGCAATTATACCAGATACTGACGTCGGGGCCGATCGTCACATCGCCGATGATCCGGCACCCCGGCGCGATGAACGCACTGGGGTCGATCTGCGGCGTCTTGCCATTGACGCTGATGATGCTGATGTCGGTGCGGGTCATTCGTCGCGGCCTCCGATGATATTTTTCCAGATCAGGACCGGCAGCGTCGAGGCGTAATCGTCGGTCCAGCGGTCGAAATTCGGCCGCGCTGCCAGCGGCACCCATACGCCATCGTCCGACGCATAGGTGCGCGCCCGGATGCCGCCGGTCAATTGCGCCATTCGCTGCGGCGTTGCGGTCAACGCGACCCAGTTCGATCCGGTCAGGTCGCCATATTCGTCACCGACCGGGCCGGGATCCAGACGGATCGCGCTCGACCACCCACGCGCTTTGGCCTCCGCAGCCAGCACGGGTTCGAGCCCGAAGAAGCGGTTCGAGATGTGGACAAGCAGGATGCCGTCGGGCTTCAGCGCCCGCGCGTAAATGCCGATCGCTTCCTTGGTCAGCAGGTGGAGCGGGATCGCATCGGACGAAAAGGCGTCGATGACGATGATGTCGAAACGCGCCGGAGGTTGCTGCGCGATCTGCAGCCGTGCGTCGCCGATGACGATCGGCGTATCGCCCGCGCAATCGGTGAGGAAGGTGAATTTCGCCGGATCGCGCGCGATGTCGACCATCACCGGATCGATCTCGAAGATCGTCCAGCGCTGGCCGGGCTTGCGGTAACAGGCGAGCGTACCCGCCCCCAGTCCGACAATGCCGATCGATGCGTTCGGACCGGCGAGATATTCGGCCTTGTCGAGCGTCAGGCCGACCCCTGATTGAGGACCATAATAAGTCGTCGGATCGCGCCGGTGCGCGGCGTCGGTGCGCTGAAGCCCATGGAGCGTCGTGCCGTGTGCGAGGCGGCGCTGATGATCGGCTGGATAGTCGGTGACCGTATAGACGCCGAAATAGCTGCGCACGCGCGCGCCGGTAAAGCTTTCCTGGATGGTGTCCCAGCCGCCGACCCCGATCATCAACAGCGCGAGCACTGACACAAATGCCCAGCGCCAGCCGATGACGAGCATGCCGATGACAAAGATCGCAATGCCCCAGCCCGCGACCGCGCCTTCGAGCCGGCCGGTCCAGTCGCCGACCATGCGCCAGCAGGCAAAAGCCGCCAGCGCGACGAACGCCAGCGCGACGATGCGTGCGGTCCGCGGCGCGAGCTTCAGCCATTTGTCCCACGGCAAGAGCGCCGGCAGCGGCAGCAGCATCGCGGCAGCGAGGATGAGCAACGGATGCTCATACACCCAGTCGAAGATCAGCGGGGCAAAGAGCGCCGCGAACAGCCCGCCGAGCACACCGCCCGCCGACATGACGAGATAGAAAAGCGTGAGATGCTGGGGCGCGGGGCGAAGGTGATAGAGATAGCCGTGCAGCGCCGTTGCCGCGACGAACAGCATCGCCAGGCTGGCGAGCGCGACCATCATCGACCCGCCGCCCGAACTCAGCAGGCCGAGCCCGCCGACGCCAAGCAGGACGACGGGCGCGATGAGGGTGATAATCTGCGTCGGCCGCTCCATCGTCGAAAAGGCGATCACGAAGCTGAGCAGATACAGGCCGAGCGGGAGCACCCAGAGCAGGGGCATCGCGACGATGTCGGTGGTGAGGTGCGTCGTCGTCGACAGCATCAGCCCCGACGGCACCGCCGCGATCAGCAGCCAGTGGAGCTGGCGACGCAGCGTCGGACGCGGTTCGGCAGGGGCGTCAGTCGCCGCATGGGTGTCGGCACCGCCATGCCAGCGGGCGGCCGCCACCCCGGCGACGAGCAGCACGAGCAGCGCATAGCCGGCGGTCCAGCCCCAGCTTTGCGCCGCGAGCGGCAACGTAGGTTCGACGAGCGCGGGATAGCTGATCAGCCCCGCGAAGCTGCCGAGGTTCGACGCCGCATAGAGATAATAGGGATCGCCCGCGCGCGCGTCGGCCGCGAACCAGCGCTGCATCAACGGCGCCTGCGCCGAGACGACGAAGAAGACGGGGCCGATCGACGCAAGCAGGAGCAACGGTACCCACAAAGCCTCCTGCCCCGGTCCGGGCGCCCCGATCTGCGCAATACCGATCGGGAGCCACAGCGCGGCGACGAGGAACAGCGCAAGATGGATCGCCGCCTGACGCCGCACGGTGAACCGGCCGAGCCAGTGCGCATAGGCATAGCCGCCGAGCAGCAGCGCCTGATAGACGAGCATCGCGCTGTTCCACACCGCGGGGGCGCCGCCCAATTTGGGCAGCACCATCCGCGCGACCATCGGCTGGACGAGGAAGAGCAGGAAACTGCCGACGAGAATCGTCAGCACGAACAGCCAGCGCCGCGGCGATGTGTCGTCGGTCACGCTGTCACGCACCAAGCAGCCGCGCCGCGTGCAGCGCATGATAGCTGAGCACCCCCGACGCGCCCGCGCGGCGAAAGGCGAGCAGGGTTTCGAGGACGAGCGCATCGCGGTCGCCTGCGCCGGCCGCCGCGGCCGCCTCGATCATCGCATATTCGCCCGACACCTGGTACGCGTAGACGGGCACGGCAAAGTTCGCCTTCACCGCCGCGACGATGTCGAGATAGGGAAGCCCGGGCTTCACCATGACGCTGTCGGCGCCCTCGGCGAGATCCTGCGCGACTTCGCGCAATGCCTCCTCGCTGTTGGCAGGGTCCATCTGATAGGTTTTCTTGTCGCCCTTGAGCAGGCCGCGCGAGCCGACCGCATCACGGAACGGACCATAGAAGGCCGACGCATATTTCGCGGCATAGCTCATGATCTGGACATGGCCGAAGCCTTCAGCCTCGAGCGCGGCGCGGATCGCGCCAATGCGGCCGTCCATCATGTCGCTGGGTGCGATGATGTCGGCGCCGGCGCGCGCCTGATTGAGCGCCTGACCCACCAGCACATCGACGGTTTCGTCGTTGAGGACATAGCCCGTATCGTCGATCAGCCCGTCCTGCCCGTGGCTGGTATAGGGATCGAGCGCGACGTCGGTGAGGACGCCGATATCGTCGCCGAGCGCTTGCTTGATCGCGGCGGTGGCGCGGCACATGAGATTATCGGGATTGAGCGCCTCGGCGCCGTCCGCGCTGCGCCGCTCGGCCTGCGTATAGGGAAAGAGCGCGAGGCACGGGATACCCGCGGCGACCGCATCCTTCGCGCGCTCGACGAGCAGGTCGACCGACCAGCGCGAGACGCCGGGCAGGCTCGCGATCGGTTCTTCGGCGCCCGATCCGTCGCAGACGAACAGCGGCCAGATCAGGTTGGCGGGCGACAGCTGGGTTTCGCGCACCATCGCGCGGCTCCAGCCGGTGCGACGGGTGCGGCGCAGGCGCAGGTCGGGGAAAGCGGCTTGGGTCATGCGGGGTGCATAGCGGCGCTGGGCCACGGGGCAAATGGATATTGCCGCTTTTAGTGCGGGGTCAGATCCCCTCGCCCGCGCGTTTCGACGCCACATCCGCGAGCGACCCGAGCTTCGGGCCATCGACCTGCTTCGGCGCGATCGGGGTCAGCGCGGCGCCGGGTGCAATGGCGGTCAGCGACCGGATGCGGGCGCGGAAGTCGGCGAGCGCCTTGCCCTCCAGCATCGCGCGGGTGACGAAGGTCACCGACGACGGGTTGACCGCGCGGCCGTTGCGATAGAGCTCGTAATGGAGGTGCGGGCCGGTCGAGAGGCCGGTCGAGCCGATATAGCCGATCACCTGCCCGCGATTGACCCGCTGGCCCGGCCGCACCGCGATGCGGCTCATATGCCCATATCCGGTGCCCAGGCCGTTACCATGATTGAGCTTCACATAATTGCCGAAGCCGCCATGGCGCCCGGCGATCGTCACGACGCCGTCGGTCACCGCATAGATCGGCGCGCCATAACCGCCGCCGAAATCCATGCCGCTGTGCATGCGCTTGTAGCCGAGAATCGGGTGGCGCCGCATACCGAAGGTCGAGGTCACGCGCCCGTTCGTCGGCCGTGCCATGCCGCCGCGCTGTTCGCCGACGCCCGACGCCTCGAACCATTGCACGCGACCGTCGACATTCCATTCGAGCATCGAGAGTTTGGATTTTC
Organism: Sphingopyxis sp. Soil_C_28; assembly: GCF_057657055.1. NCBI lineage: Bacteria > Pseudomonadati > Pseudomonadota > Alphaproteobacteria > Sphingomonadales > Sphingopyxidaceae > Sphingopyxis > Sphingopyxis sp. Soil_C_28. The sequence goes on from NZ_JBDGJE010000004.1 coordinate 99,800, forward strand.
CGCCGCGGATCAGCCCAGCGTAGAGCAGCTTGCCCGTTTCGCTCTCGCCCGTTTCGGCGCGGCGGTAATCGACGATGATGTCGAATTCGTCGCCAGCGCGAATATCGCTGCCGACCGAAATCTGTTTCCCGACGACGCGCAGATAGGACTGGATCGCCTGCGGCGGCGCCCCGGCGGCGCGTGCCGAGCGATAGAGGCTGTCGCCCACCCGGCCGCGGATACGCAGCGGAGTCGCGTCGACCGCGATGGGGATGCGGCGCATCACGAGCTGGCCACCCTGCCGCTCCATTTCGATGCGCAGGTCAAAGCGCGCGCGCATCGCGAGCGCCTCGACCGGGCGCGGCATCGTGCGTGCCGCGCGGCGGCCGAGGATGAGGTCGATGCGCGTACCCGGCGCGATGTCGGCGAGCGGAACTGCGCCCGATACCTGACTCGCCAACGCCTGCGCCTCACTGCTGCCGACGCCCGAGCGTTCGAGCACGCGGGCGAAACTGTCACCGCTGCCCAAGGTCGCGGTCAGTTCGATCTGCGGCCGTTCGGGGGTCTGGGTGAGCGGACGGACGGCGTCGGTCGCCGCCATATGGCGCCCGGTGTCGCCGCCGAAGGCAAGCGGCACGATCATCTGCGCGCGCGCTTCGTTAAAGTCGGCGGCATCGAGCGCGGGCGTCCCGCCGATTTCGAGCGGCTGGATGCCGGGGAAGGTTGCAATCGCCGTCCCGCAAAGCAGGGTTAATGTCGCGAGGCCGCGCCACCATGTCGTCGAACCGATATTGTCGCCAAGGTCGGGAACGAGATCGAGCTGCGCCAGCCGGTCGCGCCAGCCGAGCTGCGGTTCGGCACCCGAATCGGCGCGCCGCAGCGGGATCGCTTGCGACATCGTGAGCGCAGCCGCATTGCCGGACATGCCCGCGATGGGTTCGTGACGCTGGAACAAATTGCAACCCCCGCTCGGCCAGCCTCCCATATACCCGGCTGCCGAATGATGTTTTCGAGGCATTGTCTGTAAAGAAAGGTCGTTAAAGTCAATTTAATGGCCGGTCTGCCGTTGTGCGTTGCGGCAAGCCGTGGCGAGGTCGGGATATTATGCAAGCTTATCGGAAAAATCGGCCTCGCTCCTGCGGTTCGACGATCGCCTGTTGCGCGCCGACCGCGCGCATGCCAGCTTGAGACCCAAGAAAATGACCTCATCCTCTTCCCAGCCGGTCAAGGCTGTCCTTGGCCCCACCAACACCGGCAAAACCCATTTGGCGGTCGAGCGCCTGACCGCCCATTCGAGCGGCATGATCGGCTTTCCGCTGCGCTTGCTGGCGCGCGAGGTGTACGACCGCGTCGTCGCGATCAAAGGGCCGGCGCAAGTCGCGCTGATCACCGGCGAAGAGCGAATCACGCCGCCCGATGCGCGCTACCTGCTCGGCACGATGGAAGCGCTGCCGGTCGAGCGTGATGTCGCCTTTGTCGGGATCGACGAGGCGCAGCTTGGCGCCGACCCCGAACGCGGGCATGTTTTCACCGACCGGATGCTGCGCGCGCGCGGGCGCGAGGAGACGATGATCCTCGGCTCGGCGAGCATCCGCGGGCTGGTCAAGACACTGGTGCCCGAGGCCGAGATCATCACCCGGCCGCGCTTTTCGACCTTGAGCTATGCCGGGTCGTCGAAGCTGTCGCGCCTGCCCAAACGCTCGGCGATCGTCGCCTTTTCGGCCGAGGAAGTCTACGCGATCGCCGAAATGCTGCGCCGCTTTTCGGGCGGCGCCGCGGTGGTGATGGGCGCGCTCAGCCCCAAGACGCGCAATTCGCAGGTCGCGATGTTCGAGGCGGGCGAGGTGGACTATCTGGTCGCCACCGACGCGATCGGCATGGGGCTGAACCTCGACGTCCAGCATGTCGCCTTTGCGAGTTTGCAGAAATTCGACGGACGGCGCCTGCGCCGGCTGACGGTTTCGGAGATGGCGCAGATTGCCGGGCGCGCCGGACGCCACCAGCAGGACGGCGGTTTCGGCACCGTCGGCCTGCCGCAGGGCGGCTTCACGCCCGAAGAAATCCACGCGATCGAGGGACATCATTTCCCCCCGCTCGCCAACCTGTTCTGGCGCAATCCGACCCCCGGCTTCGGCTCACTCGACCAGTTGCTTTCCGATCTGGCGCAGCCGCCGACGCAGCCGATGCTGCGCGCGGCGCCCGAGGCGGTCGATATTGCGGTGCTCAAACATCTGGCGGGCGATATGGAAGTGCGCGCGCGCGGCGGCGATTTCGACGCGGTGCAGCGATTGTGGGACGTCTGCGGCCTCCCCGATTTCGAACAGCTCGGCGCCGAACATCATAGCCGGACGGTATTCAAGCTGTGGCAGTGGCGTACCAGCGGCGACGGGATGATCGATCCCGACTGGTTCGCACGCCGCCTTGCGCGGTTGAACGATGTCGAGGGCGATATCGACCAACTCGCGAGCCGGATCGCGGCGGTCCGCACGCTCTGTTTCATCGCGCAGCGCGGCGACTGGATCGCCGGTGCGGCGGGGTGGATCGAGCAGACGCAAGTTCTCGAGTCGCGCCTGTCCGATGCGCTGCATTCAGCGCTCGCGCAGCGCTTCGTCGACCGGCGGCTCGCGTTGCTGCTGCGCGACGCGGGGCAGCGGGATGCCGCGCTGCCCGTCGCGGTCGGTCCCGACGGCACCGTCGCGGTCGATGGCGAGGCGATCGGCACGCTCAAGGGATTCCAGTTCAAGGTCGATCCGGTCGCCAAGGCGAGCGATCACCGCATGCTGCTCGCCGCGGCCGAAAAGCATCTGCGCGCCGAACTCGCGCGCCGCGCGACCGCGCTTGCCGAGGGCGATGACAGCGCGCTTTCGCTGGCCGCCGAGCCGGGATCGGCGCCGCGCCTCGCCTGGCACGGCCATGCCATCGCCTCGCTCGCGCGCGGACCGACGCTCGTCCAGCCAGCGATCCAGATCGATCCCTCGCTCCGGCGACTCGAACTCCATCAGGTGCAGGCGATTTCCGAGCGGCTCCAGCGCTTCGTCGCAGAACAGCTGGCGCGCCACGCCGCCCCGCTGGCAGCGATGGGCGAGGCTGCGGGCGATCTGTTCACGCCGCCTCGCGTGCGCGCCTTGCTCGCCGCGCTCACCGACAATAGCGGGACGATCGCCCGCGCGGCGGTCGAGGATCAGCTGGGCGCGCTGACGGCCGAGGAGCGCCCGCAGCTGCGCAAGCATGGCCTGACCATCGGCTCACTCGATCTCTTTCACCCGCTGCTGCTGAAGCCCGAAGCGGTACGTTGGCGCGCGGCGTTGACGGCGGCGCAGCAGGGCGCGCCGGTTCCGGCGCTGCCCCCACATGGCGCGGTGCTGCAAAAGGCGGGCAATCACGCCGGACTGACGATCGCAGGTTTCCGCCGCTGCGCCTCCGGCTGGCTGCGCGTCGACATGGCCGAAAAGCTTGCGCGCCAGGCCCATGCCGCACGGATGCAGGCGTCGGCGCCGCCGGTCGCGCCGATCGCCGGCGCCGCGGACCATCATGACGATCATGGCGGCGCGGGCGACGACGATGAAGGCGTCGGCGCTGCCCCGCCCCCCGGCTTTGTCATCGACCCGGCGCTCGCGACATCGCTCGGACTCGACGAGGAAACCCGCCGCGCGCTGCTTGGCAGCTTCGGTTTCCGCAGCGTCGGCGAACCGGCCTTGCAACGCTGGCGCTGGTCGGGGCTGCGCAAGCCGGAGAAACGGCCGCGCCGCAAGCCGCAACCGCAACGCAAAAACACCGACGCGCCGCCGCGTGCTGCCGTGAATGGCGAAACGAGGCGCCCGCCCGCACATCAGGTAAAGGGCAAGCGCGGCAAGCCACACAAGCCGAAGGCCGAAACCCCGCCCCCGCCGCGCCCCGATCGTACCGACCGGCCACCACGCCGCGGCCCGTCACCCCACAGCCCCTTTGCCGGCCTTGCCGCGCTGCTTGCCGAGAGCCGCAAAGACTGATGGCGAGTCCCGGCGCCGCGGGAAGCATCCGGCTGGACAAGCTGCTCTGGTTCCTTCGCCTCGCGCGTTCGCGAAGCGTCGCACAGGCGATGGTCGAAGCGGGGCATATAAGGCTCGATGGGCGGCGGATCACGCGTTCGTCGTGCGCGGTTCATGTCGGGTCGACGCTCGTCTTGCCCGTGGGCGAGCGTATCGAGGTGTTGCGGCTGCTTTCCCTGCCGCTCCGCCGCGGCCCCGTGACCGAGGCGCAGGGCTGTTACCTGCGGCTCGATCCGGCCCTCCCCGCCGCCGCGCCGCCGCCTATTGGGCCCGATGGAAATGCTTTGCACCCCGAACGCCGCGATCGTCCTAATCAATGAGAGTGATTCGCAACTGTCGCTTAGCGTTGACGCGCTGCCTTTGCGCGGCATAGAGGCGAGCCCATATTGAGAGCCTGACGGCCCGATTGCCGTCATCTGAGGGAGCCGAAAACCCATGACCTATGTCGTCACCGATGCCTGCGTCCGGTGCAAATATATGGACTGTGTCGAGGTGTGCCCCGTCGACTGTTTCTATGAGGGCGAGAATATGCTCGTCATCAATCCCAATGAATGCATCGACTGCGGCGTGTGCGAGCCCGAATGCCCGGCCGAGGCGATCCTGCCCGACACCGAGAGCGGTCTTGAAAAATGGCTGGAAGTAAACACCAAGTTCAGCGCCGAATGGCCGAACATTACGGTGAAGAAGGACAGCCCCGCCGACGCCGACGAATTCAAAGGCGTCGAGAACAAGTTCGAGACGCTCTTCTCGCCCGAACCCGGCGAGGGCGACTGATCCAAAAGGGGGCGGGACTTTCCCGCCCCTTCTTTTTTGCCCCCCGGAAACCCACCTCCTGCAACCCCCCTCTTGAATCGGGCGCGTTTGGCGACGATGTAGGATGGCGGAGGGGCCAGCCAGCCGGTTCTCGGCGCGGCGCTCCAGAAACATAAGGACGAATTCCCAATGATCGACCCGCTCGCCGCTCTTGTTCCCATGGTCGTCGAACAGACGAGCCGCGGCGAACGCAGCTTTGATATTTTCTCGCGCCTGCTGCGCGAACGGATCGTCTTCGTCACCGGCGAGGTCGAAGACCAGATGGCGTCGCTGATCGTCGCCCAGTTGCTGTTCCTCGAGTCGGAGAATCCGAAGAAGGACATCTATATGTACATCAACTCGCCGGGCGGAGTCGTCACGGCGGGCATGGCGATCCACGACACGATGCAATATATCCGCCCGCGCGTCGGCACGGTGTGCGTCGGTCAGGCCGCGTCGATGGGCAGCTTCCTGCTTGCCGCCGGCGAACCCGGCATGCGCGTCGCGCTGTCGAACGCCCGCGTCATGGTTCACCAGCCCTCGGGCGGTGCACGCGGCATGGCGTCGGACATCGAAATCCAGGCACGCGAAATCCTGCGCATCCGCAAGCGGATGAACGACCTGTACGTCAAATACACAGGCAAGTCATTGAAAGACATTGAAAAGGCGATGGACCGCGACACCTTCCTCGAGGCCGAGGAAGCCAAGGCATTCGGCTTGGTCGACCAGGTATTCGATCGCCGTCCCGGCACGCCCGAAAGCGACCCGCCGAAGGACTTGAGCGAAGGCCATACGCCCTGATTCGATGAGGCTCCGCACCGGCCCCGCTCCCCCACCCGGCCTCCCATTTCAGAATATTCTGTGGGAGGCCGGGTGGGGGAGCGGGCCGGGGCGGGACCTTGATAGAACGTCCCGAAACGGACCAGTAACCGCGTTTATTGACGCCCGCTTCGCCCTCTGGCGCTACGCGGGACATTGTACCGATGTCACCCAATTGCCATATTGTAATTGGGTGACCGCGGGCTAGGATACAGTCGGCACCGCCATTTCGGCGCCTGCCAAAGGAAGTTTTATGACGAAATTGAGCGGCTCGGACAGCAAGAGCACCCTTTACTGCTCCTTCTGCGGCAAGTCGCAGCACGAAGTCCGCAAGCTGATTGCCGGGCCGACCGTGTTCATTTGCGACGAATGCGTTGAACTGTGCAACGACATCATCCGCGAAGAGATCAAGGGCGGGATCGCCGCGCGCAAGGACGGCGCCGTCCCGACGCCGCTGGAAATCTGCCAGCATCTCGACGCCTATGTCATCGGCCAGAACAAGGCCAAGCGTGTGCTGTCGGTTGCGGTGCATAACCATTACAAACGCCTCGCCAACAGCGGCCGCGGCGACGACGTCGAACTCGCGAAGTCGAACATTCTGCTCGTCGGCCCGACCGGCAGTGGCAAGACGTTGCTTGCGCAGACGCTCGCACGCTTCCTCGACGTGCCCTTCACCATGGCCGATGCGACGACGCTGACCGAGGCGGGCTATGTCGGCGAAGATGTCGAAAACATCATCCTGAAGCTGCTGCAGGCCAGCGACTATAATGTCGAAAAGGCGCAGCGCGGCATCGTGTACATCGACGAAATCGACAAGATCAGCCGCAAGGCCGAAAACCCGTCGATCACCCGCGACGTGTCGGGCGAAGGCGTGCAGCAGGCTTTGCTCAAGCTGATGGAAGGCACGACCGCGAGCGTCCCGCCGCAGGGCGGCCGCAAGCATCCGCAGCAGGAATTCCTGCAGGTCGATACGACGAACATCCTGTTCATCGCGGGCGGCGCGTTCAGCGGGCTCGAAAAGATCATCGGCGACCGCCTGCAGGGCAAGTCGATCGGTTTCGGCGCGCATGTCGCCGGCCCCGACGAACGCCGCATGGGCGAAGTGCTGAGGAATATCGAGCCCGAGGATCTGCTGAAATTCGGCCTGATCCCCGAATTCGTCGGCCGCCTGCCGGTCATCGCGACGCTCGAGGATCTCGACATCGACGCGCTGGTCAAGATTTTGGGCGAGCCCAAGAACGCGCTGGTGAAGCAGTATCGCAAGCTTTTCGATCTGGAGGAGGTCGTGCTGACCTTCACCGACGACGCGCTGATCGCGGTCGCCAAGAAGGCGATCGAACGCAAGACCGGCGCGCGCGGGCTCCGCTCGATCGTCGAGGCGATCCTTCTCGACACGATGTTCGACCTGCCCGATTTGACCGATGTGGTGGAGATCGTCGTCGACAAGGATGTCGTCGAGGGCCGCAAGGATCCCGTGCGGGTCTATGCCGACAAGGCCAAAGAAGCAGCCGGCGACGCCGCCTGATTCTGAGTCGCGCGCCGGCGGCGCGCGACTTCCTATGTTGCATTGCAGCAACAGTTTCCCAAAAAAACGCATCGGCGCCTGTGGATAAAAGCGTGCGAACGACGCAAATTCGCGTTTTTCCCGCTCTTTTCTAAGCTGCGCGCCGCTCTCGGCTTGCGCTGTCACATTTGCTGTCACAATCGTGCCACATGCGGGCTTCAGGGGCGCTCGCAGGACAAGCGCGCCCCGTTGTGCGCCTGCCAAATGCACACCACAAGGGGACATCCTGTAATGAAATTCCGTCACACGCTTGCAGCCAGCGTTGCGCTGATTCCGGTCGCGCTGCTTTCCACGCCCGCCTTCGCCCAGTCGACCGGCTCGCAGGACTTCGAAGACGAAATCATCGTCACCGGTTCGCGCACGAACCAGGGCGTCGCCGGCGTGGTCACGCCCGACAGCACCAAGGCGAAAGCTGTGCTGACTCAGGCGTTCATCGAACGCCAGGCGCCCGGCCAAACGATCAACGACATCATCAACCAGCTTCCGGGCGTCAGCTTCCAGAACAACGATCCGTTCGGTTCGGCCGGCGGCAAGATGTCGATCCGCGGTTTCGACAACACACGTATCAATCAGACCTTCGACGGCATTCCGCTCAACGATTCGGGTAACTATGCCCTTTATTCGAACCAGCAGCTCGACCCCGAGCTGATCGATCAGGTTAACGTCAATCTCGGTTCGACCGACGTCGACAGCCCGACCGCCGCCGCTTCGGGTTCGACCGTCAACTATCGCACCCGGACACCGGGCGAAGAGTTCGGCGTCAAGGTGGTCGGAGCGGCCGGCGACTTCAACTTCTTCCGCATCTTCGGCATGATCGACACCGGCGTGTTCACGCCTTGGGGCACGCGCGCCTTCTTCTCGGCCAGCACCGCGACGAACGACACGGTGTTTGGCAACGAAGATCAGCCCGCCTATGCCGCCACGTCCACGACAAACGCGCGCGCCGCGATCAATTCGCGCACCGGCAAGATCGACAAGCAGCAGTATAACGGAAAAATCTATCAGCCGATCGGCGACAATGGCGACTTCATCGCGGTTTCAGGCCACTATAACCAGAACCGCAACAACTTCTTCGGTTCGACCGGCCTGCGCAATGTGCATAACCGTGCGACGAACTTCGTGCCGAGCATCTTCCCGCAGAGCAAAGACGATCGCGACTATGGAATCGCGCGCTGCCAGATCAACACAGCCGCCACTCCGGGCGTTGTCGATGCGGCAAACAGCTGCGGCTCGGCGTTCGACGAGCGCATGAACCCGTCGAACACCGGCAATATCCGCCTGAACTCGCGCTTTACGCTCGCCGAAGGCCTCGTCCTGACCGTCGATCCGAGCTGGCAATATGTAAAGGCCAATGGCGGCGGCACCGCTGTCGGCCAGGAAGGGTTCCGCGATGTCGACCCGACCGCAGGCGTCTCGCTGCAGACAGGCTATCTTGCCGGCTCGCCTTACTATGGTCGTGACCTTAATGGCGACGGAGACATCCTCGATTCGGTCCGCGTGCTTGCACCCAGCCAGACGCAGACCGACCGTTACGGCGTGATTGCGGGCCTGCGTTATGAGCTGGACGATCATACCTTCCGCGTCTTCTACAGCTATGATCGCGCGCGTCATCGTCAGACTGGTGAAACCAACTTCCTGAAGCTCGACGGTTCACCGACCGATCCTTTCCCAGTCAATGACCCGCTGACTGACGCCAACGGCAACATCCTGCAAAAGCGCGACCGCAAGTCGATCGCCAGCCTGAACCTGATTGGCGGCGAGTATCGCGGCGAATTCGGCCGCCTGACCGTCCAGGCCGGTGGCTCGTACAAGATGTTCAAGCGTGACCTCACCAACAATTGCGTCACGTCGAGCGCAACGGGCTTCCTTGAATGCTTCGGTACCAACACCGCCGGTCTGGCGGCGTGGCTGGCCGCCAACCCGACGGTCGTGATCGGCATCGATCGCGGTACGACCCCGGCGACCAACATCATCGCACCGGTTCAAGGTCCCCAGCAGCGCGTCCGCAAATATAACAAGTTCACGCCGAACGTCGGCCTAACCTTCGACGCGACGGACGATGTCAGCATCTTCGCCAACTATTCGAAGGGTGTGCAGGTTCCGGGCACGGACAACCTCTACAACGCCTTCTACTTCCCGACCGATTCGGAAGCGGCCAACCCGGTTCCCGAAACGACCGACAACTTCGACGCCGGCGTGCGTTATACCACCAGCCAGATCCAGGCGCAGGTCGGGCTGTGGTACACGATCTTCAACGATCGCTTGGCCTCGTCGTTCGATCCGGAAACCGAGCGGAACGTTTATCGCAACCTCGGCCGCGTCGACAAATATGGCATCGACGCCAGCGTGTCGGTCCAGCCGATCCCCGAATTCTCGGTCTATGCCTTTGGCTCGTACCTGAAATCAAAGATCAAGGACGATGTCGTCAACGGCGCCTGCGCCGCTGTCTCGGCGACCTGCGCGGCGATCGGCGATCCGATCTTCGCGCCGACCGCCGGGAAGCGCGAATCGGGTTCGCCGACCTATACCTTTGGCGGCCGCGTCCAGGGCAATCTGGGACCGCTCGAACTGGGTGCGCAGGTCAAGCGCACGGGTCCGCGTTATGTGAACGACCAGAACACCCCGCTGTTCCAGACCGTCAATGGCGTGGCGAACACCATCGTCTATGGCGCGAAGGCGCCGGGTTATACGATCGTCGACCTTGATGCGCGCCTGAAGCTCGACTGGGCCGGCCTGGGTGACAAGGTGTATCTGCAGCTCAACGTCAGCAACCTGTTCGACAAGCTCTATGTCGGTGGTTTCGACGGCCAGCTCGCAAATAGCTCGGTGCCGTTCGTTCAGATCGGTGCACCGCGGGCCGTCATCGGTTCGGTCGTCGTTGCTTTCTAAGTCCCAGGACAAACCATTAACAAAAGGGCGCGGGAGGCAACTTCCGCGCCCTTTTTCTTTGAGTGAAACGAGGAACGCGGCGCAAATTGAATAGGGACTGTCCCTATTCAATGCGGCGCTAGCCCGCGGCGATGCGGCGTGCGGTGTCCTGTACCAGTGCGATCATGTTGGGGACGCCCTGTGTGCGGTTCGACGACAGTTGGCGCGAGAGGTCGAAGGGGGCGAGCGCGGCGGCAACGTCCATCGCCGCCACCTCCGCCGCCGGGCGGTCCTGCACCGCGGCGAGGACGAGCGCGACGATCCCCTTGGTGATCGCGGCATTGCTGTCGGCGAGGAAATGGAGCCGGCCGTCATCCTGCGGCACCGGATAGACCCAGACACTGGCCGAGCAGCCGCGCACGAGCGTCGCGTCGGTCTTGAGCGCATCGGGCATCGGATCGAGCGCGCGGCCGAGCTCGATCAGCAGGCGATAGCGATCGTCGCCGTCGAGAAAGTCATATTCTTCGAAAATATCGGTCAGGCTGCGCATGGCCGCGCCCCTCGCATAGATGGGCCCAAGTTGGAAGGGCCCGAAACGACATCGGCCCGCTCCCCTGTCAGCCGCCGGACGGATGGCAACTGACAGGGGAGCGGGCCGGTGCTGCGATCGGTCGGGGTGGATTAGAGGTCGACCCCTGCCGCGATCGCTTCGAGCTTGCGCAGCCGTTCCTTGAGGTCGGCGATCTCGATCCGCGACCCCGCGTGCGGGACCCCGGGATCCTGTGCCATCGGTCCGTGTCCGGCGGCGAGTTCCTCGCGCTTGAGCTGGATCCAGTCACGCCAGCCGCGCAGCGCGACGAGACTGACGATGCTCAGCGCGGTCAGCGCGATGGCGGCGGCGGTGAAGTCGGGGGTGATGAAAGCCATGAGCGTCGCTCCTTTGCCGGCGTTCAGATTTTGCTGCTGTCGCGCAGCTTCTCGATTTCCTGGTCGAGAGTGACGGCGCGATTATTGTCGGTGGCGATGCGTTCGAGCACCTGGATGCGATCCTTGAGTGCGCGGATTTCGGTCTGCAGCGCCTTGGTCTCGGCATTGTCGGCGGCGTTGCCGGCGAAAAATTCATTGCCCTTGTTGTCGCGGCGGATGCCGTGCTTGGCGCGAATGACGCTGCCGATCGTCACGATGAGGACGATGCCGATGACCATTTCAAAGGGGTTCATGGGGAAGAATCCTTTCCGTATTTTCTTGTCGTTTAATTCAGCGGCGCGTTGCGCAGCTTTTCGATTTCGTCGGACACTTCGATGCCGCGGTCGGTGGCGATGCGTTCGAGCACACGGACCCGCGCCTCCAGCCGTTCGGTGTGTGCCGCATATTGCGCTGCCTTTTCGGCGGTTTCGTTCGACAGCAAAGTCATCTGCTTTTCCTTGAACTTCAGGTGACGCCTGTACATGTCGGCGCCGATACCGAAGATCACGGGAATGCCCACGACGATGAAGAAGAAACCGAGGACGAAACCACCGCTCATCGTCTATCTCCTCAGTTCGACGGGCGCCGCAGCGCCTCGATCTCGTGGCTCAGCCGGTGGCCCTCGTCGGTGACGATGCGCTCGATCACCGCGAGGCGATCTTTCACCGAACCGAGTTCGGCGCGCAGCTGGGCATTTTCCTGACTGACCAGCTTGACGCGTTCCATCGCCTCGTCGCTGGTCTTGGGATAGACCGCCTTGCCCCAGCTGTTTTCGAGCGGGTAGCCGTTCTTGACCCGAAGCCAGGTCGTGAAAATCCAGCCGCCGATCGCGAGGATGCCGAGAATGGCAACAACGGGGGAGACGGTGCTGAGTATTTCGTTGGCGTTCATCGTCTCTGATCCTCTCAGCGCAGGCGGTCGATCTGGTCGGCGAGCTGCGCGGCCTGTCCGTTGGTCTCGGTCGCGATGCGTTCGAGCACCGAAATCCGTTCTTCCAGTCGGCTGACCTGTCCCGCCAGCTTGGCGTTGTCGTCGGTCAGCAGGGCGATTTTTCGATCAGCGTCGGGGTCGGTTCGATGAACCGTGCCACCCCATTCATTTTCAACCGGATAGCCGTGCTTGGCGCGGATCCAGGTGGTGAACATCCAGCCGCCGATCGACAATGCGATAATGGCGAGGACGAAACCGGTACCACCGAAATTCATGTATCTTCTCCCTGTTTGCCCCGAGGCCGTCTGGTCCCTGCCCGGGACGCCCGCTCGGCGCTATGATTAGCGGAGCGCGTCGATCTCGTCGGCAAGGCGGCGGTTGTGGCTCGTGTAATATTGTTCGATGTCGGCAAGCCGGCGGTCGATGTCGCGAAAGCGCGACTTGATGTCGCGGGCCGACGCGGTGGGGTTGCTGCGCACCCCCTGCCAGAACTTTGCCTCCTCGTTCGATCCATACAGCGCGAACGGCTTGGGCGTGCCCATCCAGGCGACCATCCAATAGGCGATCAGCGTCCAGGGGAAGCCGCCCATCAGTGTCAGGAGCACCGCGCCGACGCGGACCCAGAGGACGTCGACGCCGCTGTAATCGGCGATCCCGGCGCACACACCGCTCCATTTGGCGTTCTGCTTGTCGAGGTAGAATTTTGTGCGGCTGGCAGACATCTCAGTTCCTCCTGGTCGTATTGTTTTCAAGTTGCGCCAGGTCTTCATCGCTACGTACCGCGGGGCGGAAGTCGGGATGGTCGGCGCTGATGATGCGTTCGACGGTGTGCAGGCGGTTTTCGAGCCGGCGCGCCGTGTCGTAAAGCTCGTCGAGCAGTTGTTCATCTTCTCCGGTCAGCGTCTTGGCCTGCTTCCACTTGGTGATGTAGTGGAGGATCAGCCAGGGCAGACCGAGGAAGAGCGTTCCGATGACGATCGGGACGATGATGATTTCTTCCATCGGTCCGGCTCCTTACTTGCTGGCCTGCGCGGCTTTCAGCGCGGCGAGCTCGTCGGCAACCTTGTCGGCGGCCTGCAGTTCGGCGATCTCTTCGTCGAGCGACTTCTTGTAGCCGAGGTTCAGCGCATCGGCGCGGCCTTCGGCTTCGTCGACGCGGCGCTCGAGTATGTCGAAACGCGAGAAGGCATCTTCGACGCGGTCGCCATTGGTCATTTCGCGCAGCCGATACTTGTTCTCGGCGCTTTCGAGGCGGGTCGAGACATTCGACTGGCGGGCGCGCGCTTCGCTGAGCTTCTTCTGCAGCTTGGCGATATCGTCTTCATAGCCCTTGAGCGCGTCGTCGAGCACCGAGATTTCGGCTTTCAGACGCTCGGCCATGTCGCCGGCTTTCTGCTTTTCAACCAGCGCAGCGGTGGCGAGGTCTTCGCGGTCTTTCGACAGCGCGAGTTCGGCCTTTTCCTTCCAGCTGTCCTGCAGGCTTTCGAGCTTGGCGATGTGGCGGCGCATTTCCTTCTGGTCCGCGATCGTGCGGGCAGCGGAGGCGCGAACTTCGACGAGCGTTTCGTTCATCTCGAAGATGATCTGGCGGATCATCTTTTCGGGGTCTTCGGCCCGGTCGAGCAGGTCGGTGACATTGGCGGCGATGATGTCGCGGGTTCGTGAAAAAATACCCATTTTGAAACTCCTGTCGAAAATCTTGAGACCATTTGTCTTTTATAAAAAGCTGGTGCCGGGGCGGGGCAAGGGGGGAGAGTGCCCCGGCACCAGTGCCGGTCAGGCCAAAGCGCTGACCGCCGGGGACATGACAGCGGCGACCAGCGGGCCGGCGGGGGTGCCGGTGATGCTGGCGGCGGCCTGCGGCTGGTCGATCACACCGACGAGGATGGCCAGCGCTCCGACCGCGCTGAGCGCGAAAGTGGCGGCCTGGGCAAACATCGTTTTCATGGATCAACCTTCCTGTGGTTTTCGCTGCACCGGTGCGATCTGCGCCGGTTCGTCTGAAACAATGCAGAAGCCGTGCCAATTGCACCAAGGGGCGGAAAACTGCCGAACTTCACACTGAAACAGCCCTAGCCTTCGAATTTCCTTGCCAATCAACGGGAAAATTTGCCAATGATTGGGAATGGAGCGCGAGACGCAATTTATCGGCCAATCAGCGGCGTTTCAGGACGCGGTCGAACGCGCGAGCCTTGCGGCATCGCTCGACCGCCCGGTGCTGGTCATTGGCGAGCGCGGGACGGGCAAGGAATTGATCGCCGAACGACTGCACCGCCTGTCGACGCGCTGGGACCGGCCCTATGTGATCCTGAACTGCGCTGCGATGCCCGAGACGTTGATCGAGTCCGAATTGTTCGGGCACGAGGCGGGCGCCTTTACCGGCGCGACACGCACCCGCGCGGGGCGTTTCGAGGAAGCCGACGGCGGCACCTTGTTCCTCGACGAACTCGCGACGATGTCGATGGGAGCGCAGGAACGCCTGCTGCGCGCGGTCGAATATGGCGAGGTCACCCGCGTCGGCTCGTCGCGTCCGATCCGCGTCGACGTCCGCATCGTCGCGGCGACGAACGAGCATCTGCCCGCGCTGGTCGAAGACAACCGTTTCCGGGCCGATTTGCTCGACCGGCTGTCGTTCGAGGTCATCACCCTGCCCCCGCTGCGCGCGCGCGAAGGCGATATCGAGGTCCTCGCGACCTATTTTGGCCAGCGCATGGCCGCGGTGCTTGGCTGGGAGGAATGGCCGGGCTTCGGGCCGCGCGCGCTCGCGGCGATGGAGGGGCACGACTGGCCGGGCAATGTCCGCGAACTGCGCAATGTCATCGAACGCGCGATCTACCGCTGGGCGGACCCCGAAAAGCCGGTCGATGCGCTGAGCTTCGATCCGTTCGCGAGCCCCTGGCAGCCGGTGTCGCGCAAGACGCCACCCAGGCCCGACGCCTCCGCGCCGGCACCCGCGAACGATGCGGCGCCCACCGCTGCCCCGCCCTCGGGCCCGGTCAGCGACATGCGCGCGGCGGTCGATGCCTATGAGCGCCAGATCCTGTCCGATACGATGGCGCGTTGTCGTTTCAACCAGAAGGTCGCGGCCGAAGCGCTGGGGCTGAGTTACGATCAGATCCGCCACGCGCTGAAGAAGCATGGGCTGAATCAGTAAAGCGTTCCCATTCTTCCCCGTCATGCCGGACTTGATCGGGTATCCCTGACCACGCCGTCGAAGCGACCCCGGATCAAGTCCGGGGTGACGAATTTGAAAACCCTATTGCCCCGGCAACTGACTGTTCAGCGCCTCGAGCACCGCATCCTGCGTCGACACCAGGTCGGCCAGCCGGTCGCGCAGCGCATAGATGTCGGGCATGCCGTCGATCGCCTCGTCGACGCTGCGTTCGATATAGAGGCGGTCGATATCGGCGAGTGCCCCGGTGAGCGGCGCGCGCGCCGCGGTCAGGCGCGAGATCGCCTGCTGCGCCACGACCCAGCGTTCGCTGGAGACCGGCGCCCCTGCGGCAGCCGAAACAAGCGAAGCGGCGGCACCGCGTTCGGCGGCGAACGCCTGTTGGCCCGTCGCGCCATCCGATTCCCAGCGCGCGAGGCGCCCGGCAAGGTCGGCGGGCAGCGGGCCGGGCGGCGCGACGACCACCGCCGGCGGGGCGACGTCGAATCGCCCCTCGACCGCCCGTTTGGCGAGCGAAGGCGCACCATTATTCTGCGCCGCGGCGCAGGCCGACAGCGAAAGCGAGGTCGCCGCCGCAACGGACAGGAAAAAACAGGCGCGCTTCATCATGGCTCCTGATATGGGCGACGGCGCCGGGCAGCAAGGGCGAATCAGGGCAACGGCTTGCCATGATCCCGCCAGCAGCCGCAAAACCGTAAAAAGCACGGGATTTGGCGGTTGACAGCGACGGCGTGGCTCGCTAGTGGCGCTGACTTTCCCGCATGCCGGAAAAATCGCCCGCCTTGGTGGGTGGTCGGTAGCGCGGGTGATTTAGTTTTTTGATTGGATGGAAGACCATGTTCGCAATCGTGCGCACGGGCGGCAAGCAGTATCGCGTCGCCGCCGGAGACAAAATCGCCGTTGAGAAGATCGACGGGGAAGCTGGCGACACCGTGTCGCTGGGCGACATCCTGCTGGCCGGTGACGGCGGCGAAGTGAAGAGCGCCGATGGCCTCGTCGTTTCGGCCGAGATCATCGCCCAGACGCGTGGCGAAAAGGTCATCGTCTTCAAGAAGCGTCGTCGGCACAACTACCGTCGCCGCAACGGTCACCGTCAGTCGCTGACGCTGCTGCGCATCCTGGCCGTCGGCGATGCCAAGAAGGCCGCGCCGAAGAAGGAAGCCGCTCCGAAGGCAGAGGCCGCTCCGGCTGCCGAAGCCAAGGCTGCAGCACCGGCCAAGGAAGCCGCACCGAAGAAGGCTGCTGCTCCGAAGGCAGAAACAGCCGAAGCGCCCGCAAAGAAGCCCGCTGCCAAGAAGGCAGCCCCCAAGAAGGAAGCCTGAGCGCGGCAACGCGGCTCGGCCTCTCGAACGAATTAAGGAGCATCAGTCATGGCACATAAAAAAGCAGGCGGTTCATCGCGCAACGGTCGCGACTCAGCCGGCCGCCGCCTTGGCGTGAAGAAGTTCGGCGGTCAGGAAGTGATCGGCGGCAACATTATCGTGCGTCAGCGCGGCACCAAGGTTTACCCGGGTGTCAACGTTGGCATGGGCAAGGACCACACGCTCTTCGCAACCGCCGAAGGCCATGTCCGATTCCACGATGGCAAGCTTGGCCGCAAATTTGTGTCGGTCGACGCCATGGCGGAAGCAGCCGAATAAAGGACGATCTGCACGGGTCGCCCATCAAGGGATGACCCGGAACGGTCCTTTCCGCACCAGCGGAAACAAAGTTCGAAAAGAGGGAGACGGGTCACCCCCGATCTCCCTTTTTTCTTGTCCAAAATCCGTCACTTGTGACGAACGGCGCGAAAACGGGGCCATCCATCTCCCTCCATATCGAATGTCGTCAAAGCGTCACCATCTGGCGCCAAGGCGACAGGCATTGGGAGTTAGAAGACATGTTCGCGCGTACCGAAAGACTGTTGCTGCGGCCCGGCTGGCAGGAAGACGCTCCGGCATTGGCCCGGGCGATCGGCGAGGAAGCGGTGGTCCGCAATCTGGCGACCGCGCCCTGGCCCTATGGCGAAGAGGAAGCCCAGAAGTTCCTGAGCCTGCCCGTCAACCCCGACCAGCCGCGTTTCCTCATCTTTGCCCGCACCGGCGGCGCGCCGCGCCTTGTCGGCGGCTGCGGCATTTCGCCGAGTCCCGAAGATGGGCTCGAAATGGGTTACTGGATCGCGCGACCCTATTGGGGTCTCGGCTTCGCGACCGAGGCGGGGCGCCAGCTCGTCCATATCGCGCGCGCGATGAACCTGCCGAAGCTGTCGGCGGGCCATTTCCTCGACAATCCGGCGTCGGGCGCGGTATTGCGGAAGCTGGGCTTCAAGCCGACGGGCAAGATCGCCCAGCGCTACAGCCTCGCGCGCGGCGGACAGGCCGACGTGGCGCTGTTCGAGGAAGGCGACGCCACCTCGGATGGCACCGTCACCCCGATGCGAAGCCGCATCGGGGTGGACGAGGATTTCCGTGAGGAATTGCGCCTGATCGCGGCGTGAATGCTCCCCTCCCCTT
This sequence comes from Sphingopyxis sp. Soil_C_28, assembly GCF_057657055.1. Taxonomy (NCBI): domain Bacteria; kingdom Pseudomonadati; phylum Pseudomonadota; class Alphaproteobacteria; order Sphingomonadales; family Sphingopyxidaceae; genus Sphingopyxis; species Sphingopyxis sp. Soil_C_28. The sequence continues at coordinate 117,410 of NZ_JBDGJE010000004.1, forward strand.
GCGGGAGGGGGCTTCACCTATCCACGCATCTTGTTGACCATGCCCATGATGTCGTCGAGCGGATTGCCGTCGCCATCCATGTCGAGCATCTTGCCGAGGCCGCCCAGACCACCAAGGCCGCCTGCCGAAGGCGCAGCACCGCCGCCCATGGCGCCGCCGAGAACATTGCCGAGCATGCCGCCAAGACCGCCGCTCTCGCCGGACTGGCCGCTCTGCTTGGCCATATAGCCCGCAACCATCATCGCGAGGATCGGCAACATCTGCTTGAGAATGCCCGAATCGAGGCCGGTCTGTTCGGCCGCCTGCCCTGCAACGGTACGGCTGACATCCTTTGATCCGAAGATCTGGCCGAGCACATCATTGCCCTGGCTGACCGGGGTGGGCTGCGATCCGAGGACCGAGTCGAGCAGGCCGCCGCCGCCCAGCTGGCCCAGAAGTCCGCCGAGTCCGCCAAGTCCTTCGGCACCGCCGCCGCTCGATTGTGCCTGTTTCTTGAAGCCGCCGAGGATCGCGGGAAGCAGCGCGTCGGCGCCTTGCCTGGCCATCGCGGGCGGAATGCCCAGCTCTTTCGCCATCGAGTCGATGCCGCCGGCCTGCGCCAATATGTCGGTCAGATTCATTTCGCATACTCCCGCTCGGGCGCGGATCGAACCGCGCCGATGCGAATTAGTATAGCAGCGCACGGGCCGAGGACGAGTCGTTCATTTGACTGTCATTCTCAAATGCATAGTCCTAGCCTGCGGCTATACGACTCGCCCTTTCCGGGACGGGCCGCGTTTTTTGAAGTGGGAGCTACACAATGAGCATTTTCGGTAAGATCAAGGACGCCATCTTTGGCAAGAAGGCTCAGGCCGCAGAACCCGCCGCGCCGGCTGCCCCCAATCCGATGGGCGCCGCGCTCGATGCTGCGACAAGCGCCATGGCCACCGCAGCCGCCACCCCGGTCGACGTCGACGCGATCCTGTCGGCGCAGGCCGAAGGGAAAGACCTCAATTGGCGCACGTCGATCGTCGACCTGATGAAGCTGCTCGACATCGATTCGAGCCTCGCCAACCGTAAGGAACTGGCGCAGGAACTCGGCTATACCGGCGAACTCGACGGCAGCGCCGAAATGAACATCTGGCTGCACAAGGCGGTGATGCGCGAACTCGCCGCTAACGGCGGCAAGGTGCCCGCCGACCTCACCGACTGATAAACGGCCGATAAATTTCGACAGGGGTCGGGAGGGCAGAGGCTTTCCCGGCCCCTTTTCGTTGACCGCCGCGCGGGCGTGCCTAGACAGGTTTCATAAGAAACAAGTCGCCGAGGGAGCCGCCCGTGTCCAATCCGCTTTTCACCCCCGTCAGCCGCCGCCAGACACTCGCCACGCTCGGCGCGGGCACCGCGGGGCTTGCTATCGCCGGTCCCGCATCGGCGTTGCAGTCGCCGCCGAAGAGTGACGCGCAGAAACTGCTCGACTCGATCGCCGACAATCTGATCGCGCTGTCGCCCGAGGGCGCGACATCGCTCGGCATCGACACCGGCGCGCGCGCCGCCGAACGCGGCAAGCTTGGCGACCGGTCGGCGGCGGGGCAAAAGGCCGTCGCCGATACGCTGCGGGCCGATCTTGCCCGCGTCCGCGCCTTCGACAAGACGGGGCTCGACCACAAGACGCGCACCAGTCTGGCGGTCGTCGAAAGCGCCTATGGCGTTGCGCTCGACGGCTTTGCCCTGCCCTATGGCGACGTCGCGGTCGGCGGCTGGCGCAACACGCCCTATGTCGTGATCCAGAATGTCGGCGCCTATCTCGACGTTCCCAAATTCCTCGACAGCGACCATCCGGTGAAGAATACCGCCGATGCCGAGGCCTATCTGTCGCGTCTCAACGCCTATCCGGGCGCGCTCGACGGCGAGACCGAGCGGCTCAAAGCCGCGGGCGCGCAGGGCCTGATCGCCCCCGCCTTCCTGATCGACAAGGCGGTGAAGCAGATGGAGGCGAGCCTCGCCGACGCACGCGAAGGCGGCGGGCTGGTCGAAAGCCTCGCCAAGCGCACGCGCGAGGCGAAGATCGCGGGCAATTGGGGCCCGCGCGCCGAGACGATCACGCGCGGCGCGGTCGTTCCCGCGCTCGAACGCCAGCTTGCCGAAATGAATGCGCAGCGCGCGAAGGCGACGATGGACGCCGGCATGTGGGCGCGGCCGGGCGGCGACGAATGGTATGCGTGGGGCCTCCGCGCCTCGACCACCACGCGCATGACCCCCGACGAGATTCACGCAATGGGCCGCGAAGAACTCGCCGAACTTCACGGGCGGATGGACCCGATCCTCAAAAAGCTCGGCTATACCCAGGGTTCGGTCGGCGACCGGATGAACGCGCTCGCCAAGGATCCGCGCTTCAAATTCCCCGACAATGACGCGGGCCGCGCCGAAATCCACGCCTATATCCAGACCTGGCTCGGCAAGATCCGCGCGCAATTGCCCCGCGCCTTCCGCACGCTGGTGAAGGGCAATGTCGAGGTGAAGCGACTCCCTCTGGCCGAAGAACCCGGCGCGCCCGCAGCCTATGGCGGCGCGGGATCGATCGACGGGACGGTGCCCGGCAAGTTCTGGATCAACCTGCGCACGACCGAATTGCACAGCAAATATTCGCTTCCCGACCTCGCGATGCACGAGGCGATCCCCGGGCATGTCTGGCAGGGCGAATATGCGAACCAGATGCCGCTGATCCGTACGATGCTGGCGTTCAACGCCTATTCGGAAGGGTGGGCATTATATGCGGAGCAGCTTGCCGACGAACTCGGCCTTTATGACGATTTTGAGGTGGGGCGTCTGGGCTATCTTCAGTCGCTCGCCTTCCGCGCGTGCCGCCTTGTCGTCGACACCGGCATCCACGCCAAGCGCTGGACGCGCGAGCAGGGCGTGGACTTTTTCGTCAAGGAAAATGGCTCGAACCCGCTCGAGGTGTCGAGCGAGGTCGACCGTTATTGCAGCTGGGCGGGTCAAGCGTGCGGCTACAAGGTCGGGCACAGCGAGATCGTCCGCCAGCGCGGGCTGGCACAGACGGCGCTCGGCACGAAATATGATTTGCGAGACTTCGACAATGTCGTCGTCGAAGGCGGCAATGTCCCGCTCGACGTGCTGGCGCAGAATGTTGCGGCCTATGTGGCGGAGAAAAAGGCCTGATGCGACGGCGCACGGCTTTGTGGACATCATGTGCGGCGCTGCTCGTGAGCGGCGCCGGCCATGCCGCCGCCAACCCTGCCTTGCCGCCGGAAACCGCGCGCGTCACGATCGTGACGTCGGACGTCGATCGCTTCTATGCCTTGTACGACGACCCGGCGATCGCCGCGCAGCCCGACGTTCTGGCGGCGCGCTACCTCGCCGATCCCTCGCCGGGCCTTCGCGAATTCATGGCAATGCGCCGCATCACCCCCGAACGCGTGGCGGCGGCGCTGCGTGACAAGCCCGACCTTTATCGCGACGCGCGGGGTTGCGCCGCAACGCTCGGCAATGTCCGGGGCCGGCTGACCGCGACGGCCGATCGGCTGGCGACGCTCTATCCCACTGCAATCTTTCCGCCGATCACCATCGCGCTCAGCCGCGGCACGCCCGTCGCAGCGGCAAATGGCAAAGGGCTGTACGTCTCGCTCGAAGCACTGTGCGCGGCGAAATTTTTCGAAGCCGATGACGAGGATCGCTTCGTCCATGTCATCGCGCACGAATATGTCCATGCCCAGCAACCGCTCGCGCAGGTCGAAGGCGAGAGCGACACCGTGCTCCACGCCTCGCTCGTCGAGGGCGCCGCCGAATTTGTCGCCGAACAGATCAGCGGCTCGGTCGCTTACACCCATCTGCACCGCTGGACAGCGGGGCGCGAGGCAGCGGTTGAACGGGATTTTTTAGCGGAAAAGGACGGCAAGGCGAATGATTCGCGCTGGGTTTACAACCAGCTCGGCACCCCGGACTGGCCCGGCGATCTCGGCTATTGGGTCGGCTACCGGATCGTCAAAAGCTATTACAACCGCGCGCCCGACAAGGCGGCGGCGCTCAAGGCGATCATCGAAATGCGCGACCCGGCCGCCCTCCTCGCGGAAAGCGGCTGGACGCCCGGAATGAAGCTTTAGCCGGGCAACGGCGCCAAATCCGGTTCCACAAACCCGCGCCGCGCCGGCACCGAGAACAGCAGCTCGCGACTGTAGAAGCGCAGCGGCCAGTCGCGGCGACCGACGTCGGACAGCAGCATGGCATTGACGCGCGCCGCCAGCCCGGTCTCGCCTGTCTCCGCCAGGAACAACCGCACCCCCGCAACATAGGCGCGGGTGATGCTGTCATGATAGCCCTGCGTGTCGTCGTTGACCCCGCCAACGCTCTCGTTGAAGCGGCAGATGATCGTGCCGATCTCGGCATCGACATTAATGTCGGGCCGCTCGCTGAGCAGCCAGAGACAAGCGCCCAGATGCGCTTCATGCGTCCACGCCGCGCGCGGGAGGGTGCAGGCGAGCAACCCTTCGCCCATCGCGCGGATGGCGGAATCGCGCTCGAACAGGCGCGGGGAAAATTTGGTGGTCATTGTCCGGTCCTTCCGGGTGATTTGCCACCCGGAAGTTATCCGGGCAAATTATGCTGCGACGGCCGCCTGCGGTGCGGCTTGACGGACGCCTTCGTCGACATGATCCGCAAATTGCGCGAAATTGTCGATAAATTGGCCGACGAGCGTTTGCGCGGTGCGGTCATAGGCGGCCTTGTCGGCCCACGCTTCGCGCGGGTCGAGCAGCGCGCTGTCGACCCCCGGCACCGCGACCGGAACCATGAAGCCGAAATTCGGATCCTTACGGAATTCGGCGTCGTTGAGGCTGCCGTCGAGCGCGGCGTTGAGCAGCGCGCGGGTCGCCTTGATCGGCATGCGCTTGATCCCGTCCATCGTCGCCATGCCGCCGGTCCAGCCGGTGTTGACGAGCCAGCACTGGACGCCGCCCTTGGCGATGCGTTCTTTCAGCAGATTGCCGTAAACCGACGGATGCCGCGGCATGAAGGGCGCGCCGAAGCAGGTCGAGAAGGTCGCCTCAGGCTCGGTCACGCCGATCTCGGTCCCCGCGACGCGCGCGGTATAGCCCGACAGGAAGTGATACATCGCCTGATCGGGGGTCAGCTTCGCGATCGGGGGCAGCACGCCATAGGCGTCGGCGGTCAGCATGATGATATTCTGCGGCACCGGACCCATATTCTGTTCCGACGTGTTCGGAATGAAATCGATCGGGTACGAACCGCGGCTGTTCTCGGCGAGGCTGTTGTCGTCGAAATCGAGCTCGCGCGTGACAGGATCGATCACGACATTTTCGAGCACGGTGCCGAAACGCCTGGTCGTCGCGAAAATCTCGGGTTCGGCCTCGGGCGAGAGGCGGATCATCTTCGCGTAGCAGCCGCCCTCGAAATTGAAGACCGCAGTGTCCGACCAGCCATGCTCGTCGTCGCCGATGAGCGTGCGCGAGGCGTCGGCCGACAGCGTCGTCTTGCCGGTGCCCGACAGGCCGAAGAAGACCGCGGTATCGCCGTTCGGACCCATGTTCGCCGAGCAATGCATCGGCATCACGCCCTTTACCGGGAGCAGATAGTTGAGGATGCCGAACACCGACTTCTTCATCTCGCCGGCATAGGCGGTGCCGCCGATCAGCACGAGCTTCTCGGAGAAATTAACCGCGACGACGGTTTCGGTGCGCGTGCCATGCTTCGCGGGATCGGCGCGGAAGCTCGGCAGGTCGATGATCGTGTATTCGGTCGCGAACGCCGCCAGCTCGTCGGCGGTCGGGCGGACGAGCAAAGTGCGGATGAACTGGCTGTGCCAGGCGAATTCGGTGACGACCTGCACCGCGACGCGATGTTCGGGCTGCGAGCCGCCAAACAGCTGCTGGCGGAACAGGCGTGGACGCTCGGCGAGATGCGCGAAGAAATCGGCCTTGAGCGCCGCGAAATGATCGGGGGTCATCGCCACATTGGTCTTGCCCCACCAGATCGTGTCGGCGGTCTCGGCGTCCTGGACGATGAACTTGTCCTTCGCGCTGCGGCCGGTGTGTTTGCCGGTTTCGACGACGAGCGGGCCGTCCTTGGCGAGCAGGCCTTCACCGTGGCGGATGGCATCTTCGATCAGCGCCGACGTGCCCCAGTTTTCCGCAACATTCGCCTGCGTGTCCACGCTGTCGTTGCCGATCACAATATTCGTCATTGCCTTGCCTTTCACTCGTGACGCCGCGTCCCGTTGCATAGGTATGCATAAACTGCCGAACAAAAGGGCAGGCCCGCATTCGCATGGGTGCCGACGTGACGCCGATTCCGTAAATATGCGCCGCGTTAGCGAGGATGGGGGGTGAGGTCAAAAGATTCCATCGCGCGCAGGCGCCGATCTGCCGCGGTTGTCGCTGCGCGCGAGATCGGCTAACTCTGCCACAGCCCGCCCAACGGAAAGAGCATGACGGCAACCATCGCGCTGGTCGACGACGACCGCAACATCCTGCAATCCCTTTCCATCGCGCTGCAGGCCGAGGGGTTCGTGACGCGCGTCTATTCGGACGGCGAAGCGGCGCTGAAACCGTTGATCGACAACCCGCCCGATCTGGCCGTGTTCGACGTCAAAATGCCGCGCATGGACGGGCTCGAACTGCTCCGCCGGCTTCGCGAAAAAAGCCAGCTGCCGGTGATCTTCCTGACCAGCAAGGACGACGAGATCGACGAGGCGCTGGGGCTGGCGATGGGCGCCGACGATTATATCGCGAAACCCTTTTCGCAGCGCCTGGTCATCGCGCGCATCCGCGCGATCCTGCGCCGCGTCGAACTCAACAAGAATGCGTCCGACGGCGCGGACGAACCCGTTGCCGATCCGATCACGCGCGGCCGGCTGCAAATGGACCCGGCGCGCCACAAGGTCAGCTGGGACGGCAAGGACGTCACGCTGACGGTCACCGAATTCCTGATCCTCGAAACGCTGGCCGCGCGCCCGGGCATCGTGCGCAGCCGCAACCAGTTGATGGACGCCGCCTATCAGGACGACGTCTATATCGACGACCGCACCATCGACAGCCACATCAAGCGGCTGCGCCGCAAGTTCCGCGAGGTCGATCCCGAATTCGACGCGATCGCAACCCTTTATGGCGCGGGGTATCGCTTTGCCGACGACAGCTGACGCCCGGAAACACGACGGGCAGACACCCGACGGAAGCATCGCCGAACAGGAGGAATCGCCGCTCGTCTGGTCGGCGCGCTGGTCGCTGACGACGCGCATCCTTGCGGTGAACATATTGGCAATCGCCCTGCTCGCGGGCGGCTTCTATTATCTCGACACCTATCGCAGCCGCCTTGTCGATACGCGCATCGAGGTGATGAAGGACCAGCTCGCGATGCTCGACAGCGCGCTCGAAGCGGCGCGGCCCGACGAGCGCCAGAGGCTGATCGAGGAGTTCACAGCGGCGACCGAATCGCGGCTGCGCTTCTATGCTGCCGACGGACGCCGGATCTCCGACAGCTTCGAAACCGGCCCGGCAACCTACACGCTGCGCGACCCCGATCTGCAGGCGTGGCAGCGCGACGCCGCGCGCGCGATGGACCGCGGGATCGACTGGATCGTCGGCGCGCCGAGCTATCCCGACTTCCACGAACCGCGGGTCGACCGGGCGCAGTCGTGGCCCGAGGTGGTCGAGGCGCAGGCCAGCGGCCTCGCGGCGGCCCGCTTCCGCTATGCCCCCGAACGCACGCCGCTGCTCAGCACTGCGCGCGTCGTCGAGCTCGAAGCGCCGCAGACGGTGCTGATGACGCTGAACGCGCGCGACATTACGCGCACGGTCCGCGCCGAGCGTTTCCGCATCGCAATCGTCGTCGCGATGGTTTTGCTCACTTCGACTCTGCTGTCTCTGTTTCTGGCCCGTACCATCGTGCGGCCGCTCCGAAGGCTCGCACGCGCCGCGGTGCGTGTCCGGCTGGGCCGCGCACGCGAAGTCGTCGTGCCGCGCCTGCCGAGCCGCCGCGACGAGATCGGCACCCTCGCCCGCGCGCTGTCCGACATGACGCAGGCGCTGCGCGAACGCATCGACGCCGGCGAGCATTTTGCCGCCGACGTGACGCACGAACTCAAGAACCCGATCGCCTCGGTCCGTTCGGCGATCGAGGGGCTGGGGCGCGTCCAGAGCGACGAGCAGCGCGCGCAACTGCTCGCGATCGCCGACGAGGATGTTCGCCGCCTCGACCGGCTGGTGAACGACATCAGCGAGGCGAGTCGCGTCGATGCCCAATTGTCACGCACGCTGTTCGAGCCGATCGATGTCGGGATGATGATCGAATCGATGCTCGCGTCGCGCGCGGCGCGTATCGATGCGGACACGCCGCACCCGCGCATCGCCTTTGCACGGCCGCGCAAGGGCACGACGGTGGTGATGGGCGATGGCCACCGGCTTGAGCGCGCGATCGACAATGTCATCGACAATGCGATCAGCTTCTCGCCCGCCGCCGGCCTTGTCTGCATCTCGGCAACCCGCCTTGGCGACGAGGTGCATGTCAAGGTCGACGACGACGGCCCCGGTATCGAGCCGGCGCAGCGCGACGCGATTTTCCGCCGCTTTCACAGCGAGCGTCCCGCCGGCGAAGCCTTTGGCCGCCACAGCGGACTCGGCCTCGCGATCGCGCGGACGATCATCGAGGGGCATAGCGGGACGATCAACGCCAAGGATCGCGACGACGGGAAGGTCGGCGCCAGCTTGCTGATGACGCTTCCGGCACGCGATAGCGGGCAGGTCGCGGGCTGAGGCTTTCCGTCTATCGCCTTGCAGCACCGACTTGTCGCCGGTAAGCCTGCGCGATGCTTCCGAGCCGGACCAAAACGGAAATCGTCAACATCCACGCCAGCTGCGTCGCCGCGGGCACGGGGGGTGTGCTGATCCTCGGCCATTCGGGACAGGGCAAGTCGGACCTGGCGCTGCGGCTGATCGATCGCGGCGCCAAGCTGGTCGCCGACGACCGCTGCGACATCTGGTTAGAGCGCGGGCGCCTATGGTGCCGCCCGCCCGAAAATCTGGCGGGAAAGCTGGAGGTGCGCGGAATCGGCATCATCGAACGCCCCTGGACGGCGCCGGTACCGCTCGCGCTCGCGGTGCGGCTGACCGATCGCTACGACCGCATGCCGGCGATCAATCAGGTCGAGATGGTGGCCGGGCACCCGCTCCCCGCGCTGTTGCTGTCGGCCTTTGAGGCATCGGCGCCGATGAAGATCCTGCTGGCGCTCGAACGGCTGGCGCCCGCCGCATGACGGACAGACGATGAGTTCGGCCGCCGAATCGCGCCTGCTTTTGGTCACCGGCCTGTCGGGCGCGGGCAAATCGACCGTGCTCAAGGTGCTCGAGGACCTCGGCTGGGAGGTCGTCGACAATCTTCCGCTCGCGCTGCTCGAAACGCTGATCGATGCCCCGGTCAAGCGCAGCGAGGCGGGCCGCCCGCTCGCGATCGGTATCGACAGCCGCAGCCGCGGGTTCCGCCCCGCGCTGCTCGTCCGTCGGATCAAGGAATTGCGCGAAGCCGGCGGACGCGACATCCAGACGCTGTTTCTCGACTGCGCCGGCGCCGAACTCGAACGCCGCTTTTCCGAAACGCGCCGCCGCCATCCGATGGCCGAGGACCGCCCCGCCGCCGACGGAATCGCACGCGAGCGCGAGATGATGGAGCCGCTGCGCCGCTGGGCCGAACATGTCATCGACACCACCAACTACAGCAGCAACGATTTGCAGCAGGAAGTGCGCCAGCGGTTCGGCGACACCGGAACCGACGAACCCGTGCTCAACATATTGAGCTTCGGCTTCGCGCGCGGCCTGCCGCGCAACGCCGATCTGGTGTTCGACATGCGCTATCTGCGCAATCCGCATTGGGACCCGAAGCTGAAGCCCGGCACCGGACTCGATGCCGACGTTGCCGCTTATGTGATCGCCGACCCCGCCTATGAAGACAGCGTCGCGCAGATCGAGAAACTGATCCTCACGCTGCTGCCGCGCTACCGTGCCGAGGGCAAAAGTTATGTCACCATCGCGTTCGGCTGCACCGGCGGCCGCCATCGCTCGGTGCATGTCGCGGCGCGTGTTGCCCAAACGCTACGCGCGGCAGGCCATGAGCCGACGCTGACCCACCGAAATCTTGACTCTGCCCCGCAAGATGGGCTTGAGGGCAAGCCTCCGCCCGCGTCTCCCGCATCCGGCGGCAAAACATAAGGGTCGACGACTGCATGCCGAACGATAAGGCTCTGCCGCTTCTGGGAATGGTGCTCGTCACCCATGGTCGTCTGGCCGAGGAAATGGTGCGCGCGATGGAGCATGTCGTCGGTCCGCAGCGCGCGATCGCGACCGTCTGCATCGGTCCCAACGACAATATGGAAATGCGCCGCAAGGAAATCGCCGACGCGATTCGCAACGTCGACGAAGGCCGCGGCGTCGTCATGCTGACCGATCTGTTCGGCGGCACCCCGTCGAACCTCGCGATCAGCCTGCTCGAATCGGGGCGGACCGAAGTGATCGCGGGCGTCAATTTGCCGATGCTGATCCGCCTCGAAAGCGCGCGCAAGACCATGGAATTGCGTGCCGCGGTGATCGCGGCCAAGGAAGCCGGCCAGAAATATATTTCGGTCGCATCCGAAATGCTGGGGGTGGGTCCATGAGCGAAAATTCTGAGACCGTCGAAATCACCAACCAGCGCGGACTGCACGCCCGCGCCAGCGCGAAGTTCGTGACCTTCGTCAGCCGCCTGCCCGAAAGCGTGTCGGTCGAGGTCGAAAAGGGCGGATCGCGGGTCAACGGCACGTCGATCATGGGATTGATGATGCTCGGCGCCGCGAAGGGCGATTCGATCACGATCCATACCCGCGGCGACGGTGCCGATGCGGCGCTGCTGAAGCTGGTCGGGCTGGTCAAGGACAGCTTCGGCGAGGATTGACGGCATGCGCCGGTCCATCATCGAGAGTCTGTCGAACCCGCTGATCAAGCGGATGCGGCTGCTGCGCGAAAAGCGCCACCGCCGCGCCGAAGGCCTGTTCCTTGCCGAAGGGCTGCGCATCGCGACCGAAGCGCGCGAGGCTGGCATCCTCCCACAGTGGCTGTTCCTTGGCCCCGAAGGTGACGGGCATCCGCTCGCCGCGGCGCTGGTGGCCGATACGCTCGCCGCGAGCGGCGAGGTCATCGATACGACCGGCGCGATCCTTTCCAAACTGTCGGGCAAGGACAATCCACAGACCGTCGTCGGCATCTATGCCGAACCGCAGACGATGCTCGCGGACCTCGACCGCGATGCGGCGCCGATCTGGCTTGTCGCCGAACGGCTGCGCGATCCCGGCAATCTCGGCACGATGCTGCGCACCGGCGATGCGGTCGGCGCGGGCGGCCTGATCCTGCTCGACGAATCGACCGACCCCTATGCGGTCGAGGCGGTGCGCGCGAGCATGGGGGCGATTTTCACGCAAAAGCTGGTCGTCACGCGCTGGGACGAATTCCTGCCGTGGCTCCGCCAGGGCCCCGGCCAGCTCGTCGCGACCTGGCTCGGCGACGATACGCAAGATTATCAGGCGGTGCGCTACGCCGCGCCGACCTTCATCCTGACCGGCAATGAATCGCAGGGCATGCCGCCCGAATATGCCCATGCCGCCGACGTGCGCGTGAAGATGCCGATGATGGGCAAGGCCGACAGCCTGAACGCCGCGGTCGCGACGGCGGTGATGGCGTATGAGGTGCTGAACCAGCGGCGGAAGCCATAACCGCCGCCGCCCCGTTCATCGGTCGATCAGCAAGCTGCGTTCAGGAGATATCGCATGATCAGGATCGCCCTTCCCGTCGCTTCGCTTCTCGCCCTCGCCGCTTGCGCGCCAGTCCCGGAAACCCCGCCGCAAAGCCCCGGCGAACAGCCTGCCGCCTATATGGCGCTCGGCACCGAGCCCGGATGGACGCTGGAAATTACGCCATCGCGGCTCAACTATGACGGCGACTATGGCGAGACGAAGATCATGGTGCCAAACCCCGGTGCGCAGCCGTCTATGAACGGCCGAACCTATGTCACCGACCGGCTGTCGGTGGTGATCAAGCAAGCGCCGTGCAGCGACGGCATGAGCGATCGCCGCTATTCCGACTCGGTGCGCATCGTCGCCGGGGGCAAGACCCTGCAAGGCTGCGGCGGCAAGATCCTGCCGCCCGACACGCTCGCGGGATCGAACTGGACCTTTGTGTCGATCGGCGGCGTTCCCGTCGCAGCGGACCGGCCGACGACGCTGCAATTCGACGGCAACCGGCTGAGCGGAAGTGCGGGCTGCAACCGCTTTTCGGGGGGCTATTCGGCGGCGGACGGCGCGCTGACCGCCGGGCCGTTGATGGCAACCGAAATGGCGTGTCCGGGCGCCGGGATGGTGCAGGAAAACGCCTTCTTCAAACTGATGTCTGCGCCGGTGAGCCTGATTTTTGCCGACGACGGGACGCTGATCCTCACAGGGAGCGAAGGGCAGACCGCAGTGCTGAAGCGGGTGATTTGAAACCAGCCCCATTCTTCCGTTCGTGTCGAGCGAAGTCGAGATACCCATCGGCGGCCCTCGACCGCACGGCATCTCGACATCGCCGATGCGAACGGATTGAAGACGGGCCTATTCGCCCGCGTCGTTGACCGCTGCGGGTGTAGCAGCCAGCTTGGCCAGCGGACGCGCCGATTGTTCGGCAACCGGAAGCGCAGGAATTTCCTTGTCGCCGGTTTCGATATCGAGCGTCTCAAACCGCTTCGCCTGGGTCAGCACCTGCGATTCGAAACTGCCGACAAAGGCGTTGTACGCGCCGGTCGCCTGATCGAGATTACGCCCGACTTTCGCGATGTGCGATCCCATCACCGACATGCGCGCATACAGCTCCTTGCCGAGCGCCGCGATCTCGCGCGCCTGATTGGCGAGCTTTTCCTGCCGCCACACCGCCGCGACCGTACGCGCGATCGCGATCAGGTTGGTCGGGGTCGCGAGCAGCACCTTGCGCTCGAACGCATAGTCCCAAAGCCCGGGGTCCTGATCGAGCGCGGCGGCGAGGAAATGTTCGCCCGGCACGAACATCACGACAAAATCGGGGGTATCGTCGAACTGGTTCCAATAGGCCTTGGCGCCCAGCGTGTTCACATGCGCCTTCATCGCCGCGGCGTGCGCGACCAGATGCGCCGCCTTCTCGCGCTCCTCGACCGCGCCGAACGCATCCTGATAGGCGTTCAAGGACACCTTGGCGTCGATCACGAGATTCTGCCCGCCCGGAACGCGCACAACCACATCGGGGCGAAGCCGGCCACCGTCGCCGTCGTTTACGCTCACTTCGGTCTGGAAATCGGCATGTTCGGAAAGCCCGCAGCTTTCGAGCACGTTGCGAAGCTGCTGCTCGCCCCAACGCCCGCGCGCCTTGGGCGCGTTGCGGAGGGCATTGACGAGCTTGGCGGCCTCGCTCGACACACGTTCTGTGCCCTCGCGCATCGCCGTGATCTGGCCGTGGAGCAGGCCGAACGCATCGCGCCGTTCGGCCTCGACCTTGCCCACGGCTTCCTCATATTTTTGCAATCGCTCGTGGACCGGATTGAGCAATGCCTTCAGATTCTGGCCTGCGGTCTCTTCGCTTTGGCGAAAGCGCGCATCAGCGCGTTCGAGGAACGCCTTTTGCGCACCGTCGAGCATCACCTGTCCGACTTCGCGGAACTGCGTGGTCAGCGCGGCCTGCGCATCCTTCAGCTGCGCGATCTGCGCATCATGCGCTTCGTCGCGCGCGCGCTGTTCGCTCAGCAGCGAGGCGAGCTGGATATCCGCCGCCTTGCGCGCCTCGGCCTCGGACGCAAGGTCGGTGACCGCGCTCCTGAACCGCTCCGAAAGCCCGTCGCGTTCGGCCTTGAGCGCCCCCGATTGCCGGCCGGCAAAAAGCCATCCGATCAAGCCGCCGATGGCGAGTGCAACAAGGGCGACGACAAGCGAGGTTCCATCCATAAACGGAACATAGGACGAACGCCGCCTGTCTGGCTAGCCGGTAATTTGGATCAGAGCAGATAGATGACGACGTAGCGCACGACGAGCGCGGCGAGGATCGCGATGCTCCAGCGGCGATCCTTGACCCACATCGCCGCGGCTATCAGCGCGACGAGCACGACGGTCATGACCCACGCCAGTGGCCGCGCCAAAGCGGCGGCGAGTTCGGGCTGCGACGCATAATAGCCAAGCTGCGCCACCAGCAGCACGAGCAGCAGTCCCAGCACGATCCGCCTGACGCGGAAATAATGGACATCGAGGTTTGCGAAACCCTCGGGGTGCGACGGAAAGACCAGCCGCGCGGCGAGGAAGTAAACGCTGGCGAAGGCCGCGACGCCCAGCAGGGCGGTGCTCGACACCGCGATGTCGCCGCGCGCGAGCCACGCCGCGCTCCAGAACGACAGCAGGTCGAGCATCACGAAGACCGCAAGCAGCGGGGTCAGCCAGCCGATCGCAAACGTCTCGCGTTCGGCCTCTGCTGCGAAACGCGTCTCGATCGCGCGGCCAAGCCCGCCGAGCAGCTCGACCATCGAGAGGCCGAGCAGCAGGCTGTAAAGCGCGAAGACGAATTCGAAATCGTCCATTTATGACATGTCCCAGGATGACGGCAGGATCGCGCGATACGCCTCGACGCCCGGCGCGCCGCCGACGACCATGCCCTGCGTGAGCAGCCAATAATGCCGCACGATTTCGGCCTGTTGTTCCAGCCCATAGCGTTCGAGCAGCCAGCCGGGTTTGAGGCTGTAGCTATAGGTCGCGAACGGATGGCGCATCAGCACCAGATACCAGCGGCCGCGCGTCTGCGCCTGCCACACATGCGTCATTTCATGAAGGAACAGGCCCTGCAATCGCTGCGACGCGGCGCTGAAATCGTCGCAATAAAGCTCGCCATGCGGATTGAAGTGCAGGCTGCCCATCGGGGCCATGACGATGTGCCGCGGCTGGAAGAAGATCCATTTATGATGGTTCACGCGCACGCGGTCATAGGCGATCGCGCCCCCGAACACCGTCCGGGCAAGCGCGATTTCGCCATGTGTCAGGGGTCGCGACGGACGCGGCACCCGCCTTTACTTCTTGGCCGCGTCCGGGGCCGCCTTTTCGGCGCCCTTCTCCATCGCGCCATGGTCCATCGCACCATGATCCATTTCGCCGGCCGCGGCAGCGCTCTCGGCGGGCTTGACCACCATGTCGAAGAGGATGCGTTCATTGTTGTTGTTGGTGAAGACGAACGCCATCGGCAGCTTGCCCGCGCGCACCGCGGCGCCGTTGATGCCCCAGATCATCAGATGTTTGCCGCCCTGCTTGAACACCAGCTCGCCCTTGGCAGGAACGTCGGCGCGGATCAGCGGCTTCATCGTTACGACGCCATTCTCCTTGACGCTTTCGTGCATCTCGACGCGCTGCGCGAGGTCGGCGGTCACCGCGACGAGCTGGACCGGTTGCGGCCCGCCCTCGACGCGGAAATAGCCCACTGCCGGACGGTCGGGGGTCGCGCCCATCACGATATGGCCGCTGACGACATTGAGCGGCTGTCCCTTGCCCAGATTCTCCCCGCAGGCCGTCAGGGTCAGCGCGGTGGCGGCAAGTGCAAGGATCGCAAAAGGTTTCATTTTGGGAGGACTCCGTAAAAGCGCATAAATTCCCGTCCCCGATAAGCCCTGAAAGCCCTTGTGCCAAGGATTAGCGCACCTATATCGCCCCCATAATCCCATGGACGGCGTGCCTTTTCAGGGCGCCACAGAAGCAACAAGGACGTAATACCAATGGCCAAAGTGATCGGGATCGACCTCGGCACCACGAACAGCTGTGTCGCGGTGATGGAAGGCGGAAAACCCAAGGTTATCGAAAATGTCGAAGGCACGCGCACGACTCCGTCGATCGTCGCCTTTGCGAAGGACGGCGAACGCCTGATCGGCCAGCCGGCAAAGCGCCAGGCGGTCACCAACCCCGAAAACACCGTTTTCGCGGTGAAGCGCCTGATCGGCCGCCGCTTCGATGATCCGATCACCAAGAAGGACACCGAGCTGGTCCCCTACACGATCGTCAAGGGCACCAATGGCGATGCGTGGGTCAAAGCCGGCAACGAAGATTATTCGCCGTCGCAGATTTCGGCCTTCATCCTTCAGAAGATGAAAGAAACCGCCGAGAGCTATCTGGGCGAAACCGTGACGCAGGCAGTGATCACCGTTCCCGCTTACTTCAACGACGCCCAGCGCCAGGCGACCAAGGACGCGGGCAAGATCGCGGGCCTCGAAGTGCTGCGCATCATCAACGAGCCGACCGCGGCCGCGCTGGCTTACGGCCTCGACAAGACCGAGAACAAGACGATCGCGGTCTATGACCTTGGCGGCGGCACGTTCGACATCTCGATCCTCGAGGTCGGCGACGGCGTGTTTGAAGTGAAGTCGACCAACGGCGACACCTTCCTCGGCGGCGAAGATTTCGACAGCAAGATCGTCGAATATCTTGCCGACGGCTTCAAGAAGGACGAAGGCATCGACCTGCGCGGCGACAAGCTCGCGCTCCAGCGCCTGAAGGAAGCCGCCGAAAAGGCGAAGATTGAACTGTCGTCGGCTGCGACGACCGAGGTCAACCTGCCCTTCATCACCGCCGACGCCAACGGGCCGAAGCATCTGGTCAAGACGATCACGCGTTCGGACCTCGAAAAGCTGGTCGAAGAGCTGGTCAAGCGCACCCTCGAACCCTGTAAGAAGGCGATCAAGGACGCCGGCATTTCGGCGAGCGAAATCGACGAAGTCGTGCTCGTCGGCGGCATGACGCGCATGCCGCGCGTGCGCGAAGTCGTGAAGGATTTCTTCGGCAAGGAACCGCACACCGGTGTGAACCCCGACGAAGTCGTCGCGATCGGCGCCGCGATCCAGGCGGGCGTGCTGCAGGGCGACGTCAAGGACGTGCTGCTGCTCGACGTCACCCCGTTGAGCCTCGGCATCGAGACGCTGGGCGGCATCATGACCAAGATGATCGACCGCAACACGACGATCCCGACCAAGAAGTCGCAGGTCTACTCCACGGCTGACGACAATCAGTCGGCGGTGACGATCCGCGTGTTCCAGGGTGAGCGCGAAATGGCGCAGGACAACAAGATCCTCGGCCAGTTCGACCTCGTCGGCATCCCGCCCGCACCGCGCGGCGTGCCGCAGATCGAAGTGACCTTCGACATCGACGCCAATGGCATCGTGTCGGTCCACGCCAAGGACAAGGGCACCGGCAAGGAACAGCAGATCAAGATCCAGGCTTCGGGCGGTCTCAGCGACGCGGACATCGACCAGATGGTCAAGGACGCCGAGCAGTTCGCCGAAGAAGACAAGACGCGCCGTGAGGCGGCCGAGGCGAAGAACAACGCCGAAAGCCTGATCCACTCGACCGAACGCCAGATCGTCGAACATGGCGACAAGGTCGATGCGGGGCTGAAGTCCGAGATCGAAGCCGCGATCGCCGAAGCCAAGACCGCGGTCGAAGGCGGCGATCCCGCCGCGATGACAGAAAAGAGCCAGGCGCTCGCGCAGGTGGCGATGAAGCTGGGTCAGGCGATCTACGAGAAGGAGCAGCAGGCGGCCGCATCCCCCGGCGCCGACGATGATGCCGGTGCGGCAAAGACCGACGAAGACGTCGTCGACGCCGAATTCTCCGAAGTCGAAGACGACAAGAAGTAAGAAACTCCCCTGCCGGATCCGTGGCTCACGGTTCCGGCAGGCCGGAGGGGGCCTGTTGACCTATGTCTCTCGACATCGATTATTACGAACTGCTGGAAGTCGAGCGGAGCGCCGACGATGCGACGCTGAAGGCGAGCTACCGCAAGCTCGCGATGAAATATCACCCCGACAAGAATCCGGGGTGCGATGACAGCGAAGCCCGCTTCAAGGCGATCAGCGAAGCCTATGACTGCCTGAAAGATCCGCAAAAGCGCGCCGCCTATGACCGGTTCGGCAAGGAAGGCGTGCGCGGCGCAGGCGGCGGCGGCGGCAATGCCGATTTCGGCGACATCGGCGATATTTTCGAATCGATCTTTGGTTCGGCGTTCGGCGGCGGGCGCCAGCAGCGCGGCCCCGCGCGCGGCGCCGACCTGCGTTACGACATGGAAATCCGGCTCGAGGATGCCTTCACCGGCGTGACGCGCGAGATTCAGGTCGATGTCGCGGCGCGCTGCGATGCGTGCGACGGCTCGGGCGCCAAACCCGGCACCCGGACCAATCGCTGCTCGACCTGCGCCGGCCATGGCAAGGTGCGCGCGCAGCAAGGCTTTTTCATGGTCGAGCGCACCTGCCCGACCTGTCAGGGCGCGGGCGAAGTCATCGCCGACCCCTGCAATTCATGCCATGGCGAAGGCCGCGTCGACCGGCGCAAGACGCTGACCGTCAACATCCCCGCCGGGGTCGACGAAGGCACGCGCATCCGCCTGTCGGGCGAAGGCGAGAGCGGCGCGCGCGGCGCGGCGCCGGGCGACCTCTACATCTTCCTGCACATGGCGCGGCACAAGGTGTTCGAACGCGAAGGCACGACTTTGTTCACGCGGGCGCCGATCAGCTTCACGACCGCGGCGCTCGGCGGCGAGATCGGCATTCCGGGCCTCGACGGCCGGATGCACGACATCGCCATCCCGGCGGGCATCCAGTCGGGCAAGCAGCTGCGCCAGCGCGGCGCCGGCATGCCGGTGCTCAACGGCCGCGGTCACGGCGACCTCGTCGTCCAGATCGACGTCGAAACGCCGACGAAGCTCACCGCGCGGCAAAAGGAACTGCTCTGCGAATTCCGCGAGACCGAAACGGGCGACGAATGCCCCGCGAGCCAGGGCTTTTTCGGACGCATCAAGGAAATGTGGGACGACCTGACGTAGCGATTGGCCCCGACGCCGCCAAGATTCCTGGCATCGGAACCCTGGAGTGGAGTCAGCCGACGCATGCTCTGGATCTCCGCTTTCGCGGGGATGACAAAGGTGGTTAGCCGATCTCGCCCCTTAACTCGTCTATCAGCGCCTTTACCTTTGGCAACCGCCGCTCTTCCTCGTCGAGGATCGCGTGGAACGCCCGGCGCTTGATCGCCTTCAGTTCGTCCGTCGGAACCGCGCCCTCGCCGCCGACGCTGCTCGCGACGATGTCGATCAGCCGGTCGGCGCCGTGGAGCCGTCCCCACAGATAATCATTCTCGCGGTACGCGCGGCTGAAGAAGGCGCCGAAGCTGTTGAACTCGATGCCTTTGAGCATCGCCGCCGCCCCGCCGGTGCGGATCGCGGTCGCGTCCGACGGCGAAATGCGGTCGATCTTGATCGGGTCGAACTCGTCGAACCCCTCACCCTGGAGCAGCGGCAAGGTCGCGATGTCGTAAAAGGGGTAGCCAAGATAGGCGAGCAGGAGCGTGCGCCGGTCGTCCTTCGGCATCGCGGCAAGCCCGGCCGCGATCAGCGCATCGGCCTCGCCATCGACCACCCTGAGGTCGCGCCGCGCGGCGATCGCGTCGATCCACGCGCCGGGACCGGCATCCGCCGGCAGGTCGAGGTCGGCGAGCCAGCTGTCGCCCTGCCGGTCGAGATAGAGGCCGAGCGCGGTGAAGATCGCCTCGCGCATATCCTCGCACACCGGATCACGGCCGTCGCGCGTCGCCTCGACCGAGGTGTCGAGTTCGCGCGCGAGGAAACGCAGGCGGCGAATGCGAAAGCCGAGGTCGTGAGTGCGGAAAAAGGCGATCGCGTCATTGCTCGCCCCCGCGCCCCTTTTGCCCGAAATCCGGTCGAGCCCGCGCGCCCGCGCCTCCTCCCACAGCGCCACGCGCCGGTTGGCCTGGTGGATGGTGCCCTCGGGGGGCAATAGCCGGTCGATCAGGCTCGCCAGTTCCTCGATCACCGCCGACAGCTTGAGGTGGCCATAGGGCGCATAAGCGAATCCCGCGCGCGCCGAGGCCTGATCCTGCGCCTTGGCGCGCCATTTTTCGAGCCGCGCGACCGTCGGCGTGTCGAGGAAGAAAGTGCTGCCGAACAGTGCCGCGACCTGTTCCTCGACCTCGACCTTCATCGCATCGACAATATGCTGCATCCGGCGGATACGGCGCGACATCCCCTCGATCGCCTCGACATTCTCGCGGATCGGCTGTTCACGCGGGATTTCGGACAGTGCGCCGAGAATGGTGGGCAGAAAGCCGGGCAGCCGCGCCTCCTCCCCTGCCGCCTGCTCGCCCGGCTTGCCGAAGCTGATCGAGCGAAAATCGGGCTTGGGATCGATATAGACGAAGCGGCGGTCGATCTCGCGGCGCGCGGGGCGCTGTTTCAGCGCCGCAATCGCGGGACGGAACGGCGCATTCGCGAGCACAGATCCATCGATCAGCACGCGATCGGCGGGATCGCCTTCGCCACCCGCAGGAAGCTGCGCGTGGATGAAGGCGTCGCGATCGGGCCAGGCAATCTGGCGCTTTTCGAGCACCCGGTCGAGTTCGCGCAAAGTGAAGGGCGGAAACGCACCGGGAAAACTGGCCGTCGCGCGCGCCGCCGCGGTCAACCCCGGCACGTCGTCGAGCCGCTTGCCCACAGCACTGTCCTCGCGAAAATGCAGCATCAGCCGGTGTTCGTCCTCGGTCACGCGCGACGGGCTGTTAAGCGCGAGCGGCACGCTGTGCCCCGCAAAATCGGTAACCGACACGAACAGGTCGATGGGCTGGCCATCGGGCACCAGCACCGGCCCGCGCGGCCCGGCGTCCATCGCGTCGAACGCATCGAGCAGCAGGTTCGAGAAGGTTTCGCCGCCGAAGGGCGGTTCGAACCAGCGCGCGCGGACAAAGCGCGACAGTTTGACGCGCACCTCGTCCTGCGCGCCTTCGCCCACGGTGCGGTCGATGACGTTGCCGCGCTTTTTCATCATCCAGCCGGCGATCGGCACCGCCCAGAATTTGGTCGCCGCCGACAGCGGCCGCGCGTCGGGATCGATCAATTTGTCGACATCGGCATCGTCGAGCCAAAGCTCGGTGAGCGGGTCGAGCGATTGCCCGGTCGCCAGCGCGCGCGCGAGGAAAATGCCGTTGATGCCCCCCGCGCTCGCGCCCGCAACAATGTCGGCGAGGACGCGCAGGCGCACATTGCCGCGCGCGGCGATCGCGGCCAGCAACTCGCCATAGATCGCGCCAGATCCTTGCAACGGCGCACCGTCGTGAAACGCGCGCGACGCCGCGGCGAGCCGCCAGACTTCCTTGGTGATGCCGTGCATATAAACAGCGAGGCTGATGCCGCCGTAGCAAATCAGGGCGAAGCGCAGTTCCTTTTCCCGCATGTTCGGGGTGATAGCGCGCTTTTTCGCACCTGTCCCCCTGTCCCTAGGTCGAGAGTGAAATCGCCTTTTCTCTTGCTTTTGAGAATGTGTCGCACTAGCGACCCGTCCGAAACAGGAGCCATCATGAACCGCAAAATCGTCCTCGCCGCGCTCGCCTGCACGGCGCTGTCCTCGCCCGCCTTCGCGCAGGACAATGGCCCCGACACCGAAACGACGAATGGCGAAGACACCATCGTCGTCACCGCGGCGCGCACCATATTGCCGCCGAACGCGCTGCCGCTGACGATCGATATCATCGGCAAGGATGCGCTCGACCAACAGCTCGCGATTTCGGGCTCGGTCACCGACGCGGTCGCGACGCTGACCCCCAGCTTCTCGCCGACACGGCAAAAACTGTCGGGTTCGGGCGAATCGCTACGCGGACGCTCGCCGCTCTACGCAATCAACGGCATCCCGCAATCGACCCCGATGCGCGACGGCAGCCGCGACGGCTTCACCATCGACGGCTTCTTCGTCGACCGCGTCGAACTGATCTTCGGATCGAACGCCTTGCAGGGCATCGGCGGCACCGGCGGCATCGTCAACCAGGTCACCGTCGGCGCGCCGACGGATGAGGGTTTTTCGGGCCGTTTCCTGCTGCAGGCCACCGCCGACAATGATTTTTCAAAGGCCGGCATGGGCGGCAAGGCCGGCGGCCTCGTCCAGTATAAGGCAGGCCGGTTCGACGCGACCCTTGGCGCGACCTATGAAATTCGCGGCGTCTTTTCGGACGCCAAGGGCCGCCCGCTCGGGCTCAACCTGACGCAGGGCGAAACGCAGGACAGCAAGGCAACAAACTTCTTCGCGCGCCTGGGCTACGAGTTGTCGTCCAGCGCACGGCTCGACCTGATCGCGAGCCGCTTCGAACTCAAGGGCGATGGCGACTATGTCGCGGTTCCGGGCAACCGGGCGCTGGGTCTGCCAACCAGCGCGGTGCGCGGCACCCCGCCGGGCGTCCCCGCGGCGAACCGCACCGAAAGCATCGCGCTGTCACTGACCGACACCGACCTCGCCGGCGGCAATTTCGTCAGCCAGATCTTCTTCAACCGCAGCCGCGACACCTTCGGCGGCGAAATCGCGCCGATCGCGACCTTCCAGGATCCGACGATCGCACCGGTGGGCACATTGTTCGACCAGTCGCAGAATCGTAGCCGTAAATTGGGCGCCAAGTTCAGCTATGAACGCGCCGTCCCCGGCTTCGAGGATCTGACGTTGACGATCGGGTTCGACGCACTGGTCGACAAGACCGAACAGGCGCTGATCGCAACCGACCGCGTCTGGGTGCCGCCGAGCGATTTCCAGAGCCTCGCGCCTTTCGGTCAGGCGAACTTGAAGCTGTTCGACGGCGTCGTCCGCCTCGCGGGCGGGCTCCGCTGGGAAAATGTGAAGATCAAGATCGACGATTTCCGCACGCTCGCGTCGACCACCTTCGTTTCCTGCCCCGCCCCGCCCGCCACGCAGCCGGTGCCATGCGGTCTCGCGAGCTATGGCGGCGTCGACGTCGCCGGCGGCAAGCCCAAGTTCAAGGACCTCCTGATCAACGGCGGCGTGATCGTCGAACCCTGGGCGGGCATCCGCGCCTATGCCAGCTATGCCGAGGGTTTCACCGTCCCCGACATCGGCCGCATCACCCGCGGGGTGAACCGCACCGGCATCGACATCGACAATTTCCTCGATATCTCGCCGGTCGTGTCGAACAACCGCGAGATCGGCTTCGAAGTGAAACGCGGGCCGCTCGATGCCAGCGCCGCCTATTTCTGGTCGTCGAGCGACAAGGGCCAGTTGCTCATCACACGTCCCGACCGCATCTTCGACGTCCAGCGGCTGCGTGTCGAAATTCAGGGGCTCGAGGTCAATCTGGGTGTCCAGACGCCGATCGACGGGCTCAAACTCAATTTAGGCTACGCGCATTTGAAGGGCCGCTTCGACAGCGACGCGGTGCCCGACGGCAAGGTCGACAGCGACCTCGACGGCGTCAACATCTCGCCCGACCGCCTGAACCTCGCCGCCAGCTATAACAGCGGTCCGATTTCGGCGCGCATCCAGACACAGGTCTATTTGAAGCGCCGCTTCGACGGCAAGGCGCGCGCCGCCGACGATGCCAATCCGCTGCACCCGCTGAAGCTCGCCGACAATGATTTCGGCGGCTACACGCTCACAGACGCCTATGTCCGCTACCAGACCGGCATCGGCGGGATCAGCCTGTCGGCCCAGAATCTCTTCAACAAACAATATATCGACTATTCGAGCGATACACGCTTGCCCAATGACCAGCTCTCCTATTTCGCGGGCCGCGGGCGCACCTTCACGCTTGGCTGGGATTACCGTTTCTAAAATGATGACACTGCTCGACACGCTGCACCGCTGGACAGGGGGCCTGATCGGCCTCGTCCTCGCGCTGCTCGGCCTGTCGGGCACGATCCTGCTGTATGAGCATCTGTGGATCGGCCTTCCGGGGACAAGCGATCCGCTGCGCAGCGACCTCGCCACGGTCGCCGCGACCACCGAGCGGCTGATGGCGATGCCGGGCGCGCAGGGCATCATCTATGCCGACGAGCGTTTCGGGCTGCATCAGTTGCGGTTCGGTGAAGGCGCGGGCGCCTATGCCAGCCAGTCGGGCGAGATCGTGACGCGCTGGGCAAGCCAGTGGGAGCGACCCGAGCTGTGGATCTTCGATTTCCACCACCATCTGTTCGCGGGCGACAGCGGCGAATGGGTGATCGGCATCGCGGGGCTGTGCGGGCTGTTCTTCGTGATCAGCGGCGCGATCCTGTGGTGGCGCACGCGCAAGACCTTCCAGCTGCGCCTCTGGCCCAAGCGCCTGTCGCGCCCGTCGATTATGTGGCAGCACCGCGACCTCGGCATCGTCGTCGCGCCGCTGCTGCTGATCTCGATCGTCACCGGCACGATGATGATCTTCCGCCCCTTCGCTTTGGGGGTCGTCGCGCCGTTCGGCCCGGTCGCGGAGACCGCGAAGGCGCTCGATCCGCCGAAATACAAGGGCGGCCCGCTCGCTGAAAAGCCCGACTACACGGCAATGCTGACCGAAGCACGTCAGCGCTTCCCCGACGCCGAATTCCGCATCCTCAGCCTGCCGCGCAAAGATGGCGACCCGATCAGCCTGCGGATGAAGCAGCCTGCAGAATGGCTGCCGAACGGGCGTACGACGCTGGCGTTCGATGCGGCGACGGGCGAAGTCCTCGGCGCGCGCGACGCGCTGAAGCTCGCACCAGGCGCGCAGGCATTCAACATGGCCTTCCCGATTCACGCGTCGAAGGTCGGCGGCTGGACCTGGCGTATCATACTGACGATCTCGGGCCTTTCGCTGACCCTGCTCGGCAGCCTCACGGTGTGGACCTTCTGGTTCAAGCGGCCAAAGCCGGTAAAGCGGCGGGCCAAGAAGGCGGCGTTGGCTTCGACCTAAACAGCTTCGTCACCCCGGACTTGATCCGGCATCCATTTCTGCGCCCGCAGCTTGGACCCCGGATCAAGTCCGGGATGACGAAGTATAAGAAGGCCTCGCGCCGCTTTCCTATTTTACCCGCCGCCCTATATCCTGCGCAGCCCATGACCCGCGCCCGCGTCCTCCTTCTCACCGCCGCCCTCGGCCCGCTCGACTATCGCGTCCCGCGCGAGAGCGAGGCGCCGCTCGGCAGCGTCGTGATCGCGCCGCTCGGCCCGCGACGATTGGGCGGCGTGGTGTGGGAGGATGCCAGCTTCGGCGCGCCCGAGGCGGTCGGCGATAACCGCCTGCGCAACCTCTACGAAGTCGTACCCGTCCCGCCAGTCCCCGCGCCGCTGCGCCGCCTCGTCGAATGGACAAGCGACTATTATCTCGCCCCGCCCGGCGCGGTGCTGCGGATGGTACTCCCCGGGGTCGCCTTTGCCGATGCGCGCCGCCCGATCGTCGAATATCGCGCGACCGGCGAAGTCCCTGCCCGGATGACGCCGCAGCGCACCGTCGCGCTCGAGGCGATCGGCGAGCGGCAGGGCATGGTGCGCGAACTCGCCGCGCTCGCCGAGGTCAGCGATGCGGTGATCCGCGGGCTCGTGAACACCGGCGCGCTCGAAGCGGTGAGCGTGTCGGCCTATCAGCCCTATCCCGAACCCGACAGCGGCTTTGCCCCGCCCGACCTCTCCGACGAACAGACCGCAGCATCGGCCCAGCTCAGGGACGCGGTGCATGCGGAAAAATTCGACACGCTGTTGCTCGACGGCGTCACCGGGTCGGGCAAGACCGAAGTCTATATGGAGGCGATCGCCGCCGCGATCGACGCGGGAAAGCAGGCTTTGGTGCTACTCCCCGAAATCGCACTCACCGAACCGATGCTGACGCGTTTTACCGCGCGCTTCGGCTGCGAGCCGGTGGCGTGGCACTCGGGGCTGCGCTCGGCCGAACGCCGCCGCGCCTGGCACGCGATCGCCTCGGGCGATGCGCGCATCGTCATCGGCGCGCGTTCGGCGCTCTTCCTCCCCTACGCCCGGCTCGGCGTCATCGTCGTCGACGAAGCGCATGAGACGAGTTTCAAGCAGGAGGATGGCGTCCATTATCACGCGCGCGACGTCGCGGTGATGCGCGGCCATTTCGAAGGCCTGCCGGTCATCCTCGCGAGCGCCACCCCCGCGCTCGAAAGCCTCGCGATGGTCGAGGCCGGACGCTATCACCACATCCGGCTCCCCGCGCGCTTCGGCGGCGCGACTTTGCCCGACCTCGCGGCGATCGACATGCGGCAGGATCCACCCGACCGCGGCCGCTGGCTCGCCCCGCCGCTCGTCGATGCGCTCGCCGACCGATTACAAAAGGGCGAGCAGAGCCTGCTCTTCCTCAATCGCCGCGGCTTCGCGCCGCTGACGCTCTGCCGCACCTGCGGCCACCGCATCCAGTGCCCGAACTGCACCGCGTGGATGGTCGAGCACCGCCTCGTCCATCGCCTCGCCTGCCATCATTGCGGCCATGTGATGCCGCCGCCGCGCCTCTGTCCCGAGTGCGAGGACGAGGACAGCCTCGTCGCCTGCGGCCCCGGCGTCGAGCGCGTCGCCGACGAGGTCGCGCTGCGCTTTCCCGAAGCGCGCGTCGCGATCGTCACCTCCGACACGCTCTGGTCGCCCGCGAAGGCCGCCGAGTTTGTCGACAATGTCGAGGGCGGGCTGGTCGATATCATCATCGGCACCCAGCTGGTCACCAAGGGCTATCATTTCCCGAACCTCACCCTCGTCGGCGTCGTCGACGCCGACCTCGGGCTCGACGGCGGCGACCTGCGCGCCTCCGAGCGCACCTTCCAGCAGATCGCGCAGGTCGCGGGGCGCGCCGGGCGCGGGGTGAAGCCCGGCGAAGTGCTAATCCAGACGCGCGTCCCCGAGGCGCCCGTCATGGCGGCGCTCGTCGCCAACGACCGCGACGGATTTTATGCCGCCGAGGCCGCAGCGCGGAAATTCGCCGGCGCGCCGCCCTATGGCCGCTTCGCGGCGCTCGTCATCTCGTCGGAGGATATCGAGGTCGCGCGCGGGCAGGCACAAAGGCTGGGGGCGAAGGCGCCGGTCGCAGAGGGTCTCGCGGTCTATGGCCCCGCGCCCGCGCCGCTGGCGATGCTGCGCGGCCGCCACCGCTTTCGCCTGCTGCTCCACGCCCCGCGCAGCTTCGACCTGCAGGGCACGATCCGCGAGTGGGTGAGCAGCATCGACTGGCCATCGAAAGCGCGTCTCGCGATCGATATCGACCCTTATAGCTTTGTATAGGCGTAACAGGGCTTTACTGTAGCAGGGCGTGCTGGCAGCATCCTTCCGATTTCAATGCGGGGGCGCAGAATGAAGAGAATCGGCTTGGGCCTGCTGGCCGGGATCGCGATGGTCGCAATTGCCGGACCGGCCGAGGCCAAATGGCTGCGCGCCGATACCGACAGCTTCATCATCTACAGCGAAAGCAACGAGAAATCGCTGCTCGAATTCGCACAGAATCTGCAGCGGTTCGACACCACGCTGCGCCTGCTCTTCAAGGTCGAAACCCCCGGCGAGGAGAGCAAGCTGCCGATCTATCTGGTGCCCGCGGCGCCCGACGTCGCGGAACTGGCAACCGGATCGCGCAACGCGTCGATCGCGGGCTTTTACCGGCAGGACCGCGATGGCAGCTTCGCCATGTCCTTTCGCCAGAACCGCGGCAGCAACGTCACCGGCACATCGGCGTCGCAGCAGGTACTGTTTCACGAATATAGCCACCACTTCATGAAGCGCCACCTGCGCGCGGCGTTTCCCGCCTGGCTTATCGAGGGCTTCGCCGAATATTATTCGACCGTGGATTTCGACAAGCAGGGCCGGGCGATGATCGGTCAGCCCGTCTATCGCCGCGCCTATGGCCTGATCGCGATGCCCAAGATTCGGGCCGAAAGACTATTGTTCGAGCAGCCGGGCTCGATGCGCAACAGCGGTCAGATGGATGTCTATTACGGCCGCGCATGGGTGCTGACCCACATGCTCCTGCATAGTGCCGCGCGGGGGGACCAGATCAACGCCTACACCAATGCGATTAACGCGGGGACCGACCCAAAGAAGGCGGCGACCGACGCGTTCGGCGATCTGGCTGCGCTCGACAAGGACCTCAACCGCTATATCGAGGGCAAGCTCTCCTATCGCACCGTGCGCGATCCGGTCCCGATTTCGGCCAATATCAAGGTCACCCCGCTGTCGGCGGACGAAGACGCCGTGATCATGGCACGGCTCGAACGGCTGAATGCGCGCGGCGACGCGGCGCGCCTGACGAAAGCACGCGACGCGCTGCAAAAACTCGCCGCCGCGCAACCCGCCAATGCCAACGCCCAGTTCGAACTCGCGGCCGCCGAATGGGACATGGGCAGGGACAAGCGCGACCTTGCGGCGATGCAGACCGCGCTGGACAAGGTGCTGGCGGCAAAGCCCGATCATGTCCGCGCCAATGTCCTGCTTGGAAGACTCAAGCTGTATCGGCTACGCGAAAGCGGCGAGGACGACCCGGCAGCGTGGCGCGAGGCGCGCAAGCCGATCCAGCTCGCCAACCGCACCGATCCCGATGATGCAGTGCCGCTCTACGCTTATTTCGACAGTTTTCTGGCTGAAGGCAAACGGCCGAGCGACATGGCGATCAAGGCGCTCGAACGCGCTTTCGTCCTGACCCCTGAAAATATCGAGATGCGGGTCGCCTATGCTTTCGCGCTCGCAAATCGGGGCGAGTTCGAACCGGCGCTACGGCTGGCGAGGACGGTGGCGTTCGATCCGCACGACAATGGGCGGGGCGAAGCGATGCTCGCGCGGCTGGAAGCGATGCGGGATCGCGGCGCAGGTAACGGCAAGAACGCCGTCGCCGACGATGCCGGCAACGACTAGCTCTTTTCAATAATCGGGTTCGGCGCCGCCCATCACCTGACTCGCCTGTGCCGCAAGCCACGCCATCGCCGCTGCCCACGGCTGGTGCCCATGGCTGATCCGCGCGACGCCCAGCGCGGCAAGCTCCTTGTGCGTAGGCCCGCCCTTGCCGCGCAGGATATTGACCGGCAGCGGCGAGGCGTCGCAGATCGCGCCGATGCATTTGGGATCGAGCAGAAAGGGCACGAACAGCGCCCCCGCGCCGGCGTCGGCATAGGCGCGCGCGCGTTCGAGCGTCGCAGTGACCAGCGCCGCGCCGTCCTTCGCCGCATCCTGCCCCCGAAAGGTGTCGCAGCGCGCATTGACGAAGATGCCGGTGGCCGTGGCGGCGCGATAGCGTGCAACCGCTTCGGCGATCGGCAACAGGTCCGAGGCGCCCGGTAGTCGGTCCTCCATATTGATCCCCGCCGCGCCGGCTTCGCGCGCGCGGCCGACCGAGACGCCCACCCCCGCCGGGTCGGCACCATAGCCCGCCTCCATATCGATCGTGACCGGCAGGTCGGTGACCGAGAGGATGCGACCCAGATTTTCGAACACATCCTCAAGCGGGAAATCCTCGCCATCGGCGCGGCCCTGGGCGCCCGCGACGCCATAGCTGCCCGTCGCGATCGCCCTGGCCCCCGCGCCGGCGACCGCCTTCGCGCTTCCCGCGTCCCAGATGTTGACCAAGACGAGCGGGTCGCCCGGAACATGCAGCGCGCGGAATATGGCAATCTTGTCGGACATCAAAAACTCTCCCTCTTGAGCAATTCTTCCTTGATCGGCAGGCCGTAAGCGTAGCCGCCGAGCGTCCCGTCGCTCCGCACGACGCGGTGGCACGGGATCAGCACCGCGACATTGTTCGCGCCATTCGCGCTGCCCGCCGCACGCACCGCATTCGGTTTGCCGACCGCCGCGGCGATATCCGAATAGCTGCGCGTCTCGCCCGCCGGAATCTTGCGCAGCTCGCGCCACACGGCTTCCTGAAAGGCGGTGCCCTTCACATCGATCGGAATATGATCGAAGCCCTGCGTCGGCGCTTCGACCGCTGCGACGACGTCTTTCAGCAGTGCCGAAAATTCCTCTCCGCCCTCGATCAGGTTCGCCGCGGGAAAGCGGTTTTCAAGCGCCTCGCTCCCCTCGGCAAACGACAGGCGGCACACGCCCTTGTCGGTCGCGGCGACGAGCATGTCGCCAAGGCTGGTCGGAACGACTGCCCAATGGATCGTCGCGCCCTTGCCGCCATTCACCCATGCCGAAGCGGTCATACCCATGCGTCCCTCCATATTGTCGTAGAAACGCGATGGACCCGAAAAGCCGGCGTCATAGATCGCGTCGGTCACCCGGCCGCCCTCGCTCAACGCCTGCCGGGCGCGTTCCTCGCGCAACGCGCGGGCATAAGCGGCGGGCGAGAGCCCGGTGTGGCGCGTGAATACGCGCTGGAAATGCGTCGGCGAATAGCCGGTCCGGCCGGCCAGGTCGGCGAGCGCGAGCGGTTCCTCGCTCGCCTTGATCGCGTGGATCGCGGCGAGCACCGCCCCTTCGTCGCGCGCGACATCGTCGGGCAGACAGCGCTTGCACGGGCGGAGGCCCGCGGCGCGCGCCGCCGCACCGTCTTCAAAGAAGCGCACATTTTCGCGCAAGGGGTGACGCGCGGCGCAGCTCGGCCGGCAATAGATGCCCGTCGTCAGCACACCGGTAATAAAACGCCCGTCATAGGCCTTGTCGCGGCGGATCGCGGCGGCCCAGCGCTCGTCGTCGGTCATCAGATCGCTGCTCATGCCCCGCTCCTTTTGGCTGCGTCCCTTTCGATCCGCGCGGCAAAGCAGCCATGCGCGGCATTATGGGCATCGATATAGGATATGCCCGCGTCGGCGAACAGATCGCGGATCGCACCATCGGCCTCGCCCGGTCCGGCGAGCCGCGCGGTCTGCAGCATACCGACGGCATCGAACGCACGCAACGCGAGCGGGCGCCCTTCGAGCACGGGCGGCAGTTCGTCGCGATAGGCGGCTGCTTCGACGTCCGGCCGCACATAGATCGCATAGGCGCTGCGATATGGCGTTTCGACATCGTGGCTGGTGTGGTGAATCAAGATCAGTTCCTCACCGGCCTTCGCATCATCAAGACTGACGCGGCACGGAAAGCCGCGATCGGAGGTGGCCGTGACTCGGCGAGCGCGGATTGCGGCAAGTCCCGCATCGTCGAGCGCAAAGAGCGGCGCAAAGATTTCGGGGCTCAGCCCCCGGATCGAATAGGTCATCGGAACATCCTTTCTCGGCTGTCGGACGATCAATGCCACGCCGCGAGTCGTGCCGCGTCCCGATGCTTGCGCTCAAACATTCGCTCTCACTGTGTTACTGTATTATATCATTGACTCACCGAAGCGATCAGCGCACTCTCCCGCCCGAAATTGGGGAGTTCCTATGGCCACCATCGACGCATCGATTGCACCCGCAGGGCCCGCGCGCCGCGCCGACTGGCTCGGGCGCAGCGCGACCTTCTGCTACCTTGCGATCGCGGCGGGACAATTGCTCTTCGTCGCCTTCATCCTGCTCTATTATTATCCGCCGACGCTGACCGGGAATTTCGCCGCGTGGAACGAGAAGCCGATCATCACCGGCTTTGTCGCGGGCGACACCGCGGGCAATCTGTTCTTCGCGGTCCATGTGCTGATGGCGGCGGTCATCACCTTCGGCGGACTTGTCCAGCTCGTCCCGGCGATTCGGGGCCGCTGGCCCGCGCTGCATCGCTGGAACGGGCGGCTCTACCTCGTCAGCGCGCTCACGCTGGCACTCGGCGGGCTGTGGATGACATGGGGTCGCGGCACCTGGCTCGCGCTCGGCGGCGCGATCGGGATCACGCTCGATGCGTTGCTGATTATCGGCTTCGCCGCGCTCGCGTGGCAGGCCGCCCGTCATCGCCGGTTCGCCGATCATCGCCGCTGGGCGATCCGGCTGTTTGCGGTCGCCAGCGCGGTGTGGTTCATGCGCGTCGGCTATATGGCGTGGGGGCTTGCGACCGGCGGCGCCGGGATCGGCAAGGCGATGGACGGGCCATTCGACCTCTTCCTTGCCTTCGCCAATTCGCTGCTCCCGCTCGCGGTCGCCGAAATCTATCTGCGGGCCGGCGCGCGTGGCACGCCCGCAGCGCGCAAGGGCGTCGCGGCGCTGCTCGTCTTGAGCGGCCTTGTCATTCTCGCGGGAAGTGCCGGGGCGTGGATGGTCATGTGGGGGCCTTATATCTAGGCCCGCTTGCCTTCACGCCGCGCCCGGCTAGGGTGCGCGGCATGACCCGCATCCTCCTCATCCTCACCGCCCTGTTCGCCCTCGTCCAGCCGGCGCACGCCGCCGACGATATCAGCGCCGCGTCGCGCAGCGTCGTGCGCGTCGTCACCGTCGCGATGGTCGATGGCGAAGTCGTCGGTTTCGGCCATGGCAGCGGCATCGCGATTTCGCCGACGCGGATCGTCACCAACGCGCATGTCGTCGAATCGGCGGTCAAATACCCCGACAATGTCGCGCTCGGCGTCGTCCCGTCCGAAGGGCAGAAAAGCTTCGCGGGCAAGCTGATCGCGATCGACACCGCGCGCGATCTCGCGCTGATCGAGATTACCGAGGGCCGCCTGCCCGCCGCCGCGATCTATACCGGCCCGCTCGAATCGGGCGCCGATGTCGTCGCGCTGGGCTATCCCGGCAACGTCGACCTCGCGACCGCGCGCAGCGCCAATGATTATATCACCCCGCGCACGCCGACGCGCAGCGAGGGCAATATGTCGAATATGCAGGCGGTCGACGGGGTCGCGATGCTGATCCACACCGCCAAGATTTCGCGCGGCAATTCGGGCGGCCCGCTGGTCGATGGATGTGGTCGCATCACCGGCATCAACACCGCGATCACCCGCGCCGACGATGGCGATTCGCCCTTTGCCTTTGCGATCGCCGGACGCGAGCTCACCCGCTTCCTCACCGACGCCGACCAATCCTATGCCAGTATCGGCACGCCCTGCCTGTCGCTGGCCGAGGCCGACGCGCGCGACCGCGCCGCGATGGACGCCGAATCGCGCGCGAGTGCCGAGGCCAACGCCGCGAAAGACGCCGCCGCCAGGCTCGACCGCGACCTCAAGCAGGCGCGCGCCGAAGAAGAAGCGCTCGCCTCGCGCGAGAATCGCATCGCGCTCGCGGGCGTGTTCTTCGTGATCGGCGCGCTCGCCGCGGGGGCGGGCTTGCTCTTCTACAACCAGAAGAATATCCGCAACGCCAAGATCGCGGGCGGCAGCGGCGCGGCGTTGATGCTGGGCGCCGCGATCCTGTTCGCGACGCGCCCCGACGCGCACGCCGAAATCGTCGAGAACGCAAAGCCCGTCGCCTCAGCCGAGACACCCAAACTCGCGCAGGGCAGCCTCCTCTGCACGATCCGCCCCGACCGCAGCCGCATCACCGTGTCGGCGACCACCGATGTCCCGATCACCATCGGCAAGGGCGGCTGCGTCAACGGCCGCACCCAATATACGAGGGGCGCCGACGACCGCTGGCAGCGCATCCTCGTGCCCAACGAGGAAGCGACCGTCACCGTCGCGTCGATCGATTCGACGGGGCGCGACTATCGCGTCGACCGCTATCTGCTCGATGCCGAAACGATGACCAGGGCGCGCGAGACGCGCGCGGCGATCACGATCAAAAGCTGCACCGCCAACCCCGACGAACTCGCCGGCCTCGCGGCGCAGCAGGACGCGATCCGCAGCGCGCTTCCCGCCAGCCCCAATGAACGGCTCGTCTATCGCTGCCAGCCCGCGGCGGGCGGTGCGGCGGTCAAATCTGCCGCCGCGCCTTGAGGCGGTAGCCCGCGTTCGCGCCAGTCATCCGGCAGGCAGGGCGTTCACCCAATCGACCATCAACCCCTGCGCCGCGTTGCCATAGACGAGCTCGTGCCCGGCCCCCGGAACGATCGTCAGTGTCGAACGCGGGCGAGCGGCGTACAGTCGCCGCGCATTGGCAACCGGCACCAGATTGTCGCGGGCGCCATGGAGGATGAACACATCGCGCTTGATCGCGCCGATCTTTGTCGCGTTCGCAAACTGGTCGCGCACCAGCCAGCGAACCGGCAGCCAGCGGACATGCGCGCGGGCGACATCGGGCAGACTCGAAAAGCCCGATACAAGGATGAGCGCCGCGACCGGATGGCGCGCCGCAATCTCGGTCGCCGGTCCCGACCCGATCGAGTTTCCGATCGCGATGACATCCGATGCCGCGACGCCTTCGTTTGCCAGCCAGCGCATCGCCGCCTCGCCGTCGCGATAGAGGCCCGCCTCGTCCGGCGAACCCGGATTGCCGCCATAGCCGCGATATTCGACCAGCAGCACGCCATTGCCATCGGCCGCGACGCCGCGCACCGCTTCGGCCGCGCCAGCGAGACTGTCGCCATTGCCGTGAAAGAAAAGGATGGTATGTTTGCCCGGCTGCGCGGCACGGTACAGCGCCGCCAACCGCAGTCCGTCCGATGTGTCGGTGTGGACGAGCCTGTATCCCGGCAGCGGCCCGCGCGGATAATCGCGGGGCGCCGGATAGAAGAGACTTTGCTGGTTGAAATATAGCACCGCGCCGGCGATGGCGACCAAGGCAGCGATGACCAGCAGGCCGAACAGGGCGACCCGAATGATCGTCACCCGCCGCACGCCTTGAACAGCATCAGCGTGCGCTCGCGCGCGAGGTCGGCGCTCGCCTCGTGATAATCCTTGCGCCGGTCGCTGTTGAACCCATGCCCCGCTTCATAGACGAAGATCTGCGCGGTCGGATGATCCTTCGCGATCAGCGCCTCGACGCCCTGCATCGGGATGCCGTCATCGAAGCGGCCGAAATGGGCGATCGCCGCGCAGGCGGGCGCTTCATCCTTGAACATGGTCGGCACGAGGCTGCCGTAAAAGGCCGAGGCAGCCGCAAGATCGGGGCTGATCTGCGCCATCCGCCACGCGACCGATCCGCCATAGCAATAGCCGGTGATGAAGACCGGACCTTTTGGTTTCAGCGCATCGATGCACGCCTGCGCGTCCTTCAGGCTCTGCTCGAAGGGATGCAGCTCGCGCGCCAGTTGCACCGCGCGCTGGAATTGCGGCCCCGAATAGTCGCTTTCGAACCCCGGATGCTCGCGGTCGAAGAGCGCGGGCGACAGCACCTCATATCCCTCGGCGGCATATTCGTCGCACATCTCGCGGATATGGTCGGTGACCCCGAAGATTTCCTGGATCAGCACCAGCCCGCCGCGGCGTTCGCCGTCGGGCCGGGCGTGATAGACCGCGATCTCCGCGCCATCGTCCATCGTCATCCGGATCATCTCGCCCATCGCACACCTCACCCTTCGCCGTCATATTTTTTGGTTCGCCCGTCCCTATCGCACGAAGGGGCAAAAGCAATCGTCCGCCCGCCTTGCATTGCAGCAAAATCGTTGCTAGGCGCGCCGCGACTTCGCGTGGGGGACATTCGTCGAATATCCCGCAAAAGCGCGCGACCCATCCCCCACGGGATAGCAACAAAGGACTTTCACGCGTGGAGAATTCCGGCGGCATTCAGGGCAACATCACGGCGGGCCTCGCGGGCCGTTATGCGGTCGCTTTGTTCGATCTGGCCCGCGAATCGAACGCGATCGACGCGGTGGCCAAGAGCCTCGCGACGCTTCGTGCCGGTCTCGCCGAATCGGCCGACCTGACGGCACTCATCAGCAGCCCGGTCGTCGGCCGCACCGATGCCGCGAACGCCATCGCAGCGGTCGGCAAGGCGATGAAGCTCGATTCGCTGACCGCCAAATTCCTCGGCGTGCTCGCCGACAACCGCCGCCTCGCCGATCTGCCCAAGATGATCGACGCGTTCGACGCGATCGTCGCCGATCACCGCGGCGAAGTAACCGCGAAGGTCACCAGCGCGCACCCGCTCACCGCGGCGCAGCTGAAAGAGCTGACCGCGAACCTCAAATCCCGTGTCGGGCGCGACGTCAGCGTCGCCGCGACCGTCGACCCCGCCATCCTCGGCGGCCTCGTCGTCCAGCTGGGCAGCCAGCTGATCGACGGCAGCATCCGTACCCGTCTCAATAGCTTCGCACAGGCGATGAAAGGCTAAACCATGGAAATCCGCGCCGCTGAAATCAGCAAGGTCATCAAGGACCAGATCGCCAATTTCGGCACCGACGCTACGGTCAGCGAAATCGGTCAGGTTCTGTCGGTCGGCGACGGCATCGCCCGCGTCCACGGCCTCGACAACGTCCAGGCCGGTGAAATGGTCGAATTCGCCAATGGCGTGCAGGGCATGGCGCTCAACCTCGAAGCCGACAATGTCGGCATCGTGATCTTCGGCTCGGACGCCGAGATCAAGGAAGGCGACGTCGTCAAGCGTACCGGCACGATCGTCGACGTCCCCGTCGGCAAGGGCCTGCTCGGCCGCGTCGTCGATGGCCTCGGCAATCCGATCGACGGCAAAGGCCCGATCAAGGCCGAAAAGCGCATGCGCGTCGAAGTGAAGGCGCCGGGCATCATCCCGCGCACCTCGGTTCACGAGCCCGTCCAGACCGGCCTGAAGGCGCTCGATGCCCTCGTCCCCGTCGGCCGCGGCCAGCGCGAACTGATTATCGGCGATCGCCAGACCGGCAAGACCGCCGTCGCGATCGACACCTTCATCAACCAGAAGGAAGCCAACGCCGGCACCGACGAATCGAAGAAGCTTTATTGCATCTATGTCGCGATCGGCCAGAAGCGCTCGACCGTCGCGCAGATCGTCCGCCAGCTCGAAGAAAATGGCGCGATGGAATATTCGATCGTCGTCGCCGCGACCGCGTCGGAGCCCGCTCCGCTGCAGTTCCTCGCACCCTACACCGGTTGCACGATGGGCGAATATTTCCGCGACAACGGCATGCACGCCGTGATCGTCTATGACGATCTGTCGAAGCAGGCCGTCGCTTATCGTCAGATGTCGCTGCTGCTCCGCCGCCCGCCGGGCCGCGAAGCCTATCCCGGCGACGTTTTCTATCTGCACAGCCGCCTGCTCGAGCGTTCGGCCAAGATGAACGCCGACAATGGTTCGGGCTCGCTGACCGCGCTGCCGATCATCGAAACGCAGGCGGGCGACGTTTCGGCGTACATCCCGACCAACGTGATTTCGATCACCGACGGCCAGATCTTCCTCGAAACCAACCTGTTCAACGCCGGTATCCGCCCCGCGATCAACGTGGGCCTGTCGGTGTCGCGCGTCGGCTCGGCCGCGCAGACCAAGGCGATGAAAAAGGTGTCGGGCTCGATCAAGCTCGAACTCGCGCAGTATCGCGAAATGGAAGCCTTCGCTCAGTTCGGTTCGGACCTCGACGCATCGACGCAAAAGCTGCTCAACCGCGGCGCGCGCCTGACGCAGCTCCTGAAGCAGCCGCAGTTCCAGCCGATGCCGTTCGAAGAGCAGACCGCGTCGATCTTTGCCGGCACCAACGGCTATCTCGACAATGTCGCAACCACCGACGTCTCACGCTACGAAGCGGCGATGATCGCCTATCTGCGTAGCGACCACGCCGGCGTGCTCAAGACGATCCGCGACACCAAGGATCTTGGCGACGACGCCAAGAAGGGCCTCGTTGCCGCGCTCGAAGCGTTCGCCAAGATTTTCGCTTAAAGGTTTACGTCGCCCCGGCCTCGGCCGGGGCGACGAAATATAGGGGCCTTCATGGCAAACCTGAAAGAACTCAAAGGGCGGATCAACTCGGTCAAATCGACCCAGAAGATCACCAAGGCCAAGAAAATGGTCGCAGCCGCCAAGCTGCGCAAGGCGCAGGCGGCTGCCGAAGCCGCGCGTCCTTACGCGACGCGTCTCGAAGGCGTCGTCGCCAGCCTGGCGTCGAAGGTCGGCGGGTCGGACAGCGCGCCGAAACTGCTTGCCGGCACCGGCAAGAGCGACACGCACCTGCTCGTCGTGCTCAACAGCGACCGCGGCCTAGCCGGCGCGTTCAACTCGAACATCGTCAAGGCGGCGCGCGACAAGGCGATCGAACTGCAGGCGCAGGGCAAGAAGGTTCTCTTCTACCTGATCGGCCGCAAGGGCCGCCCGGTCATCGGACGCCTGTTCGCAGGCCAGATCACCGAGTTGTACGAGACGACCGGCATCCGCGACATCGGCTTCGATCAGGCGCACGAGGTTTCGGCGAAGGTCATGGAGATGTACGAAGCCGGCGTATTCGACGTCGCGCACCTCTTCTATTCGAAGTTCCGTTCGGCGCTCCTCCAGGAAGCGACCGGCCAGCAGCTGATCCCCGTTCCCGCGCCCGTCGACGTCCCGGCATCGAGCGATGCTGCGGTCGAATATGAACCCGACGAGGAAGCGATCCTCGCCGATCTGCTCCCGCGCAACATCACGATCCAGATCTTCAAGGGTATCCTGGAGAATGCCGCGTCCGAACAGGGCGCGTCGATGACCGCGATGGACAATGCGACGCGCAACGCGGGCGACCTGATCAACAAGCTGACCATCATCTACAACCGCACGCGTCAGGCGGCGATCACGACCGAACTTATCGAAATTATTGCTGGCGCGGAAGCGCTGTAAGCTATCCAAGCAAGGAAGAAACCAATGGCAACCGCACCCTCTGCCGAGAAGAAGGCACCCGCCAAGAAGGCCGCTGCCCCCAAGGCTGCTGCGCCGAAGAAGGCTGCTGCTCCCAAGGCGGCCAGCACCGGCATCGCCACCGGCCGCATCGCACAGGTCATCGGCGCCGTCGTCGACGTCCAGTTCACCGGCACCCTGCCCGCGATTCTGAACGCGCTCGAAACCGACAACAACGGCAACCGCCTTGTCCTCGAAGTCGCGCAGCACCTCGGCGAAAACACCGTCCGCACGATCGCGATGGACGCGACCGACGGCCTGACCCGCGGCCAGCCCGTGACCGACACCGGCGCGCAGATCTCGGTGCCCGTCGGCCCGCAGACGCTCGGCCGCATCCTCAACGTCATCGGCGAGCCGATCGACGAACAGGGCCCGGTCAACGCCGCCAGCCGCGCGCCGATCCACGCCAAGGCTCCGGAGTTTGTCGACCAGTCGACCGAAAGCAGCATCCTCGTCACCGGCATCAAGGTCATCGACCTGATCGCGCCCTACGCAAAGGGCGGCAAGATCGGCCTGTTCGGCGGCGCAGGCGTCGGCAAGACCGTTCTCATCCAGGAACTGATCAACAACATCGCCAAGGGCCATGGTGGTACGTCGGTGTTCGCGGGCGTCGGTGAACGCACCCGCGAAGGCAATGATCTCTATCACGAATTCCTCGATGCCGGCGTTATCGCCAAGGACAAGGACGGCAACCCGACCCCCGAGGGTTCGAAGGTTGCTCTCGTGTTCGGCCAGATGAACGAACCCCCGGGCGCCCGCGCCCGCGTTGCACTCTCGGGTCTGACGATCGCCGAATATTTCCGCGATGTCGAAGGCCAGGACGTGCTTTTCTTCGTCGACAACATCTTCCGCTTCACCCAGGCGGGTTCGGAAGTGTCGGCGCTGCTCGGCCGTATTCCGTCGGCCGTGGGTTACCAGCCGACGCTGTCGACCGACATGGGCGCGCTGCAGGAACGCATCACCTCGACCAACAAGGGTTCGATCACCTCGGTGCAGGCCATCTACGTTCCCGCGGATGACTTGACCGACCCTGCCCCGGCAACCTCGTTCGCCCACTTGGATGCGACGACGACGCTGAACCGCGCGATTTCGGAACTCGGCATCTATCCGGCAGTCGATCCGCTCGATTCGACCAGCCGCGTGCTGACCGCCGCGATCGTCGGCCAGGAGCATTATGAGACCGCCCGCCGCGTTCAGGAAACGCTGCAGAAGTATAAGTCGCTTCAGGACATCATCGCGATTCTCGGCATGGACGAGCTGTCGGAAGAAGATAAGCTGGTCGTCGCCCGCGCGCGCAAGATCCAGCGCTTCCTGTCGCAGCCCTTCCACGTCGCCGAAGTCTTCACCAACATCCCCGGCAAGTTCGTGGCGATCGAAGACACGGTGAAGTCGTTCAAGGCGGTGGTCGACGGCGAATATGACCATCTTCCCGAAGCAGCCTTCTACATGGTCGGCGGTATCGACGAAGCGGTCGCCAAGGCCGCAAAGCTCGCCGAAGACGCGTAACAAACCTGTGCCCCTCTCCTTGCGGGAGGGGTCAAAGGACATATCATGGCTCTGAAGTTCGAACTCGTCACCCCCGCCCGCCTCGAGCGGTCGATCGAGGTTTACATGGTCACCGTCCCCGGCAGCGAGGGCGATTTTTCGGTGCTCGAAGGCCATGCGCCCTTCATGGCGACGCTCCGCAACGCGCCGCTGACCATCTATGCGACCGCGGGCGCCGCGCCCGAGGTGATCGAGGTCGAAGGCGGCTTTGCCGAGGTTAACGAAGCGGGCCTGACCGTCCTGGCCGAACATATCGCCAGCTGATTCCTTCCGCCGTCCACGGCGATCAAAAGCCCGCATCCCTGATGGATGCGGGCTTTTTTTATGCCCGCACGCAATCGCCGGGCGCATTAGGACAATGTCAAAGTTTCCGGTTTATTCACCGTGTCGGATGGGGGTTCGTCTGCACGCGCAGCGAAGCTCCCGAAGATATGGAAGCAGGATAAACCGATGAGTGCATTCGGACGCCGACCCGGAACCGCTGGCCGCCCCGCCTTTGGCGTGGCGAAGCCGATGCAGGGTGGATCGGGCGCGCCCGGCGGAACGCAGTTTCCCGCGATCGAGACGCCTGTCGACATCCCGCAGATGCCGTCGAACCTTTCGCCCGAAGAAGAGGCGATGGAGCGGCTGAACCTGCGTTCGTCGGCCGAGGCGATGGAGCCCGAAAAGGCGCAAGGGTTCGAGGCGAGCGTCCACAAAATCAAGGAACAGGTGCTCCCGCGCCTGCTCGAACGCGTCGACCCCGAAGCTGCGGCAACGCTCAGCAAGGACGAGCTGACCGAGGAATTTCGCCCGATCATCCTCGAAGTGCTCGCCGAACTCCGCATCACACTAAATCGCCGCGAGCAGTTCGCGCTCGAAAAGGTGCTCGTCGACGAACTGCTCGGCTTCGGCCCGCTCGAGGAATTGCTTCAGGACCCCGACATCAGCGACATCATGGTCAACGGACCGTACCAGACCTATATCGAAAAAAAGGGGCAGTTGATGATCGCCCCGATCCAGTTCCGCGACGAACAGCATCTGTTCCAGATCGCGCAGCGCATCTGCAACATGGTCGGCCGCCGCGTCGACCAGACCACCCCGCTCGCCGACGCCCGTCTCAAGGACGGCTCGCGTGTGAACGTGATTGTCCCGCCGCTGAGCCTGCGCGGCACCGCGATCTCGATTCGTAAATTCTCGGCCAAGCCGATCACGCTCGACATGCTCTGCCAATGGGGCGCGATGAGCCAGAAGATGTGCACCGCACTGAAAATCGCGGGCGCCAGCCGCTTCAACATCGTCATCTCGGGCGGCACGGGCTCGGGTAAAACCACCATGCTCAACGCGCTGTCAAAGATGATCGACCCCGGCGAACGCGTGCTGACCATCGAGGATGCCGCCGAACTGCGTTTGCAGCAGCCGCACTGGCTGCCACTCGAAACGCGCCCCGCGAACCTCGAGGGCAATGGCGCGATCCACATGGGCGACCTCGTCAAGAACGCGCTGCGTATGCGTCCCGACCGTATCATCATGGGCGAAGTTCGCGGCGCGGAATGTTTCGACCTTCTCGCCGCGATGAACACGGGTCACGACGGGTCGATGTGTACGCTCCACAGCAACAGCCCGCGCGAGTGCCTCGGCCGTATGGAAAATATGGTGCTGATGGGCGACGTGAAGATCCCGAAGGAAGCGATTTCCAAGCAGATCGCCGATTCGGTCGACATGGTCATCCAGATCAAGCGTCTGCGCGACGGCTCGCGCCGCGTCACCAACGTCACCGAGGTGATCGGCATGGAAGGCGACGTCATCGTCACCCAGGAACTCTTCAAGTTCGAATATCTCGACGAAGACAAGGACGGCAAGATCGTCGGCGAATATCGCGCGATGGGCCTGCGTCCCTATACGCTCGAAAAGGCCCGCCAATACGGCTTCGATCAGCCGTATCTGGAAGCCTGCCTCTAAGCCTACCTGCCGCTGAGCCAGAACGCCGTCGCAAAGAGCGCGACGGCGGCCGAGCCCAGCGCGATCCCGCGCCATGGCATGAAACCGACATTATCGACGTCGCGTCGGTTGCGGCGGCGCCAGTCGGCCGCTTCGGCGATACCGAACAGAACGGCCGCTCCGATACTGACCGACAGCATGGACACTTGCATTACCGCGCATCCCTTCGCAAACAGGGCTTTCCCCTTGGAGAGAGGTGCCCCATATGCGTCCCCTATTGATAGTTGCAAGTGCCGCCATCGCAATCGCGACCCCCGCCGCAGCGATGCAGCATGACAACCACGCCGGCCATGCCGCCCCGAAGGCGGGTGACCCGATCGCCGCGGCCGTCGCGGCGCCCACGCGCACGCCCGCCAACCTCGCGCGCGATACCTATCGCCACCCTGCCGAAACGCTCGCCTTTTTCGGCGTGAAACCCGGCGATACGGTGGTCGAGCTGTGGCCCGGCGGCGGCTGGTACAGCGAAATCCTCGCCCCGCTCGCCAAGGCCGGCGGCGGCACGCTCTATGCTGCGGCGCCGTGGGAACGCGGGCTCAACCGGATCAAGGCGAAACAGGCCGAAAATGCGGACGTCTATGGCGCGGTGAAGCTCGCCGAATTCCCCAATGCGGGCACCAACCCCAAGGTCCCCGACGGCAGCGCCGATGTCGTGCTGACCTTTCGCAACGTCCACAACTGGCGCTTCGACGGCACCGACAACACCGCCGCCGCGTTCAAGCAGATTTTCGCGATGCTGAAACCCGGCGGCACGCTCGGCGTCGTCGAACACCGTTTGAACGAAAAGGACGACGCGGCGAAGGAAGAGAAGTCGGGCTATATGAAGGAAAGCTCGATCATCGCCTTTGCCGAAGCCGCGGGCTTCAAGCTCGCCGGGCGCAGCGAGATCAACGCCAATCCCAAGGACACGAAGGATTATGCAAAGGGCGTCTGGACGTTGCCGCCGGTGCTGACCGAAGGCGAGACCGATCGCGCGAAATATGTCGCGATCGGCGAATCGGATCGCATGACGCTGAAATTCGTAAAGCCCGCGAGCTGAAGCATTTTGAATCCATAGACCCGGCGCTGCTGCTCAGCGCCTATGCGCAGGGTATTTTCCCGATGGCCGACGGGGCGGATGACCCGTCGGTCCATTGGGTCGAACCGCGGCTGCGCGCAATTTTGCCGCTGGACGGTTTTCACCTGTCGCACAGCCTGAAAAAGGCGATCGTATCGGACCGCTTCCGCGTCACCACCGACACCGCCTTTGCCGAGATGGTTGCGCTCTGCGCGCAGCCCGCCGACGACCGGCCGACGACATGGATCAACCCGGTGATCAAGGCGAGCTATGACCGCCTGTTCCAGATCGGCCATGCACACAGCATCGAATGCTGGCAGGATGGCGAACTGGCGGGTGGGCTCTATGGCGTGACGCTCGGCCGCGCCTTCTTCGGCGAATCGATGGTCAGCCGCGCGCGCGACGCATCGAAGGTCGCGCTCGCGCACCTTGTCGCGCGGCTACGCACAGGCGGATGGAAATTGCTCGACTGCCAGTTCATCACGCCGCACCTCGCCAGCCTCGGCGCGATCGAAATCCGCCAGGCGGACTATCTGACGCGGCTTTATTCGGTGTTGGCGGGCGGTGAAGGCGGCGCGACTTTGGGGGCCGCCGCCGGAGCCGGCACGATGGGCGGCGTTGCCGTACCGTCGCCGCCGTTCGTCGCCGGCGACTGGGGCGCACTCGACGCCTTGGGGGCAGCGGCGCCCCCTGATTTCGGCGCCGAACGCGCGACGGGTTCGCCGCCCGGATATGTCATCGCACAGCTTTTGACGAAGACGTCATAAATCGGATGTTCGATCACGTTGCGGTCGGGCCGCTCGCGAAAAATCCAGCCCGAAAAGACGCGGCGCCATTTGTCGTCGCGCTGATCCTGGACGGTCAGCTGAACGAACGCGCCGGTTTCGGGCGGGTCTTCCCACGGCGCGGTCTGTTCGCACGCGCGCAACCGTACGATCGCGCGGCCGACGCGAGCCGATTCGCCGGGTTTCATCTCGAGATCGCGGACCAGCCCGTTGCGCTTGTTGAGCAGGCCGACGACCGCGACGCGCTCGGCCATCGGGGTCGCGCCCTCGATGCCGCCGACTTCCTGCGGCACACGTTCGGATTTTGCGATCGTCGGCACCGTCGCGCTGCCATTGCCCTTCGACGGCGACCGGTCGCATGCGGTCAGCGCGGTCGCGGCCAGAAGCGCGATCAGCGCGGTCGAAATCTGGCGCGACATGCCGGGCGTCACTCGGGCCGCCAGGCCTCATAGTCGCCGGTCGCCGCGGCGCGCTGGCCGCCACGCTCCAGCGCACCGGCAGGGCGATAGGCGCCGGTGCTGCCGGTCAGGTTC
The DNA here is from genome assembly GCF_057657055.1 of Sphingopyxis sp. Soil_C_28. Taxonomy (NCBI): domain Bacteria; kingdom Pseudomonadati; phylum Pseudomonadota; class Alphaproteobacteria; order Sphingomonadales; family Sphingopyxidaceae; genus Sphingopyxis; species Sphingopyxis sp. Soil_C_28. The sequence continues at coordinate 161,628 of NZ_JBDGJE010000004.1, forward strand.
GCGGTCGGCTCCTTCTCCCACGCGCGCGGCGCGGGAAGCATATCGGTCGGCAGTTCGTCGAAGGTGCCATGCAGCCAGCCGTGCCATTCGGGCGGCACGCGGCTTGCGTCGTTCGATCCATTATAGAGAACCCAGCGGCGGCTGCCCTTTTTCGCACGGAAATAGCGATTGCCAAGGCTGTCCTCGCCCACCTTCGTGCCGGTGCTCCAGCTGTTCAGCAGCGTGCCGACGGTCGCGCCGTCCCACCAGGTGAAAATCTTGCCCAAGATGCTCATGGCGTGGCGTTTACAGCCAAGGGTGCGCGGTCTGCAAGCCGCAAACCGCGCGGCACACCGCTATTTCCTATCTTTCCACGTCACCTTCGCCGTCTCTTCGATACCAAGCCGCGCCGCGGTGCCGCCCGCGAGTTCGAGCACCGCTGACACCTCGCCGCCGCTCACCACCGGCTCGAGCGATTCGGGGATGGTGTTCTCAGCGATGCGGTCGATGCTGCCATCGGCGCGGATGAAGACCATATCGAGCGGGATCAGCGTATTCTTCATCCAGAAACTGCCGATTCGCGGCTTCTCGAAGGGGAAGATCATTCCGCCGCTTTCGGGCAGGCTGGTGCGGAACATCAGCCCACGATCCTGCTCGGCTTTGGTGCGCGCGACTTCGACATTAAAGACATGTGCCTTGCCTGCCGCGGTGATCGTCACGGGGATGGTCGCAGCGCTCGCTTCCTCGCTTGCATCGCTGCTGCACGCCGCCATCGGCAGGGCGAGCGACAATGCAAGGGCGGTAAATATGGCGCGCATCGGCAAATCCTTATCCCAAGGTGATTTCGGACGGCCTAATCGAGCGCCGCGTCATCGTCCAGCGTCGCCAGCCCCGCTTCGTCCCCCGGCGCGACGGCAAGGATACGGCGCGCGATCGTCATGCTGTGCCCTGCACGCAAAAAGGCCGCAATTTGCCGCTCGCGCTGCTTCGGATCGTCGCTCGTCTGCGGCGCAAAAGGTCCGAACCGCCGCCGTCGCGCAAAACCGACCGCCGCCGCGACCGCGGCACCCTCCGCGGTCTCGATCGCCTCGCCGCTGTCCGCGGAGGCGATGCCGTCGACATAAAGCTGCGCCTTGACCCGCCGCACGCCCAGCCCGCGCCGCGTCATCGCGCCCGCGCGCATGACGGCATATTGGCGGTCGTCGAGATAGCGCAACGCCTCCATCCGGTCGGCCACCGCCTCGCACGCCGTCATGGCGTCGACCTCGTCACTCCATTCGGATTCGCGCACTTTTCGCGACAGGTAGCGCGTCAGCTTGGCGCGGCTCGTCGCGAATCGCGCGACATAGGCGAGCGCCAGCTCGTCGAGCCGCGCTGCGCCAAGGGGCCTTTTCGATCGGTCGGGAGGAGCGCGATGCTTGGGCATGTGCCATGTTTGTGCCACAGTCGGGCCTGATTGAGAACGATCAACACCGCCATATCGGGCTATCAAGCCCGGAAATGGGCGATTGTTCTAACAACACAGGGCGCGCGTACCGGAACCATGGCTCAAAAAGATGACATGCTTGTTGCCGCGCGGCCCCGATCGCGGGATGTCGCACCCCCTATGACCGATACCAATGCCATCGAGGCCGACGCGCTGACGCCGACGCCGACCCTTTGCGCCCAGCCGCGCCGCTTTTCGGACTTCGCCACCGTCGGCGAAGCGCTCGACTATGCTGCGAACGGCACGCGCGGGCTCAATTTCCACGATCCGCGCGGCAAGCTGGTGCGGCCCTATCCGTATAGCGAGCTCAAGACCGACGCGCTCACGACGGCCTGCCGGCTGATCGCCGCGGGGGTAAAGCCCGGCGACCGGATCGCATTGATCGCTGAAACCGGTCCCGAGTTTGCTGCGCTGTTCTTCGGCACCATCTACGCCGGCGCATGGCCGGTGCCGCTCCCGCTGCCGACAAGCTTCGGCGGGCGCGATTCCTATGTCGGCCAGCTCGTCGTCCAGCTCAGCAGTTGCGACCCGACGATGCTCTTCTTCCCGCCCGAGATCGCCGCGATGGCGGTCGAAGCGGCCGAGAAGGAAGGCGTAAAACCGGTCGACTGGAGCGCGTTCGAAAAAAATCCCGCGCCCGTCACCGCGCTTCCCGAACAGAAAAGCGATGAAACCTGCTATCTGCAATACAGCAGCGGTTCGACGCGCTTTCCGCATGGCGTTGCAGTCACCCACGCCGCGCTGCTCAACAATCTCGCCGCGCATAGCCACGGCATGGAAGTGCGGGACAGCGACCGCTGCATCTCATGGCTGCCCTGGTATCACGACATGGGCCTCGTCGGCTGCCTGCTCTCGCCGGTCGCCAACCAGGTATCGGTCGATTATCTCAAGACCGAAGATTTCGCGCGCCGTCCGCTCGCGTGGCTCGACCTCATCAGCCGCAACCAGGGCACGACGCTCAGCTACTCGCCGACCTTCGGCTACGACATCTGCGCGCGCCGCGTGTCGAGCCAGACGCATGTCGCCGACCGCTTCGACCTGTCGCGCTGGCGCGTTGCGGGCAATGGCGCCGACATGATCCGCCCCGACGTGATGCAAAGCTTCGTCGATGCCTTTGCCGATGCGGGATTCAAGGCGAGCGCCTTCCTGCCGAGCTATGGCCTTGCCGAAGCGACGCTGGCGGTCAGCATCATGCCGCCGGGCGAAGGCATCGTCGTCGAACTGGTCGAGGAAACCGAATTGTCGGGAGCCGCGAATGATTCGGGCCGCCCGACGCGTTACCGTGCCATCGTGAACTGCGGCCGCGCCGCGCGCGACATGGTGATCGAAGTCCGCGACGAAGCCGGCAACGCCCTGCCCGACCAGACCGTCGGCAAAGTGTGGTGCACCGGCCCGTCGCTGATGACCGGCTATTATCGCGACCCCGAATCGACCGCCGCCTGCATGAAGGACGGCTGGCTCGATACCGGCGATATGGGCTATTTGTCAGATGGTTACATTTATATCGTCGGCCGCGCCAAGGACATGATCATCATCAACGGCAAGAACCACTGGCCGCAGGATATCGAGTGGGCGGTCGAGCAGCTCCCCGGCTTCAAATCGGGCGACATCGCGGCGTTCGCGATCACCGCGCCCGGCGGGGAAGAGACCCCTGCGGTGCTCGTCCAGTGCCGCACCAGCGACGAGGCCGAGCGCCTTGCGCTGCGCGAGACGATTCGCGACCGCGTCCGCGCGATTACGGGCATGAATTGCCTCATCGAGCTCATTCCGCCGCGGACCTTGCCGCGCACGAGTTCGGGCAAGCTCAGCCGGTCGAAAGCGCGCGCGCAATATCTGGCCGGCGAAATCCAGCCTTTTGCGATGGCGGCCTAAACCCCGCGGCACCCAAGATCCTGAACTTGCGTTAATTTCCCGTCCCGCCGAGGGACAAAAAGCATTTTCCGGCGGGCGGATAGTTACCTTCGGGTAACCCCCCCGCGTTAAACAGGGCGGGTGAAAAGCCTGCTGACCGACCCAATTGCTGCCGAAGAGATTGCTGCGCGGACCCTGTTGGGGCTGGGACCGCGGAACGAAGACATCGGCAACCTCCGCCAGCTCCAGCTCGCGCCGCTTCGCGGTCGCGGGTCGCTGCGCCTGTTGATGGGCATGGGCATGGCGCTCGTCGCGGCTTTTACCATGGTCCTCAGCGTGTCCTTGCCGGTCGCGGCCGGCTGGCTCGGCGGCGCGCTGATCTTCGGCCTGTGGTCGTACAGCAAATTCCGCAACCTCCCGCTTGGCGACCCGAAACTTTCGGGAGTCGCCGAATATCGGCTGTGCACGCGCCACGCGCTCTATTCCGCGGTCCTCTGGGGGTCGCCATTCTGGTTGCAGGGGCTGACGCCGTCGCTCGACCATGTCCTGTCGATGTGGACGATCGCGGTGCTGATGATGGTGACGCTGTCGATCGTCGCGCACAGCGTCCCGCTGGCCTGCGTGCTGTTCATCGGGCCGGTCACCTTGTCGGCGTCGGTCGCGCTTGTGCGCGCCGGCGCGCCGCAATTGGCCGCCGTTGCGCTCGTCGCAGGGCTGCTGCTCTGCGCCTTTTGCGTCCGCTTCGCGCAAAGCCATATCCGCTTCCGCCGCGCCGAAGAGATATTGCACGAAAAGACCGAGACCGTCAGCCTGCTACTGCGCGAATTCGAGGAAACCTCGGCCGACTGGCTGTGGCAGACCGACAACAGCCGCCGCCTCGTCCATGTCTCGCCGCGCCTCGCCTATGCCTTGGGCGGCAGCGCCGAGCGGCTTGAGGGTATCCCGCTGCTGCAAGCCTTGTCGGGCGATGCCTGGGAGACCGGCCTGTTCCCCAAGAGCCTGCACGACATGGCCGAACGGATGAAGCGTCGCGAGAGTTTTTCGAACCTGATCGTGCCGGTGACGATCGGCGGGGCGCCGCGCTGGTGGGAGCTTTCGGCTTCGCCGCGCCTCGACGAAACGGGCAAATTCCTCGGTTTTCGCGGCGTCGGTTCGGACGTCACCGAGCAGCGCGCGACCGCCGAACAGATCGCCAAGATGGCGCGCTTCGACAATCTGACCGGCCTGCCCAATCGGCTCAGCCTCAACGAAGACCTCGCACGCGCGCTCAACAACGCGCTCGAGGCTAAGTCGCGCTGCGCGCTGCTGATGATCGACCTCGACCGGTTCAAGGCGGTCAACGATACACTGGGCCACCCCGTCGGCGATAAATTGCTCGCGCAGGTCGCCGCGCGGCTGAAAGGCCTGATGGAGCGCGGCATGACCTGCGGCCGGCTCGGCGGCGACGAATTTGCGGTGGTGCTGCACAATGTGTCCTCGGCCGACCTCGCCGAAGATCTCGCGCAGCGCCTCATCACGACGATCAGCCGCCCCTATGTGGTCGACAATCACCAATTGTTCGTTGGCGCCAGCATCGGTTTCGCGATCGGGCCGCAGGACGGCGCGACGGTCGAAACATTGACCCGCAACGCCGACCTTGCGCTTTACAAGTCCAAGGACAAGGGCGGCAATGTGGTCGCGGGCTATGTCGCCTCGCTGCACGCGCAGGCCGAGGAACGGCGCGTGATGGAGCAGGAATTGCGCGGCGCGCTCGAACGCGGCGAGTTCGAACTTTATTACCAGCCGGTGGTGACCGCGGCCGACGGGACATTGAACGGATTCGAAGCGCTGATCCGCTGGAAGAACCAGAAGCTCGGCAATGTCTCCCCCGGCCGCTTCATTCCGCTGGCCGAAGACGCCCGCCTGATCTCCCCAATCGGCGAATGGGTGCTGCGCACCGCGTGCCACGAGGCGATGAAATGGCCGTCGAACCTGAAGGTCGCCATCAACGTCTCGGCCGATCAGCTCACCGACCCCAGCTTCGCCTCGGTCGTCGTCTCGGCGCTTGCGCAGAGCGGGCTCTCGCCGCAGCGCCTCGAGATCGAAGTCACCGAAAGCGTCTTCCTGCGCGACGGCGGCGGCGCGGCGCAGTTGCTCGATCAGTTGATCGGGCTCGGCATCCGCCTGTCGCTCGACGATTTCGGCACCGGCTATTCGTCGCTCGGCTATCTGCGCAAGACGCAATTCTCGACGATCAAGGTCGACCGCAGCTTCGTTGTCGGCGCTGCAAAGGGCAGCATCGAATCGATCGCGATCATCCGCGCTGTCGTCGCGCTCGCCGACAGCCTCGGCATGTCGACGACCGCCGAGGGCGCCGAAACCGAACTCGAAGTCGATACGATCCGCGCGATGGGATGCAGCAACATCCAGGGCTATTATTATGGCCGCCCGATGCCCGCACCCGACGTGCTGACATTGTTCCGTACGCCCGACGATGTGACGACCGTCGCTGCCTGACGGCGACAAACCAAAAGGCGCGCCGCCTGACGGCGACAAGCCGAAACCCTCGCACGACGAATTGAACGCCTTAACAAAAGGTTCCCCCATCCACCGCACCGACGGCGCAACTCGTCGCTATGCGGTTGGTGGGCCGCCCAAGCCATTGCACAGACGATCCAACGCTTGAAGACAAGCCATCGGGGGTCGCTTTCCATGCACTATCGTCGTTATCTGGCAGCCGCCATCGCGTCTGTGATGATGATCACCGGCCTGCTCGCCAGCGCCCCCGCCGCAGCGCGCGACTATCTGCAGTGCGTCCCCTTTGCCCGCGCCGAATCGGGCGTCGAAATTCGCGGCAATGCGAAGACCTGGTGGTCGCAGGCCGCCGGCACCTATCAGCGCGGCGACGAACCCCGTCAGGGCGCCGTGATGGCCTTTGCCGGTACCGGCGGCATGCCGCTCGGCCATGTTGCGGTCGTCAAGAAGATCGTCAGCGACCGCGAAATCCTCATCGACCATGCCAATTGGTCGCCGATCAACGGCCGCCGCGGGCAGATCGAGCGCAACGTCCGCGTCGTCGATGTCAGCGGTGCCGGCGACTGGAGCATGGTTCGCGTCTGGTACGCCCCGATCGGCGACCTTGGCCTGCGCGCCAACCCGGTGCAGGGCTTCATCTACGCCGACGGCGAGCCGGGCGCGCCGAACAAGGCGCCGAGCTTCAAGGCCCCCGTCTGGGCCCAGAACGACTGGAAACCCGGCAACGGCCTCGAATTCGTCGCCGCCTCGCTCGGTCAGTAAGTCGCAACGACATTCGGCGCCCTCGCGCGCGCAAAGAAAGCCCCGGAGTCGCCTCCGGGGCTTCTTTTATGTGCTGTGACAAAGGTTGGTTAGGCGTCGTCGCCTTCGCTGGCGGCGGTGTCCTCGAACCAGGCTTCGACTTCGCCCGTCAGCTTGATCGTCATCGCCTGACCAAAGCGGTCCTTCGACTTGCCCGCGGCGACGCGGATCCAGCCTTCGGAGATCGAATATTCCTCGACGTCGGTGCGCTCCTTGCCCTTGAAGCGGATTCCGATGCCGCGCTGCAGCACTTCCATATCGAAATGCGGTGAGCGCGGATTGGTCGACATATGGTCGGGGGGCGTATCGGTCATGACTATATTTCCCAAAAAATGATGGCGCGGCCCTAGCTGGACCGCGCCATCATCGTCAATGGGAAGGCGGCTTTTAGAAACCGGCCTTCAACGTCACGAAGAACTGCTGCGGCGCGCCCGTCAGCAAGGTCTGGCTGTCGCCGCGGTTGGCGAAGCCATTGGTCCCGATGGTCGACACATATTCCTTGTCGAACAGGTTCGTCGCATTCGCCTGGATCGAGATGCGGTCGTTCAGCCGGTAGCCGATGCTGGCATCGACGATCACGAAGCCGCCAACTTCGGCATCATTCTCGTAGGAATAATAGCGTTTCGACGTGTAGTTTGCGCCGACGCGCGCGAAGAAGCTGCCATTGTCCCAGGTGATTTCGCCCTTGCCGAGGTGACGGGGCGAATTGACCACCGTCTTGCCCGCAGTCGCCGCGACGATCGCACCCGCCGCGTTCACGACATCGTCCTGATATTCGGAATCATTGTACGCATAAGAGGCAAAGAGCGCGAGTTCGGGGGTGACGCGGAACGTCCCCGCCGCCTCGACGCCCCACGAGCGGACGTCGCCGACATTCTGCAGGATCGCCGGATTGCCCTGAATACCTGACCCGTTGGCAAAGGCGATGATGCGGTCCTTGAAGTCGACATAATAGCCCGCGATCACGCCCTGAAACCGCGACGATTTGGTGCGGAAGCCCAGTTCATAGGTCGTCGAAGTTTCGGGCTTCAGGTCGAGCGCATCGAAGCCCGCCTGCGTTGTCGCGAACGGCCCACCCGTCGCCGAGCTTTCGAAGGCGCGCATATTCTGGGTATAGCTTGCGAACAGCTCATGATCGTCGCTGAGGCGGAACAGCACCCCGGCCTGCGGCAGGAACCAGTCCTTCGCCTCGGTCTTGCCCGATGCCAGCCCGCCGCGGACGATCGGCGTTGCCAGATTGGTGACGCGCAGCCCCTTCCACCCCGCGTTGATCTGGAACTGGCCGAGGTCGAGCGTGTCCTGCACATGATATTGCAGCGTCTGGGTGTTGAAATCGAACTCCCACTGGGTCGCCAGCGGATCTTTCGGGAAAGTCAGGCTGCTGCGGCTCGGCGCGCCGGTCGTGTCGCCAAGGCCATAGAAGCGCCGCGCCTGGTTGAAGTCGTTATCTTCGTACCACATGCCGATTTCGAACTTGTTGTCGCCGACCTCGAACAGGCTGGAGGCGACGATGCCATAACGTTCGATGTCATATTCGGTGGTGCGGATCGTCATCGGCGCGCCGCCCGGCGTGGTGACATAGGGGGTGTACCACAGGCCGCGGCCCTTGTTGCCATGGTAATAGCCCATCGCCTTCAGCGTCCAATAGTCGGTCAGCGGCGCCTCGACGCCCAAGCCGGCAAGCCAGTCCTTGCGAAGGCCGGCGGCGTCATAATAAGCGTCGTCGACGGTCCCGACCGGCGCCGGGAAAGCCTCGCCGATCCCAGCGTAAGGCGCGACATAGGGCGTGCCGAGCGGCAGGCTGCCATTGGCGACGCCGGCATTATAGGCCGCACGCGCAACCTGGTTCTGATAGACTTTTGCGACCCGGACCGCAGTGTCCCAGTCCTTCGCAAAATTGTCCCACTGATAGCCGAGGCGGCCGATCATGTCGGCGCTCAGGTCCTGATAGTCGTTCTCGCGGCGGTTCGAATAATTGACGAAGCCAAAGAACTGGCCGTCGCCGACGGGCTGCACGATCCGCGCATTGACCTGGTCCTGGCGCTGGACGCCATTGCCCTTCCACTTGTCGGCGTCCTGCCAGGCATAGCTCAGCGACAGGCGCGGGCCGCCGGGAGTGATTTCGCCACTGTCGATGCGCGCGAAGAGACGCTTGGTCTCATCGCTGCCATACGTCGCCGACGCCTCGATACCGAGCTTTTCGGCCGGCTCGCGCGAGAAGAATTCGATCGTGCCGCCCAGATTGCTCGTCGACGCCGCCGACAGCGAGCCGGCGCCCTGTGCGACTTCGACCCGGCCGACATTTTCGCTGATGATCGCACGGCTGATGTGCAGGCCATTGTGGTTGCCATAATTCATGTCGCCGAGCGGCACGCCGTCGAGCGTGAAGCCGAGCTGGTTCTGCGAAAAGCCGCGGATCGAGATGCGCGCCGACCATTCATAGGCGCCGAACGGATCGGCCGCCTGAAAATTGACCCCGGGCAGCTTGTCGATGGCTTTAAGCGGGCTGATCCCCGAGACTTCGAGCGCGATGTCGGCGGCGCCCAATTCCTGCACCTGCCGTGCCTGTCCTTGCCCGAGCACGACGATCTCTGCGACGTCGCCGCCGTCGGCGGCATCGGCGGCGGCGTCGTCGGCAAAGGCCGGCGTCGCGGTCAGCGCGGCGATCGCGGCGAGCGCGCCCCCCGCCCGCAGGCGGTTCCTGAACGGATAGATCATCTGGATGTCCCCTTTTCCCGGCGACGAAATGGCGCGGGGTCGCCGGGGCATTAGGCGGGCGATATTGCGGCGCGGCGGCGAAGGCGTGACGCAGCGATGACGGAAAGAAGAAAGATATGAGGCAAAGGCCGCCGTCAGCGGATGGAACCTTTCAACATAAATCAGTTTATCGGCACATTGTCTCACAACGAAACATATCTCGCACTGGTCAGGCCACCCGGAAGAAACCGCAACAGAAAAATTTTAGTTAACGTTTCAGCCTATATTTAATGGAAACCATAAGCTTTCTCATAAGTCACTAGTTCATTTATTTAGTTAATCACAATTAATTTGAACATCTTTGGGAACCAGCGGCTTTCTCATGAATCTCAGAACTAGGGACCAGATCATGTGCGAAGGGGATGTCTCATGCCTTTTTCCTACCTTGAATTCCGCCCAGCCCATCTCATTCTCATCCCGGCGGCGTGCTTTGCGCTCGCCGGTTGTGAATCCTCCGGCAGTTACCGCGTCGGCAGCGTCGGCAGTGGCGGCGCAACCGGTACCGTCGGTCCAACCGGCGCCACAGGCCCTGCCGGCCCGACCGGTGCCACCGGTCCGGCCGGCCCGGCTGGCGCCGCAGGCGGCAATGGCCTTGGCCTGGGCAGCGCCGGTGCGCTTGCGGTCGGGGGCCTTGTGGGGCCCGGCGGCGTCGCGGGCACCGGACTCCTCGCCAACACCGGCGATCCCGCCAGCATCAATCCGGTGATCGGCGGCGTGCTCGTGAAAACGGGCGGACTCGTCAACGTCATCGCCGACAAGGGATTGCTGCTCGCCAGCGCGGTCGACGGCAAGGTGCCCGGCAACGCCAACCTCGTCGGCACCGTCGTCGGCGTTGTGAAAAGTACCGGCGTTGCGCTGGTCCAGACCGGCAACGGCCAGCAATATCTGGTCGACGGCCTCACCGCCGCCCCCGGCCAGCTGATCACCGCGACGATCGGTAAGGCGACGGCCCTCGGCAGTCCGGGTGCCTCGCCGCTGATCGGCGCGAGCATCCTCTCGCCCGGCCAGCAGAACGGCAGCCTGCTGACCGTCGGGGTCGGATCGAGCGGCCAGCTCGTCACGCTCCAGCCCGGTACTGGCGGCAATCTGCTCGGCGGCGTCACCGGCGGACTGACCGGCGGCGCGCCCGGCAACCCGACCGGCACGCCCGTCGCGCTGGTCGGCAACATCGTCAACACGGCAACCGGCGCGCTTGGACAAGTTGGTGGCGGCGCGACAGGTGGCACAACCGCCGATCCTGTCACCGGCCTCGTAACCGGAGTGACCGGCACCGTGGGAGGCGTCCTCGGTGGCCTCAAGCCAAAAAGCGGCAGCAACTGAGACCGCCGCAGATGCAGTATCTGCGCTACGCCTGTGCCGCGGCGGTGGTCGGAGCCTTGCTCCTCCCCGCCGCGGCATATGCCGCCCAGCCCGCCGCGACCCCGCTCGATGGCCGGCCTCCCCTTTCACCCGATCGCAGCGACCGCGACCCGCTGCCGGACCCGAAAGTTCGCGACCTTTCGCTCGGCAAGGTCGAACTCGGTGCGCGGCCCGACGTCACCATCCGCGAAATCCGCTTCGTCGGCGCAGGGGTACCCGCAAACGTTGGCCGCGCCGCGCAGCGTTTCGTCGGCAGGCCGGCGTCGGCCGACAATCTTGCCAAACTCGCCGCCGCGATGACGCGCGCCTATAACCGCTCGAGCGTCGCGCTGTTCACGCTCGTCATTCCCGAACAGGACCTGTCGGGCGGCATCGTCACCGTCGCCTCGGCCGAAGGCTATATCGGATCGGTGACGTTGAGCGGCGAGCGCGACAGCGGCCCCGCGCCGCTGATCGCCAAAATGGCGTCGCGCCTCACGGGGCAGCGCCCGCTACCACGCGCGCGCTTCGAACGCGCGCTCGGCAATATCGGCGATATCCCGGGCGTCACCGTCACGCCGTCGCTCGCGCTCGGCGGCGAACAAGGCGCGGTCGCGCTCGACCTCGCGGTCGATGCGAAGAAACCTACGATCGGCCTCGGCTTCACCACGCGCACCAGCCAGTTCGTCAACGACGGCATCGTCGAGGCGAACGCCCGCGGCAGCAGCCTGTTGCGCAGCGGCGACGAAACGCGGCTGACCGGGGCGGCGGCGGTCAATCTCAAATCGCTGCTGTATCTGGCGGCGAGCCATTCGACCCCGCTCGGCGTCGGCGGCACCCGCGCCGAGCTGTCGGGCGCGGCGCTGCGCACCCGCCCGGCAGGACTTGCCATCGATGGCGAGGCGTGGAGTGCGGGTTTCGGCGTCACCCATCCGCTGATCCGCGCCACGCGGCGTAATCTGATCGCCTCGGCGCGGATCGACTATCTCGATTCGAAAAACGCGCTGTTCGGCTCGACGATCGCCGCCGAAAAAACATGGGCGGCAAGCGGCAGCCTCGCGTTCCGGCTGAGCGAGGATCGCACCGTCGTCGGCGCGCGGATCGGCGGCGCCAAGGGCCTCGATTTTGCCGGTGCCCGCGTCGACCCCGGCGTCGGCGAAGTGGGTTTCACCTACGCCGATGCCAGCGTCGAGGCGAACCAGGCGATCGGCAAAGTGGCCGTGGTCCGCGCCGCCGCGACAGGGCGCTGGACGCGCGACCGCCTGCCCGCCGCGCAGCGCTTCAGCGTCGGCGGCGCGACCTTTGGCCGGGCGTTCGACGACGCGCTGGTCAATGGCGATCGCGGCTTCGCCACGTTTGGCGAGATCGCGTGGCGTCCGCTGCGCGCCGGCAAGCTGTCAAAGAGCGAGATATACAGCTTCATCGACTATGCCGATGTGACGCTGCTCGGCCGCACCGCGATCGCGCGCACCGATTTCCAGCTCGGCAGCTGGGGCGGCGGCGTTCGTCTGTCCTACGCCGAAAACGCCACCATCGGGCTCGAACTCGCCGAGCCGTGGAAACAACCGGTTCCGGGCTTCGGCCAGGACCTGCGCGTCGCGCTCAGCTGGAAAGTGTCGATCCGGCCATGACCGTGGCGCCAATGACCAGCCGGCCGCCGCGCAAACTATCGGCCAGCGGATAAAGCTCGGTTTCCTCGCGCTCGACCCGCATCGCCAGCACATCGAAGATGATCGCCGTCTCGCGGCAAAAACCCGGCCAGTCGGCCGCAACGCGCTCGCTCGTCCATTTGTCGTCATAGGCGACGAAATCCGCCGCGAGATCGCCCATTTCGAGTTCGAATTCGCGCGTGATCCGGATCAGGTCGGGGTCGCCGCTCGCCTTCAACCGGGGATATAGCACCCAATCTTCGCATTTCAGATGCCGCACCAGCGTATCGCGAAGCAGGCCGCGCGCGGCCGCCAGTTCGGTCGAGCGCGGCGGGTGCGGGGCGGCGGTCATGTCCAATATGATCCGCGACAGCGTGACCAGCGCCGCATGTTCGGCGCGCAGTCGCTGCATCTCTCGGTTCATGGGCATAGGAGCTCCAGCGATGCGAGCGGTCCCTCGATCGCCATCATAGGTGGCGCGTCATGAAAAGAAAGTGAATCGGCTTATAACTGCATTTTTGCTGCGCGGCCGCGATCTTCTTTCAGGGCGATACGCCGCTGACCGAACGGGTGCTCACCCCGCGCTCGTCGATGCAGCGCGGACTCGACAGGGATTATAGGACCACCTCCTACCAGGGATGATGGACGGAACCGCTCGCGCCCCCGATCATTTGGAGTCGGAACAGCGAAGGGAAAACCGATGGCCGCACGTGCATATTGGAAGGGGCAGATCCGGCTCGCGCTCGTTTCGATTCCGGTCGAAATCTATTCGGCGACCAAATCGGGCGCCGCGGTCACCTTTCGCCAGATTCACGAACCGAGCGGCAAGCCGATCAAATATGAAAAAATCGTCCCCGGCATCGGCGCGGTCGATCATGACGAGATCGTCAAGGGCTTCGAGCTGTCGAAGGGCAATTATGTCCTGCTCGACGAGGAAGAGATCGAGGCGGTCAAGCTCGAGAGCAAGCGCACGCTCGAACTCGTCCAGTTCGTCGACACCGACGCGATCGACGTCCTCTATTACACCAAGCCCTATTATGTCGTCCCCGCCGACGAGCTGGCCGAAGAGGCCTATATCGTCCTTCGCGAAGCGCTCAAACGCACGAAGAAAGTCGGACTCGGCCAGCTCTCCTTGCGCGGGCAGGAACAGCTCGTCGCGCTGCGCCCGTGCGGCCGCGGCCTCGTGCTCGAAGTGCTGCGCTACGCCGACGAGGTGAACAAGGCGGCGAATTATTTCCGCGACGTCGGCAATGACAAGCCCGACAGCGACCTGCTCGACCTCGCCGAAACATTGATTGCCAAGAAGAGCGGCGACTTCGATGCCTCCGACTATCACAACCATTATATCGACGCGCTGAAGCGCGTGATCGCCAAGAAGGCGAAGGCCAAGGGCAAGCGCGTCCTCGAGGATGTCGAGGAGCCCGCCAGCACCGGCCGCGGTTCGAACGTCATCGACCTGATGGCGGCGCTCAAGGCCTCGGTTGACGGCAAAAAGGCGGCCACCAAGGCGACACCGGCGAAAAAAGCGCCCGCCAAAAAGCCCGCGGCCCGCAAGCGCGCCTGACATGACCCGCCGCGCCGACCCGCTCGCGCAATATAACGCCAAGCGCGATTTCGCGCTGACCCCCGAGCCCGCGGGCAAGGTCGAGAAGGGCCAGAAACGTCAAGCCGGAAACCGCTTCATCGTCCAGAAGCACGACGCGACGCGCCTCCACTATGATTTCCGGCTCGAAGTCGACGGCGTCCTCAAGAGCTGGGCGGTGACCAAAGGCCCGAGCGCCGACCCCGCCGACAAACGCCTCGCGGTCCGCACCGAAGACCATCCGATGAGCTACGCCGATTTCGAGGGCGGCATCCCCAAGGGCGAATATGGCGGCGGCACGGTGATGCTGTGGGACCGCGGCACATGGGCGCCGATCGCGGGCAAGAGCGCCAAGGATATCGACAAGGGCCATCTCCACTTCACCCTCGACGGCGAGCGGATGAAGGGCGAATGGCTGCTCGTCCGCATGAAGCCGCGTCCCGGAGAAAAGCGCGAGAACTGGCTGCTGCGGAAAGTGGACGATGCTTTCGCGGGCGGCACCGACGACCTCGTCGGCCGCCAGCTCACCAGCATCCTCACCGGCCGCACGATGGCCGAAATCGCCGGCGACGAAGGCGGCGAGCAATCGCTCAAGGGCGCGAAGGGCGCGGCTTTTACAAAAAAGATGCTTGCCGCAGCAGCGCACAACAAAAAGGTCGGCAAACCCGCGACCAAGGGCAAACCGCCCCAATTCCGGCCGCTCCAGCTCGCGACGCTCGTCGACGCGGTGCCCGTCGGCAACGGCTGGTTCCACGAGATCAAATATGACGGCTACCGCGCCGAAGTCGCTGCGTCAGGATCGGACGTCCGCGTCTACACGCGCAATGGCCTCGACTGGACCGACAAATTCGCCCCCCTCGTTCGCCACATTGCCGCGCTGGGCCTGCCGCCCTGCCTGATCGACGGCGAGATCGTTGCCTATGGCAAGGACGGCAACCCCGACTTCTCCTCGCTGCAAGCCGTGCTCAAACGCGGCCACGGCGCGCAGGACGAAAAGACCGAGCTGTTCTTCTTCGCGTTCGACCTGCTCGAACAGGACGGCAAATCGCTCGCAAGTCTCGGCAATCTCGAACGCAAGGAACGCCTCGAAGCCCTGCTCCGCGACGCAAAAACCCCCATCGCGGTCGCCGATCATGTCATCGGCGCGGGCGAAAAACTCTACGCCGCGATGTGCCGCGCGGGGCAGGAAGGCATCATCTCGAAACGCGCGGACGCCGCTTATTCGGGCCGCCGCTCGAAAAGCTGGGTGAAGGTCAAATGCACGCGGCGGCAGGAGTTCGTGATCGTCGGCTGGAATCCGTCATCGACTAGGGCACGCCCCTTCGCCTCGCTCCTTCTCGCGCAGCGCGAGGGCGATACGCTCGTCTACAAGGGCAATGTCGGCACTGGCTTCGATGCCGACACGATGGCCGATCTCGCGAAGAAATTTGCGAAACTCGAACGCAAGACCGCGCCGCTCGACGTCGACGCCGCGTTCGCCCGCAAGGTCCACTGGCTCAAGCCCGACCTCGTCGCCGAAATCGCGTTCGCCGAATTCACCGCGAGCGGATCGGTGCGCCACGCGAGCTTTCTCGGGCTGCGCGCAGACAAGGAGGCAAAGGATGTGACCCCCGAAAAGAAACAACCCGCCCCCGCGCCCGAAAGCGACGTGACGATCAGCAGCCGCGACCGCGTGATCTTCCCCGAAGCCAAGGCGACCAAGGGCGACCTCGCCGACTATTATGCCGCGATCGCCCCCGTCATGCTGCCGCACGCAGCACGCCGCCCGATCAGCCTCGTCCGCTGCCCGCAGGGGCGCGGCAAGAAATGCTTTTTCCAGAAACATGATTCGGGATCGTTCGGCGACCATGTGCTGCATGTCCCGATCAAGGAGAAGGACGGCGGGCACGAGGATTATCTCTATGTCGAGGATGCCGACGGCCTGCTCGCCTGCGTCCAGATGGGGACGATCGAATTCCACGGCTGGGGCAGCCATGTGGATAGCCTCGAACAGCCCGACCGCATGATATTCGACCTCGACCCCGACGAAGGGCTGGGCTTTGACGCTGTGAAGAAAGCCGCGCTCGATATCCGCCGACAGCTCGCCGACATCGGGCTCGTCAGCTTCGCAATGCTGTCGGGCGGCAAGGGCGTGCATGTCGTCGTCCCGCTCGATCCGGGGCACAGCTGGGAAACGCACAAGGATTTCTCGAAACGCTTTGCCGAGGCGCTGAGCCTCGCCGAGCCCGACCGCTTCATCGCGACGATGAGCAAGGCGAAGCGCAAGGGAAAGATCTTCATCGACTATCTCCGCAACCAGCGCGGGAGCACCGCGGTCATGCCCTGGTCGGCGCGCGCGCGCGAAAACGCGCCGGTCGCGGTCCCGATCGGCTGGGACGCGCTTGCCGACGTCGAGAAGGCCGGCGCGTGGACGATCAAGGACGCCGGCGAGTTGCTCGATCGCGCTGCCGGCCCCGACCTCAAAGGCTGGGGATTCGCGAGCCAATCGCTTCCCGACTTCTGATCCCTCAGGCACGAGTCGTGACCGCCCGCGCGCGATCTATGACAATGGCCGCCAATTCTATGTCGGCGCGCGGCTGAAGTTCTGATCCTTGCCGACCCGCGTCGGGTGTCTCGGCACCCGACGCGGGTCGGGAGCGCTATCGCGCGGCGGCACGATAGCGCGACGGCGGGGCGCCGAAACGGCGCGCAAAGGCCGTCGCAAAATGGCTCGGCGTGGCAAAGCCCGTCGCGAGCGCGACGTCGGTCACGGGTTGATCGCCGTGCCGAAGCAGCCGCGCCGCCTCGTCGAGCCGCGCGCGCATCACATATTGCTAGGGCGACAGACCGAACGCGTTATGGAAAGCCCCGGTAAAGCGGCGGACGTCCATCCCGACGAGAAGGGCCAGCGCGTCGAGGCTGTGCTGCGCATCGAGCTGGCCGCGAATCGCATCGACCAGCCGGATGCGATCCGACGCCGACAGCGCGCGCCCTGTCCTGCTGGCCGTATCGCAGGAACAGATGCCGCTCGATCGCATCGCCGACCGCCTGCGATTCCATCTGCGCCAGATCATTCGCCGCGCCCTGCACCAGATCCGACAAGCGCGCCGCAGCGCCGAAGAGAAAATCGTCGCGATGCTGCACGCACGCCGTCAACGGCGCATCGGCGAGCAGCGTTGTCGGCACGCTGAGTTCGACAAACTCCGCACGTTCGCCCTGCGCCAGCGCGGCATAGCGGCACGCCGCCGGAATCACCCACACATCGCCGCGCGACGGCAGCGCCAGCCCCGATGGCCCGACGGAAAATTCGCATTCCATCCGGTCGAGCCGGCCGCCAAGATGGATGACGATGACATGATGATCTTCCTCGAACGCCCAGTCGGTGGGCGATTCAAGATTTTCGGTGGCGGCGAGCACGCCCAATGTCCCGATATGGGCATGATGGCGCGCGACGACATCGCGCCGCGATCGCGGTCTTATGCCGTCCCAGACGTAAGCGGCTTCGGTCAATCACCCATCCTGCGAGTCCCCACGACTCGCCATGACAATATTCGAAAACTGCGCCGGAATTGGAAAGCGGGCAAGGTCAAAGCTTCCTATCTGCCGGGAAACACACCCAAAGGAGACTGGAATGACCGACCACAGCATCAAGGGAAAAACCGTCCTCATCGCCGGCGGCGGCAAGAATCTCGGCGGCCTGATCGCGCGCGACCTCGCCGCACAGGGCGCCAAAGCGGTCGCGGTCCACTACAACAGCGCCGCCTCGGCGGCCGAGACTGAAGCGACGCTCGCCGCGATCCGCGCCGCCGGCGCGGAAGCGGTCGCCTTTCAGGCCGATCTCACCTCGGCGGGCGCCGTCGAGAAGCTGTTCGCCGACACGATCGCGGCGGTCGGCCGGCCCGACATCGCGATCAACACGGTGGGCAAGGTGCTCAAAAAGCCCTTCACCGACATCAGCGAAGCCGAATATGACGAGATGACCGCGGTCAATTCCAAGACCGCCTTCTTCTTCCTGAAAGAGGCGGGCAAGCATCTCAACGACAATGGCAAGATCTGCACGCTCGTCACGTCGCTGCTCGGCGCCTTCACGCCCTTTTACGCCGCCTATGCGGGGACGAAGGCACCGGTCGAACATTATACCCGCGCCGCGTCGAAGGAGTTCGGGGAACGCGGCATTTCGGTCACCGCGATCGGCCCCGGCCCGATGGACACGCCCTTCTTCTATCCGGCCGAGGGCGAGGATGCGCAGGCCTATCACAAATCGGCCGCCGCGCTCTCCGCCTTCACCAGGACCGGGCTCACCGATATCGAGGATATCGTGCCGTGGATCCGCATGCTGGTGTCCGAAGGCTGGTGGATGACCGGCCAGACGATCCTCGTCAACGGCGGCTACACGACCAAGTGACCCCTCCCGGCGGGTGGCGAATTTTGCGCCACCCGCCGCCCCATGATCCTCCTTGCACGGCAGGGAGGATCACTCCGCCGCCTTCGCCTTGCCCGCCTTCCGCCGCGAAGGCCGCTTCCGCACCGCGGCCACCCCGTCCGCAGCCGCCGCCTCCAGCGGCACCGCCGGCACCGCCTCGCCGCGCGCCTCGGCCGCCTCGATCCATTCGCGATAGCCCTCGGGAATATCGCCGCCCGCCTCGACCCAGTGGGCCTCGCCCGCGATCCGTTGCACCGGCTCGGCATCGGCCAGCCCCTCGTGCAGCTGCAGCGGCCCGTGATAGGGAATCCCCTGCTCGCCCAGCCGCACCAGCCCGACGCCCGGATCGTCGAGTTGCCGTGCGATCGCCTCGACCCCGCCCTCCGCGACCGCGGCGTCAAGCGCGCGCTGCCGCTCGGCGAGCGCGAGCAGCGCCGCGCCGATCTCGGCCTCGGCCTGCGCGTCGAGCGCCGCCCCCTCGAACCCTTCGAGCAGCCCGGCGGCCGCATCCTGCGTCCCCGCCGGGTCGCGCCCGGCCGCAGCCCCGTGGATCACCGTCCGCACGGTCGTCGTTGAGGCTTCGGCCACGGCTCCGCTCGCGCTCGCCCCACTCTCAATTCCGTTCGTGTCGAGCGAAGTCGAGACACCCCGCGTTCCCGCACCCTCGCTCCCGGCAACCGCGCCCGCGCGCGTCGAGAAATAGTTGATCGTCGTGCGCTTGCCGCCCGCATCCTGCCCATAATGGCGCAGGCAGAACATCAGCAGCGCGTCATTATGCTTGCGCCGAAAGCCCATCAGCTTGCCCGCGACAAAGACGGGCACCAGATAGCCGTCGATCGCGCGTTCGAACGCGATATCCTTCAGCCGCGCGACCCCGAAATCGAGCGCCGCCGCCCACGCCCGCCGAAAGCTCTCCGCCCCCTCCGCGCGCCGCAGCGTATAGCAATTCGCCTGCGCCATATTGACCATCGCCGCCGCGCGCGTGACCGACCCGGTATCGGCGAGCGCCCCGATAAACGCCTTCTGCCGCTCGGGCGTCCACCCGTCGTGCCGATATTTGCGCGGCACCGGCGTAAAGTCGGGAAGCGGCGGCCGAGCCTCCGCCGCGATCGGTGTCCGGTTCTGCATGATAAACCCTCCTGTTAGCCAAACCGGACAGGGTATGACGTGGCGGAGGAATGTAGGAAAGGGGTTTGTTTATGGTTTGTTCTCTTAAATCACCGGCAGCTTTGCGCTTCATCTGCGCCGTTCAGCCCGTGACGCCGCAGCCCAAAAACGGTGCTCCTATCCCTGACATACATATTTGCACTGTATCTAGGTAGGCAGGCCAAGGAGCCACCGTAGGTATGCAGCCGCTTCGGACATCATTAAAATAGCTATATCGAGAGGCGGCGGCGATGGGTCGGCATTACCCGGAGCATGACGGAACTGGTGTGCCGCGTTCGTCCACTCTGCGAACGCCGCGATCAGCCTATTGCCGGCGTCAACTCCACGGTCAGAATATGCAGCAGAAATAATCGGCGACAGCTTACTTTTGACTTCGCTTGAGCCCAACCGAGATACGCCAAACCGCTGTTTGAAAACATTTTCGACAGCGTCAAACGATCTCCTAACCGCAGCTAGCGTATCCTGACTAAGCATCGCGCGATGGGCGTCCTCAAACGCATTGCGTGCGGCCTCCAAGCTACTTCCCGATAGCCCAATTAATGTAGCAGCCCGCGACCGCTCGAACTCCTCATCCACGTAAAAGTGGACGCCCGCCTGTTCGTCGAGGCGATAACTTAAATTCTCCTCTCGCATCGCGCGCTCTACAAAAGCACAATAACTCGCCTTCGCTGTTTCAATATTAGATCCATAAATTTTATTATAAATTATAGTGATCGTATCTAGCAAATCTCTAATAGATGCCTTATTTATAAAGCTATCGTACCAGTAATGTATGTGAGTAGATCCAGATTTTTCAACAGTGGCTCCTAGCTCTAACTTGATTTCTTTAGCTGCCGCCGACCTATTGAAAGTGATTTCGGCCACTTTCGCACCGAAGCGCGATCGGAATCTTGCACTATCTGTTTGGGCTTTACCGCGCTCAAGGTACACGCGGCTAAACAATTTACCCTTCGGAAGATCGCTATCAGACATTCAATTCTATCCGTCCATATGGATTCGCAACTAGCACCTTGGAGCTAACAGCGTGCGCCCGCGGATCGAGATCGAGGGCATTATTAGTTATGTCCGATCGCGGATCGACGTTCAATTAACTGATGCTCGCAGAAGTGCTCATGCTTTCCACGTTTCACGCTCTAAGTCGATACACCGGTGACGTCCAATTACAGCGAGGCTGAAATTTCATTCTACCGCCCGCCACGCCCCCACTGCCAACTCCCCAATCTCCCACGCCCCGATCCGCCACCTGACCAGCCGCAGCGTCGGATAGCCGACCGCGGCGGTCATGCGGCGGACCTGGCGGTTGCGGCCTTCGGTGATCGTCAGTTCGATCCATGAGTCGGGCACGCTCTTGCGGTATCGCACCGGCGGGTCGCGGTCCCAAAGCTGGGGCGGGTCGATGCGGCACACGGTCGCGGGGCGCGTCATGCCGTCGTTCAGCATGACCCCGGCGCGCAGGCGGTCGAGGCTCGCGTCGTCAGGCTCGCCCTCGACCTGCGCCAGATAGGTTTTGGGCGTCTTGTGCTTCGGCGACGAAATGCGTGCCTGCAGCGGGCCGTCGTCGGTCAGGATCAGCAGGCCCTCGCTATCGCGATCGAGACGCCCCGCCGGATAAACGCCGGGGACGTCGATATAGTCGGACAAGGTCGCGCGCGCCTCCGGCATACCCTTATCGGTGAACTGGCTGAGCACGCCCCACGGCTTGTTGAACAGGATCAGCGTCATGGCATCAGGCTCCGCGCGACCGCCTCGGCGACCTTGATGCCGTCGACCGCCGCCGACAAGATGCCCCCGGCATAGCCCGCACCCTCGCCCGCAGGGAACAGCCCGGCGGTGTTCAGGCTCTGAAAATCCTCGCCGCGCGTGAAGCGCACGGGCGAGGAGGTGCGCGTCTCCACCCCCGTCATCACCACGTCGGGATGGTCATATCCCGCGATTTGCCGCCCGAACACCGGGATCGCCTCGCGCATCGCCTCGACCGCGAAATCGGGCAGGCACGCCGCAAGGTCGGTCGGGGTCACGCCGGGGCGATAGGAGGGGACGACGCTGCCCAGCGCGGTCGACGGGCGCCCCGCGAGGAAATCGCCGACGCGCTGCGCGGGCGCTTTGTAGTTCGAGCCGCCCGCGACAAAGGCGAGCGATTCCCAGTGCCGCTGAAAGGCGAGGCCCGCGAGCGGATCGCCGGGATAGTCGCGCGCGGGGTCGATCGCGACGACGAAGCCCGAATTGGCGTTGCGCTCGTTGCGCGAATATTGGCTCATGCCGTTGGTCGCGACGCGGCCTTCCTCGGAGGTCGCGGCGACGACGGTGCCGCCGGGGCACATGCAAAAGCTGTAGACGGTGCGCCCGTTCCTGCAGTGGTGCGAGATATGATATTCCGCGGCGCCGAGGATCGGGTTGCCCGCATCGGCGCCGAAACGCGAGGTGTCGATCCATGATTGCGGATGTTCGATGCGGACACCGATCGAAAAGGGCTTCGCCTCGACATGCACCCCCGCCGCGTGCAGCATCGCGAAGGTGTCGCGCGCGCTGTGGCCGACGGCGAGGATGACGCGGTCGGCCTCGATATACTCGCCACCCGCCAGGTGCACGCCCTGGACGCGGCGCTCGCCCGCGCCGTCGGTGGCGATGTCGAGCCCGTCGACCTTGTGCTGCCAGCGATATTCGCCGCCCAGCCCCTCGATCGTCTCGCGCAGGCTTTCGACCATCGTCACCAGCCGGAAGGTGCCGATATGCGGATGCGCTTCGGTCAGGATTTCGGGCGGCGCGCCGGCCTTCACGAACTCGGTCAGCACCTTACGGTCGAGGTGCCGCGGGTCCTTGATCCGGCTGTAGAGCTTGCCGTCGGAAAAGGTGCCCGCGCCGCCCTCGCCGAACTGGACGTTCGATTCGGGGTGGAGCACGCCGCGCCGCCACAGGTCCCATGTGTCCTTGGTGCGCTCGCGCACGACCTTGCCGCGGTCGAGGATGATCGGGCGGAACCCCATCTGCGCGAGGATCAGCCCGACGAACAGCCCGCACGGCCCCGCGCCGACGACGACCGGCCGCTTGACGCCCTTCGGCGCCTGCGTGATGAATTTATACGCGGTGTTTGGCGTCTGCTGGACGTTGCGGTCCTTGCGGAAGCGCGCGAGCACCGCGCCCTCGTCCTTCACATTGACGTCGACCGAATAGATCAGCTTGATGTTGCTCTTGTCGCGCGCATCGTGCGCGCGGCGCGCGACGACGTGGCGCACCAGCTCGCGCGGCGTGATGCGCAGCCGCTTGCAGATCGCGGCGGGCAGTTCTTCGTCTGCGTGGTGCAGCGGCAGCGTGAGTTCGGTCAGGCGAAGCATCGCACGCCTTTAGCTTGCAAAGGGTGGCGGCGGCCAGTGCTGGCCGCCGCCTTGATCCTTATGCCGCTTCTTTCTTGCGCGAGGCTTTCTTGCGCTCGTTCGGGTCGAGGATCGCCTTGCGGATGCGGATATTCTTCGGCGTGACTTCGACCATTTCGTCGTCGTCGATGTACGCGATCGCCTGCTCCAGCGTCATACGCTTCGGCGGGGTCAGGCGGATCGCGTCGTCCTTGCCGGTCGAACGGAAGTTCGTCAGCTGCTTCGACTTCATCGGGTTGACTTCGAGGTCGTCGGGCTTGGCATTTTCGCCGATGATCATGCCCTCATACAGCGCCTCGCCGGGCGAGACGAAGAGGATGCCGCGCTCTTCGAGCGGGCCCAGGGCATAAGCGACGGCTTCGCCATTGCCGTTCGAGATCAGCACGCCGTTCTGGCGTCCCGCGATCTGGCCCTTGTGCGGGCCATATTTCTCGAACAGGCGGTTCATGATCCCGGTGCCGCGCGTGTCGGACAGGAATTCGCCATGATAGCCGATCAGGCCGCGCGACGGGCCGCTGAAGGTGATGCGCGTCTTGCCGCCACCCGACGGACGCATGTCGGTGAGGTCGGCCTTGCGGATCTGCATCTTTTCGACAACCGTGCCGCTATGTTCGTCGTCGACGTCGATGACGACGGTTTCATAAGGCTCGGTGCGCTTGCCATTTTCGTCCTCGCCGAACAGCACGCGCGGGCGGCTGATCCCGAGCTCGAAGCCTTCGCGGCGCATCGTTTCGATCAGCACGCCCAGCTGAAGCTCGCCGCGGCCCGCAACTTCGAAGCTGTCCTTGTCGGCGCTTTCGGTGATGCGGATCGCAACATTGGTTTCGGCTTCGCGGGTCAGGCGATCGCGGATCATGCGGCTCGTGACCTTGCTGCCTTCGCGGCCCGCCATCGGCGAATCATTCACGGCAAAACGCATCGACAGCGTCGGCGGATCGATCGGCTGCGCGGCGATCGGCTCGCTGACGCTGGTGTCGGCGATGGTGTTCGCGACGGTCGCGAGCGCGAGGCCCGCGATGGCGACGATGTCGCCCGCCTTGGCTTCCTCGACGGGAACGCGCTCGAGCCCGCGGAACGCGAGCAGCTTCGACGCGCGGCCGGTCTCGATGACCTTGCCGTCCATGTCGATCGCGTGGATCGGCTGGTTGACCTTGATCGTCCCCGACTGGACGCGGCCGGTCAGGATGCGACCGATGAAATTATCGCGGTCGAGCAGGGTCGCGAGGAAGGTGAAGGGACCTTCTTCGGGCAGGCCGGGGGTCGGGACATGGCTGACGATCGTCTTGAACAAAGGCTCAAGCGTGCCTTCGCGCGCTTCGGGATCTTCCGAGGCATAGCCGCCGCGGCCCGAGGCATAAAGGATCGGGAAATCAAGCTGTTCGTCATTGGCTTCGAGCGTCAGGAACAGCTCGAACACTTCGTCGAGCACTTCGGCGGCGCGCGCGTCGCTGCGGTCGATCTTGTTGACGACGACGATCGGCTTCAGGCCCAGCGCGAGCGCCTTGCCGGTGACGAACTTGGTCTGCGGCATCGGGCCTTCGGCGGCATCGACGAGCAGGATGACGCCGTCGACCATCGAAAGAATACGCTCGACCTCACCGCCGAAATCGGCGTGGCCCGGGGTATCGACGATGTTGATGCGCGTCAGGTCGGCGCCTTCGCCCCATTCGACGCTGGTGCACTTCGCAAGGATGGTGATCCCGCGTTCCTTTTCCAGATCGCCCGAATCCATCGAGCGTTCCTCAACGCGCTGGTTTTCGCGGAAGGTACCCGACTGGCGGAACAGCTGGTCGACAAGGGTGGTCTTGCCATGATCGACGTGGGCGATGATCGCAATATTGCGCAAAGACATGCGGAAGAGCCTTAATGGAAGGGGGCAGCGCCCGAAGCGCCGCGAAACGCCGCGCCCCTAACAGAATGGGTGCTGCGGCGCAACATGATTGCCGATCGGGCGAATCAGCGCAGCAATTTTTCCATACGCCCCGCATCATATAGCGACCGACCTTCGGCGCGCTGCAATCGCTTTGCCAGATCTTTGTCGAAATCGCCTTTCCATGACCCGAGCGCGGGGTCGATCCGGGCCGGGTCGCCGTCGCCAATCACCTGTAATTCGCGCGAGGCGACGAGCAGCTGGTTGCGCTCGCGGCCAAATCCCGGCCCCGAATAGCGTTCGGCAATCAGACCGAGTTGATGGCGCATTGATGCAATCGACAGTCTCACGCCGCGCCGATCGCCCCGATTACGCATGAAAGCCGCGCCAACTATTCCATCCTCGATGGCGCGCAGCTGATCTTCCAGCCGCCGCGAAGCGAAGCGCACGGCCGGACACGGCCGCACCGCCCGCACATAGGCGGCGAGCGCGGCGAGCGTCGCCGCGCCCGGTTCATCGCCGCCAAACTCTTCGACGATCAGATTGCGGATGAAGGGTTCGAGCGCGCGCGCCTCGGGACCGCGCGCGACCTTTCCCGGCGCGGCGAGATCGGGGATTGCAACCGGGTCGAAGCGGCCATTGCCGCGCGCCGCGCTAAAGAAGCTGTTGGTGACGTCGGCCGTGCCCGGCGCAGCCGAGACGCCCGACAACAGAAAATGCGGGTTGTCGCGCCCGTTGATATGGCAGCTCGAACAGCTCAGCCCGGCCTTGGCCGCCTGCCCGCCGAGCAGCGCCGGGGCGCCGAACACGGCTTGGCCGCTCCGCACCAGCGCCGCGTCGGGATCGGCAAGACAGGTGGCGGGCTGCGCCGACAGCAGCGCGAGTTCGGACCCCGGCGCGGTCCACCGCAATTGCTCGAACACCGGCGGCGGCGTGGCCGCGACGCCGAAAAACAGCGCCGCAAGCGCGATCAGCTTGCGGATAAGCGCCCCTCAACGATCCAGCGCTTGAGCTCATCGACTTCATGGCAGCCGAAATCGCAGATCGCCTCGAGCTTCGCAAGATGCGCCTTTGCGCCCGCGACGTCGCCGCGTTCGAGTTTAAGCTCGCCATAATATTCGAGCGCGCCGCGATGCGTCGGCGCAATGGCGAGTGCGTCGCGATAATAGGCCTCCGCCGCGTCATAGCGTTTCAGCTTGCGGTTTGCGAAACCGAGGTAGGTCAGCACATCGGGGTGCGGCCCCGCCGCCCACAAGGCCTGATCGAGCATGGCGATCGCCGCCTCGTAACGATGCTCGTTGATCAGGCCTACGGCCTCAACATAGGTCGCGTCGAGCGTTTTGGCCGAAGCGAGCCGGACGTCCGGTTCGACCGCGCTTTGCGCCTGCGGTCCGGCGGTCGTCGCGGCCTCCAGCTTGGCAATCGCATCGGTGAGTTTGGCCGAATCGGGGCAGGTGCCACCGCACCCTTCCTGCATTGCCTTCAGCGCGGCCATCTGCTCGGTCGCCTTCTCGGCTTTGCCCAGCTTTGCCTGCGTGATGCCAAGGTCGCGGCGCGCATCGATCAGCTTCTCGTCATAGCGCACCGCGGCTTCGAGCGGCTTCACCGCGCGCGAAAAATCGCCCTGCGCCATATAGCTCGCGCCGAGCAGATAATTGGCCTGCGGGTTCTTTGGGACCGCTGCGACGACCTTTTTGAACGCTTTGACCGCTTCGCCATATTGGCCGGAGGTAAAGGCGTCGGCGCCCTTCTTGTAGTCGACCGTCGGATCGTAGGCGCTCTGGCTCGGCGGTGCGCTGCTACCGCCGCTGCCCGCCGCAAAGGCAGGCGGCGTGGCAAGGACCGCGCAGGCCGCAAGGATGGATAGTGAAAAACGGTGTCGCATGACGAGTCTCTCCCTCGGCCGATACGGCCGTCAGCCTATCACAGGCGCAGCGCACACGGAACGGTTCAGATCATCGCGATCAGCCGCTCGACTTCCTGCGCGGCAACGCGCGCGGCGCGGACGAGATTGGCATGAAAATCCTCCGCGCTGGCGCCATTTGCCTCGTCGGTGACCGCCTTGATCGCCGCCCAGGGCTTGCCGAGTCGCGCCGCGACCTGTGCCACCGCGCCGACCTCCATGTCGACCAATGTCGCGCCGAGCGTTACCAGATCGGCGGCGGCGTCGGGGCACGCGACGAAACTGTCGCCGCTCGCGATCCGCGCATGCGGCAAGCCAACCCCCGGATCGGACATCGCCGAAAAATGCGCCTCACCCGCTTCGCCGATAGGCCATTCGCCGGCACGGTAGCGCCGGAAAAGGCCGGGCTGCGCCGCGCCATAATCATGCTGCAACGCTTCTGCGATCCAGTAAGCGCCGGGGGCCGCACCGAGCGAGCCGCATGTGCCGGTCATCCACAGCAATCCGGCATCATGGCCCAATGTCCCTGCGCACAACGCGGCATTGACCTTGCCAAGGCCGCACCTTGCTATCGTGAGGCTGTGGCCGTGCGCATCGAGGCGCCGTTCGGCAAACAGCCCGCCACCGCGTTCGCCAACACCGGAGAACAGGGCATCGGCCTCTTCGGGCAGCGCGGCGAGGATCAGGATATTGGCCATCGCGCGTCTCTATCGTGTCTTGCCGACTTGCCAAGCCGCCGCTGTCCCGCCATCGCTCGTGCCAATGCTGTCCCGCATCTTTCCCGACCGCTTCGTCCCTGTGCTGTTCGCAACAATCCTGCTCGCGAGCCTGCTTCCGGTGCGCGGCGCGGCTGTACCGATCGCGCAGGGCATTTCGACCGCGGCGATCATATTCCTCTTCTTCCTCAACGGCGTGCGCCTGCCCCGCGAAGAGGTGCTTCACGGCATCCGCCACTGGAAACTGCAGGGAAGCGCGCTCGCTTTCTGCTTTGGCGGCATGGCGCTCTTCGGTCTTGCCGCGCAGGCCGCTACCGCGCCGCTGCTCCCCGCCACCCTATCGCTCGGCTTCCTTTTTCTCGGCATCCTGCCCTCGACCGTCCAGTCGGCGACCGCTGCGAGCAGTCTCGCGGGCGGCAATGTCGCCGCCAGCGTCGTCGCGGCCGCGCTGCTCAACCTGAGCGGCGTCGCCCTCTCGCCTCTACTTTTTGCGCTGCTCGCAGGCAGCGAAGGCGAAATCCACGGCGAGGCGGTGCTGCGTATCGTGTCGATCCTGCTCGTGCCGTTCGTCGCCGGACAGCTCGTCCAGCGCTGGCTGCGTCCGTGGGTGCTCGCGCACCGCGGCCTCGCGACCTTCATGGACCGCACCGCGATCGCTATCGCGGTCTATGTCGCCTTCTCGGCCGCCGTGGTCGCAGGAATCTGGGGTCTGCTCGACGGACGCGAGATCGGGCTCGTTTTCGCAGCGGTAGCCGCGCTTCTCGCGCTGTCCTTCGGCGGCGCCTGGGCGCTCGGCGGGCTGCTGAAGCTCGCCCGCCCCGACCGCATCACCTTGCTGTTTTCGGGCGCGCAAAAGAGCATCGCGGTCGGCGCGCCGCTCGCCGCGACGCTTTTCCCTCCGGCCATCGCCGGCATGGTGCTCGTTCCGATCCTCGTCTATCACATGGCGCAACTGATCCTGTCCGCCTGGATCGCGCCGGCGCTTCGGGCGAAACAGGGTGTAGTGCTTGAATAACACAGGCCTGCATGCCATATAGGCAATGGCCCGGGACCGTAACTTGGGGCTGGAAGGAAGACGAATGAGCGAATTGACCGCAACGGCGACTGCAACCGACGAGCTGAAGCTGACCCCGCCCGATCCGGTGCCCGCAGTGTCACCCGAAAAGGCCGCCGGTCTGGTTCCACTGTCGACCGAGCAGAAATCGAAGCTCGAGGAACGCGTCGACGGGTTCATCGACGACCTCGTTGCCCAAGACGTCAATTCGCCCGCGTTCGGGCAAAAGGTTGACCAGATCACGAACATGGGCCGCAAGGAAATGCTGGAGGCGGCGAACCAGTCGAACCGCTTCCTCGATCGCCCGATCAAGGCTATGGACCGCGACACCGATATCGGAATGAACCTGATCGAGCTGCGCAACACCGTCGAGCGGCTCGACCCGTCGGCGAACGGAAAGCTGCTGACCAAGCGCGGCTTTTTCGACAAGATTCTCGGCAACAAGGTCGGCAATTATTTCGCGCAATATCGCAGCGCGCAGACGCATATCGGCGGCATTCTGACCGCCTTGTCGAACGGCAAGGACGAGCTGTTGATGGACAATGCCGCCATCGACGTCGAGCGCCGCAAGCTGTGGGAAGCGATGGGCAAGCTCGAGCAGATGGTTCACATCGCGGGCACCCTCGACGCCAAGCTGGAAGCGAAGGCGACCGAACTCGACGGCGTCGATCCTGCGAAAGCCAAGGTGCTGCGTGAGAATGCGCTTTTCTATGCGCGCCAGCGCACGCAGGACCTGCTGACGCAAATGGCGGTGACGGTGCAGGGTTATCTTGCGCTCGACCTGGTGAAGAAAAACAACGTCGAACTGGTGAAGGGCGTCGACCGCGCGAGCACCACCACCGTCGGCGCTCTCAAGACCGCGATCACCGTTGCGCAGGCGATGACGAACCAGAAGCTGGTGCTCGAACAGATCACCGCGCTCAACACGACGACCGCGAACATCATCGACGGCACGTCGAAAATGCTGAAGGACAACACCGCGCGCATCCACGAACAGGCGGCATCGAGCACAATCCCGATGGAGACGCTCCAGCGCGCGTTCCAGAATATCTATGACACGATGGATGCGATCGACACCTTCAAGCTGAAGGCGCTAGACAGCATGAAGACGACGGTCACGACGCTGGAGGGCGAGGTCGCCAAGTCGAAAGGCTATATCGCGCGCGCCGAGGGCGCGAGCCAGGCGCAGGCAAGCGTCGGCGGCGCCGACAGCCCGCTCGCATCGCTCGAAGGCTAAGGCACATCATGACCATGAGCGAAGTCGACAAGATCCGGATTTCGGCGGCATCGGCGATCGAGCGGTCGCGCGAGCGCCGCCGTCCGATCGGCACCAAGAGCGTCGCGCTGCGCCGCCAGCACCTTTATAAAAAGCTCGGCCGCGTTCTGATCGCGGCGGGTGTCGTGCTGATCGGCGCCGCTGTGTTCGGCGCGCTGATCCAGCCGCTCGGTTTTACGGGTTTGCTCGCATTGTTCATCCTGCTGATCGGCGTCGCGGTGCTGTTCGGTCGCTCGCCCTTTCCCGAGCCCCGCCAGGCAGACCTGCCCAAGGCGGATTTGAAGCAGCTCGCGGGTCGAACCGAAATCTGGCTTGAGGCGCAGCGCCCCGCGCTCCCCGCGCCGGCGCGCCAGCTGGTCGACGGCATCGGCGTCCAGCTCGACCTGCTCGCGCCGCAGCTTCAAACACTCGACGCGCTGAGCCCCGCCGCGGCGAACATCCGCAAGCTCGTCGGCGAAGATTTGCCCGAACTCGTCGCAGGCTATCAGCGTATCCCCGCGGGCCTGCGCACCGAAGCGCATGCCGGCCGCACCCCCGACGAGACCCTCGTCGGTGGCCTGAAAATGCTCGAAAGCGAGATCGGCAACGCCGCGCGCAGCCTTGCTGCGGGCGAACTCGACAAGCTCGCCACGCGCGAACGCTATCTCCAGCTCAAATATCAGGGCATCGACGGCGAGGACGTTCCTCCCGCCTAAGCCTGCCGCCAGCGCTGTGTCCCGAACCAGAGCAGCAGGACGAGCAGCAGGGGCGGCGCAAGGCCCCAATGACCCGCTCCCGCCAGCGGCGCCAGCAAGGGTGCCGACGACATGAGCCACAGCGCCGCGAGCAATGCACCGACCGCCAGCACTTCGAACGCGAAGCTGCGCCAGAAGCGTTGGCGCGCGCGGGCGTAGGCGGCCTGTGCATCGATCGCACTTCCGACCTGCAGCACGAAGCCGCGATCACCGGACCGTTCGGGCGGTGCCAGCATCGCGGCGAGCATCCCATCGACGTCATTTTCGCTCGAAGCCGTCATGCGTCCGCTCCTTCGCCAATCATTTTCTGCGCCTTGGCGCGACCGCGCAAGACCAGAGATTTGAGCGTCCCGAGCGGTACGCCCATGATCTCGGCCGCCTCGCCGTGCGACCAGCCATGGCCGAAGCAGAGGGTAAGCGCCGCCCGCTCCTGCGGCGACAGCGCGGCGAGCAACCGATCGGCGTCGATCGCGGCATCGCTGGCCGGGCGCGGGTCGGACGACGATATGGCATCGTCTCCTGCTGCAAGTCCTTCGCGCCGCCGCGCGGTCCGTCGCTGGTCGAGGAACAGGCGCCAGCCGATCCCCATGATCCACGCCGCATAGCTCCCCTGACCCCGATAATCGCCCGCACGCTGCCACGCGCGGACAAAGGCTTCCTGCGCCAGATCGTCGGCGTCGCATCCGGCGGCGCGGGCAAGAAAAGCGCGCAGCCGCGCCTCGTGCCGCAGCACGAGGAGCTGGAAAGCGGCACGATCTCCTCCCGCGACACGCTGGTTGAGGGCCCAATCTTCATCGGCGCATGCCTCATCACGCAGCTGCGCGCTCCTCGGCAGCAGCGGCGCGCGCGAGGCGGCGGCGGACGAGAAGCGCTACACCGACGAAGGCGGGAAAGAGCGCCGCACCCGCCGAAATGCGGATCAATTCCTCATGGCCCTGGATCAAGCCGAACCCCGCCATCGCCAGCCCGATCGCCAGCAACACCAGCGCATTGCGGTCGTCGCCCCCGCTGGCCGTTTCCTTGTCGCCCTGCCAGCCGATATGCTCATAGGGCTTGTTGAGCTTGTCGATCAGCGGACTGACCGCCTCTGATTTGGCGTCGAGCGCGCGGCGTATCGAGCGATGCAGCATCCACGCGTGGAGCAGCCGCGCGAGCAGGAAAAAGCCGACGACGAGCAACGCGACCATCGTGATCTGTTCGAGCAAACCGAAAAAGCTGTCGCTGACCGCGACCAGTTCGGTGGTCGGCGGCGGCGCGGGCAGAAACGCCGCAATGTCGCGCGGATCGATATAGGCAGCGACGTCGGCCGGGCTGATCGACTGGCCCGCGGTCACCGGCACCGTCACCGTCGCGGGCGGAACCGCAGCGGGTGCAGCCGTTGCGGCGGCGGCGAATATCATCTGGTCCATCGACTCTCTTCTCCTTCATGCCGCTGGGCATGGTGAAACCACAGGCGGCGGCCTCCGGCAAGACGGGGATGATCTGCACCGGGGAGCACATATCAACCGCCGCGCGACGCCGCCGCCCGGACCGGCGCAGCGGCCGATCATGGACTAGACGCCGCCAGGGTGGCCAGTGGATGCAAGGAGGGGAGAATTTTTTGAGCGGCGAGGCCTAAAGCCCTTCGCCGCCCGTCCAGTGTGCGTTGACGAGGCGTCGTGCCAGCGCGCTGACCTGATTGCGGATATCGGGCACAGCGACGACTTCCCACAGGTCGCCGCGCGTCATCGGCCCGATCGCGAGGATATGCTCCGACGAGCGGCCCGACGCATCGACGATATGGCCGTCGCGATCGATGTCGAGCCCAAGGCGCAGCGCGTCGGGACGGATACGCCGCGCACCGAGCAGGCGCTTCACCAGCGGGTCCGACGAGCGCAGCAGATCGCCCTGCGGCCCGGTGCAATTGATCATCCGCGCCGCCCGCGTCGTCACCAGCTCCGCTTCTCCGCGCGGCAGCCACGAAACGGCGAGCGCGTCAGCTTCGACCACGACATTGGCGATCTTGCCCGCGCAAAAATGGAGCTGCCCCGACGCAACAAGCGCTTCGATGCGGTCGGCCACTTCGGGCGCGAGCCGGTGGCGATGCACTTCCCAGAAGGGGCGGAGATGCCGCAGGAACCGGCTGCGCTTGTCGGCGTCGGCCGCCGCCCACATCATCTGGGTGATCGGGCGGATCGAATCGACGACGAGGCGCCAGTCGCGGTCCTTTGCCTCGTCGCGCGCCCAGCACACGAGTTCGGACAGGTCGGGTGCGGGTTTGGCGAGTACCGGTTTCGGCCGCGGCAGGCCGTCGAGATGGCTGTGCGGACGCAGGCCACGGCGCGACAGCGCGGTAATCGGTCCTTCATGCCCGTGCGAAATGAGCCGCAGGATCACGTCGACCGCGGTCAGCCCGGTGCCGACGACGAGCAGTGGCGCCTGCTTGTCGAGCCCGTCCTCGAACGCGCTCGCCCAGGGATCGCCGACATAGCGATGCGACGGCAGGTGCGCGCCTTCGATCGCGGGGGGATCGTGCGGCGGCAGGTTGCCGATCGCGAGCACCGCGCGGTCGGCCTCGATCAACCCGCCGTTGACGAACCCGAGTGTGACCCGCCCGCCCTTTTCCTCGATATCGAGCACTTCGTCGTCGACGAGCTTCAGCCGCCGGCCATATTTTTCCATCGCCTGCCGCAGCGTTTCGCGCAGATATCGGCCATAGGTCGCGCGCGTGACAAACGCCGCCTCGCAGCCAAGCCCGCGCGCCGACAACCATTCGCAGAAATGATCGGGCCGGTCGGCAAAGGCGCTCATATTGCCCGCGCGGACGTTGAGCAGATGCGAGGTTTCGGTGCTGCTGTACGCGACTCCGGCGCCCATGCGGTGCCGGTCGCGTTCGATCAGCAGCACCTCGACATCGGGTTGTTCGAGCAGGTTGATCGCCAGCAAGGTCCCCGAAAAGCCAGCGCCGACGATCGCGACGCGCGTCGCGGTCCGAAAACGCGGACGCGGCGAGCGCAGCTGCGCTTCGATCATCCTCACGGGGTTACCACGTCCCCGGAAACAGTCACACGTTCGACCGCGCGATATTCGGGCCAGTAATCGCCGACGGCATAATGCTGGGTCGACCGATTGTCCCAGATGCCAATCGCATTCGGGGTCCAGCGAAAGCGAACTTGATATTCGGGTACCTTGATCCGGTCGAACAGCAGGCGGAGCAGGCTGTCGCTCTCCTCTTCGCTCACCCCGACAATGCGGCTTGTGAAGGTATAGTTGACGTAGAGGATCTTCTCGCCCGTTTCGGGATGCGAGCGCACGACGGGATGACGCACCGGCGGGAAATCCCGCCCGAGCTGCGCCCTTTTTTCTTCGGTCACCCGGCCGCCGAAGCTGCGCACTATGTCATGCTCGGCCTCAAGCCCTTCGATCCGGTCCTTCACCGGCTGCGGCAAGCCCGCATAGGCGGCGACGGTGTCGGCCCACATCGTATCGCCGCCGAGCGGCGGCGAATGCCGTGCGCGGAGGATCGATGCGATCGACGGCCGTTCGCGGAAGGTCACGTCGGTGTGCCATTTATTATACGCTTGGAAAGGCGCGAGGGTCTCGGCTGTGAGCTGCACCCCCTCGACACCTTCGATCCTGAGAATTTTGGGATAGCCCTCGACCGACGGGATGACCGGATGGCCTTCGAGATCGCCGAACAGGGCGCCCAGCCGGACATGGCTTTCGTGGCTGATTCCTGATCGCGAAAGAAGATGACCTTGAAGCGCAGCCACGCGGCGCGCAGCAGGTCCGCTTCCCCGGAAGAGAGCGGGCGATCGAGATCGAGCCCGCTGATTTCCGCACCGATGGTCGGGGTCGAGGGCGAAATCGACACGCCCAGCGTTCGCGCGGTTTCGAACAGGTCGGGGGTGTGAAGTTGCGTGGCCAATGAGCAGTCCTTTCGGTCGTTCTGATCGGTCGACTCGGATTACGTCCCGGACATGGAAATAACTCAACTGATCCGATTGACAAGACGGAACGCGCCAGACGGTTGCTTATGGCCGATAGGGCACTGCATCGGGAAGGAACGCCGACTTCCTGCGCATAAGCATCCCACGCTGCCGCAAGGTCGGCTTTGCGATCGGGGTGGGCAAGCGACAAGTCTCGCGTTTCACCGGGGTCGCGCACGATATCGAACAGCCGCCAGATGCCGTCGCCGATATCGGTGAGCTTCCAGTCGCCGCGGCGATAGGCGCGCGAGCCGAACAGTTCGGCGCCGACGCCATCATCTGGGCCATAGACGCGCGCTTTGGCATTCCTCAGCCACGCCGCCCACGACCGCCCCGTAATCGGCCGCACCTGGCGTGTGCCGATACGCGTCGCGCTGGCATCGGCGCCTGCGAGGTCGAGCAAGGTCGGCGCGATATCGATGACCGACAGATATTGCGTCTCGGCACCCCGCCGCGCCGCTATGCCCGCGCCGCTGATAAATGCGACCGCCCGTGTGCCGCCCTCGCTCTGATAGCCCTTGGTCAGCCACGACGGCGCGGTCGCCGCCTGTGCCCAGCCCGCGCCATAGGTCAGGTACGACGACGCCGTGCCGCGGTTGGCGAAACTATTGTCGGCATCCTTCAGCGAACTGGCCAGCATCTGCGCGCCGGTGGTTTCAACGTCGAGCGCCTCGGCGCCATTGTCGGCGAGAAAGACGACGACGGTGTTGTCGAGTTGGCCCGAGGCGCGGAGCGAATCGATCACGCGGCCGACATTATGATCGAGCCGGTCTACCATCGCCGCATAGATTTCCATGTTGCGCACGGCGAGCGCTTGCTGATCGGCGGTCAGCGAATCCCAGCTGCCGTCGCGGTTGCGCGGGGTGTGTGCGGCCACGTCGGCGCCGAGGATGCCCAGCTCGCGCTGCCGCGCCAGCCGCCGCTCACGCAATATGTCGAAGCCCGCGTCATAACGCCCCTTATAGCGCGCAATGTCCTCGGCCGGCGCCTGCAGCGGCCAGTGCGGCGCGGTAAAGGCCAGATAGGCGAAGAAGGGCCGTTCTTTCCCCTTCGCCGGCCGCTCTCCGAGAAAGTCGATCAGCCGGGTTGCAAAATAGTCGCTCGAATAAAAGTCGGAGGGCAGCCGCCCGACCGCTTTGCCATTCTCGCGATAAGTCGCAATCCCGCGCGTGCCAGGGATCGCTTCGGGTTTGACGTCGGTGCCATAATGATTGTGCCCACCCTGCAGCAACGCAAAGCTGCGCTCGAACCCGCGCGCATGCGGGTCCTGCTCGGGGGTCAGGCCAAGGTGCCATTTGCCCGACAGCAACGTGCGATAGCCACTGGCCCCCAGCCGTTCGGCGAGCGTCGCGACGTCGCTGCGCAAATAGCCCTCATAGCCCGGCTTGCCTTGCTGGTTCGGCCGGATCAGCTCGGCCATCGTGCCGAGCCCGGCGCGATGATTGTCGGTGCCCGAGAGCAGCATCGAGCGCGTCGGCGAACAGGTCGGGGCCGTATGGAAACCCGCGAGCCGGATGCCGTTCAGCGCGAGTTTGTCGAGGTTAGGCGTGCGGATTTCACCCCCGAACGCGCCAAGGTCCGAATAGCCGAGATCGTCGGCGACGATGACGAGCAGGTTCGGCCGCCGTTCCTTCGCCTGCGCGGGCCCGATCGTCGCCGCCGCACCGATCAGCGCGGCAAAGAGCAGATGGGCGAAACGCGAACCACGGGTCATCGGACGGTCTTTCGAAAACAAAAGGTCGGCGCGCCCGGGCCAATGGAACCGGGACGCGCCGCAGACAGGGCCGGCGCAGTCACAGGAAGGAAGGGGAGAACCACAAGCGCCGGCCGATTTCGTCAGGCGGGTTCGTATTGAACCGCCTTTTCCTTGCGGACAGTGCGGCTGCGGCGTCCGTCGATCGCGACCGGCACCTCGCCCGAAATCGTCGCGCGGCGGAGCGTCCGGCGCTGCAATCCGAAGTCGGCAGTCGCGCGGTGCTGGGTCGACTGATTGTCCCAGATCGCCACGTCGCCTTCGCGCCAGCGCCAGCGAACGACGTTCTCGGGCTTGGTGATATGATCCTGCAGCGTCTGGAACAGCCGTGCCGAATCGGCTGCGTTCAGTCCGACGAACTGCTTGACGAAATGACCGAGCAGCAGGCTGCGCTGGCCGCTGACCGGATGGACGCGGACCACCGGATGCTCGGTCTCGTACACCGTCGAGGCGAAGACGTTGCGATGCTCCTTGATCCGCTTCGCGGCGCTTTCGCCATCGGGCGCCGATTGCAGGATCGACGCATAATCATAGAGATTGGTGTGCGTCGCCCACAGATTGTTCACGAGCTGGCGCAGCACTTCGGGCAAGCCTTCATAAGCGGTTTCGCCATTGGCCCACTGCGTGTCGCCGCCCGCCTCGGGGATCGTCAGCGCGCGCAGGATCGATGCCTTCGGATAGGCGTCGACAAAGGTCACATCGGTGTGCCAGCTCGACGCCGCATAGCCTTCCTTGCTGTCGAGTTCGAGCAGGGTGCGCGAGCCTTCCGCGACCGGCACCGTCGGGTGCGCGACCGGATCGCCGAGCAGCGCGGCGAAATCCTCATGCTCTTGGTCGGTCAGATGCTGCTGATCGCGAAAGAAAAGCACCTTGTGCCGTACGAGCGCGGCCTCGATCGCCTGCACCACCGGCGCGGGCAGGTCACCCGACAGCTCGACGCCATGAACGATGGCGCCGATCGTGCCGGTCACCGGCGTGACGTCGAGGTCGATAGTCTTGTCGCGCGCATTGGCATAGCTGTTGTGAAGGTCCGTCATGTCAGTCTCCTTTGGGGGTTGGACGGCGGGGGTATCCGGCAAGGGCCTCTGCGGGCGGTCGTCGAATGGGGTGGGCGCGTGGGTCACGCGCGGAGGGAGTGGACGCCGCCATCACAGCTTCGTCCGCAAGGTCGCGCCGATCGTGCGCGGTTCGCCGATCAGCGCGGTGACGATGCCGGTGTTCTGCGCCGACAGCGTCTGGAAATAATCCTTGTCGAACAGGTTGCGCGCCCAGATCGACAGGTCGAACAGACCGTCGTCGGTGCGGATGCCGACGCGCGCATTGGCGATGCCGTACGCCGGGACATCGGCATAACGGCTGTCGCTGGACGAGGTATTGAAGGACGAGCGATGCGAATAGTCGGCATGGCCGTAAAGCGACAGGTCGCGCCCGCCGAGATTGCCGAGCGGCGCCGACACATCGCCGCCGAGCGTGTAGGTGAGCTTGGGAACGCCGGGCAATTGCTCGCCGGTCAGGTCCTGAATCGCGCTGATATTGAGCCGTTCGGGCGCCTGCGGCGCGTTGGGATAGTCGCTGTAGGTCGTATCGGCATAGGCAACCGAGGCATAAAAGCTCGCACGCTGTGAAGGCGCGAAGGCCAGATCACCCTCGACGCCGCGCGAGCGAACGCCCGGAATATTGGCGATATATTGGCGAACGTTGACCGAATTCTGCACCTGCTCGGTGATCGCGGTCTGATAGTCGCGGATTTCGGTCCAATAGCCCGCAACGTTCAGAGTCACCTTGTCATCGAGCCACTGCGACTTGATGCCGAGTTCATAGCTGTCGACCTTTTCCGGCGCGACCGCGGCGACATCCTCCGGTCGCAATCCGGCCGGCAGGTTGGTCAGGTTGAGCCCGCCCGACTTGTTGCCACGCGAATAGGTCGCATAGGCGAGCGCATCTTCGCTGAACTGCCACGACAGCGTTGCGAGTCCCGACAGGCTGTTGTCGCTGAAGCCCGTCGAGTAGTTGGTGACCGGATTGAACTGCGTGCGAATCCCTGCCGCCTGCGCCGCCAGTCCGGCGGGCAGCGTCGACAGGTCGATCCCCGAAACATGGATCTGGGTGAACGAACCGCTCTTCTTTTCGTGCGTGTAGCGCAGCCCTCCGGTCAGCGTCAGCCGGTCGGTGAATTTCCAGTCGAGCTGGCCGAATAAGGCATAGCTTTTGGTGCGCGGGTCCGACGTCGAATTTGCCTCGAAACCGGTGAGCGCGGCATCCCACGCGGCGAGCGGGATCGGCGACGTCGCGGGGCGGTTCCACAGCCCGGCCGCCGGGCCATAAGCGCTGGCGCCCTTGCCGCGAATGACTTGCCAGAAATAATAGGCGCCGACGACATAGTCGATCGGCCCGTCGCTATCCGATGCGAGTCGGAGTTCCTGGCTGAACTGACGCTGGCGGTTCGCCTGCTGGGCCTTGGTCACAATCGGCAGCGAGGTCGACGCCGTCGTTGGCGGGATTCCAGTCCCACCAGCGATAGGCGGTGATCGAAGTCAGCTTGGCCGCGCCGACGTCCCAGTCGACTTGGCTCGACACGCCATAACCATCCATGTTCGACTGATAATGGCTGTCGGCCTCGCCGCGCCGGGCGAAGGGATCAATCGTCGGGAAGCTGTACCCCGGGAAACGCGCCGCACGCTCGGCAAAGCTGTTCGGGATCGCCGCGCCATTGTCATAGGTGCCGAAATAGTCGGCAAAGACATTGAGAACATGGTTCTGCTTCTGGCGCGAAAAATCGCCGATAATCCGTACTTCGAGATCGACGCTCGGGGTGAACAGCAGCTGCCCGCGCACGCTCCAGTTCGAATAATCCTGCGCGCGTTCGTTCTGCGTGTCATTGTAGAGGAAGCCGCGGCGTTCGGTCACCGAACCGCTGACGCGCACCGCGAGCAGGTCGTCGATCAGCGCGCCCGATGCCGATCCGCGCAGCTGGTAATATCCATAGTCACCGACGCTTGCCTCGCCCGAAAATTCAGGGTCGAAGCTCGGCTTGCGCGAGGTGATGTTGATCGCCCCTGATGTGGTGTTCTTGCCGAACAAAGTCCCCTGCGGCCCGCGCAGCACTTCGATCTGCTGCAGGTCGACCAGGTCGAACTGCGACTGGCCGGGGCGCCCGTAATAGACATTGTCGACATAGAATCCGACGCCGTTTTCCAGCCCGTCGTTCGTGAGCGCGACATTGCTGCCGAGGCCGCGGATGTTGATATTGGTGTTGCGCGGGTTGAAGCTGAACACCTGCAGGCTGGGCACAATCTGCTGAATCTGGGTCAGCGAGTAGTTGCCCGTCGCCTCGAGTTGCGACGCACCAACGACCGACAGTGCGATCGGCACATCCTGCGCGCTTTCGTCGCGGCGGCGCGCCGACACAATGATTTCGGTGCCGTCATAGGATGCCGCGGAGGCTGCCGCCACGGCAGCACCAGCCGCTTCTTCTTCGACCCCGGCGCCGTCAGCCGCGGCGGTTTCGGTTTCAGCAGCGGTCGCAGGAACGGCGGGCAGTAACAGTGCCGCGCCGAGCAAAAGCTTCAGGCGATGATCGGGACAGAAACGCTTCATTATATCGGGTCCCCGGGCGGTGCTCCCGCCCCCTTTTTGATGTGATGAATGGTGGCGCGGTGCGCCGCGCCGGATCGGGCAGTCGCGAGCTCCGCCCCCCACAGCGCCCGGGCGGCGCTGCGCAGGGACGCAGGATAGCGAGCCAGATCCGACAGGTCGGATTGGGTCAGCAAAGGCATGGATACCCCCCGCGCCGGCGCTCGGGTGCCGGACGTCAGACCGCAAACGTCTCGCGTGAGGAGGCGCGGCTGGAGATGCTGGAAGGCCGCAATACGGAGCGGGGCGCGGTCGGTCCGCTACCCCGCGCGAATACACGCGGCGACGATCTAGTTGATGGTGTTACACATACGCATCGCAATACCCCTTCTGGGGGAACGCAATGCCTGGCGATGTCGCCCGAGCATCACGCGCTTTAGCTGTTGGTAACGCGGAGCAAGCTGCTTCCCGGTCAAAAGCCGCGGGTCGAAGGAGGAGAGCCCGTCATTCGTCTCGACCAGTCCCGAATGACAATGTCTACTTAATCGATTGATTTTTGTTTCGTCAACGATCGCGGCCGCTTTCTGCGACGAAGAAAATCTTTCGGCGGACGAGCCGAGGCTTATTCGCCGATGATAAAGCCATGGGAAATGGCGTTTTAGTTTGGCGCAAATGCCGGTTCGTATCGACCCTGCCGGTCAGAACCGCTTGATCGAAAGCACCTCGAAGGTCTGGCGCAGCGTCTCGGTCGACCGGTCGTAATCGCCGAGTGCAAGCGCCGCGATCAACGCGTCGACGACGCAAAGCTGAGCGATCCGGCTCGTCATAGCTTCGGTGCGAAAGCGCGTCTCGCGCGCCATGGTGAACAGAACGACGTCGGCAAAAGCCTGGATCGGCGAGCGCGCGAAATTGGTGATGACGATCGTGCGCGCGCCCGCCTCCCTCGCCAGCCGCGTCGCCGCAACCGTCTCGTGCGTTGCGCCGCTGTGCGAAATCGTCAGCACCGCGACGTCGGGGTCGCAGCGCGACGCGCTGATCGCCTGGATATGGCTGTCGGTCACGACGCGCGCGTCGAGCCCGATGCGCAGCATCCGGTAATGCGTGTCCTCTGCGATCGGCGCCGACGAACCGATGCCATAGATTTCGACGCGCTTCGCGGTGTGGATCGCACCCACTGCGCGCGTCAGCGCCTGCGGGTCGAGCACCGAGAGCGAGTCGCGCAGCGCCTGGATTCCCGAATGAAAGACCTTGCGGCAGATCGTGTCCATATCGTCGTCGCGCGCGACATCCTCGTGGATGAACTGCACCGACTGCACCGTCTCGCGTGCGAGGCTCAGCTTCAGATGCTGGAATCCCGACAGGCCGATACCGCGGCAAAAATTGACGACGCTGCCTTCGCTGACCCCGACCGCCTCGGCGAGTTCGGTGATCGACATCCGGACGATCTCTTCGGGCTGTGCAAGGATATGATCGGCGATGCGCTGAGCGCCCTTGGCCATATTGCCATGAGCAATTCTCATTCGTTCGAGCGCATTTTCGACCGGTCCCCGATCGGCCGCGGCTTGCTCGCCGCCGTTTACATCGTCCATTTCGCGCAATTCTCCGACTGTTTCCGCTGCCCGTGCCGGCGGGATAGGCACAGTAGCCGAGAATGCGCTCATCCGAAAGTGCGATTTCCTCATTTAATTATAAATTTATAAATGAGCATATTTCACTCAACTGTCACACGCCCGCCGTAGCGGAGGCCTCGCAAATTGCCGCGGTGCAACATCGAGTCGTCAACCGGCCGATCCCTGCCCCGCCAATGTGACCGGGATCCTTCAAAAGGGGCATTATCGTGCAGAACGCTTCCAATTTTCGTACGGCCATTTGTCTTGGCCTGTTGCTGTCCGCCAGCGCGCTTCCGTCGGTCGCCTATGCGGCCGTCGAAGAGGCGGCCGCCGATAGCGCCGACGCGGGCTCGGGTGCCGGCGACGAA
Organism: Sphingopyxis sp. Soil_C_28; assembly: GCF_057657055.1. Classification (NCBI taxonomy): domain Bacteria; kingdom Pseudomonadati; phylum Pseudomonadota; class Alphaproteobacteria; order Sphingomonadales; family Sphingopyxidaceae; genus Sphingopyxis; species Sphingopyxis sp. Soil_C_28. Next base: position 203,350 of record NZ_JBDGJE010000004.1, read on the forward strand.
ATCATCGTCAACGGCACCGCGACGGTCGAGGCGACGCCGCTCGCCGCAGCGGCGGTCGAATATGGCAACGCCGTCCAGATCATCAGCTCCGAGGAGATCGCCGCGACGGGGGCGACAAACTTCGCCGAAATCGCGCAATTCCTGATCAAGGGTGCCAACATCGGCTATTCGCCCGACGAAGGCGAATATACGATCCGCCTCGACGGCGGCAGCGACCGCGACACGCTCGTCGTGCTCGATGGCGTCCCGCTCTACGACCGCGGACCGGCGCTCGAGGATATCTGGGGTACGACGACGATCGACCCGCACATGATCGAGCGCGCCGAAGTGTTCCGCGGCGGCAATAGCCTGTTCTTCGGCAGCAACGGCGGCATCGGCGTGATCAGCCTCGTCACCAAGCGCCCCGACGGCACGAGCAAGTTCGAACTCGGCGCACAATATGGCGCGTTCAACACGCGCGAAATCTGGGGCAACGCCAGCTTCCCGATCGATTCCGAAGGACGCCACAGCCTGATGGTCTATGGCGGCACGATCCAGACCGACGGCCCGCGCATCTTTGCCCCCGAATCCTATGTCGACAATGTCGCGAAAGCCGGCGGCATCCAGGATTATCCGCTCAACCGCAGCAATATCGGCGTGAAATATCTGTGGAAGGTCGACGACAAGAGCGAGTTCCGGGTGAACGGCCAATATACCCAGATCGAATTCCACGACCCTTTCCCCGACGCCGAAACCTATTCGCCGAACCGCGTCCGCTATCCGATCGTCGACTTCTCGCTCGACCGCCGCTGGTCGGACAATCTCTACACCGAGATTGCTGGCTATTGGAGCAATCCGCGGCTGAACAACACCGAGACTTTCGCCGAAATCTGCAAGACGGCTGCGGGCTGTCCCGATCCGACGACGGGCAAGATCATCCGCTTCGGCGATGCGACAGGCAAGTCGATCCCCTTCCCCAACAAAGGTTTCGGCAAGGATTCGAAGGTCGGCGGTTTCCGCGAAATGGGGCTCAACGTGCGCAACACGCTGTCGCTCCCCAATATCCTCGAAGTCGTCGCAGGCGTGCAGGTCGTGTCGTACAAGAATGACTCCGACCCCGTCTTCCCGATCTCGAACAAGGCGAACACGATCACCGGCGTCTATGCCGATTTCCGCCCGGTGATCCCGTTCAGCCCCGATACCAAGCTCTCGCTCGCGCTGCGCACCGACTTCGCCGACAGCTTCGGGTCGCGCACGATCTGGAAATTCGGCTTCCGCCAGCCGATCGGCGCCTTCTATATTCGCGGCAACGGCGGCACCTCGTACAGCCTGCCGCGCACCAACGAACTGTTCGCCGAGAGCCCGACCTTGATCGGCAATCCCGACCTCAAGACCGAGGAGACCGAGACCTATAATGGCGGCGTCGGTTTCTCGAAGGATTTCGGCAACATCCAGGTGAATGCCGAAGTCGGGGCGTTCCGAACAGACGTCACCAACCGCATCCAGACCACCTCGGGCCTCACCCCCAACACCTATTTCAACAACGACCGGATCACCGAGATTCGCGGGCTGACCGCCGAACTCGACGTGCGCGTCGGCAAGGGCTTCTCGTTCAATATCAACTATACCAAACAGAAAGCGCGCCTCGACGGCAGCAAGCTCCAGATCAACGAGACCCCCGAATATATGATCGGCGGCAATCTTCGCTGGACCAGCCCCGACGACCGCTTCTCGGTCACGCTCTTTCCGCGCTATCAGGGACCCGAATATGCGACCGGCGGCGTGAACAGTTCGCTGCGCCACAATTTCGGCAATTATTTCCTGATGAACGGGTCGATCGGCTACCGCCTCGGCGACGAGCGCCAGCACCACATCCAGCTGCGCGTCGTCAACATCTTCGACCAGAAATATGCCGAACGCTATGGCTATGGCAACATGCGCTACAGCTCGGCCTTCATCCGCGGCGAGATCGCGCTCAACAGCCCCGAATATTTCTATGGCTATGAGTTCGAGGGCAAGCCGCGCGCCGTCTATATCTCCTTCGCGACCAAATTCTGACCGGCGCGGGTCCGAGGAAGCCGGTTCATGGCGCTGTCACAGCCCCGTCGTAATTGCCCACCGTTTCTCGGGTCGACGGAGATTGTGTATGCAGCGGTGGATCATTGCGGGCGTACTGGCGGCGCTATGCGTCGCCAGCGCGGCCTGGCTGGCTGTGCCCCCGCGGCCGGCCCAGCCGCCACCGCTACGCGTGTTGCTGATCCCCGCCGACGGCGGCACCGAGACCGGAACCCTCGCCGACTATCGGCCGATCTTCGACGCCGTCGCGCGCAACACCGGGCTGCGCTTCGACCTGAAGGTCGCGCAATCCTACGGCGGGGTCGTTGAGGCGATGTGCAACAATGCCGCCGATATCGCCTTTGTCGGATCGGTCACCTATCTTCAGGCGCAAAAACGCGGCTGCGCCGAACTGCTCGCCGTCGCGGTCAAAGGGGGCCGCTCGGTCTATTATTCGGGATTGTTCGTCCGCGCCGAATCGCCCGTCCGGTCGATCGGCGATCTTCGCGGCCGGCGCGTCGCTTTCGGCGATATCAATTCGACCTCGGCCTTCGTCTTCCCGGTCGCGATGTTCCTCGACGCCGGGATCGATCCCGCGCGCGACCTGTCGGCGGTGCGCATGACGGGCACCCATGCCAACAGCCTCGCCGCGCTGGTCAATGGCGAGGTCGATGCCGCTGCGCTATCCTTCGACAGCTATGACAAGGCGGTGCGCGCCAATGTGCCCGGCGCGCGCACGCTTCGCGTGATCGCGCGCAGCGAGCCGATCCCCTATCCGCCGCTGATCGCGAATAGGCGTCTCACGCCCGCGCTGCGCGACCGGCTGCGGCGCGCTTTCGAGAAGATCGACCGCACCCCCGGCGTCACTCCCGAGATGATCCGCGGCTATGGCGGGGCGCGGGTCGATGGCTATGTCGGCCATGTTCCCGCCGGGCATTTCGACCCCGCCGCGCGCAAGATGGCGCAAGTCACCCCGGCGATGAAGGACGAGATTCTGCGCAAGTCGGCCGAAAGGCAGCCGCGATGATCGACATCGGCATCGCAGATCTGTGGGTCCGCCATGTCGGCGGCGCCCACGCGCTCGCCGATGTGACGCTCTACATTCCCGCGGGACAGTTCTGCGCGGTGCTGGGGGCATCGGGCGCGGGAAAATCGACCCTGCTGCGCGCGATCGGCGGGCTTATCGCGCCCGGCGACGGCCGCACCCTCTTCGACGGCGCACCGGCGAACCATGCGCTGCGGCGCCGCATCGGCCTGGTCCCGCAGGACTTCGCCCTCAGCGGACGGGCCAGCGTCGCACGCAATGTCATGGCGGTCGCCGATATCGGCATCGCCCGATCTTTCGCCGGCCTGTATCCACCGGCCGACCGCGCGCGCTGCGCGCATTTGCTCGCCGGCCTCGGGCTCGATGAAAGCCATCTCGCGCGCCGCGTCGACAGCCTCTCGGGCGGCCAGCAACAGCGCGTCGCGATCGCGCGCGCGCTGCTCCATCGTCCCGCGGTCATCCTCGCCGACGAACCCGTCGCCAGCCTCGACCCGGCAACCGGCGCGGCGGCGCTGGGACTGATCCGCGACGAGGCGCAGAGCCTCGGCGCCACCGTCGTCTGCAGCCTGCATCAGCCCGAACTCGCGCGCCGCTTCGCCGATCGTATCGTCATCCTCGATGCCGGGCGCATCGTCTTCGACGGCACGCCGGCGATGCTCTGCGGCAACGGCATCGCGCCACGCATCCGGGCGGTGGCGCAATGAACGCCGATCTCCCTTGGCGCTTCCCCGTCTTGCTCGACGCGCGCGCCGTCGCGCTGCTCGCCGCCGCGCTGCTGTTGCTCTGGTACACCGGACAACGCGTCGAGATCGGCCGGATGCTAACGCTCAGCGGCGAGGCGGTGCTGGCGCAGGCGGGGCTGGCCGACCGGTCGCAGGTCGCCGACGGGCTCGGCTCGACGCTGGCAGAGCTCGTTCCGATCCAGCTGGCGTCGCGGCGCGAGGTCAGCCGCATCGAGGGTTTCGACCCCGATCGCTTGCCACCCTTTGCGCATATCGAAACCGCCCGGACGCGCATTTCCGAACTCGACCCCGAAACGCTGCGCCGCGAAGACCGGATCGTGCGCACCGTCTGGCTCGTGGAACCGTTCGGCTATCTCTTCCACGTCGCGGCCAAGATGCTCGAGACGCTCGAGATCGCGCTTTGGGGCAGCGTGATCGCGGTGCTGATCGGGCTGCCGCTTGCGCTGCTCGGCGCGCGCAACGTCACCCCGCATCGCGCGTTGCGAACAGGCTCGCGCGCCGCATCGGCCTTCCTTCGCGCCATCCCCGAACTCATCGCCGCGCTGTTCCTCGTCATCGCCTTCGGCTTCGGGCCGATTGCCGGGGTGCTCGCGCTCGGCCTGCATTCGGCCGGCTTTCTCGGCAAATTCTACGCCGACGAAATCGAGGACGCCGACCCGCGCCCGCAGCAGGCGCTCGCGGCGATGGGCGCCGGGCGCCTGACCATCTGGGGCAGCGCGATCGTGCCGCAGGTACTGCCACAGCATATTGCCTGCACGCTCTATACCTTCGACCGCAACGTCCGCATGGGGTCGGTGATCGGCCTCGTCGGCGCGGGCGGCATCGGACAGGAACTCAAGGGCCGCTTCGATCTCTATGAATATGGCCATGTCGGCACGATTCTGATCGCCATCTTCCTCGTCATCCTGACGCTCGACCTCGTCGCTTCGCGCGCGCGGCAGGCGTGGCGATAATGTCCCCATTTTCCTTGAACCGGAGTAATTTGGATGAGCAATTCGAGACGTGATTTCCTCAAGGTGGCCGGTGTCGCCGGCTCCGCGGCCGCCTTTCACGCCAGCATCGGCCGCGCGCTCGCCATCCCCGCAAAGCGTACGACGGGGACGATCAAGGACGTCCGCCACATCGTCATCCTGATGCAGGAGAATCGCTCGTTCGACCATTATTTCGGGACGATGAAGGGCGTGCGCGGCTTCGGCGATCGCCACCCGATCCCGCTCGCGGGTGACAAGACTGTCTGGTTTCAGAGCAACGGCGCACGCGACCTGCCGCCCTTTCACCTCGACACAGCGCGCACCAACGGGCTGAAGGTGCCCGGCACGCCGCACAGCTTCTCCGACGCGCAGGCGGCGTGGAATCAGGGCAAGTTCGGCCTGTGGCCCAAGTTCAAAACCGACTATTCGATGGGCTATTACAAGCGCGAGGATATCCCCTTCCAGTTCGCGCTCGCCGAGGCGTTCACCATCTGCGACGCCTATCATTGCTCGATCACCACCGGCACCGATCCGAATCGTATCGTCTTCTGGTCGGGGTCCAATTTCGACCCGCAAGTCGCCGCCACCGGGACCAATTGCCGCGACGACAAGTCCGAACCCAATAATTTGCGCTGCTGGATCAAAGGCGCGCTGCCCGAACCCGGCTATACCTATGCCGGCAACGCGCTCGAATGGGCGACGATTCCCGAAGTGCTCGAGGCCGCAGGGGTCGACTGGCGCATCTATCAGGACCCCAACGATAATTGGACCGGCGCGATGCACGGCGGCCTCGCCTTCAAGGGCTTTCGCGACGCGAAGCCGGGTTCGCCGATCTATGAGCGCGGGATGGCGCATCATTCGCTCGAAAAGCTGGCCGAGGATGCGAAAAACGGGACGCTGCCCGCCGTGTCGTGGGTGTTGCCGCCCAAACAATGGTCCGAGCATCCCTCGGCCTCGACCCCGATCGAGGGCGCCGAATTCACCGCACGCGTGCTCGACGCGCTGACCGCCAATCCCGACACCTGGGCGGGCACCGTTTTCTTCCAGACCTTCGACGAGAATGATGGGCTGTTCGACCATTCCCCGCCCGCCGCCCCGCCCTCCTACAACGCCGACGGCACGCTAGCAGGGAAGGCGACGCTCGCGCTGCCCGGCCATTATTTCGACGATCATGAGGATAAATATCTGTCGCGCGACGACAATATCTCGGGAACGACGCGCCCCTTTGGCCTCGGCCCGCGCGTGCCGATGTATGTCGTCTCGCCGTGGAGCAAGGGCGGCTGGGTCAGCAGCGAAGTCTTCGACCACAGCTCGGTCGGCCAGTTCCTCGAACAGCGCTTCGGCGTAACCATCCCCGCGATCAGCCCCTGGCACCGTTCGGTGTGCGGCAACATGACCTCCTGCTTCGACTTCTCGAAGGGCGCCGACGCAGCCTTTCCCGACCTGCCCGATGTCAGCGGTTCGACCGCAATCCTCGATACGCATCTGCAGCGGCCGAAAGCGCTGCCGCCGCGCGCACCGCAGGAATTGTTCCAGGAGAAAGGCATCCGCCGCTCGCGCGCGCTGCCCTATGTGCTCCATGTCGACGCCCGCATCGACGCGGACGGCAAAGCGCTCATGCTCGATTTCATCAACGAAGGCGCGGCGGGCGCGGTGTTCCACGTCTATGACAAAAACGACCTCGACCGCATCCCGCGCCGCTATACGGTCGAAGCGGGAAAGCGAATCGATGATCATTGGGTTGTCGGCACCGACGGCACCTTCGACCTTTGGGTTCTCGGCCCCAATGGCTTTCACCGCGCCTTCCGCGGCACGCTCGCCGACGCTGCGCGCGCGCCGACGATGACCGCGCGCTATAATGTCAGACGACGCGCCCTCGCGTTCGCTTTCGTCAACGACGGCGGCGAGGCGCAGCAGGCAAAAATCCTCCGCGACGCCTATGCTCCGTCGGCCGGCCAGACCGTGACGATCGCGAGCCGCGGCAAGGCGGTCGAAGCTTGGCCGACCCCGGACAATCACGACTGGTACGACGTCACCGTCGCGCTGCCGGGCATGGAAGTCCGTCTGGCCGGGCGCATCGAACGCGGCGCACACGGAATCAGCGACCCGCTCACCGCGGGTTAGGAAAAGCCGATGCCGGGCGCGCAATCGGGCCGCCCGGCGTGACGCGGACGTTTCGACGACTGAAGATGGAGTGGAATGCTCTGGATGCCCCGCGAGGGATATAACTTTCCGTCCAAACTCATCCAAACTGGTGCCAAATGCCTAGAAAAACCGTGGAATTTTAGAGGCTTTCTGATACCATGCAATTCCATCGAAACCCCTTCTAGCCGACCCAAAATGAGGGAGGAAATGAGGGAGGAGATTCGGGGTCATTGGTAGAGAATGTATGGCCGGCCTAACCGCCAAGTTTGTTCAGAGCGCAAAACAGGGTCGTCATTGTGACGGCAAGGGTCTCTATTTGCTTGTCGGTAGGACCGGCTGTCGGTCCTGGATCCTGCGCGTGCAGGTGCGAGGCAAGCGCCGTGATATCGGCCTTGGCGGCGTCCTCTCCACCACCTTTGCAATGCCATCGAAGGTCGGTGACGATGTACCGCTCGAGGGTCGAACGCACTTGACGCTCGCCGAAGCGCGCGAGCTTTCCATCAGGCTGAGAAATGCGGCCAAGGCCGGCAAAGATCCGGCCGCGGAGCTCAAGCGCGATCCTAAGCTCGCCCCAACATTTAAGGAGGCGGTTACGGCCGTCCATTCAGCACAATCGCACGGGTGGGGTGACAAGGAAGCGAAAGCGTTCCTCTCCTCTCTCAAGAACCATGCCTATGCATCGCTCGGGAACAAACGCGTGGATGCGATCACGGCCGACGACGTCGCCACGGCCCTTGAGCCCATTTGGCAGGCTAAGCCGGCGATGGCGAAGAAGGTCCGCCGCCGCGTCTGTGTGGTGCTGGATTACGCCTCGGCGAAGGGCTGGCGCGCGAATGCGGCGCCTCGCGAGCAGGTCCGCGCCCTGACCGGCAAAGCCAAAAAGGGCGGCAACTTCCCCGCAATGCCCTATGAGGACGTGCCAGCCTATTGGATGCAAGTTGTTAGCGCGCGCGAAACCATTGGCCGGCTCGCGCTCCTGTTTCTTATAGCGACGGGTGCTCGTTCCGTAGAAGTGCGCGAAGCCAGATGGCGACACGTCGACGTTGAGCGCGCCGAATGGGGGCGGCCCGCGGAACTGATGCGAAAATCCGAGCAGGCGCATGTCGTCACGCTCAATGAGCCCGCGCTTGCCATTCTCGGGAAGATCACGCTGCTGCGGCCCGGAAGAGGACCCGATGACCTCATCTTTGCTAACCGCAAGGGGGGGATGATCAGCGACATGACAATCTCCAAGGTCATGCGCGATGAAGAACTACCGTATGTGCCGCACGGCTTTCGCACGAGTCTGCGGACTTGGGCGGCCGAGAAGCAGCCCTTCATTCCAGAACCAGTGGCGGAATCTGCTCTGTCCCATGTCATCCCCGACGCCGTGATCAAAGCCTACAACCGGGCGACCTTTCTCGAGATGCGGCGGAAACTTTTGGCTCAATGGGGTGCCTATCTGACCGGCGGGCAGTGGAGTGCGATCCTTCCGGAGGATCTCATCGCGCAAGCCGCCTAGGCGGCGTCGCTTGCATGGTAGCCAAGAGGGTCCGAAATCCATTTTTCTACTTCGGACTGATACCAACCCGTCGCCTGTATCCCGATACGTCGCTGGCGTGGGAATGATCCGTTCGCAACCATGCGGTAGACGGTAGACCTGGAAAGACCCGTCCGCGCTAGAACGGTCTTCAGCCTTATGATCCTCTCATCTTGCATCATCGCCAGCGCCGCCCGACGTGGCAATTTGGATGACGTACGTACGGTTGGATCGACTCTGTGCCCATTCTGGCTCCTTCCAAGTCTCGGACCATGAGTCCGTCTCGCCCTAGGAAGGAGCGCACCGGCTGCAGATTTCAACAACAATTTTCGCTGGTCGCAGGATAGAGTGCAACGACAGGTGATAGCGTAACCGATCCGCTCGCGGGCCTCTCCAGTTCCGCTTCGCCCACCTGCGGCCAGCACTGCGATGGCGGCGCTAATGCACCACTCGGCGGGGATCAGTTGCTTCATTTGATCGCCCGCCCCCCGTCATAGGCAATATCGCTCAGCAACCCCCGGACCGACAGCGTCGGTGCCGTGATATTCTCGCAGATTTTTAGCAATTCTTTGTTGGTTTCGGCACTCAGCTCTTTTAGCTGCACCCATGCCTTCCGGGGCTCGTGGCTGGTGGTTCGCCCATCGTTATTTCCTACTTCGTAATCCGACTGCCGATTCAAGGGCTTCTACGTATTTCGCCAAGGAGGAGCCTGCTGCAATTTGGTCGGGTCAACTGGAAGGAACGGCTATGGCTTATGAGGTTCCCGACGATTCGAAGATGTCCTCCGCAGGTCTCTTGTGGACCGCATGGCTTCAGGCTTGGCGGTTACCCGCTGTGCTCACGACGCTCTGGTGGAATACAGCCGAAATGCTCTGGCTGCCGACGCATGTCTCCTATGGCCACGGGGACCATGACCAGCTCCCAATACCCGAGCCGCTCGACATGGAGGCTGCGCCCGCCCTGTTCGCATGAGCCTGCCCTTGCATATTTGCATCTGCGGCGGCGTGACCGATCCGGAAATCTGTCGATGAGCGGGGCTCCTGCGAAGCCGGCGGACGTCCTCATCCCGCAGGTTCTGCGGCGATGATCCGGGAGTTGCTGCTCGCGACGATGATGGTGACCATAACCGTGCTCATTCACGGCGCGGGCCTGATTCTGCTGGCGCGACTCCTTCGTCTCGAGGCGCATCAGGAAGCCGGCGGTCATATGCACCCTGCGTCCTGGCGCGGTCTCGTCGCAACGCTGTTCGCAATCCTTGCGCTCATCGGCCTGCACGGGGTGGAAATCTGGGTCTATGCGCTGACGTTCCTCGCCATCGGCGCGATCGACGGCCTGCGCGAGGCGGTATATTTCTCGACGATCACCTATGGCGCCATCGGCTACAACGACGATGTGATGGCGAAGCCATGGCGGCTCGTATCGGCGATCGAGGGGATCAACGGTATCATCATGATCGGCTGGTCGACAGCCTTTTTGATCCGCATTGTCGGCCTCTTGCGCCGGCTCTGAAGCGGCCGGCGGCGGACGCATCCCCGCCGCCCTAATGCCAGAAGCGCTTCAGATCGAAGAATTGTCCGTGCGCCACCTCTGCCGCCTTGCGGAGCTTCTTTTTCCGATGTTCCGCCGTCAACCGCGACGCCTCGGGATCGCCTTCGACACCGAGTTTTTCGAAGACAAGCGCTGCCGTCACGAGATCGTTGAGAGCGCCAAGTTGATCCTGCAATGTTTCCAGCGACGCAATGAACGCTTCATAGCGCCGCCGGTCCCGCTTTCGGACGAACAGATTTGCCAAGAACTCGGCCGCATATCGCAGCTTTTTCGCCGCCTTGCGCGCCGTATGCCGGCTGGCGTCGTCGATGTCGGCGAGATGGCTTCCGCGCTTCTTTGCGCGGCGATGGAAACGGTCAAGCGCCGCCACTGCGAACGCACGCGCCGGCAGATCGCCATCCGCCGCGTCAGGCGAATCCGAACAGCCATGGCGCGCGATCGCCTCGGTCAGGTCAAACATCAATGCGCGGGTTCGGGGCATCGCCAACACTTCGCCAACGCGGCGATACGCGGCGTCGCGTGCCAAAGCGACGCGGTCGTGCAGCGGACCGGGGCGGGTTCGTGCCAGCAGAACGTCAAGATTGCGCGTCTCCCCCAGTTCGGAGGTCAACCAGCGGAGGTCCGCGACAAGGGCCGCACGCGGTTCTCCGATGATCGGTCGGAAGATCGAAAATGCCGATCGCAGCCGGCGGAGCGCTACACGCGCCTGATGAAGAGCTTCGGCGCCCCCGTCGGCCAAAAGCAGCGCCTCGTTGAGACGGAACTGCCGGATGCAGCTCTGCGCCACGATCCCGAATGCCCGCGCCGATGTCACGCCGTCCGCGAGCAGGACGGGCTCTGCCTTGAACATCGTGGGCGCCGGGCCGGTCAGCCGATAGCCGCGTTCCGCCTTGGTCAGGACGCCAAGGCGAACCGGAGCTGCGGCGCCGAGCTTGCGCGCCAATGCGAACAGTGCGTCAGCCCGTCCCGATTTCAGTTCCAGCTCGATTTCGCAGACCGGGGACTGGCGATCGCCGACAACGACTGCGCCCCGATCGAGGACCGCTTCGATCGTGGCATCGCCCTCCGCGATCATCCAGCTGCGCCGATCGATCCGGACTTCGAAAATAGGTGCGATGGAGTCGACACAGCTGCCGAGAGCATCCGGCAGCGGCGAAACCGCATCCAGAACCGGGATATCGTTCCGGACCGGGCGCTCGCGTTCCGATCGGGTGAACAGGCCGGCGGTGCTCGTGCCAGCCGCCTTGATCGTCTGCACCCGCTTGCTTCCCGATTTGCGGATGCGAAGCGAAATCCCCGCGCTTGCCAGCCTATGGTCGGGCGTATCGTAATAGATCGAGGATTGCCGGGCTCGACCGGACTCACCCGTCAACAGTCCCGAAGCTTCAATGGCAGCGGCGGCTTTCTCGCTCAGCTCCAGCTTCAATTCGATTTCGTCCGTCATGAGCACCTTCCGCAAGGGTTCGGTTCGAATAACCGGACGATCGCCTAGAGGATCGCGAATTACAGGGCGTTGATGTAGCGCAGATGCGCGGATCAGCATATCATCGTCACGCCGGATCCCAAACCGCGCGGGGGGCCTTGCGGACGACGCGCGGCCATCTTGCGCGCCAGCTTGGCCGTGCTGGTCGAAAAGAGGGGTGGCTAGGCGCCGTGGCACGCCTCGCAAAGCGCGGCGATGATCCGCTGCATCTTGGGGTCCGAGAGGCTATAGTATCGCGTCTGCGCTTCGGCGCGTAGCGAAACGATCCCCCGTTCGCGCAAGCGAGCGAGGTGCTGCGATACCGCCGACTGCGACAATCCGCTGATCTCGGTCAGCTCCCCCACCGATACTTCACGCTCGTTCATCTGACACAGCATCAAAAGACGCTCGGGGTTCGCGAGTAGCTTGAGGTAATCCGCCATTCCATGCGCGTCGCGCTTGAGGATCGAGAGGTCGGTCGGCTTGGTCATGGAGAGAGACTTCCTTCGCGGCCATCGTCGCGCAGGACGATGTAGATCGCGGGAATAACCAGCACCGTGAGAAGTGTCGAGGAGGCAAGACCGAAGAGCAGCGAGATGGCGAGCCCCTGGAAGATCGGGTCGCTCAGGATCGTCGCGGCGCCGATCATCGCCGCTGCCGCGGTGAGCACGATCGGTTTGAAGCGGATCATACCCGCCTCGAGAAGCGTATCGCGCAGCGGCTTGTCAGGCTTTTTCGCATGATTGATGAAGTCGACGAGCAGGATCGAGTTGCGCACGATGATCCCTGCAAGGGCAATGAAGCCGATCATCGAGGTGGCGGTGAACGGCGCACCGAACAGCATATGGCCAAGCACGATGCCGACGAGTGTCAGCGGGATCGGGGTGAGGATGACGAGGGGAATAGTGAAGCTACGGAACTGTCCGACGACGAGCACATAGATGGCGAGCAACGCGACCATGAAAGCGGCGCCCATGTCGCGAAACGTCACCCAGGTGATTTCCCACTCGCCGTCCCAAAGCAGCGTTGGCACCTGTTCGTCGTCGGGCTGGCCGTTGAAGCGAATGACGGGTTTCGTCATCCCGTGCGCCCGCCAGTCAAACGCCTCGATCGCATCGTCGACCGCGAAAATGCCATAGATCGGCGCTTCATAATCGCCCGCGAGTTCGGCGGTGACCATGTCGGCGGCACGGCCGTTGCGGCGGAACAGCGTCGGCGATCCCGATTCTTCATGCGCGCTCACGACCTCGCCCAGCTGCACCAGTCGGCCGCCGGGGCCCATGCTCGCGACCGGCGTCGCGGCCAAGTCGGCGCTCCAGGTCCGTTGCGACTGGGCAAGCGCGACCCGGATCGGCAGCGGTTCGCGCCCGTCTCCGCGCGGCGCGTACCCGACCGTCTGCCCGCCGAGCAGCGCGCCGATGCTGTCGAACAGTTGGCGTTCCGAAATGCCATAGGCATCCATTCGCGCGCGGTCGGGGATGAGGCGCAGGCGCGGCCGCGGCGTGCCGAAGCTGTTGTCGACATCGACGACATAGGGGATCGTGCGGAACAATTTCTCGACCTGCTCGGCGGTCCTGCGCCGCGTCGCTTCGTCGGGGCCATAGATTTCGGCGAGCATCGTCGCCAATACCGGCGGTCCCGGCGGTGTCTCGACAACCTTGATCGATCCGCCCGCGGGGAGCGGCAGGGCTGCATGGAGCCGTTCGCGCAGGTCGAGCGCGATCGCGTGGCTCGAACGGTCGCGCTCGTCCTTCGGCGCAAGCGTGACCATCAGGTCGCCCATCTCGGGGCGGCTGCGCAGGAAATAATGTCGAACGAGGCCGTTGAAGTTGAAGGGTGCCGAGGTGCCAGCATAGGCCTCCATCGATCGCGCTTCGGGCAATTGCCGCACGACCGCCGCCGCCGCGTCGAGCGTCCGGCCGGTGGTTTCGAGCGAGGTGCCTTCGGGCATGTCGAGGACCAGCTGCACCTCCGACTTGTTGTCGAAGGGCAGCAGTTTCACCGTCACCGCCTTGAAATAGAACATCGAGCAGGCGACGAGCGTCGCGGCGCCGACCGCGATCAGGAAGGTGCGCGCACTCTTGCGGTCGCGGATCACGCGGGCCGCAACGCGGCCATAGAGCGCACCCAGCTTGCCGCCCGTCGCATGGTCGTCATGACCATGCACCAACGCATCTCGGGCAAAGCGCACCATCAACCACGGGGCGATGATCACCGCGACAAAGAAGGAAAAGAGCATCGCCGCCGACGCATTGATCGGGATCGGTGCCATATAGGGGCCCATCAGCCCCGAGACGAAGAGCATGGGCAGCAACGCCGCGACCACAGTCAGCGTCGCGATGATCGTCGGGTTGCCGACCTCGGCAACCGCATCGACCGTGGCGTCGATCCGGCTGCGTCCATCAGCCATTGCCCAGTGGCGCGCGATATTCTCGATCATCACGATCGCATCGTCGACGAGGATGCCGATCGAGAAGATCAGCGCGAACAGGCTGACACGGTTGATCGTGAACCCCATCAGGTTCGAGGCGAACATGGTGAGCAGGATCGTCGTCGGGATGACGACCGCGGTCACCGCCGCTTCGCGCCAGCCGATCGCAAAGCCGATCAGGATGACGATCGACACGGTGGCGAGGCCGAGGTGAAAGATCAGCTCGTTCGCCTTTTCGTTTGCCGTTTCGCCATAGTTGCGGGTGATGGCAACATCGACCCCAGCGGGGATCAGCGTGCCGCGCAACGCCTCGACGCGTTCAACGACGGCTTGCGAGACGTTGACGGCATTGGCGCCCGGACGCTTGGCGACCGCAAGGCTGACAGCAGGCGCCATCGACCAGTGTCCCCCTTCGCCCTTCGCCCAGCGCCACGCGCGCGCCTGCTCTTCGCTCGGCCCCTGCGTCACGGCGGCAATGTCGCGAAGATAGACCGGGCTGCCGTTTGCCGCGCGGACCGTGATCATGGCCAATTCCCCGGCGCTGCGCACCGTCTGGCCCGCCACGACCGCGGTTGCCGCGCCGCGCTCGCGCACCGAGCCGAGCGGAAAGCTGCGGTTGGCCTGCGCCACCGCGTCCATCAGTGCGGCGAGCGAGACGCCATGCGCGGTGAGCTTTGCCGGATCGGGAACAATCCGAAGCTGCTCCTCCTGCCCGCCCGCGATGAAGGTGAGCCCGACGTCATCTACCTTCGCGACTTCGGTGCGCAGCCGCACGGCAAGAGCGTGCAGCGCGGCTTCGGTCCATTCTCCTTTGGCGCCCGGTTTCGGCGCGACGGTGAGCACGACAATCGGGACGTCGCTAATCCCGCGCACCGTCACTTGCGGCGGCTGCACCCCGGCCGGCAATTTGTCCATGTTAGCCGACAGCCGCTCGTTGACTCGGGTCGCGGCATCGTCGGCGTTCGATCCGACGAGGAAACGCGCGGTGACCATCACCCCGTCATCTTCGGCCTGCGTATAGACATGCTCGACGCCGTCGACGCTTTTGACGATCGTCTCGAGCGGCTTGCCGACGATTTCGATCGCATCGCTCGCCGACAGGCCGGGGGCGGCAACCATCAGATCGACCATCGGGACGCTGATCTGCGGCTCCTCCTCGCGCGGGATCGTCATGATGGCAAGCAGCCCGACGAGGATCGCCGCGAGCAGCATCAGGGGAGTCAGCGGGCTCTGGATCGTAGCGCGGGTCAGCCGCCCGGAGATACCGAGATTCATTTGCGCATTCCGGCCTGCACCGCGATCAGCGTATCGCCTTTGGCGGCGCCCGAGAGGATTTCGACGCGCGCGGGGTCGTCGGTGGGGGCGATCTGCACCGGAACCCGCGACGTCGCATCCTTGCCGACCCGGAGCGTCACATAATCGGTACCATAGGTGGTTTCGACGAAGCGGCGCGGCACGATGAGCGCCTGCCGTTCGCCGACCGCGACGCGCGCGGTGACGCGGCGGCCAACCATTTGGCTGGGCAAGCCCGGAATCTGGACATCCGCTGACATCTGGCCGCCGGTGACCGACGGATAAACGCGGCTGACTGTCGCACGCGGCGCGATGGGTGCGGCGTCGTTCGCCAGCCCCGTCGCGATCACGGCGCTCCCGACGCGTATCTTGTCGCCGAGGGTTTCGGGGAGTTCGAGGCGCAGCACCATCGGCCCCGAGGTAATCGTTGCGATCGATGTACCCGGGGCGACCGCCGAGCCGGCGGGAACCGGCGCGACGAGGACGCGACCCGCCGAAGGGGCGACAACCGCGCCCTGTCCGGCAACCGCACCCACCGCCGATTGCTGCGCCCTCGCGGCGTTGACCTGCGCGCGCGCAGCGCGTGCGCCGGCTTCGGCCTGATCGAGCCGCGCCTGCGCATAGACCCCATTGGCGTGCAGATATCTGACGCGCGCCAGTTCGGCCTCGGCTTGCGCGGCCTGCGCCTGCGCCGCCGCCGCCTGCGCGCCAAAGGCGGCGCCTTCATAGCTGAGCCGGCTATCGACGATGCGGCCGATGACCTGGCCCTTTCGCACCATATCGCCCTCGCGCACGCTCAGGCTGTCGAGGATGCCGGAAATGCGCGCGCGCGCGTCTGCCATGTCGACGCTGGTGACAAGCGCACCGACATCCTTCCAATCGGTGACGGTCGAGGGCGCCAGACGCAACTGCTCGCCCGAGATCGCCGCGCTCTTTTCAGCGGGTGCGTTCGTCGATTCATTGCCGCTGCATGCGGAAAGCGACACCCCGACCGCGAACAGCGCGACGGCGACGAAGGAAGGGCGCACCACTGCGGTCACCCTGCAACGACCGGCAGGCCGGCGGCGCGCCAGGCCGTCAGTCCGCCCGCAAGGTGCGTGTCGATATCGGGCCGCGCCGCCGCCGCCTTTTCGAGCGCCATCGCCGAGCGTCGCCCCGCAGCGCACATCAATATGACCGGTTTGTCGCCGTCCACCGGCAAGGCGCTGGCGCGAAATCGCGATAACGGCATCGAGAGCGCGCCCGCGACATGGCCCGCTGAAAATTCATCCGCTTCGCGCACATCGACCAGAATTGCCCGCTTCTGGTCGAGCAAGGCGGCGAGTCCCTGTGCGGGAATCTCCTTATAGCGCGGGCGGCGGAACAGGCTCAGCATCATGGAACTCCTCGGTTGGCCGGCACATTATCCGGCGCCGCTAAATTGCGATACTGCTAATATTACTTAGTTGTAATATGCGCAATATCTAATATTATGCTCTCGACATTGCGCCCGACTCGCCGGACCGGCCGCAAATCCGACCATTCGAACAAGCCGGAGGCGACGCGCCCCGGTACAAGGAGAGAGACATGCCATTGCCGCGGATCGTCGTTCTGGGTGCCGGGCTCGGCGGCACGATCGCCGCCTATGAAATTCGCGAGGCCGTCAACGGCAAGGCTGAGGTGACGGTGGTCTGCGACCAGGAAGATTACTGGTTCGTCCCCTCCAACCCCTGGGTCGCGGTGCGCTGGCGCGAACCCGAAGCGATCCGCGTTCACCTGCCCCCGGTGATGCAGCGCAAGGGCATCGGCTTCACCGCGCTCGGTGCAAAGCGGGTTCATCCGAAGGACAATCGGCTCGAGCTGAACGATGGGTCCTATGTCGATTACGACTATCTCGTCATCGCAACCGGCCCCGAACTCGCCTTCGACGAGATCGAGGGCTTCGGTCCCGATGCAAACACCGTATCGATCTGCTCGACGCATCATGCGTCTGCTGCGGCGGATGCCTTCGACCGCTTCTGCGAAAACCCCGGCCCGATCGTCGTCGGCGCGGCGCAGGGCGCCTCCTGTTATGGCCCTGCCTATGAATTCGCGATGATCCTCGACACCGAGCTCAAGCGGCGCAAGCTCCGCGACAAGGTGCCGATGACCTTCATCACCGCCGAACCCTATATCGGCCACCTCGGCCTCGACGGTGTCGGCGATACCAAGGGACTGCTCGAAAGCGAATTCCGAAACCGCCACATCAAATGGATCACGAATGCGCGGGTCACCAGCTTCGAGCCAGCCATGGCGCATGTCGAGGAGATTGCCGAGGACGGCAGCCTCAAGGCGAAGCACGACCTGCCCTTCGCCTATTCGATGCTGCTGCCCGCCTTTCGCGGCGTCGATGCCGTGTTCGGGATCGAGGGCCTGACCAACCCGCGCGGCTTCATCCTCGCCGACAAGCATCAGCGCAATCCGACCTTCGCCAATGTCTATTCGCTCGGCGTCTGTGTCGCCATCCCGCCGGTCGGCCCAACGCCGGTCCCCGTGGGCGTGCCCAAGACGGGATTCATGATCGAATCGATGGTCACCGCCATCGCCCAGAATCTGAAACTCGAGATCGACGGCAAGCCGCCGATCCACGAGGCGACGTGGAACGCCGTTTGCCTTGCCGATTTCGGCGACGGCGGCGTCGCCTTTGTTGCGCAGCCGCAGATCCCGCCGCGCAACGTCAACTGGTCGTCGTCGGGCAAATGGGTGCATTTCGCCAAGATCGGCTTCGAGAAATATTTCCTGCGCAAGGTCCGCAAGGGCGAGAGCGAGCCCTTCTACGAAAAGCTCGCGATGCATGCGCTTGGCATCAAGAAACTCCGCTTCTGACGAAAGGATAAGTCCCATGAATCTCGATCGTGCCGTGCTGCGCTTCGCCGGCTTCATTGTCCTCTTGAGCGTTGCGCTCGCGTGGTTCGTGCATCCCTGGTGGATCGCCCTCGCCGCCTTTGCAGGGCTTAATCTGATCCAGGCAAGCTTCACCGGCTTCTGCCCTGCGGCCATGCTGTTCAAGCGCCTCGGCGTGCGCTCGGGCACCGTCTTTCGGTGACACCCGCCCCCTTCCGGATGGCCGTCAGCCTGGCAGCCTTATGTTTGCCGGGCGCCGCGTCGGCGCAGGACCTGACGAGCGCGATTGTCGACGCGCGCGCGCATTCGCCCGCGCTGGTCGTCGCCGACGCCGAAGCGGACGCTGCCAACGCGCGGCTCGCGCAAGCGCGCGCGGCGGCGGGTCCGACAGCGCGTCTCGAGGGAAGCGTCGGCTATGGGCGGCTGGATCCGGGGGGCTATTTCGGCCTGACCGCTGATGACGTGACGCCGAGCGCGATCCAACTCGTCGGCGAATATCCGCTCTATGCGGGCGGACGAATTGCATCGGCGATCGATCAGGCGGCGGCAGGCCATCGCGCGGCAAAGTTGGGCATCGATATGGCGCGGCAGAATCTGACACTCGCTACCGTGTCGAGCTACGCCGAGGCGCTGACCGCGCGCGAGATGGTCGCCAGCTACTCCGGGCTTGTCACCGCGCTCGACGAGATCGTGCGCCACGCGGGACTGCGCTATGACGTCGGCGATGCGACGAGCAGCGAGGTCGCTCAAGCCAGAGCGCGCCGCGCCGAAGGGCAGGCGGGCCTCGTCCAGGCGCAGGGGCGGCTCACAGCGGCCGAAGCGAGGCTTGAACGGCTGACCGGCAAACCGGTGGGCACGCTGGCACCGTTGCCGCCTCGCCCCGAGGTGCCGGCATCGCTCGGCGAGGCTGTCGAAGCGGCAATCGGAGCCAACGTCATGCTGGCGCGGGCCGATGCTGGCGTCGATGGCGCCGGGGCCGGTGTACGCGCCGCCAAGGCGAGCAATCGCCCGGCCATTGGTGTGTTTGCCGAGGGAGCGCGCGTCCGCGACCAATTTTTCCCCGACTATCGCGCCGATAGCATCACCGTGGGACTGCGCGGCCACTGGACTTTTTTCGACAGCGGCGCGGGGAGCGCACGGGTTCGCGAAGCACGCGCCAATATGACGGCGAGCGAAGCCCGGCTTCGTCAGGCGCGTGACGAGGTGACACAGGCAGTAGTCGAAGCCTGGAGCGGGCTCGAAAGCGCGGAACGCGGGCTCGATGCCGCGCGCGAGGGCGACACGGCCGCGCGCGAGGCGCTACGCGGTTCGCGGCTCGAGGTGCGCTCGGGTGCTAGGCCGCCGCTCGCCGAACTCGATGCCGAGCGCGAGGCGATCGCAGCCACGGCGCGCCTGGCCGAAGCGCAGGCTGCGGTGCAGGTCGCCGCGTGGCGGCTGCGGCTGCTGTGCGGGATCGAATAGGCCGCGGCTCGACTTCCGTCGCTTCATCATTATATTAGATATTTATAATATTATAGGATTGTCCGATGATCGATCTCCACCGCCACAAGGCCGCCGCCAAGATCGAAGCCGCGCGCCGCTCGGGAAAAATTCCCGTCGTCCGCACCTTTTTTGACGAAGCGACCTTCACGGCCACGCACGTCGTCCACGACCCCGCGACGCGCGCGGCCGCGATCATCGACAGCGTGCTCGATTTCGACCAGCCGTCGGGCCGCACGAGCCACCAGTCTGCCGATGCGATCATCGACTATGTCCGTGCCGAAGGCCTGAGCGTCGAATGGCAGATCGAAACGCACGCGCATGCCGACCATCTCTCGGCGGCGCCCTATCTGCAGGAAAAGCTCGGCGGCCGGATCGTCATCGGGGAGCATATCAAGACGGTGCAAACGGTGTTCGGCGAGATTTTCAACGAGGATGATCGCTTCGCCCGCGACGGATCGCAGTTCGACCGGCTGATGGACGATGGCGAAACCTTCCGGCTCGGCGCAATCGAGGGGATCGTGCTCCACACGCCGGGACATACGCCCGCGTGCATGGTGTGGATCATCGGCGACGCGCTGTTCACCGGCGACACCTTGTTCATGCCCGATTATGGCACTGCGCGCGCCGATTTTCCCGGCGGCGACGCGCGCACGCTCTATCGGTCGATCCACCGGCTGCTCGCGCTTCCGGGCGAAACACGCGTCTTCCTCTGCCATGACTATAAGGCGCCCGGGCGCGACACCTACGCATGGGAAACAACGATTGCGTCCGAACGCACCTCGAACGTGCATGTCCACCATGGCGTGAGCGAAGACGCATTCGTCGCGATGCGTGAGGCACGCGACAAGACGCTGGCGATGCCAAAGCTGATCCTGCCGTCGGTGCAGGTCAACATGCGCGGCGGCCGCCTGCCCGAACCCGAGAGCAACGGCACGCGGTACCTCAAGCTTCCGCTCGACATTCTCTGAACGCCGGCGCGATGCCCGATCCCGCCACACTTGATCTTGCACAGATGATTCTCGGCGCGCTGTCGGGCGTGCTCGTCGGCTTCACGCTCGGGCTCGTCGGCGGCGGCGGGTCGATCCTTGCCGTACCGCTGATGGTCTATCTCGTCGGCGTGCCACAGCCCCATGTCGCCATCGGCACCGCGGCGCTCGCCGTCGCAGCCAATGCGTCGGTGGGACTCGCCAATCATGCCCGCGCGGGCAATGTCCGCTGGCCTTGCGGCGCCACTTTCGCCGCCGCCGGGGTCGTCGGCGCCTTGGCCGGGTCGACGCTCGGCAAGAGTTTCGACGGCGACAAGCTGCTCTTCCTCTTCGCGCTGCTGATGATCGCGATCGCAGTCGTCATGCTGCGTCGGCGCGGGCAAGCGGGCGACCCTGGGGTACGGATCAGCCGTGAAAATGCGCCGCGCCTGCTCGGTTACGGCCTGGGTAGCGGCGCCTTCAGTGGTTTCTTCGGGATCGGCGGCGGCTTCCTGATCGTCCCTGGCATCGTCGCCGCGACGGGCATGCCGATGATCAACGCCGTCGGCACTTCGCTCGTCGCGGTCACCGCGTTCGGTCTCACTACCGCGGCCAACTATGCTTGGTCGGGCCTTGTCGACTGGCAGCTTGCGGGCGTGTTCATCGTCGGCGGTGCGCTGGGTAGCTGGGTCGGGATGAAGGGGGCACAGCGGCTTTCGGCGCGCTCCGGTCGGCTCAACACGCTGTTTGCGCTGCTCGTTCTGGCCGTCGCCGCTTTCATGCTCTATCGCAGCGCGGGGCCGATGCTCGTCTAGCGCAGCGCCTCATTTACACGATATCGCGAATTATATATGCAGCATGCAGACAAAGGATTCCGCATGCCCGATACCGACGCGCCTCGCCCTTCCCGCCCGCTCCGCATCGGCGATGTCGCGCCTGATTTCATCGCGCGCAGCACCGCAGGGCCGGTGCGGCTCAGCGATTATCGCGGCGAATGGCTGCTCTTCTTTTCACACCCCGGCGATTTCACCCCGGTTTGCACCAGCGAGTTTGTGGCGATCGCTCGCGCATCCGATCGGTTCGCCGCGCTCGACTGCGCTTTGCTCGGACATTCGGTCGATAGCCTCTTTTCGCATCTTGCGTGGATCCGCGCGATCCATGACGACCTGGGCGTCACCATAGCCTTCCCGATCGTCGAGGATAGTTCGCTCGAGATCGCGCATGCCTTTGGCATGGTCGATGCCGCGTCGCAAAATGCTACATCGGTGCGCGCCACCTTTTTCATCGATCCCGAGGGGATCGTCCGCGCGCTGACGGTCTACCCGCCCTCGGTGGGCCGCTCGGTCGAAGAGTTGCTGCGCACACTTGCTGCACTTCAACGCACGAACGACGGGTCGGCAATGACCCCCGAGGGCTGGACGCCGGGCGCCGATATCCTGCTGCCGCCGGCCATGCTTGCAGGTGACGCGCTGACTGCAAAAGCGGCCACCGGATGGTTCTATACGATCGCGCCGGACAAGGCAGCGACGGACGCCGCGGAATGACCGGCGGGCCTGAAAGCGACGACGAACTGGTCGAACTGCTGCGCGTCCTCGGGCACCCGGTGCGGCTCAAGCTGGCCTTCGCAGTCGGCGCCGGCGAACTCGCGGTCGGCCAGATAGAGAACGCGACCGGGGTCGCCCAGCCGCTGCTCAGTCAACAACTCGCTGTGCTGCGCAAGGCAGGGATTGTCGAAACGCGGCGCGAAGCGAAGCAGATTTTCTATCGCCTGAAGCGCGAAGCGCTGGCACCGATCCGCACCCTCGCCGACCGCTTCGACGATCGATCCGACGCGCCGCCGTCCGGCGATGGCGGCGCCAGCGCGGCTCATTTCGCACGCATTCTGCGCTAGAGCGGCAGGCGCCGCGTCACGAGCCCGATCATGGCGGGCCGGTGACTGACAAGGATCAGCCCGGTTGTCGTCGCCGCGAGCCAGCCATCGAGATGCGCAACCAGCCGCGCCTCTGTTACCGCGTCTAGCCCTTCGGTCGGTTCATCCAGCAGAAGGAAGGGCCGACCTGCAAGCAGCGCGCGTGCGAGCGAGAGCCGCTTGCGCTCGCCGCCCGACAGGCGCGCGCCATCATCGCCAAGCCAGCAATCGAGCCCGCCAGGCAACGCGGCGACAAATTCGTCAGCGCAGACAACCGCGAGCGCCGCCTCCATCGCGGCGCGGTCGATGCCGGGCCGCGCCAGCGCGAGATTGTCGGCGACGGTCCCCGCGATCATCGCGGCATCCTGCGCCGCTAACGCGAACAACGCACGGCGGGCTGCAAGCGGGATGTCGGCGGCGGGGATACCCCCGATGCGGGTCAGCTGCGGCGCATCGTCGCGAAGGCCCGCAAGCGTTTCGAGGATCCGCGTCTTGCCGCTCCCCGACATGCCGACCAGCGCGACGCGATCCCCCGGCTCGATGCGATGGTGCTGGCCGACGAGCTCAATCTCGACGATCGCGGCGGCGGGCGCGATCGCTGCGGGCCTTACTAACGGCTCGGGGAACATCGTATCGAGCCGTTCGCGCGCGCCCTGACTCTTCCAGCGCTGGAGATCGAGGCGCACGAGCGCACCGACAATTTCCATTGCGCCCGCCGCGGCGAGCGCCGCGAGCGCGACCAGCGGCGCGCTCGCTGAGGCGAGAGACACGACCGCCGCGACCGATGCTCCGGTCAGCGTCCAGTGCGCAAGACCAAGCCACGCGTCGGCATGGGCGAGCGCAAGGCGCGCCCGATGAAGCGGCGCCTCGGCATCGGACAGCGCCGCGCGGACATCGGCGGCGAGGCCGTAAACCAGAAGATCGTCCGCCCCCGACGCCAGTTCGACGTAACGCGTCTTCAACAATCCGAGCGCGGCGCTTTCGGCCGCGAGCGCCGGTGCGACCCGTCGCGCGCCGATCGCGCGCCCGACAAGAACACTGGACGACGCGGCGACGAGCAGCACGACCGCGGGCCCCGCCCCGGCCAGCGCGGCGAGACCGCCCGCGCCGATGAGGGTCGCGGCCCCCGAAGGCAGCAATGTGCTGCGCAGCAGCGCCTCTTCGAGTGCCTGCACATCCTCTCCAAGCCGCGCGGCAACGTCGCCGCGGCCGTGGAGCAGCGCGGCCGGGGGCGGCGCATCGACCAACCGGGCGAAAAGCCGGGTACGAACGTCGGCCAGCGCGAACAGCATCGCCTGGTGGCTGAACAGCCGTTCGCCATAGCGGGCTAGGGTTCGCAAGATGGCGAGCCCGCGGATCGCCGCGCTGGGGATCAGATAGTTGAATGCCTGGACCGCCATCACCCCGCCAAGTCCCGCAAGCGCCGCGCCCGACAGGAACCAGCCCGACACTGCAAGCAGGGCTACGGCAGCGAGCGCGGCGATCGCGGCCGAGACCATGCCGAGCGCGACGGCCCGGCATTGCCCCCGTCGGGCTTTGGCGATCAGATCGGCGATCATGCGAGCAGCACCTCAGTATCGGCGATGGCGGCCAGCAGCGGATCATGCGTCGCAACGACCAGCAGCCGCGTTTCGGCGGTGCGCCGAAGCAGCGCGACGATTGCCTGTGCCGTGGCTGCATCGAGGTCGGCGGTCGGCTCGTCGAGGAGGAGGATAGGGCGCGGCGCTAAAATCGCGCGCGCCAGTCCGATGCGGCGCCGCTCGCCGCCCGACAGACCACTGCCGCGATCATCGAGCGTCCAGTCGATACCCCCGCCGCGCGCCGCCAGCAGCGGCGTCAGTCCGAGCGTATCGAGCAGCGCCAGTGCTTCGCTTTCTTCGCTTGCCCATCGATCGAGCAAGAGGTTCGCGCGCAGCGTTCCGGGAAGCAGCAGCGGCCGTTGGCCCGCCCAGCCGCAATGCGGCGCCAGCGCCGCCGGAGCGGCAGCCTGGCCGCCGACCCGCAGACCGGCCGTTTCGACGGGAACCTGTCCGATCAAGGCACGAAGCAGACTGGTTTTTCCCGAACCGCTCGGCCCGGTGATCAGATGAAGCCCCGGCGTATGCCACTCGGCCGACAGGGGACCGATTGCGGCGCCATCGGCATGGCGAATTGTCCAGTTCGTCAGCGCCAGTCCCGACAAACCGTCCCATATCCACCGGTCAGGAACAGCTATCCCGAGATGCGCCTCCTCGACCGCCAGCGCCGCCAGCGCCGCTTCGCCCTGCTGCTTGTCGTGATAGGCGGCGGCCAGCCGGCGCATCCCGACATAGAATTCGGGCGCCAGGGCGAGGACGAAGAAGGCGCGGCCGAAATCGAGGCGTTCAGGGACCTCGAAAGGCAGCAGTCCGAGCAGGGAGAAGCCGCAATAGACCGCGACAAGCGCGACCGCGAGGGCGCTGAAGAACTCGAGGATCGCGCCAGAGGCAAAGGCGATACGCAGCACCCCAAGCGTGCGCTCCGCGAGGTCGTGCGCCGCCGCGCCGATGTGCCGCGTCACGCGCCCTTCGGCACCATAGGCCAAGATCAGCGGCAGCGCCCGCACGCGATCGACGAACAGGCCGCCGAGCCGCGACAGCGCGCCGAGCTGCGCGTCGCTGGCGCTGCGCGCCGCGCCGCCCGCCAGCGCCATGCCGATCGCAAAGGGGATCAGCGTCGCGAGCAGGATCGCCGATGCAACCCAGCTCGCCGGCAGCGCCGCAAGCGCGATCAGCAGGGGGGAGAGGACCGCGGCGCGCCTGAGCGGCAGAAAGCGCGCGACATAGGGTTCGATGCGATCAATGCCGGTGATAGCGAGTTCGGCGTTTTCGCCGATCAGCCGCTGACGCGCGGCGGCGCCGATCATCAGCGCGGGCGCGATGCGGGCCCGCAAGGCGCTTGCGTTTGCCGCGCCGCGGCGCAGTCCAGCGACCCCGCCGGCGCCCTGCCCCAGAGCGCGCAACGCCGCTGCGGCGATAAGCAGCGCTATCCAGGCGGCCGCGCCAGCGCCGCGCGCGCCTTCGCCCGAGACGACCATCGCGAGCAGCTGGGTGAGCGCCCACGCGAAAAGGACCGCCGCGGCGGCGTCACCGAGCCAAGCGGCAATGGCAAGTCGGCTCGCGCGCATGCCATCGAACGGGACATTCTGACCGGTTGACATTTTTCTTATATTCATACATTCTTATATTCATTAAATGACGTGCCCGCAAGCGATGCGGCGCGCCGTCCGAGTCGCCGTTCAGGAGTGACGCCATGGATCTGGCTGTAGTCGAACTTTCCCGTCTGCAATTTGCACTGACGGCCATGTATCATTTTCTGTTCGTGCCGCTCACTCTCGGCCTCTCCTTCATGCTCGTGATCATGGAGAGTATCTATGTCATCACCGAGCGCGAGATCTGGCGCACCATAACGCGGTTCTGGGCCAAGCTGTTCGGAATCAACTTCGTTCTCGGGGTGGCCACCGGGCTGACGATGGAATTCGAGTTCGGCATGAACTGGTCCTATTATTCGCACTATGTCGGCGACGTTTTTGGCGCGCCGCTGGCGATCGAGGGGCTGATGGCCTTTTTCCTCGAGGCGACGTTTGTGGGATTGATGTTCTTCGGCTGGGACAAATTGTCCAAGCGGGGACATTTGCTGGTGACCTTCCTCGTCGCCCTGGGGTCGAACCTGTCAGCGCTCTGGATCCTGATCGCCAACGGCTGGATGCAGAATCCGGTCGGCTCGCGCTTCAACAGCGACACCATGCGGATGGAGGTCGCCGACTTCTATTCGGTACTCTTCAATCCGGTCGCACAAGCGAAGTTCGTCCACACCGTCAGCGCCGGCTATGTCACCGCCTCGGTCTTCGTTGTCGGCATTTCGGCCTGGTATCTGCTGCGCGGTCGCTTCACCGCGCTCGCCAAGCGCTCGCTGACCGTCGCGGCCGCCTTCGGCCTCGCCTCGTCGCTGTCGGTCGTCGTGCTCGGCGATGAGTCGGGCTATGCGCTCACCGACAACCAGAAAATGAAGCTCGCCGCGATCGAGGCGATGTGGCACACCGAAAAGGCGCCCGCCGGGCTGACGCTGATCGGCTTCCCCTCGGTCACCGACCGCACGACATATTATGAGATCAAGATACCCTATGTTCTCGGGCTCATTTCGACGCGCAGCCTGACCGGGCAAGTCCAGGGGATCAACGAGCTCGTCCTCCACGCGCAGGAACGTATCGAAAGCGGCCAGATCGCCTATGGCGCGCTCGAAGCGCTGAAAGCCGACCGCACCGATGCCCCAGCGCGCGCGACTTTCGAGCAGCATCGCGCCGACCTAGGCTATGCACTGTTGCTCAAGCGCTATGTCGCCGATCCGCAGGCCGCGAGCCCCGACCAGGTGATGAAGGCGGCGTGGGACACGGTCCCGAACGTGCCCGTCACCTTCTGGCTGTTCCGCCTGATGGCCGGGCTCGGCTTCTTCTTCATCGGCTTCTTCGCCCTCGCCTTCTATTTCGCGACCGTGCGGCGGTTCGACGTGAAATGGTTCCTGCGCCTCGCCGTTCTGATCATTCCGCTTCCATGGATCGCCATCGAAATGGGCTGGGTGCTCGCCGAATATGGCCGCCAGCCGTGGGCGATCGAGGGCGTGCTTCCCACTTTCCTCGGCGTATCGAGCCTGACGGTGGCGCAGCTCTGGACGACGATCGTCGCGTTCACTTTGCTCTATGGCGGGCTCGCGGTGATCGAAGTGCGGCTGATGCTCGCCAGCATCCGCAAGGGACCAGAGCCGAAACGCAGCGCCGACAGCAGCGTCGGCACGACCGCCAATCCCGGCGCGGGCTATGCCCCGCTGCCCGCCGAATAAGAAGGATCCGATCATGGCGATTCCCTTCGATTATGAGACGCTCCGCCTGATCTGGTGGCTGCTGATGGGTGTATTGCTCATCGGCTTCGCGCTGACCGACGGTTATGATCTCGGCGTTGCGGCGCTGCTGCCCTTCGTCGCGAAGAGCGACGAGGAACGACGCCTCGCGATCAACAGCATCGCGCCGACATGGGAAGGGCATCAGGTCTGGCTGATTCTTGGTGGCGGCGCGATCTTTGCGGCCTGGCCCTATGTCTATGCGATCAGCTTCTCGGGCTTCTATCTCGCGATATTCCTCGTTCTGGCTGCACTGATCCTGCGGCCCGTGGCGTTCAAATATCGCTCGAAGCATGACGACCCAGCCTGGCGCAGCCGCTGGGACTGGGCCTTGTTCGTCGGCGGATTCGTGCCTGCGCTGGTGTTCGGGGTCGCGGTCGGCAACGTCCTCATTGGCGCACCCTTCCGTCTCGATAGCGATTTGCGCGCTTTCTACGAAGGGTCGCTGCTCGGTCTCTTCACGCCCTTCACGCTCCTCACCGGCCTGCTCTCGGTCGCGATGATCATATTGCACGGCGCCGGCTGGCTCGCGCTGAAAATCGAAGATGGTGCGGTGATGGAGCGGGCACGCCGTATTGGCAAAATCGCCGCGCTGCTCGTCGTCGCCCTGTTCGCGATCGGCGGGATGATGGTCGCGACGACCGGCATCGGCTACCGCATCGAGGGTGCCGTCGACGCAGCAGGCCCGTCCAACCCGCTCTGGACGACCGCAGTTCCCGCGGGCGGGGCGTGGCTCGACAATTACGGACGCCACCCCTGGATGCTGCTTGCACCGGTGTTGGGCTTCGTCGGTCCGATCCTTGCCTATCTCGCCATTGCCCGCCGCCAGCAGGGCCTGTTGTTCGCGGGATCGGCGCTCGCGGTCCTGGGCATCATTTCGACCGTGGGCCTGTCGATGTTCCCCTTCATCCTGCCGAGCTCGATCGACCCGCATTCGAGCCTGACCGTCTGGAACGCCTCATCGAGCCATCTGACCTTGTGGATCATGCTCGTCGTGACGTTGATCTTTCTGCCGATCGTGCTCGCGTACACGGCCTGGGTGCTCAAGATATTGTTCGGCCGTGTCACCCTCGACGACGTTCGCACCAACCCCGACTTCTACTGACCGGAGGATAGGCTATGTGGTATTTCACCTGGGTGCTCGGCCTCGGCCTCGCAGTGGGCTTCGGCATCTTGAACGGGCTCTGGCACGAGTTCCATTCTCCTGCCGACGAGGATGCGACTTTATAAATGATGAGCCGAAACGGTTCGGGAGGGACGGACGATTGAGTTCGCGCTTGGACGTTCCGTCGCCGCATGACAGGACAGCCGCCTATGACCGACCCGGAAATCCTTATCTGCCCGGCTTGCGACGGCGCCAACCGCGTGCCGCGCGCGCGTCTCGCCGACGCGCCGCGCTGCGGCAAATGCGGCGCGCAACTTTTTGAAGGCAAGCCGCAAGCGCTGGACGCCAGCCGCTTTGACCGCCTGATCCGCACCGGAACATTACCCGTCTTGGTCGATTTCTGGGCGGAATGGTGCGGCCCCTGCAAGGCGATGGCCCCTGTATTCGCTGCCGCCGCCCAAGACCTTGAGCCCGATTTCAGGCTGGTCAAAGTCGATACCGAGGCCGAGCAGGCGCTCGCCGCGCGATATGCGATCCGCTCGATTCCAACACTGCTGCTCTTCGTCGGCGGACGCGAGGTGGCGCGTCAGTCGGGTCTGATGGACCGTACGGCGCTCGCAGCCTGGGCACGAAAGTTGGTCCGTAGCTGATCCGGGCATCGATCTTTTTGGGACATCCGCCAAACGGCGAGCCCGTCGAGAGGCCCTCCCCGCGGCGCCTCACAACCGAAAAAAAGGCGCCCGCCAGAACCTAGCGGGCGCCAGATGAAGAAATTTATCCTCGTCAGAGGAAGAACTCTTCTGGGTCGCGCGATCCCGCTAGCGATACAGCGTGCGTCGCGATTGTACCGATGCGCCAAAAGATCTTGAAAGACATCGCGTCACCTGGCCCGTTGTCGCCAGTAGTCGGTGGCTTCAGGGCGAGCAGAGCAAGAAATGGGAGAAGCGGCCAAGATTTATCACCGCGAAAATTCAAGACATAAGCAGCTGCTTACAACCGCGCTCATAAGCGGTTCGTCGATAGCCTGGGCTCCCGAATCATGATCAGACACTTCGACCAACGAAGGAAAGCCTCATGCCTGTTTCGCCCCCTCTCGATTCCGATGAAGTTGTCACGAGACCGGTTCGCTCGCGCCGTAGCTGGGATCCTGTCGTGAAAATCACCCACTGGTCGATCGTCACGGCTATCATCGCCAACGCGCTGGTCACCGAGGAAGGGTCCGGCGTACATATCTGGGTCGGCTATGCACTCGCCGCCATCCTCGCGCTCCGCCTGCTGTGGGGATTGATAGGCCCCGCGGAGGCCCGCTTCTCGGCCTTCCCCCCGAGCCTGCGCCAGGCGCTAGGTCATGTGCGCGACATACGGACCGGCAAAAAGGAGGTTCATCGCTCGCACAATCCGCTCGGCGCGCTGATGGTCTATGCAATCTGGAGCATGCTCGGCGTCATCATCGCCAGCGGGATAGCGATGGCGGGACCACCTTCGACGGCTTTCCTCGATCGAGCGGAGTGGTCGGGCGAGGTTACCCAGAAGCTTGTCGTGGAACAGAGCGATGGCGATGAAGAGGCCGAAGGTGCGGAAGGCGAGGAAAGCGTGTGGGAAGAGGTGCATGAGACGGCCGTCAACCTGCTCTACATTCTCATCGCGCTGCATATCGCCGGGGTGGTCTTCGAGACGCGCCGCAGCGGCCGGGAAATCCTGTTGGCTATGTTGCCCGGGCGCGCGTAGTCCGTGGCCATGCAGCAAAGACGCAGAGCGCTGGAACGTCGGGCGGTCGCGACCACTTTTCTGGTGGTCCTCCAGGCTCTGGCAACGATCTTCTTCATGGCTGACGTCGCCGGCGACATCGCCGACGATGGCTGGAGCATGCACCTGCTCGTCGAAACCGGCGCGACCGTCGCGCTTCTCGCTGGCGTCGTCTTCGGCGCGCTCCAGCTGCGCTGGCTGATCCTTCGCGCCCGGCTCGACGAGACGGCCGTCGCAACGGCGCGCGGCGCGATGTCGGACCTTATCCGGCAGCGGTTTCTCGACTGGCACCTGACCGGTGCCGAGGCCGACGTCGCCCTGTTCGCGCTCAAGGGTTTCGATGCGGCCGAAATTGCGCACCTTCGCGGCGCGGCATCGGGGACGATCCGGGCGCAACTCGCGCGCATCTACGCCAAGGCCGGTGTGCACTCGCAAGTCGGCCTGCTGGCCCTGATGGTCGAAGATCTTGTCGACGGCGACGCGATCAAACCGACCGAAGCCAAACCGCAGGGGAACAAGGCATGAGAAGCCACCGCGAAAGCCATCTCGTTTCGCGCATCGGCTGGCTACGTGGCGCCGTTCTCGCCGCCAACGACGGCATCGTCTCGACCGCGAGCCTGATCATGGGCGTTGCCGCATCGGGCGCACCGCGCGCCGCAATCCTTGTCTCGGGGATCGCCGGCCTGGTGGCCCGATAATCATGCTGGCTGTCGCGGCGTCATTTCTTCTGGCCGATCTTGGCTAAAGGAAATCTTGAACCGCATCGACTGGCCGGCTCCGGTCCGGCTGCCTTTTACAAGGAATGCCGAAAACAGACGATGCCATGATTCAGGGCCAGTTCGCGTTTGGGAAAATTCGGGCATCTTGGCCGTCTCGATTGCGGAAGGGCTCGACATCCGAGCAGCCGGGCTTAGCTGAACCGGAGCCTTGCATTCAGTTGGCCGGAGCGATCCGCAGAAAGCGTTTCAGCGTCTCGAGCAGGAAGAGGACAAGCAGGCCGGTTGCGGCCACCCACGCGCTCTCAGCTGGACCAAGAGAGCCGAAGGACAGCAAAGTGCGTACCGGCGGGGCGAATTGTGCAAGTCCGAGCACCACCGCGACCACCGCTACGACTGCCGCAAGGGCGATATTGGGCCGCACGACCGCGCGAAAAAGCGAGGCCGAAAAGGACCGGTTGACCAGCACGAGAGCCAGCACGCACGTCACCAACGCGAAGACAGCAAGGCTGCGCAACCCGGCTTCTGCGATGCCAATGCCACGTGCCCAAAGAAGAAGCGCGGCGATCGCGGCGAAGGCGACGCCACCTTGCGCGACCGACCATATGAGCAGCGCGCGCGGCATCAACGCACTGTCGGGCTCGCGCGGCGGCCGCTGCATCACGCCCTCCTCCTCAGTTTCCGCCTCGAACACCAGCGAACATACGGGATCGATGATCATCTCGATCAGGGCGATGTGGATGGGCCCAAGAAGAATGGGGAAACCGAGCAGCAGCGGGGCGAGCGCCAGCCCCGCGATCGGGACGTGCACCGCGACGATGAAACCCATTGCCTTGCGCAGATTGTCGAATATCCGGCGCCCGACGCGGATTGCAGTCACAATAGATCCGAAATCATCGTCGAGCAGAACGATCGAAGAGGCTTCGCGCGCGACGTCGGTGCCGCGCCCTCCCATCGCCACCCCGATATGCGCGGCCTTGAGCGACGGCGCATCGTTGACGCCATCGCCAGTCATTCCGACAATCTCGCCCGCCGCCTTGAAGGCCTGGACGATGCGCAGCTTCTGTTCGGGCATGATGCGCGCAAAGATCGTGACGCGAGGCAGCGCCTCGGCCAATCCCGCGTCGTCCAGCTCGGAAAGCATAGCGCCGCTCATCACCTCGCCTTCGGCGAGGCCAGCTTCGCGCGCTATCGCCCGCGCCGTCTCGGGATAATCGCCGGTTATCATGACAACGCGGATACCCGCGCTGCGGCACTGGCGGACGGCTTCGGGCACGGACGGGCGGAGTGGGTCGTGAAGTCCAACCAGCCCATGGAAAACGAAATCGAATTCGCGCTGGCTGGCCGGAGGAGTCGACCCGGACCAGCGCGCCTCGGCGACGCCGAGGACGCGCAGTCCCTGTACCCCCATCAGGTTCGCGGCGGCGCGAACCGCGGCGCGCGCCGCGTCGTCGAGGCGGCAAAGCTCGGCGATAGCCTCGGGCGCGCCCTTTGCGGCAACGAGCCGTTCGCCTCGCACGCCATCGCCCATCTCCCAGAGGTGGGACACCGCGAGCAACGCCGGATCGAGCGGGTAGCGCTGCTCCAGCTCCCAGGCACCGTCACGCCGCATCACATGCCCAGCGGCGACGCCCTGCGCCGCGAAATCATGAAAGGCGATCTCCATCGGATCGAAAGCCTCGGGTGCGCTCGCGAGCACGCCGAGTTCGACCAGCGGCCAGAACATGCTTGGTAGAACATCCTCCGATCGTGCGTCGAACGCGTGCCCATCGGGCAGTCGCAAAGTGGCAAGTGTCATCCGGTTTTGGGTCAACGTCCCTGTCTTGTCGGTACACAGAACCGTCGTTGATCCGAGCGTTTCGATTGCAGCGGCGCGCCGTGCCAGGACGCGTACGCGCGAAAGGCGCATGGCGCCCATCGCCATGAACACCGCAAGGACGACAGGAAATTCCTCGGGGAGCAGCGACATACCGAGCGCGATCCCCGCCAACGCGCCTTCGAGCCATTCTCCGCGCAGCAGCCCGTGAAGCAGCACCGCGAGAAGGCAAGCCGCGATGCCCCCGATCGCGAAAAAGAGCACGAGACGCCGCATCTGCCGGTGAAGGCGCGGCGCCTCGATATCGAGGCTGGCCAGCGACTGGCCGATCCGGCCGATCTCGCTCCGCCCACCGGTCGCGGCGACGCGGCACATACCGCTGCCGCCGACCACCAGCGCGCCGGAGAATATAAAGGCAAGCATATCGCCGCCGGCGCGCGGGGGATCGACTGGAAAGGGCGCAGCGATCTCGGACTTGCGGACCGGCACCGACTCGCCGGTGAGAAGCGATTCATCGAGTTGCAAAGCGTGGGCTTCGACGACCCAACCGTCGGCTGGCACTCGGTCGCCTTCGGCGAGGACGACGAGATCGCCGCAGACGACCTCCCGCCCGGCTATGCGCAGCCGCTCGCCGCCGCGGATGACGAGCGCGCGCGGACTGGCGAGATCGCGAAGGGCCTCGAGCGCCTTTTCGCTCCGCGATTCCTGGATGACGGTGATGACCACCGACAATGTCGAGAGTGCGAGCAGCACCAGCGCCTCACGCGTGTCGCCGAGCGCGAGATAGACGGCTCCGCCCGCGACGAGCAATGCGAGCATCGGCTCGCGGATGACGTCGAACAGGATGCGGAGTCCGGTCCTTCGCCCCGTGCTCGGCAATTCATTGGGCCCGTCGGCCGCGAACCTCGCGCGCGCTTCGGCCTCGCTCAACCCTGCGAAGTCAGGTTTGTCTGGGTCATTGCGTGTCGGGGCCGCCATTTGCGGTTCGCTCGCCATCTCAATCACGCACGACGAGAACCGAGCATTGCGCGCGGCGCGATACGCGCAATGCCGTTGTCCCGAAGATTGCGTCGGTCCATATTGCGGGGGACGGCGCCAGGATGATGAGATCGGCGCCAATCTCTCGGGCGGCAGTGAGGATAGCGCGATAGGCGAGCCCGGATTCCACGCGGCACGTGACAGGTCCGGCGTTTTCAATCCCGTGTCCGAGAGCGGCAAGACGCGCATGAGCGCTCTCGAACAGGAGCCGCGTCGTGACGGGCGACCGCTCCGCCCGTGCCAGGACGCTCCAATCCGACAATATGGTCAGCAAAGTTAGTGACGCATCGAATGCGCGCGCGGGCGTGGCAGCCGCGGCCAACGCGCCGACCGATTGTCCGCACTTGTCGAGATCAACCGGTACGAGAATGTTGCGGTACATGGCCGCGCTCCTGCAAAACTTACCCGACCGGCGCTGGGGCGCCTGGAAATCGCCCGATATATCTAGCGGGATCGGGCAGTCGCAGCCTTAAGCATGTCTACGTAGTCGGCCCGGACGAGCGAGTTTCGCACCCTCGATCCCGATCAATGCATCAGCAGCAGTGGGACAGAACAGTCTGCGAGCATTTTCTTGGTAACCCCGCCAAAGGTTTCGCGCCACCGTCCGCGACCATAAGCTCCCATCACGACATAGTCTGCGCTCCAGCGATCGCACTCCGCAGCAATGCACGCACTGGGGTGGCGACCGCCACGCGCGGTGACGCGGGTTTCCGCCCGGATGCGATAGCGGGACAGATAGGCGGCCGCGTCCGCGGGATCGGCGCCATTATCTCCGTCGCGCGCCGTAAAGATTTCGATCTCCTTGGCGAGCGAAAGAAGGGGAACGCTCGCACGAAGGGCGGCTGCCGACGAAGAGCGGCCATCCCAGGCGATGAGCACGCGGTCGAACTCGAAGCGCTCGAGCGCGGGCGGGACCGCGATGAGGGGCGCATGGGTGCGAGCCAGGATGTGCGTCACGATCGCGCGCATGTCCGGCACCCGGTGACCATCGAGCGCGCGGTTGAGGACGATGAGATCGGCAAGGTCGGCCGCGTCGGAAACGCAGCTCGCGATGTCGCCCGTTGCATCAGCCCAGCTCCAGTCGATATCCTCGCGAGAAAGCCGGTCGCTCATCGCGGTCTGGTTCCGGGCCTCGCCGGCGCGTTCGTCAGACAGGATCGCGGACTCGCCGAAACCGACATAGATTTCGCCGGCAATGATCGGACTCGATGTCACGTCGAGACAGGCGAGGTGACCATCGAGAGCGCGGGCAATACCAAGGGCGGCGTCAAGTCTCGCGTCCTGGCCCTCATCGTCATGGACCAGCAGAAGTACCGTCTTCATGTTGCGCTCCTATACAGTCAGCGCCAAGGTTGCGGCAAAATCGCATGTCGTGACTATGCGCAATGATACGGATGAACAGGGACCCCGTCGGGGAAGAGAGCAGCTTCCTCAACTCTCATGTCAGGAGCGACAAGGTCATGCCCGGGAAGATGCCGCACAGCGCCGGCGTGCTTTTCTATCGCCAATCTGCCGAGGGCCTGCTGGTTCTCCTGGTCCATCCCGGCGGGCCCTATTGGCGCGGCCGGGAGAAAGAGGCGTGGCAGATACCGAAAGGTGTCGTCGAAGCAGGCGAATCGCCCGAAGAGGCCGCCCGCCGCGAGGTGTCGGAAGAGATTGGGATACACTTCAGCGGTGCCCTTCAGCCGCTTGGCAGCATCCGTCAGACCGGTGGCAAAAGGGTGACGGCCTTCGCGATTGAGCAAGCCGTCGATCCAACGGAGATCGTCAGCAACCGGTTCGAGATCGAGTGGCCGCCGCGCAGCGGCCGTCGCCAGCACTTTCCCGAGATCGATGCCGCGCGATGGTTGACGCTCGCCGAGGCCAGTGATGCGATACTTCCAAGCCAGCGCGAGTTGCTCACCAGGCTCATAAATCTGCTCGACCATGAGGCGATCAAAGCCGGATAGAGAAAAGGGTTCAAACGTTGCCGAGCGTTGCTCCGGCAGCGCTCCGGGACGCGCTAGGCCGATTGGCGCATCTTCCGGTCAGGTGGTTTCGCCGGCAAGGCGCCTGACGGTATCGACGAGAGCGTGTTCGCGCAGCGGTTTGTCGAATACAGCCGAATAGCCGACCTCGACCGCGCGGTTCGACACCTCCGTCGACCCGAACCCCGAAATCAAAATGGCAGGCCCGGTCCAGCCCCGATCCCGCAACTGCTCGAGCAGCGCGATACCGTCGCCATCCTCCAGTCGATAATCGGCAACGAGGCAGGCGGGCGGGTTTACCACTGCATCGGCGGATGCCTGCGCCACTGTAGGAAAGGCGATGGCGTCGAAATTGCGCCCCTTGAGCAGCAGCAGCAGCGACCGCCGGACGGCGGGATCGTCTT
This sequence comes from Sphingopyxis sp. Soil_C_28, assembly GCF_057657055.1. NCBI lineage: Bacteria > Pseudomonadati > Pseudomonadota > Alphaproteobacteria > Sphingomonadales > Sphingopyxidaceae > Sphingopyxis > Sphingopyxis sp. Soil_C_28. Next base: position 239,462 of record NZ_JBDGJE010000004.1, read on the forward strand.
CGACGATCAGGACTCGAGGGTTGTTCCTCATGACTTCAGGCCTTGGCTAAACTTCATCGGTTACCCAGGCAGACCCCTGGAAAAATAGCCATCGCGCAAGGGGCGCTGACAAGGCCACGCCCCGTGCGGCACTGAACTGCCGCCCCGGGATCGGCAGAAACGCCATCAATGCCCGAGGAGAAGCGGCAGGGTGCTTTCTTGCAACATGCGCTTGGTAACGCCGCCGAAGGCTTCCCTCAGCCGTCCCTGGCCATAAGCGCCCATCACGACATAATCGGCACGCCAAGCCTCGGATTGTCTCGCGATGAGTGCGTCGGGACGATGATGGGATCGATCGACGATCTTCACCGCGGCATGGATGCCGTGCCGGGACAGATAGGTGGCCGCTTCATCGGGACCGTTTCGCACCTCATCTTCGCGGGCCATGAATATTTCGACATCGGTGGCAAGCGCGAGCAAAGGCGCTGCCGCGCGGAGCGCCGCCGCGCAGGACCGTCCGCCATCCCAAGCCACCAGAGCGCGATCCAGCGAAAAGCGATCCAGCGTCTCCGGCACCGCGAGCACCGCGGCACTTGTGCGCGAGACAATGGAACTCGTGATGTCGCGCATATCCGGAAGCGGGTGTCCGGCGAGCGCGCGATTGAGGATGATCAGGTCGGCCAGATCGGCCGCTTCGAGGACCGAGGTTGTCATGTCCCCCATGACGTCCGCCCAGGTCCAGCTTACATCTTCGCGTGCCAGGCGGTCGGTGATGGCCGCCTTGTTCTTCGCCTCGCTGTCACGCTCGTCGTACACGACGACGGTGTCGCTATATCCCATGACTTCATTGCCGGCGAGGACCGGATACGGCGTGACGTCGATGCAGGCCAGATGTCCGTCGACCGCGCGCGTAATATCGAGGGCGGCCTGTAGCCGGGCTTCCTGGCCCGCGTCGTGGTGAACGAGCAAAAGAATATTCTTCATGAGCCAACTCCTTATCTCGTTCCAGCGTAGTTACGGCGCGCACTGCTCGGTATGCGCAAACATACGGATAAGAAGCGGCCGCCCCGTCACCGGAGCGGCCGCAGTAGGCCTGAAAGGCCGGGGTCGATTTCAGTAGGCGACCGTCAGATGGTCCTCGACCTTGGTCACGCCGGGTGCCGACCAAGCGGCGCGCTCGGCGATGCCGCGCTCGTTCCAGGCGTGGACGTTTCCGCGCAGACTCACCGTGCCACCATCGGTGGTCACGGTCACGCCTGCGGCATCGAGATTTGCCTGACGCTTGAACGCCGAGACGATGCGGTCTTTGACGTCCGCAGGCGCGGGCAGCTGCTTGACCTCGATCAGGTTGCTGACCCCGATTACGCCAGAGACGCGCCCGGCGGCCTTGCGGGCTTCATTGCTCTGGAAATACCAGTCGACCGTGCCCGTGAGCGTCACCCAGCCATGCTCGACCTTAACCTTGATCTTGTCTTCGGGAATCGCGACCGTCCAGGCGATCATGTCGACGATCCGCTTGGCGATCTCATGATCCGCCATTTTGCTGTCGGAGGCGAGGCGGACCTTGATCTCTTCGGCGATCGCCTTGACGCCCGAAACGCGCCGCGCCGCCTTTTCGGCCGCAAGCTTCTCGGTAAAATTCTTCACATAGCCGGACAGGGTGACAACACCCTGGTTTACGGCGACGCCGATCTCGGCATGTTCGACGGCAGGCTCCCATTCGAGTTCCGCCATAACGTCATGCTGCAGCTGGCTGTCGGACTTCTTCATCGTTCGTCTCCTGCGACGTGGGGGGAAAGGCGCCGTACAAGGGCGCCGACGTTGCTAGCAGTGCCGCGAGAAGCCGGGTCGCAATCGCCTCCCCGCAGCACTGCATCCCTGATTGCAGCGATCGCATCGGGTCGCGGATGAAATCGGAATCGCATTCAAAGACAAACCTGGCTGAAACGACCGCGAAGGCTCTGCGGAAATCCTGTGCCGCCTTGAGAGCAAGCACAGTCCCCTCCAAGCCAGAGCCTGGCAATCTCCCAGACCCTTCGCGGTCTCCTCAACCAAGTCGATGCTGTTCTGGGCCGCCCGGCAGTCCCGGCCTATCCGCATTTCCCCGTAAGGGTATGAAACGCCCCCGGGGACCCTCGCCCTTACGTAGCATTCCCGATTCAACGCATGATCGCCGCTCCCCTAAATCACCGAAGCCCGCACTTTGCGGGTTCCCCCGTCGACCGAACGCTTGCTGCGATCGCAGATGCTCAAGAGGAGACTATTCATGAACGACATGACCCCCGCCCGCGCCAACGCTGCGGCCGCCACGCCGCCCGCACCCGCCCAGTTCGGAGCGGCCGACTGGCTTCGCGCCGAAGTCGATCGTTTCATCGACGAAATGGGCAAGCCCGGTCGCAGCCTGCTCAGTCTCGTGCCGCGATTCGTCATGCCGAAGCCCGCGATCGAGTTGAGCGATGCCGGCGACAGCTACCGGCTGTCCGCAGAACTCCCCGGTCTCACCGACAAGGACGTCAAGGTGGAGATCGCTAACGGCGTCCTCACGATCGCGGCCGAGAAGCATGAGAGCGCTGAACGACGCGAAGAAGGGTGCCTGATCAACGAACGCCGCCATGGCCACTTCGAGCGCCAGATTTCTCTCCCGGTCGATGCCGACGAGGATGAAGTCACGGCCAAGTTCAAACATGGCTTGCTGACCCTCGAGATCGGGAAGAGCAGGAAGGCAGAAAAGCGCGTCCGCAAGGTCAAGCTCGGCGACTGATGCCGCGTCGCCGGCGGGATTTCCCGCCGGCAGACCATAGTCTCCACTTTGCCCGTCCGGGCCCGCACCGACGCAAGGACTGCCGTATGTCATATGATCATCGGTTTTTTCATGCCGCCGAGGATAGCCTGCGGCTGCGCATTGGCGCCGGCATCTTGTCGCTCATTCTTCTTGCGACCTCGATTGCGGCGCTTCGCCCCGGCTTTTAATGGCCGCATCCGCTGCTGCACCAGGCAGGGAAGAGACGATTGTCTTTACCTGCCGGAGTGTTTGACGCGATCGTCTTCGAGGCGAAAGGGCAGCGCGGGAGTCCCCGCCGGTCGGAGCGAGTCGGTGGTAATGATGACGCTCGTACCGGGCTCGAGCAAAGGTTCAAGCGCGGCGCGAAACGCAGGGTCGACGCTGATGCGGCCTTCAAAGCTCTCGGGGTGCGCGGTCGCGACGCGTTCGGGCAATTCCACCCGAAGCCAGTCACCTTGCCCCGCCGCACCGCTCCGCCGCACGAAGACGGTTGTCCCGGTGACTGGCCCTTCGATCCGAACCGGCGCCGAGCCGATTATGATACCATTGCGAAGCACCACAACGCGTTGGTCGGTGGAGCTGATGACGACCGATATCGAACCCGCTGGGGCCCGTTCGGGGTGCCAGTCGGCGGCTCCGACAGCGACGTCGCGATTGTCCCAGGCCAGCGGATCGCTCGGGGCGATCCGCGGAACATCTGCCACGTTGGTGACGATTACGGTCATGCCAAGCCGCGTTGCGCCATAAAGGAGCCGCGCAAATTCGTGTGGGAGGCGAATGCAGCCATGCGAGGCAGGGTAGCCGGGAAGATTTCCGCCGTGCAACGCGACGCCGCCCCAGGTGAGACGCTGCATATAGGGCATCGGCGCATTGTCGTAGATGCTCGAAAAATGCTTCGCCTCGCGCTGGAGGATTGTGAACACGCCGACCGGCGTGCGATGGCCGGGCTTTCCCGTCGATACCGTCGTGATCGCGATCGGGATGCCATTTCGGTATAACGTCGCGCGCTGGGTAGCGAGACTGACGATGAGTAGAAGCGGGCCGCGCGGTGCAATCTCCGGCGCCCAAAGATACTCGCCCGGTTTGAGCGTTTCCGCCGCGCCGATGACCGAACCGGGCGGCACGTCCGATTGCGCGATCGCCGAGGTGGAGAGAAGGAGAGCTCCCACTATCGGAAATATTCCAGCGCGACGCCGCATGCCCAAAGCTTTGGTCCTTGTTATCCGTCCGATCCGATCGGCAGGCCAGAAGCCTGACCAGCGTTCTCCATAACTCACCGAGCCGCCGCGAGGATTAGGGAAGAGTACGTAGCAGCAATCCGCGTGGATCAGGCCTCCCGGCTCGCTTGCGAGGGACCCTGGATTAGGGGCAATTGCGTAGCGACAGGCGGCGGCAGGCGCCCCATCGTCAATGCATCTGCAGATCGCGCGATCCGCCCGGCGGCGCGCGAGCAAAAAGGATCAGTGATGGCCGAAGCCGGACAAGACCTGCACGCCCAGTTTCCCGGCGAGGGGATTATCCTCCACGCGCTCAGTCTGGAGGACCGCGATTTTCGGGCCATTGCCGACCGCCATCATATGGTTGCGGCCGAGCTCGAGCGCATCGGGAAAGGCCCGGCGCCGAAGGACGACGATCGGATAGAGGCCTTGAAGAAGGAATGCCGAGAACTGCTGGACGAAGTTGCCGTGATGATCGCATCGAGAAAGGCCGAATGATGAAGGAGTTCGCTGAAATTCGCGAACGCCTCACCGCGCGTGTGGCCGAGCTTGAAGCGCAGATCGAACGGCTTGAGGCACCGCGCCGCGAGCCGCTCGACCACGACCTCCCCGACCAGGCGATTGAACGTGCAGACGACGAACCGCTCGACGCGGGCGAACGCGCGGTGATCCACGAAATGAAACTGACGCGGCAAGCGATAACGCGGCTCGACGGGGGGCTCTATGGCCTCTGCATCGAGTGCGGCGTGCCCATCGAGGCCGCGCGGCTCGACGCGGTTCCTGCTGCCAGCCGCTGCATCGCTTGCGAACGCGAGCATGGCCTCTGAAACTGCGCGGCGCGGCGGCAAGCCGTCACGGCCCGTTGCCTGCGCCATTTCGCCCGCTCTATCGGACGGGACGCTGCGGTTCGAGTTTATCGCGGTCCGGCATTACGGATATCAGCAAGGCGGCGAGAGTCGGCGCGCCCAGCTTTCGCATGGCTCTTGCACGATGTATTTCGACGGTTCTGTGGCTGATGCCGAGTTCGCGCCCGATCTGCTTGTTGGTCAGGCCGCGCACGAGTCCCGCGACGATTTCGCGCTCGCGATCGGTCAGATCCCGGATTGCGGCTCGTGATTGCGATCGGCGGTCGCCGTGCGGGGCAGGGTCGGAAGCCATATCGACCTTCTAGCGGTCGAGGCTTGCTGGTCGCTACGTAATGTTCCGGGGATCCGGGACCCCCAGTCCGGCCGCGAAGGCGAGCCGCAAAGCGTCCGAGAGGCTGCGCACGTCGAGTTTCGCCATGAGGTTGGCGCGATGCACTTCGACGGTGCGCGGCGAGATGCCGAGATCATAGGCTATCGTCTTGTTGGGGAGTCCCTGCGCTAGACCATCCAGTACCTCACGCTCTCGCGGGGTAAGGATGCCGAGCACGACATTGGCGTCGGCAGCCCGGGTGATGGCCCCATCGGCTTTCGCGATCCGACCGAACGCGCCTTCGATCGCGGCGGTCAGTACAGCCTTTTCGAAGGGTTTTTCGAGGAAGTCTACTGCGCCCGCTTTCATGGCGCGCACCGCGATCGAGACATCGGCGTGGCCGGTGAGCACGATGACCGGCATGGTCACGCCTTGATCGAGCAGCGCCTGCTGGACTTCGAGGCCGTCCATCTCGGGCATACGGACGTCCAGCAGGACGCATCCCTCCGGGGCGTGCCGGACCTCCTTAAGGAAGGCGACGCCGCTCGGCCAAGTTTGGACCGCATAGCCTGACGTCTTGAGCATGAAGCTCGCCGAGCGACGGATCGCATCCTCGTCATCGACGATATGCACCAGTTTCTTATCCATCTTCCTGACCCCCGACCTTCGCACTTACGACCGTGAAGTGAAATTCTGTGCCACCTCCTTGGCGCGGCTCCATCCAGATACGGCCGCCATTCGCCTCGACGATCGTCCGGCAAATGGACAGACCAAGACCCATGCCTTCGCTCTTGGTGCTCACAAAGGCGCTGAACAGCTGATCGACGACCTTTGGTGCGACCCCTGGCCCCGTATCCGCAACGATAACGCGCACGCATCCCGGCTGGTCGGGCCTGCTCGTCACGGTAAGCTCGCGAACGGGGCTATCGGCCATCGCTTCCACCGCATTGCGGATGAGATTGATGAGGACCTGCTGAATCTGAACCTTGTCGACAAGGACGGGCGAAGCATAGGGATCGAGGTCGAATCGCGGTTCGATGCCCTTCTCTCGAGCGCCCATCAGTCCAAGCACTGCCGCCTCGTTGATGAGCAAGGGCAGTTTCTCGATCGTCTTTTCGACCTCGCCGCGGGCCACGAAGTCGCGCAGCCGCCGGACGATATGGCCTGCTCGCAGCGCTTCCGCAGCTGTATCGTCGAGCGCGTCCCGGATCATTGGCATATCCTCCAGATTGGGCTCGGCGAGCAGGTCCCGAACGGACTCGACATAATTGGCGACGGCGGTCAGCGGCTGATTGAGTTCGTGCGCCAGCGTCGACGCCATCGTTCCCATTGCGCTCACGCGCGAGACATGGATGAGCTCGGACTGCAGCGACTCGAGCCGCTCTTCCGTCTTCTGACGCTCGGTCAAGTCGCGAATAAAGCCCGTGAAAAGCGGATGGGCGTCGCCTGTTGCCTCGCCGATATTAAGCTCCATAGGGAAGGTCGAACCATCCTTGCGCTGTGCAAAGACGACGCGCCCGATCCCGATGATGCGCTTTTCTCCCGTTTCGAGATATCGCCGCAAATAGCCGTCATGCCGCTCCCGATCAGGTGACGGCATCAACTCGCTGACGTTGACGCCGAGCAGTTCGGCTTCGCTGTAACCGAACAATCGTTCGGCAGCGGCGCTGAACGAGAGGATCAATCCCTGATCGTCGATGACGACCATCGCGTCGGGCACCGTCGACAGAATCGAGCGAAGATGGCTTTCCTGCGACCGAAGGGCTTCTTCGGCCGCCCTGCGATCGGTGATGTCGGATACGAGCTTGGCAAAGCCCCGCAAGCTTCCGTCACCCCTGCGCAACGCGGTGATGGAGACGTCGGCAAGGAACTCCGATCCATCCTTTCGCAGACGCCAGCCCTCCGTTTCAAAGCGCCCATCCTGGACAGCGCATGCGAGATCCTCGGCAGGCCGGCCGGCCGCGACGGCATCGACGGGGTAAAAGATCGAGGCATCGCATCCGATGACCTCTGCTTCAGTCCAGCCCTTGAGCCGCTCCGCGCCCTTGTTCCATACCGTCACCCGGCCTTCCGGATCGAGGAGGTAGATGGCGTGGCCCTGAGCTCCGTCAATGAGCAGGCTGAACTCTTCGGCAAGAAGATCGGCCTCGGCGCGGCCGCGTACGGCATTCTCTTCGCTATCGCGCATTCGACTGTGCCATCTATCCGCGATGCGCGTCAGCGCTACCACCCAGCCAGCGCTCAGCAGAAACACACACGCTTCCGCCATATCTACCGCATCGGCGTCCCGCATCCCTGCAAAATAAAGCCCAAGCAGGAGCGCTGGCAGGATGGCGATCGACGCGGCAAGCGTACCGGCGAAAATGGAAGCGGCCAGAATTGCCGGTGCGAATAGCAAAAAGGCCGCATTTTCGCCAAGCCAGGGCCCAAGCGCGTATCGAAGACCGGCCGCGACCAAGACGATCGCCAGAGCAATTGTGAGGCGCTCTGGAAAATTTTGCTGCTTAATCGACATTGGCCTCGCGGCCTCCGACCGCTCAGATGTGGCTGCAAAGCCGAAATTACGCACCGTCTATGGCTGCCGTTCTAAACCCTTTTTCGCATGTGCGATACATGCTGAGCTTTTCTTGTTCGACCCCACGGCTCGCGGGGAATCGCCCCTCCGCCAGCCGCGACCCCTGCCATTTCCATGCGGGAATCTACCGATAGCCGCGTTCAGGAAGGGTGGGTCATTCTCGCGCACGCGGGGAATTCTAACCGCATTTGAGAAGGTAGGGACATGTCGATTCGCAATCTCGACGCGTTGTTGAAGCCGCGGTCGGTCGCGCTTGTCGGCGCATCGCAACAGCCGGGTTCGCTTGGAACACGCGTTCTTGCCAATCTGGTCGCTGCGGGTTTCGACGGCCCGATCTACGCTGTCAGTCCGCATCCGATCGAAACCGCAGCGGTTATTTGGGCCGAGACGGTCGACGACCTTCCTGCCGCCCCCGATCTTGCCGTGCTGATGACGCCAGCGGAAACCGTGCCCGCGATTATCGGACAGCTGGGATCGCTTGGCACGCGCTGCGCGGTCGTCCTCTCCGCGGGTGTGTCGCAAGAATCGGGCCTCCGGCAAAAGATGCTCGACGCGGCGGAGCGGTCGGGCCTGCGGATCATCGGGCCCAATTGCCTCGGCGTGATTGCTCCCCATTCCCGGCTCGACACGAGCTTCGCGCGCACGCAGGCCCGACCAGGCCGCCTCGCGCTGATCTCGCAAAGCGGCGCGCTTGTCACCGCGATGCTGGACTGGGCCGATAGACGCGAGATCGGTTTTTCCGCCATCGTATCGGTTGGGGACATGGCTGAGGTCGATGTCGGTGATCTGATAAGTCTATTCGCGCGGGACCCGAACACCGACGCCATATTGCTGTATGTCGAAGGTCTCAGTGCCGCCGCCAAATTCATGTCGGCAGCGCGCGCTGCGGCCTGCGACAAGCCCATCATCGCAATCAAGGCCGGACGCTCGCCTGCGGCAGCAGCCGCGGCGCTGTCGCATAGCGGCGCGCTCGCGGGCGCTTACGATGTTTATCGTGCCGCCTTCGATCGTGCGGGCATCGTCACGGTCGACACGCTCACGCAGTTGTTCGACGCTGCCGAAATTCTGACCGCATACCGCAGCTGTACGGGCGACCGTTTGGGAATTGTCACCAATGGCGGCGGCGCCGGCATCCTCGCCGTCGATGCCCTCGCGGGTGCCCACGCCGAGCTCGCGACCCTTTCGAAGGTGTCCCTGGCGGAGCTGGACGCGGCACTCCCCGTAAGCTGGTCGCACGCCAATCCGGTCGATATCGTCGGTGATGCCACCCCGGAGCGCTACAGAGATGCCATCAGCACCCTGCTGCGTGATGACGGTGTCGACGCATTGCTGGTCATGAACTGTCCAACCGCGATGGCGCCCGCCGCGGCTTTCGCCGAGGTTGTCGGTGAAGCGGTGCAAGCCGCGCGGGCGGCGGGCATTTCCAAGCCCGTGATCGGCTGCTGGCTCGGGGACGCGAATATGTCGGGCGCGCGTGCGACGCTAAAACAGGCGGGTATTCCGCTTTACTCGATGCCGGAGGACGCGGTCGGCAGCTTAGGCTATTTGCTCGCCGCAACGCGTGCTCGTGTACCCTTGATCGACGCCGCGCCGGGCAACTGCCAAACACTGCCAGATACAAGCAGCGCGAAAGCGATCATCGCCCGCGCGCGCGCCGACAATCGTACGCTGCTGACGGAGGTCGAGGCAATGGCGCTGCTCGCTGCCTATCGGATACCGGTGGTGCCAATGCGCTTCGCCACCGCACCCGAAACGATATGCGATGCGATCGGCGGGCTAGCGCCTCCCTACGCCGTGAAGATCGTGTCGCCCGACATAAGCCACAAGTCCGACGCGGGCGGCGTCGCACTCGGACTTTCAAGTCGAAAGGCCGCCGCAGGAGCTGCCTGTGCGATGGAAACGCGCATCCGTTTCGAGCATCCCGACGCGCGGATATTCGGCTACGCGGTCGAGACCATGGTTGAAAGAAAACATTCGCACGAGTTGATCGCCGGCATCGCAACCGATCCGCTTTTCGGCCCGCTCCTGCTGTTCGGTTCCGGCGGGACAGCGGTTGAAGTCGTGGCCGACAAAGCGCTCGCGTTGCCGCCGATCAACAAAGCCCAAGCCCGAGCAATGATCGAAGCGACCCATATCTCGAAGCTCCTCGTCGGCTACCGCCGTGAGCCCGCCGCGAATATAGAGGCCGTCACGGACGTTCTCGGTGCCCTGTCGGCCATGGCTGCGGAACTCCCCGATATCGTCGAACTGGACATCAACCCGCTTCTGGCGGATCCCGCAGGCGTGGTCGCGCTCGACGCACGAATTCGCATTAGTCGGGATGGCGATCCGGCACCGCGCCTCGCAATCCAGCCAGCCCCGCCGGCCTGGACCGCCGACATGCGCGACGTGGGAATGGCAGGTTCACCGCACGCTGCTGAAATGATTGCGGTGGTCCCAGTCGCTACAGCATAACGGGCGAGCATTGATTGTGACAGGCATCTGCGGCCGTCAAAGACACAAACATACGGTAAAGGGTAGCCCGTCTGGCCGGGTGACGCGCCCACGCTTCTGAAGTTTTTTTGAGCAGGATCGTCGATGACGACGCTAGCTATCCGCGAAGACCGGCGTGATCAGGTGTCGAGAAGCGCCGGACCAACAACTGCAAGATCAGATCGCCTACCTACGTTACTCTGCGTATTGAGGCTCCCGCGTAGAGGCCTTAGCAGGAACAGGCCGGCCAAGGTTGCGACCTCGACGGCAAAAGGGCCGGAAGCGATGGGAACGTCGCTTCCGGTGCCGATTGAACCTCGACCCGATTGTCGCTTCCTTCATGTCGGGGCGGCTCCCCGGAAGTCATCATGTCGGTCCGGTCGCGAACGCCGCGCGACGCTTCCCTCGTCACCCCAACCCGGAAGGCAAGCGATCCATGCAACCAAGGCGCGCGCACCCGACAAGCTCACCAGCGTCGCAACAATCGATCGCCGCAATTTTGGCGATGGCTCTCTTCCTGCCTGCGCCGGTTGTGGCGCAGGATCTTACTGGTCATTTCGAAGACTGGATCTTGATGGCGGATGACCGCATGGCCCTGGCACTGACCACCGACGGGGAGAATACGGCTTTCGGACTGATGTGCGGACCTGATTGCTTGGTTTATATTGAGGCCCGCGAGCCCTGTATCGAGGGTCGCGAATATCCGGCCCGGATCGAAGCGGGAACCAGCGACTACACGGTGACATTGGCCTGCAAGGCGGAAGAGGGCGGCCCCTTGCTCGTCATGTCCTACAACGAGCGATTTGCGCGGCTAATCGCGGGACAGAAAAGCGTCGGCTTCACCGTCACCCGCGAAGACGGCAAGCTGAGCGTCTTCCGCTTTCCGCTTGCCGGAAGCGACAAGGCCATTGGACTGGCGCTCGCCGCGCGCTCCTACATCAAGCTGGCGGGCTCCCCCGGCCTTCAGCGCCTCGCAGGACCGGCGAAACCCGAACCGACCCACTAGGCTGGCGAGACGCGGCACACAAATTTGCAGCCGCAAATCACCCGTGCCGCGACCGATCGATACTTTGCCACTCCCCGCGCCAACAAGGATGTCCACACTGCTCCAGGGTCATACTGGGGTTTGCGGCAAATCACCGGCTGCGCACATCGCGACACAAGATGGACCTTCCGTAGAATTACGAACTGCGCAGCGGTTACGGTGCGCTAAACTCCGGCGGCGAAGGAGTTTGGGCATGTACACCATCATTACCCCAACACGCCGTCCACCGGCCTGCCAGGGTGGCCGCGAGACAATGACGATAAGCAAGATATCGGCCTGCTCCGGAACAGGATCAACAGCACGCTGACACTGCGCGGCGCGGCCAGTCAGAAAAAGTTGAGGACCAACAAGATGACCGAGAATTCGCTGGATATGACACTTTCCGAAAGCCCCGGTACGAGCATCGTCACCCGGGGCGGCGCCGAGTTGAAGTTGAGACCGGTCGCGGCCGATGATGCGGATTTGCTGACCCGCTTTTACGACGGGCTGGCTTCCGAAGACATGCGGTTTCGTTTCCTGAGCGCGCAGCCGCACCTGTCGAGCGCGCAGCTCATGGCCATGACCAGCGTCGATCACCGCCATCGCGAACATCTTCTCGCATTTGATAGCGCAACGAGCGACCTCGTCGCGAGCTTGCTGATCGCCGCGGATGACAGATTTGAGGTCGCCGAGGTCGCGATCGCGATTCGCCCGACCTACAAGGGCCGCGGGGTCGGTTGGAGCCTGCTAAATCATGCCGTTGACCTCGCGAGAAAGCGAGGCGTCAAGCGCTTGCGTTCGATCGAAAGCCGCGCCAATCGCGAAGCGATCGACGTCGAGCGAACGCTCGGATTCAAGTCGAGCCCTTATGAGGGCGATGCGACACTCGCGCTGCTCGAGATCGATCTTCGCGAACCCGCCGGATGAGACGTTCCGCTTCAAACGCCGCGCCCGTCCAATCCCCTGACGAGCGGACAGACGAAGAAATTGCTCCTGGAAATAGGGCGTAGCCGGATGCGCAAAGCCATGCTTGCCATGCAGCTCGACGCGCCGGGCGAGCCGCTGCATGGCGTAGAGCGGCCGATGCCGGAACCGGGGCCGGGCGAAATCCGGATCGCAGTAACCGCGTGCGGCGTGTGCCGTACCGATCTTCATATTGCCGATGGCGATATCTGCGGCGGTCTTCCGATCGTGCCGGGACATGAGGTGGTCGGCCGGGTCGAGGCGATTGGCGAAGGGGTGGACAATCTCCCCGTCGGGACACGGGTTGGTGTGGCGTGGCTCGGCGGCAGTTGCGGCCATTGTCGATACTGCCGGTCGGCGCGCGAGAATCTTTGCGATACACCTGTGTTCACCGGTTTTACGCGCGACGGCGGTTTCGCCTCGCATTGCATCGCCGACGCGCGCTTCTGTTTCCGTCTGCCCGACAACTATGACGACTTGCATGCGGCGCCCCTGCTGTGCGCGGGCCTCATCGGGTACCGCGCCTATCGCATGGCGGGCGACGCCCGGCTTATCGGACTCTACGGATTTGGCGCGGCAGCGCATATACTGGCGCAAGTCGCCCTCGCGGACGGGCGCAAGCTGTTTGCCTTCACGCGCGAGGGCGACACAGCGAGCCAGGAATTCGCGCTCAGCCTCGGGTGCGAATGGGCCGGCAGTTCGACCACCGCGCCGCCCGAAGCGCTCGATGCCGCAATCATCTTCGCGCCGGTGGGAGCGCTCATCCCCGAAGCTCTAAAAAGGGTCCGGAAAGGCGGACGCGTCGTGTGCGCCGGTATTCATATGTCGGAAATCCCAGCCTTTCCTTATGCCGATCTTTGGGAAGAGCGATCGATTCAGTCGGTGGCCAATCTCACGCGCGCGGACGGCACCGAGTTTTTCGCACTCGCAGCGCGATGTCCGATCGAAACGCGCGTGACGGCAATGCCGCTTGGTGACGCAAATGCCGCGCTCGATCTGCTGCGTTCGGGGAAGGTCGAAGGTGCATTGGTTCTCGTGCCGTAAAGGGAAGGCGATGTCATCTATTGCGTTGCGCCATCCTTCTACGAGATGTTCCCGATAGTTAGGCGCGCGCGACCCGTTGTCGAAGAGTTGGCGCCGATCAGGAGGTTCGAAAGGAGTGTCCCTCGTGCAACCCACGCTGCCCCTCTTAACCGGGTCGCCAATCCGACATCCGGAATACCCGGATAACAGACCTTCCGAGCGACCGGAAAAGCGCCTGCCCGAGCGTCCGGCACCGACGCACGAGCCGCAGCCGCTTCACTCGCCTTCCGAAGCGCCTGTCCTCCCGGAGAGCCACCCTGAAGACACGCCGGACGAGCGGCCGGACTAAGCGCTCGAACCATCTCGATAGGATGGTTTCATGGCCTGATGCAGTGGGTACGAGGCGTGCACCTTTGTATCGCCCCTGTGTCATCTACGTATTTGCCATACCACTTAGCGAGCTAGGATCGGCTACGAAAAGGAGACGATCATGCTGAAGCAGAACATATCGAAAATCGCGAAAGGGGTGGGGATTTCGCGACCCATGCGCAAGAAGCTGCAGCGCATTTCGGCCTTGCCGACCACACGCGTTGCCGCCGCACTGATTCCACTGCTTGCCATGGGCTTCTTCGCCGCGCGCCGGGCGACCCGCTAGTATCGGTTCGCAAGCGATGGTCCGGCGGGGAGCAAGCGACCCCGCTGTTCCGTCTGCCGACATCAGTTCAGACACCGATCGACGGGAGGGAAGCGCCCTTGCCGATAAGGCTTCGCTGCTCCCTTCCCCCGGCTGCCGGGCGAAAATCATGACAGACCAGCCTCGACACTTCATCGACACGCAGGATTTCGCCCGCGAAGAATTGCTGCGCATTATCGATCTGATCGGTCTTCTCAAGGAAGCCGACCGGGACGGCGCGTGCCCGAAGCTACTTGCCGGCGCGTCGCTCGGGATGATCTTCGAGGAGCCGTCAACCCGGACCCGCGTCTCGTTCGAGGTCGCCATGACCAAGCTTGGCGGGCACGCCCTCTATCTCAAGCCCGGGGAAATCCATCTGGGTGCGCGCGAAAGCATAGGCGACACAGCGCATGTGATCAGCCGGATGGTCGATGTGATGGAGGCGCGCACTCTGAAGCACCAGACCGTTCTCGATCTGGCGGCTAATGCAACGGTCCCGGTGATCAATGGCCTTACCGATTATAATCATCCGACGCAGGCGCTGTGCGACGTTTTCACGATGATCGAGCATGCTCCCTCGGGCAAATCGCTGACCGATCTCAAGATCGCCTTCATCGGCGACGCGACCAATGTGTGCTCGTCGCTTATGATGATCTGCACCCAGATGGGGATGCATTTCACCCATGCCGCACCGAAACGCTATCAGGCCCCCGAGGCGTGGCAGGCAATTGCCCGCACCAATGCCGAGGCGAGCGGAGGCTCGCTCATCGTCACTGACGATGTCGAGGCGGCAGTGCGCGACGCCGATTTCCTCTACACGGACCTGTGGTGGTGGATCGGGCAGGAAGCCGAAATCCCGGATCGCACGGCCGCTTTCATGCCCGCATATCAGATCAACGAGGCGCTTCTCGCCCTGGCGCCGGCCCATGCAAAGTTCATGCACTGCCTGCCCGCGTCGCGCGGCGTCGAGGTGACCGATTCGGTCATGGACGGACCGCGCTCGATCATTTTCGACCAGGCCGAGAACCGGCTGCATACCGAGAAGGGGCTGCTGGTCCACTTCGTCTATCCCCGCCTCAGCCCGCCATCATCCGACCTGGCTGCTTACCACCGCGGACGGGTCGAGAGCTTTCTCAAACCCTGAGCCAAGGAGGCCGCCATGGCCACGATCGCCGAGCCTGTTGTCGCCAAGCCGCGCTTCCGAAGGGTGCTGCGGCGGCTCGATATGACGCTGTTTACCGTTTGCGCGATCCTGATCATCGACCAGCTCGCCGCTTCGGCAGCCATCGGCGTTCAATCGATCTTCTGGTGGGTGCTAACCTTCGTGCTGTTCTTCATTCCCTATGGGCTGATCACTGCGGAACTCGGCAGCGCCTATCCCGAGGAGGGCGGGATCTATGCGTGGGTCCGCCGCGCCTATGGCGAGCGCTGGGCCGGGCGGACGGCGTGGCTATGGTGGGTGAACGTCGCCTTCTGGATGCCGTCGGTCTATATCCTGTTCGCAGGGATACTCGCCGAGCTCGTCGCCCCGGACATGAGCCTCCCCGCCAAGCTCGTTATCACGCTCGGTCTCACCTGGCTGACGGTCGGGATCAGCATTGTCACCCTCGAGGTCGGCAAATGGGTGCCGAATGTCGGGGCCGCGTTCAAGGTAGCGATCATGCTCGCGATCGGCGTCGGCGGCATCGCCTATGCCGCCCGGCACGGCGCGGCGAACGAGTTCAGCATCAGGACGCTGAGCCCAAGCTGGGGTGCAAGCTTCGCCTTCCTGCCGGTGATCGTTTACAACTTCCTCGGGTTCGAACTGATGTCGGGCGCCGGCGAGGAGATGAAGAACCCGGCACGCGACGTGCCGCGGGCGATCGTCACCTCCGGCCTGGTCATCGCCTTCTTCTACATCCTCGCGACGGTCGGCATCTTGCTCGCGCTCCCGGTCAAGGAGATCGGATTGATCGAAGGTCTGCCAGACACATTTAGCCGGCTGTTCGGGAGCAGCCCGGCGGGCAGCGCGGCCGTCGCAATCCTCACCGTCATGGCGCTCTACACCTTCGTCGCCAACATGGTCACCTGGACGATCGGCGCCAACCGCTCGGCTGCGGAGGCGGCGCAGCGCGGCGACCTGCCGGCGATTTTCGCGGCGACGCACAGCCGGTTCCGGACGCCGGTCAGCGCCGCGATCCTCACCGGCGTCATCGCCTCCGTGGTCCTGATTCTCTATGCGATGCTGGCGAGCAGCGCGGAGGATCTGTTCTGGACGATCTTCGCCTTCTCCTCGGTCGTGTTCCTCCTCCCCTATTTCCTGCTGTTCCTGTCCTTCCTGAAGCTGCGCCAAATCGATGCCGATACGCCGCGTCCCTACCGGGTGCCCGGTGGCCGGGGCACGGCGCTGGCGCTGAGCGGTCTCTGCATGGTGTTCATCGCCCAGGCGATCGTCTTCTTCATCTACAAGCCCGGCGCTTTCGATCCGGCATATGTACTCGCGGTGGGGGGCGGCACGCTTCTGACGCTGTTCGCCGGCGAGATCCTGATCCGCGTCGGCAAGCGCACCCCAGACGGAGGTCCGAACAATGGCTAGGCAACTCTCGAGCACCCCGCGATCGGATGGTTTCCGCATGCCCGCCGAGTGGGAGCAGCATATCGGCTGCTGGATGCTGTGGCCCGAGCGGTCCGACAATTGGCGGCGCGGCGCCAAGCCAGCGCAGCACGCGTTCGCCGCGGTAGCGGCCGCAATCGCCGAGGGCGAACCCGTGACGGTGTGCGTCTCGCCAGGGCAATATGTGATCGCCCGCGAGATGCTCGACCCCGCCGTGCGCGTCGTGGAGATGACGAGCAACGACAGCTGGATCCGCGACTGCGGGCCGACGTTCGTCGTCAGCGACGAAGGTGTCGTGCGCGGCATCGACTGGAAGTTCAACGCCTGGGGCGGTCTTGGGGACGGGCTCTATTTCCCGTGGGATCAGGATGACCTCGTCGGCGAGAAGGTTCTCGAATATGAGCGCGATGATCGCTACGCGCCCGACTTCATCCTCGAAGGCGGCTCGATCGACGTCGATGGCGAGGGCACGGTCCTCGCGACCGAGGAATGCCTGCTCAACCCGAACCGCAACCCGAACCTCGACCGCGCGGGTATCGAGCGGATGCTGCGCGACTATCTCAATGTCGATTCGGTGCTCTGGCTGCCCAAGGGGGTCTATCTCGACGAGACCGACGGACATATCGACAATTTCTGCCGCTTTGTCGCGCCCGGCGAAGTGGTCCTGACCTGGACCGACGACACCGCCGATCCGCAATATGCGATCTCGGCCGACGCGTTCGAGCGGCTGGCTTCGATGCACGATGCCAAGGGCCGGCCGCTCAAGGTCCACAAGCTGCACCAGCCGCGACCGGTGCTGATCACCGCGGACGAAGCGGAGGATGTCGACCATGTGCCGGGCACCCTGCCGCGCCAGGCGGGCGACCGGCTCGCCGCCTCCTATGTCAATTTCTACATCGCCAACGAGCGGATCGTGATGCCGGGATATGACGATCCCCGGGACCTGCCCGCGCAACAAATACTCGCGGATCTTTTTCCCGGCCGCCGGGTCGTCGTCGTGCCCGGGCGCGAGATATTGCTCGGCGGCGGCAATATCCATTGCATCACCCAGCAGGAGCCGCTCGGCAAGATCAAGCGCGCGCGTCGGGCGGCCTAGCCATGCGCCTTGTCATTGCGCTCGGCGGCAACGCTCTGCTGAAGCGCGGCGAAAGCCTCACCGCGGAAAATCAGCGGCGCAACATGCAGGCTGCTGCGGGCGGACTCGCACGCGCATGCGCCGGGAATGAGGTTGCGATCGTTCATGGCAACGGCCCGCAGGTCGGACTCCTCGCCCTCGAAGCGGAGGCCTATGGCGCGGTTCCCGCCTATCCGCTCGACGTGCTGAGCGCGGAATCGCAGGGTATGATCGGCTATGTCGTCGCGCAGGAGTTACGGAACGCGATCACGCCGCGGCGCGTCGCCTGCCTGCTGACGCAGACCCTCGTCGATGCCGACGACCCGGCTTTCGGGCAGCCGACGAAACCGATCGGGCCCGTCTATTCGTCCCTCGAGGCGGCAAAGCAGGCCTCGCGGCCAGGCTGGACGTTCGCTCCCGATGGCCACGGGTTCCGGCGCGTCGTGCCCTCCCCGAGGCCAACCAGCATCGTCGAGTTCGAGGAAATCGCCGGTCTGGTCGACCGGCGTGTGGTCACCATTTGCTGCGGCGGAGGCGGGATTGCGGTGACCGGTGTGGACAGTCGCCTCACCGGGGTCGAAGCAGTCGTCGACAAGGATTGGACGGCGGCGCTGCTCGCCGCCCGCCTGGAGGCCGACCGCTTCGTCATTCTGACGGACGTCGATGCGGTTTACGCCCGCTGGGGCGAGCCGGAGCAGGAACCGATCCGCGAGATCAGGCCGAAGGACCTTCGCTCCCTCGCGCTCGCTGAAGGCTCGATGCGCCCCAAGGTCGAGGCGGCGCTGCAGTTCGCGCAGGCCACAGGGAATCCCGCCATGATCGGAGCCCTCGACGATATCGGGTCCCTTCTCGATGGCAGCGCAGGGACAAGAATATTTGCCTGAAGCCCGAAGCGGGATCGCGCGGCCGAACTGCGGCGCGCCGCGATTCTGCCAGACCGAAGGAGCTAACGGGTGGCCAGCGCCGGTTTTGCGCCGTTCGCGCTGATCGACTTGTCTGGTCTGGCTGTGGTCGGCGAACCAACAGCTGTTTTGAAGCGCACCGGGCGATTATGCGAGAAACGGATCGCTTCGGGCGACGACCTATGCCGACGAGGGCTCCAGCTCGTGGACGGCCGCGAGCCGTCGGCCCGCAACCTCTCCGAAGGACCTACGCTATGCCTGTTCGTCTCGATGGATGACCGCTGGCTGCACCGACCATTCGGCCGGTTCGTCATTCTCATCGGCCGCCGCTTCGGAAGATGTCCTGTGTATCTTCCCTGGCTTGTGGTGTGCGGGTGCATAGATCGCATAAATCTGCATCGGTTCTTCGCCGATGTTCCGGACATTGTGCCACGATCCTGCCGGTATGAGCATGCACCAGCCATCTGCGACCTCGGCCTCGAAGGTCAACTCGTCCCTGGCAGGCCCGATCTGGACCCGGCCGCGGCCGGCATCGAGGCGCAGGAACTGGTCGGTGTCGGGGTGCATTTCCAACCCGATGTCGCGGCCAGCCGCGATCGACATCAGCGTTACCTGAAGGTGGCGCCCGCTCCACGCGACCGAACGATAATTCCGGTTCTCGCGCGTCGCCTGCTCCAGGTCAAAGGCCTGCGGTAGCGGTCCGATGTCGGTTATTGTCATGCGCCTGCACCTCCAGATCAATTGGATTAGCCTTAACCGCCGGGTACAGGCAGGGCAGTACGTAGATCGCCGGAGGCTTGCGCCGGGATGTAAGATGCGGGCGGCTACATTTTTGCGGCATATATCATTCTGCCGGGGCCTAGCCGCTCGAGCACCTGACCGATGTCGGCCCGCGCGAAGGCGAAACAGCCTTCGCTTCGCCCGACCTTGCCTGTCTTGCGTGCGATCTCCTGCGAGACATAGGGCGCGGCGTGGATGACGATCCGTCGTGCCTCGACATTGCTGTTTTCGGGATCGAGCCCGGAGAGACGCCGCGACCGGCCATGCTTGCCCGCATAATCCTCGCCGACGAGATACGAGCCACTCGACGAGGCGGCAGACCCCGGTAAATTGGACAAGCGAAGCACCCAACCACAATGAGCCGGATCCGATCCACGCCCATGCGCTACGAGATGGCTTCGATGCGCTCCATTCACCATGTCGACGATGTGGAAGCGAAGTGCGCTCGAGGCCTGGCTGAAATCGACGATGCCGATAACGTCGCGATGTTGTATCACGCCTCGGTGTCTGTTGAGCGCATCCAATGCGTGGCGTATGAGACGCGGATCAGGGCCGTCATCCTGTACCGGAAGCGCTGCGCGAGCGTTCGACTGCGACCCGAGCATGCTCAGGGCCAGTGCGCCGCCACCTCCCAGAAGGTGACGCCTGGAAATAATCATGTTGCTTCCCACGATCTAAATTTGCTTGGCATTGCCGAGCAGATGCGCATGAGCGACGCCGGATTCCAGATACGTACTAACCCTGTCGGTGCCGGTCTTTTCTCCTGCGGTGGCCGTCACACGGGGATTCACCGATTCCGGACGCCCTGCTGATCTGCCAGTTTTGTCGTGCCGGTTTGAACCAAGATCGTCGTTCGCCGGGATTCACCGCGATGAATCCTTTTCTGGGCGGATTGTTCGGCTGCGGATGGTCGGCCCGTCGACGAAACCGAAGTCGGCGACACCGGTGTGCGGGTCCGCTCCAAACGTTAGGGTACCAATCCGATCCTCGACCTTGCCCCCCTTCCCGGCGCCGACCAGGCCGCACGCTAGGGCTATGTCGCGCTCGTTCTATGCAGGAACTTCCCGTTCAGCTTTGCTGTCCCTCCATCGGTGGTCACGGTGACGCCCGCGGCATCAAGATCGGCCTAGCGCTTGAACGCCGATACGATGCGGTCCCTGACATCGGTCTACGCCCGCAGCTTTTTGACGTCGAAAAGTTGGTTACGCCGATCGCCCCGGACATACGCACGGCCACGGGAAGACCGAATGACTATTAATGGCCCTGCTTCGTCGAATGAGTTCCGCTCTTCGCCTCTTCCAGTCGAAGAAGATCCTTGAGCGTCGACAATTGCTGGGGATCGGTCGTGGTACGGATAAGCTTCTTGAACCGTTCGATATTCGACTGAGATATATATTCCTGCATGGTGCCGGCCTTGGTTAGGCGGCCCGGACTGTCCGATTCGTTCAGCGATACTACGCCCTTTTTAACGCAAACCGTGGGGATTTACCTGGCCGAACGGCGCTTTCTTGGAAACGATCGTTGACGGCCGGCAGCAATCGACGTCGACAGCCCCTCCGATAACGCATGTTAAGTCCTGGACGTGAAGTTGGAACCGAGCGCAATGCCGATATCTCACGCGGGCCCTCCGTCCCCCGGCTGAAACCCGGCGACATCATTAATCTGGCGCAGGATTTGCCCTAGCTGAATGCGCAATGCGCCATAAGCATCGCTATGCACTTCCGACATTGTCGCGGGACGCGTCGTCGATCTTCAAGACGATTGCCCCATAGTCGGTGCAGCAGGGTCCCCTCTTCCGAACGAACCCTGCCATCCTCTGAGGTCGTGACCAAAGGAAGCCCATCGACTTTCTGGGTCGCAGGAAAGTCTTTGTAATCCGGTCCTAGGCCAATCGACGAAGAAGTCGAGTCAGGCATGCTGGTGATAAAGCGACCGATTGCGGACATTGGTTATGGCGATTGCCGTCCTTCTGAACTCCCAGGCGTAGAGACCGGCCGAGATATCCTGTCGCATGTTGAGGCAAATAGCCTTTGCGTCGTCAGCGAGGAGTGCGAAGTGACATAATGTAAGCTGAAGCCATCTCAGCCTCTTCTCTGGTCAACATGATCGACATCGCATCCGGTGTATCGTGTACATCGCGAAAAAATTCGTGCAGCGTATCTTGGCTAAACCCCATGTCATTCGCGACCGCCACAAAGCTGGGTGCCTGCGAATTGGGCGGCTCAACGCCCGGGCGTAAGGCATGACAACCGCTACATCGCTCTTCGACAAAAGAAAGCGCGCGTGCGTCCTGAGTTTGCACGGCAGTCGCGAGGGCAGTTGTATTGGAAGTAGCAACTTCCCTCTCGGCGGGCACGCATGTGCACAGCAGAGCGGTTGTCAATACGGCGAACAGTCGTGAAAACTGCATGGCGAGCCTTTCTGGGGGCGGGGTAGCGAAACCTTGCAACGCCATATCCGGCAGGGGTGCCAAGCTGTCGATGCCATTGTTCGCGGATGAGCAGGTCGCCTTTCCCGATACGGTACCACATTCCTGAGCTTATCCATAGAAAGCGAATTTTCGAAAGATTTGGCCGTTTGCTGCCAGTCTGTTTTCTGCGACACATCGTGATAAGCGGACATCGCTCGCTAGCTTAACGGGAATTGCGGGAAACGACTGACACTGGTGCGCTCGAATGAAATATGTGTAAGTTGCTGAATTGTTAAAGAGGCTTGGCAATGATCGGCCATAGACAAGAAATTCTCATCCTGACGGGAACGCCAGGCGCGGGAAAGACAACAACGGCCTCCACGATGGCCATGTCGGACGGATCGCCGAAAGTGCATCTCCACTCCGACGACTTCTGGCATTTTATCAAGCACGGCGCGATCCCACCCTATCTTCCTGAGGCAGATCAACAGAATGGGGTGGTGATCGATGTTCTGGCGAATGTCGCGGCTGGCTACGCACGTGGTGGCTACTTCGTCATTGTGGACGGCATCGTCGGCCCCTGGTTCCTTGAAGCGTTCAGGAGGATAAACTTCCCGATCCACTACATCGTGCTTCGCCCATCCCTGAACTCTGCGATCGAGCGCTGCCAAATTCGTGGCGGCGATACCTTGTCCGATCCGGAACATCGCAGCTCTGCATCAGCAATTCTCTGAACTTGGTTCTCTCGAACGGCATGTTCTGTTGACCGAAAACGACGATCGCAAAACATTGTTGTCTCGCGTAACGTCCGCGTTGGGCAGTGGATCATATCTTCTCTCCCAATATAAAGGGCCAGCATTCCCGCCATAAGCCAGAAGCATCCTTTCTGGATTTGCCCACTTGCAGCCGAACTGTCGCATGCGCCACGCGAGTATCCGCTACTGCGAAATCTGACCGGTAACGGTCAGGCGACTTTCGGCGCGATATTGACGAACGCTCCCATGACGAACCTAGGCGTCGCGGCAATCTTTGCCGGCTACTGTCGATCCCTGTCCGCAGTATGAAAAGGATCCATGATAAACGGCGCGGGAATCAGACTTCAGAGGGATACTTCGGTCCCCGCGGAGTGCTCTGGGCGGTTGCGCAGGCGGCCGATATCCAAGCGACCATAGCGACCGGACGGTGTTATAATGTCGTCCCAAGCCTCTATCAGGATCCGGGCTTCAGCTAGCGAGCAACTTCCTAATCCGCTCGGCTCGCAGTCCGAGGTAATCCAGGTATTTCTTGAAGATCGGCGCATGCCAGCCGCGCCAGACACGCATGCGTCGCTCAAGTCAGGGTCTTGCCCGACGCCGTCATGCCCAGGATGCCATTCTCACCCAGCAGGCCGTTGGCAACATCATCCGTGGCTCCATACTCTCAAGGTATAGCAGTGGACTGACACGGTCTTTCAGTTTTGAGCGAAGACTGGATATCATTCACTTCAGAAACGGGGTGCCTGATGGTCGAAATCGAACATGTCGAAAGCTTTCTTGTCGACCTTCCGACAATCCGGTCCCACGTGCTGGCCATGGCGACGATGCACAGTCAGACCTTGTGCATGGTTCGCCTTCATTGCTCGGACGGTATTATCGGAATCGGCGAAGCAACAACGATTGGCGGGCTCGCCTACGGCCCCGAAAGTCCCGAAAGCATACAGCTAAACATCGAAACCTATCTGGGGCCCTTGCTCAAGGGGTGCGACGCCACCCGACCCGCGGCAACCATGGCGCGGCTCGCAGGCCATATCGTCGGCAATAACTTCGCGAAATGCGCGATCGAAACCGCCCTCCTCGACGCGCAGGGCAAACGCATGAGCCTGCCTGTCAGCGAGCTCGTCGGCGGGCGTGTTCGCGACCGGCTCCCGGTCCTTTGGACGCTTGCCAGCGGCAACACCGCTCTCGACATCGACGAAGCCGAAGACATGATCGAACGCGGTCGGCACAATGCGTTCAAGCTGAAAATCGGCAAACGCACCCTCGAGGACGATATCGCGCATGTTGCGGCTATCAAGCGCACGCTCGGAAGCAGGGCGTCGGTGCGCGTCGACGTCAACATGGCTTGGGACGAGACGACGGCGGCGCGCGGCATCGAAATGTTGGCCGACATCGGCTGCGATCTGGTCGAACAGCCGATATCGCGCTTCAACCGCGCCGGCATGGCGCGCCTTGTGGCGCGCGCGCGAATTCCGATCATGGCCGACGAAGCGTTGACCGGGCCGGCGAGCGCCTATGATTTTGCGACCCATGCGGCCGCCCATGTCTTCGCGGTAAAGATCGAACAATCGGGGGGTTTGTTCGCCGCAAAGCAAGTGCAGGCGATTGCCGACGCAGCCGGTGTCGCGCTCTACGGCGGCACGATGCTCGAAGGTGGCGTGGGATCGATCGCGTCGGCGCATGTTTTCGCGACCTTCCCGTCGCTTTCGTTCGGGACCGAATTGTTCGGGCCGCTTTTGCTCACCGAGGAAATATTGGCGATGCCTCTCGATTATGCCGATTTCTCGCTCGGCGTCCCCGATGCGCCGGGCCTCGGGATCGCCCTCGATGACGACCGCGTCAATTTCCTTCGGCGCGACGCCGTGCGCACAACCATCAGTATCCCGGCTGCCTGAAAGGAGCGAATATGCTGTTCAAGGTCGAAATGGATGTCAATGTTCCGCTGGACTATGACCCGGCGCGCTTTGAAACGCTCAAGGCGGCAGAAAAGGAACGGTTTCAGGAACTGCAACGCGCGGGCACCTGGCGCCACATCTGGCGCGTGGTCGGCCAGTACAGCAATGTCAGCATCTTCGATGTCGCCGATAATGGCGCCCTGCACGACATATTGATCGGCCTGCCGCTTTACCCCTTCATGGACGTGCGCGTCACAGCGCTTTGCCGCCACCCGTCATCTGTTCACGACGACGACCGCTGAGACAAAAGAAAATCAGAGCAAAATACAGGAGAGTTTCATGAACACCGATTTTGTGCAGAGCGCGTCCGTCCAGGATTTGCTCGACCGGGCAAGCGGCCTCGACACCGAAGGCGGCGATCCGCGGCTGCAGCATATTCTTCGCGACCTGATTGAATCCGTGATGACGCTGATCGTCAAGCACGACATCAGCGAGAGCGAATTCTGGAAAGCCGTCACCTTCCTGCAGCAAGGTGCCGACGAATTCGGCCTGCTCGTGCCGGGGATCGGCCTCGAACATTTCATGGACCTCTACATGGACGCCAAGGATGCTGAAGCGGGCCGCACCGGCGGTACGCCGCGGACGATCGAGGGGCCCCTGTATGTGGCGGATGCGCCGATCGTCGAAGGCGACGTCGACCTGTCGCAGGACGCCGATGACACCGGGACACTATATATGAATGGTGCCATCCGGGGGATGGAGGGGGAGCCGGTCAAGGGCGCGCTGCTGCATGTCTGGCACGCCAATTCGAAGGGCTTTTACTCGCATTTCGATCCCACCGGCACGCAGAGTCCGTTCAATAACCGGCGGCGCATCCGGATCGGCGACGATGGACGTTACGCCTTTCATTCGCGGCTACCGAGCGGTTACAGTGTGCCTCCCGGCGGCGCCGCCGAGACGCTGATGAATGCGCTCGGACGCCATGGCAGCCGGCCAGCGCATGTGCATTTCTTCATCGAGGCACCGGGATATCGCACCCTCACGACGCAGATCAATTTCGGCGACGATCCCTTTGCTGCCGACGATTTCGCCTTCGGCACCCGCGAGGGGCTGCTTCCTGTTCCCAACCGCCAGGGCGACGCGGCCTATATCGCCTTCGACTTCGTGCTGCAGAAGTCGGACCAGATCGATGACGAACTGTTTTCCGCACGTACGCGTGCCGTCGCCTGATCAGGATTCCTGGAACCCATGCAAAAAATCCATTCGACTCCCGCGTCGGCGCTCGAAGGGCTGCTGTTCGATGGCATGACGATCATGTCCGGCGGATTCGGCCTGTCGGGCAATCCCGAAAGCCTGATCCCCGAAATCCGCGCGAGCGGCGTGACCGGGCTGACGATCATCTCGAACAATGCAGGCGCCGATGGCTTCGGCCTGTGGATGCTGCTCGAGAGCCGCCAGATCAGGAAAATGATCTCCTCATATGTGGGGGAGAATAAATTGTTCGAGAGCCAATATTTGTCGGGCGAACTCGAACTCGAGCTCACGCCGCAGGGGACGCTCGCCGAGCGCATCCGCGCCGGCGGCGCCGGCATTCCCGCCTTTTACACCCGCACCGGCGTCGGAACCGTCGTGGCGGAAGGAAAGCCCACCGAAATGTTCGATGGCGAGGAATATGTCCGCGAGACCGCTCTGAAGGCCGACCTGTCGATCGTGAAGGCGTGGCGCGCCGATCCCGCCGGAAACCTCATGTTCCGCAAGACCGCGCGCAACTTCAATCCCAACATGGCGACCGCCGGCCGGGCGACCGTCGCGGAAGTCGAGGAAATCGTACCAGAAGGCAGCTTCGATCCCGACTGCGTCCACACGCCGGGCATCTATGTCGATCGCATCATCCTCTCGACGATCAACGAAAAGCGGATCGAGAAGCTGACGACGCGGCCGCGGGAAACTGCGGCATGAGCTGGACTCGCGACGAGATGGCGGCGCGCGCCGCGAAGGAGCTGCGGGACGGCTATTATGTCAATCTTGGCATTGGAATTCCGACGCTGGTGGCGAATCATGTCCCCAAAGGCGTCCATGTGACGCTACAAAGCGAGAACGGCATGCTCGGCATCGGTCCCTTTCCCTATGAGGGCGACGCCGATCCCGACCTGATCAACGCCGGCAAGCAGACGATAACCGCCCTTCCGACCTCGAGCTTCTTCTCCTCCGCCGACAGTTTCGCAATGATCCGCGGCGGTCATATCGACATGGCGGTCCTGGGGGCGATGGAAGTCGCGGCCAATGGCGACCTCGCCAACTGGACGATCCCCGGCAAAATGGTGAAAGGCATGGGCGGCGCGATGGACCTCGTCGCGGGCGTCAAGCGCATCGTCGTGGTGATGGACCATGTCGCCAAGGACGGTAGCCCGAAGATCCTGGAACGCTGCACCCTGCCGCTGACCGGAAAGGCGGTCGTCGACCTCATCGTCACCGACCTTGCCGTGATCGCCGTCGATCGCAAGGCCGGCGGTCTCACGCTGGTCGAGACCGCACCGGGCATTGGCATCGACGAGGTTGTGGCCCGCACCGGTGCGCCCCTGGCCGTTGGCGCGCCGGCGGCATGATGGACGCCTTGATTTGCGATGCGATCCGCACGCCGATCGGCCGCTACGGCGGCGCATTGGCGGAAGTGCGCGCCGACGACCTGGCCGCGATCCCGATCCGGGCGCTCGTCGCGGGCAGCGGCATCGACCCCGCCGTCATCGACGATGTCATTCTCGGCGGTGCCAACCAGGCCGGTGAAGACAATCGCAACGTCGCGCGCATGGCGGCGCTGCTCGCGGGGCTGCCCGAGACCGTCGGCGGTTCTACCGTGAACCGCCTGTGCGCATCAGGCCTCGATGCCGTCGGCACTGCCGCGCGCGCGATCCGGGCAGGCGATGCCGATCTCATGATTGCTGGTGGGGCCGAAAGCATGTCCAGGGCTCCTTTCGTCATGCCCAAGGCCGAGCGCGCTTTTTCGCGCGCCAATGCCCTCTTCGACACAACGATCGGCTGGCGCTTCGTCAATCCCGCGTTGAAGAGCCGCTACGGCGTCGATTCCATGCCCGAGACGGGCGAGAATGTTGCGAGGGATTTCGGGATCAGCCGGGCCGACCAGGATGCGTTTGCGATGCGCAGCCAGATGAAGGCGGCCGCCGCACAGGCCTCGGGCTATCTGGCGGACGAGATTACGCCGGTCCTCATTGCCCGCCGCAAGGACGGCGACACGGTCGTCGATACCGATGAACACCCCCGTCCGGATACGACCCTGGAGATGTTGGCCGGTTTGAAGCCCGTCGTTCACCCCGAAGGAACGGTGACCGCCGGGAACGCATCGGGCGTCAACGATGGCGCAGCGGCGATGATCGTCGCCAGCGAGTCCGCGGTCCGCGATCATGGCCTGACCCCGCGTGCCCGCATCCTGGGGATGGCGGCGGCCGGGGTATCGCCGCGCATCATGGGCATCGGGCCCGTCCCTGCCTGTGAGAAGCTGATGACACGGCTTGGTCTGACCGCCGACAGTTTCGATGCGATCGAACTCAACGAAGCCTTCGCCTCGCAAGGCCTTGCTGTGCTTCGCGGCCTCGGCATCGCCGACGACGACCCGAGGGTCAATGCGAACGGCGGCGCGATCGCGCTCGGTCACCCGCTCGGAATGTCCGGTGCACGCATCCTCATGACGCTGGTGCACCAGTTGCAGATATCCAACGGCAGGTTCGGCCTTGCAACGCTGTGTATCGGCGTCGGGCAAGGCCTTGCAGTCGCGGTGGAGCGGGTGTGATGGCGCCCTCCTTCATCACCACGGGCGATGGATGCCCGATCGCCTATCGCTTCGACGGCCCGGCGGGCGCTCCGGTCCTGCTCCTCTCCAACTCGCTCGGCACTGACATGGCGATGTGGGCGCCGCAGATGGACGCCTGGACAAGCCGGTTTCGCGTGCTTCGCTACGACCAGCGCGGTCACGGCCGGTCCGGCGCCCCCGCGGGCGGCTATTCGATGGACCGGCTCGGCCGCGATGTCGTCGAACTGCTGGACAGCGTCGAGGTCGACGCCGTGGACTTTTGCGGGCTGTCGCTCGGCGGCATGACCGGACAATGGCTCGGCATTCGCGCCGCAAGCCGGGTGCGCCGCCTCGTCCTTGCGAACACCTCGTCGTACATGGGGCCGCCGGCCAATTGGGATGTGCGCATTGCCGCGGTGCTGAAAGAGGGGATGGCCTTTCTCGCGGAGCCGTCGGTCGAGCGCTGGTTCACCCCCGAATTCGCGGCCAGGTCACCCATGGATATCGCCCCGATCCGTCAGATGCTCGAGGCCACCGATCCGACCGGATATGCCGGCTGCTGTGCGGCGATCCGCGATATGGACATGCGCCGCATCGCACCGCTGATCGACGCTCCGGTCCTGGTCGTCGGCGGCACGCGCGATCCAGCCACGCCGCCTTCGCATAGCGAGGCACTCGCCAGCACCATCGCGGGCGCGCGGCTCGCCATGCTCGACGCGGCGCATCTCTCGAATGTCGAACAACCGGCGGCGTTTACGGCGGCCGTCCTCACTTTCCTCGCCGACTGATCGCGACGAGATCCCGTCCGGAACGACCGCTCCTACAGCGGATCGTCGCCATGATCGGGAACGAAGCGCCGCGCGTCGAAGCTGAACGGCACCTCGGCGCTGCCGCCATAAAGCTCATGATGGGGTGCCGCTTCGGCGAAGGCACAAGCGAGCATCAAGGCATTGCGCTGACCGGGCTCCTCGGGCGCGGCCGGACAATCGCGCAAATAGGTCAGCAGCGC
Source organism: Sphingopyxis sp. Soil_C_28 (assembly GCF_057657055.1). Taxonomy (NCBI): domain Bacteria; kingdom Pseudomonadati; phylum Pseudomonadota; class Alphaproteobacteria; order Sphingomonadales; family Sphingopyxidaceae; genus Sphingopyxis; species Sphingopyxis sp. Soil_C_28. Next base: position 268,609 of record NZ_JBDGJE010000004.1, read on the forward strand.
ATCGAGGCGCGGCGCCATGGCAGTATCGAATGCAGAAAATTCGTCGGCGGTCGCGGCCAGGCGGAGGCTGTTGCGCTCATTCTCGGTCGCGCGGCCCCAGCGGGCGGCAAGCGGCGCCAGATCCTCAAACCCGGCGGGCATCATCGGCAAATCGGTGGTCATCATGCGTCTTCCCTGGCAAGATAGTCATCAAGATTGAGCGCCGCGTGGCGGATCAGAAATTCCTGGTCCATCAGCTGCATCTCGTCGATCACGCCCGACATGATACCCGAGAATGTGTCTTCCATCGTGGCGGTGTCCTCAAGCCAGGCGTTCCGGTGCAGGGCGTTGACGTGCATCTGCGCCGCCCGCTCCGCCGCGTTCTGCGCGGGACGGAAATAATTGATCCCTTCCCACAGGGTCGTTCCATGATCGATCGGCCAGAACTGGTGCGTGAAGTAGGACATGCCGGGATAGCCGCAACCCGATGCCAGATGGATGAGCAGGTTCGGAAAGATATTGGGGATCTCGAACTGGAAATCGTCCCGGCGCGCCGGATTGATGTTGGCAGGCAACTGGTCCGGACGGGGCTGATGCCTCTCCGAGCCATGCAACACACCCGCAAAGGTCTGCGTCGTCGGCGCGGCGTCCATGCCGGCGCCATAGATGGTCGAGGACGCATGCGGCCCCATCAGCTTGAAGTCGGTATGTTCGATGCCGCGGAACCCGGGCAGCGATCCGGCATGGATGGTGGGCACGTGATAGCCTTCCGAAAAGGCGTAATGCGCGACCTTCCAATTGCATTTGAGGATCGTCGAGTAGCGAAATGCGGTCGTCGATTCATGATAGGGATAGCCGCCGAACAGCGCCGCAAAGTCGCCGAGATATTCGGCCAGCGACTGGGCGGGCTCGGGGTCGAAGTTGATGAAGACAAAGCCTTCCCACTCGTCGCACGCGATTTCCTTGAGCCCGAGGCAGCTTTTGTCGAGCTGGCCAAAGCCTTCCTGCATCGGCACCGATTTCAGCGGTCCGTCGGTTCCGAACACCCAGCCGTGGAAGCGGCAGGTGACGACGCCGGCACGCGAGCGGCCGAAGGTTTCGAACCCCTTGTTCGGCACCACCTTGTTGCCGCGATGGGTGCAGACATTGTGAAAGGCGCGGATGCGGCCGTCCTTGCCGCGCACGATCAGCACCGAGGTATCGGCGACCGGCATCTCCTTCACCTTGTAATCGCCGGGCTGCGGAAGTTCCCAGGCGGTCGCGACTTTCAGCCACACCTTCTTGAAGATTTTTTCCTTTTCGAGGGCATAGATCGCTGCATCGCGGATCGGGCGGACCGATACCGGCGCAATCCCGAGCTCTTCGCGGATCTGCGGAATGGTGCGCTGAATATGGTCCAGCGTCGGGGCATCCTGTTGCATTTTCGGCTACTCCAGTTTCAACAAAACGGCCTTTTGTCAGGCCTGATCCAAGGCTGCGGGCTTGGCGTGCCAGCCCTCGGGATAATGCGAGATGAGGTCGGCGCTCAACCGCAAGTGCCGAAAGCACCACCGCTCCCCGTCCAAGGTCACTTGCGCCGCATAGCTGCCGCCGATCCAGTAGGCCCGGCCGCTCACCGCCGTCGCCGCTTCCCAGAGCATGAAGGACAGCGATGCCGTGCGACCGTCCGCCGCGAGGTCTATCCGCGGCGAGACGAGGAAATGGAGGGTCCAGCGAAAGCCGCGGTCGGCATTTCCCGCCACGCCGCTGGCGATGGCATCCGCGCCGCGGAGCGTGTCATATCCGTCGATCTCGAATGTTGCGTCGGCGGCAAACAGCGGACGGAGCGCCTCAGCCGAAGGCCCGCCGTCGAACGCTGCCCCGAGATCGGCGATCAACCGCTCGATATCCCTGTTCGCCTCGAGCCGGGTGATACGCAATGCCAGGTCGGCGTGCATAGTCATGGCAAAACAACCCTTCGCAGCGGGCGGCCCCCACAAAGGGACCGCCCGCTGCCCCCCTCTTCCTAAAATTTGTAGCCTGCGCTCAGATACCATTCGCGCGGACGCCCATAGACACCCTCGAAAATGCCGCCGAAGCTGTCGGCATAGCCCGAGCCGAGATAGACTTCCTTCGTGAGGTTCTTCACGCCGAGGTTCACTGACCAGCGCTCTCCGGCATCGGTATAGCCGATCGACGCATTGAGCAGGTGATAGCCATCCTGCACCAGCAGCGGCGTGTTGACGGCGTCATTGTAGACGCGCGAGCGATAGGACCAGTCGACCCGCGGGGTCAGCTTCCCCGAGCCGCCGAGTTCGAAGGCGTAGGAAGCACCAGCGCTGAGCGTCCATTTGGGCGCGTTTTGCAGATGGGTATCGGTGCTGACGCCCGCGTTGAGCGCCCGGATATCGACCTGGCGATATTTGGCATCGAGATAGCCGAGCCCGGCGTCGATCCGCAGCGCGTCGGTGGGACGCGCCTGGAGTTCGAGTTCGATCCCCTTGATGCGGGCCTTCGCCGCATTCTGGATGATCGGCGCGAACCCCAGCGTCGGATCGTTCACGGTGATTTGCAGATTGTCGTAGTTGTTGACGAACGCCGCCGCATTGAGGCGGACCTTGCGGTCGAGCAAATCGGTCTTCACGCCAATCTCGTAGGTTTCGCTGGTCTCGGGCTTGAACGAGGGAATGTTGGCGAACGGCGGGAAGACGCGCTGGGTGAAGCCGCCGCCCTTGAAGCCCTTCGAATAGGAGGCATAGGTCAGGACTTCGGAACTCCAGCGATAGGACAGGCTGGCCATCGGGGTCCAGGCGCGGTCCTTGATCGTCGAGCTTTGCCCGAGCGGGCCCATCAACGGATCGCCGTCCTGCAGTCCCGAGCCGTCGGGGTTGAAGGGCGCGCCGGTCAGGAAGCCCGCCTCGACGACATATTGGTTGGCGTTGTTGAAGGTCTTCTGGTCTTCGGTCCAGCGCACGCCCGCGGTCAGGTTGAGGTCGGGGACGATCTCGTAGGTTGCCTGACCGAAGACGGCATAGCTTTTGCCGTCGAGCACCGCGCCGCTCAGGAACACCGCATCAACGATGTTGACGAGATCGCGGTGGTTGCCGCTCTCGTTCGAATAATAGGCGCCGAGCAGCCAGTTGAGGCGCTTGTCGAAGGCTTCGCCGCCGAGCTGCAGCTCCTGACTGAACTGGTCCTGTTTCCAGTCGCTGTTCGTCTGGACGATGCTCGCCGGGCTGTGGTCGGAATCGCGGGTCCAGAAGCCCGTCACCTTGCGATAGGCGGTGATCGACTTGAACGTCACGGCATCGGTCAGGTTCCAGCTCAACACGCCCGAGACGCCCCAGATGTTGAGGTTCGACGCCGATTGATACGGCTTGCGGCTGCTATTGTTGAACACGTCGGACACCGTGGTGAAGGTGCCGCCGTGCCGGTAAGGCGCGAGCGCCCACTGGCTGTTGTAGCAGCGCTGGTCGGACAGGCGCGCCGGGTTGGTCATGTCGGTGCAGATGCCTGGCGCGCCCGAATAGAGCGCGTTCCAGGTCGCGGCGGCCGGTGCGGTCTCGTCCTGCGCGATGAGGACATTGGGTGCCGATTCCTCGCGGGCCCGCGTCCCGTCGACCGCGATATCGATGGTAACATCGCTCGTGGGCTCGAGGCGGAGTGCAAACCGTCCCGCGAGCTGGTTGGTGTTGCCGAGATCCGGTGCACCGGGCACCACGCCCTTCACATAGCCGTCGCGGCGATGGTAAAATCCCGAGAAGCTGGTGTAGACGCCCTCGGCCAGCGGGATGTCGATCGACGCCTTGACCTGCGCCCGCTCGAAGCTGCCCGTGGTCAGGTCGATGCTGCCTGCGAGTATGTCGCCGGGCTTCTTCGTCGTGACGCTGACCGCGCCGCCGATGGTGTTGCGTCCGAACAGGGTGCCCTGCGGCCCGCGGAGTACTTCGATGCGCTCGACGTTGAGCACGTCGAGGACATTGCCCACACCGCGCGAGATATAGACGCCGTCGAGATACAGGCCGACGCCGGGATCGGCGGACAACTGATAGTCGTTCTGGCCGATGCCGCGGATGAAGATCGCGGCGGTCGCATTGCTGGCCGACACCGGGACCGAGCTGTTGAATTTCACATTCGGGGTGAAGTCGCCGATCTGCGTAACATTGTCGAGGCCGCGCGCGGCGATCGCATCGCCCGAGACCGCCGAGATGGCGATCGGCGTATCCTGCAGCGATTCTTCGCGGCGGCGCGCGGTGACGACGATGTCCTCGATCCCGCCGTCCGGTGCCGCTGCGGCTTCGGCCGCAGCCGGCGCTTGCGCATCCTGTGCGATGGCGGCAGGAGCCGCGATGAACAGCCCGGCGAGTGATACGCCGGCCAGCAGTCCCTGCCGCCAGTGACGTCCGGCCCCGGGCCGCGTGTTGGTCTCAATGCAACGCATAATGCCTGTCCCCTTGATTTCAGATCAGACTGGCGACCCTGCCTCGTTGGACATGACGCCGGCCGAAGTCCGTTCCTTCTGCATCGGCGGGATCATCGAACGCCCCACCGTTGCACATAAGAGACGCCGGGCCGGATCTTTTCGCTAGCCTAATCCCGCTGCCTTCATCCCCTCGCTGCGGAAGACTGTGCAGAAAATGCAGGCGTCGGAATCCCGCTTCTTCGGGCGCGGCCGCTTTGCTGCGCGGGCAGGCTAACACCCTCAGGGGTGGGCTAGCGGCTCCCGCGCGCCAACCGCAAGATGACGCCAGTTTAAGGAATCGCCGGGCATCTGTCCCCGGCGCGAAAATCAACAGTGAAGGGAGCCGACATGTCCGAGAGCGCGCATCGCTGGATGGAGCAATATCCGGAGCTCGGCTCCGGCCCGATCTCCACCGAGCCTTATATTTCGCCCGAATGGTACGACCTCGAAAAGGAGAAAATCTTTCGCAAGGTGTGGCTGTGCGTCGGCCGCGCGAGCGAGATCCCCAAGGTCGGCGACTATAAGGTTAAGCGGGTTGCCGCTGCCGATACGTCGGTCATCCTGATCCGCGGCAAGGACAACAAGGTCCGCGCATTTCACAACGCCTGCGCGCACCGCGGCAACACCGTCGTCAACGAGACCGGGGAAGAGACTTTCGGCCGCAGCAAGGCCGCCATTGTCACCTGCCGATTCCACGGATGGGTGTATGATGCCGAAGGCAATCTGAAGCAGGTCCCAAGCGAGCAGCGCTTCTACAACTGCTTCTCGAAAGACCAGAACGGCCTGACGCCGGTCCACCTGGATATCTGGGAAGGCTTCCTGTTCATCAACGTCGCCGAAACGCCCGAGAACAGTCTCACCGAGTATCTTGGCGACTATGCCACGCATTTCGCGGGCTATCCGTTCCACGAACTCGAATATGGCTTCACCTATTACACCCATCTGGATTGCAACTGGAAGGTCGCGCACGATGCCTTTGCCGAGGCTTATCATGTCGACACCATCCACGCGGGGTCGTTCCCGAACGTCTTCTCGACGGGCCTCCAGAATGTGAAGCTGATGGGCCCGCACCGCACCTGCGCGGTGTGCCTGACACTGAACGCCAAGCCGACGCCGGTCGCCGGCATCGCCAACGCGCTGGCCGGCGCCTCGCTGGTATCCCAGCGCGGCGAGTCGATGCTGCCCCCCACTATCAACCCCGACAAGCGCGACGACTTCGCGTTCGAGCTCAGCGTCCTGTTCCCGAACACGCTGATCCATGTGTCGGAAGGAATCTGGTTCACGCACCAGTTCTGGCCGACAGCTTACAACAAGACGCTCTGGGAAGGCCGCTATTATGTGAAGGCGCCGCTGACCAATGCCGAACGCTGGGCGACCGAACATGCGATGGTTCTGCAGCGCAACGCCTGGCTCGAGGACACCGCGACGATGGAAGACACGCAGCGCGCGATGCAGTCGCGGGCGAAGCGCGAACAGCATCTGCAGGACGATGAAATCCTGATCCGTCACTCGACCGTGGTGGTCGATCAGTTCGTCAACGCGTGAAGAGGGCGCAGCCATGACCAACACCAGCTTGCCGGCGGACTTCGCCGATCTCTCTCCCTTCCTCGATTGGGCCCTGCCCGGCGCCGACGAGCGCCAGACCCGGCGCCGGACCGCGAGCCGCGAGGAACTGAGAGCGTTTTACGATGCGATGCTGCCGCGGATCGAGATGATCCTGGCGCGCGTGGACGCGTATCCACTGGGCGGCTTGCCGCAGGAGCTGCACCCGCTCTACCAGCTCGCGCTGTCGCTTGCCGAAGTCGCGCCGCACATCGAACTTTACGGCGGCGCGCCGGGCGTCCCCTATGCGTTCGAGGAAACGCGCTTCATCGCCGTCCACGGCGGGCAGGACACCGCCCTGGGCCTGGCCCCGGCCGCGGCGGCCTGACAGCAGCGCGGGCGCCATGGCGATGTCTCTGGAGCAACGACTGCACGCGCTCGAGGCGCGCGCCGCGATTGGCGATCTTGTGGCCCGCTATGCGCTTGGCGCGGACCGCCGGAACGATCCCGCGATCCTGGGGCCGCTGTTCGCGGCGGATGCATCCTGGTCGGCCGAGGGCTTTGCGGCGCTGGTGGGACGCGATGCGATCGCCGCCGGCCTCGCCGACATCGCGGCAGGGCGGATCCTCTGGTCGATTCACTTCATGGTCGCCCCCCTCGTCACCCTCGCCGACGACCTGCACTCCGGGACATGCCAATGGTATCTCTGGGAACTCTGCACGATGCACCGTGACGAAGGACCAGAGGATCAGTGGCTTGGGGGCTGGTACGACGCCACCGTGAAAAGAACGGAACAAGGATGGAAATTTCAAACGGTGATATTGGACATTCGGGCGCAGGGGGACATTGTCCCCGCGCTCTCCTTCAAGAAGCCGGCGGGCGCGTGATGGAGCATTTGTGCGCCTCTGCCGACCTCGCCGAGGGCGAAGTCCTTCAAGTCGATCTTGGTGAAGGACGTGTACTCGCGGTCTATCGCCTCGACGGCGAGGTGTTCGCGACCGACGACGGCTGCTCGCACGGCGATGCATCGCTGGCCGACGGCGAGATCGAGAATGGGCAGATCGTCTGCCCCTATCATCTGGGTACGTTCGACATAAGGACGGGTGAGCCGACCGGCGCGCCCTGCTCGATTGCGATCCGCACCTATCGCGTGACCGAACAGGATGGCGCAGTCCTTCTCACTTCATAAGCAGCGGCAGGGCCATGCTCCGCGCGGGGTCGTCGCAGTCCGCCGGCGCGCCGGGCGGCCAGTCCGGTCACATGGCGCGCAAGGTTTCCGATGGCCGTTCGCCATAGCGCTCGAAATAATCGCGCGCGAACTTGCTCAGATGGGTAAAGCCGCAGGAGAGCGCGACCTCGGTCACCGAGACGCCGCTCGCCGCGCCTGCCTGAAGCGCGGTGCGCGCCCGCGCCAGCCGGTAGTTTTTGAGATACCCCATTGGGGTCGAATCGCGAAAGCGGCGAAAGCCGGCATGGAGCGAACGGGCGCTGACGCCCGATACCTCGATGAGTTCGGAGAGGCCGATCGGCTCGTCCGAATGGGCGCGGACATAATCCTCTGCGCGCCGGACATAATAAGGTGCAGGCCCCGACACCGACCCGTTGAACAGTTCGCTGTGATTGTGCGGCACCGCGGCCAGCAACAAGGTCTTGAGGCTGTCCTCGATCGACCCGCAGGTGCGCGGATGACTGTAGCCCGGCAGGCCGAGATCGATGTCGTCGCAGATTGTCCGCACCAGATGGGCAAAGGACGCCGCAGCACCCTCGAGGCGAACCGGCCGCGGTGAAAAATGCAGTTCGCCGGGCCGGAACCCCAGTTCCTGCACAAGGACATTTTCGAGGTCGCTTTTGGGGATCTTGACCGTGAAATGCTTATAGCCCTCGTCGAACACCTGACGGATGCGTGAATCGGATCCCAGCACGCACATTTCGCCCTGCTCGAGGATGAAGCTGTCGTCGCCCTGACTGATCTCGGCCCGGCCGGCGAGCGAGAATTGCACCAGATAGAGCTGTTCCATCGGCGGGATCGCAACGATCACCCGGCCGTAGGGATTGCCATAGTCGGTCGCGTTGAAGGTCAGCGACCGCAGCGGCGCCTGGTTGTGGCGAAAGGCGATCGGCGGCACGCCGCCCTCGATGTGCAGATCATGCTGGCAAAACATTGCGCTCATATGTTCGTGCACGGCGCCGATATCGTTCGTCTGCAATTTGGAACAGCTCGAAAGCGGGAGCGCCGTACCGTTCCACGCATCCTGACTGGGCATCGGCCACGGACTCCGGGTCATCATGACAGGCACTCCTTCTGTCTCGGGGCAGGCGCGGCTTCCTCGAACCGGAACACGGCATCGCTGAAGGCACGCGGCGACTGATAGGCCCGCTTGCTGTGGCTCAGCCCCAGATCGAGGATGGTCTCGCAAGTCTTGAACGCGATCAAGCCCGGATTGAGGACGGGGACGTCGAGCCGCTCCTGCAGGTACAGGTGCGACTGATGCATGGTCGTCGAGCCAAGGATCAGCACGTCCGCGCCGTCGACCTCGATCGCGGCGCGCGCCGCTTCGAGAAGCTGCGGAAAGACACTGTCTTCCTTGCCAGCCAGAAGCTCGGCGGTGTCTGGCGCGACGCCGATCGAGCGTACCGAGGCGAGCCGGTGTCCGAGGCCGGTCTCACCGAGGATCTTGTCATAGAGCCAGCTCCAGCGGTCCCACATGCTGATGATCGAAAAACGGCGTCCAAGCTGGCTCGCGAGATGATAGGTGGGCGCGGCCGTGCCGAGGACGGGAATGGAGAGCCGCGACCGGAGCGCCGCGACGCCCGAGTCGCTCATCGAATTGACGCAGACGGCGTCGAATCCCTCTTCTTCGGCGCGCAGCCCGGCGTCGAGGCAGAAGGCGTCTGCCATCGTGCCTTCGTAGAGCGAGTCCAGCGCCTTGCCGCCGCGGGCCGCGCAGCAGAATTCGATCGACAAATCAGACCGTAACAGGCGTGCCGGGAACTGGGCGGCGAAGCTGTCCAGCGCTGCCGGGGGAACCGGTACAGGTATGATCATCTTGATCCGTCGGGCCATTACGATACTCCGCAGGGATGACAGGGGTGTGCCGCAAACCGTCCGGCAAGACGCCACACCCCTAGCGATACGCAAGGATGACGCTCCCGGAGGACCGGAGTCAAATACCGATTCTCTCGCACTTCATACCTGCCGAGTATGGAAATCCCCGATCGCACCTCCTCTCGGCGCCACTGCGAATCCCGCCGTTTCGGAGCAGCGGCTGCGGCCACGGGCTAGCTCGCCGCACGCTTCCCCGCGACACTTGCAGACAGCTTGTTGGGAGACCGAAATGCCTTCATCGTTGCCCGGCGATTTTGCCGACCTTGAACCCTGGATCGACTGGGCGCAGCCGACCGAACTCCTGCGCAACCAGAAGCGCTGGGCGGCCACGATGGAAGAGAGCCAGGCCTTTTACGACATTATGCAGGCGCGGTGCGGCGACGCGCTGAGCTACCTCGACCAGTTTCCGCTCACCGCGCTCGACGAGCAGCAAAAGACGCTCCTCCATCTTTGCCTCGCGCTTACCGAGGTGGCGATCACCATCGAGATGTATGGCGAGCCCCAACCCAAATATGTCTTTCCCATCGAGCGGTTCGTCCCGCTCCACGACAGCTGGGTGCTCGGTTATCCCGGTCAGACGGCAGGAGCTGCGACATGAGCGCGACCGACACGGCAGGGCGCTTCACCGCGCTCTATCCCGACGAGGGAACCGGCCCGATCCCGGTCGAACGCTATACCAGCGACGCCTATTTTGAGCAGGAGAAGAGCTCGGTCTTCCGCCGCAAATGGCTGAACATAGGGCACGAGCTCCAGGCGCCCCGCAACGGCGACTATTTCGTCGTGCAACTGCAGGTCGCCGACACCGGCGTCCTCGTGGTGCGCGGCAAGGATGGCGTCGTTCGCGCCTTCCACAATATGTGCTCGCACCGCGGCGTGCCGCTGGCCTGGGACGCGAAAGGGCATTGCCGCGGCTTCCTCACCTGCCGCTTCCACGGCTGGGTCTATGACACGACGGGCAAGCTGGTCCATGTCAGCGACGCCGAGAATTTCCCCAGCGTCGACGCCGCCGAAAACGGTCTTGCAAAGATCCATTGCGATGTCTGGAACGGCTTCATCTTCATCAATCTCGCCGCCGAGCCTGAAGAGACTTTGGCGGAACATCTCGCGCCCGTCTCCGAGCATATCGGGCGCTTCGATTTCGGAGGTTTCGTTCCCGCCTTTTCCTACCGGATTGACGAGAATGTGAACTGGAAGACGCTGCAGGAAGCGCAGCTCGAAGGCTGGCACCTTCCCTATCTGCATGAAAAGACTCTGGCGCGCGCGGTCAAGATCGACGGACGCCAGTATCGCCACGCCGCAATTGAGCTCCATGGCCTGCACGGCGTCCTCGGCTCACCGCCGCCGGACAGTTTTACGCCGCCGCCCACGGCGGCGCTCGCCAGCCAGTTCGGGACGGGCACGGTGCAGGCCTTCGGGTCGAAGGCAGACACGGGCGCCGACGGCTATCAATTCCGCGGCTCCTTCGATTTCTGGCACATCTTCCCCAATTTCTTTATCGGACTGCTCGACGGCCTCTTCTTCACCTTCAACATTTGGCCGGTCGCGACCGATCGCAGCATCTGGGAAATCAAGGGCTATTCGCCCCCGGCCACCACCGCCGGCCAGCTGTTCGCGGCCGAATATTCGAAGATCGGGCTGCGCGATCCGATGATGGAGGATTGCTACACCCACGAACTGATGGCCGCCCAGCTGAAATCGGGCGCCAAGAAGTTCATCCATTTCCAGGACGAGGAACTGCTCGTCCGGCATCTGGGCAACGGCGTCGAGCGCTGCATCCGCGGCCTCGCCTGACAGACGAAAACGACGGACCTCTCATGACCCTGGAATATGATGTTGCAATCGTGGGGGCCGGCCATGCCGGCGCCCACAGCGCAATCACCCTTCGCAATCGCGGCTTTACCGGTTCGATCCTGTTGATCGGCGAGGAAGCGACGTTGCCCTATGACCGCCCCTCGCTGTCCAAATCCTATATGCTGGGATCGATCGGGATCGAGCAGCTGCTGCTGCGCGACGCCTCCTATTGGGCCGAGCAAAAGATCGACATCGCGCTCGGTGTCACCGCCGATCGCCTCGACGTCGCGGCCTCCTCGCTCGGGCTCAGCAACGGCGAGACCGTCCGCTTCGGCCATTGCATTCTCGCAACGGGGGGCAGCGTCCGCACCCTGACCTGTCCCGGCGCCGACCTTCCCGGCATCCACGGCGTCCGTTCGCTTGCCGATGCCGACGCCATTCGCGCAGCGCTGCGCCCGGGCATGAAGGTGGTGATCGTGGGCGCTGGCTATGTGGGGCTGGAGGCCGCCGCGGTGCTGCGCGAACTCGATCATGCGGTCACCGTGATCGAAGCGCAGGACCGGGTCCTCGCGCGCGTCACCGGCCCCGCGCTCGCCGGGTTCGTCGAGAGCAAGCATCGCGGGCACGGCGTCGATTTCCGCCTCGGCCAGCATGTCGCCGCGATCGAGGGCAATGGACGGGTCGAAGCCGTGGTCCTGCAATCAGGCGAACGGCTGCCAGCCGACCTCGTCATCGCCGGCATCGGGATCGCCGCGCGCACCGGCCTCGCCGAAGAGGCAGGTCTGACATGCGACGGCGGCGTGATCGTCGACCAATGCGGCCGCGCTTCGGCATCGTCGGTCTTCGCGATCGGCGACTGCGCGCGGCACCCGAACGATTTCGCCGGCGGCCTGTGGCGGCTCGAATCGGTCCAACATGCAACCGGGTCGGCCGAAATCGCGGCCGATGCGATCATGAACGGCGCGCGCTGCTATGATGCGCTGCCGACCTTCTGGTCCGACCAATATGATATGCGCATCCAGTCGGCGGGCATCCTGCAAGGCGCCTGCGAGACCGTCGTGCGCGGCGATATGGAGAGCGGATCCTTCTCGATCTTTTACCTGCAGAGCGGCGCGGTCGTCGCGCTGGACTGCGTCAACTGCCCCAAGGACTTCATGGGTGGACGGGCACTGGTCCAAGGCCGGGCGCGGGTCGATCCGGCGCTTCTGGGAGATACCGGCGTTGCGGTCCGCCAGATCGCCAAGCAATTGATCAACTGACCGGCACGGGTTCGTCGTCGAGATCGGTCTGGTAGATCGCCCGGCTGATTTCGACGAGGCATTGCAGTTCCGACGACCCGTCGCTGGCCCGGTGGCTCAGGATGATCGGGGATATCGCATCCGACGCCGCGATCGGGCGGAATATGAGGTCGGGCCGGTCCATGATCTGGGCCGAGGCGGGTACGACCGACAGACCCGCCCCTGCCGCAACCATGCCGAGCGCCGCCTGCAATTCGCGCACCTCCTGGCAATGATGCAGCGTCAGACCATGGTCCTCGAAGAGCGACAGCACCTGGTCGGCATAGCTTGGGCGGACCGGCCGCGGATAGAGGATCATCGGCTCGTCCGCCAACTGATCGAGCCCGAGCGGCGCGCCCTGAGCGGCGAGGCGGTGATCGGCGGGAAGCGCGGCGACGAGCGGTTCTTTCGTCAGCACGATACGCCGCAATCCCTCATCGTCGACCCGGAGGCGGCCAAAGCCGACATCGATGCGCCCCTCGCGCAGCGCCTCGGCCTGTTCGAGCGATCCCATTTCGAGGAGCGAAATGGCGACTCCGTCGCCCATGCGCACGCGAAACTCGCGGATAACCTGCGGCAGCTTGCCGCACAGGATCGAACCGACGAACCCGATCATGCAGTGGCGCGTCGCAGCGCCGAAATAGCGCGTCATCATCCCGCGCACCTGGTCGAACCCGGCCAACGCCTGCACCGCATGCTGGTAGAACAGACGTCCGGCCTCGGTCAGTTTGAGCGGCCGCGTCGTCCGGTCGAACAGTTCGGCGCCGATCTCGGCTTCCAATTGCCGGATCTGACGGCTGAGCGGGGGCTGGGCGATGTGCAGCACCTCCGCGGCGCGCGAGAAGTTCCGCTCCTGCGCGACGGCGACGAAATAGCGCAGATGCCGAAGTTCCATCATGACCTCAAAACAGGACCGCGTCCCGATGCTTCGTGAAAGGGACGCTAGCTGTGCGACCGGAGGGTTTCGGAGGGCAATTCGCCAAAGGCTGCGCGATACTGGCCGGCAAAGCGGCCGAACTGGAAGAAGCCCCAGCGGCAGGCGATCGTCGTGACCGTCTCGCCCTCCTTTGCGGTCAAGAGGTCCTGACGCACCCGGGCCAGGCGAATGGAGCGCGCATAGGCCATCGGGGACAGCCCGCGAAACCGCCGAAAGCCGTCAAACAACGCGCGCGCGCTGACTCCGCTCACCGCCACCAGCTCATCGAGCGCGATCGGGCGGTCGATATGGTCGGCAATGAAGCGTTCGACGCGCCGCACATGCTGCGGCGCAATCCGGGCCTGCAGCGGTTGAAGCTGCTCGCTATAATTGTTCGGCTGGCTTTCGAGCAGCTTGATAATCAACAGGCTTTCCAGATGCGCTATGCTCGCGCGGGCACCCTGCGCCTCTGACTGGCCCAGCTCGTCGAGCAGCAGCGCGACATAGCTCCACCAGGAGAGCCGGTCGGCCGGGATATCCATTTCGGGGACAAAACGCAGCGGCTCGCGGATACCGCGCCCCGTCATCAACACCACCTGCCGGTCGATGGCCTCGGTCGCGATCTGGACGACGATTTGAGAACAGTCGGCGGACCAGCGCATCCGGTCGAGTTCGACCGTGCTCGCGACCACCGCGCGCCCGGGATGGCTGTCAATCGCCTGGTGGCGCAGCCCTATGTCGGCGGCGCCGCAAAGCGGCAACATCAGCAGGATGAAGTCCTGGTCTTCGACGCCCGAGATCCGGACTTCGGTGCCGTAGGACATGGTCCCCACTCCCACCTGCGACAGGCGCTTATGGTTGAGCCACGCGCCCAGCTCGCCGGTCCGCTCGCCGATCGAAAGATGGTGGGGGCAATAGGTGCGCGCGATATGGTCACGCGTCTGATCGAGATCGTTGGATTCGAAAATGCGATGGTTGCCCATCAAATGCCGGCCGGCGGATTCCTGTCCCGCAAGATCCGCTAACATCATCCCGCCCGGTGCCACAGCCTCCTCCCATCTGGATTTCTGGCCAGTGGATGAGGTTCTATCCGCCATGCGGACAAGTCAAGCACCGTCCCGCGCATCCGCCGCATTTCCTTCCGCCACGGGTCAGGCGCTGCGTTTTGAGGTCAATCGCGCCGATTAGTCGGCGAGCGCTGTAATCGCCGCTTTTCCCTGCTCGGGCCCGAGCGCCAGATAGCCGCCGTCGACGGGGAGCTCGGCCCCGGTCATGAAGGAGGCGGCATCGGAGAGCAGGAACAGCACCGCGCGGGCGACCTCTTCGGCATCGGCGATCCGTCCCGCCATATGGAAGGGGGCGCCGACGCGATCGGCCTTGGCCCGGTCGCCGCCGCTCAGCGAGGCGATGACATTGGACCAGGTCCATGCGGGCGCCACCGCGTTGACGCGCACGCCGTGCGGCGCGAATTCGAGCGCCTGCGAGCGGGTGAGCTGGGCGACGGCAGCCTTGGCGGCGGGATAGACGAACCGCCCGGCCTGCGCCCGGTGCGCGCTGACGCTTGAGAAATTGACGATCGCCCCCTGGCGCGCGATCAGCTGCGGCGCCGCCTTCTGGGCGAAGATCGCGGCGCCGACGAGCGAGATGTCGAGCGCCCGCAGCCAGTCGGCGCGCGTGGTCAGCAGGCCGTCGTCGATATAGGAGGTCGTGACGTTGACCAGAAAATCGACCCCGCCGCAGGCCTCGATCGCGCGGTCGATGCACGCGTCGATGTCGGCATCGACGGTCACATCGGTGCGGACGAACAGGGCGTTGGGTCCGAGATCCCGCGCCGCCGCCGCGCCGCCTTCGGCGTCGATATCGGCAATCACGACATTGGCGCCCGCATCGACCAGCGCGGCCGCGGTCGCGCGGCCGATCAGGGTTGCGCCGCCCGCGAGGATCGCGGTCCGGCCCGCGAAACCGCGCGGCGCGTCGTCGCTGCGCCCCGTCACAGCTTCCACCGCAGGGTGACGCTCCATTCGCGGCCGCGCGCGAACATTTGCTCGTAGAGGCCGAAGGAGCTGCCGTAGATACCGGTCATGCTGTATTTCCTGTTCGCAATATTGCTGACCCCGGCGATGAGGCTGAGGGTCTCGCCTGGAAGATCATAGGTCAGATTGGCGTTGAACAGACTGTAGCCCGGCTGGAAAAGCTGGGGCGAATTGAGCGCGTCCATGAACATGCCCGACCGGTAGGACCAGTCGCCACGCGCGGTGAGGGCGCTACCGTCGGCGAGACTCACGCTTTTCGACAGCGACGCACTCAGCGTCCATTTCGCGATCCGCTCGAACCGGGAGTCGAGGCCGATCTCGGTCGCCGACGGATCGATCCGGGTGAACTCGGGATCGAGATAGCCAAGGCTGCCCTCGAAGAACCAGCCGCCGCCCGGCGAGAGCCGCGCTTCGAGCTCGGCGCCCTTTATCTCGGCGGCTGCGGCATTTTTGGTGACCGGGGCGATACCTGTGAAGACCTGCACCTGCAGATTGTCGTAGCGGGTGTAGAAGAGCGCGCCGTTCAGCGTCAGCGCGCGGTCGAAGAGAGCCGACTTGAAGCCGAGCTCATAGGCGGTCGCCTTTTCCGAGGAGAATTGCGGCGTTGCAGCGAGCGGCGGGAACACCCGCTGGACGAAACCGCCGCTCTTGAACCCCTGCGAGAAGGATCCATAAACCATCACGTCGGGTGTGATGTGCCAGGCGAGGTTGACCATCGGCGTGAAAGCGTCCTCGCTCTGGCGCACCCGCACGAAGGGCAGAACCCGCGTCCGGGGCGTGTTGGGGCTGCCGGCGATCAGCGCCCCGCCGGTCTTGTCGACGAGGATTTCCTGATCGGGCAGGAAGGATTTGCGGTCGTCGGTGTAGCGCAGCCCGGCGGTGAGATCGACGGTCGGGACGATTGTCCAGCTCGCCTGCGCGAAGGCGGCATAGCTTTTGGTCTGGAACCGTCCCCCCGAGCGGAAGGTCACCGGCGTGAAATCCAGATTGTTGATATTATTTCCTTTTTCGTCGAAATAATAAAGTCCGACGACATATTTGAGCCGGTTGTCCAGTGCTTCGCCGAGCATCTGGAACTCCTGGCTGAACTGGCGCTGCTTCAGCATATCCTGCAGGTGGAGGATGGTCAGCGAGCTATGGTCGCCGTCGCGGGCATAGGCACCGTCGATCTTGCGATAGGCGGTGATCGACTTGAGCTGGACGCTGCCGAGATCCCAGTCGATCGTCCCCTGCGCGCCCCAGGTGTCATTCTTCGAATATTGGGGCGCGGTTCCGGCGTCGGCGTTGTTGCCGACCAGGAAGCGATCGGAAAAACAAGCCGGAGCGTCGCTCGCCTGCGGACTATAGGGATTGAAACCGATGCACGGTTGCCCGCCCAGGAAGGCCGCGAAATAATTGTTGAGCAGAGTGAAATTGTCGACCGGGGCGTCGAACGGCGGATTGAGCACATAGAAGCCCGTGGCGGCCTGGCTGCCCGGCGGAAGGATCGGCAGATTGTCGGGGTTGAACACCGCCGACTGATAGGTCGCCCCGGTAAGGACGAGCGCGGGGCCGTTCGACCGGTCGCGGGTGCCTTCGGCCGAGAGATTGACCTCAAGATTGTCGCTCGGCACCCAGCGCAGGTCAACCCGGCCGGTCAACGTGTTCACATTGCCGAGATCGCGCCCGTCAACGAGGCGGGTGACATAGCCGTCGCGGCGGAAGCTCGCGAACGACAGTTTCGAAAACAAAGTGTCGCTGATCGGAAGATTGGCCGACACCTTAGCGTCGATGCGGCGATCGCCGCCGACGGTCAACGACCCCGTCATCGTACGCGCATCGCCAGGCTTGCGCGTCGTGATGCTCAGCGCCCCGCCGATGGTGTTGCGACCGAATAATGTTCCCTGCGGACCGCGCAGGATTTCTACGCGTTCGACATCGACGAGATCGAGCAGCGCCCCCACCGAGCGCGCGACATAGACGCCGTCGACATAGACCCCGACGCCGGGCTCGGTGGTCGGAAGAAACTCCTTCTGCCCGATGCCGCGGATATAGATGGCCGCCGACGAGCCCGCGCCGCCGAAGCTCGGGTTGTTCTGGAAGGTCATATTGGGGGTGAAGGTCGCGACGCCATCGATCTTGTCGATGCCGCGCGCCTCGATCGATTCCCCGCTGAAGGCCGAAATGGCGATCGGGATATCCTGCGCGCGCTCTTCGCGCTTGCGCGCCGTCACCACGATATCGCCGGCCATCGCATCCGCACGCGATCCGTCCCCGCTGCCGTCCTTCTGGACTGCGGGCGCATCCTCCTGCGCCGCGGCGGGTGCCGTCAGCATGGCGGTGGAAAGCAGGGCCGGCACCGCGGCACCAAGCCGGCAGAAAGAGCGAATGCGTGTCATGATTATCCCCTTGGCCTGTCGTCACCCCGCCTTTGCGGCGGCGGTTCGAAGCGGACACTCCCTCGCCCCTGCCCTTCGCGATATTCGCGAAATGCATCAAATATGCGGGCAGTGCGGATTTCTGGCGGCAGCGATAGCGGGCCAACCGGGGCACCGGGCGGCGACAGTTCAGAATGTTGCGATTAGGGAACAGCGCCAGCATTTCCGGCATAGGCCGGCGCGGCGATGATTTCCAAACCCCTTTCCGAGATCCATTTGGAAGGGAAGAGGCCGTGGAGAGCGTAGCGATCGTGGGCGCCGGCATCGCCGGCCTGTGCACGGCAAAACTGATGATCGCGCTCGGCTATGATGTCCGGGTGTTCGAGAAGGAGCCCGAGGTCGGCGGGGTCTGGGCCGCGTCGCGGCGCTATCCCGGCCTCGGGACGCAGAACCCGCGCGACACCTATGCCTTTTCCGATTTTCCGATGCCGGACGATTATCCCGAATGGCCCAGCGGCCAACAGGTCCAGGCCTATCTCCAGTCCTATGCCAACCATTTCGGCGTCACGCCGCACCTGTCATTGAGTACCGAGATCGTCGAGGCCACCCCGCGCGCAGGCGCGCCCGGATGGACGATCGCGACGCGACCCGCGGGCGGAGCGAGCGATGGTCCGGCAACCTGCCAGTCCTTCGACTGGCTGATCGTGTGCAACGGCATTTTCTCGATCCCCACGGTGCCCGCCTACCCCGGCACCGAAGCGTTCGAGGCAGCCGGCGGCCTGCTCCTCCACACCAGCGAGTTCACTGATCCCGAACTGGCCCGCGGCAAGCAGATCGTCGTGATCGGCTATGGCAAGTCATCGTGCGACGTCGCCAATGCGCTCGTCGGCGTCGCCGCGAACACCACTCTCCTCGCGCGCCAGCTAATCTGGAAGATTCCCAAACGGATTGGCCATGTCGTCAACTTCAAGCATCTGTTCCTGACGCGGATGGGCGAGGCCCTGTTCCCCTATATCGAATTGCGCGGCTTCGAGCGCTTCCTGCACGGGCCGGGGCGTTTCCTGCGAAACGGGATGCTCAATCTCGTCCAGGCGATCATCTCGCGCCAGCTGAAGCTCGGCGGCGTCGGGCTCGAACCTGACAAGCCGCTCGAGACGATCGCCCGCAGTACGGTCAGCCTCGTGAGCGACGGCTTTTACGAGAAGATTGCCGAAGGCCGGCTATCGGTCCGGGAAGATGAAATCGCCGCGCTCGAACCCGGGCTCATCCAGCTCAAGGGGGGCGGCACGCTGGCCGCCGACATCATCGTCTGCGGAACCGGCTGGGACCAGCGCGCCGCCTTCCTTCCAGGCCCCCAGCTCGGCCGGATCACCGACGAGGCGGGCAATTTCCGGCTGTACCGCTCGACGCTCCCGGTCGGGGTCCCGCGGCTCGCGTTCAATGGCTATAATTCGTCCTTCTTCAGCCAGCTCAGCGCCGAAGTCGGGTCGTTCTGGATCGTCGAATATATGGCGGGCCGCATCGCCCTGCCCGATGCGGCGGCCCAGAACGCATCGATCGACCAGCGGCTCGCCTGGATGCACGACCGGACCGGAGGAAAGCACTGCAAGGGCACCAACATCGTACCCTTCTCGCTGCATCACATCGACGAACTGCTGGCCGACATCGACCTCCGCCTGCCGGCCTCGCTCCGTCTGCTCCAATGGTTGCGGGCGGTGGACGCCCGCCAGTTCGCTTCCCTCCCGGCGAAGCTGATCGCGCGGCGCTGACGCCGCGGTCTGTCCTTAAAAGGCGGGGCGGCCGACGGCCGCCCCGATGGGAGAGTCAGGCGGCGCCCGATGCGCCATATTGTTGTTCGACCAGTTGGCCGAGGCCGAGGCGCTCAAGGATGGGGCGCGGGCACATGAAGGTCACGCGTGCGACCCCTGGCAAGCGGCTGATCTCGATCGACCCGGCGATCGTCGCCCGGTTGAGGATTTCGTCATAGGGCAGGCCCGTCACCCTGGCGGCACGGTCGAGTCCGTTTTTGGTCGCATCATTGAGCGTCACGCCCGACCCGATGAAGGTGATCGGCGCATTGTCCTCGACCCAAGTCTGGCCATAGCGTGCGGCGAGGGCGGCGACCGCCGACCGTTCGTCCGGGGAAAGCGGCTGCGCGAGCGGCGGCAAGTCGTCGGCGCGCTGCAACAGGATCGGCCCGTCGAGTGCGAGCCCCTTGATGACCTCGACCTCCAGTTCGACCTCGCCGGCGACGTCGGTCGCATGGCCGGCGATCTCGCCATTGCCCTGCTGCGCATGCATGTCGCCCATGTAGATGCCGCCGCCCGGCACCTTCACGGGGCAGATCAGGATCGCGCCCTCGCGCACCGAATTGGTGTCCATATGGCCGTCGGTCTTGTGGAGGTCGAGTTCCTCCTGCGTCATGGCATAGCTGTGCGGCGCGCCGATCAGGAACGACCCGAAATCGCCGGCATTGTGCGAGTCCGGAAGATCGCGCGACGGCGTGGTACCGATATTGCCCATGAAGGGGCGCATCCGCGCGGCGAGGCCCGAGATATCGGCGCGCGCCAGCGACAGGATCGAATGCTGCGCCGACTGGCCCGGCAGCGCGGCCATCGTCTCGGCATCCGCAGCGATGCGATCGGCAATTTCCTGGCCTACCGTAAGCGAGACAGCTTTCTCCTGGTCGAGGACGATCACATAGCCGTTGGAAAAGCGGAATGCGCTGACCTCGGCGCCGCACCTGTCGCAATGCACGGCATCGTCGCCGATGCCCTCGATATGGCTGGGCGGGCTGATTTCTCCGCACGCATCGCAATGTTTGGCGACGAAGGGGTCGCCGCTATAGCGGCCTTCGACAAAGGTCATCACCCCCGACGAAGTCGCAAGCGAGGTGACCCGGACCTTCTTGAGCTTGATCGCGATCGCGTCGCCGATTTCGGCGCCCTCGACCAACACGGGCCGCGTGACTTCATGCCCGCCCTGGAATTTTGGGGTAATCATCGGCCCCCAGCAACCCGGCGGCGTGCCGGTGCGAATGGTACCGCCATCGCGGACGGTTCCGGCAGGGGCGATGCTCGGTCCCAGCAAGCCTCCGCTATATTCGTAAACTTCGATGGTCGGCAGGGCATTTGACATGAGAGTTTGTCCTTGGCGGGATCGATATGCCCGGCAAGGCTATGATCAAGGCAACGCGCGCAGAAGTCGAAACCGACGCAGGCGCGCCCCGTCCCCGATTATAATGCAGTGCGGTGCGATTGCGTGCGTTGCAGGGACATTCACGGGCGCAGTCGGCTGCGGCGGGGTGGTGGCAACCGTCGTCGATTCCGGTGTCCTGGGATAGCGTCTCTCGAAATCGCGTTGCCATTGACAATGTTGGCCGGTTTGAGCCGCTCCGCTCACATGACGACGCTGTTGGTCAAGGGCCACCATTTGTCTCGCCACGATGAAAGTGGCACGGCCGATGCGAATGGCGACGCTTTCTCGCGCAAAATTGCGAGGGGCGCCGCATATCGGTATCTATCCTATGAAATTCATTGATTATTCGATCCGTGTGCGGTCGATCACATTGACGATGCGCAATCGCTGGCTAAGCGGAGCCCGCGATATGCGCTTCAACGAAACAAAGGACGACCCGATGCCCCTATTGTCACGGCGCCCCGGCCCCGCATCCCGCGCGGTTCTGACGATCGCGTTGCTGCTGGTGCCCCAGATATCGTTCGCACAGAGCTGCAAGGTGGACTTTGCCGCGGTCGAAAAGAGGATAGCCAGGCTAGAACCATCCTATGCGAACGTCCTGTCCGATATCAGCTGCGATGACCCGACCGTGAAAGCACATCAGCTGATGTGCGACTCGTTGGACGAATATCCTGCCGGACTCTGGCACATGGGCCGCCTCGACGACCTTGCCTGGGTCTATGCGAGCGAGAATGCAACCAAGCAGGAAGTCGACCAGAGCAATCCCCCGCGCGATGCCGGTTTCATCGCAAAGCGTGACGCCTGTTCCGATGCTGCCTGTCTGTGCGATCTGTTGATCCGTCATACGAACGACAGCCTCGGCGGAGAAACGCCATATTCGGCGCCTTGAAACGACTGCCCCCGAATGGCTCCGGCGATTTTTGATTGCTCGATGATATCCCGGTCCCTCGGCTTGTTCGCATAATCCAGGCTCCATGCCGTCAATGGCCGTGACCTTGCGAACCGCCATTCCAACCGAATCCTGGTGTGGCCGTCAGCGGTCAGTCCGCTTCTAGAAAGAAAGCGGCGAAACCGGACGTGGCGCGCATATGATCGCAGAAGACGAAGTTAACGCTGACCCCGGTAAAGCGAGATCGAACCCGTCGGGGTCTGGATTACCCGCACTTCCTCGACGTGGCGAAATCCCGCAGCGACGAGGATTTTGGGGACGCAGCCGCGCGCATTGGGTTCAGTAAGGTCGAAGCCGTCGATCATCTGGACCTGACGAAAGAGGGTGCGCATCACCAGCGTGCGCTGCTCGCCATAGTCGGCGATGAACAATTCGCCCTGGGGTTTCAGAAGCCGCCACATCTGACGGACGATCGCTTCCTTCACCTCCATCGGACATTGATGGAGAACGAGGCTTGAGACGATCTTGTCGCAGCCCCGCAACGGCTCGACGGTATCGAGAGCGTCACCCATCGCTTCGAACCATTGCACCGTCGCGCCAGCATCGCGAGCCTTGGCTTTAGCAATCGCCAGTACCGCTGAATCGGGATCGACGCCCAAAATAATAGCGTCCGGCGCCGCCGCCTTGAGCGCGATGGCAAGCGTGCCAGTCCCGCAGCCGATATCGACGATTGTTTCCCCCGCATACGGCGCGACGAGCCGGACGAGCTCACCCCGCCAACGCTTCTCGCGCGTCATCAACGCGACGACGGCGTCATAGCGGTCTATATTTCCGGCCTTTCCCAAGGCGGGGACGAAATCTCGGTTTACATCGGTCATGTCCGTTACTTAGCCAAGCAGGTGGCTCGGCGCTTGAACGCAGCGGCTAAGCCTTCAGATTCAGATCGCCGGCCCGGATCCCGAACATCGCCTTGATCGTTCGCGCGAAATGGGCGGCATCGGCGAAGCCTGCAGCATGGGCCGACCGGGTGATATTGTATCCAGCGATGAGTGCATCGAACGCAGTCCGCAGCCGGCACCACAATATATATCGCTGGAAAGGCATTCCGACCTCCGAGGAAAAGAGGTGCCGAAACCGGCCGATCGAGAGCTGGGCATCAACACAAACGTCCGCGAGACGGACGGTGCCGTCAGGAAGCAGTCGCTCGATCGCCGAAATGGCATGCGACACACGCGCGTCGATCCGCCGGCCCGCGGATCTCCCGATCGCCTCCTTCCAGAAAGATCGGGTTTTCGCATCTGATACAATATGTGCTCTGCTTCGCTCTATGCGCGCGCGCAGGGGTTCCGGTAAACCAAAGGAACCGGTGGGCTCGACGTAGCAGATGTCGGCGGCATCAGCCGGCAGAAGCTGATGCGGTGCATTAGGTTCGATGAGAAGGCAAGTTGCCGATATTTCTTCGCCCGCACCGTCGAGCAAGCGGATCGGCACATCGGAGAACACAGCCTGGGCCGCGAAATGCCGATGCGAGACGGTGTCGCCAACGGAGCCCGACCACCAGGCAGTCTCGCCTTCAATCCGTAATTTGCCCCGCCAGGATCGATTTGTCATGCCGGTCTATTACCCTTGTGCACTCCCGGTCGTCATCATCGGTTTGGGATGTTTCGGTTTAAGGCGCAAATCGCAAGAATCGGGCATTCGGGGGAGGTAGCCCTCTACGATGCTAGGTAGCGCGCGATGATAGTTGCCTCTTCCTTCAGCGCCAGTCCGCGGTTGTCCTGACCCAATGCACTCATTTGCCCGGCTAACTGAGCACGCTCTGCTTGCTCTCGTCGTAAAAGCGTTTCCAGAGCATCCGCGCTCAGATCGAGGCGTGGCACTTCGACCCCGGCATCCCCGAAGGCCCGAACGACATATTTGTCGTGACGGTCGCCGACTGGTACCGCCTGAGCGTCATCGATCGCTCCGAGTAGCGAGCGCAGAGCGTGAACTTCGATAGTTCGGCGTCCAACCATTGCCAATTTAAGATCGGCGCGGATCCGCGCTTGGAGATATTCCGCAGGGCTCATCGCCCACAGGATAAGCAAAGCGCGCGCGCCTTCAAGCTGGTTGGAAATAAAACGCGTCCCCTGCCCGATGCGGATCGAGGCTAACTACCGCAGGATCTGGCCGATTTCAGACCCGCAGCTTCTGGTCGCCAATCCGAGATAGCCGACATTCGCCAGGATCGCGCGTGGACGACGTATAGCGACGAGACGACGTATAGCGACGAGTTGCGGACATCTCTTAACTCTTCACCTTGAACTTGTTTCGGCATCCATGGCCTGACGTTTCCTTCGACGTTGCTCGGGATTCCCGACAAAGCACCGTGATTGGCCCCATATCACTTCGGCTGGCTCCACGAACAGCCCGCGTTCATTCGCCTGCCAGAAGGGGCTCCATCAGGATCAATACGTAAAGCCGGGGTCGCAGCAACCGCATAGGCGCAGTGCTCAGGATGATTTTTCAAGCGGGGCGCCAATGCATATTTCCAATGGTTTCAAGATATTGATTCTGACAACGGCCAGCTGGCTGACGGTGCCCGCGCTTGCGCAAAACGCCCCGCCCGACCGGGCATCACCAGGCGCTGTCGCGACCGCGCCGGACAGCAGCCGGCTCGATGCCGGACTCGAGGTTGCGGCCGGCTATGACGATAATATTTATGTCACGCGCAATCGCGAGCAGGACGATTTCTATCTGATCGTGCGGCCGAGCCTGAAATTGAGGCTGGGCTCCGGCGACACGACACTAACGGTTCGTGGTGCGGGCGAAATCGCGCGGTACGCCGACCTGTCGAGCGAGGATTATGAGGACTGGTCGCTGGCCGGCGATGCCCGCGCCGCGCTGTCGAAAACAGTGTCGCTCACTGCCGGTGCGGAGTGGCGGTGGGATCATGAAAGCCGCGCGTCGCCCGATGCGGTCAGCGGGATCGAACCCACCCGCTATCAGCGCGGCTTTGGCTATCTGGGGCTTATCGGTTCGAGCGGAAATTTCACCGGGCGGCTCGCAGGCACGGTAACGCGCCATGATTTCGACGATGTTCCCGGCGCTGGCGTCACAATCAACAACGACGACCGCGATCGGCTCCAGGGCGAAATCGGCGGGCGCGGCGCAGTTCGGCTGACGTCCGGAACCGAGCTCTTCCTGCAGGGGGCTTTCGACTGGCGCGATTATGACCTGCAAACCGACGATTCGGGTTATCGCCGTAACTCGGAAGGTCTCAACATTGCGGCCGGTGTCCGGAGAAAATTGAGCGATGCGTGGAGCGCCGAATTGTTCGCGGGCTGGGTGCGGCGCGATTATCAAGATCCCCGGCTCCCCGATATCAATAGCTGGGACATCGGGGCGGTTGTCGACTGGACGGGCGACAAAGGTCTTGGCGGTTCGTTCCGGCTCGATCGCAGCATCGAGGAAACGACGCTCCCCGGCGCCTCCGGTTACATTACGACAGCGGGCCGGCTGGCGCTGCGCGCCGATGTCGGCCCGCGACTTACGGCAGGCATCGGCCTTTCGGGCGCCCATTATGATTATGTCGGCGCCGATCGAAACGAATTTGTCATCGGCGGTGACCTGTGGGTCCGCCAATGGCTGAGCCGGCATATCTATCTTGGTGTCGATTACAGCCATGCCGAACGCAGCTCGAACGCCGCGGGGTTCGATTACGACCAGAACCGCTTCCGGGTCAGTCTGGGCGTTGAGCTGCGTCCCCACTATTCCGGTGATGCCCGGAGTATTGCATGGGGGGATGCGGCACCCGGCGGCGCCTATGTCGGCCTGCTCGCCAGCCATGCCACCCTGATAACCGGCGTCGACGGACCTCGGGGGCCCGGGAGCAACACCGCGGATTTCGGCGACATGGGCGGCGGCGTCGTTGCGGTGGCGGGGTACGGCATTCTCGCGGGCCGACTCTATCTGGGCATCGAAGCCGAAGCGGCGCTGGCCGGACCCGACTGGCAGCATAGCGCCGACCGTGTCTTCTCGATGAGCAAGGACAATGCGGTCGGCCTATCCGCGCGCGCCGGCTGGGTAACGCCCCATAGCGACCTCATCTACACGCGCTTCGGCATCACCTCGACCCGGTTCGGGACCGACTATACGCATGGCGCCAGCGCTTATTCGCAGGCCGCGCGTCAAACCGGTTTCTCCGCTGGCTTCGGCGTCGAAGCACGCGCGGGACGGCGTGGCTTCGTGCGCGCCGAATATCTCGTCGCTTCGCACGAGGATTTCGACGTGCCGAGCGGCGGCGGCAATTTCGACAATTTCTCGCCAAACGAAACGCAGTTTCGTGTCGGCGGCGGGATACGCTTCGGGCGGGTCGCGGCAGCAACCGAGGAGCTGCAACCTTTGCGCTTCGATGGCCCTTATCTTGGCGTTCAGATCGGGCACGGCGCGCTCGTCACCGCCAACCAGGGCGTCCGCAGCGGCGGAACCGAACTCGATGTCACCCGCGCCAGCCGGGGCGGCCTGCTGGGACTTTATGGTGGCTATGGGACCGTGATCGGTCGCGGCTATCTCGGGCTCGAGGCCGAAGCGGACATCTCGGCCATAAACTGGAATATCGACCGCGAAGCGAATGGCCGGACCTATTCGGCCGAGCATGACTATTCCTTCGGCGGTACGGCGCGCGCCGGGCTGCTGATTGGCGATGCGGCATTGATATACGCCCGGGTGGGCGTCGTGCGCACCCGCTTCGACATCGATTATGCGACCAGCGGGCTTGCGGTCCGCTCGCTCGATACGCGAACTGGCCTGCGTTACGGCGGCGGCATCGAGATCGGGCTTGGCCCCCGGGCACGCCTGCGGCTCGATTACACGATCACCGACTATGCATCATACGACGTCGAATATGGCCGCAACACGGACCATTTCGACCATTCCGAGGCGCTGTTCCGCGTCGGACTCTCGTGGCGGCTCTAGGTAGAATCGCGGACGGGGAGAACACGCATTGGCCGGTTCGGCGCCCTGCCCCAATGGTCTGAAGACACGAAAATCCAAGCGCAAAAGGAAACTGAAATGAATGTTCGCACACGTCTCTTGAAGAGTTTTCGGACGGCCGCAGCAAGCGCGGCACTGCTGGTCGGCGGCGCGGGCATGGCGCTTGCGATAGCACCGGTCCCGGCGATGGCTCAGGAGCATGGCAGCCATGAAGGCGGCAGCGATCATCAGGAAAGCGACCAGACGGATCATGGGAGTTCTGGACAGCGTGGCGGCAAAACGCGCGCACCCGGCGAAGCGTCCGACGCGCGCGGGCATCGCAGCATGGAGGATATTTTTCGCGACGTTGCCGATGCAGAACAGGGCTCGGGCCGGCCTTCCACTGCCGGTCAGGGCAGTAAAGGGTCGAGCGGCGAGCCGCACGGCGAAGAAGAGGAGGATTCGGATCGTCCGGCCTGGGCGGGCGGCGGCGGTGGAAAGAATGACCGCGGCGAGAAGCCCGGCGACGCCGGCAGCGCGCGCGGCGACCTTTATGGCGACATGTATGTCATCTTGCGCGATGCGAACGGCGTGCCAGTCCTCAATGCGGCCGGGTTCGTGCAGCCGATCGACGTCAACGGCAACCTGATTCCGCTGGATGCAGAAGGCGCGCCGATTGATCCGTCGCTGGCGATCGAAGTCGAAATGGGGCGGCTAAACGTCGGCCGCGCACCCGACCAGGTTCTCGACAATCGCGCCGCCGAGGTCGTCGCCTTGCTCAACAGCGCGACCGCGATCACCACCGACGCATCGGGCCGGCTGGTCGTCACCAGCCCCGAAGGCACCAAGACGATCGACGCTCCGCTCGAAAATCTCGCGCTCTATGTCGCGCTGATGACGAGTGGCACCATCCCGGGGGTGACCGATCTGCCCGGGACCGAGTTCGACCATCTGGTCGATGGCGTGCTGACGACCCAAGACATGGTCACCGCCACAAGTTTGATGGCCGGCGCCGCCGACAAATTCTCGACGCTGGCACCCGATGCGGTCGCCTACATGAACGCCATCCTCGGCATCGAGACGCAGACCGCAGGCAACGTGACCTGGTCCGATGTCGATTACAGCAGCTATAATTACGATCGCTCGGACACCTATGGCGATGTCACCGCAACCGTGCTGATCAAACAGCCCGACGGCAGCTACATGCCGACCGAGGTGAACATATACGCGACCGTTTTCGGGAGCGCGGATTACAGCGGCACCGGCACCTTCAGTGCTTTTGCGACCGCGGTCGACGATGCCCGGGCGATCATCAACTATATCCACGAATATGAAGTGCCGGCGGACTTGCCGGCCCCCCAGAACTGAGAGGACAAAGCGATGGCCAACAACGGTTTTTTGAAACTGGTCCTTCCCACATTGGCGGGGCTGGCCTTCGCGCTGGGCGGGTGTGCCGCCACGGGCACACCCTACCAGCCAGCTTCGGCGTCCAACAAGGTGAAGGGCGGATATTCGGAGGTCCAGCTGGCGTCCGATCGGTACCGCGTCACCTTCGAGGGCAATAACCTGACCTCGCGCGACACGGTGGAGGGATACCTGCTCTACCGGTCAGCTGACCTCACGCTCGCCCAAGGGTATGACTGGTTTTCGATCGTCCAGCGCGAAACCGAGCATCGCGTCGAGCGCCGCGTCGAACCCGATCCGCTCTATCGGCCCTGGTATGGCTCCGCCTACACATATTGGCAGCCGGAATGGCGATATTATGGTCGGCCCTATGGCTGGCGCTCCTGGCATCCCTATGGAGGCGATCCCTTCTGGACGAGCCATATCGATGTCCGGACGGTCGAACAATTTGAGGCGACTGCAGAGATCGTGATGCACCGGGGACCGAAGCTCGACGGAAATGGCAAATCTTTCGATGCCCGCGACGTGGTGGCAAAGCTGGGGCCGAAAGTCGAACGCCCCAAAGCCTGATTGCCGATCCTCTCTTTCCGACATTGATGGGGAGCAGTTATCACGGATCGCAAATTGATGGCGTCCTGATAGAAGCCGCGAAAGAAGAGGTCGGGATCGCCGTTCGGTAGCCGCCCCGCCTCGATTGGGTTCGCATCATCGACGAGGAAGAGAAAGACGTCGCGATCACTTGCATAAAGCGTCGTATTATCCTTCGTCACCTCGACGAAGGGATTGTGCTGCATTGATGACCAGTCAAGCGTGCCAGGGACTTTCCAGCGCGAGTCCCCCGTACCGTTACCCGCGATTTTCATCGCCGCGGACACGAGCTCATGGTCCCAGATGCGACCGTAATCCGGACCCGTGACGGCCCGCAGCTCGGTGCGGCCATCGCCCGTTTCGAGGGTTTTTACCAGTTCGCCGCGGTGCGCGATGAGCCCATGTTGCATGTTGATCCCCGCCAGGGCCGCAGGCAGCTGGCGCAAATAGCCGGATGGCGCCCCCACCAAGCTGCAAAGCTGACCAAAGGACCAGTGGGTTGGCGCCACCGGATCTCGGCAATCGGGGAGGAGGAGGGTGAGCCGTTCCGGATTATCGCTGGCGGCCTCGACCCGGATCGCGCGGGTTTCAACCGTGCGGG
Source organism: Sphingopyxis sp. Soil_C_28 (assembly GCF_057657055.1). NCBI lineage: Bacteria > Pseudomonadati > Pseudomonadota > Alphaproteobacteria > Sphingomonadales > Sphingopyxidaceae > Sphingopyxis > Sphingopyxis sp. Soil_C_28. The sequence goes on from NZ_JBDGJE010000004.1 coordinate 297,684, forward strand.
CGGTCGCGACCTCGGCACGCGCCCGAACCGCCTCATAAAGCTCGCTCAGCGAAAGGTATCGCTCATCGTCCGGACGCAAGAACCATTCCGATGATACGCGGCCGATGCGCCGGCCACGCGAGATATCGACCTTGTAGCCCTGTGATGGGTCGGGGGTCGCGGCTGGGATAGGAAGGGTCATGGCAAGTCTCCGTGACGAGCGCCCGGAGCCTCTCTCCAAGCCCCCGCCCGTCACGGGCCTCCTGAATTTTTCTCACTCTCAACGTTTGCGGCTCAAGCCCGCGCCTGCGGGGGTGGCGCGGGCCTGGTAAAGGCGCCCGCGTGCGGAAACGGGCGCTATTATCCCCACGCCATCGGATGCCCTACCAGTCGGTCGGAAAAGCCTAGCTCATTCGGAATATCTGCTGAGAAGCGTCAGTTTCTGACCCATAAGCCGCTATTCTTCGCCATCGCTGGCGAAGCTGACTGAGGGAGGAAATGAGGGAGGAGGCTCGTCCGCTTCCAGGATAAGCCAGCTAAATCAATGCTTTAGCTAGAAAATCTGGATGCCCCGCGAGGATTCGAACCTCGATAGGCGGTATCAGAAACCGCAGTCTTACCATTAGACGACAGGGCAGCAGAGGCGGGCGCAATATGATTGCACGGGCGCGCTGTCAAGACCGCCGCGACGGCTCGAACAAGTCCGCTTGCCCTGACGCATTTCGCCGCTAGCATCGCACTTATAACAAGAAGGGGGCCGCGCGCCCGCGCGGACACCCGAAGGAGTGGGTTGATGCGTCATGTCGCGATCGTGGGGTCGGGCCCTGCGGGCTATTATACCGCCGAAACTCTGCAGAAGGCGGACGATATCGCGGTCGACGTCATCGACCGGCTGCCCGTTCCCTATGGCCTGATCCGCACCGGGGTCGCGCCCGACCACCAGTCGATCAAGGCGGTGTCGCGCCGGTACGAAGGCACCGCGCTGGCCGACAATGTCCGCTTTGTCGGCCATGTCTCGGTCGGCACCGATGTCACGATCGACGAGCTGGTCGAGCTTTACGACGCGGTCATCCTCGCCACCGGGGCGCCCGACGACCGACCGCTCGATATTCCCGGTGCCGACCTTCCCGGGGTGATCGGCAGCGCGGCCTTCGTCGGCTGGTACAACGGCCATCCCGATTTTGCGGACCTTGATCCGCCGCTCGACGCCCCCGGCGTCGCAGTGATCGGCAACGGCAATGTCGCGCTCGACGTCGCGCGCATCCTGGCGAAGACGCCGCAGGAGTTCGCGGGCAGCGACATCGTCGCGCACGCCCGCCAGGTGCTGGAGGCGAGCGCGGTGCGCCATATCCACATCCTCGGCCGCCGCGGCCCGCACCAGATCGCAATGACGCCGAAGGAGCTGGGCGAACTTGGCCACCTCGAACGTGCCAGCCCGCGCGTCGACCCCGCCGACCTGCCGCCGGAAGGCGACGACGCGCTTCTCGAACCCGGGATGCGCAAATCGGTCACGCATCTGCGCAGCTTCACCGCCAACCCGGTCGCCAAGCCGGTGACGATCGATTTCGATTTCTTCGCGATGCCCGTCGCGATCGAGGGCGAAGACGGCCGTGCGCAGCGCGTGATCGTCGAGCGCACGACACTCGACGCCGATCTGCGCAGCAACGGCACCGGCGAAATCTATGCGATCGACGCGGGTCTCGTGATCAGCTGCATCGGCTATCAGACCCCGCCGATCCCCGGCGTACCCTACGAGCATGGCCGCGGCCGTTTTGCCAACGACGACGGGCGAATCCTGCCCGGCCTCTATTGCGTCGGCTGGGCACGCCGCGGGCCGTCGGGGACGATCGGGACAAACAAGCCCGACGGCGCGCGCATCGGCGAGATGGTGCTCGAGGATATCGGCCGCGGCGGGGGCAAGGCAGGGCGCGCCGCACTCGATGCCCTGCTCGCCAGCCGCGGCGTCACCCCGGTCACCTTCCGTGACTGGCGCAAGATCGAGGAGGCCGAGGTCGCGGCCGCGCTCGACGGCAACCCCCGCGAAAAATTCACCAGCATCGAGGCGATGCTCGAAGCGATCGGCCGTTAAGGCGCTTCGGCGAGCAGCGGATCGACCGCCGCCTTGAACTCGGCGGCGGTGAACACGCCCGATCGAGCCACCCGCAGCACGCCTTTGCGGTCGATGATATAGGTCGACGGCACGGCGTTCTTGATCGCCCCGTACCCGCCGCTGATCCTCGCCGCGAGCGGGTAGGATAACGCCGCGGACACTTCCTTCAGGCGGTAGGGCGGGACGCTGTCCTGCGTCGTCACCCCGAACATTTCCAGCCCGCGCGTCTGGTTTGCGCGGAAATAGCTGTGCATCATGGGCATCTCGGCCTTGCACGGCGCGCACCAGGTTGCCCAATAGTTGATGATCACCACCTTGCCGCGCAATTCCGACAGCCGGACCTTGCGCTTGGCCAAAGTCGTGAGCGTGAACTCGGGCGCCGCGACGCCTGTCTTGGGCGCCGACCTTCCCGCCCCAACAAGAAATGGCGCCATCAAGGCGACTGCGAATACCATCCCCCGATGGCGAAATATTTGCCCCTGCATGGACAGATTGTAAGAGAGAATAATGAAATCAGGCAAGACGAAACATCATCCGGTCCGCACGCTGTTTCGCTGGCTGCTCGCGCTGGCTTATGGCTATGCGGGCTGGGCGCATCTTGCGCGTCCGGCGCCGTTCCTCGCAATCACCCCGTCGTGGGTGCCCGCGCCCGAACTCGTCGTGGCGGCGACCGGCGTTGCCGAGATCGCTGGTGCGATCGGCCTCATGATCCCCGCCACGCGCAAAGCCGCCGGCTGGGGCCTCGCGCTCTATGCCCTGTGCGTCTGGCCCGCCAATTTCCACCATGCGCTCGCCAATGTCGCGATCGGCGGCGAAACGCTGAGCTGGTGGTACCACGGGCCGCGCCTTGCCGCGCAGCCGCTGATCATCTGGTGGGCGCTCTGGGCGGGCGGCGCGACCGACAGGCCGTTTCGCCGCCGCGCCTGACCCTTATTTCGCGACCGGCGTCTCGATCGGCAGCTGGCCCTTCTGGCTTGCCGCATAGGCTTCGACCGCCTTCAGCACCCGCAACATATTGCCGCTCGAAATCTTCTCCAGTTCAGCCTGCGTATAGCCACGCCGCGCGAGTTCGGCGAACAGCCGCGGATAGCCCGTGACATCCTCCAGCCCCACCGGGGTCGCGTCCATCCCGTCATAATCGCCGCCGATCCCGATATGATCGACGCCGATCGTCGCCTTGATATGGTCGATATGGTCCGCCGCGATCCCGATCGGCGTCTGCGGCGCCGGGTTCGCCGCGTCCCACGCCTTCAGCGCCGGGGCGACAGCGTCGGGATTGCCGACATACAGCGCGTCGAGCCGCGCCTTCTCCGCCGTCCGCGTCAGGCCATGCGCGCGCAGCTTGGGGTCGAGGAAGGCGGCATAGAGCACCACCATCACGACGCCGCCATTGGCCTTCACCGCGGGCAGCACGCTGTCGGGCACGTTGCGCGGATGGTCGTTGACCCCACGGACGCCCGAATGGCTGAACATGACCGGCGCCTTCGACACCTCAAGCGCGTCCTTCATCGTCGCTTCGCTGACATGGCTCAAATCGACGATCATGCCGATGCGGTTCATTTCCTGCACGACCTTACGCCCGAAATCGGTGAGCCCGTCATGCTGCGGCGCGTCGGTCGCGCTGTCGGCCCAAGGCGTCGTCTTGCCGTGGGTCAGCGTCATGTAGCGCGCGCCCATGCCATAGAGCTGGCGCAGCACGGCAAGCGACGAGCCGATCGACTGACCGCCCTCCATCCCCAGCATGCCGGCGACCTTGCCCGCCTTCATCTGCTGTTCGAGTTCGGCCGAGGTCGACGCGAAGCCAAGGTCGTTCGGATAGCGGGCAATCAGCCGCTTCGCGACGTCGATCTGTTCGATCGTCTGCTGCACCGCCTGCTGCTCGTTCGTGTTCGACGGCACATAGACCGACCAGAATTGCGCCCCGACATGCCCCTTGCGCAGGCGCTGGATGTCGGTGTGCATCACCGTTCCGTCGGGCTTGGGCCTGGTGGTGTCGCGAAAGTCGAAGTCGTTGATCACATTGCCGACCTCTCCCCGCAATTCCCATGGCACGTCATTATGCCCGTCGAACACCGGCGCCTTTTTGAGCGCGGCTTCGGCGATCGCTTCGGGCGACTTCTGCGCCGCGGCGGGGGTGGAAATGAGGGCGAATGCGGCAAGGCCGGCGAGCAGGATGGGCTTGTTCATGGAGCACGACCTTAAGTGCTTGGCGCGGCGGCGCAAGCCCTGCTTGACGCGCGCGTCAAGCCCGCGCAGCATCGGCGCATGACAGCATTTGACGACTGGCGTGCAAGATCGCCCTATTATGACGAAACCCATGAGGCGCTGGCGCAAAGCGTCCGCCGCTTCGTCACCCGCGAGATCGCCCCGCACATCGACCGCTGGGAGGCCGAGGGCGAGCTTCCCCGCGAGCTCCACAGGAAAGCCGCCGACGCGGGCATCCTTGGCCTGCGTTATCCCGAACAATATGGTGGTCATTCGGAAGGTTTCGACAATTTCCACGGCCTCGTGCTGACCGAGGAACTCGCCGCGGTCGGCGCCGGCGGCCTCGGCGCGTCGCTGATGACGCACGGCATCGGCCTGCCGCCGATCCTCGCGCTCGGCTCCGAAGAACTGAAACAGCGCGTCGCCCCGCCCGTGCTCGCTGGCGAGACGATCATCGCGCTCGGCATCACCGAGGCGAGCGGCGGCAGCGACGTCGCGAACCTCAAGACCACCGCGACCAAGGACGGCGACAGCTACATCGTCAACGGCGGCAAGATGTTCATCACCAGCGGCATGCGCGCCGACTGGCTGACTTGCGCGGTGCGCACCGGCGGCCCCGGCGCCGCGGGCATCTCCTTGCTCCTTATCGACATGGACAGCCCCGGCGTCGAACGCACAAGGCTCGACAAGATGGGCTGGCGCTGCAGCGACACCGCTGCGATCCATTTCAGCGACGTCCGCGTTCCGGCCGAAAATCTCATCGGCCAGGAGAATGCCGGCTTCATCGGCATCATGCGCAATTTCAATTCGGAACGGCTCGGCATGGCGATGGGCTGCTGCGCCTATGCCCGCGTCGCGATGGCCGAGGCCGCCGAATGGGCACAGAACCGCGAGACCTTCGGCAAGCCGCTCGTCGGCCACCAGTCGATCCGCATCAAGCTCGCCGACATGGAACGCCAGATCGAGGCGACACAAGCGTGGGTCGACCTCTGCGCCTGGCAGGTCAAAAACGGCAAGGACCGCCCCGCCGACTTCGCGATGCTGAAGGTGCAGGCAACGCGCATGCTGGAGGCCGTCGCGCGCGAGGCCGCACAGGTCCTCGGCGGCGCATCCTATATCACCGGCAGCAAGGTCGAACGCATCTACCGCGAAGTCCGCGTCAACGCGATCGGCGGCGGCAGCGAGGAAATCATGCTGGACCTCGCGGGCCGGCAGTTGTTCGGGGGCGGACGCTAGGCCGCGAGGCGCCGCGCATAGCGGTCGAGCCGCGCGAGTTGTGCCATCAGTCCGCCAATCATCGCCAGTTCGACAGAAGCGGTGCCGACGATCAGCACAAAGGCGCCATCGCCGCTGGCCCCCGCGACCGCGCGCAAAAGGCTTGCACCGACCGACAGGGCGAGACATCCGGCGGCCAGATGCAGCGCCTTGCGCACCGATGCGATCCGATAACGCGACGAAAACCACCAGGCCGCACCGATGCACAGCAACGCCGCGAACAATCCGCCCCGATCGAGCCAGGCGAGCGGATCGGCCCCGCCTGGAATATCGAGCAGCACCGTGCGCAGCCGCATCAGCAGCAACGTCGCGCCGCCCAGCGCGGCCGCCGTGATACACGACCGCCGCAACCGGTCGGGCAAGGCCGCCTCGGCATAGGCACGAGCGATTTCGGCCGGGCGCCCGAAGCGCCGCACCGCATCGGCCTCGCCGACCCGTTCGGCGGTATCGAAAAGATGCGATTCGATCTCGTCGTGCACGCGGCGCGACAGGCGCGGATCGAACGCGAGAACCCGATCGAGTTCGTCGAGATAGGTGGCGATCGGACCGCTCATGCGCGCGCGCCCAGCACCCGGTCGATACCGCTGGCAAAGCTTTGCCAGCCGGCGCGCCGGTCGACGAGCGACTCGCGTCCCTTGTCGGTCAGCGCGTAAACGCGGCGCTTACGCCCCCCATCGGGCTGGACCCAGCGACTCGACAGCAGCCCCGCGAGTTCGAGCCGATGCAGCGCCGGATATATCGTCCCTTCGGGCAGGTCGAAATGGCCGCCACTACGCTCGCGGATCGCCTCGATGATCGCATAGCCGTGGAGCGCGGCATCGCCGATGGTGGCGAGCAGCACCGCGTCGAGATGGCCCTTGAGCATTTCCGATGACATGCCCGCTGATTTAGCTTTGCAACGCTAGGTATGCAAGTTATACCTAGCAACACTAGGCTTGATCGGGAGGATGTGATGACGGTGACGACAACCGGGGCGACGACGGCGACAAGTGGCTGGACCGAAGGCTGGGGGCTGTTCTGGACCCTCACCGGGGCGCTGGCGGCGATGGCGCTCGGCTTTCTCTTCGTCATCGGCTGGGATACCGACGGCTATCGCATGGTGATCCGCGCCACCGCGCGCACGTCGCTCGTCATGTTCCTCGCCGCCTTTGCCGCGTCGGCGGCAGCGAGGCTGTGGCCCGGCCCCTTCACCCGCTGGCTGCGCCGCAACCGGCGCCAGCTCGGGCTCGGTTTTGCGATGTCGCATTTCATCCACGCGCTTGCGATCATCGCGCTGTGGCAGACCGACCCCGGTGTCTTCTGGGGACTCTCCAACCCCAAATCGATCGTCACCGGAGGGACCGCCTATCTGTTTATCGCGCTGCTCGCCGCGACCTCGTTCGACCACATGGTCAAGGCGATGGGACGAAAGACGTGGGGCCGGCTGCACTGGTGGGGGGTGTGGATCGTGGCGCTCAGCTTCATCTTCACCAATGGCAAACGCATCCCGGTGAGCGGCTGGTACGCGCTGCCGGTCGCGCTGGTCGTCGCGGTCATCGTGCTGCGGGTGGTCGCAGGGCGAAAACAGCACAGGACGGCGCTGGCTTAGCCGTACCGCCCTCTCGACTTAGCGGCGGATCGGCTGCAGGGTGGACACCGAACCCCCGGCGAACGAGAGGCCGCGCATGACGCTCACCACCACCTGGCCCGCTGAGGCCGAAACCCTCCTCGACGACCTCGTCGACCTTCGCCGCGCGATCCACCGCGAACCCGAGCTGGGGCTCCAAAACCCCAAGACGCTCGCGAAGATCAAGCACGCGCTTGCCGGGCTGCCGCTCGAGTTTCGCGAGGGGCCTTCGACCACGGGGCTAATCGCGATCCTGCGTGGGCCTGCGAACGGGCGCACCGTGCTGCTGCGCGGCGACATGGATGCGCTGCCACTCATCGAGGACACGGGGCTCGACTTTTCTTCCGAAACGACCGGCGCGATGCATGCGTGCGGGCACGACACGCATGTCGCGATGCTCGTCGGCGCAGCAAAGCTGCTGTGTGCCGCGCGCGATCGCCTGCCCGGCACCGTGATGTTCATGTTCCAGCCGGGCGAGGAGGGCCATCATGGCGCGCGCTTCATGCTGAACGACGGGATCATTGACCCGCTGCCCGATGCCGCCTTCGCACTCCACATCATGCCCAACGCGCCGCACGGCATCTTCGCCGGGCGCGCGGGACCGCTGCTCGCGTCGTCCGACGTGCTGTCAATCACCGTCAAGGGCGCAGGCGGTCATGCCTCGATGCCGCACGATGCGGTCGATCCGATCCCCGTCGCCTGTTCGATCGTCACCGCGATCCAGACGATGGTGACGCGCCGCATCTCGGTGTTCGATCCTGCCGTCGTCACCATCGCAAAGATCGCCGCGGGAACGACGAACAATATCATCCCCGAAAGTGCCGAGATGCTCGGCACGATCCGCACGCTGTCGCCCGAACGCCGCGCGATGGTGGCGCGCGAATTGAAGCGCCTCGCCCCCGCGATCGCCGAGGCGCATGGCTGCACCGCCGAAGTGACGATCGAGGAGGGCTTTCCCGTAACCATCTGCGACAGCCGCGCGGTCACCTTCGGCCAGTCGGTCGTCGAAGACATCTTCGGCGAGGCGGCCTGGCTGACGATGGACCATCCGGTGATGGGAGCCGAGGATTTCTCCTACGTCCTCGAAAAGGTCCCCGGCGCAATGTTCTGGCTCGGCGCGAGTGCGGAAGGCAGCGACTGGCGGGCGTGCTGCGGCCTCCATTCGAACCATATGGTGCTTGATGAAAAGGTCATGGCACGCGGCGCCGCCTTGCACGCGGCGCTTGCCGAACGCTTTCTGAATGAAGGATTCAATGCATGATCAATATCATCGGCGCCATCATCTCGGGCCTGATCATCGGCGCGCTCGCGCGCTTCTTCTATCCGGGCGCGGTGCAGATGGGATGGATCGCGACGATCCTGCTCGGCATCGGCGGATCGCTGCTCGCCGGCCTTGCCACCTCGCGCGGCCGCGGCGACTTCCACCGCGCGGGCTGCCTTGCGTCGGTGATCGGAGCGATCGTGTTGATCCTTGTGGGGCGGCTGCTCGGCGTCGGCGGCTGACGTCTATTCGGTCATCGCCTCGACCGTTTCGTGCGGATAGAGCATGAATTCGCGATAGAGCCGGTAATGCGCGGTGTCTTCGAGTTGCACTGGTTCGATGCCGAGCGGGCTGATCTGCCACAAATCGGCGTCGGGCAGCGCCATCAGAATCGGCGAGTGCGTCGCCATGATGACCTGGCTGTTATTCGCGCGCTGGATGCGGCGCAGCAGTTTGAGAAATTCGAACTGGCGTGACGGCGAGAGCGCCGATTCGGGCTCGTCGAAGATATAGATACCCTGCTGATCGGCGCGTTCTTCGAAAAACCCCAGAAAACCCTCGCCGTGCGACCATGACAGATAATCGGGCCGCGCGGCGCCAACGTCATGGGCGGCCTGATCGACATAGCGTGCCAGCGAAAAGAAGGTCTCGGCGCGGAAGAAAAAGCCTTGACCGATCTTGGGCAGCCAGGCCGCGCGAAACGCGTCCGCCAGCACGCCGCCATCGCTTCCCGAAATGTCCGACCGATCGACCGCGCGGTGGCCATAACCGCCCCCGCCCTCGCTGAACCCCGCCAGTACGGCGATCGCCTCGAGCAGGGTCGATTTGCCCGACCCGTTTTCGCCCACCAATATCGTGACGGGTTTTTCGAACCGGACTTCGAACGCCGGATCGCCGAACAACGGGATATTAAAGGGGTATGTTTTGCGGTCGATCGCGGGCTTGTCGGCATCGGCGACCGGCTCTGGCATCCACACCCGCCGCAGATAGGGCGGCGGAAGCTTGATCCGGGACGTCTTTCTAGCCACCGCTCACGGCACCAGCACCGTATCGACCGCCTGCGGCAGCAGGTCGGGGTAATCGAGCGTATAATGCAGCCCGCGGCTTTCCTTGCGATGGAGCGCGCTGCGCACGATCAGTTCGGCGCATTGCAGCAGGTTGCGGAGTTCAATGAGGTCGGTCGTGACGCGGAAATGACCGTAATAATCCTCGACCTCATGCGTCATCATGTTGATGCGGTGCTGCGCGCGTTCGAGCCGCTTGGTCGTGCGCACGATGCCGACATAATTCCACATGAAGCGGCGAATCTCGGTCCAGTTCTGCTTGATCACCACCTCTTCGTCGGAGTCGGTGACGCGGCTCGCGTCCCACGGGCGGATGGCTGGCGGCGCGTCGAGCGAGTCCCAGCACTCGATAATATGCTTCGCCGCGGCTTCGCCAAACACGAAGCATTCGAGCAGCGAGTTCGACGCGAGGCGATTCGCACCGTGCAGCCCGCTTTCGGTGCATTCGCCCGCGGCATAGAGGCCGGGCAGGTCGGTGCGCCCGTCGAGATCGATCAGCACCCCGCCGCACGTATAATGCTGCGCGGGCACCACCGGGATCGGCTGCTTCGTCATGTCGATGCCGAGCGTCAGCAGCTTTTCATAGATGTTCGGAAAATGCCCCGCGACGAAATCGGGATCCTTGTGGCTGATGTCGAGATGGACATAATCGAGCCCCGAGCGTTTGATCTGATCATCGTTCGCGCGCGCCACGACATCGCGCGGCGCCAGCTCGGCGCGCGCATCATAATCGGGCATGTAGCGGTGGCCGGTGACGGGGTGCTTCAATATGCCGCCCTCGCCGCGCACTGCTTCGGTGATCAGGAAATTCTTGACGTCGAGATTATAGAGGCAGGTCGGGTGGAACTGCATCATCTCCATATTTGAAACGCGCGCGCCGGCGCGCCACGCCATCGCGATACCGTCGCCGGTCGCCCCTCTTGGCGCCGTCGAGAACTGGTACACACGCCCCGCTCCGCCGCTCGCCAGGATCGTCGCGCGGCCGACATGCGCGTGGACCTTCCCCGTTTTCTCGTCGAGCGCATAGACGCCCCACACGCGCCCCGATCCCGAATAGCGCGCTTCGTGGCGGCCGGTGATCAGGTCGATGCACGCCTGCCCGGGGAGCAAGGTGACGTTCGGATGCGCCTCGGCGGTCTTGAGCAGCGCCGCCTGCACCGCCCAGCCGGTCGCGTCGTCGACATGGACGATGCGCCGGTGCGAATGCCCGCCCTCGCGCGTCAGGTGCAGCGCCTCGGCGTCCTTGTTGAACGGCACGCCCATTTCGACGAGCCGCTCGATCGCGTGCGGCGCGTTCTCGATCACGAACTCGACCGTATCGCGCCGGTTGAGCCCGCCGCCCGCGACCATCGTATCCTCGATGTGATTCTCAAACGTGTCGCCCGCATCGAGCACCGCCGCGATCCCGCCCTGCGCCCAGGCGGTCGATCCGCCGGTCAGTTCGCCCTTCGCGAGCACGAGAACCTTGCAATGGTCGGCGAGCGCGATGGCGGCGGTGAGCCCTGCGGCACCCGAGCCCACGATGATGACGTCGTATTCACTCATGGCGCCTCTGTTGCACAGCAGGACGCTGCATGACAGGGGGATCGAAGAGGTCGGCCAAGGGAATTTATCGCCATGCTCAAAGCGGAACTTGGCCGGCGCATGTTGCTGACCGGAATTGCGGGGCTTCCGCTCGCGGCTTGTGCGCACCGCATCGCCCCGGGCGCGGCAAGCCAGCTAGGTGTCGCGACGTTCAACATCTGGCATGATGCGGGCGGCCAGTGGCCGAAGCGGCTCGAACTGCTGACGGCCGCGCTGCGCGCCGCCGACCTGGATGTGATCGCGCTCGAGGAGGTGCTCGAGGACGCGGGCAAAGGACTGCCCAATCAGGCCGTTACGATCGCGGGTGCGCTCGGCTTCACGCAAGTCCATTTCGTCGCACCCGAACCCGAGGGATCACCGAAGCGCTACGGTAATGCCATCCTGACCCGCCTGCCCGTGATCGAGGTCGCCCGCCGCAAGCTCGAGCCCCTATCCGATTATCGCACCGCGATACGCGTCCGCGTGCGAACCGAAGCGGGCCCCGTCGATATCGTCGCAACGCATCTTGCCTGGCAGCATGAAGCCACCGCCGTCCGCGCGGAACAACTCGCCGACCTGCTCGGCTGGCTGCCGGCTGGCGGCACCCCGCTTGTCGTGATGGGCGATTTCAACGCGCCGCTGAGCGACCCGGGGCTGAAGGCGATGGGACCGCCGCGCTTCACATCGGCGCTGCCCGCCGGCAGCACCGCGACCACGCTCAATCCCGCGCGCGGGCATCAACCCCGCGTAATCGACCATATCTTCGCCGAAAGCGCGGCCTTCGCCGTCACCGATGCCCGCGTCATCGGCAACATCGCGGTAGACGGCGAATATCCGTCGGACCATTTCGGAGTAGCAGCGCGCCTGACGCGCCGTTGAGTCTCAGGCCGCGCTGCGCGTCAAATTCAGGAACACATCTTCCAGATCGGCCTCGCGCGTCGACACATCGACGATGCCATGCCCCATCGCATTGACCGCGGCGAGCACTTCGCCGGCGTTCATCCGGTCCTTGTTGTAACTGATCGCGAGCCCACGCTCACCCTCGCGCTCAATCTTTTCAAAAGCCGGGTGCGTCGGCAAATCGGTAATATCGGCATCGAGCGTCACGACGACGATCTTCTCGCGCGCCATGTCGACCAGCTCGCGCGTCGGCTTGTTCGCGATCAGCTTGCCATGGTTGATGATCGCAATCCGGTCGCACAGCTCCTCGGCCTCTTCCAGATAATGCGTCGTCAGCACGACGGTGACGCCGCGATCGTTGAGGCGCTGGACATAATCCCAGAGCTGCTGGCGAAGTTCGATGTCGACCCCCGCGGTCGGCTCGTCGAGCACAATGATCGGCGGCGAATGGACCATCGCCTTCGCGACGAGCAGGCGGCGCTTCATCCCCCCCGACAAGGTGCGTGCATAGGCATCGCGCTTGTCCGACAGATGCACGGCGGCGAGCAGCTCGTCCGAAATGCGCTTCGCCTTGGGCACGCCGTACAGCCCGGCCTGATTCTCCAGCGTCTCATAGGGCGTGAAAAAGGGATCGAAGACGATTTCCTGCGGCACGATGCCGATCGAATATTTGGCATTGCGCGGATCGGCGTCGATGTCGAAGCCCCAGATGCTCGCGCTGCCCGCGGTCTTGTTGACCAGCCCCGCAAGAATATTGATCAGCGTCGACTTGCCCGCGCCATTCGGCCCGAGCAGCCCGAAGATCTGGCCGCGCGGCACGTCAAAACTGACATTGTCGAGCGCCTGCTTGCCGCCGGAGTAAACTTTGGAGACGGCGTCGATGCGGATGGCGGCTTCACTCATGGCCGCTTCCATAGCCGCGTGCACTCGCCTGCGAAAGCCCGCTAATTTTTCGTCAGCGCGACGTTAACGCTAAATTGGAAACTCGCCGCTAGGACCAATGATGTGAGGACCAGCCACATCATTTGCCCGCTGCCGATGCAGCGCGGCCTAGCCAGCTTTGCGCTTTTTCTGGGTGCCGCCGCCGCTTCGCCGGCGCTGGCGCAGAACAGTGCGCAGAGCGAGGCCGAAGCCATTGTGCTTCGGCCGCTCAGTTTCTTCAAGGTCAACGACCTCGATTTCGGGAGCATCATCGCCTCGGGAACCGCGGGCACGGTGCGCCTTGCCCCCGACGGGACACGGACGCGCACCGGCGGCGTGACGCTCTCGGGCAGCGGCGGCGAACCTGCGCGCTTCGCGGGGCTCGGCACGCCGAATCGGCAGGTCAATATTTCGCTCGGATCGAATACGATCTGGATCACCGGGCCGGGGGTGCGGATGCGCGTACGCGATTTCGAGATCGGCAGCACGCCGACCGCGATCCTGTCGACGACGCCGACACGCTTCAGCATCGCCAGCGCGCTCGGAAATTATAATTTCCCCGTCGGCGGCACGCTCGAGGTCGGCGCCAACCAGACCCCGGGCGATTACAGCGGCACGTTCACGATCACGCTCAACTATCTTTAGACCTTCTGTGGGGGAAGGACGGCACCGGGGGACCACTTGCGCCCGAAAGGGTGCCTGCACCGGTGCCGTCAAAGCCCCACACAGATTGTGCAGACCCGATTGCGGGCGCCCGTCTCGCTTGCTATGGGCGCGGTCGATGACCCAGCCCGCACCCGAAACGATCCGCACGCCCAAGACCCGCATCGCCTGCGACGGCACCGGCGACGGCCTCGCCGATGCGGCGCTCGGCCACCCGCGCGTATGGCTCGAAATCGACACCGACGATGGCTTCGCCGACTGCGGCTATTGCGACCGCCGCTTCATTCTCATCGGCGGGATCGCCGACAAAGCCTGAGCCGGCTGCCGGAAGTAAACGTCCAGTTTACCAACCCCATGCATCAGTGATGAAGGTCCCGCTGGCATAAGATGTGCCAGACAGGAGCAGAATCTGTGGGGATTCAAGGGACCAAAAACCGTCGGGGCGCATTGCGCGCCCTGACCATCGCCGCGACAGCGGCGAGCGCGGGGCTTTCTGCGCCGGCTTATGCCGCCGACACCAATGTCACCGTCAACGCGGCGGTCGTCCGCCCGAACACGTTGATCAAGACCGACGATCTCGATTTCGGAACGATGGTCAGCGGCCCGACCGGCGGGACCGTGTCGATCAACGCCGTCACCGGCGTGCGCACGACGGCGGGCGGTGTGACGCCGGTCGGCGCCGGGACGCAGCGCGCGATCTTTCAGGGCACCGGCGGCATCCTGCTCATCACCGTTTCGGGCAGCACCTCGGTCACGCTCACCCGCGTCGGCGGCGGCGCGGCGCCGATGACCGCGACCCTCGTCCGCGCCACGAGCACCAGCGGCGGCGGCATCGCCCTGCTCGGCGGCACGCTGCTGCCGAGCGGCGTCCAGACCTATTATATCGGCGGCACGCTCACCGTCCCCGCGAACCAGCCCGCGGGCGACTACAACGGCACCTTCACCCTCACGGTCAATTATCTCTGACCGCTGGCGTCGGGGGACGCGCGTGCCTATATCGGCTTCATGACAAGCCCGACCGACCCCCGCCGCTTCCTCTATCGCGCCGACGCGCTCGACCCCGATCTGGCGCAGGCGCTCGCGCGCGAAGCGCTCGCCAAGGCCGACGACGGCGAACTTTACCTGCAATATCGCGCGACCGAGAGCTTCGGTTTCGACGACGGCCGGCTCAAGACTGCCGACTATTCGACCGACGCCGGGTTCGGCCTGCGCGCCGTGTCGGGCGAGATGACGGGCTTTGCGCACGCCAGCGACATCAGCGCCGGGGCGATCCGCCGCGCCGCCGAAACCCTCGCGCTGCTCGACCCCTCGAGCCAGCCGCACGCCGCGCCGCCGCCGCGCACCAACCGCCATCTCTACGACGAAGCGAACCCGCTCGACCTCATCCCCTTCGCCAAGAAGGTCGCGCTCTGCCAGGAAATCGACACCGCCGCGCGCGAACGTGATCCGCGCATCGTTCAGGTTTCGGTCTCGCTCGCGGGCAGCTGGTCGGTGGTCGAAATCGTCCGCGCCGACGGCTTCCTCGCGACCGACATCCGCCCGCTCGTGCGCCTCAACGTCTCGATCGTGGTCGAAGAAAATGGTCGCCGCGAAACCGGGGTTTTTGGCCTCGGCGGGCGTTACATGTACGATCATCTGTTCGAACCCGCGCAGTGGAACCGCGCGATCGACGAGGCGCTGGCGCAGGCGCTCGTCAATTTGCGCGCGGTCGACGCCCCCGCGGGCGAATTCACCGTGTTGCTCGGCCCCGGTTGGCCCGGCGTGCTCCTCCACGAAGCGGTCGGCCACGGCCTCGAGGGCGATTTCAACCGCAAGGGCACCAGCGCATTCTCAGGCCGCATCGGTCAGCGCGTTGCGGCGCCCGGGGTGACGGTGGTCGACGACGGCGCGATGGACAGTCCCGTCGGCGGCGGCCGCCGCGGCTCGCTCAGCATCGACGACGAAGGCACTCCGACCGGCGAAACCGTGCTGATCGAGGACGGCATCCTCAAAGGCTATATGCAGGACCGCCTCAACGCGCGGCTGATGGGGGTCGAACCCACCGGTAACGGCCGCCGCGAAAGCTTCGCGCACGCGCCGATGCCGCGAATGACCAACACCTTCATGAAGGGCGGCAACGACGATCCCGCCGAGCTGCTCAGCCGCGTCAAGAACGGCATTTTCGCCAAAAGTTTTGGCGGCGGACAGGTCGATATCGTGTCGGGCAAGTTCGTCTTCAGCTGCACCGAGGCGTACAAGATCGAGAATGGCAAATTGGGCGATTCGATCAAGGGCGCGACGCTGATCGGCGACGGCCCCAGCGTGCTGACCAAGGTCATGGGCATCGGCAACGACATGGCGCTCGACGAAGGCATCGGCATCTGCGGCAAAGGCGGCCAGAGCGTCCCCGCGGGCGTCGGCCAGCCGACTCTGCTGGTCAGCGGGCTGACGGTGGGCGGTACGGCTTAAATTCCTTCTCCTTGATGGGAGAAGGATACGAAGCCTTGCCCGCGAAGCGGCTAGGCGAAGTTGGATGAGGGTGATCGCGCGTAATCGCGCCGTCGCCTGGGAGCGAGAGCCCACCCCCTCCGCTGCGACTAGCCAGCAAGCTGACAAGTCTCGCTGCCTCCCCCATCAAGGGGGAGGTTGAATAGCTGTGATCGCCCTCACTTGGCGTTCGCCCCTCCCGCGCATATAGCTCACCTCAACAAAAGAAGAATCGGGTCGCATCATCCGCGGGGCACGCCCTGCAACAGGGAGGGTAATATGCGTTCGAGTCTGCGTTTCGTTTCCGTGGCCGCCGTGGCCGCGATGCTCGCCGCCGTCCCCGGCTCGGCGCAAAAATCGACCGGTCCCAAGGAACGTTACGAGATGGACGTCGCGACGATGTCGGGCTTCGCCGCGATGGCGGGCGGCGGGCGCGGCGGCATCGGCGGCGCGATGGGGATGATGTTCGGCGGCGATCCGTCGAGCAGGATCGCCTATCAGCTCATGCTCCGCCTCGGATCGAACGAGGCGCCGACCGCGCCGCCGCCGAAGGGCGACCATTTCTTCCAGCCGCAGGCGAAGCTCGGCAAATCGGTGCCGCTGATCAGCGTCGAGCGCAAGGAAGGCAGCTATCCGACCGACTTCGAGCGCCCGAAGGGCCGCCTGCTCCTCTATTGGGGTTGCGGCGCGAAGGCCGGGCCGGGCCAGCCGGTGATCATCGATTTCGCCAAGGTCGCCGCGGGCCAGGTTCCACCAGGTCTCTTTTCGAGCGCGGTGCCCGTGATCCGCGAAGTCAGCCAGATGAACAGCCGCTCCTACACCGACTGGCCGAACAGCAAGAATGGCAAGCAGCCGGGCGGTGGATCGTCGCTGCTCGGTGCGCACCGGGTCGCGAGCAATTACGGCCCCGACATCAACTTCACCCTCGCGCAGGATTATATGCAGGGGCTTTCGGCCTCAACCGCGATCCAGGGCGACCAGTCGGTGATGCTGCGCTGGAATCAGGTCCCCACGGCGACCGGCTACGCCGCGTGGACGATCGGCGGCATGGGCAATGGCGGCGGCAAGAACGACGTCGGCGATATCGTCTGGTGGACGAGCAGCGCGTCGAAGGAATTCGGCGGCGGCCTCTGGGACTGGCTGCCGCCATCGGTCGTCGCGAACCTGATCACCAAAAAGATCGTGATGCCGCCATCGCAAACCAGCTGCCAGATTCCGGCCGAGGTCAAAAAGGCATCGGGCGAGATGATGATCGGCAATCTTAACGCCTTCGGGCCCGAGGCGAATTTCTCCTATCCGCCCAAGCCCGCGGGCAATGCGACGTGGAACATCGACTGGACCGCAAAGGTCCGCTTCCGCTCGCGCACGATGCTGATGATCGGGGCCGATTTCGGCGGCATGGGCGGATCGTCGACGGGCGGAAGCACCCCGGTCGAGCCCGCGAAGAAGAAGAAATGCAAAGGCCCGCTCGGCATCCCGCTTCCCGACGGGGCGTGCTGAAACGGCGGCGAGTCAGCCCCCGTTCACGGGGAGCGGCGTAGAAAAGCGCCGGGTAGGGTATGAAAGACAGGAGTCGAACCATGCGTCACCTCATCCCGGCGCTTCTCGCCGCCGCCGCCATCGCGGCAGCGCCCGCCGCCACCGCGCGCGAAAAGCTCGCGCCTGAGGACCAGCTCGCCAAGCTGCTCGAAGGCCGCGTCGCAGGCGAACCGCAGGATTGCATCTCGCTCTCGACCGCGCGCAGCTCGCAGATCATCGACAAGACCGCAATCGTCTACCGGGTCGGCAGCACGCTCTGGGTCAACCGGCCGAAGGGCGGCGCCGAATCGCTCGATGATGACGATATTCTCGTGACCAAAACGACCGGCAGCCAGCTTTGCAGCATCGATGCAATCGAACTGCGCGACCGCACCAGTCATTTTTACACCGGCTTCGTCTCGCTCGGCGAATTCGTCCCCTATCGCCGCGTCAAAGGCGAATAATCTTGTCATTGCCACGCAATGAAGCAATCCGGCTTGCCTAAACCGCTCGGGATTGCTTCGCTGCGGGTGATGATGACAAACCCCGAGACTCCCGCCGCACCGCCCGCCGATTGGGCCGCACAACTTCTCACCTTCTGGTTCGACGAACATGGTTTCGACGACTGGTACGGCGGCGGCCCCGATTTCGATGCCGAGGTTCGCGCCCTTGCTGAAGGCTGGCACGAAGCGTTGCGATCGCAGCCCGCCGAAACCTTCCTGACCGATCCCGATGCCGCGCTCGCGGCGACGATCCTGTTCGATCAGGTTCCGCGCAACCTGTTCCGCGGCCACGCCGACGCCTTTGCCACCGACGACCTTGCCCGCGCGATCGCGCGCGGCATCGTCGCGCGCGGCTGGGACCAGGACTGGCCCGACGAGCGCCGCCAGTTCGCATACCTGCCCTTCGAACATAGCGAGGACATCGCCGACCAGCGCGAATCGTTACGCCTGTTCAGCCAGTTCGCCGACCCGATGTTCCATGATTATGCGCAAAAGCATTTCGACATCATCGACCGCTTCGGGCGCTTCCCGCACCGCAATGCCGTCCTCGGCCGCACGACGCGCCCCGACGAGGAAGCGGCGGTGGAGGAAGGCAAGAATTGGTGATAGGGCGGGCGCATCCAACCCGCGGAGCGCAGCCATGGAATTCACCGACACGCTGACCGACAAGCATATCGCCTTCATCGACAAGCAGCCGGTCTATTTCACCGCGACCGCCGCCGAGGGCGCGCGCATCAACCTGTCGCCCAAGGGCTATGCCGACAGTTTCAAAATCCTTTCGGATAGCCAGGTCGCCTATCTCGACCTCGGCGGATCGGGCAACGAAACCCATGCGCATCTCGCCGCCGACGGCCGCATCACGATCATGTTCTGCGCTTTCGACCGCACCGCGCTGATCCTGCGCATCTATGGCCGCGGGCGGCCCGTGCTGCCGCAGGACGCCGAGTGGGACGCGCTTGCCGCGAACTTCACGCTGGTCCCCGGTACGCGCCAGATTTTCGTGATCGACATCGACAGCGTACAGACGAGCTGTGGCTGGGGCGTGCCGATGATGGAATTGCAGCACGAACGCGAAACGCTGCAGAAATATCACCGTCAGGCCGACCCCGATTTGTGGGTCGAAAAACTCCAGGGCCGCACCAAAAGCATCGACGGCCTGCCAACGCGCCCGACCGACCGCTTCATCCCGGGCGAGCCCGCCTGATGCCGTTGGTCGAACTGGTGCGCCTTCCCAATGGCGCCGAAGCCGAATTGCTGCGCGGCCGGCTTGAAAGTGCAGGTGTGCATGCGGTGTGCTTCGATGCGGGCATGAATATCGCCGAAAGCGTCGGGCTCCTGATCCCGGTCCGCATCATGGTGCTCGACGAGGATCTGGGCGAAGCACAGGCCCTGATCGCCGAATTCGAGGGCGGCGGGAACGGAAACGCGGCCTGAGCGCTTGAAAAGCAAATCATGATCAAGGTCGCCAGTTACAATATGCGCAAGGGCATCGGACTCGATCGCCGCCGCGACCCCGGCCGGGTGCTGTCGGTGCTGGGCGAGCTCGACGCCGACATCGTCGCGCTGCAGGAGGCCGACCGCCGTTTCGGCACGCGCGCCAGCGCGATCCCGCCGCACATGTTCGAAGACAATAGCGACTATGTCCCGGTGACGCTCGACAATCGCCCGCACAGCATCGGCTGGCACGGCAACGCCCTGCTCGTGCGCAAGGGCGCCGAGGTCGAGGAAAGCCATGCGCTCCATTTGCCGACGCTCGAGCCGCGCGGCGCGGTCGCGGCGACGATCCGCATCGGCGACACCAGATTGCGGGTGGTCGGCATGCATCTCGATATTTCGGGTCTCCGCCGCCGCCAGCAGGCACGGGCAATCCTGTCGCATCTCGCCGACGGCGAGGATCTGCCGACGATTCTGATGGGCGACTGCAACGAATGGCGCAATCGCGGCGGCTGCCTCGCCGATTTCGGCGAGCGGCATCCAATGGTCGAAACCGGCCACAGCTTCCACAGCCGCCGTCCGGTCGCCAGGCTCGACCGCATTTTCGCCACCCCCGACCTCGAAGCGATCGACGCCGGGGTGCATCAAAGCGCGCTGGCGGCACGCGCATCGGACCATTTGCCGATCTGGGCACGGTTCAAAACGGTCGGTTAGTCTCCTCCCGCTTGCGGAAGGGCGACAAGGCTGCCCAAAATTTAGGCAAACCTCTGCCTCTGCTGCCCAGCGAACGAACGATTGTTCGCCGCACGGTCACCCCCGCGTCACAAAATGTTAACTTTTCCAGCACCCGCGCAATCTGGCACGGCTGTTGCAGTGCAACATGGAGCCATTAGCAAAAGGGGGCGTCATGAAGCTGATCTTGGCCATCATCAAACCATTCAAGCTCGACGAGGTGCGCGAGGCGCTCACCGGATTGGGCATCGCCGGCATGACCGTGACCGAGGTCAAGGGATTCGGTCGGCAAAAGGGGCAGACAGAAATCTACCGCGGGGCCGAATATGCCACCAACATGGTGCCGAAAGTGAAGATCGAGCTCGTCTGCGACGACGCGCTCGCACCGCGGGTCGTCGAAACGCTGCAGCAAAGCGCCGGCACCGGTTCGATCGGCGACGGCAAGATTTTCGTTCTCGACGTGGGTCAGGCCGTGCGCATCCGCACCGGCGAGACCGGCGAGGCGGCACTGTAATGACGAAGGGGGAAACTATGACGTTCGCAAATAAATTTGCGGCGAGCGCCGGGGCCGTCGGCCTCTCGCTGTTCGCCGCGCTGCCCGCCTGGGCGCAGGAGGCGGCACCCGCCGTCGCCGAAGCCGCCGCGCCGACGCCCGACAAGGGTGACACCGCCTGGATGATGATCTCGACCGTGCTCGTCATGGCGATGATCGTCCCGGGCCTCGCGCTGTTCTATGGCGGGCTTGTCCGCACCAAGAATATGGCGTCGGTCCTGACGCAGATCCTCGCCGTCGCGGCGCTCGCAATGATCATGTGGGTGATGTTCGGCTACAGCCTCGCCTTTGGCGGCGACGCCAACCAGTTCATCTCGGCGGGCAAGTTGTTCCTCGCTGGTGTCACCGCGGATTCGACCGTTGCGACCTTCAGCGATGGCGTCGTGATCCCCGAATTCGTGTTCATCGCCTTCCAGATGACCTTCTCTGCGATCACCGTTGCGCTGGTCCTCGGCGGCCTCGTCGAACGCATGAAATTCTCGGCGGTCATGGTCTTCGCGATCGTCTGGCTGACCATCGTCTATTACCCGATCGCGCACATGGTCTGGTATCTGGGCGGTGACGATGCTTCGACCGGCCTCATCTTCGGCTGGGGCGCGCTCGACTTTGCGGGCGGCACCGTCGTCCACATCAACGCAGGCGTCGCGGCGCTCGTTGGCTGCCTCATCATCGGCAAGCGTTCGGGTTACCAGAAGGACATCATGGCGCCGCACTCGCTGACCATGACGCTGATCGGTACCGGTCTCCTCTGGGTGGGCTGGTTCGGCTTCAACGCCGGTTCGGCACTCGAAGCCAATGGCTCGGCCGGCCTTGCGCTGATCAACACCTTCACCGCGACCGCCGCCGGCGTCCTGTTCTGGATGCTCACCGAACGCGCGCTCGGCCATAAGGGTTCGCTGCTCGGCGCCTGTTCGGGTGCGATCGCCGGCCTCGTCGCAGTCACCCCGGCCGCAGGCAATTCGGGCCCGTTCGGCGCGATCCTGCTCGGCGCCGTCGCCGGTATCGTCTGCTGCTGGTTCGTGATGAAGCTCAAAGCCAAGTTCGGCTTCGACGACTCGCTCGACGTGTTCGGCATCCACGGCATCGGCGGCCTGATCGGCTCGATCCTGACCGCGGTCACCATGCTGCCCGCACTCGGCGGCCCGGGCGCCGACGATTACGACCTCGCGGGTCAGCTGGTCATCCAGCTCAAGTCGGTCGGCGTCGCGGTCCTCTGGTCGGCGGTCGGTTCGGCCATCGCCTTCTACATCGCCAAAGCCGTCACCGGCGGGCGCGTCTCCGAAGAGGTGGAGCGCGAAGGCCTCGACCTCGGCGAGCATGGAGAGCGCGCCTACAACTATTGATCAACGAGACAGGATACCCGCTGCCGCACGTCTCTCTCCTTTCAAGCGGCGGCGGCGGGATCCTACCGAGGTTCCTCCTGCGAACCACTGGCCGGGGCTTGTCCCCGGCCATTTTTTTGATTGTGGCCGGAACGGTCACGGGCCCGGGGCTTGTTCCCGGCCTTCTTTTTGACTGTGGCCGCCGCGCAACACGCCCCGGTCATTCTTTGCGCAAGATTCATGCGCCATTGCGCATCTATGACAAGAGGCGCACTCCCTCTGCCGGACCAGCGAAGACTGGCCACCAGGAGGAGGATCTAAATGGCACGTTCCCACATGTTGGCGGGGCTGTCGCTGCTCGCGCTCGTGATCAGCACACCCGCCGCGGCGCAAAATGCCGCCGCCGAAGCCGAGGACGACGGCAATATCATTATCGTCACCGCGACCAAGCGCGACGCGAATCTTCAGGACATTCCCTTCTCGATCAACGCGCAGACGGCCGAGGATATCCAGAAATCGGGCGCCGTGACGCTCGAAGACCTGTCACGCAACGTCGCGGGCCTCTCGGTCCAGAATCTCGGGCCCGGCCAGAGCCAGGTGTCGGTACGCGGCGTCTCTGCAGGGCAGGTCGTCCGCGACCAGCCCGGCGTCAAGGAACAGGTCGGCGTCTATCTCGACGAAAGCGTGATCTCGCTGTCGCTCTTCACCCCCGACATCGACCTTTATGATTTGAACCGCGTCGAAACGCTGCGTGGACCGCAGGGCACGCTCTTCGGTTCGGGTTCGGTCGGCGGCACGATCCGCTACATCACCAACCAGCCAAAGCTTGGCGTGATGGAAGGCAGCGTCGAGGCGAATCTCAATCTTGTCGACGGCGACGATATCGGCGGCCATCTCAAAGGCGCGATCAACATTCCGATGGGCGAGAATGCGGCGATACGCGCGGTCGGCTATTACACGCGCTACGGCGGCTTCATCAACGCGATCGGCCCGGCGGGCAAGGACGATATCAACAGCGGCGAACGCTATGGCGGACGCCTCGCGCTGACCTTCGAGCCGACCGACAATCTCTCGATCACCCCGCGCATCGTGTATCAGAAGGTCAAGGCCGACGGCTTCAACCGGCAGGACGTCTACAATCTTTACGCGAATGAATTCACGACGACGCGGCCCAAGGTCACGTTCGACGAACGCGAGCAATATCTGCTGCTACGCGAAGGGTTCGACGACGAAACATTGATCGCCGATCTTGGCATCAACGTCGGCCTCGGCGGCGCCAAGCTGACCTCGGTGACGAGCTATATCAACCGCGACATTCTCGTCAGCCGCGATGCGAGTTCGCTGTCGGGTTCGGTGTCGGTCGATCTCGGCTTCCCCGCCGCGGGCGTCCTGTTGCCGTCAAACCTCGTCGATACCACCGCGCTGGAGACCTGGACGCAGGAATTGCGCCTCGCCTCGGACAATGACAGCCCGTTCCAGTGGGTGATCGGCGGCTTTTACTCCAAGGTCGACCGGGTCTACCAGCAAACGCTGCCGACGCCGGGCTATGACGCGGTGACCGACGCAACGCTCGGCGCGGGAACCTCCGCCAGCGTGCGCAACGGCTTTGCGCCCGATTCGCCGTACAACGCCTTCCTGCCGTACGATATCAAGCAGTTCGCAGTCTTCGGCGAGGTCAGCTACGACCTATCCGACGCCTTCACCGCGACCGCGGGCGGGCGCTATTACGACTTCAAGGAAACGCGCAGCTTCAAATCGGGCGGCCTCTTCGCCAATGGCGACAACCGCACCGACAGCACCAAGTCGAGCGGCTTCACCCCGCGCTTCCTGCTGTCCTACGACGTCAGCGAGGATGTCACGGTCAACGCGCAGGCGTCGAAGGGCTTCCGCCTCGGCGGGGTAAACGACCCGCTCAACCTGCCGCTCTGTTCGCCCGCCGACGCCGCGCTGTTCGGTGGCTTCCAGGACTATGACGACGAAACGCTGTGGAACTACGAACTCGGCGTAAAGTCGCAGGGCCGCGGTTTCACCTTCAATGCTGCGGGCTTTTACAACGACATCAAGAATCTGCAGGTCACGCTCGATGCCGGCAGTTGTTCGTCGCGCGTCGTCTTCAACGTGCCCAAGGCGCATTCGATGGGCGTCGAATTCGAACTCGGCGTATCGCCGGTCGACGGCCTCGACCTCAATCTCTCGGGCAGCATCATCGAGGCCGAATTCGATTCGACACTGCCCGGCGTGCTCGCCGCCACGACCGGTATCCGCGAAGGCAACCGCCTGCCCTCGGTGCCGAAATTCCAGATCTCGGCGTCGGGCAGCTACGAATGGCCGATCGGCGATGCCGCGAACATGTATGTCTCGGCATCGGTGCAGCATGTCGGGGCGCGCTATACCCAGCCGGCGGATCAGGAGAATAATCCGCGCACCTTCGTCCATGGCACGCCGTTCGGCGGCGCTCCGGCGAACGCATCGACGACGATCGACCTGGAGCTTCCCGATTACCAGCTGGTCAATCTCAGCGCCGGAGTCGACTTCGACAATGGCCTCTCGCTGATCGCCTATGTCAACAATGTGTTCGACGAAAATGCCCTGCTTTCGTTCGATCGCGAACGCGGCGGCCGCGCCCGGCTCGGCTATACCGTCGGGCAGCCGCGCACCTTTGGCATCACCGCGCGCAAGACCTTCTAGGTCTGGAAAAGGGGTCGGATCCGGGTCCGGATCCGACCCTTTTTTGCTGCACGCTGCGCTGCACAATATTTGGGCAGCGCTGCCGTAAATTTAGGCCTTTTCAACATGACATTAATATGGCATTCATTGCGTCAACAGTTTCAGGAGGGGAGAGCCTGAAAGGCTGGGCCGGGACGCAAGTCCCGGCCCTCTTTTTTTGTGCGCAGCATAAGAGCGCGCCAAAAACGTCTGTTTTCAGCCCTTGCTGCGACGATAGCGCAGCATCGAAAAGACCCGCCAGCGACCGTCGTCCTGCAGCACCGAATCGCTGACGATGAGCGAATTGGGGCCATCCAGCCGATAGGTCGATCGGCCGATTTCGACATCGGCGCTTCCCCAATTGCTCACCCACAAATGGTCGCTCACACGGCCTCCGATGGGGCGCGTGCGGCCATGATTATCGGTCCAGTTTCCGCTCAGCCGGCCTTTGTTGTCGATGCGATAAATCGCCTCGGCCGAATAGGCGACGGACGGTGTTCCTTCGATCGACAGCCGATAGGCGAGTGCGGTCGCGCCGCCCTCCGCCGAACCGATGCCAAGCGTCGCGGAGGCGGGCTGGCCGAAAGCGGTTCCCTCCCCCACCCACGTGCCATGCCATGCGGTGAGCGACGGCGTCGGTGCTGCGGCTGGCGCCGCAAGCGCGACCAGCGCCGCGGCCCACCAACCTGCCGTCATGCCGCCGCTTCGGACTGCGAGAACATGAAGGCGTTGCCGTCGGGATCGTAGAAGGTGATCAGCTTCACCAGCCCCGGAATATGCTGGATGTCGCCGTCCTGCCGCACGCCTTCGCTATCGAGATGCGCCTTGGCTTCCACGATATCCGCGACCTCGAACACATTGGTCGCGCCGCCGCCCTGCACCACGCTTTCGACCTCGCTCAGCCCGATATTCACCCCCGCCATCGGGGTCGCGAGTTCGCACCATCCGATCTCGTCGGCACGGTAGAGCAGCTTGCACTGCATCACCCGCTCGTACCACGCGATCGACGCCGTCATGTCCTTGACCCCCATCGAACAGGTGAGTTCGGATCCGATCTGAAGCGCCATGCCATTTCTCCCTTCCTTGCCAAGCGTCGGGTCGCGCAGAGAATCGCCCGGCCCATATCGCTTGCCTCCATGGTCTGATTTGTATAGTTAGTTGCAAATGCCGTCAACCACAGCCGATCCTCTGCTCGTCCAGCTCGGCAGCCACCGCTGGCTGGTGCCGTTGCTCGCCGATCTGGCGGCGCACAAGGGCGCGCGCTTCGTCGAATTGATCCACCGGCTCGGACTGTCGCGCGACAGCTGTGCGCGCACGCTGGAGGCGGCGGCGGCGATCGGGTGGGTGCAGCGCAACCCCGGCCATGGCCATCCGCTGCGCCCCGAATATATCCTCACCGAAACGGGAACGGCGGCCGCAACGCGTGCCGCAACGATCGCCGGGGCGCAGGCCGCGATCGGCCTCCTTCCCGGCGCCGCGACGCGCTGGGGTTTGCCACTGGTGGCTGGAATCGGCGCGGGTCACGACCGCTTCAACGCGCTCTCGCGGCTGCTGACCCCCGCGACCCCGCGCGCGCTATCGCAGGGGCTGAGCGCGCTCGGCAAACATGGGCTGGTAAAGCGCGAGGTGATCGACATGCGCCCGCCGGCCAGCCGCTATGATCTGACGCGCAACGGGCAATTATTGGCCGAGGCGTGCTCGGCCTGATTCGCATTCCTGAAAGAAGCGGAGATTCAGTTCAAAGCCGCCTTCACAAAATCGGCTGCCCTTTCCCCGATCATGATGCTCGGCGCATTGGTGTTGCCGCTGACCAGCCGTGGCATGATGCTCGCGTCCGCCACCCATAGCCCCTCGATCCCGTTGAGCTTCAGCGTCGGATCGACCACCGCATCGGCGTCGCTGCCCATCCGGCACGTGCCGACGGGGTGATAGACGGTGTCGGCGCGGCTGCGGATCAGCGCGTCGAGCGCCCCGTCATCATCCAGATTCACCGGATGCCGATCGGCCCCCGCATAATCCGACAAGGGCGGCGCCGCCGCGATACGGTGCATCATCCGCACGCCCGCGCGCAACGTCGCAATGTCGCGCGCGTCGGTCAGAAAGCCAGGATCGATCGCGGGCGCCGCGGCGGCGTCGCCCGACGCGAGGCGCACTGTGCCGCGGCTCTCGGGGCGCAGCACGCAGGCGTGGCACGAAAAACCATGCCCCTTCACCTTGGCGCGCCCATGGTCCTCGAGCATCGCGGGGACGAAATGATATTGGATGTCGGGCGCGGGCAGGTCGGGGTTCGATTTCCAGAAGCCGCCCGCCTCCGCAAAACAGGTCGTCATGATCCCGCTGCGCTTCGTGCGATGTTCGAAGATCGCCTTCACCATCCGCCATGTCCCGCCGAGACTGTCGCCGAACGGCTCGGTCGAGCGCGTCTCCCAGCTCGATACATAATCGATATGGTCCTGCAGATCGTTGCCCACCCCGGCGCGATCGGCGACCACGTCCAGCCCCATGTCCTTCAGATGCGCGCCCGGTCCGATCCCCGACAGCATCAGAATTTGCGGGCTGTTGAAGGCGCCCGCCGACAGGATCACCCCACCGCGCGCGCGCAGCGTTTCGCGCCGCGCGCCGCGGCGGATCACGACGCCGGTCGCGCGGCCGTCCTCGACGACAATCTTCTCGACCAGCGCGCCGGTGCGCACGGCAAAATTGCCATGCGCGCGCAGCGGCTCGACATAGGCGCGCGCCGCCGACCAGCGCTCGCCGCCCTTCTGCGTCACCTGATAAAGGCCGAAACCCTCGTTGTTCGGTGCATTAAAATCGGCGGTACGCGGCAGTTGCAACGACGCCGCGCTCTCGATGAAGCGCCGGCTCGTCACATTGGGCCAGCGCTGGTCCATCACATTAAGCGGCCCGCCCGCGCCGTGAAATTCATCGCCGCCCCGCTCATTGCCCTCGCTGCGCTTGAAATAGGGCAGCACCTCGGCATAGCTCCAGCCGCTTGCCCCCAGCGACGCCCACTGGTCGTAATCAAACTGGTGCCCGCGGATATAGACCATCGCGTTGATCGCGCTCGACCCGCCCAGCCCGCGCCCGCGCGGCTGGTATCCGATGCGGCCGTTCAGCCCCACTTGCGGCACCGTCTCATAGCGATAGTTCGACGATTTTGGGATGAAGGGCATGAAGCCCGGCGTCTTGACCTGCACTTTATCGTTGGTCCCGCCCGCCTCGACCAGACAGACCGTGCGCGATCCGTCCTCGGCCAGCCGCCCCGCCGCCGCGCTCCCCGCGCTGCCCCCGCCGATGACGATGATGTCGAACTGATCCATGCTTGCGACTCTCCCTTACGCCGCCTGCTGGCGGTCATCCCGGGTGCTTACATGAATGTCATTAGCGGGCGACGCAAGCTACCAGATGGGGCAGCTCATTCCGCCGGCTCCTCTACCGGCCGCCCCGCCGCCCAGCGTTCCTTGATCATCGCGCTCGTCGCGCGGCTGCCGTCGTGGCTCCAGCCGGGCTCGCGCCACATATAGGACAGCTTGTGCTTCCACGGCGCGTGCCAGACATCCTTTGCGATCCCGACCCATTCGTGCACCGCGGCCCAGAGAATGTTGAAGCTGCCGAGCTGCTTGACGATGCCGTAACGCACCGGCTCGTCGTCGCGTTCGGCGACGAAACTGCCGAACATCTTGTCCCAGATGATAAAGACCCCGGCATAATTGGCGTCGAGATAGCGCGGATTCACGCCATGATGGACGCGGTGGTGCGACGGCGTGTTCATCACCGCCTCGAACCATCTGGGCAGCCGCTTGATCGCCTCGGTATGGATCCAGAATTGATAGATCAGGTTCAGCCCCGCGCAGAAGAACACCATCGCGGGCGGAAAACCGATCAGGAACAGGGGCAGGCGGAACAGGAAGGTCAGGCTGAAAAAGCCCGTCCATGTCTGCCGCAGCGCGGTCGACAGATTATAATGCTGCGAACTGTGGTGAATGACATGGCTCGCCCAGAACCAGCGCACGCGGTGGGCGCTGCGGTGGAAGGCGTAATAGGCCAGATCGTCGAGGAAAAAGCAGAATATCCACGCCCACCACCAGCTGCCGAATTCGATCCCGATGTCGAACAGCCGGTATTGATAGACCCACACCGACGCCGCGATCACCGCCGCACCGACCAGCGCGCCCGCAACCTGGCTCACCGTCCCCAGCATCAGCGAGGTCAGCGTGTCGCGCGCTTCGTAGCGGCTTTTATCCTTGCGCAACGAAATGATCATCTCGGCGATCAGCAGCAGGATGAAGGCGGGAACCGCATAGGTTACCGGGTCGGGCAGCTTATCCACAATTCAGATCCCGCATCCGTGAAGCCCACATCCCCGCATCCTTCCCCAGTTGCAGCGTCACCGAACCGAATGTTCTTTCGGGCATCGTCAGCGTCAGGAAATCCTTGTCGAGCCGTCCCTCGACGCTCGCATCGATCGGCCGCGCGGCAAAATGATTGCCATGCGCGCGCACCAGCATCTGCCGGCCTTCGGCATTGCGCACGATCGCGGCAAAGCCCGCGCGGTCGCGCGCGACCTCGACCCCGCGAAACCCCGCCTCGGCCTCTTCGGCGAGCCGGATGGCATGGTCGGCGTCCTCGATCCGCGGATCGGCGCCGAGCCCGATTTTTCCGACCAGCCAGGCAATGAAGAGCACCGCGACCAGCGATGCCCCCAGCTGGATCAACTCGGCCTGATTCATTTTTCCCCCGCGAGCGCGTCCAGCATCGGCCGCAGCCCCGTCAGGTCATAGCCCGCATTCGCCGCCGCCTCGACGATGGCATCGACATCGTCGCCGGCGCGCGCGCGCGTCAGCGCCCACAGATGCGTCGAGCGCGTGCCCGAACGGCAATAGGCGAGGATCGGCCCCGTCGCATCGCCCAGCAATGTGTCGAGCGCATCGATCTGCGCATGGCTGAAACCCGAATGGCCGATCGGGATCGCGGCATAGGCCAGCCCTTCCGCGGCCGCGGCGTGCGCGATCTCGTCGCCCTGCGGCGCTTCGGGCTCTTCCCCATCGGGGCGATTGTTGATCAGCATCGCAAAGCCCGCGGCCTTCGCCTCGGCCACATCCTCGATGCTGATTTGCGGGGCGACGCTGAAGTCGGCGGACAGGGTTCGAAAATCGCTCATGCCAGCGATCTACTCCTGCCGCGCACTTGCTGACAAGCGTGAAGGTGCGTGTCAGTACTGCCGGATCACATTCAGGAACGCATCGCCCCATGCCTCGAGCTTCTTGCCGCCGACGCCGGGAATGTCCGCCAGCGCGCTTCGCGTCGCCGGCTTGTCGCTCGCCATCGTGCGCAGCACCGCATCGTGGAAAATAACATAGGGCGGAACCCCGGCTTCGGCCGCCAGCTCGCGCCGCATCGCGCGCAACGCATCGAACAGCGGATCGCCAACCGGGTTCGGCGTGGCGCTTGCACCGCCGCGCGAAGCACGCTGCGTCCGTTTCACCGGCGGCTCGGCCATCAGCACCGCGGTCTCGCCCTTCATCATCGCGCGCGCCGCGGGGCCGAGCATCAGCCCGCCATGCTCGGTCGTGTCGAGCGCTTCGCGCGCCATCAGGCTGCGCACCAGCGGCTTGATCAGCCGCGCCTCTTCGCCCGCGACGATCCCGAACACCGACAATTTGTCGTGCCCGCGGCTCGCGATCCGCTCGTCGCTCCGTCCCGTCAGCACCGCCTCGATATGCCCCGCACCAAAGCTCTGCCCGGTGCGGTACACCGCCGACAGTAGCTTCTGCGCGAGCACGGTCGCATCGACCTGCGCCGCGGGTTCGAGGCAATTGTCGCAATTGCCGCAACGTTCGGGCGGGGTCTCGCCGAAATGCCGCAGCAGCAGCGCGCGGCGGCACTCGACCGTCTCGACCAGCGCCGCGAGGGCATTGAGCCGCACCCGTTCGCCCGGCACCCGCACCTCGGGCAGCTCCGAAAGCCGCATCCGCGCGCGCGCAAAATCGTCGGCGCCCCACAGCATCATCGCCTCGGCCGGATCGCCGTCGCGCCCCGCGCGCCCGGTCTCCTGATAATAGCTTTCGATCGATTTCGGCAGGCCCGCATGCGCGACGAAGCGCACATCGGGTTTGTCGATCCCCATGCCGAACGCGACCGTCGCGGTGACGATGCCGTCCTCCGACGCGACGAAATCATGCTGGACGCGCGCGCGAATTTCCGGGTCGAGCCCGGCGTGATACGCCGCGACGCGGCGCCCCGTCGCCGCCGCGATCTGCTCGGCGAGCCGCTCGGTGCCATTGCGCGTCGGGGCGTAGACGATCCCCGGCCCCGGATTCGCGGAGATGAAATCGACGAGCTGCTTCGCCGGGCTGATCCGCGGGCGGACGGCATAACGGATGTTCGGCCGGTCGAAGCCCGCGAGGATCAATCCGTCGGCGGAAATGCCGAGCTGGACGAGGATATCCTCGCGCGTGTGCTTATCGGCGGTCGCGGTCAGCGCGAGCCGGGGCACCGCCGGAAACGCATCGAGCAGCGGGCGCAGCAGGCGATAATCGGGGCGAAAATCATGCCCCCATTCCGAAACGCAATGCGCCTCGTCGATCGCGAACAGCGCCGGCGTCCGCGCCTCGAGCAAAGTGCGGAACCCTTCGCCCGTCGCGCGCTCGGGTGCCACATACAGCAGGTCGAGATTGCCGTCGCGATACGCCTGCCGCGTCTCGGCCCCATCGGCATCGACGCTGGTCAGGCTCGCGGCCCGGATCCCCGCCGCACGCGCGCCGCGCAGCTGGTCGTGCATCAGCGCGATCAGCGGCGACACGACGACGACGCAGCCGTTCAGCGCGACCGCGGGCAGTTGATAGGTCAGCGACTTGCCCGCCCCCGTCGGCATCACCGCCAGCGTGCGCTCACCCGCCATCACCCGATCGACAACCTCGCCCTGACGCCCGCGAAAGGCATCGAAACCGAAAGTGGATTTCAGGAGCGGGAGGAGAGCGTCGGCGGACATCGGGATGGGCGATAGGGAAGATGGTGGAGCGAGGGAAGCCCCGGACTCCTCCAATCCCGTCATTAGGCCAAAGTCAGCATCGCCCGCTCGGCCATCCGCGACGCGGTCACGCGCTCGGCCATCACGACATGGTCGGCGCCGCGGCGCACCAGATCGTCGACCTCCTCGTCCGAATGCGCGCGCGCCACGATCACCAGCTTCGGGTTGATCGCCCGCGCGCGCCGTACGATCGCCCCCGCCTCGACCCCCTCGGGGATCGCGATCAGCAGCGTCGACGCCGTGTCGATCCCCGCCTGCCGCAATATGCTTTCCTTCGTCGCGTCACCAACGATCACCGTCGCGCCGGCTTCGCGCGCCGCGGCGGCCATATCCTTCTGATCCTCGATCACCGTCAGCCCCTCGCCGCGCCCGCAGATCAGGCTGCCGATATGGCTGCCGACACGGCCATAGCCGATCAGCACGACGCCCGCATTGCACGGCGCGGGTACGTCTTCTTCCTCAGCCGGCGCGTCCTCGACCTGGGTTTTGCGAACATGCTTCATCGCCAGCGTGAAGAGGATCGGGTTGCACAGGATCGACAGCATCGACCCCGCGAGAATCAGGTCGCGCCCGGTTTCGGGCAGGACTTTCAGGCCCACTCCCAGCCCGGCGAGGATGAACGAAAATTCGCCGATCTGCGCCAGGCTGACCGACACCGTCAGCGCCGTCCCCGAATTGTGACCAAAGGCGCGGACGAGCGCATAGGCGGCCAGCGACTTGCCAAAAAGGATGATCGCGACCGTCGCGATCACCGGCCCCGGCTGCTCGATCAGCACCTTGGGATCGAACAACATGCCGACCGACACGAAGAACAGCACCGCAAACGCATCGCGCAGCGGCAGCGTCTCTTCCGCCGCGCGGCGCGACAGCTGCGTCTCGCCGAGGATCATGCCCGCAAAGAAGGCGCCAAGCGCAAACGACACATCGAAAATCACCGCCGCGCCGAACGCAACCCCCAGCGCGATCGCCAGCACCGCGAGCCGGAACAGCTCGCGCGATCCCGAATGCGCGACCCAGTGCAATACCCACGGCAACACCCGCCGCGCGATAATGAACATGAAGGCGACAAAGCCGACGACCTTGACCAGCACGATCGCCGCCGATTGCAGCAGACCCGCGCCGCCCCCCTCATCGCCGCGCGCGCCGAACATCGCGGGCAACAGCACCAGCGCGAGCACCATCACCAGATCTTCGACGATCAGCCAACCGACCGCGATCCGTCCCTTTTCGGTCTCGACCATGTCACGCGCCTGCAGCGCGCGCAGTAGCACGACGGTGCTCGCGACCGACAGCGCGAGCCCAAAGACCGCGCTGCCCTCGATCGACCAGCCGAGCCACAGCCCAAGCATCATGCCGAGCGCGGTCGCGACAGCGATCTGCAGGATAGCTCCCGGCACCGCGATCTTGCGGACCGACATCAGGTCTTTCAGCGAAAAATGCAGGCCCACTCCGAACATCAGCAGGATCACGCCGATCTCGGCAAGCTGGAGCGCGAGCCCGGTATCGGCGACGAAGCCCGGCGTGAACGGCCCGACCAGAATGCCCGCGAGCAGA
Source organism: Sphingopyxis sp. Soil_C_28 (assembly GCF_057657055.1). Lineage (NCBI taxonomy): Bacteria > Pseudomonadati > Pseudomonadota > Alphaproteobacteria > Sphingomonadales > Sphingopyxidaceae > Sphingopyxis > Sphingopyxis sp. Soil_C_28. Next base: position 331,049 of record NZ_JBDGJE010000004.1, read on the forward strand.
TAGCCCGCGATCGGCGAGATGCGGAGCCGGTGCGCAAGCGCGCCCATCAGGAATGCGACGCCAAGCCCGGCGACCACGGTGCCGATCAATGTCGTGTCGTGCGGCATGGGCTTTGCCTAGGGGGCGGGGGCGCGCGGGGTCAACCCAACACAATCTTTTTGGCAGCGATTGATGGCACTTCGCACGCCATTCGGGCGAAGGTTCGGTCAAACCCCCGCCCGAATGGCGATGCCGCGGCCTCAGCTCCGCGTGATCGAAGCCCCGCCATCGAGCAGCGACGCCGTGCCGGTAACGAAGCTTGCGTCGTCCGAAGCGAGATAAAGCACCGACTTGGCGATTTCGATCGGCTGCGCGACGCGCTTCAGCGCGTGCAGGTTCGTCACGAAATCCTGCTTTTCGGCGCTGTCGTTGACCGCCTCGAACATGTCGGTCGCGACCGCACCGGGGAGCACGGCATTGACGCGGACATTCTGGGGTCCGAACTCGGCGGCGAGCGCCTGCGTCAGCCCGATCAACCCGGACTTGCTCGCCGAATAGGCGGCACTGCCCGGGAAGGCGAAGCTGTAACCGACGAAGGTCGAGGTGAAGATCACCGAGCCGCCGCCATGTTTCACCATCTCGGCGATCTGGTGCTTCGCGCCGAGGAACGATCCGGTCAGGTTGACCGCGAGCGCATCGCTGAACCCCGCGCCCGACACCTCGGTGCTCGGCCCCGCTTCACCGAACACGCCGGCATTGTTGAACGCAATGTCGAGCCGGCCGTAATTGTCGACCGCGGCGCGCACCAGCGCCTCGTGAAAAGCCTCGTCGCGGACATCGCCGGCAACGGCGACGGCCTTGCCGCCCGCCGCGGTGATTTCGGCGACCAGCGCGTCGAGTTCGGCCTGGCGGCGTGCGCCGACGACGACCGACGCGCCCTCGGCGGCAAAGAGTTTCGCGGTTTCGCGGCCGATGCCCGAACTGGCGCCGGCGACGATTGCAACCTTGTTGAGCAGACGATCCATGATCTTTCTCCTGTTCGGCGGCGGGCCCGATGCCCGTCTCGATGAAAGGAAGATGGACCTGCGGCGATGTTCGGAATAGGCAGCAACTCTTGGTTCTATCATTCGGGATTACCGAACAATGATCCGCATCGAAGGCATCGCCGCATTTGTCGCCACGGTCGAGCAAGGCTCGATCAGCGGCGCCGCGCGCCAGCTCCGCCTCTCCAAATCGGTCGTCAGCGAACGTCTCGCCGAGCTCGAACGCTCGCTCGGCAGCGCGCTGCTCCACCGCACGACGCGCAAATTGAGCCTGACCGAGGACGGCACCGCCTTCCTGCCGCGCGCGCAGCGGATCACGCGCGACATAGCCGAAGCCGCCGCCGACATCGCCGAGCGCCGCGGCACCTTGTCGGGCCCGCTGCGCATCGCCGCGCCGGTGACCTTCGCGCGCCTCCACCTCGGCCCCGCGCTCTATCCGTTCCTGAAAAGCCATCCCGAGATCCAGCTAACGCTCGACCTCGACGACCGCCGCATCGACGTCGCATCGAGCGGCCATGACGCGATCATCCGCCACGGCATCATCGACGACACCCGCCTCGTCGCGTGGACGCTCGCCAAAAGCCACCGCCTGCTCACTGCGTCCGCGGCCTATCTGTCCGAGCATGGCACGCCCCAGACGCTCGAAGACCTCCGCCACCACCGCGGCATCTTCTACACCAACCGCGGCGCCGCCGACTGGCGTTTTCAGACGAGCAGCGGCCCGGTATCGGTACAGGCGCGCGCGATGTTCGGCGTCAACAACGGCGACATGATGCGCGACGCCGCAATCGCGGGCTTGGGGCTAGCGATGCTCCCGGCGTTTATCGCGGGACCGGCGGTCAAGGCGGGCGAGCTGGTGGCGGTGCCGCTCGACGTCGAACCCGACGAGGAATTTCTCTACATGGCGCACGCGCAGGGACGAAACCCGTCGGCGAAATTGCGGGCGCTGAGGGAGCATCTGCAAACCGCGTTCGGCAATCCGCCCCATTGGGACGCGCTCTAAGCGCCAACGGTCGCGCGTAACAGCATCGTCGCGTCAAACTTTTGGCCCGTTGTAACTTTCGCGCTACACCGTTCGAAGGTGGTTGGGACAACAGCCCTCGTCGCCATCCGGGCGTTCGATTGCAAGGATTCCAACGTGACCCAGTCTCGTCCATCCCGCCTGACCATCGCCGCGATTGCGGCGGCACCGCTGGCGCTGCTCGCCGGCTTCGCTTGGGCCGGCGGCTGGATCGGTCCACCGCGCACCGGCGGCAGCACGATCGCCGACGCTCTCGAATCCAATGCCGGCCAGCACCCCGGCTATCGCCGCGCCCATGCGAAGGGGCTCTGCTTCACCGGCGAATTCGAAGCGAACGGCAGGGCGTCGGATCTTTCGAAGGCACTCCTGCTCGCGCCGGGCCGCTATGCGGTGGTCGGCCGCTTCTCAACCGGCGGCGGCAACCCCTTCGCGACCGACGGCCGCAATGTCTTTCACGCGATGGCGTTGCAGTTGAAGGGCTCGGACGGCCAGATCTGGCGGATGGCGCTGGACCATACCCCGATCTTTCCGGTCGCGACCGCCGACGCATTTGTCGCGCTCCAGCGCGCGACGCGCCCGGACCCCGCGACCGGAAAGCCCGATCCCGCAGCGATGAAGGCCTATCTCGCCGACCATCCCGAAACCCGCGCCTATCAGGATTATCTCGCCGCCGCGCCCCTGCCCGACAGTTTCGCCAACGGCACCTATTACAGCATCAACGCCTTCCGCTTCATCGACCGCGCGGGGGCATCGCACCCGGTCCGTTGGGCGTTCGAACCCGAAGCCCCCTTTAGCGCGCTCGACAAGGCGGCGCTCGCCAGCCTGCCCACCGATTATCTGTTCGACGAAGTGCGCGGCCGGCTCGCCAAGGCACCGCTGCGCTGGCGCATGATCGTGACCGTCGCGGCGCCGGGCGATCCAACCGACAATGCGACGGTCATGTGGCCCGCCGGGCGCCGCCAGGTCGACGCCGGGACGCTGACCATCGCGCGCGCCGAGCCGGAGGAGAGCGGCGCCTGCCGTGACATCACCTTCGACCCGACGATCCTGCCTGACGGCGTCGCGCTGTCCGATGACCCGCTGCTCGCCGCGCGGTCGGCCGCTTACGCCGCATCGTTCCGGCGGCGCGCGGTCGAGACGCCGGGACCGAGCGCGGTCGGCAAGAAAATGATGCAGGGAGGACGTTGATGTTGCCCGACCGTTTCGCGCTCGCGATCCGCCTGCTCCACTGGACGATGGCGGCGCTCATCATCGCGATGCTGTTCATCGGCATCGCGATGGTCTCGACCGCCGGCCCTGCCTATAGCGCGCTGCTCGCGCTGCACCGCCCGCTCGGGATCGCGATCCTGCTGCTCGCGTGTATCCGGCTAGCGATCCGTATCGGCACGCCCGCGCCGCCGCTGCCCGACGACTTGCCGCGCGCACAGGCCAGAGTGGCGCGTGCGTCGCATATCCTCCTCTACCTCGCGATGATCGGGCTGCCGCTGATCGGCTGGGCGATGCTGTCGGCGGGCAGCTACCCGGTCCGCCTCGGCGCGGGATGGGTCCTGCCGCCGATCCTGCCGCCCGACGCGCTCGCCTTCGGCCTGCTCCGACAGCTCCATGCGCTCGCCGCCTTCGCGCTCTTCGCGCTCATCCTCGGCCATCTGACCGCCGCGCTGGTCCACGGCTTCGTCCGCCGCGACAACGTGCTTGCTACCATGGGTTTTGGACGGAAGGCCGCGCTTGAACCACCAATGGCCGACGCCAGCGAGAGTCGCGAAGAAGGCGAAACGGAAACGCCGACCGGCGAAGCCGAAACACCGACGACGGCCTAAACCGTCCCCTCTTCCTTCTCCGCCTGCTGCCTTGCCCACATATCGGCATACAGCCCCCGCATCGCGAGCAGCTGCTCATGCGTCCCCGTCTCGGCGACGCGCCCGTGATCGAGCACGATGATGCGGTCGGCGCCGGTCACCGTCGACAGCCGGTGCGCGATCACCAGCGTCGTTCTCCGCGCCGCAATGCGTTCGAGCGTGTCCTGGATCGCAGCCTCGGTGCGGCTGTCGAGCGCGCTTGTCGCTTCGTCGAGGATCAGCACCGGCGGGTTTTTCAGCAATGTCCGCGCGATCGCAACACGCTGTTTCTCGCCCCCCGACAGCTTCAGCCCGCGCTCGCCGACCTCGGTGTCGTAACCCTGCGGCAGGATGCCGATGAAGCCGTCGATCGCCGCGCCCTCGGCCGCCGCCGCAATCTCCTCGGCGCTCGCGCCCTCGCGGCCATAGGCGATATTATAGCCGATGCTGTCGTTGAACAGCACCGTGTCCTGCGGGACGATGCCGATCGCGCCGCGCAGACTTTTTTGCGTCACCTGCGAAATATCCTGATCGTCGATCAGCACACGCCCGCCCTGCGGATCATAGAAACGGAAGAGCAGCCGTGCGATCGTCGACTTGCCCGCCCCCGACGGCCCGACGATCGCCAGCGTCTCGCCCGCGCCCACGACAAAGCTCACGCCGTTCAAAATCGTGCGGTCGGGCTCATAACCGAAGACGACATTCTCGAACGCGACCGCGCCGCCGTTCACGACCAGCGGCCCCGCGTCCGGCGCATCGCTGATCTCGGACGGCGTGTCGATCAGGCGGAACATCGCCTCCATGTCGATCAGTCCCTGGCGGATCACGCGATAGACCATGCCGAGCATGTCGAGCGGGCGGAACAGCTGCGCGAGCAACGTGTTCACCAGCACCACGTCGCCGACCTGAAACTGCCCCTTCGACCAGCCCCACACGGTGTACGCCATCGCCCCCGCCAGCGCGGCGTTGGTGATCAGGCTCTGGCCCATGTTGAGCCACGCGAGGCTGTTCTCGCTCTTGACCGCCGCCTTGGCATATTGGTCGGCGACATCGCGGTATCGCGCTTCCTCGCGTCCCTCGGCGCCGAAATATTTGACCGTCTCATAATTCAGCAGGCTGTCGACACTGCGCCCGATCGTCAGCGTGTCGAGATCGTTCATCCGCGTGCGCAGCGCATTGCGCCAGTCGGTCACCTTGCGCGTGAAGATGATGTAGACGACGACCATCAAGGCGGTCGCGCTGGCGAGCCCGAAGCTGAACTTGGTCCAGAAGATGATCAGCACCGCGATTAGCTCGATGATCGTCGGCGCGATGTTGAACAGCAGGAAATAGAGCATCGTGTCGATGCTCTTCGTCCCGCGCTCGATCACCTTGGTGACCTCGCCCGTCCGCCGCGCGAGGTGAAAGCGCAGGCTCAGCGCATGAAGGTGGCTGAAGGTCGTGATCGCCAGTTCGCGCGTCGCATCCTGCCCGACGCGTTCGAACACGACGTTGCGCAGATTATCGAACAGCACCCCGGCGAAACGCGCGCCAGCATAGGCGAGCACCAATCCGATCGCGAGCGCGACGCCCTCTTCCATCCCCGGCGCCATCTTGTCGATCGCGGCGCCATAGAGGAAGCCCATCGACAGCTGGACGCCCTTCGACACGAGCACGATCAGCCCCGCAAGGCTTATGCGGACCTTGTGCTCGGTCTGCCCCGCCGGCCACAGATAGGGCAGGAATCGTTTCAGCGTCGCAAGGACGGGCGGTTCGCGCGAAGCGTCGGCGGAGGTGGAGGTATCAGGCGGCATGCGCGCCCCATGTAGGGGTGATGGGCCGTGCTAACAACGCTTGCTGTTCCCCGGCGAAAGCCGGGGCCCATGACGCCCTCCGTCGGGCTCGCCGGGAACCAATTATCGCGGCTCGCGATACCCCGCGTGGCGCATGATGCGATCGATCAATCGCCGTTCTTCGTTGCTGGGGCCGGTCACGACCGGCTCGGGCGGCTCCTGACGGCGGCCGAACACCGGACGCCGGGTCGGAACGATGGGGGAGAAGCGCATGGGGGCTCGCTTTCATTGCGCGGCGTCGCCCCCCGGCACCGCTATGGATCTGGTCCCGCGCCCTTGGTGAAGGCGCGTGATTGCAGGTCCGTTAAAAGCGGTGGTTACTGCTTTCTTTCCGGTACCGTAAAGGTGCCGGTCACGCGCCCGCCGGTGCCGCCCTGCACCGGATTGCCGTCGGGACCGCGCGCCGCGCCGCGACCGTCGACCGTTGCGCGCCCGCTGTTGAGGTCGATGACAAGCCGTCCGCCGCGCAGATTGTTGCCACGCTGGCGCAGCTCGACATTGCCGACCATGGTGATCAGCCGCCGGTCGAGATCATAGATCGCGACATTGCCCTTCGCCGTCTCGTCGCCCTTCACCACCGTCACGCCGCCGGTGGCGTCGAGCCGGTTCACGTCGGTGCCGCCCGATCGCGTATAGGCGACCGTCATCCGCGGGGCGGTAACGGTCAGCCCCGCCTGCGTCACGCGGACATTGCCTTCGAGCACGACGCGGTCGGCGCGATCCTGCACCTCGATGCTGCCCGCGGCGAAATCGACCGGCGCGCCGCTGTTATGATTGGCGAGCGCCTGCGCCTGCGCGGTGTCACCGCCGGTGCCGGCCGACAGCAGCGCGAGACTGGTCAGTGCAAAGCCCGCGCCGGCTAGCATCACGCTCTTCATCGGCGATCCGCGGTTCATTTGAGCACTCCCTGATTGATCCGCAGCCGCGCATTGCCCTGCAGGCGAACGATCCGCCGGTCGAGATCGGCGGACAGCTGGTTGGCCGAAAACTGACCGATGTTCAGACTTCCATTGACGCCGCCCTGCCCGGCGAGGCTGCGCGTCTTGAGGTCGACCGCGACATTGTTCGCGTCGATCCGATACCCGTTCGCGCTCTTGACCTGCACCAGCCCCGGCACCGCGATCTTTTCGGTATCCATATTATAGGCGCTGTTCCTGGCGACGATCGTTGCCGGGCCGTCGTCGAGACGAATGGCGCCCGACAGGTCGGTCATCCGTACAATCGGTTCGGCGGAGCTTTTCTGCACCGCGCTTCCCGCGAGCAGCGCAAAAGGCTGCCCCTTGGCGTCCTGACCACGATATTCGGCGCGCGTCACCTTCATCCGCTCGCTCGCCATGTCGACCTTGTCCTTCGACAGCAGGAAGCTGATTTCGGCGCGCTGGGTGAAAGGCGAAAAAACGAGCACCGCCGCGACGACGCCGATGACGAGCGGCAGACCATAGCGCAGGATGCGCACGACGCGGTCGTGGCTCGACCCGCTGGTCGCCCACATACGGCGCATCGTGCGGTCAAGATCGGCGCGTTCGGACATGCTCTAGCGAATCGCCTTTTCAGCTATGCGCGAAAATATCGACCTCGGGCCAGCCCGCGAGGTCGAGCGCCGCGCGCGTCGGCAGGAAATCGAAACAGGCCTGCGCCAGCTCGGTGCGGCCTTCACGCGCCAGCCGCACGTCGAGAATCGTCTTCATCGCGTGCAGAAAGCGCACATCGCTCGCCGCATAGTCGCGCTGCGCATCGCTGAGTTCGGCAGCGCCCCAGTCGCTCGATTGCTGCTGTTTCGACACGTCCTGACCCAGCAATTCGCGAACCAGTTCCTTCAGCCCGTGGCGGTCGGTATAGGTGCGGATCAGCTTGGAGGCGATCTTGGTGCAATAGACGGGCGCCGTCACGACGCCGAGCGCCTGCTGCAACGCCGCAATGTCGAACCGCGCAAAGTGAAATAATTTCAATCGGTTGGTGTCGGTCAATATCGCCTTCAGCACCGGCGCGTCATAGGCGCTGCCGGGTTTGAAGCGGACGAGATGCTCGTCGCCCGATCCGTCGCTGATCTGGACGAGGCACAATCGGTCGCGGAGCGGATTCAGCCCCATCGTCTCGGTATCGATCGCAACCGCGCCCGGACCCAGTACGCCTTCGGGCAAATCTTCTTCATGGAAATGGACAGTCATAAAGCCCGCCTTAGGCGAAGCGGCCGTGCCGCTCAATGACTGGTTTTCGCGTGGCTGGGCTGTCCGCCGCAGGGCTGCGGCAAAGCGCACTTTATTCTGAAGGCGCGCCTGAATTTTCCGTTCGCAGAGCGCGTTCATTTACGCTATATATTGCGCCGTTAGAGGCACGGGGCGAGTCTGTGCCCATGGTGAATTGCGTCCCCGTCCGGCGCAGGCACCGATCGAATGGGGTATGGACGAACCGAAAGCGACTATTAGACAATGAGTTTCAACAAGGATCGCCGCGGCCAGCGGGGGCGCGGCAAGCGCGATGATTTCGGCAATTTCGACAGCTTCGAACCTGCACCCTATGGCGGCGACAGCTATGGCGGCGGCAATCGTGGTGGTGGCTTCGGCGATCGCGGCGGCTTCGGTGGCGGTGATCGTCCCGGCGGCGGCTTCGGCGGTGGTGACCGCGGCGGTGGCTTCGGCGGCGGCGACCGCGGTGGCGGCGGCGGCTTCGGTGGCGGACGTGGCGGCGGCATGCCGGCGCAGGTCGTCGGCGAAGGCAATGGCACAGTGAAATTCTTCAACGCAGCCAAGGGCTTCGGCTTCGTCGCACGCGACGATGGCGGCGAAGACGTGTTCGTGCACATCAGCGCGGTCGAGCAGGCAGGCCTCCAGGGTCTCGCTTCGGGCCAGCCGCTGGGCTTCACGCTCGTTGAACGCAACGGCAAGGTTTCGGCGATCGATATCAAGATCGAAGGCGAGCCGATGCCGATCGAAGACAGCGCCCCGCGCGCACGCGACGATCGCGGTGCACCCGGCGGCGCAGCCCCGGGCGGCGCCCGCGGCCGTCGTCAGCTGACCGGTGAACGCACTTCGGGCACTGTCAAATTCTTCAACACGACGAAGGGCTTCGGCTTTATCGCGCGCGACGACGGACAGGCCGATGCCTTCGTCCACATCAGCGCGGTGCAGCGCGCCGGCATGGCGGGCCTCGACGAAGGCGACCGCGTCGCGTTCGACATCGAAGTCGACGACCGCGGCAAGTTTGCCGCGGTGAACATCCAGCCGCATCAGGACTGATCGGCCGGACAGAAAACGAAAAGGGCGGCTCTCGGGCCGCCCTTTTTGTTTGGAGACAGTTCCCCTCCCGCAAGCGGGAGGGGAACTCAGGCTCAATACCCCAGCGTGGCCTCCAAAAACCAGATTCGCTGCTGCGTCTCGTCGGCCCAGCCGTCGACCAGCCCGCTCGTCGCGATGTCGCCATCGGCTTCGGCAGCGGCCTTCACCTCTTTCAACTGACCCAGCAGGGTTTTATTGTCGCCCGCAAGCGTGCGGATCATCGCCTCGGCATCGACCCCCGCGCTGTCGTCGTCGCGGATCGACGCACGGCGGCTCACGTCGCCGATCGAACGCAGCGTCGGCGCGCCATTCTTGCGCACGCGCTCGGCGATCAGGTCGGTGGTCGCGAAAATCTGCGCAGCCTGTTCGTCGAACAGCAGGTGCAGCTCGCGAAAATGCGGCCCCTGGACGTGCCAATGATAATTTTTCGTCTTCAGATAGAGCGCGAAGCTGTCGGCGAGCAGCGCGTTGAGCGCATCGGCGACGGCGGGAGCGTTGTCGGTTTTTTCGGACATGGGAGCATCCTTTCGGTTGATCCTGCCCATATAGCGATCCGGCATGTCGCTTTCCCATTGAACCTTTGGGTGAGCTTGATCGATAAAAACGATGAAGCCTATTCCTAATAGCCAGTCAGCCGATCAATCCGAATGCACCCAGCGCCGTGCGCACGCCCCAGACGATCAGGATCGCGGCCGCTACCCAGCGCAAATTTCGCGCCGCGCGCCGCTCGGCGAGCGCTGGACCAAAGGCAAGAAACGGCAGCATCGACAGCGTCCAGCCGACCAGCCCGCCCGCTGCGGCCCACTGCCCCGCGCCGCTGGTCGCCGCGAGCGCCCCGATCAGGAAATGGCTGCGATCGCCGAACTGGCTGGCCAGCATCCTGCCGGCCAGCATCACAGTCGGCACGTCGTCGATGCTCGAATCGGGGCGGAGTCTCATGCGCCAGAGCAGCGCGACCGCCGCCGACAGCATCGCGAGCGCGACGAGCAATGCCGCCACGCCCTGCCCGATCATTCCGTTCGCGACCGCCCCCGCGACCGCGGCGATGACGGCGTTGACGATAAAGGCTCCGAAGGCGATGACGACCGTTGCGCGCCGGTCGCTGCGTGCGCTGACCAGCCGCGACAGCGCAATTCCGCTGCGCCCATCGGCATTAGCCAGCAGCACCGCCACCAGCGCAAGCATGATTGCATCCATGAGGTCGGGTCTGGATTGTCAGGCGTTGGGCGTCAATGCCCCAGCCGGACGGCGACCGAAGCCAGCCACGCCTCGTGCACGGCGGCGGGCAGCGGCCCTTGCGGCGCACCCGCGGCGTCGCTCATCGCATCAAGATAGGTCAGGATCGCCGCGCGATAGCCGCCGCCCGCAACCGCCGATTCGAGCCGGCTCGCGAGCGTTTCGACCGCGGCAAAGCCGTTGTCGCGCGCCAGGCAGCGGATATCGTCGATCCCCTGCACGATCTGCGCGAGCGCGCAGTGCGGCAGCGCTTCGGCGAGTGCACCGATCTGGCCGGTAATCCGGTTCTGCATGTCGAGATATGGGTCGGTCTGGTTTCGCATCTTACCCCCCTGTCGTCATGGGAGACGATGCGCTCTTTTGGTTAACGCGCGGTTAGCGGTGGCCCGGCAGCCCTGCGAGACCCTGCTTGCTGCGATACATGTCGCGGTCGGCGGCAGCCAATATGTCCGATTCGGTCATCCCGGTCTGCAGCATCGCCACCCCAAAGCACGCCGACAGCGCAATTTCATGCCCGTCATATTCGGCGGGCGCGGCGGTCAACACGTCGCACAGCCGGTCGACCTGCGTTCGGGCGCCGGCCTCGCTCGACTGGTCGAGGATCAGGCCGAATTCGTCACCGCCGATGCGCGCCGCGACGTCGGTCGCGCGGATCGAACCCGCCAGCCGCTTGGCAATTTCCATCAGCGCGAAGTCGCCCGCGGCATGGCCAAAGCTGTCGTTGATATATTTCAGCTGGTTGACGTCGATAAAGACGACCGCGGCGCGTTCGGCGTGGCGCTCGAAGCGTGCCATGCGGTGATGGATCGCGGTCAGGAAATAACGACGGTTGAACAATGGCGTCAGCGTGTCGCGCTCGGACACACGTTCGAGTTCGGCGACGGCGATCTTCAATACGCGGTTCTCGCGGCGCAAAGCGTCGCGTTCCCGGCGTATGTCACGCAGCTGGTCCTCGATGGAGTCAACGGAAACGGTCCCGAAATGGTCGACCGCGATCCGTGCCCCCCCTACGCTATCCATGCCTGATCCCCGGCGCGCCTTACCCTCCGCCGGCCGGATGCCGACAGATTTAACGCGGCAACCCTAGCTGCGACTTGATACCAATCGGTAAACGCGAAGGCATCAATTGCACGGCGTTGCCCACGCGCCATGCAGTCGCTAGGGGGGATGCCACGGCGATTCATCAAGCGATGGGGCCGAACAGGAGGGACGGGAATGGGCGAAGCGGCCCCGCAGGTCGGCGTCATCATGGGCAGCCAGTCCGACTGGCCGACGATGGCGCACGCGGTCCAGATCCTCGATGAATTCGGCATCGCGCATGAGGTCCAGATCGTCTCGGCGCACCGCACGCCCGACCGCCTCGTCGCCTATGCCAAAAGCGCGGCGGACCGCGGCTTGAAAGCGATCATCGCCGGCGCCGGCGGCGCGGCGCACCTGCCCGGCATGGTTGCCTCGATGACGCGCGTGCCGGTGCTCGGCGTCCCCGTCCAGTCGGCGGCGCTCAGCGGTGTCGACAGCCTCTATTCGATCGTCCAGATGCCCGGCGGCATCCCCGTCGCGACCTTCGCGATCGGCAAGGCGGGCGCGACCAACGCCGGCCTCTTCGCCGCCGCTTTACTCGCAAACAACGATCCCGGCCTTGCCGAAAAGCTGGTCGCGTGGCGCGAAGCGCAGACGAGCAGCGTCGCCCCGACCCCTGTGCGCGAGGGCTGATCGCTTGCTGCCACCGGGTTCAACGATCGGCATTTTGGGCGGCGGCCAGCTTGGGCGCATGCTCGGCCAGGCGGCGGCGCAGCTCGGTTACAAAATCCATATCTATGCGCCGGATCGTGAGAGTGTCGCGGCCGACGTCGCCGCGCATCATGTCCAGGCCGCGTGGGACGACGAATCGCGCCTCGCCGCCTTCGCGGCGCATTGCGATGTCGTGACCTATGAATTCGAAAATGTGCCGGTCGACACGGTGCGCTTCCTCTCGGGCCATGTCGCGGTTCGCCCCGGCGGCGAAGGGCTCGAAATCGCGCAGGACCGGCTGACCGAAAAGAATTTCGTCGCCGGGCTCGGCGGCCGTCCCGCGCCGTTCGCCGCGGTGCCCGACCGCGCCGCGCTCGATGCGGCCCTCGACCGGATCGGCGCGCCCGCGATCCTCAAGACCGTGCGCATGGGCTATGACGGCAAGGGACAGGCGCGGATCATGGCCCCCGCCGACGCCGACGCCGCATGGGATGCCATCGACCGCCACGCCGCGGTGCTCGAAGGCTTCGTCGACTTCGAGCATGAATTTTCGGTGCTGCTGGTACGCGGCATCGATGGCGAGGTCCGTTTCTGGGACTCGCCCGTCAATGTCCACGAAGGCGGCATCCTTGCCACCTCGACGCTGCCCCCCCCGCAAACCGTGCTCGACCAGCAGGACGAGGCGCGCGCGCTGATGGCAAAGATCGCCGACGAACTCGACTATGTCGGCGTCCTCACGGGCGAGTTTTTCGCTACTGCGGACGGCCCCGTCTTCAACGAAATGGCGCCGCGCGTCCACAACAGCGGCCACTGGACGATCGAGGGCGCGGTGACGAGCCAGTTCGAAAATCACATCCGCGCCGTCGCCGGCCTGCCACTCGGCAGCACCGCGACCGCCGCGCTTCCCGTGACGATGCGCAACCTCATCGGCGCCGACATCGAAACCGTGCCCGCGCTGCTCGCCGACGACGCGTGTCACGTCCATCACTATGGCAAGGCCGAGGTCCGCGAAGGCCGCAAGCTCGGCCATGCCACCTGGGCCGGAGCCTCTCCCACATGAACCGTCCCGAAATCACTCTGGTCCTCGCGCGCGCCGCCAATGGCGTGATCGGCGCCGACGGCAAGATGCCCTGGCACCTGCCCGCCGACCTCCGCCGCTTCAAACAGATCACGATGGGCCGCCCGATGATCATGGGGCGCAAGACCTTCGACAGCCTGCCCGCGGTGCTCGAAGGCCGCCGCCACATCGTCCTCACCCGCGACCCCGATTGGCAGGACGAGGGCGCCGAGCCGGTCGCGACGATCGAGGACGCGCTGAAACTCGCCAATGCCCCGCATGTCATGGTGATCGGCGGCGCCGAAATCTATCGCCTCTTCCTGCCGCTCGCCGATCGCATCGAACTCACCGAAGTCGCGCTCGACCCAAAGGGCGACGCGGTGATCGCCTATCCGGCCGCCGCCGACTGGCACGAAGCAGCGCGCGAAAATCATCCCGCCGACGACGCCGGCCGCCCCGCGTACAGCTTCGTCACGCTCACAAGGAAATAGGTCGATGCGTCGCTGGTTGATCGGGATTTTGCTCGTCGTCGCGCTGGCCGCGCTCGCCTTCTTCGCCTTCGCCCCCGGCGTGCTCGAACGCGGAATGAACCAGATCGACGGCAAGCCGCTTGCCCCCGTCAGCACCCGCGCGAAGGCGCTGCACCAGACGCTGACGATCGTCGATCTCCACAGCGATACCCTGCTGTGGAAGCGGAATATCCTCGACCGCGCCGAGCGCGGCCATATGGATCTGCCGCGGCTCGAAGACGGCAATGTCGCGCTGCAGATCCTCGCGAGCACGACCAAGTCGCCGAAGGGCCAGAATTACGACGCGAACAGCGGCGACACCGACAATATCACCAGTCTGGTGATCGCGCAGCTGCAGCCGGTGCGGACGTGGAACTCGCTGCTCGAACGCTCGCTCTGGCATGCCGAGAAGTTGCACCGGGCGGTCGCCGCGTCGGAAGGCAAGCTGCGCGCCGTCGCCGTGCCCGAAGATATCGACGCCCTGCTCACCGAACGCCGTGGCAAGGTGCCGCCCGTCGGCGCGATGCTCAGCATCGAAGGGCTGCACGGCCTTGAGGGCAAGCTGACCAACCTCGACAAGCTCTACGCCGCCGGCTTCCGCATGGCGGGGCTGACCCATTTTTTCGACAATGATCTCGCCGGATCGATGCACGGGATGAAGAAGGGCGGGCTCACCCTGTTCGGGCGACAGGTCGTCTCCGAGATGGAGGCGAAGGGCATGATCGTCGACATCGCGCATTGTTCGAACGCCTGTGTCGCCGACATCCTCAAGATCGCGCGCCGCCCTGTCGTCTCCAGCCACGGCGGCGTGCAGGCAACGTGCAAGGTCAACCGCAACCTCAGCGACGAGCAGATCAAGGGCGTCGCCGCGACCGGCGGCCTCGTCGGTATCGGCTATTGGGACGCGGCGGTCTGCGACACCTCGCCCGCAAGCATCGCGAAGGCGATGAAGCATGTCCGCGACCTTGTGGGCATTCAGCATGTCGCGCTCGGCAGCGACTATGACGGCGCCACCACCGTACGCTTCGACACGTCGAAGCTGGTGCAGGTGACGCAGGCGCTGATCGATGCGGGCTTCAGCGACGACGAGATTCGCGCCGCGATGGGCGGCAATGCGATTCGCGTACTAAAAGCGGGCCTCGTCCCGCTGACACCTCCGGCGCCATGATCCGCCTCGACGGCCATAACCGCATCGACGAACCCTTGCGCGGCGGGGTGATCGCGCTCGGCAATTTCGACGGCTTTCACGCCGGGCATCAGGCGGTCGTCGGCCGCGCCGTGCGCCATGCGCGCGACGAGGGCCGCCCCGCGATCGTCGCGACCTTCGACCCGCATCCGGTGCGCTTCTTCAAACCCGACGTCCCGCCCTTTCGCCTCACCACGCTCGACCAGCGGCAGGAACTGTTTGCCGCGGCGGGCGCCGATGCGATGCTCGTCCTGCCGTTCGACGCGACGCTTGCGGGGACGACAGCGCAGGATTTCATCACCGGCCTGCTGCTGGGTCGCTATGGTGCTGCGGGGGTTGTGACGGGCAGCGACTTCACCTTCGGCAAGGGCCGCGGCGGCGATGTCGTCACGCTCGCCGAGCACGCCCGGACCCACGGCTTCTTCACCGAAATGGTCGCCCCGGTCGACGACACCGAGGAAGTGATCTCCTCGAGCCGCATCCGCGAAGCCTTGCAGGCGGGCGACTGCGCCGCCGCAACCCGCCTGCTCACGCGCCCCTTCACCGTGCGCAATGTGGTGCAGCACGGCGACAAGAACGGCCGCCTGCTCGGCTTCCCGACCGCCAACCTCGAAATGGGTCAATATCTGCGCCCGCGCTACGGCATCTATGCCGTCACCGGTCGTCTGCTGAATGAAGGTTCCGAGGGCCGCATCCTCAAGGGCGCCGCGAACCTCGGTATCCGCCCCAGCTTCGATCCGCCCAAGGAACTGCTCGAACCGCATTTCTTCGACTTCGCCGAAGACCTCTACGGCCAGGAAATCGACGTCGCCTTCCACGCCTTCATCCGGCCCGAGGCGAAATATGACGGCATGGACGCGCTGATGGCGCAGATCGCGGCGGATTGCGACACGGCGAAAGAATTGCTGGCGGAGCTTTGACCCCCGCTCCCCTTGCGGGAGAGGGAAAAGCCGCTGTTTGCTCCCACGCGAATCTGCGCTAAGCGCCGCCACCATGACCGACAGCACGCCCACCCCCGAACCCTCCGCCGAGCAACGCGATTACCGCGACACCGTCTTCCTGCCCAAGACCGACTTCCCGATGAAGGCCGGCCTGCCGCAGAAGGAACCGGCGATTCTCGCCAAATGGCTTGAGGGCAATCTCGAAGGCCAGATTCGCGAAAGCCGCGCCGGCCGCGACCAGTTCATCCTCCACGACGGTCCGCCCTACGCCAATGGCGACATGCACATCGGCCATGCGCTCAACCATATCCTCAAGGACATGGTCGTCCGCACCCAGACGCTGAAGGGCAAGGACGCGCCCTACGTTCCCGGCTGGGATTGCCACGGCCTGCCGATCGAGTGGAAGGTCGAGGAGCAGTATCGCAAGAAAAAGCTCAACAAGGACGAGGTGCCGGTCGAGGAATTCCGCGCCGAATGCCGCGCCTATGCCCAGCATTGGGTCGACACCCAGCGCGAGCAACTGAAGCGCCTTGGCATCGGCGGCGACTGGGACCATCCGTATCTGACGATGGATTATGAGGCCGAGGCGACGATCGTCCGCGAGCTGCTCAAGTTCGCCGCCAACGACATGCTCTATCGCGGCGCCAAGCCGGTGATGTGGTCGCCGGTCGAAAAGACCGCACTCGCCGAGGCCGAGATCGAATATGAAGATATCGTCTCGACGCAGATCGATGTCGCGCTCGAGATCACGGACTCTCCGATCGAAGAGCTGAAGGGCGCCTACGCGGTCATCTGGACCACGACGCCGTGGACGATCCCGGTCAATCAGGCTTTGGCCTATGGCCCCGAGATTGAGTACGTCGCCCACAAAGGCCGTCAACTTCAGGTAGTCGATCAAAGCCTTCCAGCATCTGGTGACAATCTCCGCACCGTTTGGGAAGGCGTGGTTATCGTTGCTAGCAAGCTATTCGATGATTTCCGTGGACGGTCGGCATTTATCCCTGACGATCTGTTCAAACCGCTATGGTCGGGCAAAGGCTCCGACCTCGCCGGCACCATCGCCCGCCACCCGATGCACGCGCTCGGCGGCTTCTTCGCGCGCCCGCGCCCCTTCCTGCCCGGCGATTTCGTCACCACCGACAGCGGCACCGGGCTCGTCCATATGTCGCCCGACCATGGCGAGGATGATTTCGACTTGTGCAAGGCGAACGGCATCGACCCCGTGTTCGCGGTCGAGGGCGACGGCAAATATCGCCAAGACTGGGGCTGGCTCGGCGGCCAGGGCAGCGTCATCAATCCGAAATTCAATGCCCCCGACGGCCCGATCTGCACCGACCTGCGCGACGCCGGTGGCCTCTTGGCCGCCTCGGCCGACTACAAGCACAGCTATCCGCACAGCTGGCGCTCGAAGGCGAAGGTCATCTATCGCTGCACCCCGCAATGGTTCGTGCCGATGGACCGGGTGATGACGCATATCGAGCCCAAGGCGCCGCGCGAGCAGCGCTGGGAAAGCGAAGGCGGCGCGATCAACCCCGCCGAAGAGGGTCTGTGCGCCGCGCCGACGCTGCGGCAGGCGGCGATGCACGCGATCGACCGCACCCGCTTCGTCCCCGAAAAGGGCCGCAACCGCATCGGCAGCATGGTCAAGGACCGCCCCGACTGGGTGCTCTCCCGCCAGCGCGCGTGGGGCGTGCCGATCACGCTCTTCGTCGACCGCAAGACCGGCGTCTATCTCAACGACCCGGTCGTCAACGACCGCATCGTCGCGGCGGTGAAGGCGGGCGGTGTCGACGCATGGAGCGACGCGCGCGCGCAGGAATATCTGGGCGACGCCTATGACGCCGCCGATTACGAACGCATCGTCGACATTCTCGACGTCTGGTTCGATTCGGGCTGCACCCACGCCTTCGTGCTCGAAAGCGGCCGCTGGCCCGCGCTCGTCCGCCACGACGGCGGCACCCACAGCGCCGACCTCTATCTCGAAGGCAGCGACCAGCATCGCGGCTGGTTCCAGTCGTCGCTGCTCGAAAGCTGCGGCACGCGCGGACAGGCACCGTATAAGGCGGTGCTCACGCACGGCTTCACGATGGACAGCAAGGGCCTCAAACAGTCGAAGTCGGTCGGCAACACCACCGACCCCGTCAAGGTGATGCAAACCAACGGCGCCGACATCATCCGCCTGTGGGCGCTGAGCGTCGACTTCACCGAGGATCACCGCATCGGCGACGAAATCCTCAAGGGCGTTGCCGACCAGTATCGCAAACTGCGCAACACCTTCCGCTACCTGCTCGGCGCGCTCGACGGGTTCGGCGAAGAGGAGCGCATCACCGACGTTGCGGCGATGCCTGAACTCGAACGCTATATGCTGTCGCTGCTCGCCGACCTCGACGCGAAGATGGCCCGCGCGGTCGATGACTTCGACTTCAATACCTACACGCGCCTGCTCGCCGATTTCTGCAACGAAGACCTCTCGGCCTTCTACTTCGACATCCGCAAGGACGTCCTCTACTGCGACCTCGGCCCCGCCGCGCCGCTCGGCACCGACACCCGCCGCGCGTATCGCAGCGTGCTCGACATCCTGTTCCACGCGCTCGTCCGCTACGCGGCGCCGGTGCTGGTGTTCACCGCCGAGGAAGTGTGGGGCACGCGCTATCCCGATGCGGGCAGCGTGCATCTGCTCGAATGGCCCACCGTCGACGCGGCATGGAACGACGCCGCCCTCGCGAGCAAATGGGCAGGCGTCCGCACCCAGCGCGAGGCGGTGACCGAGGCGATCGAACCCTATCGCCGCGAAAAGACGATCCGCTCGAGCCTCGAGGCCGAAGTCACGATTCCCGATCCGACGCTCGATCCGGCGGCGCTGGAAGAAATCTTCATCGTATCGGTCGCGCGCGCAGGGGACGCACTCGCCGTCACCCGCACCGAAAACCACAAATGCGGCCGCTGCTGGCGCCACCTGCCCGAGGTGACCGAGGACGGCAGCTTGTGCAATCGCTGCGACACGGTATTGGACGCGGCATGAGCAGAACACGTTCGCCGCACCTGCGCTTCGGCCTGATCTTCGCGGCCCTCGCCTTCATCCTCGACCAGGTCACGAAATGGGTCGTCACCGTCCCCCTGTCGCTGGAGCCGAAGGGGATGATCGAGATTACGAGCTTCTTCAACCTGACGTGGGCGGAGAATTGCGGGATTTCGCTGTCGATGTTCGCCAGCTGCACCGACACGACGCGCTGGACGCTCGTCGCGGTGACGGGGCTCGTCGCCGCCGCGGTCGCTTTCTGGATGACGCGCGAACAGGCGAAGGGCGACGTGATCGCGCTCGCGATGATCCTCGGCGGCGCGCTCGGCAATATCGTCGATCGCGTGCGTTTCGGCTATGTCGTCGACTTCGCGGATTTGCATATCGGCGATTTCCGCCCCTTCATGATCTTTAACGTCGCCGATGCGTGCATCACGCTCGGCGTGCTTTTGCTGGTTGCGCGCGCGCTGCTCTTGGGCGAAAAGGCCGCAACGACGGACGGCAAGCCGCCAGTCATTTAAACAGGGCGTCGATTACGGGGCGCATTGGGAGTATTTGTAAAGTGAACCGGACCACCGCCATCCTGGCAGCCTCGATTCTTGCCACGACCCTGTCGGCCTGCGGGTCGAACAGCCTGTTCAGCCGCGACCGTCCCGACGAGATGATGGTGTCGCGTCAGGCGCCGCTCGTCGTGCCGCCCGATTATTCGCTGGTCCCGCCGGCCCCCGGCACCGTTCGCCCCGGCGGCGAATCGACCGCGGAACAGACGCTGCGCGCACTGTTCGGCGGGCCCTCGACCCGTAGCGCGAGCGAAACGCAGATCATCGGCAGCGCCGACGGCGCGCGCGCCGACCCCGGCATCCGCAGCCAGGTCGGCAGCCCCGACACACAGGTCGTCGACAAGGGCCTCGTCGTCCGCGACATCCTCGCCGCCCCCGAAGGCGACGGCCGCGATGCATCGGCGGCGATCCCGACCGCCTGAGCCTACGCTATCGATATCAAGAAAACGGCCCGGCAACCCCGGGCCGTTTCTATTTGAACAGCAGCGATACCATGCTGAACAGGATCAACGCCTCGACCATCGCGCGCGAAGCATGACCAAAGGCGCGCCAGCGGCCCGAGCGCATATGCTGCGCAAACCACAATATCTGTAAAATCCCGAACCACAGCAGCGCGACGATCAGCAGCGCAAAGCCCGCCAATATCACCTCCGCCGCGGTCATCCGCATCAGGATCGACGCCCCCGTCACCATCAAGGCGAAGGGCGCGGTTGCATAGCATTGGCTGTAAAAGGGCGCTTTCAGCGTATCGCGATCGAGCTTGACGCTCCGCGCCCGCACCAGCCGCGCCGCCATCAGCAGCGGAAAGATACTGAAAAAAGCGACGCGCAACAGGATCAGGCTCGAATCGTCGCTGATCAGCCCGCTGAGCCCGGTCTTTTCGGTCACGGTGGTGCTTTCGCCCACCGTCGACAATTCAATCCCGTGGCTGATCACCAGCGTCAGCATCAGGAACAAGGGCGGCGACAGCGTATCGGTATATTGCTGCCCGGCGGCATCGCCGAGCTCGGCCTCCGAATAATCCATCATGCTCAGCGGTCGCGTCAGCGTCCGCCATAAAGTGACCGGATAAAAGATCAGCCACGACATGATCTCATAGAGCAGCTCGTCGAGCGACTGGATGAGTTTCAGGAAATCCATCTGCTTCCCCCGTCATGCCGCTACATTTTCCGCCTGCGTTCGGCGTGCGGATGATAACCAGCGGGCGAAATTGCGCACCGTCATTGCCCATTCTCCGGGCCAAGCGGGCAAGCCGGTCAGCCGCAACCCGTTATCGATACAAAAGTCGCGAATCCAATCCTCCGGGCTCTCGGGATCGATCGGCAATCCACCCAGATAATCGTCGTCGGGATGCGGAGCCAGGTCGCCATTCCAATGGCTCCACTCGGGCGCCATCTTGTTCCAGAGGAAATCGGCGATATCGCTGTCGCAGTCGCCCGACAGCAAAGCGGCGAATTGCTCACGGGTCGGGCTAGGGCGCGCTTGCAGCAAGGCCGCAGCCTGTCTTTTCCCGCGTCGGTTCGTCACGATCCACAGCACCAGGAACAGTCCGACGCAACCGGCGGCGAACCACCAACTGCTCAAGCCCGCGCGCCCGCTTCCTCGACCCCCGCGCTGTTGTGGCGCAGCGCCTTCAGCACCGTGTCGACGATCTGCGGCGCGTTGAGCCCCGCTTCGTCATATTGCAGCTCGGGCTTGTTCTGGTCCTGGAACATATCGGGCAGGCGCATCGTGCGCAGCTTCAAGCCCGCGTCGATCAGCCCCTCGTCGCTCGCGAGCGTCAGCACATGCGCGCCGAGCCCGCCGACGCTGTTTTCCTCGATCGTCACGCAAACCTCGTGGCTCGCCAGCGTCTTGCGGATCAGTTCCTCGTCGAGCGGCTTGGCGAAGCGCAGGTCGATGACGCTCGTCGGCAGCCCGCGCGCCTCGAGCGTGTCGGCCGCCTTCAATGCCTCGGCCAGCCGCGTGCCGAGCGAAAAGATCGCGACGGTCTTCCCGCTGCGCACGACACGCCCTTTGCCGATCGCCAGCTTCTCTGGAACCGCGGGCAAGGCCACGCCGGTGCCGTTGCCGCGCGGATAACGAAAGGCGATCGGGCCGTCGTCATATTCGGCGGCGGTATAGGTCATATGGACCAGCTCGGCCTCGTCGGCCGCCGCCATCACGACGAAATTGGGCAAGGTCGCCAGATAGGTGACGTCGAACGAGCCCGCATGGGTCGATCCGTCGGCGCCGACCAGCCCGGCGCGGTCGATCGCGAAACGCACCGGCAGATTCTGGATCGCCACATCGTGCACAACCTGATCATAGGCGCGCTGGAGGAAGGTCGAATAGATCGCGCAGAACGGCCGCATCCCCTGCGCCGCCAGCCCCGCAGCAAAGGTCACCGCATGCTGCTCGGCGATCCCGACGTCGAAGCTGCGCGTCGGATGCACTTTGGCGAATTTATCCACGCCCGTCCCCGACGGCATCGCCGCGGTGATCGCAACGATTCGCTTGTCGGTCTCGGCCAGCTTCGCCAGCGTTTCGCCGAACACATTCTGATACTGGGGCGGCCCCGGCGGCGCCTTCGCCTGTTCGCCGGTGATGACGTCGAATTTCTGCACGCCATGATATTTGTCGGCGGCGGCCTCGGCGGGGGCATAGCCCTTGCCCTTCACCGTCACCGCATGGATCAGTACCGGACCATGGTCGCTGTCGCGCACATTCTCCAGCACCGGGATCAGATGCTCCAGATTATGCCCGTCGATCGGCCCGACATAATAAAAGCCGAGTTCCTCGAACAAGGTCCCGCCCATCGCCATGCCGCGCGCATATTCGTCGGTCTTTTTCGCCGCCTTGTGCAGCGGCTCGGGCAGCTTGCGCGCAAAGCGCCGCGCGATCTCGCGCAGCTCGATGAACGGCCGCGACGACACCAGCTTGGCGAGATAGGCCGACAGTCCGCCGACCGGCGGCGCGATCGACATGTCATTGTCGTTGAGGATGACGATCAGGCGGTTGCCCGCCGCGGCGGCGTTGTTCATCGCCTCATAGGCCATGCCCGCCGACATCGACCCGTCGCCGATCACCGCGATCGCGCGCCCGGGCTGATCCTTCAGCTTGTTGGCGATCGCGAAACCCAGCGCGGCGCTGATCGAGGTCGACGAATGCGCCGCGCCGAACGGATCATATTCGCTTTCGCTGCGCTTGGTAAAACCCGACAGGCCGCCGCCGGTGCGCAGCGTCCGGATCCGGTCGCGGCGCCCGGTGATGATTTTGTGCGGATAGCATTGGTGCCCGACGTCCCACACGATCTTGTCGCGCGGGGTGTCGAACACATAATGGAGCGCGGTCGTCAGTTCGACGACGCCAAGCCCCGACCCGAGATGCCCGCCCGTCGTGCCCACGGCCGAAATCATCTCGCTACGCAGTTCGTCGGCGAACTGGCGGAGGTCTTCGGGCTTCAGCTTGCGGAGGTCGGCGGGGACATCCACCGTGTCGAGCAGCGGCGTATGCGGACGATCGGTCATGCGACCGTCATAAGGCTAAGCACCGAAGCTGTCGAACGAAAAGGGGCCGCGCGCCGCTCAGCGCGCGCTCGGCCGGTTCCTTATATCCTTGGTCAATTGCCAGCAATCGGCGGTTTTCGTGAAATGCAGCGAACCGCCCGGCCCGGTTCTTTCGATCAGCGTTCCCGGTCCGTCGCCCTCGCCGGGTTCGAAGCGGCCGGGAAACCACGCGATACGCTCGACCCCCGCCGACGGCGTGCTGAAATCGATCTGGACATAGACAAGCTGGCTCGCGTCGCCGCCGGCCGCCTCGAAGCGCCGCACCGACGCGCTCGTGACATAAGTGTAATCGATCATCATGATCGGGAAATCGTCGGCAGCGGCCGGGCCCTCGGCCGCGCCGCGATAACGGTCGCGCACCATTTTGCTGTTCGCGAAAGGCCACAGAAAGGCCGGGAAATCGCCATTGCGGCACGCGCTCGCGGCTTCGTCCAGAAAGAAACGGTCGCTCTCGCTCACCGTTTCGTCAGCCGGCGCGGCAGCGGCCGGCGCGGACAGGCACAGCACCGCGGCGATCGCCACGCCCAGATGGACATCAATCTTCATCATCGCCACTTTTCTCCTGATCGCGCGGCGCCCGTCCGGCCGCCTCGACCTGCGCATACAGCCCGCGCACCATCAAATCTGTGACCACGAGCATAATCCCGATCATCCCGAAGAACAGGGCCAGCGCGACGACGGGAAAAGGGCCGATGCTCTCGATATCCTTCTCTCTCGACGCGACCGCGATCGATGCCGCAACCGCCATCAGGGCATAGCCGATGAAACGCGGCGCGCGGGTCATGATCCGGCGCCCGCCCCGACATCCGCTCGGGAACCAACAAGGCTGCAGGGGAATATGAAAGCGGCGAAGACAGGTTGATGCATGAAAGGCACATGCGGCCAAATGCATCCTTCGGCAAGACGAAGCCGTTGCAATGACGGGTCAAACACTTACACCCCCGGTCGGAGGGGGCAAAATATAGGATGCGATAGGATGCGGATGCTGAGGGCTGATTCGACGTTGTTGTTTCGCATAAGCCGCCCGATGCGTTCGATCCCTTTGCTCGCCATTTTCATGGTCGGCTTCGCGGCCCCCGCCACCGCCGAAGACGCGCCGCTCCCTTACGAACTGACGACGCCAGCCGACAGCGCGCTCGCGCAGGGCATCGACGAAGAACCCGCGCGCTATCTTCAGAACACCGACATCGACGAGAATATCCTGCTCCCCGGCGCGCGATCCGACGACGATGAGGGCGAGCGCAAATGGTCGCGCGATTATATCGCGATTGCCGCAGGCGTGCTCAACACGCCCGATTACAACGGCTCGGACGATCGCCGCTTCCTGCCCGCCTTTTACCTGCGCGGACGGATCAGCGGCTTTTCCTTCTCGACCCGCGGTACCAATTTCCAGGTCGACCTGCTGCGCCAGCGCCGCGGCCAAAAGACCGACTTCAAATTCGGCCCGATCATCAGCCTGCGCGGCGACCGCACCGGCAGCGTCAAGGATCCGCGGGTCGACGCGCTGCCCGACAAGAAAATGGCGGTCGAGGCGGGCATCTTCACCGGCGTCACCCACACCGGGGTGATCACCAGCGCGTACGACCAGATTGGTTTCCGCCTCGTCGCAACCAAGGACGTCTCGGGCAAGCATGGCAGCTGGACCGCCTCACCGACGATCGATTACGGCACCCCGCTATCGAAACGCGCCTATATCGGCGTTTCGGCGTCGGTAAATTTCTACGGCAAGGGTTTCGGCCGCTATTATTACGACATCGACGCGCTCGGCAGCGCCGCGAGCGGCCTTCCGGTCTATACCGGCGCAGGACGCAAGGCGACCGCGGGCAAATATACGCTTGGGCTGGCGGGCGCCTACGGCCTGTCGGGCGACCTGCGCAAAGGCTTCGTGCTGATCGGTGGCGCGCAATATGGCCGCCTGCTCTCGCGCTTCGCCGATTCGCCGATCGTTGCCGACGCCGGCAGCGCCGACCAGTGGCTCTTCGGCGGCGGGCTCGCCTACCAGTTCTGACCGACCCTCACACCAGCCCCGCCATCCGCAGCCGCACCCTCATCGCCGCAATGAACAACCGCACTGCGGGCAATCCCGCGCGCGATGGCTCGAACAGCAGGTGCACCGGCAGCGCGGGCGGCTGCTCGTCGGCCAGCAAGGAAATCAGCCGCCCGGCGTCGACCGCTTCGGCGAGTTGGTAGCTCAGCAGATTGGCGATCCCCAGCCCCGCCTCGGCCGCCGCCAATACGCCGTCGACGGTGTTGAGTACCAGCCGCGGCCGTGGATCGACCCGCCAGCGACCCGATACAAACTGCCACTCGCCCGCCGCGCGCGGCCCCATCGCCGCGATCAGATCATGCCCCGCCAGCTCCGCCACGCTCGCCGGTGCGCCGCGCCGCGCGAGATAGGCGGGGCTCGCGACGAGCATCTGCCGCACCCGGCCGATCCGCACCGCCTTGAGACTGGAATCGACGAGCGGACCGATGCGCACCGCGACGTCGATTCCCTCCTCGACGATTCGGACATTGCGATCGATCAGCATCATCCGCACCGTCAGTTCGCGGTACTGCGCCATCAGATCGCCGACGACGGGCAACACATGCAGCCGCCCGAACATCACCGGCGCGGTCAGGTGCAACTGGCCACGCGGCTCGGCCTCGGCACCGCGCAATTCGCGCTCGGCGCCCGCAAGATCGGCGAGGATGCGCCGCGCCTGCTCCAGAAACGCCGCCCCCGCATCGGTCAGCGCGACCGCGCGCGTCGAACGGTGGAACAGGCTCGTCCCCAGCCGCGCTTCGAGCGCCGCGATTCCCCGCGTCACCGCGGGCGGCGAGCTGCCCAGCTTGCGCGCCGCCGCCGCAAATCCGCCCTCGCTCGCGACAGCGACGAACATTTCCAGTGTCAGCAAACGGTCCATTATTATTCCACTTTACGGAATTAACTCGTTCGATGTTTCCTTATTATCACCATCGGTGCAACGGCCTAAATCCGGTCCGGCGAACGAAGGCCTGCCCCCTCCTCCGGCCTTCGTTCGCTTCCTTTCGCAAGAGGTCCGGCCCGATGGCACAGAATTACCGGCACACGCTTTTCGACGACGCGGTGAAGGCGCAGCAGGAACGCCACGGATCGCGCGCCGCCTATGTCAAAATGGATGCCGGCGCCGACGGCACGCCCGACCGGCTGACCGCCAAGGAGCTGAATTATATCGCGCTGCGCGACAGCTTTTACATGGCGAGCGTCACCGCCGAGGGCTGGCCCTATATGCAGCATCGCGGCGGCCCCGCGGGGTTCCTGCGGCACATCGCAGGTAACCGCATCGGCTTCGCCGACTATCGCGGCAACAAGCAATATATCAGCACCGCCAATTTGATGGGCAACGACCGCGTCTCCCTGTTCCTGATGGATTATCCGAACAAGGACCGGCTCAAGCTCGTCGGCCATGCCCACAGCGTCGAACTCGCCGATGACCCCGCCGCAGTCACCGCGCTGATGCCCGAGGGGTATCGTGCGGCTCCCGAGCGCGCCTTCTTCATCGATGTGATCGGCTGGGAATGGAATTGTTCGCAGCACATAACCCCACGCTTCTCCGAAGCCGAAATTTCCGCCGCGATCCGCCCGATGGCGGACGAACTCAACCAGCTGCGCGCCGAAGTCGCCGCGCTCCACGCCCGCCTTTCAGGAGAAGCATGATGATCCGCCTCTATGGCTCGCCGCTGTCGGGCAACACGCACAAGGTTCGTATGGCGCTCGCTTTCGTCGGCCTGCCATGGGACGAGCAATTGACCGACGCGGCGGCGCGCCAATCCGACGCCTTCGCGGCGCTCACCCCGATGCGCCAGATCCCGGTCTTCGTCGACGGCGCCCTCATCCTGCGCGACAGCCAGGCGATCCTCGCCCTGCTCGCGGCGCGTCATCGCCCCGGCGACTGGGACGGTCACACCCCCGAGGAGCGCGGCGAAATCGCCGTCTGGCTATCGCATGCCGCGAACGAGATCGCCAACGGGCCCGCGACACTTCGCCTTGCACGCAAGTTCGGCACCGCCATCGCCGAAGACCATGCCGCGGCAACCACCGCGCGCATTCTGCCGGTGATCGAGGCGCATCTGGAACGCCACGACTGGCTCGCCGGCCGCCGCCTGACCATCGCCGACCTTGCGGCGAGCCCGTATCTCGCGTTGATGGAGGATGCGGGCATCGCCATCGCCGACTGGCCGGCGATTCACGACTGGACCCGCCGGATCGCCGCACTGCCGGACTTTCCCGTCATGCCGGGCTGGCCGGCCGAAGGAGCTGCATAATGCCTTACGTCAATATCCGCGTCACCCGCGAAGGCGCGACGCCCGAACAGAAAGCCGAACTGATCGGCGGCGTCACCGAGCTGCTTCAGCGCGTGCTGGGCAAAAATCCCGCGACGACCGTGGTGAACATCGACGAGGTCGATTTCGAAAATTGGGGGATCGGCGGGCTGCCCGTCCTCGACTATCGTGCCGCGCAAGCCGCCAAGGAGCCTCCACGATGACCGCCCACAACGCCGCCCCCGCTTTCGCCGCGATCATGCTGCTCACCGGGGTCGGCATCCCGATCCTCGCCGCGCTTAACGGCGGCTTGGGCACCCGGCTCGGCAGCCCGATGGCGGCGTCGATGATCCTGTTCGGTCTCGCCTTCCTCATCGCCACCGCTGGCGCGCTGATGACCGGGTCGATCGGCCAGATCCGTTTCTCGTCGGACATCCCCGCCCAATTCTACTTCGGCGGGCTGTTCGTCGCTTTCTACGTCATCGCGGTGACCTTCATCGCGCCGCGTTTCGGGGTCGGCAACGCGATCTTCTTCGTGCTCGTCGGCCAGTTGGTCAGCGCCGCGACGATCGACCATTTCGGCCTGTTCGGCGCGATGCGCTTTCCCGTCGATGCCAAGCGTATCGCCGGGATCGCGCTGATGGTCGCGGGTGTCTGGCTCGCGCGCCGCACGGGCTGAGCCCACGCCTCACATATGCGCGGTGACTTCGGGCGGATTCCACCAATTATTGCCCGCGCCGTCCATATAGGTGACCGGCAACGCCGCCATCTCGGCCAGCGTCAGGTCATCGAGGCACGCGACGGATACCGAATAATAGGCGCCGCCGATCTCCTCGACATAACCATGGCCGAACGACGACACGCCGCATGTCTTGCAAAACGCATGGTGCGCGCTCCCCGACCCGAACACATATTCCTCCAGCGCGGCAGGATCGGTCAGCAGGCGAAAGGCGTCGGGCTTGATCTGCGCGCTCCAGTTTCTCTTCTTGGTGCAGATCGAGCAATTGCATTTGCCCGTCCCGGCCTCGAGGTCGATGTCGGCCTCGAACTTGACGGCGCCGCAATGGCACGAACCATGATGGGTCTTGAGCATCTGAAAATCCTCCGGTCTGGCGGGCGCCGTCCGCCGGTGCCCCTTACCCGAAGCAGATTAGCGCACCCCCCTGACAGATCATGTCAGGAGGCGGTGTCATATCCATTCTTGCGCCACCAATCGGCCATCAGCACCGCGCGCCGCCGCCCGAAACCCTCGTCGCCGATCCGCGCCGCGCCGATCCGGTCAATACGAAAACTGCGGAAATCCTGCCGCAGCACGCACCAGGCCGCGATGATCTGCTTGTCCTCGAAATAGGCGAGTGCGGCGGGCCAGATCGCGCGTTCGCTCGCGGCGCCTTTGTCGTCGGCATAGTCGATGTGCAATGTCTTTTCCGCGCGCATCGCCTCGCGCACCGTCGCGAGCAAGGGCGCATTGCTCTCGCGCCAGCGGCTGTTCACCGGCCACAGCCCCGACTCATCGATCCGCCGCTTGAGCTCGTCGGGGCTCGCCGCCGCGATCTTCGCCAGCGCCATGCCCGCCGCGCGCGAGAGCGCCCCGTCCTGCCGCCCCTCGACCCACCGCGCGCCGAGCACCAGCGCCTCCAGCTCATCGGCTGTGAACATCAGCGGCGGCAGGAAGAATCCGGGCCGCAGCACATAGCCGACCCCCGCCTCGCCCTCGATCGGCGCGCCGAGCGCGATCAGCGCCTGAATATCGCGATACAGCGTGCGCACCGACACGCCCTGCTCCTCGGCAAGCGCTTCGGCGGTCACCGGCCGCCGGCGCCGGCGCAGGCTGTCGATGATCGCAAACAACCGCCCCGTCTTGTCCACTAACCGCTCCTCATGTCCTGTCAGCGCCGCCGATAGGTCCAGCTGCGCGCCTTCGACCCGTCGATCGCCGAAATCGTCGCGGTCAGCGTATCGCCGGTGCGGACATAGGCAATACGCTGCGGATAATCATGTGCGGCGTTCTCGAAAGTCGCGCTCGCGCCGTCATGCCGCACCATGCGGAACGCCACCGGCGCGCGACCCTGCGGCTGCGCCAGATAGGCGAGCCCGCCGTCGGGTCCCGCCGCGATCCGCAGAAATTCGAACGCGCGCAGCGCGTCGCCGCGCCCCGACCGGCTGTGCCCCAGCATCAGGCCGCCGCGCGGGGCCGTCCAGCTCTCCTCGGTCCAGCGCTCGCCTGTCTCGCTCGTCCACTGCCCCGCCAGCCAGCCCAGGTCGTCGACCGTCGCCGCCGGGCTTGCCGCGACCAGCATCGCCGCCGCGGCCATCGCCAAAAATGCCTTCATATCCGCCTCCTCTTGCACCTCATCTGGCAGAATCGGCGCGCTCCGTCTTGAACCGACACGACAATCATCGTCTAACGCCAGCCATGGACTATCGCGAGACCCCGCCGCCGCCGCATCTCGTCGGGCTGGTCAAGGCGCGCTGGACGCTCGGCGCAGAAGACACCGCGACCGACTGGCTACGGCAGCAGGCGACCCCCGACGGCTGCGTCGAGATCATTCGCCGCATCGATGGCCGGTCGCGCTGGGGCGGCGACCAGCCCGCCAGCTTCGTCGTCGGCCTCGTCGACCACCCGCAGTCCTTCGAGATCAGCGGCGCCGCGGCTTTCGAGGCACTCCGCCTCTGGCCGTGGGCGTGGTCGGCGATCGGCCCTATCCCGCTCGCGGATCTCCATGGTCGATGGGCCGCATGGGACGCGCCCGCCTTCGACCGGATCGAAGCGCAGCTCGCCATTGAACGGGACCTCAAGGCCGTCGGCACCGCCATCCTCGCCGCCCCGACGGTCGCGGCGATGCGCCAGGCCACCGCCATGTCGCCGCGCACGCTCCAGCGCTGGTTCGCGCGCCACGTGGGCTTGTCCCCGCGCGCATGGCTCCGCCTCCGCCGCTTCCAGGCCGCGTTCGAAACCCTTCCCGGCGGGCCGATTCTTGCCAGCCACGCCGCCGCGCAGGGCTATGCCGATCAGGCGCATATGGCGCGCGACTTCCGCGCGCTCG
The DNA here is from genome assembly GCF_057657055.1 of Sphingopyxis sp. Soil_C_28. Taxonomy (NCBI): domain Bacteria; kingdom Pseudomonadati; phylum Pseudomonadota; class Alphaproteobacteria; order Sphingomonadales; family Sphingopyxidaceae; genus Sphingopyxis; species Sphingopyxis sp. Soil_C_28. Next base: position 361,152 of record NZ_JBDGJE010000004.1, read on the forward strand.
CGGGCGTTCCCGCCACCACCGCGCGCGCCCGCGCCCGCGGCCCCTTCCTCGATTAGGCCGTCTGGCCCGACCCGAAAGTCGGCCGGGCGAGGTCGCGCCTCGCCCGGCCGTCGCCTTTCAAAAGCCGATCGTCACGCCTGCGCACGCCGCTCTTGCCGCGGCGGCTGAAGCCCGACGCGCCGCCCGCGACCGCACCATTGCCCGTCGCCAGCGGCCCGACCCCGCCGGCGCGCTCGCTCGACTATTGGTTCGGCTTCGCCCCTATCTGTTATTCCGGCTTGGTCAGGGCGCCTTGCCTTTGGCAAAATCGTGCACGAACAGTCCGGACTTGCGGCTGTCGAACAGCGCCTGCAGTTCGCACGTCGGGCTCTTCAATTTCTTGCAGTTCGCGCGCGCCGCTTCCTGCGCGCGCTTGGCGGAGTTTTCGGCGGTCGCGCTGTCGTCGCTGCCGTTCATGCGATAGGCCTGGATGAACCCGTTGCCGGTCAGCGCATTGCTTTCGCACGGACGCGCCGTCGCGTCGGCGCACGCCTTGATCGCCGCGGCGGTCGCCTCGTCGGCGCTGCGATAGCCGCTCGCGACATACAGCCTGGCATTATATCCGTCGGCAGCGCCGCCGACGACCCACGCCGAGGCGGCAAAGGCCTTGCGGACCCCGGCGCCGGGGAACCTCCGGTTGGTGCTCGACTTGATCGTCGCGAAAACTTCGCACGGCAGCAATTGCTTGCCCGAACAATCGGCCAGCGACTGCTTGCGCTCGGCACCGCCTTCGCCGGCCCAGCCCTTGTAGAAATATCCGTTGCGGTCGCGGATGATCGTCATCGACGAATTCCACCAGGTGCCCGCCGGCACGCAGCCGTCGCCCATCACCTTGGCGCACGCCGCCAGCGCATTCGCCTCGCCGGGGTTGTTCGAGCCGGTGTAATTGCCGTCGACCCAGACATCGGCGGCGTCGGGGTGCCAGACGAGCGCCGCATGAGCTTCGGACGGCGGCGCGGGCGGTGGCGGCGGGCCGCCGCTGTCGTCGCGTACGCACAGCGGTACCGGGGCGATGCCGATGCCGCCCTGCGTCATCCCGACCACCCGCTCCCCCGGCCCCGCGCCGGGGCAGGCATAGGCCTGCGCCTGCACCGTCGCCGGCCAGAGGCACCAGGTCATTGCGATCAGGAGAATTTGGCAGGTGCGGCGCACGTCGAGGAAACGCGTCATACGAAGGCCCTTTAATATGCTGATATGGTTGACCATAACGCGCTCCGTTCGCTTGGAAAGTGTCCAGGATCACACCGGTACATCGCAAAGGCGCCCCGACCGCTGGCGATGGACAGCACCGCCCCGTCCCGCTACACTGGCACCATCCCCGGGGAGCCGCGTCTGTGATGGCCGGTTGAGAGCGGAATAGACCGCGACCCGTTGAACCTGATCCGGATAATACCGGCGGAGGGAGGGTCGGTATTCCACATCAGGAATCCCCATTCTCGCTCCGATAACCAACGGAGCGACTGCACATGGCCGACATCGATTCCCGCCTCGACAAGAGCGCATCCACCCCCATCGGCGTCACCACCGGACCCATAAGAGGCAGCCGCAAGATCCACGTCGCGACCCAGACCGGCAGCGGCATCCGCGTCGCGATGCGCGAGATCGACCTCGACCCGCATTCGGGCGAGCCCCCCGTCCGCGTCTATGACACCAGCGGCCCCTACACCGACGCCAATGCCACGATCGACATCAACGCCGGCCTCCCCGAAATCCGCAGCCAGTGGATCCGCAATCGCGGCGACGTTCAGGACGTCACGCAGCGCGAAGTAAAGCCCGAGGACAACGGCCAGCTCGGCCCCGACCGCTCGGGCGGCGTCCCCGCCTTCCCCAACGTCCGCCGCCAGGTCCTCCGCGCCAAGCCGGGGCAGAACGTCAGCCAGATGCACTACGCCCGCCGCGGCATCATCACGCCCGAGATGGAATATGTCGCCGAGCGCGAGAATCTCGGCCGCGCGCGCCTGTCCGAATACAAGCGCGACGGCGAAAGCTTCGGCGCCAGCATCCCCGATTATGTCACGCCTGAGTTTGTCCGCGACGAGGTCGCCCGCGGCCGCGCGATCATCCCCAGCAACATCAACCACCCCGAGAGCGAGCCGATGGCGATCGGCCGCAACTTCCTCGTCAAGATCAACGCCAATATCGGCAACAGCGCGGTCGCATCCGACGTCGCGGCCGAGGTCGACAAGATGGTCTGGTCGATCCGCTGGGGCGCCGACACCGTCATGGACCTGTCGACCGGGCGCAACATCCACGACACCCGCGAATGGATCATCCGCAACTCGCCCGTCCCGATCGGCACCGTCCCCATCTATCAGGCGCTCGAAAAGGTCGGCGGCGTCGCCGAGGACCTGACGTGGGAAATCTTCGCCGACACGCTGATCGAGCAGGCCGAACAGGGCGTCGACTATTTCACCATCCACGCCGGCGTCCGCCTGCCCTACGTGCCCCTCGCGGCAAAGCGCATGACCGGCATCGTGTCGCGCGGCGGCAGCATCATGGCGAAATGGTGCCTCGCGCATCACAAGGAAAGCTTCCTCTACGAACGCTTCGACGAGATTACCGAGATCATGAAGGCCTATGACGTCGCCTACAGCCTCGGCGACGGCCTCCGCCCCGGCAGCATTTATGACGCGAACGACGAGGCGCAGTTCGCCGAGCTCTACACGCTGGGCGAGCTCACCAAGCGCGCGTGGGCGCAGGATGTGCAGGTGATGATCGAGGGCCCGGGCCACGTCCCGATGCACAAGATCAAGGAGAATATGGAAAAGCAGCTCGAAGCCTGCGGCGAGGCGCCCTTCTACACCTTGGGGCCGCTCACCACCGACATCGCGCCGGGTTATGACCATATCACCAGCGGCATCGGCGCCGCACAGATCGGCTGGTACGGCACCGCGATGCTTTGCTACGTCACGCCCAAGGAGCATCTCGGCCTGCCCGACCGCGACGATGTGAAGGTCGGCGTCGTCACCTACAAGCTCGCCGCCCACGCCGCCGACCTCGCCAAGGGCCACCCCGCCGCACAGGTCCGCGACGACGCGCTATCGAAAGCGCGCTTCGAATTCCGCTGGCGCGACCAGTTTAACCTGTCGCTCGACCCCGACACGGCCGAGCAATATCACGACCAGACGCTCCCTGCGGAGGGCGCCAAGACCGCGCATTTCTGCAGCATGTGCGGCCCGAAATTCTGCTCGATGAAGATCAGCCAGGAAGTGCGCGAATTTGCGGCAAAGCAGAATCAGCCCGCCGAGAATTTCATCGCCGCCGAGGAAGCCGAAAAGGGCATGGCCGAGATGAGCGAGCTGTTCAAGGAGACGGGGAGCGAGTTGTATATGGGTGCGGGCGGCAGGGAGCACGATTGAAACTTGCTCCCTTAAAATCGGGAGCTAATTCTGCAGCTCCCGATTCACCTTCGCGATTGTAAGGCCTATCTGCTTAGCGTCCAAAACCGGCGAAAAGCTATTTGCTTTAGCTGACGTAAACTGCCCGCCATCCTTCAAAGCCCTGATATAAGACTCATATATAGATCCCAAGAAAATAGTCCAATTGCTTTTGTACTCTGGATTCCTTCGAGCATCTTCCAGTTCCTTAACACACGAATCAATAAGATCTGGAATCTTTGATTTGCTCATCTTTTCCCAACGCTCGACTCTTACTTCAAATCGTGGATCGACGCCAATTGCGCTATCCAGCCATTTAACGCTTTGACGATAGTCTCCTTGGATATGAGCTTCGTCGGAAAGCATCTCAAAGTAAGCGCTCCCAACAGAAGGATGAATGCGAAGCGCGTCCATCGCCCCCACATACTTCGCCCTAACCCTGCTTCTTTCCGGTGAGGACAATCCATCGCTATAAACCCAATGGAGATAGAGTTCAGCAAGTGCTTTTTTGCTGAACACTGTCTCACGAATTTCTGTCCATTGGAGCGCATAACGCTCGGCCTCGACAAAATTTGGATTTCTCGATTTCAGTATACAACGAACCAGCGGCCGGAAAATCCTCTCCATTCGACTCTTTTTTCCAGAATCCAGCCCGAGAGCTACCTTATATTCCTTTGCGGCCTCGTAATATTTTCTCTGATATTCTAGGCTGAATGCCTTCAAGAAAGAGCCCATTGAATGACTTCGATGGTCGGACATCAGAAGAGAAATACAAGCATCGACATCGGTCTGCTTGTTGTTTCTAACCGCGCTTAGCCCAAAGTACCGAATGATTTCGATCCTGGACCCATCCCGGAATTCGTGCCTTCGTTCGAAGGCCTTCTTCAAAAGCTTGTACGCAGGCTCGCGTTGTTTAGCGTGATATAGACGGACTCCAGCTTGGAACCAATGCGACGCAGAAACGAACTTTTGGATTGATGAGGGAACTTCTCCTCCGTCGGCCCAAAGCGCGGCCTGAATTCGCGATTCAATTTTGATAAAATCGTGTTCCTCCGCTTGAAACTCGATGGGCCGAAGCGCAAAATCTCGAATAATGGCTCGACGCCACTCGACGAGGTCGGGCCTAACGATGTGACGGCTTAATCGTCCAGACAGAAATGGAGTCAGCCGATACAATCCGCCAATATCACGCTCAACAAGCCCTAACTCCATCAGCTTACCCAAGACTCCCAATATTGGCTGTTCATCAGATATGACGTGCGACAAATCCTTAGCATCACACGGGCTTACATCATTAAGAAAAAGCAGAACTTTCTGCTCTATGGAATCTTCCTTAAGTTGGTCGAAAGCCCAGCCAACATAGAATGCAATTGATTCCGCTTGGCGTTCCAAGCTTCGATCGATGAAATTCTGAACTTTGCTGAAATCCTGTATTCTAGATATAGATTTAACTAAAGTAACTAGAAATCCAAGATTGCCGCCTGCAGACCGGGCAATCATATTTACGCTTTCTTCAGACCAGCGCTCAGGACTAGAATCGTAGAAGGCGATGAGTTGCTCTGTGTAACTGACCGATTCATCGTCTAGCAATGTCGAGATGCGATCATCGATCATGTACCCCGTACAATTGACTCGACGATCTACAGAAACCGGAAGCTGAGACGTTAAGAACAAGTACGGTCTATTTCTTGGTTCAAGTATAACTATACAATCATCAACCCATTCTGGCAGATCAGCGTTTTCCTCAATTATTTTTTGATGCCTAAATACGACATAATTTCCTGTATCGGCAACTTTCGCTATCGCTGTCGAAACCTCGCTTGGACAATCGAGACTAGGGTCGGAATTTAGATCTTCCAAACGCCGGTAATCCGCTCCCAACGCTTCGCTTTCGATCCTCATAAGAATCTGTTTCGGCAGGGACGCCTCATTTATGTCAATAACTACCGGGCGCCCGTTCGGTGTGAATGACCGGTTAATTTCCTTGATTATAGTCAACCTTCCGACGCCTGGAAATCCACCTAACCAAACGCACGGGTACTGCCTGAATCTATCTTTTCGACTCAGTGCCTTTACGCGATCTACAATTTCGCTTCGTGAAAATTGAGGGTGTTGATCTTCCAGAACTGGATCGGAATACCTTGAAATCAGGTCTATAGCATCGGGTACAGAAATGTTCGGACGAGAAGTCCGAATTGGCAGGAGCGCCCTTAATGCTTCAAAAGCCTCCTTGTCGTCGTCGCGTTGATCAATATCCCAAACAATCGGAGTGTCATCGAGTCTAACTATAAGCGCCTTGATAGAACCCTCTTTGACTAGTTCGGAAGCCTGAAACAGCTCTCTAAGGCAGCCCCTTGCGGATAAAAAATTCTCGGACCAAAACGCGATATAAATCGCGCAGTTGGGCAACTCATTGCGGGAAATTTCTTCCCACATGTCTGCCCCTTCCACGCCATTTTTCGAATATAGATAACACAAATCGGAAGGAAGCTTTTCCCATATCTGCTCAGCAAATCGAACATCTTTGTCAGAAACCGAAAGAAATATCGGAAACATATTAAATCCTTCGACTTGAGCCCTTTGCATGATCTAGCGTGCCGATAATTCTTGGCAACAAGCAATCCATTCGATCGGCCACCGTTCGGTATCTCCGTTTCATCATATACACTCCCACCCATGCGCGCCCGAAACCCCCTCTACGTCATGGCCAAGCCGCCGCCGGAGGTGCAGGCGCAGATCGCCGCGCTGCCGCTTGGGCGATCCTTCGCGCGGCCCCCATCTCCTCCATGTCACGCTCATCTCGCTCTACGACCTCCACTATGCGCCGCCCGAGTGGCTGCCCGCGACCATCGCCGCGCTCGACGGCTTCGCAGCAGCGCCCTTCCCGCTCGCCTTCGACCGGATCGAAAACCGCAAGGCGGTGACGCTGCGCACCCGCGAGCCGCTGGCCGAGGCGCGGGCGTTCCAGAAGGCGCTGGTGAACCATCTGCTGCGCGAGAAGGCGCCGATCATGGACGGCACCACCCCCGAACCGCACATCCCCAAAATACGTCAGGCGCCAACTATCGCGGCGACCGGCTGGGCAGTGAGACTTTGGGCAAGAAAATGCCGCCGATCGGCTGGACGGTCGACGAAATCATCCTGATGGAAAGCATCGTCGGCAAGACCACCCATGTCGAACACGGCCGCTGGCCGCTGTGCGCGGGCGCTTCCTGACGGGGTGACGATTAAAGGAACGTCAGCAATCGGTCGCAAGCCGGTCATCGGCCTCGTCGGCGCCGTCCGCGCCATCCGATCCTATTTCGCACACCCCCGCCCCGAACCCCCTTTCCTAAATTATCGCGCCATGGTTCATCCTGCCGGATGAAGCAGGAAAAAATCCCCCCTCGCCCCGCCGCCGGCCGCGCGAAACAGCGCGCCGCGATTCCCGATTATGTCCCCGTGCCGTTGCGCCGGCGCCACGACGGGTGGACCCCCGACCGCCAGCTCGATTTCATCGAGGCGCTGGCCGAGACCGCCTGCGTGACGCAGGCGGCAAAGCTCGTCGGCATGTCGCCCTCCTCCGCCTATCGCCTGCGCGCCAACCCCGATGCGCAGGCCTTCCGCCTCGCGTGGGATGCCGCGCTCGACGTCGGCGTGCGGCGACTGGGCGACGCGGTGCTGGCGCGCGCGGTGCATGGCGTGTCGCGCCCGATCTTCTATCAGGGCGAACAGGTCGGCGAGCGCATCTATTATCCCGAGCGGCTCGCGATGTGGATCCTGCGCCTGCGCGATCCCGAACGCTTCGGCGCGTGGCGCGAGACGCCGCAGCGCCCGGACGCGCATTACGACGGCCCCGCGCTCTGGTTCACGCGCATGCTGCTCCAGCTGCAGGATATGCTGCTCGCCGCCGGCCGCGACGGCATCCCCGGCATCCCCGACCCGGCCGAGATGGCGAAAGCTCTCGGCCTCGACCCCGCCGTCTTCGCGCCCCCCGAAACCGGCGCGTCCGAAACCGGCATGCCCGAAACCGGCACAGGGCGCGCCGCGCCCGACGCGAAACCGGGCGGCAGGTATGATGATACCGGAGGGGAGCGTGAACTTTGAGACGTTCCGCGGGCCGGGCCTGCCACGCCGTTTTCGGCAGACAAGAGAACCGCAAGGCGGCGATGCTGCGCACGCGCGAGCCGCTGGCCGCTCCGCGCCGCCTGACCCAACGGAACTCCCACCCCTCTCAGGACTTTACATAATGCGTGGGGCAAAAACAAAGCATGCCCATGCCCGCTTGGCGCGGCACGCGATCCTGAATGGAGTGATGTCGATGAACAAGCTGATGATCCTTCCCCTTGCCGCCGTTACCGCGCTCGCGGCCGGCTGCGCCTCGGGCGGCCTGTATGGCGGTGTCGGTGCCGGCGCCAGCAGCGGGCGCTATGACGATGGCGGCTATGGTTATTACGACCAGAATACGTACAGCCAGTACGGCAATTACGACTATGACCGCCCCGACCCGCGCCACGGCGGCTATTATGCCGACAACTACTACCGCACCGACCGCCGCTACAAGGAACGCCGCCTCGCGAACAACGACCGCGTCTATCGCGGCCGCGACAATAAATATTATTGCCGCCGCAACGACGGGTCGACCGGGCTGATCGTCGGCGGGATCGTCGGCGGCATCGCGGGCAATGTCATCGCCCCCGGCAAGTCGGAGACGCTCGGCACAATCCTCGGCGCCGTCGGCGGTGCGGTCGCCGGACGCGCGATCGAACGCAGCGGCAATAACAACGACGTGCGCTGCCGTTAACGCCTGACCGGATAAGGGTCGCCAGCCCGCGCGGTTGGCGGCCCTTTCCTTGTCCGCCTTCGGTGATAGACTGCCCGCATGTCGCACCCATTGAACATCGTCCACTGCACCGGCCCGCAGGATGCCCACGCGTTCGACGGCATTTCGCGGCGCCACCGCAGCGGCGATCTCGACCTGCGCTGCCCGGTCTGCAGCGGCCACGGCCAGTGGAACAGCCAGATCGACCTGATCAGCCACCGCTCGATCCGCGTCCCCTGCCCCAAATGCGACGGGCGCGGGTGGATCGAGACCGGCGCCGACATGGTCCCCAGCCACGACATCGCGCTGTCGCCGGGCGGCCACCCGATGTGGGTGGTGCGGCTCGATCCCTCCGACGATGTGGAATGAGCCCGGCGCCGGGTCGACTCGCGTCCGCGTCCCCGATAGGCTGACCGCACGTGCCGCTATGGGAGAGTGACGATGCGTGGACAGACCTGGCTGATGGCGGGCGCGTTGCTGGCGATTGCGGGTTGCGGCAAGGCCGAGGCGCCAGCAGCGCCCGAAAAATCGGTGCTCGCCGATGGGCCCACCGCCGAGATCAGCGAAATCGCTGAAGCCGACCTGCCGCGGGGCGTCCGCGACGCCGTGCTCGCCAAAATCCCCGGCATGAAAATTGCCGAGACCGAGCGCAAGGAACGCGGCGGCAGGATCTTCTACGACGTCGAGGGGACGCGCCCCGACGGCAGCCCGGTCGAGCTCGATCTGATCGAGGAAGCAGGCACATATCGCGTCGTCGAGATGCAGCGCGATATCGCCTGGGCCGACGCCCCCGCGCCGGTAAAGGCGGTCGCCGCCGCCGCCCCCGACGCCTTCACCCCCGCGCGCGTCATCGAAAGCACGCAGGAGGACGGCACGATCGTCTATGAACTCTTCGCGCCCGGCAAAGCCGACGAGCCCGCCGCCGAAGTGAACTGGAAGGACGGCAAGGCGGTGCTGCGCACGACCCGCAACGAATATTGACGCCGATGACCGACACCGCCCCCACCGGCCCCGATACGGGCGCCACCTTCTACCACGGCACCCGCGCCGACCTGAAAACCGGCGACCTGCTTGGCGTCGGCTGGGGCAGCAATTATCAGGCCAACCCGATGTCGTGGATCTATTTCTCCGCTGCGCTCGAGTCGGCGATCTGGGGCTGCGAGTTGGCGGCGGGAGAGGGCCGCGAGCGGATCTATATCGTTCAGCCGACCGGCGACTGGTTCGACGATCCCAACCTCACCGACAAGAAATTCCCCGGCAACCCGACGCGCAGCTATCGAAGCCAGTCGCCGCTGCGCATCGTCGGCGAGATCGAAAACTGGGAGCCACACGCACCCGAAATACTCCAGGCGATGAAGGATAGTCTGGCCCGGCTGAAGGCCGAGGGCGCGCCGATCATCGATTGATATCCGGCGGCGGGCATAACGCGACGCTCTGCGAACGCTGGTCGATCAGCATCGCGAAATGCTGCAGCGCGTGGGCACCGACGAGCAGTTCGGGATATTTTTCCGACACGCGCACCTCGACGTCGGACAGGCGCGCCGCGCCGATGACAAAGGGGCCGGCGACCGTCGCGCGCCCGGTATCGATCGTCGAATTGGTCAGCCGCCCCGCACCCGCTGCGGTCACCGGGCCGCCCGACACACGATCGAACAGCGCCTTGGGTAGCACGAAGGCGACATTGGCACCGGTATCGAGATTGCCCTCGGCAATCACGCCGGCGATCGACACGGCGACGCGAAACGCACGGTCATAGCCAAGCACGCCGGCCTCGCCGCGCGCCAGCGCGCGGGTGCGGGTAAAGCTCAGCGTCCGCGACGGGTAATCGATGACGAGCAGACCATCGGCAAAAAATTCGCGCCCGATAATTCCCGCGAACTTCGCCTCGGGCGCCGCACGGCTGCTGTAATCGCGGGTGATGACCGACAGGTCGCGGCGGATGAAGCCGCCAAGGTCGAGCGAGGCGAAGCGGGTCATGTCGACCTTTGCCGTCGCGATACCGTCCGACGTCGACCCCGTCAGTTCGACCGGAAGGCCGAGCTCTTTGGTCAGGCTCGCATCGGCGCGGCCCATGCCGCTCGCTCCGGTGTCGACCGCAAAGGCGAAAGGGCCCTCGCCATTGACGCGCGCCTCGACATAGATACGCCCGTCGACGACGCGGAAGGGCACGCTGAGCAGCGCGTCGGCGCGCGCCTCGCGCACCAGCGCGCAGACCTCGGGCGCCGCCGCCTGCACGGATGCCGGCGCCAGTCCCGCCGCCGCCCATATGATTGCTCCGCGCCATCGGCTCATTGTTCGATTCCCGATCCTGCCCTAGTGAATTATTGCACTAATACACCTCATTGATTTAAGGTCAATCGCGCCCGATCGCGGCGATCTTCATCCTGGGAACCCCGATGCTTACAACCCTCCTCGCCATCGCCGCCGCAGCGCCATCCCCCGCCGCATCGCCCGCCGACCTCGCGGCGATCGAGGCGACCTGCTTCGATTATGTCGACGGCCAGCTCGAAGGCGATCCCGAACGCGTCAGGCGCGCGCTCCACCCCGACCTCGCCAAGCGCCGCGTCCTCGGCGACACGCCCGACGAGCGCCTCGGCCTGCAACGGATGAGCCGCGAAGAGCTGGTCGATCTGACCAAACGCGGCGCGCTCAAGACCCCGCGCGCAGCTTGGAACCGGTCGTGCAAGATCCTCGACGTCGCGGGCAATGCCGCCGCGGTCCGCGTCGAAACCCCATGGTTCGTCGACTATTTCCACATGGGCAAATTCGGCGAGCGCTGGATCATCGTCAACGCGCTCTGGCACATGAAACCGCGCGAGGCCTTGAAGTGAAGATCGCGCTCGCGCTCGCCGCCGCGCTGCTGTTGGCCGCGCAAGCTCCCGACCCGCGCCGCCCTGCACCGACGCTCGACAGCGTGGCGCCCGATCTGCCCGCGCTCACCCGCCCGGCGGTGCTCATCGTCAGCAAGACCAACGGTTATCGCCACGACAGCATCGCAGAGGCGGTGCCCGCGATAGAAGCGCTCGTGAAAGCGCGCGGCTGGAGCAGCTTCGCGACCGAAAACGCCGCGGTGTTCAACCCCGAAAGCCTCGCGAAGTTCGACGTCATCGTCTTCGCCAACGCCAGCGGCGACATCTATACGCCCGACCAGCGCGCGGCCTTTCAGGCGTGGATCGCCCGCGGCGGCGGCTTCGTCGGCCTCCACAGCGCGGGCGACGGCAGCCACCCCGACTGGTTCGTAAAGATGCGCGGCAACGGCAATTTCACCGGCCACCCCGGCGGCAGCGACCAGTTCCAGACCGCGAACCTCATCCTCACCGACCGCAGCCATCCGGCGACGCGCCACCTGCCCGCGATCTGGCCGTGGACCGACGAATATTATAGTTGGGACGCAGCCCCCACCGCCAACGCCCATATCCTTGCGCGCCTCGACGAAACGAACATGCGGCTCGAACCAAAGCTGCGAATGGGCGAACACGCCCTCATCTGGTGGCGCTGCGAAGGCCGCGCGCGCATCTTCTACTCGGCGCTCGGCCACAAGGCCGAAGCATGGTCCGACCGCGTGCATCTGAAGATGCTGGACGGCGCAATCGGCTGGGCGGCGCGCAAGGAAGGGGCGGGCTGCGACTAGGCTCAGCCCTTCTTCGGGCGCGCCGGCTTCTCCAGATTCGCCGCGACCGCGGCGCGGACCAGCGCCTTGAACGCCGCCTCGTCGATCTTGTCACCCTCGAACAGGTCGATCGCGCGCCGCACGTTGCCGTCGAGGCTCGAATTGAACAGCTGTGCCGGATCGGCGAGCGCCGCACCCTTGGCAAAGGTCAGCTTGACCTTGTCCTTATAGGTCTCCCCGGTGCACAATATCCCCGCATGTTCCCACACCGGCACCCCCGCCGGGTTCGAGGGTTTCTGCCACTTCACCGTCTCCTCGACTTGCGCATCGGCATCGTGGATCAGCGCGCGCAGCTTCGCCAGCGTCGCCCCGCGCCAGTCGCCCAGCCCCGCAATCTTTGCATCGACCAGATCCGCCGCCATATTCCTCGTCTCCATCACATCTTCTCACCCGGCAGCGCCGCCGCCTGTTTCACCCAGTCGGCGAATTGCGCTTCGTCGACCGGCGCATCGTCATGGATATGGAAATAGCGCGTGTCGCCGCTCTTCGACGCGACCGGCGGCACCGGGGCCAGCGACTGGCCGCGAAAGAAGGCGACCTTGATATATTTGTCGAAGCAATGGATGCTCAGGAACCAGTGCGTCGGCTCCTCGCCCTGCCCCGGCGGACCATAGAGCGGCGAGTTCCATTTGACCGCCTTCGCAACCCCGGGAACGACCTTTTCGATCAGCGCGTCGAGTCGGCGCCACACGCCCGACTTCCATCCCGGCATCGCCGCGATATAGGCCTGCACCGGCGCATCGCCATAGCCCTTTGCGATTTGCGGATTACCGCCCGACAGCAGGACGACCTTCTTATCGGCCATGGAATCGCGCTCCTTCTTTCGCCGGCAAAAGAACGCGATAGCCACATTGAGTCAAGCTAGCCCGCAATCTCCGCGGTCGCGGCGCGCTCGATCGCCGGGCGCCAGTGGCGCTGTACCGGCAGCAGGAAAATCTCGGCCAGCGCCCGCTCGATCTCGTCAGCGGTCAGGTAGCGCCGGTCGATGCGTCCGTCGGCCAGCCGCGTCGTCAGCCGGTTGTCGCGCAGGCCATAGCGCGCCTCGGCGGTCGTGCGCGCGGCGATCAGCTGATGCCGGAAATGCGAGTCCGGATGTGCCGAGGTGTACCAATTGCCGATCTCGTAATCGATCGCGGGGGGCGACACCGGATCGAGGCGGTAAAGCGTCCGCCATTCGCCGTCGATCAGCGCCGCAACCTGCCATTCGGCGCCATGCCGGATGACGCGATAGCTTTCATGTCGCGTCGGCTGTGCGTCTTCGACGTCCATCACCAGCGGTTGCGGCGGCACCGCCGCGCCAAAGCCGACGTCGGCGAGCCATGGCCGTCCGCCCAGCATCACGCGCACCACCATATGCGTACGCGGCGTTTCCGGCGCATCGTCGGGCAGCATCCAGCGCACGCGGCCGAGCAGCCCCTCGGCCTCGAACCCGATCGCGCGCAAAGCGCGGAGGAACAGGCTGTTCTGCTCAAAACAATAGCCCCCGCGCCGCCCGCCGATCAGCTTGGCGTCGATGGCCTCGGCGCCGATATCGATCCCGGCGCCGGTCAGCGCGTCGATCGCCTCGAACGGGATCGCCGCAATATGCGCGGCCTGAAGCGCCGCCAGCGTCTCAAGCGTCGGCGCGGCCGACCCGGCAAAGCCGATCCGTGCCAGATAGCGCGGCAGGAAGGCCGGGGCAGGTGCTTCAGTAACCGAATCGTCGGGACTGGAAGGCGTGGCGGCCGGATAGTGCAACATGACAAAAGCTCCATTTGCGAATCATCTGCCGCCCTTATGAAAGCTCAACCACAGTTGAGATCAAGCGCGTATATGCGGGCCTGGGACTTCGCAAAACACCATCCCATCCTGCCGCTCGGCAACGCCCCCGGCCTCGCGAGCGCCGAAACCCTGACGTGTCACAGCCCCGCAGCTCCATTACCGGCGGATTCGGTCAGATTCGACTCGCGAGCCTGAAAAGAACATAATGGGAACATTGGTCCGATTCGGAGGAAGGACGATGGACCCGATGTTTCGCTATTTCCTGGGGTTTCAGGTGAACACCGCGCGCGCCGGCTGGCTGGCGCGCCAGTTGCCGCCCGTTTCCGGCGACCTGTTCGCGGGGCTGAAACCGCAGCTTTATCATCTGACGCTCTGCACGATCGCCGAAACGATGAAGCCGCAACCCTTCCTGCCCGGCCAGGTCGCCCGGGCCTTCAAAGCGGGCCTTCCGGCGGCGAGCCCGATATCTTTTGGGCGCATCGTCTCGCGCGGCGCCGGAGCCGAGCTGATCACCGCCGGCAGCCTCGCGGCGATCCGCCAGACCTATGAAGCAATCGTCGCCCGCCTCGCGGCCGAGGAAATCGAGCCGATGCACCGCAAGTCCGGCCTCCGTCCGCACGTCACCCTCGGCTATGGGACATGCGAATTCGATCCCGTCCCGGTCGCATGGAACTGGACCCCGCGCCACCTCGTGCTCATCGAAAGCCATATCGGCCACCGGCGGCACCGCTTGCTGCAAAGCTGGACATTGGCGCCACCGGCGCAGAGCAGCTTCGACTTCATGGCCGACGAACTGCCCGCGCCGATGCTCCGGGCAGCCTAAGCTTCCAGATTATGCTCCAATGTGATTTCACAGTTCAGCAGCTTCGACACCGGGCAATTCTTCTCCGCCTCTTCGGCGATCCTGGCGAATTCGTCGGCCGAAATTCCGGGCACCTTGCCGGTCAGCGTCAGCGCCGACTTGGTGATCTGAAAGCCGCCATCGACCTGGTCAAGCGTCACCGCGGCGCTCGTCTCGAGCGTGTCGCCCGAATAGCCCGCGCGTGCGAGCCCGAACGACAGCGCCATCGTGAAGCAGGCCGCATGCGCCGCAGCGATCAGCTCCTCGGGATTGGTCCCCGGCAGGCCTTCGAAACGCGTCCCGAATCCATAGGGCTGCTTGTCGAGCACCCCCGACTTGGTCGTGATCGACCCCTTTCCTTCCTTGCCGAAACCTTCGTAGCGGGCGGATGCGCGATTGACGGTCATGGTGTATCTCCTTGGTTGGTTCGGGGAGTAAGCGGAAAAGCGGCCCAGGACTCGAAGCCTCAGGCGGAGACCAGCTTACGCCGCGCACCGACGCGCTTCCACGCCTTTTCATGGAAGAAGAATGCGACGGCATTGATACACGGCTCGATGATCGCGATCCCGCCCGCGAGCGCGACCGATCCGGTCATCGCATAAGCGACGCTGAACCCGATCGTCAGGTGGATCGTGAGGTAAGTGAAGGTCTTGATCATGTCGGTGGACATGGCGCATTCTCCGATGGACGAAGCGCCAAGTTAAGAATGATTCGCAACAACTGCCAGAAGGATGTTCAGGTCAGTCTGATCGATTTTCCCGCAAGACCCCAGCCCGGTCGAGATCGCGACCAAGCCGCCCGGTCAGCCACAGCCCCCACATTTTGAAATCGGCGGCGAGGCTCCACAGCGGATAGGTAAAGGTCGCCGGCCGGTTCTTCTCGACCCCGAAATGCGCGACCCACGCAAAGAAATAGCCCGCCAGCGGCAGCGCGATCAGCCAAGCCCACCGCCCGCTGAGCACCGCGCCAATCGCAATCAACACGACCAGGCTCGTCCCGGCATAATGCAAAGCCCGCGTCGACGCCTTGCTATGCTCGCGCAGGTAAAAGGGCCAGAATTCGGCGAAACTGGTGTAGAGCCGGGGCATGGACAGAGGATGATGCGATCGCGGCATGCGGTCAATATTTTCCGCATCCATCCCCATCCTGTCATGATAGGATGGCGGCCGGGCAGAGGGGGAATATTCATGAAAAAATCGACGCGGGCACTGGTCGGGCTGGTCTTGCTCGATGCGATCGTCATCACCGGCGCCTGGTGGATGATCGGCCGGACGCAAAGCGGCGCGTGGAATTCGAACGATCCGGCGGGCACCATCTCGATGGTGACGACGACCGCAGGGATGATGGTCGGGGTGATCTCTGCCGTCCTGCTGCTCGCCTTTTTCATGCACCGCCGCGCGGGGAATTAGGAACAGGTCTCCAGAAAAACTGCAGCCCTCCCGCCGGGGTCGCTACGGCGGAAGGGCTGGTACCGGAGCAGCGTGGTGGGCCGTCCCGATGCCCCGCTTATGCCGCGCACCGTCGCGCCCGGCCGTGATCGCCATCACTCGCCCGAAAAAATTCTCCGAATGCAAAAAACGCCCGCTACCCGCGCTTGATCCGCACCAGCGCACTATCGAGCGCTTGCAGAAATTGCGAACGATCGGCCTTTGAAAAAGGCGGCGGGCCGCCGATCTGATCGCCCCCGGCGCGCAGGTCGGCCATGATCGCACGCGTCGCGATCGCCGGGCCGATCGACGCCATGGTGAAAGGCCTGCCATTCGGGCCGAGCACCGTCGCCCCCGCCTTCAATGCGCGGTCGGCCAGCAGGATGTCGGCGGTAATCACGACGCTCCGCGCATGCGCCGCTTCGGCGATCCAGTCGTCGGCGGCATCGAAGCCGTCGGACACGACGATCCGTTCGATCAGCGGATGCTCGGGCACGCGCAGCCGGCTGTTGCTGACGACCTTCACCGCCACTTCGTGCCGCCAGGCGACACGGTAAATCTCGTCCTTCACCGGACAGGCGTCGGCATCGACCAGGATCTGGATAGCGTCGGACATCAGCGAAAGCGGTCAGCCGACCTCGACGCCTTTCCAGAAGGCGATGCGATCCCTGATCGCCGCCGCCGCATCCTTGGGGTCGGGGTAATACCAGGCGGCGTCCGCGTTCACCTGCCCATCGACCGTGACATGGTGGTAATGCGCGATCCCCTTCCACGGGCACAGGCTGGTCGTCGCGCTGTCCGACAGCACGCCCGCGCTGACCGCACTGCGCGGAAAATAGGGATTGCCCTCGACCATGACGATATCGTCGCTGTCGGCGATCACCGCGCCATTCCATCGTGCCTGAACCATGATCGCCTCCTGATCGTATCGCGCGCGCTTATTTCTTCATATTGTCCAGCCCGGCGACGACGCCGGTCTTGGTGCTCGGGTTGCTCGCATTCTGCTTCTTGGGCTTTTCAGCCTTGGGCTTGCGGACTTCGCGGCTCGATTTCTTCTGGCTTTTGGCCATGGTCTTTACCTTGAAAGGGGACGGACGCCTGTGCCCGTCGGCCGCCAGTCTAGGCGCTTTACCCCGCCACGTCGCCTGTTATCCGGCCAAGCCGTCCCACAGCAGCTTCGCGCCAAGCAGCACCATCAGGACATAGATCAGCACATAGAAACGCTCGGGGTTCATCCGCTTCATCCAGCGCACGGTGAGCAAGGTGGAAACGATCGCGAGCGGCATCAGCAGCAGCGCCGCGACGACAACCTCGTGCGGAAAGGCACCGAGCGCGAGATAAGCGGGCACCTTCATCCAGTTGATGAGCGCGAAGAGAACCGAACTCGTCCCGATGAAGACGAGGTGCGGCAGGCGGCGCGGCGTGACCCACATCTGGAATGGCGGGCCGCCCGCGTGCGCGATCTGGCTGGTCAATCCGGTCAGCGCGCCAAAGATCGTGCCGACCCAGCCCGGCGACTGCGACGCCGCGACGATCCGCCCGCCGCGCTCGACCCACAGCCGATAAAGGCCAAAGGCGAGCGTGATCGCGCCGAGCGCCGCCATCAGCTGCGCCTCATTCACCCGCTCGGCATAATACCAGCCGGCGGCGATGCCGACCGCTGCGCCGGGCAACATCCAGCCGATGATCCAGCCGTCCCACGTCTTGCGGAACGACCAGACGCTGATGACATCCTGCACGATCAGGATGGGGAGCAGCAACGCCGCGGCGGTCGCGGGCGGCAGCACCAGCGCCGCAAGCGGCGTCGCCAGCGCACCCACGCCCGCCAGACCGCCTTTCGCCATGCCGAGCAACACCACCGCGACGATCAGAATCGCCAGCGTCGCCGGATCGGCCAGAATGGTCATGCGAGGACAAGCCCGGGATTGTCGGGAAGCCGCCAGTCGATCGCACCGCGCCCGTGCGCCTCGAGAAACGCATTCGCCTGACTGAACGGCCGCGACCCGAAAAAGCCGTTATGCGCCGACAGCGGAGAGGGGTGCGGCGCGCGCAGGATCAGGTGCGGACTGCCCGCCCCCAGCCCCGCGACATTCGCCGCCTTCTTCTGCGCATGGCTGCCCCACAGGATGAAGACCTTGGGCGAAGGATCGGCGGCGACGGCCGCGACCACCGCATCGGTGAATTTCTCCCACCCCTTGCCCTGATGCGACGCCGCCTGCCCCGCCTCGACCGTCAGGCAATTGTTGAGCAGCAGCACACCCTGCTTGGCCCAATGTTCGAGATATCCGTGCGACGCACGGGCGATGCCGAGGTCGCTTTGCATTTCCTTGTAGATGTTGACGAGGCTGGGCGGGGTGCGAACCCCCGGCTGGACCGAAAAGCACAATCCATGCGCCTGCCCCGGCCCGTGATACGGATCCTGCCCGAGGATCACGACGCGTACGTCCTGCGGCGGCGTCGCGTCGAGCGCGGCGAACCATTCGCGCGGGCGCGGATAGATCGCCTTGCCCTTGTCGCGTTCGCCCGCAAGGAATGTCTTGAGCGCCGCCATATAAGGCTGCTCGAACTCGCCGCCGACGCGCGCGAGCCACTCGGGATGCAGTTTGACCTCGGACATGCCCGCGCTTCACCAGAGGAGCGCGGGCTTGTCCAGAGGCTTACAGACTGCCCCGCACGCCCAGGAAGAAACGGCGTCCCAGATAGTCATATTGCGTCCCGAACGCGGGCGCCTGACCGATCACCGGCGGCGTCGCGGTGACGACGGTCGACACGCGCGGCGGCGGGGTGTCGAACAGGTTAGCGACCCCGAAGGTGATGCGGAACCGCTCGGCGACGTCGCGGCTCAGCGACAGCGAATGATAGAAGGTCGCAGGCACGCTGACGTCGGGGCAGAAGCGCCCGCCGGGGCGATAGCTCGACGTGCGGCACGCGTCGCCGCCCTGTGCGCGGAGCAGATCCTTCCTGTTCGACGCGGCCCCGGTGACGTCGAGGCCATAGAATAAAGTCCACCCGCTTTTGGTCCAGCCGAGGTTGAAATCGCCGACCCACTTCGGATTGCCGATCTTGCCATTGTCATCGACCTCGGTGCCGGGAAAGAGCGCGACCTTGTCCTTCACCTGCCAGGTCATCTGGCCGCGGAAAGCGAGCGCGCCGAGATTGCCGAGATCCTGATCGATCGCGAACGACAGATCGACGCCGCGGTTTCGCTGGCGGCTGATGTTGACATAACGGTCGGTCACGGTCCCGACGCTCCGCGCATCCGGCCCCGCGGCCACGCGTGTGAAAAGACCGCATAGCGGCTCGTCGGCGGCATCGGAGTCATAACAGCCGCGCAAGATGTTGCCTGCGCCGAGCAGGGTGATTTCGTCCTTCACCTCGATGTCGAAATAATCGACCGCGAGCTGCGTTTTGAGCCCGCCCCACAGCGCTCCCGACAGATCGGGGGTCAGGATGACCGACACCGTCTTCGCAGTCGAGGTTTCGGGTTTGAGCTGGCCGATACCGCCGCCCGACACGATCGTCGCCGGGCCGATGCCGCCCGCGAAATTCGGGCCGATGCCGTCGGCGGCGCAATTGTCGAAAATGCGCTGGCTGATCGCGCCGGTCGCGAGCCGCGCCGCGGTCTGGATGCACGGATCGATCGCCGGCTGGCCCAGAAAGCCCGTCTGATTCTCGAGGAACAGTTCGAACAGCGCGGGCGCGCGGAACGAGGTGCCCCAGGTGCCGCGGAAGCGCAGCCAGTCGGTGACCGCCCAGTCGGCGCCGACCTTCCACGTCGTGTCGCTGAACTTGTCCTGCACCCCGTCGCGGCGCGTGGCCTCGACATGGGTATAGCGCACCGCGCCCGACAGCGTCAGCCGCTCGATCATCGGTACGCCTTCGAGCAATGGCACCTCGACCTCGCCAAACAGCTCCTTCGCCACGGTGCGGCCCGCGGTGATGCCCGAGGTCGTGAAATTGGCCACATTGCCCGCCAGCGTCGCCGCGCCCGGCGTGTCGTTGATTTCGTCGCGGCGGATGTTCGCACCGAACGCGACCCCGACCTGCCCCGCCGGCAGGGCGAACAGCTTGCCGGTCAGCAGCGCCTCGGCCGACGTCTGCTTGAACAAAGTCCGGCCCGTCTCGCGGCCCGTCAGAAATGCGCGCTCGGCGGGCGTGAAATCGCCGCGCAGCACGCGCGGGTCGGTAAAATCCATATCCATGCACGGCACGCCGCGGATCGCCGTGACCGTGCCCACGCACGAACGCGTGCGCAGCGTCTGCGACGCCAGCGCATCCTGATAGATGACATCCTGCGTATAGCTGGCGTCCGAGCGGCTGTGCTGACCGCTTACATCCCATTTCCACCCGCCACCGATCTCGCCGCGCAGTCCGAGCACGCCGCGATAATAATCAACGTCGGCCTCGCTTTGCGACTTCACCAGCACGCGCGGGCGCAGGATGATGTTGCCGCCGAACTCGGCGTTGAACGGGTCGCCCATGTCATTGGGATCGCAATTATACGCCGTCGGATCGCAGAGAAAAAAGGGCAGCATCGACGCGCCGGTAAATTGCTCGAGCGTCATCGACTGGAACCCGTTGTTCTTCGACTTGCGGTTGCTGAACAGGAACTCGCCATAAGCGGTGATGTCGTCGGTCACGTCATAAGCGGCATCGAGGAAGGCGCTGACGCGGCTGACGCCCGAAAACACGTCCGAATCCTGTTCGACCGGTTCGAACCGGTTGAGCGCACCGTTCGACGGTCCGTTGAAATCGACCCCGAAGAAATTGGCCGGGCCGAACACGCCGATCGGGTTATACGCGTTGAGCGGGATGCCGACGGCCGCAAGCTCGGACCCATATTGGCCGGCAAAGATCGGCTGCCCGTTCGGCGCGATCAGCCCGGGGCCAAAGGTTGGAAAGCCGTTCTGGTCGACCCCCGAAAAATCGGAGAAGACGATCGCATTGCCAAGCGTGCTGTAGCACGCCGGCCGTCCCGTCCTGAAATCGACGATGTCGGCCCGACTGCCGTCGGCCTCGCGCTTCAGATATTCTTCGGAACAGAAGAGGAAACCGCGGTCGCGGCGCGTGAGATTCTGCTGGCGGAACGTGTCGACGGTCGCAAAAATATGCCCGCGGTCGAATTTTTTGCCAAAGCTCGCGTCAACGCCATAGCTTTCGCCGCCGCCATGTTCGGTGATCGACGAAAAGCCGCCGCCTTCGAAACCGTCCAGATCGTTGCGGGTCAGGATGTTGACCACGCCCGCGACGGCGTCCGAACCGTAAATCGACGACGCGCCGGTCTTGAGTATTTCGACCTGGCGCACCACCGACAGCGGCAGCACATTGAGGTCGAAGGGCGCGACCGACCCGCGGATCCCCGCCGGCCCCGCGCGCCGCCCGTTGATCAGCACCAATGTCCGCTCGGCACCGAGCCCGCGCAGCGACACCGTCTGCACATCATTGCCGCCGTTGGCGACGAAGCGGTTCGAAATCGCCGAGGTGACCTGGATCGATCCTTGCGCCGCCGGGGTCGATTGCAGGATGTCGGCCAGCTGGACCTGCCCCTGCAGCTTCGCATTTTCGGGGTCGATGACCTGGATCGGGTCGGCGCTGGTAAACTCGCTCTTCGCGATGCGCGAGCCGGTGACGACGATTTCGTCGCCGCTCTGCGCCGCTGCCGGCGATGCCGCCAGTGCGATCACCGAGGCCGTCGCGGCCAGAAACACCGAGGGATTGGTGCCCATTTTCATAATCTTCGTCCGATTTCTAAAAGTTGTTCTCGCCCCCCGGCGGGGCGGAAACTACGCCAAAAGGCGTTTCGATATGGTTTACGTCGCGGTAAGTTTTTGCTCGTGCGTCGCCCGCTTGTCGCAGCCGCGCGTCGCGGCTAGGCACGCTGCCAAGGCCGGGCGTGAAAGGATCGAGCGATGAGCAAGGCAATGGGCGACGCGCTGGGGCAGCTGGAAGCGGTCATCCACGAGCGGCTGCGCGCGGGCGATGCCGAAGCCTCCTATGTCGCAAGCCTCGCGGCGAAGGGCCGCGGCAAGATCGCACAGAAACTGGGCGAGGAAGCCGTCGAGGCGGTGATCGCCGCGGTCAGCGAGGACGACCCTGCGCTGATCGGCGAAGCGAGCGACCTCGTCTTCCACCTCTCGATCCTGCTCGCCGAGCGTGGCCTGACATGGGACATGATCGCCGCCGAACTCGGTCGCCGCCACGGCACGTCGGGACACACCGAAAAAGCCGGCCGCCCCCAATAGGCAAGAAGCACAGGAGTTCTCCCATGCCGATCGACGCGACCCTCCCCTATGACGACAGCAACATCTTCGCGCGCATCCTGCGCGGCGAGCTGCCGTCGAAGACCGTGTACGAAGACGAATTCGCGCTCGCCTTTCACGACATCAACCCGCAGGCGCCGCTGCACATCCTCGTGATCCCCAAGGGCGCCTATGTCAGCTGGGACGATTTTTCCGAGCGCGGCAGCGACGCCGAGATCGCGGGCTTCGTTCGCGCGGTCGGCAAGGTCGCGCGCGACGCCGGCCTCGTTGCCCCCGGATACCGCCTGCTCGCCAATGCCGGCCTCGACAGCCATCAGGAAGTGCCGCACCTCCATGTCCACCTCTTCGCGGGGAAAAAGCTCGGGCCGATGCTCGCGCGCTGACATTCGGGCGCTGTCTATGACGGCGGTCACAGCATTTTCCCGAAGCGCGGTTAACCGTGTGCTATAGGCGGCGACGGGTGGACTCTGTTCCCTGTTTCCAGCAGGATAGAAGTTCGGACCGAACGGGGAGTTGATCATGGGTATGCGATGGCGCGCGCTGGCTACAGCATTGGCCGGCAAGGCGAAACTGGCGCTGATCATCCCCCTTGGCCTCGCGATGGCGGCGACCGCCGCCGACACCGTGCCGCAGGTGACGCTTGCGACCCCGGGCAGCTCGGGCACCGGCGACGGCACGATCACGCGCTTCACCTTGCGCTTTTCCGAAGACATGGTCCCCCTCGGCGATCCCCGCGCCCCGGCCCCCGCGACCAACGACTGCAAGCTTCCCGCGACCGGCCGCTGGGTCGACACGCGCACCTGGGTACTCGAATTCGACAAACCGCTTCCCGGCGGTCTCGCCTGCCACGTCGATCTGCGCGAGGGCCTGAAAACCGCGCGCGGCGTTTCGGTGGTCGGCAACAGCCGCTTTGCGCTCGACACCGGCGGCCCCTCGGCGCGCGCGGTGCTGGCGGGCGGAATGTCCGGCGATATCGAGGAGGACCAGATCTTCCTCGTCGCCACCAATGTCGCCGCCGACCGCGCCTCGGTCGGTCGCTACGGCTATTGCGCCGTCGACGGCATCGGCGAGAAGATCCCGCTCGACGTCCTGCCGCGCGACACCGCGACGCAGATTCTGACCGGGCTCGGCGAGAATAACTGGTCGCGCCAGTCGTTCACCGAAGACGCCGGCCTGCCGCAGCGCTTCCCCGCCGCAGGCGCCGACCGCGAAGCCGCGCTCGACCGCATCGTCCCCGTCAAATGCCGCCGCCCGCTGCCGCCGGGCCGGGAGATGGCGCTCGTCTGGGACGCGCGCATTTCGCAAGCCGGCGTCCCCGGCCGCACCGCCGGGCGCGACCAGCGTTTCGACCATGACGTCCGCCCCGCCTTCACCGCGAAAATGTCGTGCAGCCGCATCAATCCGCAGGCGGGCTGCAACCCGATCAAGGATGTGACGCTCAGCTTCGCCTCGCCCGTATCGCGCGAAACGATCCTCGCCGCGACGCTCAACACCGCCGACGGCAAGAAGCTGACGCCGAAGATCGACGACGACGACAAGAATGACGCGTGGCTGACGACCGTCCGCTTCACCGGCCCGCTGCCGCAGAATGTCGACGCGACGCTCGTCCTGCCCGCCGACGTCACCGACCAGAGCGGCCGCAAGCTGCAGAACCAGTCGAACTTCCCGCTGAAATTCCACATCGACCGCGCCCCGCCTTTGGTCAAATTCGCCGCCGAATTCGGCATCCTCGAAGCCGGCGAGGGCGGCGTCCTCCCCGTCACCGTGCGCGGCGTCGAAAGCTCGCTGGTTCAGGCGAATCTCAAAATGCCCGCGACGGCGCTCAAAGTCGGCGACGACGATGCCGCGATCGCGCGCTGGTTGAAGCGCGTCGATGACGCCGACGACACCGACTATCGCGAGGAAAAGGACCGCACCGGCAAAGAGGTCACGGTCAACTACACCGGCACAAAATCGGTCTTCACCGACGCGCCTTCGGGCGGCGAACGCCGCGACATGCAGCTGTCGCCCCCCGGCGGCGGCAAGGAATTCGAAGTCGTCGGCATCCCGCTGACCGAAAAGGGCTTCCACGTCGTCGAGATCGCCAGTCCCGAACTCGGCGCTGCATTGCTCGGCCGCAAGACGACGCGCTACGTCGCGACCGCCGCGCTCGTCACCAATATGGCGGTGCATTTCAAATGGGGCCGCGAAGGCTCACTCGCGTGGGTGACCGCGCTCGACACCGGCCTGCCCGTCGCAGGCGCCGAAATCCGCGTCTCGGACAGCTGCACCGGCCGCCTGCTCGCGCGCGGCAATGCCGACAAGGCGGGACGCCTCGCCTTTGCGGGGGGCCTGCCCCAGCCCGAAACCTATTCGAGTTGCGAAGAAAAGCCCGATCCCGCGTCCAGCGAGGGCCATGCCCTGATGGTCTCGGCGCGCGCGGGCGACGATTTCAGCTTCACCCTCACCGACTGGGGCAACGGCATCCGCCCCTATGACTTCGACCTCCCCTATGGCTGGTCGGAGCGCAGCGACATCCTCCACACCGTCTTCGACCGCGCGCTCGTCAAGGCGGGCGAGACGGTCCACATGAAGCATCTGCTTCGCCGCCCCGTCGGCACCGGCTTCATGACGCCGCAGCCGCTCGCGGGCAAATTGCGCCTCGTCCATCGCGGTTCCGACACCGAATTCGAAATGCCCTTCGCCATCGCGACGACCGGCAGCGGCGAAACGACATGGAACGTCCCCGCCTCGGCGCCGATGGGCGATTATGAACTCGTCTTCGTCACCAAGGACCCAAAAGCCAAGGGGGATGGCGAGGACAAGACGATCTGGTCGGGCCAGTCGGTCAGGGTCGACGAATATCGCCTGCCGACGATGAAGGCGACGGTGACCGGGCCGAAAACGTCACCCGTCCGCCCGACCGCGGTGCCTTTGTCGCTGTTCGTCGGTTATCTCTCGGGCGGTCCCGCCCCCAATATCCCCGTCGAACTGCGCACCAATTTCCAGTCGAGCTGGTCGCCGCCGCAGGATTATAGGGATTGGGATTTCGACGGCCAGCCGGTGAAGGAAGGCGTCGTCCAGCTCGACGACAGCGGCGACGAGCCCAGCGCAGACCTGCCGCTCGCACGCTCGGTGCCGCTCAAGCTCGACGCCAATGGCGCCGCGACGACCAGCATCGCGGTCGACCAGCCGATCACCGAACCGACGCTGATGGCGGTCGAAATGGATTATGAGGATGCCAATGGCGAGACGCTGACCTCCAGCCGCCGCATCACCCTCTATCCCTCCGCCGTCCGCCTCGGGCTCAAGACCGACGGCTGGCTGATGCGCGACAACGACCTGCGCCTCAATTTCATCGCGCTCGACTTGGGCGGCAAGCCGATTTCGGGCCAGCGCGTGCAGGTCGCGCTCTATAACCGCGAAATCATCACCGCGCGGCGCCGCCTGATCGGCGGCTTCTACGCTTACGACAACCAGATGCGTACCACGCGCCTCGAAACGACCTGCTCGGCAACCACCGACAAGCTCGGCCGCGCGAGCTGCGCGATGGCGCCCGGCATCTCGGGCGAAGTCACTGTGGTCGCGACAACGCAAGACGCCGACGGCAATGAAGCCCGCGCGGTGCGCTCGGTCTGGCTCGCGGGCGACAATGAATGGTGGTTCGGCGGCGACAATGGCGACCGCATGGACGTGATCGCCGAAAAGCCGCGCTATGCCGCGGGCGACACCGCCAGCTTCCAGGTCCGCATGCCGTTCCGCGAAGCGACTGCTCTCGTCACCGTCGAACGCGAAGGTGTGCTGTCGAGCTTCGTCGTGCCGCTGAAGGGCACCAACCCTGTCGTGAAGGTCAAGCTTCCCGCGACCTATGCGCCCGACGTCTATGTCTCGGTGATGGCCGTGCGCGGCCGCGTCACCGGCGGCGAAAGCTGGTTCCGGACGATGAAACGCGCGGTCGGTTTCAAGATCGAGAATAGCGAGGGCGCTCCGCCCACCGCGCTCGTCGACCTCGCCAAGCCGAGCTATCGCATGGGCATCGCGCGCATCAAGGTCGGCTGGGAAGGCCATCAGCTCGGCGTCAAGGTAAAGGCCGACAAGGAGAAATACTCGGTCCGCGAAACCGCGAAGGTCGCGATCGAAGTCAAGACTCCGGGCGGCAAGGCGCCGAAGAACGCCGATGTCGCCTTCGCGGCGGTCGATGAAGCGCTGCTCCAGCTTGCCCCCAACGAAAGCTGGCAGGTCATCGACGCGATGATGGGCGAACGCACCCTCGACGTGCTCACCTCGACCGCGCAGATGCAGGTCGTCGGCAAGCGCCATTATGGCCGCAAGGCGCTCGAACCGGGCGGCGGCGGCGGCGGCGATCTTTCGGGGCTGACCCGCGAGGATTTCCGTCCGGTGCTGCTGTGGAAGGGCAATGTGCCGCTCGACAGCAAGGGCCGCGCGACCGTCGACGTCCCCCTGTCCGACAATCTGTCGGGCTTCCGCCTCGTCGCCATCGCGACCGACGGATCGCAATATTTCGGGACCGGCGAAACCACCGTCCGCACCGTGCAGGATCTCGGCATCTTTGCCGGCATGCCCGAACTGGTGCGTACCGGTGACACTTATGATGCGCGCTTCACGCTGCGCAACGGCACCGACAAGCCGATGGAGGTCACCGCGACCCCGACGCTGTCGCCCGCCGTCGCGACCGCGCCGCCGCTGACCGTCACCATCCCCGCGGGCGGGGCCGTACCGATCAGCTGGTCGATGACCGCGCCCGAACAGACCGGCCCGATCGAATGGACGGTCGAGGCGGTCGCCAAGGGCGGCAAGCAACGCGACCGGCTGGTCTTCGCGCAGCAGGTCGACCCCGCAATCCCGGTCGAAACCTGGGCCGCCAGCCTGTTCCGCGTCGGCCCGAACACGACGCTGCCGATCGCGATCCCGATGGGCGCGCTGCCCGGCGGTTATGTCGACGTCGCGCTCGCGGGCACGCTTGCGCCGCCCTTGTCGGGGGTGCGCGATTATATGAGCGCCTATCCGTACAACTGCTTCGAACAGTCGACCTCGCGCGCGATCGCGCTCGGCGACCTCGGCCGCTGGCAGGCGCTGGCCGGCGCGATGCCGACCTATCTCGATAATGATGGTCTGCTCCGTTACTGGCCGAACGAGCGCATGGAGGGGTCGATCGAACTCACCGCCTATGTGCTCAGCATCACCGCGGCGAACGGCTTTGCGATCCCCGAGGCGTCGAAGGCCAGGATGGTCAAGGCGCTGCAGGCGGTCGTCGACGGGCGCCTGACGCGCAAGGGTTACGGCCCCTACGACATCCGCCCGGTCCGCATCGCGGCGCTGGCGGCGCTCGCGCGCAACAATGCGTCGAGTGCACAGCTGGTCGCAGCGATCGATGTCGCGCCGATCGACATGGCCACCGGCACCCTTGCCGACTGGCTCGTTGCCATCGAACGCACCCCCGGCGTGCGGAATGCCCCCGCGCTGCGCACCGCAGCCGAGGCCGAGCTGCGCAAGCGTCTCGTCTATGAAGGCACGCGTCTCGACCTCGTCGATGATGCCAAGGCACCCTGGTGGATGATGACCAGCGGCGACGAAATGGCGATCAAAGCCTTGGAAGCCGTGCTCGGCCGCAAGGGTTGGGAAGATGACGCGGGCAAGCTGATGGTCGGCGTCGCGCAGCGTCAGCGCAAGGGTCATTGGGACACCACCCCCGCCAACGCTTGGGGAGCGGTGACCGTTCGCCGCTTCGCCGAACTCTATCCGGCGAACGCGATCACCGGCGTCACAAATATCAGCCTGTCGGGCAGCACGGCGTCGCAAAGCTGGCCGCTGCCCGCCGACCCGGTCTCGCCGCTTCGTGTCGCGCTGAACGCTGCCACGATGAGCCTCAAGCATGAGGGCACCGGCTCGCCATGGGCGACGGTCAGCGTCAAGGCCGCGGTCCCGCTCAAGGAACCGCTCAACGCAGGCTACCGGATCAAGCGTTCGGTCAGCATCGTCAAGGCGGCGAACAAGGACCGGCTGACGCGCGGCGACGTGATCAAGATACGGATCGAGGTCGTCGCGGCCGCGGGCCGGACGTGGGTCGTGATCAACGATCCGATCGCCCCCGGCGCGACGATCGTCGGCAACCTCGGCGGCCAGTCCGAAATGCTCGCCGATCAGGCGAGCGGATCGGGCGCGCAGCCAAGCTATGTCGAGCGCGGCAAGGACAGCTGGCGCGGCTATTTCGGCTGGATGCCCGCGGGCACCCACGCGGTCGAATATGTCGTGCGCTTGAACGGCTCGGGCAAATTCACCCTGCCGCCGACGCGCGTCGAGGCGATGTACTCGCCCGCGATCCGCGGCCAGTGGCCGAACGCTCCGATGACGATCGCCAGCGTCGGCCAGTGATGATCGGCTGCGGACGGATAAGATCCTCCCTGTCGCGCAGCGATGGGGAGGTGGCAGCGAGAAGCGCTGACGGAGGGGCTTTGGCGCAGCGTCGCGCCCCCTCCACCCCCGCCTGCGGCGGCGGTCCCCCTCCCCATGGCTTCGCCACGGGGAGGATCGTTTAGGCCTCGCGATCCATGACCGCCCGACCCCGCTGGCGCGCCATCCTCGCATGGCTCGCCCTCGCCCTGCTCATCCTCACGACGGCGGCGCACCTCGCCACCCGCCCGCCCCCCATGCCCGCCTATGCTGACGTGCGCGCCGACTGGCAGCCCAGCGAAGCCTGGCTCTACGACCGCGACGGCCGGTTGCTGGACAGCGAGCGCGTGAATTTCGAGCGCCGCCGCCTCGCCTGGGTGCCGCTGAAAGAGATCAGCCCCGCGGTCCGCAAGGCGGTGGTGCAAAGCGAGGATCGGCGATTCTGGTCGCACGGCGGGGTCGACTGGCTCGCGATCGCCAGCGCGGTCCGCGGGCGCTTGGCGATGGGGGGGACCGGCAGCCGCTCGCGCGGCGCCTCGACGCTGCCGATGCAGCTCGCCGCCTTCCTCGACCCCAGCCTCGCGCAGCCCGGCAAGCGCGACTGGCGCACCAAGATCCGTCAGATGCGCGCCGGACAGGCACTCGCCGCGAACTGGTCGCATGACGAAATGCTCGAGGCCTATTTCAACCTCCTGCCCTTGCGCGGCGAGGCACAGGGTATCGGGGCGGGCGCGCAAAGCCTGTTCGGCAAACGCCCCGCCGAAATGACCCGCACCGACGCCGCGCTCTTCGCGGGCCTTCTCCCCAACCCCACCGCCAGCGCCGACGCGCTCGGCCGCCGCGCGTGCCGGGTGGCGCAAACAAAGGACTGCACCGCGATCCGCGCCGCCGCCGCGACGCTCGTCTCGGGCGAACATGTTGCGCGCTTCGACCCCGCGCTCGCGCCCCACCTCGCCGTCCGCCTGCTCGACAAGCCCGGCAAGCGCGTCACCACAACCATCGACCGCCGCATCCAGGCCGCCGCGATCGTCGCCTTGCGCCGCCAGCTTGCGGGGCTCGGCTCGGACCGCGTGCGCGACGGCGCGGTCGTCGTGCTCGACAATGCCACCGGCGAGGTGCTCGCCTATGTCGGCGGCGTCGGCCTGAAATCGACCGCGGCGTCGGTCGACGGCGCCAACGCGCGGCGGCAGGCGGGATCGACGCTCAAGCCGCATCTCTATGCACAGGTGATCGAACATGGCTGGCTCACCGCCGCGTCGATCCTCGACGACAGCCCGGTCCAGCTCGATACGGCTTCGGGATTGTACGTGCCCAAAAACTACGACCATAGCTTCAAGGGGCCGGTCAGCGTCCGCCACGCGCTCGCGTCGTCGCTCAACGTTCCCGCGGTCCGCGCCCTCGTCATCGACGACGTCCAGCAGTTCCGCGACCGCCTCTGGGCGCTCGGCTACCACGGTCTTGTCGAGGACGGCGAATATTATGGCTTCAGCCTGGCACTTGGCTCGGCCGAAGTGTCCTTGGTAGAACAGGCCAACGCATTCAGAACATTCGCAAATATGGGTAAGTGGTCGCCTGTCACCTACCTCGCTACGCGGCACCTTCGCCAACATCCGCCGCGCCAGATCGTCAACCCCGCCGCCGCCTTCATCGTCGGCGACATCCTCGCCGACGCCTCCGCCCGCACCGACGCTTTCGGCTCCGACAGCGCGCTGCGCCTCCCCTTCTGGGCCGCCGCCAAGACCGGCACCTCGAAAGGCATGCGCGACAATTGGTGCATCGGCTGGTCCGACCGCTTCACCGTCGCCGTCTGGGTCGGCAATCTCGAGGGCGATTCGATGCGTGCCGTCTCGGGCACCTCGGGCGCCGCACCCGTCTGGCGCGACGTGATGCTCGCACTCCACGCGGGCAGACCCGGCAAGCCGCCGACGATGCCCGAAGGCGTCGAAGCGCGCCAGATCGCGCTCCCCGGCACCCGCGAACCGCCGCGCCGCGAATATTTCCTGCGCGGTACCGCCCAAACCGAAATGGCGGCGGCGCCCCAAGCCGCGCGCCGCCCGCGCATCACCAGCCCGGTCAGCGGCAGCGTCTATGCGCTCGATCCCGACATCCCGATCGGCCGCCAGCGGCTGGCGGTTACCGTCAGCGGCTCGGTCGCCGGCTATCGCCTGATCCTTGACAAAAAACCCCTCGGCGACGCCGACGCGGGGCAACAGATATTGCCGCGCCCCGGCAGCCACATGCTCGCGCTCGTTGATCCGGGCGGCCGAATGATTGATCGCGTGCGCTTTACCGTACGGTAAGCCACATCGGGCCCTGAAATTAAGTTGCGCTGACGCGCGGAGCGGCTAGTCTGCCCCGCCATGAGACGGGCGGCAGTTCAGCCGCTCCCAAGGGGAAGACTATGCTATTTGACCGCGTAAAGTCGTTGGATGCCATTTTGGCGACAGCGGAGAAAAAGTCGCTTACGCGCACATTGGGCGCCTTTCAGCTCACCATGCTGGGAATCGGCGCCGTGATCGGGACCGGGATTTTCGTGCTGACCGCCGAGGCCGCGCAAAAAGCGGGGCCGGGCATGATGATCAGCTTCATCATCGCCGGCTTCGTCTGCGCCTTTGCAGCGCTCTGTTATGCAGAAATGGCCTCGATGGTCCCCGTGTCGGGATCGGCCTACACCTATAGCTATGCCGTGATGGGCGAACTGATCGCCTGGATGGTCGGCTGGGCGCTGATCCTCGAATATGCCGTCGCGGCGGGCGCGGTTTCGGTCGGCTGGTCGGGATATGTCGTTGGCTTGATAGAGCATAGTTTCGGTATAGACATACCTGCCAAATTCGTGCTCGGGCCGTTCGACGGCGGCTTGATCAACCTGCCGGCGATGTTCATCGCCGGACTGGTCACCATGCTTCTCGTTATCGGCACGCGCGAATCCGCAACGATCAACGCGTTTCTTGTTGTCATCAAGGTCGCCGCGCTGACCCTCTTCATCGTCCTCGCCGTTCCGGTGATGAATATGGAGAATTTCGAGCCCTTCGCACCGCTCGGCTTTGCCGGCATCGGCGCGGCGGCCGCGTCGATCTTCTTTGCTTATGTGGGCTTCGACGCGGTCTCGACCGCGGCCGAGGAGACCAAAAATCCGCAGCGCAACATGCCGATCGGCCTGATCGGCAGCCTTGCCATCTGCACCATCTTCTACCTGCTCGTCGCCGCTGGCGTCATCGGCTCGGTCGGCGCACAGCCGGTCGGCATCGATGCCGCCGCCAAGCATGCGCTCGAACCCGGTAGCCGCGAACTGGCTGCCGCGTGCGGCGCGATCGGCGATCAGGCCGTGGTCTGCTCGAAGGAAGCCCTGGCGTGGACCATGCGTGAAATCGGCTGGCCGCAGGTCGGCAATCTGATCGGCCTCGCCGCCGGCCTCGCGCTGCCTTCGGTCATCCTGATGATGATGTTCGGCCAGACCCGCATCTTCTTCGTCATGAGCCGCGACGGCCTGCTGCCTAAAGCCTTCTCGAAGATCCATCCGAAGTTCAACACGCCGCACGTGATCACGATCATCACGGGTATCGCGGTCGCGCTGTTCGCCGCCTTCTTCCCTGTCGGGCAGCTGGCGAATATCTCGAACTCGGGTACGCTGTTCGCCTTTGCTGCGGTGTCGATCGCGGTGATGGTCATCCGCAAAACCGACCCGGCCCGCCATCGCCCGTTCAAGACGCCGCTGATCTATGTCACGGCGCCGATCGCGATCCTTGGCTGCCTCTACCTGTTCTTCAACCTCGACCAGAAGAGTATCAACCTCTTCCTGATCTGGGCTGCGATCGGCCTGGTCGTTTATTTCGCTTACAGCCGCAAGCGCAGCCATGTCGGGCAGGGCCATATCGAAGTGCATGAAGACGATGCCGACGCGCCCCCGCCGCCGGTTCCGCCGGCGCCGTCGTTCAACTGACGGTTCGAGCCAATAAAGGGAAAGGGGGCTTCGGCCCCCTTTCTTTTTGTCGGGCCCACCGCATGGGCCCATGGCGCTGACAACCTGAGGCGGACAATTGTGATCATCCCCGTGGGGAACAGCGGCGAAGGGAACTGCCGCGAAGCGGTTGGTAGAGAGGAATGACCTCAGCACTTCAGGCTGCCACTTCCCTATGTCCGCAGCCCGGCGAATCTCCCTTATCTTCAGCCCGGATCAAGTCCTGGGTGACGATAATTGGTTGCAGCTCACCACCCCGACCCGGGCGACCGTTCTAGCGCACGCCGATTATGGCCGTCAGAACGGACTTTTCGGCGCGGTTCCCGGCCGGGTGAACAGCTTGCCGCGCTCGGCCCAGAAGACCAGCCCCAGGCCCACGACGGCGCTGACAAGAAACGCATAGGCAAGCGGCAGAGTGGTCCCGTTATATTGCTGGCCGATCAACGCACCGACAACCGCCGCGAGCAACGTCTTGGCAAAGCTTTGATAGGAAGATGCGACCCCGGCCATATGGCCGAAATCTTCCATCGCGATCGACCCGAAGTTGCTGCCGATAAAGCCGATCAGACCGACATTCACCATCATCAGCGCGGTGAACATCCACAATGTTTCGGCTCCGCTCAGCGCTGCGACGATTTGCAAGACCGATGTCGCCATGAACGCGAAAACAGCGGTTTGCGAAACACGCCGGGCGCCGAAACGTTCGACGATCGCCGCGTTGGAAAAATTGGCAATGGCGATGCCGATAGCGACGCAAGCAAAGATCAGCGGGAAGAGCGTTTGCGCGTCGAACACCTCGGCGATGATCTGCTCGCTGCTATTGAGATAGCCGTAAAGCGAGCCCTGCATCATGCCCGAGGCGATCATATAGCCCGCGGCGCGGCGATGGCGCGTGACCGTCGCCCAACCCGCCAGCATCGTCCGCCAGTCGAGCGGTCGCACGTCGCCGGGTTCGAGCGTTTCCGGAAGACGCCGAAGCCAGAGCAGCATCACGAGGCCCATCACGGCGAGAACGATGAAAATCGCGCGCCAGCCTGCGATCGCCGCAACCCCCGCACCGATCGTCGGCGCGATGATCGGCACGATCATGAAGACGAGGAAGATGAGCGACAGGCGCTTCGCCATCGCATCGCCCGAAAACAGGTCGCGGATGACGGCAACAACGATAACGCCAAGCGCCGCGCTGATCAGGCCATGTCCGAAGCGGAGGGCGAGCAGCATCGGAAAGCTTGTCGCCAGACCGCAGCCGATTGAAAAGACCACATAGGCAAGCAACGCCGGCACCAGCACACCCTTGCGTCCGAACCGGTCGGCCAGCGGGCCATAGACCAGCGAGCCGAAGCCGATCCCGAGCAGATAGATGGAAATCACATATTGGCGGTCGTTCGCGACCGCGACGCCCAACCCTCTGCCGATCGCGGGTAGCGCCGGCAGCATCGCGTCGATGGCGAGTGCGTTGAGCGCCATCACCATGGCCATCATGACCACCATTTCGCGTTCGCCCGGGAGACCCGACCGCTGAGAAGATTGAGAGATATCGTGCATTGCGTCAGGCTATGCGCCGCCGACGCTGGTTTGAATAGTCCCCGAGCGTCGAAAAGCGCCCGCAATGCTATGCAAAGAAAAGGGCCGCTCCCGGGGGAACGGCCCTTCAATTCACGCAGAGACGGCGATCAGCCCTGGCGGGTGCCGGTCATCGCCATCGAACCGAACGCACCAGCCTTGATCGTGCCGGTCAGCGCGTCGCCGTCGATCGTCGCTTCGCACTCGAGCGCCATCGGCATCGGCACCTTCATGTTCATGGTCCAGGTCAGCTTGTTGCCGTCGACCTTGCCATTTTCGACATCGAGCGAACCCATTGCGCCGGCATTCTGCCCTGTGAAGCTGCCGCCGTCGCTGCTGACGGTGAACACCGACTTCTGGTCGCCCATCGGCGACTTGGTTACGCAATCATAGCTGCCATCGACTTGAGACATCTGGGCTCTCCTTACTGAAACTGATGTTAGTTATCGAGGGACACCGTTTCCACCGGCAGACCCAATCCGTCAAGCTGCGGTTTTACGACCGCGGCGTCACCAACAACAACATAAACGAGATCGTCGGTGCTGAGTGCCTTTCGGCCCGCCGCGTCGATTTCGGCTGCGGTCATCGCCTCGTACGTCGTGGGCAGCGTTTCATAATAATTGTCGGGGCGGCCAAACTTCACGATCTGCCTGAGGCCCCCAAGCACGTCGCCCGAGGTTTCGAAGCTGCCGGGCAATTCGCGGACGTTCCCGTTGATCGTGCGCTCCAGCTCCTCCTTCGTCACGCCCTTGTCGCCAAGGAAGCTTTTGAGGTCGCTCTGCAGCTCTTTGATCGAATCGCCCGTGCGGTCGGCCTGCACCGGCGCAGAGGCAACCCACGTCAAACGGTCCTGGTCGCCCGAGATGCGGCTGCGCACGCCGTACGACCAGCCCTTCGTCTCGCGCAAATTGGTGTTGAAGCGCGACAGGAAGTTACCGCCGAAAATATCATTCGCCGAGCGCAGAACTTCCAGCTCGTCGCCGCCCTTGGCGCTCAGCACCTTGCCTGCGAGAATCACCGACTGCGGCGATTTGGGGCGGTCGAACAGTAGGATGCGTGGCTTCGGTGCCGGAATCGCGATGTCGAAATTCTTGACCGGCTTCGCGGCAGCGGGCGCCTGCCATTGACCCAGGGTCGCGTCGAGCTGCTTCTTTACCTCGGCCAGCGTCGTGTCGCCGACGACGAAGATGCGTGCATTGTCGGGGCGAATCCACGCCGCATGGAAATCTGCGAGCTGGCTCTGCGTCACGGCCTTCACCGACGCGGTATTGCCAAGGCCCGATGGCGGAATGCCATAGGGATGGTCGGCGCCATAGAGCACCGGCGTGAGCACGCGCGACGCGATCGCGCCGGGATTGTTAAGCTCCGCCTTCAACCGGTTGAGCTGCTGCGCGCGCACGCGCTCCAGTTCCTTGCCGTCGAACGCCGGGTTGCGGATATAGTCGGCAAGCAGGCCCAGCGAGGCACGAAGGTTCGGCTTAAGCGCAAACAGGCTGAACACCGTTTCGTCGGCATTGGCGGTGGCGTCGATCTGCGCACCGAGCCGCTCCTTCGCTTCGGCGAAGGCGATCGAATCGAGGCTCTTCGTCCCTTCGTCCATCAGGCTGAGCATCAGCGACTGGGTGCCGAGCGCATTGTGCGGATCCGCGGCATAGCCGGCGTCGAAGCTCACCGCGACATTGACCGTCGGCACCGTCGTGCGCCGCGCGAAAACGACCTCGACACCGTTTTTCAGCTTGGTGCGTTCAATCGCGGGGAAATCGAGCGCGGTGAGATCGGCGACCGCCGGAAGCTGCGAACGATCGGCGAAAGACAAAGCACCGCCGGTGTCGGGGCCGACATCGCCCAGCGCCTCGTTCCAGTAACGGTCGGGCTGGATCGGGGCACTGACCTTGCCGGTTGTCACCGCGCCGCCGCGGTTCTCGCCGCCCTCAGTACGCTCGCCGGGGGTGTAGGTCAGCGAAAATGCAGGTCGCGACAGCCACTTCTGCGCAACAGCCTTCACCTGCTCGGGCGTGGCCTTCGCCATCCGGTCGAGCTCGACCTTGTAATAAGCGGGATTATTCGAATAAAGCGCGCCCTCGGCAAGTGTCACTGCCTTCCCGCCAAAGCCCCCGACCGATTCGAGGCCGGCGATCGTCCCGGCCAGATAGCTGGCGGCGGTCCGTTGCAACTCGTCGGCCGTCGGGCCGCTGGCGAGGAAGCTTGCGATTTCCTCGTCGAGCCGCTTCGCGACGAGTTGGGCTTCGACACCCGGCTTCACATCGGCTTGCACCAGCAGGATACCCGCATCCTCGAACGGTTGTGCAACCGCCGAAACGCTCACCGCGACCGGATCCTTGCGCACCAGCGCATTGTCGAGACGCGAAGACGACAGGCCGCCGAGTACGCTCATTGCCATCTGAAGCGGCACCGCTTCTGGATCGTTGAGCCCGGGGATCGCCCACATGCGATAGATGCGCGTCGTCGGGACGAGGTCCTTGACCTCTTTCGCCAGCAGCGCAGGCAGCGTCGGAACCGACGTTTTGGGCGCCGCGATCTCGGGACCGCGCGGGATGTCGCCAAACCACTCCTGCACCTTGGCTTTGGCGGTCGCGACATCAACGTCGCCTGCCAGCACCAACACGGCATTGTTCGGGCCGTAATTGTCGGTGAACCACTTCTTCACGTCGCCGAGGCTGGCCGAATTCAGGTCGCCCATCGAACCGATCGTGCTGTGATGATAGGGGTGCCCGGTCGGGAAAAGATTTTCGAAAATCTCGTACCGCAGCAGGCCATAGGGATTGTTGTCGCCCTGCCGCTTTTCATTCTGGACCACGCCCCGCTGGTTATCGAGCTTTTCCTGCGTCACCGCGCCGAGCAGATGCCCCATGCGGTCGCTTTCGAGGAACAGCGCGCGGTCGAGCGCGCCGGTCGGCACGGTTTCGAAATAATTGGTGCGGTCGACGTTGGTCGTCCCGTTGCTGTCGGTCGCGCCGACCTGTTGCAGCGGTTCAAAGAAATCGCCGGGCGAATTTTCGGACCCGTTGAACATCAGATGCTCGAACAGATGGGCAAAGCCCGTCTTGCCCTTGGGCTCATGCTTCGAACCGACGCGGTACCAGACCGACACCGCGACGACAGGGGCCTTGCGATCTTCGTGCACGATGACACGCAGCCCGTTGTCGAGGGTGAAGGCTTCGTAGGGAATATCGACCGCTTTCACCAGGTCAGCGATCGGGGCGGCGGCGGCTTTCGCCTTGGCGAACGCAGGGCCCGCAGCGACGAGCGACGTGGTGACTGCCAAGGCGAGTGCGAAACGATGGAAACGGGGCATGAAAATCCTCTTATACGGGCACAGGCCTCTTATGCCTGCTTGCGACCGGGTGCCGGAGGGCACTGTATCAACGGTTTAGGACAGCGCTTTCGGGCTTTCAAGGCCGATAGAATCGCGCTCCGCTTGCCTTCAACGCCGCCGGATCGAACAGGACGGGCTTGAGCTTGTGGGCGACGAAAAGCGGCGCCTGATCATTATAGTGCGGGCTTGCGGGCCGCGTCGTCGCCGACCCGAACGGCTGGATCGATTCCGACCGCACGCGCCCGTCCTTGTCCCACGTCACGAACATGATGAAGCTGTCGCCATGCCGGACCTTCAACCGTCCATCCGGTTCGGCATCCCATAAAGTCGAGGCACGCACCGTATCGTTACCGCCGTCGAGCGGCAGATCGACGCGCCTCGCTCCTTCGCCGTGGCGCAGCCGCAGCACGGTACCCAGCTTGGGATCGAGCCCGCCGAAATGATCCTGCAAATGCGCAACCGTCTCTTTCAGCACGGTGCGCGGGTCGGGCGCCGCGCGGCGCTGGTAATGGCTGCCGTTCGCCGGGCGAAGCACCATCAGCGCGAGCGCATCGCCCTTCCCCTTGCCGTCAAGGTTCCAATCCCAGCGGCGGAGCAAATTCTGCGCTTTGCGGAGCGCGGGATCATCCTTCGTGTCAAGCGCGAGCAGCCGGTTCATCCATGCCGCTGCATAGCCCGACTTCGCATAGGCGGTGTCATATTTGATCGCTTTCAACCGCGCCTCGTCGATCTGCCCCGGCGCCTCGAACAACGTGATCAGCCGCGTCGCGCGATTGGTCATATCGTCCTCGACCCCGAGCAACGGCGAGAAAGCCGCCGCATCGAGCTCGTCGCCCGGCCCCGCTGCGACCCACGGCGTGTTGTTCGCGTTCATCACATAGCCCGAGCGCGGATTGACCAAAGTCGGCACGCGGTCGAATGGCAATGTCTTGGTCCACAGATCAGCGGACGTGTCACCGGGCAACACGCCACGCCAGTTGAACCCCGCCTGCCGGTCGGGGAACATCGCGTTGTAGAAAAGCCCGATATTGCCCTTGGCGTCGGCATAGATGAAATTGGTCGCGGGCACGCCCTGCCCCGCCATCGCAGCGCGCCATTCAGCGAAGCTCTTCGCCTTGTTCAGCCGGTAATATTGGGTGACCATATTCGCTTGGTCGATCCCGGCGTAGCGGATCGCAAATGCGCCCTTTTCATTCTTCACCACCGGCCCGTGGACCGAGCGATAGATGGTGCGCGGCACCGGCAGCACGAACGGCCCGAACTTGACCTTCAGCCAGACACGCTTTTCCTCGAGCGGCCGCCACGCTCCGTCGAAGCGATATTTCTTGTCGCTGTCGTCGAGCACCAGCTTGTAGACGTCGATCAGATCGGGCCGGTTCACCGTATTGGTCCAGCCGAGATATTTATTGTGGCCAAGGAAGGGATAGGGCGAGCCGGGGAAGTTCGCGCCCGCGAAATCCCACCCCTCTTCCGAATGGACGACCAGTTCGTACCAGGCGACGCCGCCGGTCCATGGCTGGTGCGAGTTCGACACGAGTCGCGTCGCGCCATCGGTCGAGCGCGCGGGGGCGACCGCCATGCCGTTCGACCCATTGTCGGCGGGATCGGTGCCGACCGGGGTCAGTTCGCGCGGGACCAGCTTGCCGGTCGCATCAAGCGCGGGGCCGCCCTCACGGCCGATCGGCTTGTCCTCGACCAGCGATCCCAGCACTGAATCGAGCCCGAAGAAAAAGGGCGAACGCAGCACGAAGCCAGCGACGACATCCTCGCCGGTCACCGGGAACAGGCCCGTCAGCCGCACCTCGCCGGGATGCTTGTCGGCATAATGGTTGAGCCCCGCAGCGTATGCGGTGAACAGCTTTTGCACGTCGGCGGGCAAGCGCGGCCAGTCGCGCGCGGTCGTCGTGCGGATGTCGAGCAGCGCCGCAGCATAATCGACCTTCGCGCCATCCTGACCCAGCATTGCCCCGGCGCGCCCGCGCGTCATCGCAAGCACCTCCTGTAGCGTCGAAAAATCATCTTCGGCATGCGCATAGGCGACGCCATAGGCGACGTCGGCATCGGTCTTTCCGAAGATATGCGGCACACCGAACTTGTCGCGCGCGATACGGACGTCGGTGGGCTTGAAGGCAGGCGCTGCGGGCGCCTCAGCTGTGAGCGGCTCCCAGAGCGCGAGCGAGGCGGCGGTGACCACCAGAAACAGCAGGAAACCCAGCAAAATCCGTCGCAACATCTCTGGTCCTCTTCGGTGCGTCGCCCGCAAGGCTATGTGGCGGCCATGTCGTCCGATGGCAAGCGACTGTCGTTCGTCGAGGCGGATTTGCGGAGAGGCGGTACGCGGCTATGCAAGGCACAGGTAATTGAACAACGGGGAATATCGAACCATGCGCATGAAAAGCCTGCTCCTTTCCGCTTGCCTGTCGCTCACCCTCGCACCTGCGGCGGTCGCGCAGAATATCGCGGGATCTGGCGTCGCGCCCGCAACCGCCGCGAACAGCACTGAGCGGGCGATCGGATTTGCGGCCAACGCCCCGGCGGGTGCCGCGCTCGTCATTGTGATGACCGATGCCAATTTACCGCCGCTCGAAGGTATCGCACTGAGCGCCGCCGAGCATCAGGCCGTGACCGCGGCCATCGCGGCGGCCAGCTTCGATGGCAAGGTCGGCGCGACGCTGTCGCTGCGCGGAATCGGCGCGCATCCGCGAATCTTGCTGGTCGGCGCGGGCGACACCCCCTCGTCGCTCGCGCTCGCCGAAGCGGGCGGCAAGGCAGCGCAGGACCTGAAAAGCGAAGCCCAGCCAGTGACGATCGGCGGCGCGTTCGGCGACACCTCGGCCGCCGATGTCGCTTATGGCTTCGCGCTCGGCCAGTACCGGTTCGACCGCTACAAGACGGTCGACAAAAAGGCCCCGCCGACGGGCGCGGTGACGCTCGTCAGCGCGAACGCCTCCGCGGCGGAAGCCGCCTTCACTACACGTTGGAAGCCGCTGGCCGAAGGCGTGCGCCTGTCGCGCGACCTTGCCAACGAGCCTGCGAACGTCATCTATCCTGAGAGCTTCGTCGCGCGCGTGCGCGATGCCTTTGCCGGCATCCCGGGCGTCAGCATCGAGGTGCTCGACGAGGCCGCGATGCGCAAGCTCGGCATGGGCACGCTCGTCGGCGTCGGCCAGGGCAGCCCGCGCGGTTCGCGGTTGCTCGCGGTGCGCTATCGCGGCGCGGACGCTCCCGCCGCGCCGATCGCCTTTATCGGAAAGGGCATCACCTTCGATTCGGGCGGCATCTCGCTGAAACCCGGCGCAGGCATGTGGGATATGAAGGGCGACATGTCGGGCGCCGCCTCGGTGGTCGGTACCGCGCTATCGCTCGCCAAATCGAAGGCGCCGGTCCACATCGTCGCAGTCGCAGCGCTTGCCGAGAATATGCCCGACGGCAACGCCCAGCGCCCCGGCGACGTCACCCGCACCATGTCGGGCAAGACGATCGAGATGCTCAATTCTGACGCCGAAGGCCGCCTCGTACTCGCCGACGCCAATGAATATATCGCGCAGACGTACAAGCCGCGCGCGATCGTCAATATCGCGACGCTCACCGGGGCGATCGTTAGCGCGCTCGACGACCAATATGCGGGGCTGTTCGCGCGCGACGAAAAGCTCGCCGCCGCCCTGATTGCCGCCGGAACCGCGAGCGGCGAGGAACTGTGGCGGATGCCGCTGCACAAGAACTACGCCGAAAAGCTCAAGTCCGACATCGCCGACATTCGTAACATCGCACCGAGCCAGGGGCCGGGCGCGAGCCTCGGCGCGCATGTCATCGGCTTCTTCGTCGACGAGGCGACGCCTTGGGCCCATCTCGACATTGCCGGGGTCAATCAGGCCGACAAGGCGACGTCGCTCGTTCCCAAGGGAATGAGCGGCTTTGGCGTGCGGTTGCTCGACCAATTGGCCCGGTCCGGCGACTAGGCTTTGCGGAACCTCGGAAGGCCCCTTGTGTTGCACAATGGCAACACTATCTTGCTCGGTGAGAAAGGGGCTTTCTGAATGAACCTCGAGAAATTTACCGACCGCGCCAAGGGCTTCCTGCAGGCGGCGCAAACAATCGCGATCCGCATGAACCATCAGCGGATCAGCCCCGAGCATGTCGCCAAGGCGCTGCTCGAAGATAATGAAGGCATGGCCGCTGGCCTGATCGCAAAGAGCGGCGGCGACGCCCCGCGCGCGGTTGCCGGTATTGACGCTTTGCTCGCCAAGGTTCCTGCCGTGTCGGGATCGGGCGCGCAGGCGACGCCGGGTCTCGACAATGACGCCGTGCGCCTGCTCGATCAGGCGGAACAAGTGGCGACCAAGGCCGGTGACGGTTATGTCACCGTCGAACGCCTCCTGCTCGCGATGGTCCTTTCGACCACGACACCCGTCGGCAAGGCGTTCGCCGATGCCGGGGTCAAGGCCGACGCACTCAACACCGCGATCAACGATCTGCGTGGCGGACGTACCGCCGATACCGCCAGCTCCGAAGACCGCTACGAAGCGCTCAAGAAATTCGCCCGCGACCTCACCGAGGTTGCGCGCGAGGGTAAGCTCGATCCGGTGATCGGCCGCGACGAAGAAATCCGCCGCACCATCCAGATCCTCGCGCGCCGGACCAAGAACAACCCCGTGCTGATCGGCGAACCCGGTGTCGGCAAGACCGCGATCGCCGAAGGCCTCGCGTTGCGCATTGTCAATGGCGACGTCCCCGACAGCCTGAAAGATCGCCGTCTTCTGTCGCTCGACATGGGTTCGCTGATCGCGGGCGCCAAATATCGCGGCGAGTTCGAAGAGCGCCTCAAGGGCGTGCTCGACGATGTGAAGGCTGCCGAGGGCGAGATCATCCTGTTCATCGACGAGATGCATACACTTGTCGGGGCGGGGAAAGGCGAAGGCGCGATGGACGCCTCGAACCTGCTCAAGCCCGCGCTCGCGCGCGGCGAACTCCATTGCATCGGCGCAACTACGCTCGACGAATATCGCAAGCATGTCGAGAAGGATCCCGCACTCCAGCGGCGTTTCCAGCCGGTGTTCGTCGGCGAACCGACGGTCGAGGATTCGATCTCGATCCTGCGCGGACTCAAGGAAAAATATGAGCTCCACCACGGGGTGCGCATCACCGATGCGGCGATCGTAGCCGCCGCCACTTTGTCGAACCGCTACATCTCCGACCGCTTCCTGCCCGACAAGGCGATCGACCTGATGGACGAGGCCGCGAGCCGCATCCGCATGGAGGTCGAATCGAAGCCCGAGGAAATCGAGACGCTCGACCGCCGCATCATCCAGATGAAGATCGAGGAATCGGCGCTGTCGAAGGAAACCGACGCAGCCTCGAAGGACCGGCTCGCCACCTTGCAGGCAGAACTTGCCAATCTTGAACAACAGTCGGCGGGCCTCACCCAGAAATGGAAGGCGGAGAAGGACAAGATCCACGCCGAGGCGAAGATCAAGGAAGAGCTCGACGCCGCACGCTCGGCGCTCGATCAGGCGCAGCGCGCCGGCGATCTCGCGAAGGCGGGTGAGCTCAGCTACGGCACCATCCCCGGCCTCGAAAAGCAGCTTGCCGACGCCGAAGCCGCAGCGGGCAATGCGATGCTGCGCGAGGAAGTCACCGCCGACGATATCGCCGCGGTGGTCAGCAAATGGACCGGTATCCCCGTCGACCGGATGATGGAAGGCGAGCGCGAGAAATTGCTCGGCATGGAAGGCACGCTGGCGCAGCGCGTGATCGGGCAGGACGAAGCCGTCCGCGCCGTCTCGACCGCGGTCCGCCGCGCGCGCGCCGGGTTGCAGGATCCGAACCGCCCGCTCGGCAGCTTCCTTTTCCTCGGCCCCACGGGCGTCGGCAAGACCGAGCTTACCAAGGCGCTTGCGCGGTTCCTGTTCGACGACGACAATGCGATGGTCCGCATCGACATGTCCGAATTCATGGAAAAGCACAGCGTCGCGCGGCTCGTCGGCGCGCCGCCGGGCTATGTCGGTTATGAAGAGGGCGGCACGCTCACCGAAGCGGTGCGGCGGCGCCCCTATCAGGTCGTGCTGTTCGACGAGGTCGAGAAAGCACATCCCGACGTCTTCAACATCCTGCTCCAGGTGCTCGACGACGGACGCCTGACCGATGGGCAGGGCCGCACGGTCGATTTCACCAATACGCTGATCATCCTGACATCGAACCTAGGCAGTCAGGCGATCGCCGCGCTTCCCGACGACGCGCCGGTCGAACAGGCCGAGCCCGCGGTGATGGAGGTTGTGCGCGCGCATTTCCGGCCCGAGTTCCTCAACCGGCTCGACGAGATCGTGCTCTTCAACCGGCTTGCGCAACAGCATATGGGCGGCATCGTAGATATCCAGGTCGCGCGGGTGCAGAAATTGCTGAACGACCGCAAGGTGACGCTCGACCTCACCGACGCCGCGCGGGCATGGCTCGGCCGCGTCGGTTACGACCCGGTCTATGGTGCAAGGCCGCTGAAGCGCGCGGTGCAGAAATATCTCCAGGATCCGCTCGCCGACCTGATCCTGAAGGGCGAGGTCAAGGACGGATCGACGATCAAGGTCGACGAGGGTGACGGCGCCTTAAAGCTTGCTTCGGCGTAAAATATAAAGGGCGGCAGAAATGCCGCCCTTTGATTCATCCACGCTGGCGTATCAGCAAGTGCCTGTCGCGCGGCAGTCGCCCGCCTTGCTCGACATCGCATCCATCGTGTCGCGCGAATCCTGATTGCCCTGCACCCACAGTTGTTTCCACTGCTCGTTCGTATGACAAACGCGCGCCTTCT
The DNA here is from genome assembly GCF_057657055.1 of Sphingopyxis sp. Soil_C_28. Classification (NCBI taxonomy): domain Bacteria; kingdom Pseudomonadati; phylum Pseudomonadota; class Alphaproteobacteria; order Sphingomonadales; family Sphingopyxidaceae; genus Sphingopyxis; species Sphingopyxis sp. Soil_C_28. Next base: position 405,375 of record NZ_JBDGJE010000004.1, read on the forward strand.
TTACGAGCGACCCGAGCTCCTCAATCTTGCGGCATTTAACATAATAGGGATGCGTCATCGGCAACCCCTGATTGTGCACCTTGATCTCGGCACTGGTCATCGTCGAAGGTGGACGATCAGGCGGAGCGCGGTCCGCGGCAGAATCCGGCGCGTGCGTCGACAACGCGACGACCATCGTCATGGTCAACAGTGCCAGCATCGTTCAGCCTCGTCTATTTCGGTGCGTTATACCCACCTTGTAACACATCGTCCTTCGGCTCGACCGAATTGCTGAAGCCGCGCTCGATCCACGCCATCGAATCGCGCGCATCCTGATTGCCCTTGTCCGAATATTGCCGCCATTCGGTGTTGGTTTTGCAGACGCGCAGTTTTTTTACGAGCGACCCCGGCACGTCCATGCGGCGGCAGCGAATATAATCGGCATCGGTCGCTCCCCGGCCCTCATTATGGACGTCGATCTCCGCACCCGTCATCGTGGACGGCATCTGGAAGGGCGGGTTTTCAGGTTCATTGGCGGCGGCGGCGGCGGCCACCGACAGGGCCGCTAGAAGCATCAAGCTGGTGATTTTGCGCATCAGACTCCCCTTAAGGATCAACTGGTCGAGACTAGTTGGAATTGCCCGCTGCACTGACGAACGCTTCGGTCGTGTCGCGTGCATTCTGGCTGCTGTTCGCGATCACTTCTTTCCACTTTTGATTGGTGTAGCAGGTGCGGACTTTCTTCACGAGCGAACCGATCTCGAGCATTTTTCGGCACTTGATATAATAGGGGTGGGTCTGGGCGAGCCCCACATTATACGCCTTGATCTCGGTCGGCGTCATTGCCGAGGGCGGCTTGGAGGGCGGCGCGCGATCCGATCCCTCGGCGGCGAGGGCGGCCGGTGCAGCAAGCAGGGCGACCGCGACAAATGCAGGCATAATCCGGTTCATGAAAAGTCCTCCTGCCACGAGCTTCGCCCGCAGCCTCATGTGCCGCATCATATTTGGCAAAAGGCCTTTCGCAAAGCTGAATTTCGACCCGGGGCAGATAAGGGTCGACCGGCAAATATTAACGTGGAACGGCATAACCCGACGCGTCTGCCGACGCAAAATAGCGCAGCAGAAGTTCGCGCTCGGCAGCTCGCAAATGCGGATTCCACACGTCGAAGATCAGCACGGCGCGCAATTCGTCACTCTCGTTCCACGCCTCATGCTCAATTGTATCATCGAAAACGAACGCCCGGCCTTCCTCCCATTCCCGGGTTTCACCGCCGACGCGAAAGCCGCAACCCGGCGGCACTATCAGCGGCAGATGGACGATCGCCCGCGTGTTCGTGACGCCGGTGTGCGGCGGAATACGCGTATGCGGCTTCAGCATCGAGAAAAAGGCGCTTGGCGCCCGGCCGGGGATACGCGCGCCGGGGATCGCCGCAAGCGCGGTGGCGGTGACGGGGCAGCGATCGAGCACAGGCTGGTTAGGCTCGCCATATTCCCACAGGAAGCAGGCGCCCCAGTCGAGCCGGTTGTCGAGTCCCGACCAGATCGAAACGGGCGTTCCGGCGTCCATCCGGACATAGGGCCGCAACGCATCGCCGGGATCATCGAGCAGCGCCTGCAATTCGGCGCGGATCGAGCCCGCCCTTGCCTCAATGTCAGCGAGCCACGGGAAATGATCGCGATCGAAAAACTCGTCGGCGGGCAGGAAGGGGTAATAGATGCCCGCACATTCGTTCTGATAGATGCGCCGCCGGCCGAGCGCACTTGCGATAAAGGCCTCGCCACGCCGCGCTTCGGTTTCCGACAGGTCGCCGCGCATCTTGCCGAGCGCATCGGATGCCGCGACGAACATCGTGTCGGTCGCCCCCGCAACGAACCCCCTTCCATGCGCCAGAAGCTGCTCGAGCGGCGGCGGCACAGGATGCAGCTGGTCGCCTAGAGCGATCGCCGCGCTCCACGCCGCAAGCGCCATGCCCTTTTCGCCCCGCGCCTCATGCCGCTCGCCCTTGCGTATCCACGCCATCAAATCGCGGCGGTCGACCGCCAGCGCGGCGTCGAGTGCCGCAAGCTCCCGGGCATCGTCGCCGGCGGCGCGCCATGCCGAAGCGAGGTTTCGCTGCAACGCACCCGATTGCGGATCGCCTGCGATTGCGGCGGTGAAATATTCTATCGCTGCCGCGGCGTCGCCGGCTTGCAAGGCAGCAATGCCGAGCCGGTTGGCCTCTACGGCGGAAGCGGGCGGAGGTGCGCTGGTCATGGCCATGCTTGCCATCGGCGGGGGCAATCGGCAAGGTCGATTGATGACCACCGCGCCCTCTGTCACCGCCATTATCGACGACACCGAATGGCTCGCGCACCGATATGATCCGGGCCATGACGCCTTTCATTTTCGGCGTGTCACTCGGGATGCACGAGCGCGCGTACCGTTTCTGACCGATCTGCACCTGGGCGAGGAGAATGCGCCTGTCGTACTGCGGCGCACCGAATGCCGCACCGCGGTGTCCGGCGCGCAGTTACCGGTACATTTTCTTTTTCATTCAGCCTATTGCGCATCGACAATGCTCGCGCAGGCGCTCGACCAACGCGGCGTCGCAGCCAGCCTCTCCGAGCCGGTTTTGCTGAACGACATGGTCGGCTGGCGTCGGCGCGGCGCCGATCCCCGCGATCATGCCCGGGCACTGGACGACGCGCTCGCGATGCTGGGACGCGGCTTCACGCCGGACGAGGCGGTGGTGGTCAAGCCATCGAACATCTTCAATCCGCTCGCGCGGGGCGCGCTGATGCTGCGGCCACAGGCCCGCGCGATCCTGCTTCATGCGCCGCTGCGTGCCTTCCTGCTCTCCGTGGCCCGCAAGGGCATGTGGTGCCGGCTATGGTGCCGTGAGTTGCTCGAAGGCTATCTTACCGACGGGTTCGTCGAGCTCGGGTTCGAGACGCGCGACTATTTCCGCCAGTCAGACCTCCAGATTGCGGCGGTCGGCTGGCTCGCGCAGCAGCAGGCCTTCGGCGCGCTGCTCGACTGGGCGCCCGATCGGACAGCATCGCTCGACAGCGAAACGCTGACCGGCGATCCGGTCGGCGCGGTCGGCGCGGCGATGGCTCATCTGGGCCTGACCGGCGACCGCGACGCCATCGCGAGCCACCCGGCGCTGGGGCGGAACAGCAAATCGGGGGCGCCCTTTGCCGCCGGCGAACGACAGCGCGATCTCGACACCGCCGCCGCCGCCTATGGCGAGGAAATCGATCAGGTGGTGGGTTGGGCCGAGGCGGTCGCCCGTCAGGCCGGCATCCCGCTGGTCCTGCCGCGACGACTGCTCGTCCGCTAACAGCCTATTCAAACGTCCCCGGCCTTTCGGGCCTCTGGCTGAAGTCTATCCTGCGCCTGTAAGGCAGGCGAAAGGCGGGGGCGACGACCATCAAGGATCACGGCATGCCGATTTTCCGCGACCTATAGAAAAAGGGGCGGACATTGCTGTCCGCCCCCAATTTCTGACGAAGCGTGAAGGACTAGAACTTCAGCTTTGCCGACACCGCATAACGGCGACCCAGCGCGTCGTAGGACGACGGGAAGGTGTTGCCGCTGTTGTAGGTGGTCGAACCGATCGTGTTGCCGACGATCGGCGGCTTCTTGTCGAGCAGGTTCTGCACCGTCGCCGTGAAGGTCAGGTTGTCGCTGACGTTAAAGCGCGCGGTCATGTCGAAATAATGGGCCGACTTGATCTTGCGGAACTTCGGATCGACGACACAACCGTTCGGGTCGGTACCCGTCGGGTCCGGGCAACCCGTGGTCGGGCTGGTGCCGGCGTCGATCGCAGCATCGATATCGTCCTGCAGCTGCTGCGGTTCGAACGACACGCTGTCCTGCCAGCGCCACAACAGCGACAGATCGACCTTTTCAAAGCCGAGCGTGAAGCGGTTCGAGAACTGGTATTCCGGCTGGATCGAACCCGTGAACGAGCAGTTCACGCTGTAGTAGCCAACACATTCGCGGTCGACCGAGCTCGCCAGGTTCACGTCCGACTTGAACTTCGACGAATGCGTCCAGTTACCGACGAACGACCAGTCGAGGCTCGCGAAGCCCAGATCCATGTTGTAGTTCATCAGCAAGTCGATGCCGTCGGTGAACAGGCGACCATTGTTGTTGGTCTGGCCGAACAGGCCCGGCGTGGTTGCCGGATCGCCGTCAAGACCGCCCGTGGTCGGGTTACGACGGATAATCGTACAGGCCGGATCAGCCGCGCTGGCGGCGGTAACGGTACCGAAGCAGCTCGAAATGATGTCACCCGGCAACGGAGCACCGATCACGTTCTTGATCTTGATGTTGTAGTAATCGATCGACAGGTTGAAGCGCGGCAGGAAGTCGGGCTGGAACACCGCACCGATGGTGTAGCTGTTCGCCTTTTCCGGTTGCAGGTTCAGGCTACCGCCCGCGTTGATGTTGGCCTGGGCCGCAGTCGGGTTGGTGATCGAACCGATCGTTCCGGCCGGAGCGCCCTGTGCGATACAGATGGCGCGCAGGTTGGCGTTGGTCGTCGGAGCGGCACCGGCGCAGGGGTCGATACCCAGGTTGGTCAGGCCGACCGACAGCGGCGTGAACAATTCGCCGATGTTCGGGGCGCGAACCGCGCGGCTGTAGTTACCACGGATCTTGACGCCCGCACCCGGTTCCCAGCTACCGCCGGCTTTCCAGGTCCAGGTATCATAACCCGCACCACCCGCGATGCTGTAATCCGAATAACGGATACCAGCTTCAAGGGTCAGGCTTTCGAAGAAGGGCTTGTCTTCGATCAGCGGTGCAACGACTTCGGCATAGGCTTCGTACACGTCATACTTGCCGTCGATGTCGGGAGCCGCGCCGCCGGCGCCACCGAGTTCACCGGGGGTCTTGGCGAGCAGATCCGATGCCTGCTGGGCGGTATATTTGCGATATTCGGCACCCAGCGCGAAGCCGATCGGCTGAACAGCACCCGGCGAAGTGAAGCCGAGGTCACCCGAGATGATCGCGCGAACCTGCGACAGCGCCGTACGGTTGGTCGTCGAGCTGTTTTCCTGAAGGAAACCAGCCGCTGCCGGCGTGATCGAGCCTTCGGGGCCGAACAGGTTGATCGGCACACAGCCGTTCGACGTGTCCTGGCAAACCGGATTGGCGAGCGTGCCGTTGACCAGCGAACCCTGACGGAAACGCGACTGGAGCGTGTAACCCTTGATCGTCTGGATATTTTCCGATTCGCCGTACGAACCTTCGATGTTCCAGTCGATCGTGTCGGTGATGCCGCCACGGGCGCCGACGCGATAGTCGAAGAAGGTCGTCTGATAGTCGCTGATACGCGGACCGACTTCCGGGGTACGACGGTTCAACGTGACCGTGACTTCGCGATAGGCGGTGTTGGCCGTGCCATCGGCATTTGTGCGGCCGGGCGCCAAAGCGGCGGCGTCACAAGTCGGTTGGTCGAAGCGCGGCGTGTAGGTGCCGTTGACCGTCGACGTGTTGAATGCGCAGAACTGATTGCGCAGCGCCGCGGGCAGGAACGGGTTGTTCAGGTTGATCGTGACATTGCCGCCGAACGAACCCGACGGGGCGATGATCGTCGAGACCTTGTTCTTCGAGAACATGCCGCGCGCATAGACTTCGATCGCGTCCGACACTTCGTAGTTCGCCTGGCCATAGATGTTATAGCGCTCGAACGGGGTCTGGAAGATGTTGAACGGGTTGAAGTTGTAGGTGGCGAAGGTGCCGACGGCCTGGCCGGCAGCGTTGACCTGACGCACGCCGCCGTTGCCGGTGCCGGTCGGATCGGGGGTCCGGTTGATCGTTCCATCGGGATTCAGCGGGCGAGTGCCCGAGAACCGCGACGGAACAGAAGTGCCCGAGCCGATGAAGGTGTCCGAATAGCTGTCGAGGGTGTTATCCGAGAACGGACGCGCGCCCTGATAAACCGCGTCGGCCGACTGGTAACCGATGCTCAGCACGGCGTTACCGCGGCCATCGTCGAAGTTTGCACCGATGGTGGCATCGACGCGGAAGACGTTGCCGTCGCCCTGTTCGGTGATCTGCTCCGAAGCCGTGACTTCCAGACCAGCGAAATCGCGCTTGGTGATGAAGTTCACCACGCCGGTGATGGCGTCGGCACCATAGGTGGTCACGGCGGCGCCGGTCAGCGCGTCGACGCGCTCGATCAGGGCCAGCGGGATGTTGTTAAGGTCGACGCGGCCGTTGACGTCCGACGGAGCGACGCGGTTGCCGTTCAGGAGGACGATGTTACGCGTCGAGCCGAGGCCACGAAGATCGACGTACGAGCCGCCGGTGTTGCCGTTGTTGACGGCCGAACCCATGTTCGGGACGATACCGGGCAGTTCGCGCAGAACTTCTTCCGCGGTGTTCGACTGCTTCAGCTCGATCGTGTCCGAGGTCGTGACGTTGACCGGGGTCGACTGTTCGAGGTTCGGGTTGCGGATCAGCGTACCGGTGACGACGATTTCCGACGTTGCAGTGGCCTCTTCGGCTGCGTCCTGCGCAAAGGCAGGAGCCGAAACCAGGGCGACGCTCAGTACGAGCGGCGCAGCGCCTAGCTTCAGCTTGGAATATTGAGTTTTCTTCACAGTGCAGTCCCTTGCTACTGGTGGATTGGCTACCCGGACCCCCGACGCGCCGGCACGAAGCCGGCACGCAAACGCCCCGATAGCGTGCGGGATGACCTTTCGTTCATGGCGAGTAAAGGGAATTCCCGGCGCAAACCGCCGTTTCAAACGGCATTGTGACGTATTTGCAACAAACGCGGGAAACGGCGAAATACAATATGCTGCAGCGCGTCATTCGCGACATATTGTTTCAATGGTTACGAATTGCCCGCATACCAGGCGTCGGTTCAACTGCCGACCGCGCCCGCAAGCTTGCCGGGATCGAGGCGCGCGTCGCGCCATTTCAGACCCCAGTGCATATGCGGCCCGGTCGCGCGTCCGGTGCGGCCCACCGTCCCGAGCGGCTGCCCCTGCACCACGCGATCGCCAACCTTCACGTCCAGCCTTTGGCAATGAAGGAACGCACTGCTGAGTCCCATGCCATGGTCGACGATCAGCAGATTGCCTTCGAGTGTGAAGGGCGTCGTCGCCGCAAGCACGACTACCCCGTCGGCCGGTGCCACGAAGGGCGTTCCCGCCGGGACCGCAACATCTGTGCCGCTATGATAGGTGCCGGGCTTGCCCTGATAGACGCGCTGCGACCCGAAGAAGCCCGACAGGCGCCCGGTCACCGGCCAGCGGAATTTCTGGCGCCAGCCGTCGGAGGAGACCTCCATGTCCCGCGCCGCCGCGATCTGCGCGAGCTCGGCCGGCCGCCGCCGTTCGAAATCGGCGTCGCTCGCCGCACCGCCGCGATAGGGCGCATTGATATGTTCGAGCCGCCAGCTACCCGCAGCAACGGCAATGACGCGCACAATTTCGCGGCCATCGGCGAGCGTCGCGACAAGGCGCGCATTTGGACCGGCATCGCGATCAAACGCAATCAGGAAGCGGCCATCGGCAGCGACCGGAATCGTCTGCCCGTCGAGAATCAGCAAATGCGTGTCGCTGGGCGCCTGCCCGACCAGCACCGCGCCCTGTTCGGGAACTCCGGCCAGAATGAAGTCGCTGCGCAAAGGCGTGCGCGGCGGGGCGGGCGAAGGCGCGGGCAGCGGCTGCGCGGCCGGTGGCGGTACAGGTTTGGCTTCGGTATCGACCGGGGGCACGCAACCGGCGGCGACGATCAACAGTGTCAGCGCCGCACCATGCCGCGGCCAGTCCTTACCTAACCTCATGCGCCGCGCGCGTGGTCCTGTTCGGCCTGCACCGATATCGTAGCGGAGGCGTAAGGTTCCTGCCGTGCGACCGACCAATAACGTAACTCATCGAGCCCGATCGGCGCGCCGGTCACCGCGCACAGTACATGATCGCCAGGCTCGAGGACCCGAAAGCCATTCGGTCCGTACTGAAGGCGGGCAAGGCGGTTGCGGCTGGCGATCAACATGATTCTCTATCCATTCGGCGACAAGTCAGGCCAAGACTATAACAGTATCGCGCCGCGCGGCCACCCCGCCGGTGTCAGAAAAGCTCGCCCTGCCCCCGTTTGGGCGCCGCTGGCGATGCCTTGCGGACCAGTCGCGGCGACGGCGCAGGCAGTCCATCGCCGCCATCCACCTGTACCGGCACCTCGCCGTCGGCGAACTGGAGCTTCAGACGCCCCGCGTACTGCGCCTTGGCGGCTGTCGTGACGATCGACCCGCCCGCATCCCGGACCATCGCATAGCCCTTCGACAGCAGCGCGCGCGGATCGAGACTGTCGAGCAAGCGCCCAAGCCCTTCGAGCAAGGCACGGTCGCGATCCCAGCGCCGCGCAAGCAACGCGGGTCGCAGCGCGCCTGATCGCGTCGCGAGCCGCTCGGCGACCACCGTCAGCCGGTGGCGCTGACTGCGGTCGAGCCGGTCGCCCGCATCGTCGAGCCGCTGACGCTGCGGCGCATAAAGGGCTTCGCGCTTCGGCAGGTGGCGTGCCAGCGCGGTCAGCCTTTCGCTCGCGAGCGATTGGTGACGGTGCGCGGCACCGATAGTCCGCCCACCCCAGGTCGCGAGCTGCGCCTGCAGCTCGGCGCGCACCGGGACCGCCATCTCGGCCGCCGCGGTCGGCGTCGGCGCGCGCACGTCGGCGGCATAGTCGGCCAGCGTCACGTCGGTCTCGTGCCCCACGGCGCTGATCGTCGGGATGCGGCAATCGGCGAGCGCGCGAACGACGACCTCCTCGTTGAACGCCCATAGATCCTCGATCGACCCGCCGCCACGCGCCACAATGACCAGATCGGGACGCGGCACCGGCCCGCCGGGCGCAATCGCGTCGAAGCCGCGGATCGCATTCGCAACCTGCGCCGCAGCGCCGTCGCCCTGCACCAGCACCGGCCAGACGATGACATGTGTCGGACAGCGGTCGGCAAGCCGGTGGAGAATATCGCGGATCACCGCGCCGGTGGGCGAGGTCACCACCCCGATCGTGCGCGGCAGATAGGGCAGGCGTTCATATTTGCGCTCGCGGTCGAACAGCCCCTCGGCGCCCAAACGCGCCTTGAGCTTCTCGAACAGCAGCATCAGCGCACCCTCGCCCGCGACTTCGAGCGTATCGACGACGAGCTGATATTTGGAGCGCCCCGGATAGGTGGTGAGCTTGCCGGTCGCGATCACCTCGATCCCGTCCTCGGGCCGGAAGGCCAGCCGCCCGGCCTGCCCCTTCCACATCACCATATCGATCAGCGCATTGTCGTCTTTCAGCGCGGCATAGAAATGCCCCGACGCCGCGCGTTTGGTGCCCGACAATTCGCCCCGCACGCGCACGCGCGCGAAGCCGTCCTCGACGGTGCGTTTGATCGCCGCCGACAATTGGCTGACCGACAGTGCGGGTGCATTGTCGCCGGGCGCCGCCTCGGCTAACAGCCGCGCGGCGGTGTCATCTTCGGACGCCGGGTCGGGAAAAGGGACAGACATGAATATCCTGCTGGTCGGATCGGGGGGCCGCGAACATGCGCTCAGCTGGCAGTTGGCACAATCGCCAAGCTGCGCCAAGCTCTATGCCGCACCGGGCAATCCCGGGATCGAGGCGCACGCCGAATGTGTGGCCGTTGCCGCCGACGATCTCGACGGGCTGATCGCGTTCGTAAAGGCGCACGCCATCGATTTCGTCGTTGTCGGCCCCGAGGCGCCGCTCGTCGCGGGGCTCGCCGACCGTCTGCGCGCGCTGGGAATCGCGACCTTCGGCCCCGGCGCGGCTGCGGCGCGCCTCGAAGGATCGAAAGGCTTCACCAAGGATCTCTGCGCGCGCGCTGGCATCCCGACCGCGGCCTATGTCCGTTGCACCAGCGCCGACGAGGCGCTCGCGGTGCTCGAAGGCTTTTCGATTCCCGTCGTCATCAAGGCTGACGGGCTCGCGGCGGGCAAGGGTGTCATCATCGCCGAGACCGCGGCCGAAGCGGCCGCCGCGATCGACGACATGTTCGACGGTGCGTTCGGCGGCGCCGGTGCCGAAGTCGTCATCGAAGAATTTATGACCGGTGAGGAAGCGAGTTTTTTCGCACTTTCCGACGGCACCGACGTCATCGCGTTCGGCAGCGCGCAGGATCACAAGCGCGTCGGCGACGGCGACGTCGGGCCGAATACCGGCGGCATGGGCGCCTACAGCCCCGCGCCGGTGCTCACCGCCGATCTCGAAGCGCAGGTAATGGATCGCATCGTCCGCCCGACCGTGGCGACGCTTGCCGCCGAAGGCACCCCCTATGTCGGCGTGTTGTTCGCCGGCCTGATGCTCACCGACGCGGGACCGAAGCTGATCGAATATAATGCGCGCTTCGGCGACCCCGAATGCCAGGTGTTGATGATGCGCTATGCGGGCGACCTCGCCGCGCTGCTCCACGCGGCGTCAACCGGCGAACTCGCGGGCGCCACACCGCCCGCCTTCGCCAGCGATTATGCGCTGACGGTCGTGATGGCGGCCAACGGCTACCCCGCCACGCCCCAAAAAGGCGGCGCGATCCACGGCATTGCCGACGCCGAAGCCGGCGGCGTCAGGGTCTTTCACGCCGGAACGGCACGGAGCGACGGCCAGATCGTCGCTGCGGGTGGCCGCGTGCTCAACGTCACCGCAACGGGACGCACCGTGACCGAAGCGCAGGCACGCGCCTATGCCGCGGTCGACAAGCTTGATTTCGCGGCGGGCTTCTGCCGCCGCGACATTGGCTGGCGCGAAGTCGCACGCGAAGCGGAGTGAATTTTCGCCGGGGGAAATTCATGGTGGCCCGTTCGTTAAGGTAGACCCGGCAAACAAGCCCGCATAGGCTTGCCGAAAATCACAAGCGGAGAAGATCATGATTTGGCTTCAGGAAAACTGGATTATCGCGGTCGTCGGCCTCGTCGTTGCCGTCGTGCTGCTCTGGTGGCTGTTCGGCCGCTCGAAACCCGAAGAGATCGCTCCGACCGTTGTCGAACCGGCGAAGCCCGCGAAACCGCTCGAACCGGTAAAGCCCGAAATCATTGCCGCCGAACCCGCGCGCTTCAAACCGATCGAGCCGAAGCCGCAGCCCGTCGCGCCGCCGCCGGCGCCCGAACCGGTTGCCAAGGTCGCTCCGCCTGCACCCGCTCCAGCGCCTGCGCCAACCGCCAAGCCCGCACCCATCGCTAAAGCCGCGCCGCCGGCGCCCAAATCGGCCGCGAAGCCGAAAGCCGCCGCAAAGCCTGCCGCGAAGAAAGTCACGGCCAGGGAACCGGTGGCGAAACCGGCGGAGCCCGCCGCAAAAGCGGCCGCCAAGCCGGCAACAAAGGCGGCGACCAAGCCCGCAGCCCAAAAGGCCGCTAAACCGGCGCCCGCAAAGGCGGCCGCGGCCATTCCCGCAGAGCCGGCGGTTCCGCCGCCACCCGCCGCCAAGCCCGCCCCAGCAGCGCGCAAAACCGGGGCCGACAATCTGCAGCTGCTGAAGGGCGTCGGGCCCAAACTCGTCGTGCTGCTGAATGGGCTTGGCGTTACGGGCTTCCAGCAGATCGCCGACTGGACCGACGCCGACATCGCGCGGATCGATGCGCAACTCGGCACCTTCCAGGGCCGCATCGCGCGCGACAATATCGTCGACCAGGCGGGCTATCTCGCGCGCGGCGACAAGGCCGGGTTCGAAACGAAATATGGCGCGCTCGGCGGCGAGCTCTAGCGTCAACTGACGACCAATTGCGGACATAGGATCCTCCCTGTGGCGAAGCCATGGGGAGGTGGCAGCGCGAAGCGCTGACGGAGGGGCGATGGAGCCGACGTTGCTGCCCCTCCACCATCCGCTTCGCGGACGGTCCCCCTCCCCATCGCTGCGCGACAGGGAGGATGAAAAGGTCCGCTTCCCACCCCAAAACCGACGTTCGAATAACCCTTTCCTACATTATCGGGCTATGCTCCATACTGGCGGATGCAACAGAACACCGCACCTGCCCCACTCCTCGCCGGCTCCTGCCTCGCCTTCACACCGGTCGAACAGCAACGTCACCGCGCCGACGGATGGACGCCCGAAACGCAAGCCAGTTTCATCCGCGCGCTCGAAGCGATGGGCTCGGTCGGCAAGGCGGTGCGTGCTGTCGGGATGGGCCGCGCCTCCGCCTATCGCCTCCGCGAACGGCCCGAGGCGACAAGCTTTGCCGCAGCGTGGGATCGCGCGATTTCGATGGGGCGCACCCATCAATATAGCATCGCGATGGACCGGGCGCTCAACGGCGTCACCATCGTCCGCGTCCTGAAGGGCGGCGCGATTGACGTCAGTGGCGGCCCGGACATGGCGGTCGTCCACGCTGCGCTACGTGACGAAGCCGTGCCACCACATCTCCTTAAAGCGACAAAGGAGACAGAATGACGGCGTACGTCCGTATCTTTTGTCGCCTTAAGGCCGTAATCGGCGCGGCGTCACTCGACGTCTTCATCCTTCGGCTTGCGCACCTCGGTGACCAGCAGCTTGTCGATCTTGCGCCCATCCATATCGACGATCTCGAAGCGCCAGCCCTTGTCGGTGAAACGCTCGCCTTCCTTGGGCAGATGCTTGAGGATCGCGAGCGCATGACCCGCGGCGGTCGCGTAATCGCGATCGTCGCCAAGCTCGATACCCAGCCGTTCGGCCATCTGGTCGGCGGGCATCGACCCCGCGATCAGCAGGCTGCCGTCCTCGCGCTCGACGACAAAGGGCTCGCTGCCGATATCCTGATCCGACGCGAATTCGCCGGCGATCGCAGCGAGCAGGTCGGCGGGGGTCACCAGCCCTTCGAAATGGCCATATTCGTCGTGGACGAACAGCATCGGCACGTCGGCGACGCGCAAGGCTTCGAGTGCGTCCATCGCGTCGATCTGGTCGTGGATGACTTTGGCCGAGCGGGTCAGCCGCTCGATGTCGAGCGTCTCGCCGCGGAACAGCGCCGCTGCGATGTCGCGCGCCTGAACGACGCCGACGATATCATCGACCGAACCGCGTGCGACGGGAATACGGGTATGCGGAGTTTCGAGCAGCTTCGCGCGCACCGTATCGGCGTCCGACGCGATATCGATCCAGTCGACGTCGATACGCGGCGTCATCACTTCGCGCACCGGCCGGTCGGCAAGCCGCACGACGCCCGAAATGATCGCGCGTTCGCTCTCCTCAATCACGCCCGACTTCGACGCCTCGGCGACGATCAGGTGCAGTTCCTCTGCCGTGACCCGGTCTTCCGATTCGCGGTTGAGACCCAGGATTCGAAAGACGAGACCCGAGCTGGCGTCGAGCAACCAGACCAGCGGCGCGCCGATTTTCGACAACCACAGCATCGGAAGCGCCATGAAAATGGCGATCGGTTCCGGCGCGCGCAGCGCAAACTGTTTGGGCACCAGCTCACCCGCGATCAGCGAGAAATAAGTGGTCACCGCAATAACGAGCGCAAAACCCGCAGCCAGCGCATTTTCGTCGTCAAGGCCGAACACCGACTGCAACCGCTCACCGACCGGGCCCCCGAGGCTCGCGCCCGAATAAGCACCCGCAAGGATACCGATCAGCGTGATGCCGACCTGAACCGTCGACAGGAAGCGCCCCGGATCGGCCGTGAGCTGACGCGCGACTGCTGCGCCGCGGCTGCCCCGCTTTTCGGCGGCCTGCAGGCGCGGCCCGCGCGCCGAAACAATCGCGAGTTCGGACATGGCGAAGACGCCGTTTAACAGGATCAGGACGGCGATGATCGCCACGTCGGACCAGGGAAAGGGGGTCATCGGATGGTTGGCGGGCGCACGGGCGCCATACCCCTGTAACGTTCGGTCATCAGGCTCCTATAAGACAAAATCGCCGCGTTGCACAATGGCACCTTAACGCGCGGCTCAGTCACGGTTCAGCCGGATTCTGGAACCAGATCGCCAGCCATATGTTATCGGCATGGACGACGGTGTCTGCAGGACCAGCTGCGACCGTCGAATAAGGGAGCGACACAATGAATATCGGAACGATCAAGCTGACTACCCTCGCCGCCATCGGCGCCATCACCCTCACGGGCTGTGTGACCGACCCCGAAACCGGACAGAAGCGGATTTCCAACGCCGCGATCGGCGGCATCGGCGGTGCGCTCGGCGGTTATCTGCTCGGCGACCTCATCGGCGGCCGCAACAGCCGGACCGAGGAAATCGTCGGCGCGGGGATCGGCGCCGTCGCCGGCGCAGGCGCTGGCTATTATATGGATCAGCAGGAAAAGAAGCTGCGCGAACGCACCGCGGGCACCGGCATCGACGTCGAGCGACAGGGCGACCAGCTCGTGCTCAACATGCCCGGCGACGTGACCTTCGATTACAATAGTGCCATGGTGAAATCGCAGTTCCGCAGCGCGCTCGACAGCGTCGCTTCGACGCTCGCCGAATATCCCAGCACCTATATCGACGTGTACGGCCACACCGATTCGACCGGCAGCGACAGCTATAACCAGGGGCTGTCCGAACGCCGCGCCGCATCGGTTGCCGACTATCTCGGTGGCCGCGGCATCCAGCGCGCGCGCATGGCGACGCTGGGCTACGGCGAATCGCAACTGAAATGCTCGCCCGAACGCAGCGAAGCCGATTATCAATGCAATCGCCGCGTCGAAATCCGCATCGCGCCGGTCACCCAGGCCGACGTCAACGCGGCGCGCTAAACCAGTTCCATTCCCATGGAAAAGAGGGGCGTCGCCAAAAAGCGGCGCCCCTTTCTACGAGAGGGAAGGGAAACTTGCCTTCAGCCCGTCGATGACGAACTGCGCCGCTAGCGCCGCGAGCAACACCCCGAGCAGACGGGTAATCACCGCCTCGCCCTTGTTGCCGATCAGCCGCATCAACGGCCCGGCCGAAAGCAGCGCCGCCAGCGTCAGCAGCAGCACCAGCAACAGCGCGCCAAAAATCACGAACGCGCGATCGAGCCCGTTGTTCTGCGACACGAGCAGCATCACCGACGCGATCGACCCCGGTCCGGCAAGCATCGGCATCGCCATCGGAAAAACCGACACATCTTCGATTTCAGGGGTCGCCATCACCTTCTCGGCGCGCTGCTCACGCCGCTCGGTGCGCTTCTCGAACACCATGTCGATCGCGATGATGAACAACATGATCCCGCCTGCGATGCGGAAACTGTCGAGGTCGATGTGCAGGAAGCCAAGCAGTGCCTCACCGAACATCGCGAAAAAGACGAGAATCAGCCCCGCGATCATAGTGGCGCGGATCGCCATCGAACGGCGTTGCTGTGCACTCGCGCCGGTCGTCAGACTGGCATAGATCGGCGCGCAGCCCGGCGGGTCGATCACGACGAACAGCGTGACAAAGGCTGAGATGAAAAGGTCGATCATGGCTGCTTCGGCGCCGCGACCTGATCGTCGATGACCGTCGCCATCGCCTTGCCATCCCACAGGCGGATCGTCACGCGGCGCGATTTGTCGGCGCGGACGGTCGACGTCCAGCTCAGCGTCTGATCGGGGGACAGGCCGACCGCCATATCCTCGCCCTCGCCGCCCGCTTCGATCGGCACAGCGGGCCGCGAACCGCAGACCGCCTGCTTCGATGCGATGAATTCGGGCGCTTCGCGCGGTTTGGTCAGGCCATCGCCATGATCGAGGATCCAGCCCATCTTCCCGCTCCGGGGGTCGCGCAGCCAGACCGTGGTGAAAAAGCCGTTCCCCTGCCGTGTCTGCCATGCGCCGGTGGTCGCGCCGCTATTGCCGTCACAACTGACATATACGGCATGCGGCTGCCACTTCACTGCCTCGGCTGGGTCCTTCTGCGACTTCAGCCAGTCGCGTGCCTTTACGCGCTGCGGCACAAACATCACGGCTTCGGGCGCAGAAGTTTCACGAAAAGCCGTCCACTGCCCCTTGTCCTGTGCCAGCCGGGCAAAGCCGATCTCGGCCGCGATGAAGGCACTGGGGTTTGGCCCGAGCGGCCGGTTGCGAATGTCGTCGGGATCGCCGGCACAGCCCGAAAGCAGCGACAGGGCAAGCGCAGGGATCAGCAGATGACGCATCAAAAACCCTCCGGATCGGCAAGGCCGGCGCGGCGGTGCGCCGCGACAAGCGTATTGCGCAGCAGGCACGCGATGGTCATCGGGCCGACGCCGCCGGGAACCGGGGTGATCGCATCGGCAACTGCGGCCACGCTGTTATAATCGACGTCGCCGACTAGCCGTCCCTTTGCCGCGCCGTCGACGGGCGGGAGTCGGTTAATGCCGACATCGATCACGATTGCGCCGGGCTTGATCCAGTCGCCCTTCACCATTTCGGCGCGGCCGACCGCGGCGACGACGATGTCGGCGCGGCGCACCAGGTCGGGCAAATCCTTGGTGCGGCTGTGCGCCATGGTCACGGTGCAGTTCGCGCCGAGCAGCAATTGCCCCATCGGCTTGCCGACGAGGATCGATCGGCCAACGACGATCGCGTCCTTGCCCGACAGATCGCCAAGCCGATCCTGGAGCAACAACAGACAGCCATAGGGCGTGCACGGCACCATACCCGCGATGCCGAGCGCGAGGCGGCCGGCGCTGACCGGCGTCAGCCCGTCGACGTCCTTGTCGGGATCGATCGTAGCCACCGCGGCCTGTTCGTCGAGATGGCCGGGAAGCGGCAATTGCAGCAGGATGCCGTCGACCGCTTCGTCGGCGTTGAGCCGCGCCAACAGCGCCTCGACCTCTTCCTGCGTCGCGCTTGCGGGCAGACGATACTCAAAGCTTTCCATGCCGGCGGCGGTCGTTGCCTTGCCCTTCGACCCGACATAGACCGCGCTCGCCGGATCGTCGCCGACCAGCACGACCGCAAGGCCGGGCGCCCGCGAGGTCGCAGCTTTAAAAGCCGGTACTGCATCGGCAATCCGCGCCCGCAGGTCGGCGGCGAAAGCCTTGCCGTCGATCACCTGCGCAGCGGTCATCAGGCCATTCCGTTGGCGTAGGCGAGTTGCGCGAGATAGTTCAGCACCGGTCCGTCGAGAATGATAATGAGGATGAGAACGAGCATGGGCGTCAGGTCGAGCCCGCCGAAATCGGGCATGATGCGGCGAAACGGCCGGTAAAGCGGCTCGGTGATCCGGTCGAGCACGGTCCATAGCTGGCCGACGAACTGGTTGTGCGTGTTGATGACGTTAAACGCGATCAGCCACGACATCACCGCCTGCGCGATGATGAACCACCACAGAACCGTCAGGAGGATGTGGACGATCTGGAGGAGCATGAGAAGCAAAGCGATTTCTCCGAAAAAGGGTCTTGCCGCGTCTCTTAGCGGTGAATGAGCGTCCCCGCACCCCTCGCGGTGAAAATTTCCAGCAGCATCGCGTGCGGAATCCGTCCGTCGAGAATGACCGCGGCCTCGACCCCCGCATCGACCGCGGCGACGCAGGTTTCGACCTTCGGAATCATGCCCCCCGTAATCGTCCCGTCGGCTTTCAGCGTATCGATCGCCGGGCGGTCGAGATCGGTGAGCAGCGCACCCGATTTGTCGAGCACACCCGCAACGTCGGTCAGCAGGAAAAAGCGTTTCGCGCCCAACGCGCCGGCGATCGCGCCCGCCATCGTGTCGGCGTTGATGTTATACGTCGCGCCATCGGCGCCGAGCGCGACGGGGGCGACGATGGGGATATAATTATCCTTCGTCAGATTGACGAGAATCGTCGCGTCGACCGCAACCGGTTCGCCGACGAAGCCCAGATCGACATGCCGCTCGATCCCCGAATTGGGATCGGGCTCGGTCCGGCTGACCTTTTCGGCAAGCACCAGGTTTGCGTCCTTGCCCGAAATGCCCACCGCCCGGCCGCCGAGCCCAGCTATCCAGCTGACGATTTCCTTGTTGATCTTGCCCGCCAGCACCATCTCTGCGACCTCGGCAGTGGCGGCGTCGGTGACGCGCAGCCCGCCGACGAAGGTCGATTCGATGCCGAGTTGCTTCAGCATCGCGCCAATCTGTGGCCCGCCGCCGTGGACGACCACCGGGTTGATGCCAACGGCCTTGAGCAGCACGACATCCTCGGCAAAGTCGCGCTGCGCCTCGGGGTCGCCCATCGCATGGCCACCATATTTGATCACGAACGTCTGGCCGGCATAGCGCTGCAGATAGGGCAGCGCTTCGACGAGCGTTTCCGCCTTGGCGAGCAGATCGGGCATTTTGGAAGGATCGGTCATCGACGTCATCCCGTCGGCAGTTCGGCGTTGGCGTCCATCTTCCGGCCGATCGCGACCACCGCCATTACCAGCAGGGGCACCATCACCGCCGACAGGACAATCTTGGCGATCATCTGGCCGACCATCAGATCGGCGATCGGGCGAACGCCATAAAAGCTGACGGTGATGAAGATCAAAGTATCCACAATCTGGCTCAGCGCCGCCGCGATGAAGCCGCGCAGTGGCAGCAACCGGCCGTTGTTCGCGGTCATCCGCGCAAAAATCCAGACGTTGAGGCTGACCGACACGCCATAGGCCAATATGCCCGCCGCCATCATCCGCCAGCCCTGCCCGACGATGATTGGAAAGGCTTCCTTGGCCGGCCCGTACATTCCCTCGTCGGTCGGCAGCTGCAGCACGAACACGGTCAGAATGATCGCGAGAATGAGCGGAATGAAACCGAACCGAACCAGCTTGTCGGCGATGGCGCGGCCGTGCAGTTCGGCGATGCCGCTGGAGATCGCGATCAGCGTCAGAAAGGGGAAAATCCCCGCCTCGACCGCCAGCGGGCCGAGCGCGACCTGTTTCGCACCAAGGAAACCGCCGAGCGGAACCATGCCGCCGTAGAGGATTGCGAACAGCAGCAGCGAGGGCGCGATCAGGCGCGAAGAGCTATTTTCCATCGAGGCCGCTTAATCGCTTTTGCGGCGGGTGGAAAGGTGCCGCATCGGCACAGACTTGCCCCATCGCCAAAGCCCGCTAGACAGGCCCATTAAACTTGCGGGGGACGCACGAGAATATGGAACGCCTTATCGGTTTGATCGGCATTGTCGCGTTGCTTGCGATTGCCGTGCTTTTTTCGTCGAACCGCCGCTGGATTCGCCCGCGCATCGTCATTCCCGCCTTCCTGCTCCAGGCGGGATTCGCAGTGCTCGTCATAGGGACGCCATGGGGTCGTGCGGTGATTCAGGCGATGTCGAACGGCGTGTCGAACCTGCTGAGCTATGCCGACGAGGGAACCAAATTCCTGTTCGGCGAGGTGCTGACGCAGGCGCCCTATGGCAAGGCGGTCTTTGCAATCGGCGCTTTGCCCGTGATCATCTTTTTCGCCTCGCTGATCTCGGTGCTCTATTATCTCGGCGTCATGCAGCTGATCATCAAATGGGTCGGCGGTGCAATCCAGAAGGTCACCGGCATCACCAAGGTCGAAAGTCTCGGCGCCGCGGCGAACATCTTTGTCGGCCAGTCCGAATCGCCGCTCGTCATCCGGCCCTATCTCGCCGGATTGACCCAGCCCCAGCTGTTCACCGTGATGACGGTCGGCATGGCAGGCGTCGCAGGCACGATCCTCGGCGCCTATGCCGGGATGATCGGCCCGCACCTCCTCCCCTATCTGCTCGCCGCGAGCTTCATGTCGGCGCCTGGCGGCATCCTGATGGCCAAGATCATGATGCCCGACGACCCGAAAGACATCGGGATCGAACCCGTCGTGATGCCCGAGGCGAGCCATGACGAGGAAAAGCCCGCCAACCTGATCATGGCGGCCGCGCAAGGCGCGCAGACCGGCGTCAAGCTCGCCGTCGCGGTCGGCGCGATGGTGATGGCGTTCGTCGCGCTCGTCGCGCTCGCCAACGGGCTGCTCGCCGGCATCGGCGGCTGGTTCGGCATCGACGGCCTGTCGTTCCAGGCGATCATCGGAACGATCTTCCGCCCGGTGATGTGGTTGATGGGCGTGCCGTGGGAGGAAAGCGCGGTGGTCGGCGGGTTGTTCGGTAGCAAAGTCGTGCTCAACGAGTTCGTGGCGTTCATCGATCTGGGCAAGGTACAGGGCAATATGTCCGCCGCGTCGGTCGCGATTGCGACCTTTGCGCTTTGCGGCTTCGCCAATTTCAGCTCGATCGCGATCCAGATGGCGGTAACCGGCGGATTGGCGCCGAACCAGCGTCCGATGATTGCGAAGCTCGGTCTGAAGGCGCTGCTCGCGGGCAGCCTGTCGAACCTGATGTCGGCGGCGCTCGCCGGACTGATGCTGGGCGTTGCGCCGCCCCTCGCGGCTCCACCGCCACAGCCCGTCACGCCGGTAGCGGCGGTTCCCGTCGCGAAAGCTCCCCCGGCAGCTCCGGCGACGGAGGCGCGCTGACCGCCCGGCCGCATGCCGGACCCTTGTGAGAATTTGCAAGCCGCCCGCGAATGACGTAAAGTTGGGAATATAACAAATTCCCCGGGTCGCGTCGCCAACAGGGAGGTTGCCATGAAGACCGCTTATCGTTTGTCGATCCTTGCCGCCGCTGCGGCATCGATAGGGGCGGGTTTCCTCGCCACCTCCCACGCCCAAACCGTTGAAACCGAGCGATACCGGCCCGACCGCCCACCCGAGGCCACCATCTATCGCGACGCCGGCTATCGTGGCCCGGCGGTGTTCATCGGCGAGGAAAAGCCGAACCTCGGCCTTGCTTGGCCGGTCAATTCGATCCGCGTTCCGAACGGGCGCTGGGAACTTTGCGAAAAGACGCGCTATCGCGGCAATTGCCGGACGGTCGATCGCGACACCCCGATGCTGAACAATGTCCTGCGCGGCTTGACGATCCAGTCGATCCGTCCGGTCGGTGGCGGTGGCGGTGGCTGGAACCCGAACCCGCCCGCCAATGATCAGGTCGCGCGCGGAAATTTTGCTGAATTCCACACCCAGCCGGCAGAGCGCAACTATCGTGTGCTGGCTTGCGCCCGCGGTTCGGCAACCGCCAGCTGCGCTGCGCAGACCGCCGACACCTGGTGCCGTTCGATCGGCTGGAACGGGTCGGCGCGCGAGCATATGGAAACGATCAGTGGGCGGGTTTACCTCGCCGACGTGCTGTGCGTGCGGTCAGGCTATTGAGCGGAAGACGGGATATGAAGACGACGAACCTTGTCGCGGCCGGCGCCGCGATCCTCGCGCTCGCCGCCTGTTCGTCGGTGCCGCGCAACACCGGCACCAGCTATGACTGCAGTGGTGGCACGAAGTTGAAGGTCGACTATGTCGGCAGCACTGCGATCGTCCGTGTCAACGGCCTGCGCTCGATGGTGCTGAAGCAGACGCCGTCGACCGGCGGCTCGGTCTACGAGAACAAGAGCGGCGCGCGGCTACAGCGCAACGGCAATGATGTAACGTGGAACACCGCACTGCGCTCGGCGCCCGAAAGCTGCCGCGTCGTTTATACGCCGATGTGACCGGGAAGGCCGCCGGCGCCGTCGGCGGCCTCGCTATAGCGTCATTTGCGCCAGCGCTGCGCGGACTTCGCTGACGAACGAGTCGGGCTGTTCCCACGCGGCAAAATGTCCGCCGCGATCGAGTTCGTTCCAATAGACGATGTTCTTGTAACGCCGCTCGGCCCAGCGCCGCGAAAGGCGCATGATCTCGTTCGGAAACAGGCTGCATCCGGTCGGCGCGAGAATTTCTCCCGCCGAAAAATTGCGGAAGCTGTGCCAATAGAGCCGTGCGGAAGAGGCCGCGCTTGCGGTCAGCCAATAGAGGCTGACGGCGTCGAGCATGGCGTCGCGCGACAGCGCATTTTCGGGATGACCTCCGATCGACTGCCCCCCGGGTTGATGCCCGCAATCGGTCCAGCCATGGCATTTTTCGACGATCCACGCCATTTGACCCACCGGTGAATCGGTGAGCGCATAGCCGATCGTTTGGGGCCGCGTCGCTTGCTGGGTCGAATAGCCGCTGTCCTTTGCCTGATACCAGCCGAAGCGCGCGAGATAGAGTTTTTCGCTATCGGAAAGGTCGGTCATCAGGTCGGGCGGCGGGGCCCCTACCACCATGTTGACGTGGATACCCGCGCAATGATCGGCATGGTTCATCCCGATCGCACAGGTCACCGCGCTGCCCCAATCGCCGCCCTGCGCAAAATAGCGATTATAGCCGAGCGCCCGCATCAGCGCGTCCCACGCTGCGCCGATATGCTCGACGCTCCACTTGGCCTCGGCGGGCTTGCCCGAAAAGCCATAGCCGGGAAGCGACGGGATCACGAGATGGTAATCGCCCGAAAGCGGTTCGATCACATCGAGGAACTCAATCACCGAACCCGGCCAGCCGTGCGTCAGGACCAGCGGCCTCGCGCTCGGATTGGCCGACCGAATATGCAGAAAATGGATATCGAGTCCGTCGATCGTCGCAAGGTAGTTGGGCAGCGAATTGAGCCGGGACTCCACACCGCGCCAGTCATACTCATCGCGCCAATACGCTGCCAGCTCCTGCGCATAGGCAAGCGGGATGCCCTGATCCCAGTCGTCGACCGTTTCTTTCTCCGGCCAGCGCGTGCGCGCCAACCGCTCCTTCAGATCGTCGAGCGCGGCTTGCGGCACATCGATCGTAAAAGCCCGGATATTATCGACCTGCATCTACGCCCCCCCCTTTATTCAGCCATATTGTCAGGGACGCGCGGGCGCCTTGCAACCGCGCTCAAGCCCGACGCCTTTCAGAAAACCGCGCCGCACCGTCCCGGCATAGACCGCCTGTGCGTAACGCCGCCGTTCGGCGTTGGCGCCGGTGACTTCGCCAATCAGCCCGCGAAACGGAATGATCCCTCCCGCGACCGTGCCCGCGACGCGGCCCGCGGTTTCCTCGCGCTTCTTGGCGCGATCCTTATCGACTTGTTCATTGACGTCGGCACCCAAGACGTCGTTGAGCTCGGTGATTTCCTTGGAGATCGCGGCGCATTTTCCAAGCCCTGCGAGGGAATAGGGATTCTCCTGGATCGCCAAAAGCTTGGGGGGTGCTTCCTTTCCGTCAAACGGTTCGGTCACCGTATTGGCGGTGTCCTTGATCGTCGAATCTTCGGGAGCCCCCTGCTGGGCGTAGGAATGGACCGGCAGGATAAAGGCGACGACCCCCAGGCCCATCAAAAGTTTGCTGCGCATGATCTTTTCCTCTGTTGCTCCGGCCAGAGCGGCCCACAGGCTTAACGCACGGAAACGCAGCCGGCTCCACGCCTCTTTGTAGGCGTCAGCGTGTCGGAACCGGTTCGGGGCCTGTCCAGTCATAGAAACCGCGCCCCGCCTTCTTCCCGACCCAGCCGGCATCGACATATTGGACGAGCAAGGGCGCAGGGCGGAATTTTGGATCTCCGGTGCCGGTGTAGAGCACGCGGATGATTTCGAGGCAGGTGTCGAGCCCGATGAAATCGGCGAGCGTGATCGGGCCCATCGGGTGGTTGAGTCCGAGGCGACATCCGGCGTCGATATCCTGCATCGTCGCGACGCCTTCACCCAAAGCGAAGACCGCTTCGTTGATCATCGGCATCAGCACGCGGTTGACGATGAAACCCGGCGCGTCGTTCGCGTGGACGATTTCCTTGCCTAGCCCGCGGCCGAACGCTTCGACCGTCTTCAGTGTTGCGTCACTCGTCGCAAGGCCGCGGATCAGTTCGATCAGGCCCATCACCGGGACCGGATTGAAAAAATGGACGCCGATGAAGCGCGCCGCATCGGGCGCGGCCTGAGCCAGGCGCGTGATCGGGATCGAGCTGGTGTTGCTGGCGAGAATCGCGGTCGACGACAGATGCTGGCCGACGCTGGCAAAGATCGCACGCTTGATTTCCTCGCGCTCGGTCGCTGCTTCGATCACAAGATCGGCGGGCGCGAAAGCGCTGTGATCGGCGACCGGCGTGATACGGCCGAGCAGCGCGTCGGCGTCCGCTTGCGTCATCTTTTCCTTGGCGACGAGCCGGCCGAGCGCCTTGGCGATCCCCGCCTTGCCCGTTTCGGCGCGCGCGAGGTCGATGTCGGACAACAGCACCTCGTGCCCGGCGCCCGCCGACACCTGCGCAATGCCCGCGCCCATTTGCCCCGCTCCGATAACGCCGACGATCATATTCTGCCCTTTCGCTGAACCCCGTTGCCCGTGCCCCTACGGCCTCGGTCCCGCGCGTCAAGGGGCCGAGCGGAAAGCGGTCGCTTCGGCGAGGATCAGGGCAAAGGCGGGATCGACATCGTCCCATGTCGCGATCGGGGTCCAGCCGCTCGCACGGAGCAGCAGGCTCGCGTCACGCGGCCCGTATTTATGGCTGTTCTCACTGTGGATCGTTTCGCCCTTCTCCATCGCATAGCTGCGGCCGTCGACCGTGAACTCCATGTCGCACGCCGCGACAAGATGCATTTCGATGCGGGCATGGACATCGTCCCAGATCGCGCGATGTGCGAAATTTTCGACCGGAATATCGCCATCGAGTTCGCGATTGATCCGCTCAAGCAGGTTGAGGTTGAACGCCGCGGTCACGCCCGAAGGATCGTCATAGGCCAGTTCGAGCGTCGCCACATCCTTGATCCGGTCGATACCGATCAGCAGCAGCGCCCCCTCGCCGAGCGCACAGCGCCAGTTGCGAAGCAGATCGACTGCGGTACGCGCGACCATATTGCCGATCGTGCTGCCGGGGAAAAAACCGAGCTTGGGCAGGTCGGCGATTTCATCGGGCAACGTCACGCGCTGGGTGAAGTCGGCCTCGACCGGATAGATAGGCAGCCCCGCAAACCGCGCGGCGAGCGCCGCCGAGCTGTCGCGCAGGAAATCACCCGAGATGTCGACGGGCACATAAGCGGCGGGATCGATCGCGTTGAGGAGCAGCGGCGTTTTCGTCGAACTTCCCGATCCGAGCTCGACGACGGCCCGGTCCGGGCCGATCGCCACAGCGATATCGACGGCGTGGCGGGTGAGCAGATCGGTTTCGCTGCGCGTCGGATAATATTCGGGCAGCGCGGTGATATCCTCGAACAGCGCCGATCCGGTTGCGTCGTAGAACCAGCGCGCAGGAATCGCCTTTGGTTGCTGGCTCAGGCCGGCGTGGACGTCGGCGCGGAAGGCGATGTCGACGCCGGCGTCGTCGGCCGCAACTTGTCTAAGATTGCGTACAACGCCCATGTCAAAGATCCTTTGCGAGCCGCACGCCGGTGAACTGCCAGCGCTGATGGGGGTAGAAGAAATTGCGGTAGGAGGCGCGCAGATGGCCGCGGGGGGTCGCACAGCTGCCGCCACGCAGCACGAACTGGCCGCTCATGAACTTGCCATTATATTCGCCGACCGCGCCGGGGGCAGCGCGGAAGCCGGGATAGGGGCGATAGGCGCTGCCGGTCCATTCCCACACGCTGCCGAACATCTGTTGCAAGTCGGTGTCATCGGCGGGTGCGGCGGGCTGCACCGGCCCCGCAGCATCGAGTTGCTGTCCCGATGCCGGGTCGAAGGCGGCCGCGGCGGCCTCCCATTCGAACTCGGTCGGCAGGCGGGCGCCGGCCCAGCTGGCGAAGGCGTCGGCCTCGTAGAAGCTGATGTGCGTGACCGGCGCGGCGGGGTCGATCGCGCACCAGCCGGCAAGCGTGAACTGGTGATCGCCGTCCCAATAGGCGGGCGCGTCGATATCTTCGGCCTGCACCCACGCCCAGCCGTCGCTGAGCCAGAGCGACGGGGTATGATAGCCGCCGTCGTCGATGAATTGCTGCCATTCGCCATTGCTCACCGGACGGCTGGCGAGCGCGTGCGGGGGCAG
The DNA here is from genome assembly GCF_057657055.1 of Sphingopyxis sp. Soil_C_28. Taxonomy (NCBI): domain Bacteria; kingdom Pseudomonadati; phylum Pseudomonadota; class Alphaproteobacteria; order Sphingomonadales; family Sphingopyxidaceae; genus Sphingopyxis; species Sphingopyxis sp. Soil_C_28. The sequence continues at coordinate 431,017 of NZ_JBDGJE010000004.1, forward strand.
CAGCGCGTCGTGCCGCGGCCCTTCGCAATCGAACGCGAAGCCGGTGCCGCTGTGCCCGACCGAGGCGACGCCCTCCGCCCCCTTAATCCATTTCATCGCGGAAAACGGCGCAACTTCACTCGTGATCGCCAAAGCCTTCCACACCGCCGGGCCGAGCGGGTTCTGCGCGAAGAGATGCTGGAGGTCGGTAAGCAGCAATTCCTGATGCTGCTGCTCATGATGGATGCCCAGATCGACGAGCGCGTGCGCGGCGGGCGGCAGGTCGGGCAGTGCGGTCTGTACCGCAGCGTCGACATGCGCGCGCCAGATGCAGATTTCGTCGAGCGACGGGCGCGTCAGCAGGCCGCGCTGCGGGCGCGCGTGGCGCGGCCCTTCGGCCTCATAATAGCTGTTGAAAAGAAAAGGATAACGTTCATCGAAGAGACCATAGCCCGCGACATGATCGCGCAGGATGAAGGTTTCGAAGAACCAGGTCGTGTGCGCGAGGTGCCATTTGGCGGGCGAGGCGTCGGGCATCGACTGCGCGCTGGCATCGGCGTCGGAGAGCGGCGCCACCAGATCGAGCGACAGGCGCCGCGTCGCGGCAAAGCGCCGGCCGAGATCTTCCAGCGGATCGATACGATTTTGAGCGTCGGTACGGCTGGCCATGATGTGACAATCCCCCCGGGTACGATTCGTTTCGCAGCAAGGCCAATTATGGTTACACCGCGACCGATTGTCCAGAACGTTTAGGGAACAACGCCCTTCTTCGCCCTGCCGGGCTTGACCCGGCGTCCATGACCGCATGGCCCCCGGATCAAGTCCGTGGTGACGAAATTTGGGTCGCCATGTGACCCGCAGATCAGCGCGTCGCGCCCGGTTTCCAAAGGATGTCGCCGCCCGCCGCGGCATTCAGGTGCCGGGTGAGCACGAACAGATGATCCGACAGGCGGTTGAGGTAATTGAGCGCGAGCGGATTGAGGTCGCGCTCGCCGCCCGCCGCGACCGCGGCACGTTCGGCGCGGCGGGTGACCGCGCGCGCGAGATGGAGCCGCGCCGCGGCTTCGGTCCCGCCGGGAAGGATAAAGCTTTTGAGCGCATCGAGGTCGTCGTTCATCGCGTCGATCTCGTCTTCGAGCCGCGCGATCTGGCTCGGCACGATACGCAGCGCCATGTCGTGCGGGCCGAAGCCGAACTGGATGTCGGCCGGGGTCGCAAGATCGGCGCCAAGGTCGAACATCTCGTTCTGGATGCGCGAAAGCATCGCGGCTTCGCTGCTCGCGGAGTCGAGCGCGGCGGCGGCGATGCCGATCGCACTGTTCGCCTCGTCGACGTCGCCGATCGCCACCATCAGCGTATCCGATTTGGCAACGCGCGACCCATCGACAAGTCCGGTGGTGCCGTCGTCGCCGGTACGCGTATATATCTTGTTGAGCTTGACCATCGGTAAGGTCGTTTACTTGCCGGCGGCAAACAGGCCGATCAGCACGAGCAGGATGATGGTGATCGCCTGCCACTTCACGCGCGACATCATCATCTTGTTCTGCATCACCTGATTTTCGTGCGCGGTGCCGTCCATCTGGGCCTTATGCCCCTGCGAGAAATAGAAGAGCCCCCGCGCGAGCGAGAAGAGGACGAAGCCGGCGGCAATCACGACGCCAAGGATGAGCAGGATTTCCATAATGTCTATCTAGGGATTTTGCAGCGAATAGCCAGTGGGAAGCCGGTCGAAGGCCAAATCGACGGCGAGCGCGCGCCCGTCGACCCCGGCCGTGCGGAGCGAGGCGAGCGACGCCGCGGCATCGCGTTTCGCCAGCCTTTTGCCGTCAGGCCCGCAGACGAGCGCATGGTGGTGATAGAGCGGGGTCGGCAGGCCAAGCAGCGCCTGAAGCAGCCGGTGAACATCGGTCGAGGCAATCAGGTCGGCACCGCGGATTACGTGCGTCACCCCCATCGCGGCATCGTCGAGCGTGCTCGCAAGATGATAGCTCGCCGGCGCGTCCTTGCGCGCGAGGACGATATCGCCGTGGGCGAGCGCATCGGCGGCACGCATCCCCTGCCCCGCCTCCTCCCATTGCAGTTCGCCGCTTTCGGCAAGTGCGCGCGCGGTGTCGAGGCGCCAGCAATGCGGTTCATCCGCAAGGCGCCGTGTCCGGTCGGCTTCGGACAGATGGCGGCAGGTTCCGGGGTAGATCGCGCCCGCTGGTCCATGTGGGGGCCCATGCGGCGCCGACAGGCTGGCGGCGATATCGGCGCGGGTGCAAAAACACGGATAGACAAGCCCGCGCGCGCGCAGATGGTCGAGCGCGGCGGCATAATCGCCAAGCCGCGCCGACTGCCGCACCGGATCGCTGTCCCAGTCGAGCCCGAGCCAGGCGAGGTCGGCGAGCGATGCCCCTATATATTCCTCGCGCGACCGGTTGCCGTCGATATCGTCGATGCGGATCAGGAACCGCCCGACCGCAGCCCGCGCGGCGCGATGCGCGAGCACCGCGCTATAGGCGTGGCCGAGGTGGAGATCGCCGGTCGGGCTGGGCGCGAAACGGGTCAGCATGGAGGGTATGAAAATTCCATATCCTGTGCCGACCTCCGGTAAATCCTTCCATATCTTGCGGCAAAAGCCCCCTTGACGTCAGATTCTGATGCGGCATGTAATACGCATGTCACTTGGGAAAGGCAGTGGCGCGCCAACCCGTACAACCATGGGGGCAGCGTTCTAAAGCCATGTTCCATCCCGATCTCGCCCGGCATCCCGATAATTGTCCCGCTCTTGTCCTGAATGCCGACTATACGCCGCTCAGTTACTATCCCTTGAGCCTGTGGCCATGGCAAACCGCGGTCAAGGCGGTTTTCCTCGACCGCGTCACCATCGTCGAAAATTACGAACGCGAAATTCACTCGCCGACGAAGACGATGCCGATCCCCAGCGTGATCGCGCTGCGCCAATATGTGAAGCCGTCGCAGCATCCGGCCTTCACGCGCTTCAACCTGTTTCTGCGCGACCGGTTTTCCTGCCAATATTGCGGGTCGGGCAAGGATTTAACCTTCGATCATGTCGTGCCGCGCCGGCTGGGCGGGCGAACGACGTGGGAAAATGTCACCACCGCGTGCGCGCCGTGCAACCTGAAGAAGGGCGGCCGCACCCCGCAACAGGCGCATATGCCGATCTATCACCAGCCCTGGCGCCCGACGAGCTGGCAGCTGCAGGACAATGGCCGCGCCTTCCCGCCCGGCTATCTGCACACGAGCTGGATCGACTGGCTCTATTGGGATGTTGAACTCGAAGGCTGACCGATGGACAACAAACCGGACAGACAGGGTTCATCGCGGCGGCGCTACCGGGCCGCGAGCCATAACAGGAGAACAACCATGGTCCGTATCGCCCGCGCTCTGGCGCTCAGCCTCGCCACCCTGCCGCTCGCCGCGTGCGCGACGTTGGGGCCGTCCGAACAGCCGGTGTCGGTGACCGGGCAGATTACGTACCGCGAACGCATGGCGTTGCCGCCAACGGCGCAGATCGAAATCCAGCTGAGCGACGTCAGCCTGATGGATGCGCCCTCGCGCACCATCGCGCAGCAAAGCTTCACCGCCGACGGACGGCAAGTGCCGTTCGCCTTTTCGCTGACGGTCGATCAGCGTCCGCTCGACCCCCGGCACAGCTATGCCGTGTCGGCACGCATCACCGACGCGTCGGGGCGGCTCATGTTCATCACCGACACGCGCAACAGCGTGGCGTTCGATGGCCGCAGCCGGATCGACATGGGGACGCTGACGCTGGTGAAGACGCGCTGATCCTAGCCCCCTTCCCCCTTGATGGGGGAAGGATACGCAGCCTTATCGCGCAGCGATTAGGCGCAGTTGGATGGGGGTGAGGGTGCGTCGTTGCACGGTTGCTGATGGCCGAGACCGCACCCCCACCGCTGCAACTAGCGAACATGTTCGCAAGTTTCGCTGCCTCCCCCATCAAGGGGGAGGATAAGTGGGTGCTGGATCCGATGCAGCCGGGCGCATAGCTATGCGCCGCTTGACGCTGTGCGTTCGCAGGTGCAGCAATCGTGCCATGGGGCCGCCGATCCAGATCTCGCAAAATCCCGACATCCGCTATCTGGGGCGGATCCTCGGCGACGTCATCCGCGCCTATGGCGGCGACAAATTGTTCCGCCAGACCGAATATATCCGCTCGTCGAGCGTCGACCGGCACCGCGGGATCGCGGGGGCCGAGGCGATCGACCCCGGGCTCGATGCGCTGAGCCTCGACGATACGATCGCGTTCGTACGCGGCTTCATGCTGTTTTCGATGCTCGCGAACCTCGCCGAGGACCGGCAGGGGGTGGCCGCCGAACCCGAAGCGACGGTCGCGGCGGCGATTGAAAAACTGCGCGCGGACGGGATCGATGGCAATGCGATCGCGGCGCTGCTGAGCGCGTCGCTCGTCGCGCCGGTGCTGACCGCGCACCCGACCGAGGTGCGGCGCAAATCGGTGCTCGACCACAAGAACCGCATCGCCGAGCTGATGCTGCTGCGCGACCGCGGCGCCGACGAGACGCCCGAAGGCGATATGGTCGAGGATGCGATCCGGCGGCAGATCGTGCTGCTATGGCAAACGCGGCCGCTGCGTACCGAGAAATTGTTCGTCGCCGACGAGATCGACAATGCGCTCACCTATTTGCGCGACGTCTTCCTGCCCGTGGTGCCCAAACTCTATGCGCGCTGGGAAGCCGAGCTGGGGCAGCGCCCCGCGAGTTTCCTGCGCGTCGGCAGCTGGATCGGCGGCGACCGCGACGGCAATCCGTTCGTCACCGCCGAGACGATGCACATGGCGACGGCGCGCAACGCCGCGGCGGTGCTCGGCCATTATATCGACGCGGTCCATGGCCTCGGCGCCGAGTTGTCGGTGTCGGCGAGCCTCGCTGCGGTTCCCGACGCGGTCGAGGCGCTGGCCGAGGCGAGCGGCGATGCGGCGCCGAGCCGCCGCGACGAGCCCTATCGCCGGGCTTTGTCGGGCATCTATGCGCGGCTTTGCGCGACCTATACGCAGATTGTCGGCAAGGCGCCGCCACGTCCGTCAGCGTTGAAGGGCGAGCCTTATGCGACCCCCGCCGACTTCCGCCGCGACCTCGTCACCATCGCCAATGGCCTGTCGGCGAACAGCCAAGGCCAGTTCGGCGGCATCGGAGCTTTGGGGCGGTTGATCCGCGCGGTCGAAGTATTCGGATTCCACCTCGCAACACTCGACATGCGACAGAATAGCGCGGTGCACGAACGTGTGCTCGCCGAGCTGCTGGCGGTATCGGGGGTGTGTGCCGACTATCTGGCGCTGGGTGAAGAAGAGCGCGTCGCACTGCTCACCGCCGAGCTGCAAAGCGACCGGCCGCTCGCCGCGCCCTGGCACCAGTGGAGCGACGAGACCGCGGGCGAACTCGCGATCGTCCACGCCGCCGCCGATGTGCGCGCGCGGCTGGGGCAGGACGCGATCTGCCAGTGGATCATCAGCATGGCGCAGGAATTGTCCGACCTGCTCGAAGTCCATGTCCTCGCACGCGAGGCCGGATTGTGGCGGAGTGGCGTCGAAGCGGGCCGGTCGAACCTGATGGTCGTGCCCTTGTTCGAGACGATCGCCGATCTCGACAAGGCGCCCGCGATCATGGCGCGTTATTTCGCGATGCCCGAGATCGGCCCGCAGATCGGCCAGCGCGGGCATCAGGAAGTGATGATCGGCTATTCGGATTCGAACAAGGATGGCGGGTATCTCACGTCGACCTGGGGGCTGTACCAGTCGTCGCAGGCGCTGACCCCGGTGTTCGAAGAATTCGACACCGCGATGCAATTGTTCCACGGCCGCGGCGGCGCGGTCGGGCGCGGCGGCGGCAGCGCCTTTGCCGCGATCCGCGCGCAGCCTGCGGGCACGGTGCAGGGGCGCATTCGGATCACCGAACAGGGCGAGGTGATCGCGGCGAAATATGGCACCGCGGCGAGCGCGGCGACCAATTTGGAGGCGATGGTATCGGCGAGCCTGCTCGCGAGCCTGGAGCCCGAGGCGCTGAGCGATGCTGATGCGGCACGCTTTACCGCGGCGATGGACCAGTTGTCGGATAGCGCGTTCGCCGCCTATCGCGGGCTCGTTTACGACACGCCGACGTTCAAGGATTTTTTCCGCGCGATGACCCCGATTGCGGAGATCGCGGGCCTCAAGATCGGGTCGCGGCCGTCGAGCCGTACCAAGAGCAGCGCGATCGAAGATTTGCGCGCGATCCCGTGGGTGTTCAGCTGGGCGCAGTCGCGCGCGATGCTCCCCGGCTGGTACGGCACCGGCGAGGGTTTTGCGGCATTCGAGGACAAGGCGCTGCTGGCCGACATGGCGGCGGGCTGGCCGTTCTTCGCCGCGTTGCTGGGCAATATGGAAATGGTGCTGGCGAAATCCGACATGGGGATTGCGGCGCGCTATGCCGAGCTTGCGGCGGGCATCGACGGGCATGACGCAATCTTCGCGCGCATCCGCGACGGGTGGAATCGGGCGCATGACGGGTTGCTCGACATCACCGGGCAGACGCGGCTGCTCGAGAAGAATCCGGCGCTCGAGGCGTCGATCCGGCTGCGGCTGCCCTATATCGAGCCGCTGAACCTGCTGCAGATCGAGCTGATGAAGCGCCACCGCGCCGGCGAGACCGACCCGCGCATTGCCGAGGGCATTCAGCTGACGATCAACGCGATCGCGACGGCGCTGCGGAACAGCGGGTGAGTCGCTCTACCAATACCGTCACCCCGGCGAAGGCCGGGGTCTCGACATATCGCCACTACGCAACGGCGAGATCCCGGCCTTCGCCGGGATGACGATCATACGGTTGGTGAGACTCAGCTCTTGACGATCACCACCTGGCCCTTGGCGTTCGCGCCATCTGGGATGAAGTTGATCCGGAAATCGGCGCCGTCCTTGTCCTTGCCCGCCAGCGTGTCACCGCTGCGCGTGACCTTGACGCCCTTTTTGGCGAATTCGCCCGCCATCCAGTCGGCGGCCTTCGTCGGCGCGGCGGGCGAGGTGAAGCCGAGTTTGACCGTTGCGGTATCGGCGCCATTTTTGTCGTTCGCATCGACGTCGACCTTGGTGACTTTGCTGCCCGGATAGAGTTTCACGCCGTCGATATCGAAATCGTCTTCGATGTTCAGGTCGACGAAATCGGGGATGTCGATATTGATCGCGGCACCGTCGCCACCGATTTTGAGATTGCCGCCGTCCTTGCCGGCCTTGATCTGCACCCCGCCATGCTCGTCGCCGGCGTTGATCGAGACTTCGGTGCCTTCGCCGGCTTTCTTCTCCTCCGACCCGCAGGCGGCGAGGAGCATCATCGGGGGAATCAGGAACGCGAGACGCATGGACAATCTCCTTGGTGCATTAGTTACATAATACACCTTGGAGGTAACCGAGTCAAATTCCTCTTTCGTCACCCCGGACTTGATCCGGGGTCCCGCTATTCGGCGTTGCAAAGCGGGATGCCGGATCAAGTCCGGCGTGACGATGAGGAATGGGTTAGATCAGGCGTCGATGCTGGTCTTCAAATCGCCATGCACCAGCCCGCCGTCGACGGTGATCGTGTCGCCGACGACATAATCCCCCGCCTTTGACGCGAGGAAGATCGCGGCGCCTGCCATATCCTCGGGCACGCCGATGCGCTTGGTCGGGATGCTTTGCGCGACCGCATCGCCATGGTCGCGCGCGGCCTTGTTCATGTCCGACTGGAAAGCGCCGGGGGCGATTGCGGTGACGAGAATGTGATCCTGCACCAGCCGCGCCGCCATACGCTTGGTCAGATAGAGGATCGCCGCCTTCGACGCGTGATAGCTGTAGGTTTCCCATGGATTGAGCCGCATGCCGTCGATCGAACCGATGTTGATCACCTTCGACGGACGTTCGTGGGTGCCGCCGGCCTTGAGCAGCCCGTGCAGTGCCTGCGTCAGGAAAAAGGGCGACTTGACGTTGATGTCCATCACCTTGTCCCAGCCGGCTTCAGGGAAGCCCTCAAAGGGTTCGCCCCATGCGGCGCCGGCATTGTTGACGAGAATGTCGAGGCGTTCTTCGCGCGCTTCGAGTTCCTTGGCGAGCGCGCGGCAACCGTCGACGGTCGCGAGGTCGACGGGGAGGCCGATGACCTTGCCCGGATAGCGCGTTTCGAAATCGGCGACGGCTTCCTCGATCTGCGCGGTCTTGCGCGCCGAGATATAGACGCGCGCGCAGCCTGCGGCGAGATAGCCCTCGACGATCATCTTGCCGATCCCGCGCGAGCCACCGGTGACGAGTGCGATGCGGCCATCGAGGCCGAACATGTCTTGAAGGTTCATGGGCGTGGGCTCCCTGCCAATAAATAGGGACAGTCCCTATTTTTCGCTCACTGTTGGTTTCGGTGTAACGCGGTGCCGCTGAAAATAGGGACTGTCCCTATTTATTGGCCCCGCGACGTCAGTAGCCGTTCATCCGGGCGACCTGGTCGATGTGATAATGCACGTCGCCCATATATTCGGCGAGCGCGCGATCGCGTTTCATATAGAGGCCGATGTCATATTCGTCGGTCATGCCGATGCCGCCGTGCATCTGGACGCCTTCGCGCACCGCGAGATTGGCGGCGCGGCCGGCCTTCGCTTTCGCGACCGATACCATCAGCTTCGCGCCCTCATTGCCCTCGTCCAAGAGCTGCTGCGCCTTCATCACCGTGGCGCGCGCGACCTCCATCTCGCCATAGAGATGCGCGGCGCGGTGCTGGAGGCCCTGGAATTCGCCGATCAGCTTGCCGAACTGCTTGCGTTCCTTGAGGTAATTGACGGTCATGTCCATCGCGCCCTGTCCGACGCCGACGAGTTCGGCGGCGGCGCCGGTGCGCGTTGCCGCGAGCAATGCGTCGAGGATTTCACCACCGGCATCGACCTCACCAATCACCGCGTCGGCATCGACCTCGACGCCGTCGAACGTGACATGGCTCGCAAGGCTTGAGTCCACCAAGCGGCGTGGGTCGGCGGTGACGCCCTTGGCATCCTTCGGCACCGCGAACAGCGTGATGCCGCCATCCGTCTTGGCCGCGACGATGCTCATGTCGGCGACATGGCCATGGAGAACGAAGCTCTTCTTGCCGTCGAGGCGGAAGCCGTTGCCCGCGCGCGTTGCGGTGGTCGCGATGCGGTCGGGGCGGTGCTTCGCGCCCTCGTCGATCGCGAGCGCGATGATCGCCTCGCCCGACGCGATCGCAGGAAGCCAGCGACCCGCCTGCGTGCCGCCTGCCTTCGCGAGCGCGGCGACCGCGCCGACGCTGGTCGACAGGAAGGGCGACGGGGTCAGATTGCGGCCAATTTCTTCGAGTATGATGCCCGCTTCCATATGCCCCATGCCGAGCCCGCCATGTTCCTCGGGAACGAGCATGCCGGGCAGGCCCATTTCGGTGAACTGCGTCCAGAGATCGCGCGAGAAGCCGGTGGCGTCGGCGGTATCGCGCAGTTTGCGCAGGTGCGAAACCGGCGCCTGTTCGGCGACGAAGGGCGCGACGCTGTCCTTGAGCATCGCCTGGTCGTCATTGTGATACAAAGGCATGGGTCAGGCTCCGGGCAGGTCGAGGATACGCTTGGCGATGACGTTGAGCATGACTTCGCTCGTCCCGCCTTCGATCGAATTGGCCTTGGTGCGCAGCCAGCCGCGCGCCCTTGCGCCGCCCTTGGTCTCTGCGCTGTCCCATTCGAGCGCCTCGCTGCCGCCGCCCGACATCACGAGTTCGTGGCGGCGCTTGTTGAGTTCGGTGCCGACATATTTCATCATGTTCGACGAGGCCGGATGCGCTCGCCCGGTCTTCCACATGTCCATGAAACGCTCGCCCATCGCGCGATAGGCAAAGACATCGACGTCGAACGCCGCCATTTCGGCGCGCAGTATCGGGTCGTCGAGTTCGCCCGCCGCATTCTTACCGAATGCCTTGGCGAACGCGCCGCCGATGCTGACCATGTCGCCACCAGCGCCGCCGCCCGAGATCATCTCGCGTTCGTGGCCGAGCAGATATTTGGCGACGTCCCAGCCCCGGTTGATTTCGCCGATGAACTGCGTCTTCGGCACTTCGACATCATCGAAGAAGGTTTCGCAGAAGGGCGAGTTGCCGCTGATCAGCAGGATCGGCTTGGTGGTGACACCCTTACTCGCCATGTCGAAGAGCATGAAGGTGATGCCCTGATATTTATTCGCCTTGTCGGTGCGGACGAGGCAGAAAATCCAGTCGGCCTTGTCGGCGTAGCTGGTCCAGATCTTCGACCCGTTGACGACCCAATGATCGCCCTTGTCTTCGCCGAAAGTCTGCAAGCTGACGAGATCGCTGCCCGATCCGGGTTCGCTATAGCCCTGGCACCAGCGGATTTCGCCGCGCGCGATCGGGTTGAGATACTGGACCTTCTGCTCCTCGGTGCCGAATTGCAGCAGCGCGGGGCCGAGCATCCAGATGCCGAAGCTGTCGAGCGGCGAGCGCGCGTTGATGCGCTTCATTTCCTGTTTGAGGACCTTGGTCTGCTCAGGCGTCAGCCCGGCGCCGCCATAGGGCTTGGGCCAGTCGGGGACGGTATAGCCCTTCGCCGCGCAGGCTTCGAGCCACTGCTTTTGGGCGTCATTCTTGAACACCCAATTGCGCCCGCCCCAGCAGACATCGCCCTCCTCGCGGATGGGTTCGCGCATTTCGGCGGGGCAGTTCGCCTCCAGCCAAGCGCGCACTTCGGCGCGAAAAGCGTCCAGATCGCTCATGTTTCAGGCTCCTCTTCCTGCCCCAAATCTAGGAGCAGTCGCCCGCTTTACGCAAGCGTCAACTTGGGCAGGCCAACCTGCCGTTACGGCGCCGTAGCGTCGATTTGACCGCCGTTGACGCGTCACCTTTGGCGCCTAAGCTAAGTGGCAAAAGAAAACGGGAGAATGGGTCATGCGATTCGCAGGCAAGATTGCCGTCGTCACCGGAGCAGCTTCGGGGATCGGCAAAGCCACAGTATTAAAACTCGCGAGCGAAGGCGCACATGTCTTCGCCGCCGACATCGACGAAGCGGGCGGACAGGCGCTGGCCGAACAGTCGAACGGCAAGATCGATTTCGTGCGCTGCGACGTCACAAAACCGTCGGATATCGAGGCGCTGATGAATGAAGCCGCGGCAAAAGGCGGCGGCATCGACATTGTCTTTAACAACGCCGCCGCGGGCGGCGACCGCGCCCCGATCGATGAGATCACCCCCGAGGGCTGGGACCGGACGATGGACCTGGTGCTGAAATCGGTCGCGATGGGGATCCGCTATGCCAGCCCGCATATGAAGGGCCGCAAAGGCGCGTCGATCATCAACACCGCCAGCGTAGCGGCGCTCGGCGCGGGCTATTCGCCCACAGCCTATGCCGTGGCCAAGGTCGGGGTGCTCCATCTGTCGAAGGTCGCGGCGACCGACCTTGCCCGCTATGGCATCCGCGTCAACGCGATCTGTCCGGGTTTCATCAACACCAACATCTTCACCGCGTCGCTCGAGGTTCCCGACGCGATGAAGGAGCAGGCCAACGCCGTCATCGCCGGAATGAGCGCGCAGGCGCAGCCGGTGGCGCGCGGCGGACAGCCCGACGACATTGCCAATGCGGTCGCCTTCCTGGCCAGCGACGAATCCTCGTTCATGACCGGCACCCATTTGCTGGTCGATGGCGGACTGACGATCGGCCAGCGCCACGCCTGGGATCCCGAGGCGCCCGGCATATTCGACGCGCTGGTCGCGATGGAGGATGCGGCCAAGGCCGGAGCGATGGCGTGAAGGCTGCAACCGCGGGGCTCGTGCCGCCCCCCGAACGGCTGCCCGTGCGGCTGAAGATCGTGCATGGCCTTGGCAGCATCGCTTACGGGGTCAAGGACAATGGTTTTTCGACCTTTCTGCTGCTGTTCTACAATCAGGTGATCGGGCTCGACGCGGGCATCGTCGGCGCCGCGATCATGATCGCGCTGATCGCCGATGCCTTTGTCGACCCGGTGATCGGCGAGCTGACCGATCGCACGCGCAGCCGCTGGGGCCGCCGCCTGCCATGGCTTTACGGCGCACCGATCCCGCTCGCGATCGCGTGGATGCTGCTATGGTCGCCGCCCGCGATGAGCGACACGATGACCGTTGCATGGCTGATCGGCTTTGCGATCATCGTCCGCTCACTGGTGTCGATGTGCGAGGTGCCGTCGGTCGCAATCGTCCCCGAACTTACCGGCGATTATGACGAGCGCACCGCCGTCATGCGCTATCGCTTTCTGTTCGGCTGGGGCGGCGGGTTGCTGATCCTGCTGCTGGCTTATGGCGTGTTCTTTGGCGGCGCGAAGGGCCTCGTCGATCCCGACGGATATTTCCCCTATGCCCTCGCCGGGGCGCTGATGATGGCGGGCGCGGTGCTCGTTTCGGCGGCCGGGCAGCATAAAAGGATCGCGGTATCCAACCTCGCCGATGTGAAGCCGGTGATGACGCTGCGCCACATCCTGCGCGATATGCGCGACACGCTGTCGAACCGCGCGTTCCTGTGGTTGATTTTTGCGGCGCTGTTCGGCTTCGTCAATCAGGGCATCACCTTTTCGATGAACAATTATCTGCTCGGCTTTTTCTGGCAGTTCTCGCAGGTCGAGATGGTCGCTTATGTCTTCCTGCTATTCGGATCGATGATTGCCGCTTTTCTGCTGGTCGCTCCGCTATCGGCAAAATTCGGCAAGCGCGACGGTGCGATCGTCGCTGGTGCCATCGCGCTACTGGTCAACAGCGGTATCTATTTTGCATGGATACAGGGAATATTCCCCGGTCTGCCCGGCAAGCCCAGCGTCGCGACGATGTTTGCGCTGGTGTTCGTGTCGAACAGCTTCTCGATCATATTGATGATCCTGTCGTCCTCGATGATGGCCGATGTCGTCGAAGCGTCGCAGAGCGAGACCGGGCGCCGGTCCGAAGGTCTGTTTTTCGCAGGTTATTTCTTCATGCAGAAATGCGCGACCGGCATCGGCATTTTCGCTGCCGGGCTGATCCTGTCGCTTGCAGCGTTTCCGGCGAACGCGAAACCGGGCGAGGTCGGCAGCGACGTGCTCGGCAATCTCGCGCTCGGCTATGCGCTCGCGATCCTGATCATTGGCACGCTGGGGCTGATCGTGATGCGTAAATTCCCGATCTCGCGCGCCGATCATGAGGCGCGGCTCGCGCTTCTCGACGACGCCGCGCGCGCCGAACCCGACGCCAGCGGAGTGCATCCGTAACGAACATGTCGCCAAGCGACGGAATGATGTAATTTTCGGACCCACGGCACTTGGCAAGGCCGACGAATCGGTCCAATGGTTTACGTGAACGTAAAGGGAAGGATGCGAAGATGGATTTCGACCTCACCGACCGGCAGGTCTATTGGCGCGACCGCGTGCGCGATTTCATCGAGCGCAAGGTTCGCCCCGCGGTGCCGACGTATAACGAGCAAGACAAGGCCGGCGATCGCTGGAAAGTCATCCAGATCGTCGAGGATCTGAAGGCCGAGGCGAAGGACGCCGGCATCTGGAACCTGTTCATGCCCCCGCGCAGCGGCGCGCACCACCATGTCGACGAGACGTTCGAGTTCGAAGGCCCCGGCCTCACCAACCTCGAATATGCGCTGTGCGCCGAGGAAATGGGCCGCGTCGGTTTCGCCAGCGAAGTTTTCAACTGCTCGGCGCCCGACACCGGCAATATGGAAGTGTTCCACCGTTACGGGACTCGTGCGCAGAAGGAAAAATATCTCGGCCGCCTGATGAACGGGCAGATCCGTTCGGCGTTCCTGATGACCGAGCCCGCGGTCGCCTCGTCCGACGCGACGAACATCGAAACGCGCATCGAGCGCGACGGCGACGATTATGTCATCAACGGCACCAAATGGTGGTCGTCGGGCGCGGGCGATCCGCGCTGCGAAGTCGCGATCGTGATGGGCAAGACCGATTTCGCCGCCAAGCGCCACGCGCAGCAGTCGATGGTGCTGATGCCGCTGAACGCCCCCGGCGTCACCATCCTGCGCCATCTGCCCGTCTTCGGTTATGACGACGCGCCGCACGGCCATATGGAAATCCAGCTGAAAGACGTTCGCGTCAACGCCGAGGAAGCGATGCTGCTGGGCGAAGGCCGCGGCTTCGAGATCGCGCAGGGGCGCCTCGGGCCGGGCCGCATCCACCATTGCATGCGCACGATCGGCGTCGCCGAGGAAGCGATCAGCAAGATGGCAAAGCGGCTGCAGTCGCGCGTCGCCTTCGGCAAGAAGATCGCCGAATACAGCATCTGGGAACATCGCCTGGCGCGGGCGCGCATCGACATCGAAATGACGCGCCTGCTGTGCCTCAAGGCGGCCGACATGATGGACAAGGTCGGCAACAAGTCGGCCGCGGCCGAAATCGCGATGATCAAGGTGCAGGCGCCGAACATGGCGCTGAAGATCATCGACGACGCGATCCAGGCGCATGGCGCCGGCGGCGTGTCCGAGGATTTCGGACTGGCCAAGGCCTTTGCACATCAGCGTACGCTGCGTCTGGCCGATGGTCCCGACGAAGTGCATGAACGCGCGATCGCCCGCATCGAATTCGCCAAGCATAGCGAAGCGAGCGACCCGGGCTTTTCGTCGGGCGACATCGGCGTTTCGCGTTAAAACGCTCCCCCTCCTGCTTGCGGGAGGGGGATAATACGGAGATGGGAATGACAAAAGCCGCGATTCTGATCGAACCGGGTAAGCCGCTGTCGATCGAGAATGTCGTGATCGCCGATTGCGGTCCGCACGAGGTGCGTATCCGCACCGCCGCCTGCGGGCTGTGCCATTCGGACCTGCATTTCATCGACGGCGCCTATCCGCACCCGTTGCCCGCGATTCCCGGCCATGAAGCCGCGGGCATCGTCGAGGCGGTCGGCAGCGAAGTGCGCACGGTCAAGGTCGGCGACGCGGTCGTCACCTGCCTCTCAGCGTTCTGCGGTCACTGCGAATATTGCGTCACCGGTCGCATGTCGCTGTGCATGGGCGGCGATACGCGCCGCGCCATCGGATCAGCGCCGCGCATCACGCGTCCCGATGGCAGCCTGGTCAACCAGATGCTCAACCTCAGCGCCTTTGCCGAAACGATGCTCGTTCACGAACATGCGTGCGTTGCGATTAATCCCGACATGCCGCTCGACCGCGCCGCGGTGATCGGCTGCGCGGTGACGACGGGCGCGGGCACGATTTTCAACGCGTGCAAGGTGACCCCGGGCGAGACGGTCGCGGTCGTCGGTTGCGGCGGTGTCGGGCTCGCAACGATCAACGCCGCGAAGATCGCGGGCGCGGGGCGGATCATTGCCGCCGATCCGGTGCCCGAAAAGCGCGCGCTGGCGATGAAGCTGGGCGCGACAGATGTCGTCGATGCAATGGACGGCGATGCCGCGAAGCAGATCCTCGAACTCACCAAGGGCGGTGTCGATCATGCGATCGAGGCGGTCGGGCGTCCGGCTTCGGCAGCGCTTGCGGTCGCGTCGCTCCGCCGCGGCGGCACCGCGACGATCCTCGGCATGATGCCGCTGAGCGAGAAAGTCGGGCTCAGCGCGATGGACCTGCTGTCGGGCAAGAAATTGCAGGGCGCGATCATGGGCGGCAACCGCTTCCCGGTCGACATCCCACGGCTTGTCGACTTCTACCTGCGCGGACTGCTCGACCTCGACAGCATTGTCGCCGAGACGATCCCGCTCGAGCGGATCAACGAAGGCTTTGACAAGATGAAGAAAGGCGACGCCGCTCGGTCGGTGATCGTTTTCGATCAATGATGGGCAGCCCTGAGCCAATAAATAGGGACAGTCCCTATTTAATTAGAGCGGGCGCTGGCTGTTCGACGCATCGGTTTGGATTAAATAGGGACTGTCCCTATTTATTGGCGCTCGCGCGGTTTATGCGGGAGGGGAAGGACTTATGACCTTGGACGCGCAAAAGGCCTTCAGTGGCACCGTCGCGCCCGAAGGCGCCGACGTGCTCGACGAAGCGAAGCTGACCGCGTGGATGGAAGCGAATGTCGAGGGTTTTGAAGGCCCGTTGACCCAGCATAAATTTGCGGGCGGCCAGTCGAACCCGACCTACAAGATTTCGGCGCCGTCGGGCAATTATGTGCTGCGGCGCAAGCCCTATGGTCCGCTGCTCCCTTCGGCGCATGCAGTCGACCGCGAATATAAGGTCCAGTCCGGCCTGCATAAGATGGGTTTCCCGGTCGCGCGCCAATATGGCCTGTGCACCGACGACAGCGTCACCGGCAGCTGGTTCTATGTCATGGGCATGGTCGACGGCCACACGATCTGGGACGGCGCGATGCCGGGATCGACCCCCGAGAACCGCCGCGCGACCTATGAAGCTATGATCGACACGCTCGCCGCGCTGCACAAGGTCGATGTCAAGGCGGCGGGACTGTCCGATTATGGCAAGCCGGGCAATTATTTCGGTCGCCAGGTCGACCGCTGGACCAAGCAATATCGCCTCGCCGAAACCGAGACGATGGACGAGATGGAGCAGCTGATCGCGTTCCTGCCCGCCAGCCTGCCCGAACAGACGCGCACCAGCGTCGTCCATGGCGATTACCGCATCGACAATATGATCTTTGCCAAGGACCGGCCCGAGGTGCTTGCGGTGCTCGACTGGGAATTGTCGACATTGGGCGATCCGCTCGCCGATTTCACCTATGTCGCGATGGCGTGGGTGACCGAGAATGGCGGGCGTTCGGGGGTGATGGATCTTGATCGCAAGACGCTCGGCATTCCCGAATTGGACGAGATGGTCACCCGCTATTGCGCCGCGACCGACCGCACCGGGGTGCCCGACATGAACTGGTATTTCGCCTATAATTTCTTCCGCCTCGCCGGGATCATTCAGGGCATCAAGAAGCGCGTGATCGAGGGCACCGCCTCGTCGCAGCATGCCAGGGATATGTCCGAACGCGTCCGTCCGCTCGCCGAACGGGCGTGGGACTTTGCACGAAAGGCCGGCGCATGAGCCTGTTCGATATGAAGGGGCAAGTCGCGCTGATCACCGGATCGTCGCGCGGTATCGGCAAGGCGACCGCCGAAGCGATGGCCGAACAGGGCGCGAAGGTCGTGATTTCGAGCCGCAAGCAGGATGCCTGCGACGCCACCGCGGCGGAGATCAACGCGACGTTCGGCGACGGCACCGCGATTGCGGTCGCCGCCAATATTTCGTCGAAGGACGACCTGCAAAATCTGGTCGATGAAACGCGCGCCGCGTTCGGAAAGATCACCGCGCTGGTCTGCAACGCCGCATCGAACCCCTATTACGGCCCCGGCTTGGGCATCAGCGACGACCAGTTCCGCAAGATCATGGACAATAATATCCTGTCCAACCACTGGCTGATCACGATGGTCGCGCCCGAAATGCTCGAACGCGGCGAGGGATCGATCACGATCATCAGCTCGATCGGCGGGCTGAAAGGATCGCCGATCATCGGCGCGTACGGGATCTCGAAAGCGGCCGACATGCAGGTCGCGCGCAATTTCTCGGTCGAGTTCGGGCCGCGCGGCGTGCGCGTCAATTGCATCGCGCCGGGGCTGGTACGCACCGACATGGCGCGCGCTTTGTGGGAAAATCCCGAGAATCTGAAACGATCGACCGCGGCTTCGACGCTGAAGCGGATCGGCGAGCCGCACGAGATCGCGGGCGCCGCGGTCTTTCTCGCCAGCAAGGCGGGGGCATTCACCACCGGCCAGACCATCGTGTGCGATGGCGGAGCCACAATTTCGGGAGGCGCATGATGGGCGCGTTGGACGGCAAGGTCGCAATTATCACGGGCGCCGGTTCGGGCATCGGCCGCGCAAGCGCGCTGCGCTTTGCCGCCGAGGGCGCGAAGCTGGTGCTCGGCGACAAGACGGCAGCGGTGCATGAGACCGCGCAGCTGGTGAAGGATGCCGGGGGAGAAGCGGTGGCGCTGGAGATCGACGCAGGGGTCGAGGCCGATGTCGCGCAACTCGTTGCGACAGCGAAAGACACTTATGGCGCGCTCGACATCGCCTTCGCCAATGCCGGGATCATCGGCGACATGGGCGGCATTTTCGATTTCGACCCGATCGCCTGGGCCGAGACGCTGCGCGTCAATCTGATCGGCCCCGCGCTGATGGTGAAGCATGCCGGCAAGGCGATGGTCGATCAGGGTCGCGGCGGCGCGATCGTGCTGACCGCGAGCGTCGCGGGATTGAATTCAGGCGCGGGTCCGGGGGCCTATTCGGCATCGAAGGCGGGGGTCATCAACCTCGCCAAGACCGCGGCGCAGCAGCTGTCGACGAGCGGCGTGCGCGTCAACGCGATCTGCCCCGGGCTGACCGAGACCGGGATGACCAAGCCGACGTTCGACTATGCCAAGGCCAAGGAAGTCACCCACAAGCTCGGCCAGCTCAACCCGCTCCGCCGCGCCGCGCAGCCCGAAGAGCTCGCGAATGTTGCGCTTTTCCTCGCGAGCGACCAGGCAAGTTACGTCAACGGGCAGGCGATCGCAGTCGATGGCGGGCTCACCAGCTCGCATCCGGTGACGCGCCAGCTGCTTGGCCAGACTTCGCATTGATAGGATAGCTATGGGTCACGGTTTCGATACGGCGCGGCTCGACCGCATCCCCGCCTTCCTCGAGGCAAAATATATCGGCGCTGGCCGTCTCCCGCACGCCGCGACACTTGTGTCACGCCGGGGCGAGATCGCGCATCTGTCGTGCATCGGCGAGGCACGACCCGGCGAAGCGCTGAAGGAGGATGCGATCTTCCGCATCGCCAGCATGACCAAGCCGATCACCAGCATCGCCTTCATGATGCTGGTTGAGGAGGGCAAGGTTGCGCTGTCGGACCCGCTCGTCAAATATTGCCCCGAGTTCAAGGACACCGGCGTGTTCGTCGCGGGCGGCGGCAATGTCCCCTTCCTGACACGGCCGCCAACGCAGCCGATCCGCATGGTCGACCTGCTGCGCCATACCGCGGGTCTCACCTATGGTTTTCAGGAGCGCACCCCGGTCGACGCCGCGTACCGCAAGGCGCGGATCGACGATTTCGATGCCGATTATACGATGGACAGCTTCATCGAAGGGCTGGCGAAAATCCCGCTGCAGTTCGACCCCGGCGCGCACTGGAATTATTCGATGGCCACCGACGTGCTTGGCGCGGTGATCGAGCGGATCGAAGGCAAGCCTTTCGCACAGGTCCTGCAAGAGCGTATCTTCGCCCCGCTTGGCATGGTCGACACCGGGTTCAAAGTGCTCGCCGGACAGCAGCATCGGCTGACCGACTGCTATATGTTCGACCCGCAGGCTAAGATGAAGCCGTTCGACGGTGGCGACAAAAGCCGCTGGGCCAAGGACCGCAGCTTTCATTCGGGCGGTGGCGGGCTGGTTTCAACCCTCGCCGACTATCACCGTTTCTGCCTGATGCTGCTCGGCGGCGGCGCGCTCGATGGCATGCGCATCGTCAGCCGCAAGACGCTGGATCTGATGACCGCGAACCATCTCGTCGGCGGGGGCGACCTGGTCCAGCACAGCGTCGGCATCTTTTCGGAGGCCGAAAATGCCGGGGTTGGTTTTGGTCTGGGCTTTGCGGTAAACGAAAGCCCGGCGCAGACGATGACCCCCGGCTCGGTCGGCGATTATTACTGGGGGGGCATGTTCTCGACCGGTTTCTTCGTCGATCCGGTCGAGCAGATCTGCATGGTCTTCATGACCCAGCTCATGCCTTCATCCACCTATCCCGTGCGGCGCGAGGTCAAGACTTTGGTCCACGCCGCCATCGACGATTGAACCAAGGAGCCTTTCCCATGTCCGAAGAAACCCCCGTCAGCGTCACGCTGGAGAAGGATGGCGACGTCGCCGTCATCATCGTCAACAACCCGCCCGTGAACGCGCTGAGCTGGCACGTCCGTCAGGGCCTTGAGGATCATTTCGCCGCCGCGCTCGCCGACGACAGCGTCAAGGCGATCGTGCTGCGCTGCGCCGGTTCGACCTTCATCGCGGGCGCCGACATCAGCGAATTCGGCAAGCCGCCGCGCGGCCCCGATTTTAACGCGGTTCTCAACAGCATCGAAGCGGCGTCGAAGCCCGTCGTTGCGGCGATCCACGGAACAGCCCTTGGGGGAGGTCTCGAAACCGCACTGGTCTGCCATTACCGCATCGCCGTCCCGTCGGCGAAGCTCGGCGTGCCCGAAGTGAAGCTTGGACTGCTGCCCGGCGCGGGCGGCACGCAGCGCCTGCCGCGCGTCGTCGGGGTCGAAGCCGCGGCAACGATGACCTCGACCGGCGATCCGCTTCCTGCATCGAAGGCGAAGGAGCTCGGCCTTGTCGACGAACTCGCGGGCGAGGACAGCCTCGCCGCCGATGCGATCGCCTTCGCCCGCGCGAAGATCGCCGACGGTCCGCGCCCGACGCGCGAGCGCCCGGTGTTCGGCGATGTCGCGGTGATCGAACAGCTCAAGACCGCCAATGCCAAGCGCTGGCGCGGGTTCGAGGCGCCTTACGCCAACCTTGCCTGTGTCGAGGCCGCAACGCGGCTTCCGTTCGAGGAAGGGCTGGCCTTCGAGCGCGAGCAGTTCATGAAGCTGATGTTCGGCAGCCAGTCGGCCGCACAGCGCCATATCTTCTTTGCCGAGCGTCAGGCCGCGAAGATCGACGGCCTGCCCAAAGATACCCAGCTCCGCGATATCAAGAAGGTCGGCGTCATCGGCGCCGGCACGATGGGCGGCGGCATCTCGATGAACTTCCTTCAGAAGGGCATTCCGGTCACGATCGCCGAGATGCAGCAGGAAGCGCTCGACCGCGGCACCGGCGTGATCCGCAAGAATTACGAAGCGTCGGCCGCCAAGGGTCGCTTCAAGCCCGAGCAGGTCGAGCAGATGATGGGCATCCTGACCCCGACGCTCAACCTCGACGATCTGGCCGACTGCGACCTGATCATCGAGGCCGTCTATGAAAATATGGACGTGAAGAAGGAGATCTTCGCCAAGCTCGACACGATCGCCAAGCCCGGCGCGATCCTCGCATCGAACACCTCCTATCTCGACATCGACGAGATCGCGACCGCGACGAGCCGCCCCGGCGATGTGCTCGGCATGCATTTCTTCTCGCCCGCCAATGTCATGAAGCTGCTCGAAGTCGTGCGCGGCGAAAAGACCGCGCCCGACGCGCTGGCGACGGCGATGGCGATCGGCAAGAAGATCGGCAAGGTCGCGGTGGTCGCGGGCGTGTGCGACGGCTTTATCGGCAACCGCATGCTCAAGCCGCGCCAGGTCGAGGCGATGAACCTGTTGATGGAAGGCGCCACGCCGCAGCAGATCGACAAGGTCCATGTCGAATTCGGCATGCCGATGGGTCCGTTCCAGATGAGCGACCTCGCGGGCGTCGACATCGGCTGGCACCGCGACCCGACGCGCATCGAATCGATCCGCGACGCGCTCGCGGCGGTCGGCCGCTGGGGACAAAAGACCGGCAAGGGCTTTTACGATTATGACGAAAAGCGCAATCCGTCGCCCAGCGCCGAAGTCGCCGAAATCATCGAGGATTTCCGTTCACGGTCGAACAAGGCGAAGCGCGAGATCAGCGATCAGGAAATCATCGAACGCACCCTATATCCGATGGTCAACGAAGGCGCGCTGATCCTGGCGGAAGGTAAGGCGCAGCGCGCGTCGGACATCGATGTCGTGTGGATCTATGGCTATGGCTGGCCGGTCTATCGCGGCGGCCCGATGTTCTGGGCGGGCCTCGAAGGCACCGACAAGATCGTCGCGGCGCTGGAAAAGCACGGCTTTGCGGTCGCACCTTTGCTCAAGGAAAAGGCGGAGGCGAAGGCGGGCTTCTAAGCCCTTCGCCGCTTACGAAGATCAGGCCGCCTGTCCCAGCGCGGGGCAGGCGGCCTTTCTTTTGCCTTCGCGCTGCCGCAGGTGCGACCGAAAACTTGCGATTCAGGGTTAAAGCGCTGGCAAGACCTGCCGTTACGGCAGAGCATGATCGCCATGTCTTTCCTCGCCGTCCTCCTGCTCACCGGCAGCGTACCGGTGGCCGCTCCTGTGGCGACGGCGCAGGTTAACGCGATCGGCATCGCGCGCGCGCGTGTCCTGGCGCCCGCCGAGGTGCGCCGGATCGACGGACGGATCGAAGTGCGCACCGGCGAGCGTAAGACGCCGACGCAGGTGCACCGGACCGACCGCCGCGATGGCGGCGAGACCGCCGACTTTTACTGAAGCGTGTTGATGATCGCCGAAAAGTCGCGGCCGTCCTTGTCGGCCTCAACAAAGGCTTCGTAGAGTTCGCGCGCCTTTGATCCCATCGGGACGTCGGCATCGACGCTCGCCGCCGCTTCCATCGCGAGGCGCAGATCCTTAAGCATCAGCGCCGCGGCGAACCCGCCCTTATAATCATTGTCGGCGGGCGTGGTCGGGCCGACGCCGGGAAGCGGCGCGTAAGAGGTCAGCGACCAGCATTGCCCCGACGACACGCTGGCGATGTCGAAGAATTTCTGCGGGTCGAGCCCGAGCTTCTGCGCGAGCGCGAGCGTCTCGCACGTCGCGACCATCGAGGCGCCGAGGAGCATATTGTTGCAGATCTTCGCGCCCTGACCCGCCCCGGCGTCGCCCGCGTGGATCACCGCCTTGCCCATAAGGCCAAGGATCGGTTCGGCGCGCGCAAAGCCGTCACCGGTGCCGCCGACCATGAAGGTCAGCGTGCCGGCGTTGGCGGCGGCAATGCCTCCCGACACCGGCGCGTCGACCGCAACGAAGCCCTTGATGGTGGCGGCTTCGATATTCGAGCGCGCTGTCGCGACGTCGATCGTCGAGCAATCGAGGAGCAAGGTGCCCGGCGCGGCGTTCGGGAAAACGTCGCTTTCATAGACCGAGGCGACATGCTTGCCCGCGGGGAGCATCGTCACGACGGCTTCCGTGCCGGTGACGGCTTCCGCGGCGGAAGCTGCGCGCGAACAACCCGCTTCGACAGCACGTGCAAGCGCGTCTTCGCTGAGGTCGAAGGCGCGAACCTCGTGGCCGGCCTTCGCCAGATTCGCGGCCATGCCGCCGCCCATATTGCCGAGCCCGATAAATGCGATTTTCATGTCAGCGACCCTTCCACACGCCTTCGCGCTTTTCGATGAAGGCGGCCATGCCTTCGGCTTTGTCCTCGGTCGCGGCGAGGATCTGGAACAGGCGGCGTTCGTAGATCAGCCCCTGATCGAGCGTCGTTTCGAACGCGGCGTTGACCATGTCCTTGTTCACCATCGCGGCCATCGGCGGCATCGCGGCGATGACGGTCGCGGTCTTCACCGCGTCGTCGACCAGCGTCGCATGCTCGACCACGCGCGCGACGAGGCCCGAACGTTCGGCTTCGGCGGCGTCCATCATCCGGCCGGTCAGGCACATTTCCATCGCCTTCGCCTTGCCGATCGCGCGCGTCAGCCGCTGCGAGCCGCCCATGCCGGGCGCGACGCCGAGCTTGATTTCGGGCTGGCCGAATTTCGCCTTCTCGCTGGCGATGATGAAGTCGGCCATCATCGCCAGCTCGCAGCCGCCGCCGAGCGCGAAGCCGTTGACCGCGGCGATCCACGGCTTGCGGACCTTCTTCACGAAATCGCTCGTCCATTTCGAGAAGAAATCTTCGAGGTAGAAATCCGATGCCGGCTTGTCGGCCATTTCCTTGATGTCGGCGCCCGCGGCGAACGCCTTGTCGCCCGATCCGGTGAGGACGGCGCAGCGCTGGCCGGGATCGGCTTCGAAGGCAGCGAAGGCGGCGATCAGGTCGTCGAGGACGCCCGAATTCAGCGCGTTCAGCGCCTGCGGGCGGTTGAGCGTCACCAACGTGACGGCCCCGCGCTGTTCGACGAGAAGGGTTTCGTAGGTCATTCGGTCAGTCTCCGGATTATCGTCATACCGGACTCGATCCGGTATCCATTCCGACGCTGCGTGAAGGGACCCCGGATCAAGCCCGGGGTGACGAGCTTAAGTGAGCGGGGTCCATTTCTCGTTTTCGGGAAGCGGCGCAAAGATTGCGTCGATCCAGTCTTCGGTGACGGCCTCGGGCGTCGGCGGATCCCATTTCGGGCTGTTGTCCTTGTCGATAATCAGCGCACGGACACCCTCGATAAAGTCGTGCATCTGAACGACGCGGCTGCCGATCGCATATTCCTGGCGCATCTGCTCGGCAAAGTCGTGCATCTCGCCGCCTTCCTTCAGCTGGCGGAGCGCGACCTTGCACGTCTGCGGCGATTTGCCGTGGAGCGTCGCGAGCTCCTTTTCGGCCCACTCGCCGCCGTCGGCTTCGAGCGCGGCGAGGATATCCTCATAGGTGTCGCTCGCGAACAGGCGGTTGATCCGTTCGATATGCTGGGTGATTCCGGCAGGCGGCGCGGTGACCGACAATTCGCCCAGGATGCCGCCGATGCGGGTCGGATCGACCGCGATGCGTTCCTTCGCCTCGGCAAGCTTTTCGGACGGCAGATAATGCGTCGCGAGGCCGAGCGCCAGACACTCCGCCCCATCGAGCCGCGCCCCGGTGAGCGCAAGATAAGCGCCGACGCGGCCCTCGAGCCGTGGCAGATACCAGCCGCCGCCGACATCGGGGAACAGGCCGATCCCGGTTTCGGGCATTGCAAAGCGCGTATGCTCGGTCGCGACGCGATATTTCGCCGGCTGCGAAATACCCACCCCGCCGCCCATAGTGATGCCGTCCATGAAGGCGACGACGGGCTTGGCGTAAGTGAAGAGCAGATGGTTGAGGCGATATTCGGTGTGGAAGAATTGGCGCGCTTCCTTGCCGTCTTTCGCGCCGCTTGTCGCGAGCATGCGGATATCGCCGCCGGCGCAGAAACCGCGGCCCTCGCTATGGTCGATGATCACCGCCTCGATCGCATCGTCGTCGCGCCATTTGACGAGGGCATCGATCATCGCGTCGCACATCGCAAGGTTGAGCGCATGGATCGCCTTCGGGCGATTGAGCGACAGGCGGCCGACACGAACGTCGGCACCGATCAAAACATCGTCTGTCATTGGCGCAGCAGGTCCCTTCCGACGATCATCCGCATCACCTGGTTGGTGCCCTCGAGGATCGAATGGACGCGCAGGTCGCGCCAGAAACGCTCGATCGGATAATCCTTCAAATAACCATAGCCACCGAACAGCTGGAGCGCGTCGTTAACGATCTTGCTGCCATTGTCGGTCGCGAGCCGCTTCGCCATCGCCGAAAAGCGCGACTTGTCGGGCGCGTTCGCGGTGACCTTGGCCGCCGCCATATAAAGCAGCGCACGCGCGGCTTCGAGATCGGTCGCCATGTCGGCGAGCATGAACTGGGTATTCTGGAAATCGGCGATCGGCTGGCCGAACTGCTGGCGGTCCTTGGTATAGGCGACCGCTTCGTCGAGGCAGCGCTGCGCGCCGCCGAGCGAGCACGCTCCGATGTTGAGGCGGCCGCCGTCGAGCCCCGCCATCGCAAAGCGGAAGCCGTCGCCCTCGGCACCGACGAGATTTTCGACCGGCACGCGGCAATCCTCGAAGATCACCTGCGCGGTCGGCGAGGCATTCCAGCCCAGCTTTTTCTCGGGCGCGCCGAAGCTCAATCCCGGCGTATCCTTTTCGACGACGAGGCAGCTGATCCCCTTCGACTTTTCCTCGCTGGTGCGGACCATGCAGACATAGATGTCGTTATAACCCGCGCCCGAGATGAACTGTTTGGTGCCGTTCAGCACATAATGGTCGCCATCACGCTTGGCGGTCGCCTTGAGCGCCGCGGCGTCGGACCCCGAACCCGGTTCGGTCAGGCAATAGCTCGCAATCTTGTCCATGCTGACGAGGTCGGGGAGGAAGCGCGCCTTGATCTCGGCGCCGCCGAAGCGGTCGATCATCCACGTCGCCATATTGTGGATCGAGATATAGGCGCTGGTCGCGGGGCAGCCATAGGCCATCGCCTCCATGATCAACGCCGCCTCCATCCGGCCGAGCCCGATGCCGCCCGATTCCTCGGCCACATAGATGGCGCCGAAACCCAGCTCACCCGCCGCTTTCCACACATCGACGGGATAATGATGTTTCTCGTCCCATTCGGCTGCGAAGGGGGTGATGCGATCGGCGGTGAATTTGCGCGCCATATCCTGAATGGCGAGCTGGTCGTCGGTAAGCTGGAACTGGTCGGTCATGGTCATTTCTCGATAATGGCTTCGGCTTCGATTTCGACTTTCCATTCGGGCCGGATCAGCGCCGGCACAACCAGCATCGTCGATGCCGGACGGACATTTTTGAATGCCGATCCGTGCGCAAGACCGACGAGGTCGGCGTCGGCGGCGTCGGTGATGTACATGCGCGTGCGCACGACATCGGCGAAGCTGCCGCCCAGCGCTTCGAGCGCCTCGCCGATGATCGCGATGCAGCGCGCCGCCTGTATCCCGGCATCGCCGGGAGTCGACGAGCCATCGGGCTCGATCGGCGCGCAGCCCGCGACGTCGATGCGGTTCCCCACCCGAACCGCGCGGCTGTAGCCGTAGACCGGTTCGAAGGGGGACGCGGAGCTGTGATTGCGGCGTGTCGAATCAGCCACAGCTGATCCGTTCGATCTTGAGCGCGTCGTCGTAGGAGACGGTCAGCCGGTCGGGACGGAAATCCATGGTGACCGCGGTGCGCGGCGGCACCCAACGCAGATTGGTCGCGCCGCTGCCCTTGAGCAGCTGGCCGCCGACTTCGGCGGTCGCGGTCTGGCCGACGAGCGACTGCACCGCGTCGGCGTTGCACGCGGCTTCGGCGGGCGGGGTCGGGGTCGATTCGACGGGCGGCCGTTCCTGTGTGCAAGCGGCGAGCGGCAGCGCGGCGGCAATGGCTAACAGGCGAATATCCATCATGAGTCTCCCTTTCAAAACCATCAGACGCAGCGCGTATAGCGCATCGGGTCCGCGGCGGCACCCTCGCCCTCGTCGCGGCGGATCAGCGTCTTGCCGCCATCGGCGAGGTCGAGTTGCATCCGGCGATCCCATTCGACGCCTTCGCCGCTGAATTTATAGTCGGCAACGATGCGGCCGGCATCGCTTTCCCGCACACGCGCGAGTTCGCCGTGCGATTCGTAGAAGCGCAGGTTCGTCGCATCGATCGTCAGCGCGGTGAGGTCGGTGCCCTTCTTCGCCTTGCAATCGGCAACCTTGAGCGCCCATCGGCCGCGGATCGCGGCGGGGATCGCCTTGCCGTCGCCCGCCGGTTTGGTTTCGGGCGTTGCCGCAGTGTCTTCCGCACCGTCGGACAGATCGGCATCGACCGTCGGTTCGGGCGTTTCGGCGGGCACGGGGCGCCCAGCTTTTTGTAGCGGGCCGATCGAGGCGCTGGCTTCAGGGCCGGACTCCTCGTCCTTGCCGCCGCTGCACGCGGCGAGCAGCAGCAATGTCGCGGGAAGCATCAGGCGGGTCATCTCTCGTCTCCTTCGAAAGGAGAAATGCGCGGCGCGGCTGGCGGGTTTCATCGCGGGCCGCGTCATTCGCCCAGCACCTTGTTGCGGAACGCCGCGGTTGCGAGATCGGTCTGGTTATAGCGATACCAGCGTGGGGCAGGGACGCCCGCAGCCCAGGCAAGCGCCTCGGTCAGCGTGCCCTGCGCCGACGGCACATCGGGCATCGCCTTGCCGATCGGATCGGCATAGGCCTGGTCGGCGCTGACAACAGTCCAGCCGGCCTTTCGCAGCGCGCGGACGAGGTCGCCGATATAGAGCGCCGCCAGATCGGTTTCGTGGAGCAACATCACCTGCACCGGCTGACGGCCGGTGACCTTTTGCATCATTGCGTCGGCGAAATCGGCGGCCTCGACATGCCATGTCACATAGAGCATGCCGAGCGCCTTCCGGTCGACGGTCTTTCCCGCCTTCACCGCTTCGCGCGTCAGGCTTTCGAGGTGCCAGTCGGAGGATTCGGCAGTGACATAGCCGTTGCGGAGCCCGCGTTCGGCGAGGCCGGCGCGCAACGCATCGCGCTTTGCCTTGTCCTTGCCGCCCTCGTCGAGGAAGGGAAAGCGGAACCAGGGGCGGTAGCCGGGACGACCCTTGAGCCAGACCTCGGCCGCGTCGATGTCGGCGAGATAGGCGGCGGTATCGGTCGTGCTGAGGCGCGGATGGCTATTGCTGTGGTTCGCGATGACATGGCCCGCGGCGACATAGGCAGCGATGCGCTGCTCGCCGACGCCGCCGTCGCCCTGCCCGATCGCGACCGGATTGACGAAGAAGACCGCCTGCGGCGCCTTTGCTTTTTTCAACTCCGCAATGATGCGCTGTGTGCGCTCGTCGGGCGTGAAGAAGACCCCGCGCCCGCGCGGGACGTCGTCGAACGACAGCGCGATCATCTTCTGCGCTGCCGCCGGAACCGGCAGTAGCAACAAAATCAGCAGCGGCAGGAGCCAGCCCCGCAGCAAAGCGGCGTCAGCCCATCGTCGGGATGACGAACGCGTTGCCGCCGTCAGGCGAACCGTCGGGCCAGCGCTGGGTGATCGTTTTGACCTTGGTCCAGAATTTCACCCCTTCCATGCCGTGCTGGTTGGTGTCGCCGAACGCCGACCGCTTCCAGCCGCCGAAGCTGTGATAGGCGACGGGCACCGGGATCGGCACGTTGATGCCGACCATGCCGACATTGACGCGCGCCGCGAATTCGCGCGCGGCGTGGCCGTTGCGCGTGAAGATCGCGACGCCGTTGCCGTACTGATGCTTCGACGGCAGCTCGAGTGCCTCCTCGAAATTGGCGGCGCGGACGATCTGCAGCACCGGACCGAAGATCTCTTCCTTATACGACTCCATGTCGGTGGTGACATGGTCGAACAGGGTCGGGCCGATGAAGAAGCCCTTTTCATGCCCCTGAAGCGAGAAGCCGCGGCCGTCGACGACGAGTTCGGCGCCTTCGTCGGCGCATTTCTGGATCCAGCCTTCGACCTTTTCCTTGTGCGCCTGCGTCACCACGGGGCCGTAATGCGCCTCGGCATCGGTCGACACGCCGACGCGCAGCGCGGCGATCGCCGGGATCAGTTTCTCGCGGAGGCGATTGGCGGTGCCTTCGCCGACGGGAACAACGACAGGCAGCGCCATGCAGCGTTCGCCCGCCGAGCCGAAGGCCGCGCCGGTCAGGTCATTGACGACCTGGTCGAGGTCGGCGTCGGGCATGACGATGCCGTGGTTCTTCGCGCCGCCCATCGCTTGCACGCGCTTTCCGTTCGCGACGCCGCGATTGTAGACATAATGCGCGATGTCCGACGAGCCGACGAAGCTGACCGCGCCGATATCGGGATGATCGAGGATCGCGTCGACCATTTCCTTGTCGCCATGGACGACCTGGCAGATGCCCTCGGGAAGGCCGGCTTCGAGGAAGAGTTCGGCGAGGCGGACGGGGACCGAGGGGTCGCGCTCGCTCGGCTTGATGATGAAGGCATTGCCGGTCGCGATCGCGACGCCGCTCATCCAAAGCGGGATCATCGCGGGGAAATTGAACGGGGTGATGCCCGCGCCAATACCGATCGGCTGGCGCATCGAATAGACGTCGATGCCCGGACCGGCGCCCTGCGTATATTCGCCCTTCAGCACATGCGGGATGCCGCAGCAGAATTCGATGACTTCGAGCCCGCGCTGGATGTCGCCCTTTGAATCGGCGATCACCTTGCCATGTTCGCTCGACAGCATGTGCGCGAGCGCATCCATGTTCGCTTCGACAAGGCGCTTGAATTCGAACATCACGCGCGCGCGGCGCTGCGGGTTCGTGGCGGCCCAGCCGGGCTGCGCCGCCTTCGCCGCGGCGACCGCGCGGTCGAGCAAAGCCGCGTCGCCGAGCGCGACCTGCGCCTGAATACCGCCGCTGTTGGGGTCGAAGACGTCGCCCTGGCGGGCGCTGCCGCCGGCACCGCCGACGATGTGATGGTCGATCTGTCGCATGTCCGAGTCTCCCGTAAAATCTTGCCGCTGCCACAGCCGAGTTGCGGCGCGATTGCAAGGGATAGACTTGCAGGACGATACTGCATATTTGCAGGTCATGGATTGGGATAGGCTGCAATATTTCCTGTTTGTCGCGCGCCACGGCACGCTCGCACGCGCCAGCGCGGCGTTGCAGGTCGATGCGACGACGGTCAGCCGGCGAGTGAGCGCGCTCGAAGCCGCGCTCGGCCAGACCCTGTTCGAACGCGCGCCATCGGGTTTCGTTCTGACCGCAGCCGGCCGGGCGCTCGTTCCGCACGCCGAAGCGATGGCGGCGGCCGCGGCGCGCATCCATTCGGCACGCGAAGGTGCGTCGGCGCTATCGGGGCAATTACGCGTCAGCGTGTCCGAAGGCTTCGGCAACAGCTTTATCGCGCCGCGCCTTGCGGGGTTCGTCGCGGCGCATCCCGAACTCGAGATCGACCTTGTCGCCTCGTCCGGCTTCCTCAATCCCTCGCGGCGCGAGGCCGATATGGCGGTGTTGCTCGCGCGCCCGCGCAAGGGTCCGCTGATCACGCGCAAGCTGTCGGACTACAGCCTCGGCATTTATGCGCCCGCTGACCGCCCCGACTGGCAGGTCGCGGTTGCCGCCGCGCCGCTTTCGCGCACGGGGATTCCGGTGATCGGCTATATGCCCGACATCCTCTACGCGCCCGAACTCGATTATCTGGGCGAGATCGAGCCGGGACTGCGTGCGACGGTGCGCTCCTCGTCTATCCTCGCACAGCGGCGGATGATTGCGGGCGGAGCGGGGGTCGGCATACTCCCCTGTTTCCTTGCGGCGGGCGATCCGGGGCTGGTGCGCGTGCGGCCCGAACAGACCGTCGCGCGCGCTTTCTGGCTCGCGCTCCACCGCGACGTCGCGCCGCAACCGCGCATCCGCGCGTTCATCGACTGGCTCGATGCCGAAGTTCGCGAGAGTCGGGGCCTGCTGGTTCCCGCTTAAGCCGGACGCCAATCGGAGGCGATCAGGCCGGCGTCCCCGAACAGCCTTTCGATTGCATCCGGACCGGCGGCCGCTTCGCGCAACCGGTCGGCTAACGGATCGTCGATCGGGTGATCACTGCGCAGGAAGGCGATCCATGCCGCAATCGCAGCGTCGAGCGAGAGGCAACGCTGCCCACGTTCCTGACGCCACGCCAGCGTTTCGAGCCAGCGCTGCGGAATCTTCTGGCTGCCGTCCATCGCGATCTGGATCAACCGGTGATGGAGCGCCGGATTGGCGAAGCGGTCGAGAAGCGCATCGGCATAGGCGGCGAGATCCTGTCCCGGCGCGGCGTCGATCGTCGGTGCCGCCTCGTCGCGCATCAGTCGCTCGATGACCGGACGGATTTCGGGGTCGGCGATCGCGTGATGCACGAACTCGTGGCCGCGCCCGAGCCCGATATAGGCGAGCGCCGAATGCGCGCCGTTGAGCATACGGAGTTTCGCGGTTTCATATGGCGCGACGTCGGCGACCAGCTCGGCGCCGACAGACTCCCAGCGCGGGCGCGGGCCGGCGAAATCATCCTCGATCACCCACTGGCTGAAGCCTTCGGTGACGACAGCGCCCTCGTCACCGACGCCGAGTATCGCCTCGGCTTCGGCGCGGTCGGCCTTGGTGGTCGCGGGAACGATCCGATCGATCATCGTCGCGGGGCAGCGGCATGTCGTGTCGAACCAGTCGGTCAGATCGGGATGTTCGGCCGCCAGATATTGCCGCATCAGGCCCTTCAGTGCCGCGCCATTGCCCGCGAGATTGTCACAGCTGAGCAGGGTTAGCCCCGGCAATCCCGCGGCCTTGCGCGCCGCGAGGCCTGCGCCAACGAAACGGTAGAGGCTGGATGACCCGCGCGCGGCCTCCAGGTCGAGCGCGCCGTCGGCGCCGCGTAAATAGCCCTTCTCGGTCACGGTAAAGCTGACGATATGGGTCGTTGGCGCGGCAATCGCGTCGGTCACCGCTTGCGGATTCTCCGCCGCGACGAGCACCCGTTGCACCGCGCCGATGAGGCGCAGCGCGCTGCCTTGAACGCTGCGCGTGCCGACCGTGTAAAGCCCGTCCTGCGGGTTCAATTGCGCCGCGACACCGCCCGAGCGCAGCGACACCCCGATGATACCCCAGTCGCGGTCGCCCGCATTCATCGCATCGTCGGTATAGACCGCCTGATGCGCGCGGTGGAACGCGCCGATGCCGATATGCACAATCCCCGCCGCCTGCGCGGATCGGTCATAGGCCGGCCTCCGCACCGACGCCGGGATCGGCGTTTCGCCGGACAGCCTCACAGCCGGTAGGCCGCCTTGGCGAGATTATAGCTGAGGTCGGTGGCGAGTTCGGCGGCCTCCCATTCTTCCATCCGGTGCTCGGCGACGAGCTGCGCAAGGAAGCCGCAATCGATGCGCCGCGCGACATCGTGGCGCGCGGGGATCGAGAGGAAGGCGCGCGTGTCGTCGTTGAAACCGACACTATTGTAGAAGCCTGCGGTCTCGGTCATCTGGCTGCGGAAACGGCGCATGCCTTCGGGGCTGTCATGGAACCACCACGCCGGGCCGAGTTTGAGCGCGGGATAATGGCCCGCGAGCGGCGCCAATTCTCGGGCGTAACTCGTCTCGTCGAGTGTGAAGAGGATGATCGTCAGTCCAGCCTCATTGCCATATTTGCCGAGCAGCGGGCGCAGCGCGTGGACATAATCCGTACTTGTGGGGATATCCGCACCCTTGTCGCGACCATAATGTTCAAACAGCCACGGATTATGGTTGCGGAATGCGCCGGGATGGATCTGCATGACGAGACCGTCGTCGAGGCTCATCCCCGCCATCACCGTCAGCATATGCGCGCGGAACAGCTCGGCATCGGCGGCGCTGACATGATCTGCCGTGACGCGCGCGAACAGCGCTTCGGCCTCGGCCTCCGACAGGTCGGCGGTCGCCGCGGTCGGATGGCCATGATCGGTCGAGGTCGCGCCCATGTCGGCGAAGAAGGCGCGGCGATTGCGGTGCGCGGCGAGATAGCCCGTATAGCTGAAGGCATCTTCGCCCGACCGGTCGGAGAAGCGCTTCAAATTATCGCGAAAGCCCTCGAACTCGGGATCGACCACCGGGTCGGGACGATAGGCGGTGATGACGCGCCCGCCCCATTCGCCGCTGGCATTGGCAGCGCGGATCACGGCGTGATGATCGAGCGTGTCGAGCGGGCTTTCGGTCGTCGCGATCACCTCGATCCCGAAGCGGTCGAACAGCGCGCGCGGGCGAAAGGCGTCGGTCGCCAGCGCTTCGGTGATCCGGTCGTAATAGAGGTCCGAAGTCGCCGCTTCGAATTGCACATCGATCCCGAACGCCTCGGCAAACACCCAGTCCATCCACATCCGTGACGGGGTGCCGCGGAAGAGATGGTAGTTTTGGGCAAACAGTCGCCAGCTCTCGCGCGGGTCGGCATCTCGGTTGCGGATGCCGAGCGCGCCTAGCGATACGCCCTGCGAATAGAGCATCCGAAACACATAATGATCGGGATGCAGCAACATCTCGGTCGCATTACCGAACGACTCGTTGCCCGCGAACCAGCTTGGGTCGGTGTGCCCATGCGGGCTGATGATCGGCAGGCCCGCCACCTCTTTATAAAGCCGGCGCGCGATGTCGCGCTGCGCCGGGTCGGAGGGAAAGAGACGGTCGGGGGAGAGGACCAACGAACGCGACATGGGATCAGGCTTTGCTTTCAACGGTGACCGGCGCGAGGCGCGGGCTCAACAGATGGATCGCCAGCACGGCGAGGAAATAGACGGTCGTGCAGGCGGCGAAGATGAGGGTGTAGCTGCCGCCGGTCGCGTCGAGCACGAGCCCGGTCGACTTCGCCATGATCATGCCGCCGACGCCGCCCGCGAAGCCGCCGAGTCCGATTACCGAACCGACGGCGCGTTTGGGGAACATGTCGGGCGGGATCGACAGGATCGTCGATGAAAAGGCCTGATGCCCGGCAAGCGCGATGCCGATCAGCACGACCGCGAGCCACATATTGTCGAGCCCCGAGACGAACAGCAAAGGCAGCACGCAGCAGCCCGCACCGAGCATTGTCGCCTTGCGTGCGAAATTGACGCTGTGCCCCGTCTGGATGAGTTTCGAGGAGACCCAACCGCCAAGGATGCTGCCGACGTCGGACAACAGATACATGATGATCATCGGGAGCAGCACGACCTTGAGATCGACATTATAGGTGGTGCTGAAATATTTTGGCAGCCAGAAGAGCATCAGGAACCAGACCGGGTCGGTCAGGAACTTGCCGGTGGCATAGGCCCAGGCTTCGCGCTTGGTGACGATTGCGCCCCAGCCGAGGCGCTCGACCTTTTCGGGCGGATCATGTTCGATCCACGCCAGCTCGGCATCGCTGACCTTCCCGCTTTCGCGCGGATTGCTGTAGAGCCAGAGCCAGAGGATCAGCAGAAGCACGCCAAAGGCGCCGGTGTAGATGAATGTCTGACGCCAGTCGAAACCCATCCAGATCATGAACAGCCAGATCGTCGGTGCGGTCAGGATGACGCCGATCGTCGTCGCGCTGTTGACCCAGCCGATCGCGTAGGAGCGCTCCTTTTGCGGGAACCACTCGCTCGAAGCGCGGACGACCGACGGGAAATGCCCCGCCTCGCCGACGCCAAGAATGACGCGCGCCGCCATGAAAGAGGCGACCGACCCGGCAAAGCCATGCGCGATATGGCCGATCGTCCAGATCGAAATGGCGATGCTGTACCCGATCTTGGGCCCGAAGCGGTCGATGAGCCAGCCCATGAGCAGGAAACCGAGCGCATAGGCGGCCTGGAAAGCGGTGACGATGTTGCCATAGTCATTCTCGCTCCACCCGAGCTCGGTGCCGAGCGTCGGCGCAAGCAGGCCGAGCATGGTGCGGTCGATATAATTGACCGTGGTCGCCGCGAACAGCACCCCGACGATCAGCCAGCGGTAGCGGCCCGCCTTGGGCACCGGCGGCGCCACACCTCCGCCCGCGATTGCCTGTGCCATTTCTCTCTCCCGTTCTGGCTTGTTAGCCTGTGATGGAGCAGCGGACGCGGATTTTTCCGTCGAACACTGCCTCGGCGCGCTGGCCGGGTTTTATTTCATGAATTCCGGTGATCGCGCCAGCCGACACCCAGGTGCCCGGCGGAATCGCGATGCCCCGCGCGCGCAGGATACGGATGAGGAACAGCGCCGACCCGAAGGGGCCATCGAGCATCGTTTCCATCGTCGCCGCGCCGACGCTCTCGCCATCGATTGCCATCTCGACGGGCATCGATATCAGATCGATGTCACGCCAATCCGCGATCGACGGACCGACGATCAGTCCCTTGTTATTGCCGTAATCAGAGGCGGTGACCGCCGGGCCGTGCCGGTTGATCTCGATGAAGGGCGAACTGGCGATCTCGATCCCGGTCCGCACATCGGCGATGCAATCGCGAACCGAATCGATATCATAGTCGCGCGCGCCGACGTCGCCAAAGCACAGCAGCACCTCGGCCTCGGCCGCGGCGAAACCGGCGGCATAGACGGGCATCGCGGGCACCTGCCCGGCGCTGCCGTCGAATATTTCGTCGCTGAAGATCGGGCCGGCCAGACGATTGTCCTGAAAGCGCTCGACGATCTCGGCGGGGATGCGCCCGACCTTCCAGCCGCCAACGCGGCGCCCGTCGAGAGCGATCGCGGCGCCCTGAATCGCATAGGCCTCGGCCATCGTCTGCGGCATCGCACCGGGATATGCGGTAAGCGGTGTCTTTTCGGCTCGCGCTGCCAGAAAGGCGCGGGCGACATTTTCCTGTTCGGGGCTTGCCAGCATCTTTGTCATTTTCCCTCTTCCGCAAAACTGTCTAAGAGACACCGGTGTCAAAGGCAAGCGAATAACGGGGCAAACTTGAGGGTCTTGGGCCTCCGTAGCCGTGCAGCGAATAGCCGCGCCTTGTGAAATTGGCGGTGGCGGCTCAGCGCCGGACGTCGAGTCCGCCACCGTGAAACGCGTCGATATCGGCCTGACCAAAGCGGCTCGCATCGCCGGGGAGTGAATGCTTGAGCGCGGTGAGCGCAAGGCCGCTTTTTGCCATCGCCCGCGCATCGCCGCCCGACAGATGGGCATGGAGCACCCCCGCGGCAAAGGCGTCACCCGCGCCGATGCGATCGACGATGCCGGTCACGTCGACCTCGTCGGTCTGATAACCGCCATCGCGCAAATCAACCCGCGCCGCGACACGGTGGTGATCGGCGGTAAGCGTGTGGCGTGCGGTCGAAGCGATGAGCTTCAAATCCGGAAAGGCCGCAAAGCCCGCTTCGGCCGCTGCGCGGCGCCGGTCGCCGCCGTCTCCGCTGAACTCCTGCCCCAGCACCAGCGACAGGTCGCGATGGTTGCCGAAAAGGATGTCGGCGATGCCGATCAGTTCGGACAGGATCGTTCGCGGGTCGCTGTCCCATGCTTCCCACAGCATCGCGCGATAATTGCCGTCGAAGCTGACGGGGACGCCAAGCCGCTTGGCGGCACGCGCGGCGGCGAGCGCCGCTTCGGCAGAGC
The DNA here is from genome assembly GCF_057657055.1 of Sphingopyxis sp. Soil_C_28. Lineage (NCBI taxonomy): Bacteria > Pseudomonadati > Pseudomonadota > Alphaproteobacteria > Sphingomonadales > Sphingopyxidaceae > Sphingopyxis > Sphingopyxis sp. Soil_C_28. Next base: position 467,443 of record NZ_JBDGJE010000004.1, read on the forward strand.
GCGGGCCAAGCGCCGGGGTGATCCCCGACAGGTGGAGCAGGTCCGCACCGGCGAGCAGCTTGTCCCAGTCATAATCGTCGGAGCCAGTGGCCGCAAAGCTCGACCCCGCTCGGTCATAGACGATCTCGGACGAGCGCAACCCCGCCCCGACGCTGAGAAAATAGAGCCCCATCCGTCCCGGGCCGCTGGCAACGGCGGTACAATCGACGCCTGCGCCGCGCACCGCCGCCAAAGCACCGCGACCCAGGGCGTTTGCAGGAACCCGGCCGACCATCGCGCAATCATGGCCAAGATGGGCAAGCCCGATCGCGACATTGGCTTCCGCCCCCCCGACATGAAGCGCGAGCGACGGCGACTGCATCAGCAGTTCGTTGCCCGGGGCGGTCAGGCGGATCAGCAGTTCGCCGAAAAAGACAAGGCGCCCGGTCATCGCGCGCCCCTAGCGGGCAAGCCAGCCGCCATCGACGGCGAGGATATGGCCCTGGACATAGTCCGACGCCGATGACGCGAGGAAGACCGCGGCGCCACCGATGTCGCCAGGGTCGCCCCAGCGGCCTGCGGGGATGCGCTCCATGATCTGGCGATTGCGCGTCTCGTCGCCTTGCAACGCGGCGGTGTTGTTCGTCGCGATATAGCCGGGCGCGATCGCATTGACCTGCACACCCTTGGCCGCCCATTCGTTCGCGAGCAATTTGGTGAGTCCGCCGACCCCCGATTTCGACGCGGTATAGCTCGGCACACGAACGCCGCCCTGAAAGGTCAGCATCGAGGCGATGTTGATGATCTTGCCACTGCCGCGCGCGATCATGTGGCGGCCAACGCTCTGGCAAAGGAAGAAGAGCGTTTTGAGATTGGTGTCCATCACCGCATCCCAGTCGGCCTCGGTGAAGTCGACCGCATCGGCGCGGCGGATGATCCCCGCGTTGTTGACGAGGATATCGATCCGTCCGAACTCGGCGAGCACCGCATCGACGAGCGGCTGCACCGCGCCGACGCTCGACAGGTCAGCGGCGAAATTCTCGCCCCGCCGTCCCAGCCCGCGCACCTTGCCCACCGTCTCGTCGGCGGGCGAGCGCCCCGCGGCGGCGATATCCGCCCCCGCTTCGGCGAGAGCAAGCGCAATGCCCTGGCCGATGCCGGTGTTGGCACCCGTGACGAGCGCGACTTTGCCCGAAAGATCGAACAGGCCGCTCATTACGACAGCTGACAGATGTCGAGGACGTTCATGTCGGTATAATCCTGATTCTCGCCCGCCATCGCCCAGATGAAGGCATAGGATTTGGTACCGGCGCCCATGTGGATCGACCAGGGCGGCGAAATCACCGCTTCCTCATTCTGCATGACGATGTGACGGGTCGCCTCGCCTTCGCCCATGAAATGCATCACGCGGTCGTTGTCGAGATTGTCGAGTTCGAAATAGAAATAGATCTCGCTGCGCCGCTCGTGGATGTGCGGGGGCATCGTATTCCAGACGCTGCCTTCCTTGAGCACGGTCAGCCCCATGACGAGCTGCGCGCTGTCGCAGACGCCCGGGATGACGAGCTGAAAGATCGTGCGTTCATTCGATTCGGCGAGGCTGCCGCGGTCGAGCGCATTCGCGTCGGCGATGCCGAGCTTGCGTGTCGTGAACGCCTTGTGCGCCGGGCACGACGCCAGATAATAGCGCGCGCCTTCGCCCGCGAATTCGACGTCGGTCGCGCCCATCGTCACATAGAGGCAATCCTTGTTGCCAAGCGTGAAGCTCTCGCCGTCGACGGTGACGGTGCCGGGGGCCGACGAGACATTGACGATCGCGAGCTCGCGACGCTCGAGGAACGGGTGGCCTGCGGCCGACGGCGGCTCGCTCTGCGCGGGCAGCTTCACCGGTACCGAACCGACGGCAACCCCGCCAATCACAAAGCGGTCGGCGTGGGTGTAGTTGAGCACGCACTCGCCGGTGCGGAACAGGTTCTGGATGAGGTAGCGATCGCGAAGCTCCGCATTCGACACCTCCTCCATCATCACGGGATGGGTGGCGTAATAGGTCTTGGAAAACATGATGGCATCCTCGCTCGAGATTTCTGGCTTGCCGACTTGCTAGAATTGATGGTAACCGGTGTCAAGAGATGTTGGCACCCCGGCCAGGCGGTTGATTTTACGCCGTCGAGCGCCCATCAGAACGAAAAGGCGAGCCCGACCTCGGCCGGACTTGCAGGGGAAAGAGAATATGGCGGCACAAAATAAGGGGCCGGGGGGCAAGCAGCCGACGATTAACGACGTGGCGGCGCTTGCGGGGGTTTCGAAAAAGACGGTGAGCCGGGTGATCAACCGGTCCGAGTTTCTGACCGACAAGACGCGTGCTGTCGTCGAAAAGGCGATCGAACAACTCGGCTTCGTTCCCAATCCGCAGGCGCGCGCGCTTGCCTTTCGCCGCAATTTCCTGATCGCGCTTCTCCACGACAATCCGAACGCACAGACGGTGCTCAACTTCCAGCGCGGCGTGCTCGACGCGATCAAGGACAGCGACCTCGCGCTGCTCGTCCGCCCAGTCGACCGCGGATCGGACAAGATGCTCGAAGATGTGCGGATTTTCCTCGAAAAACAGCGGCCGATCGGCGCGATGCTGTTGCCGCCGATTTCGGAAAACGACGATCTGGCCGCCCTCTGCGAGGATCTGGGCGTGCGTTATGTCCGCATCGGATCGGCGCGGATCGACGATGCGAAGCATTGCATCTCGTCGAACGATCGCGAGGTCGTCGCCGAAGCCGTGCGCGGACTGATCGCTCTCGGCCATCGGCGCATCGGCTTCGTGCGCGGCCCCGACGGGTTCCGTTCGGCCGCCGAACGCGAGGAGGGTTTCCGCGAAGCGCTCGCCGAGGCCGGGCTCGATCTTGCCTCCGAACTCTATGCGCCGGGCAACTACCGCTACACCGCGGGCATCGAGGCGGGCGAAGCGCTGCTCTCGCTCGCCGAGCCGCCGACGGCTGTCTTCTGCTCGAACGACGAGATGGCGGCAGGCGTGATGAGCGTTGCGCACAGCAAGGGCATCAAGGTGCCGGAACGGCTTTCGATCATCGGCTTCGACGACAGCCCGACCGCGACGCATATCTGGCCCGCGCTCAGCACCGTGCGCTGGCCGATCCGCGAGATGGGTATTCGCGCCGCACAGACGCTCGTCCCCGATTTCCTGAGTCCGGGCACCAAGGGCGGCGACGACGAGAGCAATGTGCTGGCGTCGACCTTCGTCGAACGGCAGTCGGTGGCGCCCGCGCCGCGACGCTGATGCCTCAGCGCCGCCGGCGCGCGAGTTGATATTCGTAGAGCGACGGCACGGCATCGACCGCCTGCCCCGTTCCCTCGATATAGGGCGCGGGCGTATAGCTGACTGCGATCTTGCGATTGGCATGGAGGCCGACGATCCGCTCGCCCGGTCCTTCGAGCCCGCTCGTGATCGCCACCGTCGCATCTGCGGGCACGCTGCCCGGCATCACCAGCCTGGCATTCCAGAGCGTGTTGTAGAGTCCGTGGCCCGGCTTCCAATACGGCGCGCCCCCGCCGACCCATAGCTGATACCGCCAGGCGCCCTTCACCTCTTTCGGCTCGATATGCATCACGATCTGGTCGAACAGATTCTGGTGGTTCGACCCGCTGTGCTGATCGATGATCGCATCCTTGTCGACGACCGAACGCAGGAAGACCGACCGCGTCGAGCGCGTGTTGATGCTGACCGGATGGACGACGGGGTTTTCGACCTTCAGATCCTTGACCAGCACATTGTGCACCGCGCCGACATGCACCGAATAATGTGCGCGGCGCGTGCCCGTCGTGGTGACGTCGGCGATCGTCAGGCTCGCCGCATTGTCGGTGAGGATGCCGCTGTCCGAGCTGTCGATCGTCAGCTTCTTCGCCCAGCCGTCGAACACGCCGGTCATATAGATGCCGTTATAACCCTGTTCGAGATGATGGCCGAACGACGGCGCGTCGGGAAATTGCAGCCGCAGATTCTGGATGCCCACATTGGAGAGATGCCTCCATTCGGCGACCACCGCGGGCTGGTCGGCGCGGACATCGTGGAGCAGCGGATCGCCAAGCGTCACCGTCTTGCCGCGAACCGCCGTAACGCGCGTCGCCTGCGCGACCACCGGCCGGTTCGGCGACGTCCAGTGGTGCGACCCGATCGGCAGGTCGGTATCGCCATAGAGCGACTTCAATATCTTGCTGTTTGGCCCGTCGACCGAAAACCACTGTAGCTGCACGACATCGCCGACCTGGAGCTTTGCGGTGTTGTCGACCGTCAGCGTGCGGGTAAACTGCTTGCCCGACACGCCCGTCGCGAGCACCGGGTCGCGCACATCCTTGCTGCCGTCATAGGAGACCGGCCGGCTGCCTGCCGGCGCGACGAGGATCATCCCCCCGGCCCAGCTATATTCGGTGAACAGATAATCGATATTATGCTCGGGCTCGACCTGCTGCTTCTTCTCGCGCAACAGATATTCGCGCAGCTCGTCATAGTCGTGGCTCTGGTCGATCAACCTCAGCGGGCGCGGGAACCACAATTCGCTGCCGCCCGGACCATTGCCCGCGCCGTCGAGGACAATGTCGCTGCGCGTGATCCGCAGCACTTCGGTGATCTGCGTGCGCCCCTTCGGAAAACGCAGTATGACCTTGCCCTTCACTGCGTTCGCCGCGGCGAGTGCGCGCAGCACCGCTTTCGTGTCGTCGAGCCCGTCGTCGGGGATCGCGCCATGGGTGGTCACGTCGACGATCGTCCCCGCATCGGCGGGGATCGGTGCGAGGCCGAAGCCATAGCCTGCATAGCTGAAATCGGGCAGCGGGTTCGCGGCCACCGTCGCCGGGTCGGAAAGGATCCTGGGCGGTTTCGCCGTTTGCGCCTGAACCGGGAGCGTCAACGCCGCGCCGAGCGCCAAAACCGAAACGAGGCGCGCGCGCCGATCACCCGAAATCATAACCCGATCACTCCCTGCGGCCCGGTGGCATGGCGGCGCGCGACCCGTCAAAGGTCGGGGGCGCCGCCACGCCGGGGACCCTTTTAGAATTTTGCGCGCACGCCGACCGAAAAACGACGTTCGGACAGCGCATAGCTGTTGAGCGCGGTCGTGTTGAAATTGCTATACTCGCTCGTCGCCGATTTCTTGGGCATCAGATTCTGCGCCTGGAGCGACAGCGCGATATTCCTGGTGACGTCGACCCCGATCTGCGCGTCGAGTTGCGAGCGCGAACCGACGAAACTCGGCCGCCCTTCCGAAAATTCGAAGACCGCCTCGTCGCGATAATTATAGGCGAGGCGCGCCGAGAAGGGCCCCTTCTCGTACAGACCAACCAGATTGTAGCTGTTCTTCGACACCGCCACCAACGGGAAGCCGTTATTATCTTCCGAATCCGAATAGGTGTAGTTGGCAATGACGCCAAAGCCATCGAACGGCGACGGCAGGAAGTCGGCGAACTGCTGGATACCGATTTCAAATCCTTTGATCTTCGCGCTCGCCAGATTTTCGGGCCGCGAGAAGGTCAATTCGCGGCCCTGGGGGTCGAGATTGGTGTCGACCCCGGTGGTCACGAAGCTGGCGATGAAATCCTTCACATCCTTGTAGAACATGGCGCCCGAGATGAGTGACGTCTTGCCCATATAATATTCGAAGCTGACGTCGGCCTGCGTCGATACGGGCGGCTGCAAATTCACGTTGCCGCCGGTCACCGACAGGTTTGTCGCATTGAAGAAAGTCGATGGCGACAGGTCGGCGATCGACGCGCGCTGCATCGTCTGCGATCCCGATACGCGGATCAGAAAATCGTCGGTGATGTTGAACGCGATGTTCGCGCTGGGCAGCACATTGGTGTAGCGATTCTTGTCGTTGACCAGCCGGCTGACGGTGCCGACGTTGACATAGGAGTCGACCGACAGCCGCGTCGATGCGATGCGCACCCCGGCATTGGCCTTGTACGGAATGCCGGCAATCTCACCCTCGCCCGACACCATCAGATAGCCCGCAAGCGTGCGTTCGCTGAAATCATAATCGCGCTGCAAATTGGGTAGCAAGGTCGATCGGCCGTTTGCATCGGGATTGGGTTCGGCGGCCTGCGCGCGGGTGAAGACATAGTCGAACGTCGGCGCAGTGCTGAGGAAGCTGCGCGGGAAACTGCCCGGAATGTCCGACAGAAAGTCGCCCATATTGACCAGCTTGAGATAGGGTTCGAGTTCAGCGCGGGTCGGGGTGACCTGGCTGCGGAACGCATTCGATCGCGCGTGGAGGTCGGTGTAGCGGACCCCCGCAGCAATCGTGACGCCGCCGCCGGTTTCGTAGCTGACGTCGAGTTTGCCCGTATACTCGTCGAGCAGGCCGATCAGCCGGTTGCTGCGCACGCCGTTTGTCGCCGGATTGTACGAGGCATAGCTGGTCGGGTTGAACGGCCCGGTCAGCGTCAGCGACGGAATGGTCGTATCGCGGAAATCGAACGCGCCGGGGACCAAGGCGGTCCCTTGCAAGGTGATGATCTGGATCGTCTGGTCGATCGTGCCCTTGCTGTAATAGCCGTCGGCCTCGATCTTCAGCCCCCCGCTCTCATATTTGCCGTTCAGGCCATAAAGGAAGCTTTCGGTCGGCTCGTTGCGGATCTGTCCCGCGCTGGTAACGGTGCCGTTGGCGTTGCCCGCAACGACCACGCCATTCTCGACAACGCGGTTGGTGACGGGGTTGGCGCCGGTCGGCAGGCGGAATGCGAAAAAGTCCTGACGGCGCCCGGTCTTGAGTTTCGAATAAAGCGCATCGGCGGTGAGGGTGAATTCAGGGGTCACCTCGAACTGGATCGAGCCATTGAGTCCCAGCCGCGAACGGTCCACGGTGAACTGTTCATATTGCAGCAGCACCGGGGTGGGGACCACGCCCCCGCCGACACCGGTATAGGTGCGGTTGAGGAAATTGTTACGCTCGAACGTCTGCGTCATCGAGGTGCGCTTCTGATATTCGCCCGCCAGCATGACGCCGATGCGCCCGTCGGCAAATTTGGTCGTCGCAAAGCCGGTGATCGCGGGTTCGAACTTTTTCGAATTTTCCGAATAGACGCCCTGCGCGCGAACCGAGATCGTCGGCTCCTTGAACGACAATGGCTTCGGCGTGACGAGGTTGACCGTGCCGCCCAGGCCGCCCTCGGCCTGACTTGCGAGCGGCGACTTGCGCACCTCAAGGCGGCCGAACAGGCTGGAGGGCACCGAATCGAGACCCGACGAGCGGCCGAGCTGGTCATTCTCGGGCGGCGACAGGCGCGCCGACCACCCAAGCAGGGTGCGCCCGTCGACCTCGACGCGGACCTGTTGCAGGCCGCGTACCGACACCGACTGGCCTTCGCCAAAGACGCGGGTGATCTGGACGCCGGTCACGCGCTGCAGCGCTTCGGCGACGTTGGCGTCGGGCAGCTTGCCGACATCCTCGGCGGTGATGACGTCCATCACCTGCTCGGCTTCGCGCTTGATATCGGCGGCGCGCTCGAGCGAGGCGCGGATGCCGGTGACGACGATCGCATCATCGTCGGCCGGAGCCGCTGCGTCCTGCGCATAGGCTGGCGCCACTGCCAGCACCGCCAGCGACGCTCCGCTCGCCCATTTTGCCCATGTCCGGGCGCCCCGCCTTGCCTGAATAGCCATCGTCATCCTCCCACGCCGGCGGCGGGCCTGTCGCCCGACCACCAATGATTTCCCCGGGAGATTGCGCCTGAAGCTCGGCTCTTGCAGCCGCGCCCGTCGCCCTCCCATTTTCTGTTTCATTGCCCGGCACTGGTAACCGGTGTCACGAATGATGCGGGAATTAGCCGGCCCGTGTCAAGCGATAATTGTATGACAACTGCCGTCCTTGTATGACAACTCGGACGGCAATTTTTCTGCCACAGAAAATTGTCGTAATTTGTCGCAGCGCCCGCATTGGGCTTGCATGGGGCAATCCAATCGGTTGAAAGGGCGCAATACCTCCCCCGCCTCCCGGCGAACCGATACGAGAACAACCAACTATGCTGGACAAAAGGTCGCTTTCGCTGACCGGAGCGCTGTGTGCCGCGGCTCTTTCGCTCGGCGCCTGCTCGGGTCAGGATGACAGCAAGAACGGCCGCAGCGCGCCGGAGGTCGGCTATGTCGCCGTGAAGGTTGAGGCCGTGCCCGTTACGACGTCGCTCGGCGGGCGCACCGTGCCCTTCGAAACCAGCGAGGTGCGGCCGCAGGTCAATGGCTTGATCCGCCGCCGCCTGTTCGCCGAGGGCGGCTTTGTGCGCGCGGGCCAGCCGCTCTACCAGATCGACGCCAGCCTCTATCAGGCGGGGGTCGACCAGGCCGCAGCCAATCTCGCCAGCGCGCGTGCCAGCGCGCAGGCTGCCGAGGAACGCGCGCGGCGGCTCGAACCGCTCGCGAAGATGCAGGCGGTTGCCGAACAGGATTATACCGATGCGCTTGCGCAGGCCCGCATGGCGCGCGCCGCCATCGCGCAAAATGGTGCGGCGCTCGAAACCGCCCGAATCAACCTGCGCTATGCGACGATCACCGCGCCGATCAGCGGCCGCATCGGCCGCAGCCTCGCCACCCCGGGAGCGCTCGTCAGCGCGAGCCAGGCGACCCCGCTCGCGGTGATCCAGCAAACCGATCCGATGTATGTCGACATGCAACAATCGAGCGCCGAACTCACCACGCTGCGTCAGGCGATCGAAAGCGGCGGTGTCGCGGCCGGCAGCACATCGGTGCGCCTGCGCATGGAGGACGGCAGCGCCTATGGCTTCGCCGGTACGGTCCAGTTTTCCGACATCACGGTCAACGAGCAAACGGGCACCGTCACGCTGCGCGCGCGCTTCCCCAATCCCAAGGGTGTGTTGCTGCCCGGCATGTTCGTGACCGCGCTGTTCGACCAGGCGATCAACCCGGCGGCTATTCTTGTGCCGCAGCCCGCGGTGCAACGCGATTTCGACGGCTCGGCCTTCGTCTATCTGGTCGGCAAGGACAATAAGGCGGCGCGGCGCAAGGTGACCGCCGACCGCACCGTCGGCGCCAATTGGGTCATCACCGCCGGATTGAAAGCCGGCGAGCGCGTCATCACGCAGGGCGTCGGCAATTTGAAGCAAGGCGCGCCGATCAAGCCGGTTCCGGCGAGCAGTGTGCAGCGGGTGGGGGCACCCGCCGCGAAGACAACAGAAAAGAGACCATAGCCCCTCATGTCGCGCCTTTTCATCAACCGCCCTATCTTTGCCTGGGTGCTGGCGATCATCGTCATGCTGGGCGGGGTTGGCGCGCTGTTTGCGCTGCCGATCGAGCAATATCCCGATATCGCCCCGGCGCAGGTCAATATCCGCGCCTCCTATCCGGGCGCGTCGGCCGAGGCGATCGAGAATAGCGTCACGCAGGTGCTGGAACAGCAGCTGACCGGGATCGATGGCCTGCTTTATTTCAGCTCGCAGTCAAGCTCGCGCGGACAGGCGAACATCACCGCGATCTTTGCCAAGGGTACCGATCCCGACATCGCGCAGGTTCAGGTCCAGAACAAGATCCAGTCGGCAATCTCGCGCCTGCCGCAACAGGTGCAGCAACAGGGCGTCCGCGTCACCAAATCCAACTCGGACACCTTGCTGCTCGTCGGCGTTTATGACGAGACCGACACGCGCGCGAACGCGGACGTGTCCGACTATATGACGTCGAACATCCAGGATCCGATATCGCGCGTCGAGGGGGTCGGCGATGTCAATATCTTCGGCGCGCCGCACGCGATGCGCATCTGGCTCAACCCGCAGCGGCTCGCTGCGGTATCGCTGATGCCAAGCGAGGTGATCGCCGCGATCACGGCGCAGAACAGCGAAGTCGCGGCGGGCGAAGTCGGCGGCCTGCCGTCGCCCGCGGGTCAGATGCTCAACGCGACGGTGACCGCGCAATCGCGGTTGCAGACCGTCGAACAGTTTGAAAATATCGTCCTGAAAACGCTGCCCGACGGGTCGAGCGTGCGGATCAAGGATATCGCGCGGGTCGAGATCGGCGCCGAAAATTACAGCGTCGTCAGCCGCATCAACGGCCACCCCGGCGCGGGCATGTCGATCTCGCTGTCGCCGGGATCCGACGCGCTGGAAACCGCCGACCGCGTCAAGGCGCGGATGGAGGAACTGTCCGCAGACTTTCCCGATGGGCTTGCCTATTCCTACGCCAATGATTCGACCGCCTTCATCAAGCTGTCGGTCAGCGAAGTGCAAAAGTCGCTGATCGAGGCGATCATCCTCGTCATCATCGTGATGTTCGTGTTCCTGCAAAGCTGGCGCGCGGTGCTGATCCCGGCGATCGCGGTTCCGGTCGTTCTGCTCGGCACCTTCGCGATCTTTTACATGCTGGGGTTCAGCATCAACACGCTCACCCTGTTCGGGCTGACGCTGGCGATCGGCCTGCTCGTCGACGACGCCATCGTCGTGGTCGAAAATGTCGAGCGGTTGATGGAAGAAAATCCGGAGATGTCGGCGCGCGAAGCGACGATCCAGTCGATGAAGGAATTGCAGGTCGCGCTGATCGCGATCGCACTGGTGCTGTCGGCGGTGTTCCTGCCGATGGCATTTTTCGGCGGCTCGACTGGGGTCATCTATCGCCAGTTCTCGGTCACGATCATTTCCGCGATGATGTTGTCGGTTCTCGTCGCGCTGATCCTCAGTCCCGCGCTGACCTCGACCCTCCTCAAGCAGAAGACACATGGCGAGACCGCACCCGACGGGCGTTTTCCGCGCGCCAGCGCGATGCTCGAACGCGCCAAAAACGGCTTCAACACCCGCTTCGATCGCACCGTCGAACGCTATGTCGGCAGCGTGACCAAGGTCGTCGACCGAAAATGGCTTTTCCTCGGCATCTACGCGATCATCGTAGCCGTGCTGGCCGTCCTGTTCCTACGCCTGCCGAGCGGCTTTTTGCCGGGCGAGGATCAGGGGCGCGTCCAGGTCCAGTTCCGCCTTCCTGCCGGCGCCACACAGGCGCGGACGCTGGAAGTGCGCGATGCGGTCGAAAAATATATGCTGACGCAGGAAAAGGCGAACACGCAGGCGCTGTTTATCGTCGCCGGCGGCGGCGGCGGCGGCGCGGTCGGCCAGAATACCGGACAGGGTTTCGTCAACCTGACGCACTGGGACAATCGCGAAGGCAAGGAAAACACCGCCGATGCTATTGCTGAACGCGCGCGCAAGGCGCTGGGCGGGCTGCGCGATGCGCAGGTGTTTGCGCTGGTTCCCGGCGCGGTGCGCGGGCTGGGCGACTCGTCGGGTTTCACCATGCAGTTGCAGAACCGCGGCGGCATGAGCCGCGAGGATTTCGTCGCGGCGCGTGAGCGGCTGCTCGCGATGGCCAACGCCAATCCCAAATTGACTGCGGTGCGCCTGAGCGATCTGCCCGACGTGGCGACGTTGAAGATCGACGTCGATACCCAGCGGCTGACCGCTTACGGGATCGACAATGCCGATGTGAATGCGACGCTCGCGACGGCGTGGGGCGGCCGCTATGTCAACGACTTCATCGACGAAGGCCGCGTCAAACGCGTCTATGTTCAGGGCGATGCGCCCTATCGCGCCAAGCCCGAAGATTTGAGCCAATGGTATGTGCGTTCGGCCGATGGCGAGATGTCGCCCTTCTCGGCCTTTGCCCGCACGGGCTGGGCGACGACGCCGAGCAGCACCTCGCGCTTCCAGGGCGTCCCCGCGTTCGAAATTTCGGGCCAGCCGTCGGCCGGCACCAGTTCGGGCGAAGCGATGGACGAAATGGAAGCGATGGCAAACCAGATCCCCGGGACGAGCGTCGCCTGGTCGGGCTCTTCCTATCAGGAGCGGCTGTCGTCGGGACAGGCGCCATTGCTCTATGGCATTTCGCTGCTCGTCGTCTTCCTGTGCCTCGCCGCGCTTTACGAAAGCTGGACGATCCCGCTCGCGGTGATCCTGATCATCCCGCTCGGGCTGATCGGCGCGGTGGTCGCGGTGTCGCTGCGCGGCCTCGAAAACGACGTCTATCTCCAGATCGGCCTGCTCACCACAATGGGCCTTGCGGCCAAAAACGCGATCCTGATGATCGAGTTCGCCGAACAGGAAGAACGCAAAGGCAAGCGCGTGATCGAGGCGGCGATCGCTGCGGCGCGCATCCGCCTTCGCCCGATTCTGATGACCAGCTTCGCCTTCATCTTTGGCGTGCTGCCCCTGGCCATCGCGACGGGCGCCGGCGCGAACAGCCGCGTCGCGATTGGCACCTCGGTGATCGGGGGCATGTTGACCGCCGCCTTCCTCGCGATCTTCTTCATCCCGCTCTTCTTCGTTCTGGTCCGCCGCGGCGTGCGCGACGGTATTGCCGCAATGCGTGCGCGTTTTGGCAAGAATAAGGATGATGGCGTGACGGAGGTGCCGGCATGATCGGCACCCGCGCCCTGCTCATGGCAAGCGCGCTCGCGCTCGCCGGCTGTTCGCTCGCGCCGAAGACGGTGCTGCCGACGCCGCCCGTCCCCCAAAGCTGGCCCGCTGGTGACGCCTATCTGCTGCAGAGCGAAGCCGCACTGCCGATCCTCTCTTACAAAAGCGTGTTTACCGATCCGCGCCTGCAATCGCTCGCCGATCAGGCGCTGGCAAACAACCGCGACCTGCGCGTCGCTTATGCCAATGTCGCGGCGGCACGCGCGCAGGTTCGCGTCACGCGTTCGGGTCAATTCCCCGCAATCGGGGCCAGCGCCGGCGCCGGCTATTCGGACAATAGCGGCACCAGCGGCAGCGGTGATTTTTCACTGCGCGGCGGGATCACCGCCTTCGAACTCGACCTGTTCGGCAAGCTCGCCAACGCGACCGAAGCCGACCGCAACCGCGCGCTCGGTACCGAGGCGGCATCGCGCACGGTACGGCTCGCGCTGATTGCCAATCTGGCCGACATATGGGCGTCCTATGGCGCTGACCGCGACCTGCTCGCCATCGCGCGTGATACCGCCGCGAATGCGCGCGAAAATGTCCGGCTGACCAAGGCGCGGCTCGACGGCGGCGTCGCGCCGCGCACCGACCTGCGTCAGGCCGAACAGATTTTGGCGACTGCCGAGGATGCGATCGCAGCGCAGACAAGTGCGCTGGCACAGGACGAGAATCTCATCCGCCTGCTCGTCGGCGGCGATGTCGACCGGACCCTGCTGCCCGCCGGTCTCGCCGAAGTCACGCCGTCGATTGTCGCGCTCCCCGCCGGGATCAGCTCCGACATATTGCTCCGCCGTCCCGACGTGATCGAGGCCGAATATGGCCTGCGCGCCGCCAACGCCAATATCGGTGTCGCGCGCGCGCGGCTGTTCCCCTCGATCTCGCTGACCGGGCTGCTCGGCTTTGCCAGCAACGCGCTGTCCGGCCTGTTCGACAATGGTGCCTTCAGCTGGTCGGCTGGCGGCGATGCCACCGCGACAATATTCGACGCCGGCGGCCGCCGCGCGGGCGTTGCGGTCAGCGAGGCGCAGCGTGACGCCGCACTCGCGGGCTATGAAGGCGCTATCCAGACCGCGTTCCGCGAAGTCGCCGACGCGCTCGCGGTGCAGGGCACCATCGCCGAACGCGTGCGCGCCGCGGCCGCCAACACCGAAGCGGCGGCCGACACCGCGACGCTGACCGACGCGCGCTACAAGGGCGGGGTCGACAGCTTCCTCTCGAGCCTCGATGCGCAGCGCAGCCTCTATTCGGCGCGGCGAAGCGAGATCGGCACGCAATTGCTGCTCGTCCAGACACGCATTGCGCTGTTCCGCGCGCTGGGCGGCGACAGCAGCGCGGGTTCGACGACGCCCGCTCGCTAACCCGCCTTCGTCATTAAACGCATCGGCTCCTGACTCGTCTTGACAAGCGTTGCCCAAAAAGCGCTAATAGAACATATCAGGAACAAATGATGCGCGAGTCGTCTCCCATACTCGCCGGGCTGCGTAAGCGCATCGCCCGGCTGACCGCCAATGGCGGTCTCGAAAGCCGCCGGGTCGACGGCTGGCTGGCAAGTGGACACGCGCCCTTCGACGACGCGATGGGCGGCGGGCTGGCGAGCGGACGATGCCATGAATTTTTCGCCGCCGATGCTCTCGATGCGACGAGCGCCGCGGCCTTCGCCGCGCTTGTGGCGCTGCGCACCCCCGGCAAGGCACCGCTCCTCTGGCTGCGTACCACCGATGCCGGCAAGCGCACCGGCCATATCTATGCCCCTGGCATTTCCGAACTCGGCGGTGACCCCGACCGGCTCTTGCTCGTCGAGACCGCCGATCCCAGAATGCTGCTCGCCTGCGCCAACGACGCGATCCGTTGCGCCGGGTCGGCGGCGGTGATCGTCGAAAGCTGGGGCAAATTCCCGTTGCTCGATCTGACCGCGGGCCGCCGCCTCGCGCTCGGCGCGCGCGATGCGGGCACGACCTTGCTGATGCTCCGTCTCAATGCCGTCCCCGCGCCGAGCGTCGCCGAGACGCGCTGGAACATCGCCGCCTCGCCTTCACGCGCACTCGAAGCCAATGCCCCCGGCGCTCCCGCCTTCGACCTCGAACTGCTGCGCTGGCGCGGTGGCCCCGCCGGCACGCGCTGGCGACTGGATTGGAACCATGACGAAAAATGCTTCGGGCCAAATCCTGGCGACGCGGCGCTATCTGGCGATCTTCTTCCCTTTCCTGCCCGCCGAGCGATGGCTTCGCACGGCGCCGCAGCCGCCTGACGCGCCGCTCGTCTTTGCCGAGAAACAGCGCGGTGCGATGCGGCTTGCCAGCGTTGACGCACGGGCAGAGGCCGTCGGGCTGCGCGTCGGTATGCCGCTCGCCGATGCGCGCGCGCAGATTGGCGAGCTTGCCGTCATTCCGCACGACCCCGTGCTCGACCATGACTGGCTCGACCGGCTCGCGCAGGGCTGCGCGCGCTATTCCCCGCTTGTCGCGCTCGACGCGCCCGATGGACTGATCCTCGATATCGCGGGCGTCGAGCATCTCTACAATGGCGAAGCGGGGCTGGTCGCCGATGCCGAGATGCGCCTCGCCCGGCTCGGTATGACGCTCCGTCACGCGCTCGGCCCCACCGCCGATGCGGCGCGTGCGCTCGCGCGCTACCAGACGCGCCCCGCCCCCGACGAGGGGCAAGCGATCCGTCGCCTGCCCGTCGCCGCACTCGAACTCGAAGCCGAGGCGACGACCGCGCTCGTCCGCGCAGGATTGAAGACGATCGGCGATCTCGCGAGCCGTCCGATGGCGAACATCGCCGCGCGCTTCGGCGCCGATGCCGCGACCGCGCTGCGCCGCCTGCTCGGCGACGCGCCGAGCCCGCTCGATCCCCGCACCGCCCTGCCGCCGGTCGTCGCCGACCGCCGTTTCGCCGAGCCACTCGGCAGCACGACCCACGCAACCAGAGTACTCGCCGAACTCGTCGGCGAAGCGATCAAAGATCTCGCCGAACGCGGCAAGGGCGGCCGCCATTTCCGCGCGACCTTCTTTCGCAGCGACGGCCTCGCGCGGAGCATCGCGATCGAAACCGGCCACCCGACCCGCGACACCGGCCTCGTCATGCGCCTGTTCGCCGAACGCATGGACAGCTTGCGCGACCCGCTCGATCCGGGATTCGGCTTCGACATGATTCGCCTCGCGGTGCCGCGGCTCGAACGGCTGACCGCAACGCAGTTGAAGCTGGAGGGGGGCGCAGGGGGCGCTGTTAACGAAGGGGCAGCCATGAACGAGCTCGCCGACCGGCTGACGACGCGGCTCGGGCGCGGGCGCGTCCGGCGATTACGCCCCGCCGATACGCATATTCCCGAACAGGCGCAGCTCGAACTGCCGGCGGCCGACGCGCCGCCCCCGCTGCCCTGGCCCGCGCCCGAAGCCGGTGAGCCGCCGACGCGCCCCTTCCACCTCTTCGACCCGCCGCAACCGATCGAGGTGATCGCCGAAGTACCCGACGGCCCGCCGCACCATTTCCGATGGCGCCGCGCGACGCACGCGATCCGCCGCTACGAAGGCCCCGAGCGCATCGCCGCCGAATGGTGGTGCCGCCGCGACAATGGCGGCCTGACGCGCGACTATTACCGCGTCGAGGATACACAGGGCCGCCGCTTCTGGCTCTTCCGCCACGGCCTCTACGACGAAAAACCCGATCCGCGCTGGTATATCCACGGCGTCTTCGCATGAGCGAGGAACCCGACCCCGGCCCCGACCCCGGTTTCGCCGAACTGGTCGCCGCGACCAACTACAGCTTTCTGCGCGGCGCCTCGCATCCACATGAGATGGTGGCGGAGGCCATAGCCCTTGGCATGTCGGGTATCGGCATTGCGGATCGCAACAGTGTCGCGGGGGTGGTGCGGGCGCTGACCGGGTTGCGCAAGCTGCGCGAAGATGCCGCAGAAGACGGGATAGACCTCCCTGACATAAAACTCGTCGTCGGTTCCCGGTTGGTGTTCGACGACGGAACGCCGGACATCATCGCCTATCCAACCACGCGCCATGGCTGGGGTCGCCTGACCCGAATGCTCACCATCGGCAATCGCCGCACCACAAAGGGCGATTGTGTGATGAGGCTGAAGAACCTGCTGATCCACTGCGAGGATATGACCCTGATCGCAATGGCGTCCGAGAAAGATGAACAAATCCTGCGCAGTCTGGCGAAGGTCGCACCGGGCTCGCTATGGCTGGGTGCGACGATGCCAAGAGGCGGCAGCGATCGCCGACGCCTCTCCCGGCTAGGCGCCTTGGCAGACCGTGTCGGCATTCCGATGCTGGCGACGAACGACGCGCTTTACGCCACGCGCGAGCAACGACCGCTGCACGATGTCATCACTTGCATTCGCGAGGGGAGCAATCTCAACGATGCCGGCCGCCTGCTGCGCGCCAATGGCGAACGCCATCTGAAATCGCCGCAGGAGATGCGCCGCCTGTTCCGCACTTGCCCCGAAGCGGTCGATGAAAGCGCAAAGATCCTCGATCGCATCGGTTTTTCACTACGAGATCTGGAGTATGAATATCCACACGAGCCGGTCCCCGAAGGCTGGGAGCCCCAAAGCTGGCTCAAACATATGGTAATGGAAGCTGCCAACCGACTTCATCCCAGCGGATTGCCCGAACGTTGGCAGGCGGTGCTCGACGAGGAACTCTCCCTCATCCGCAAATGCAACTTCGCCTGCTACTTCCTGACCGTCCACGACATCGTGAATCATGCCCGCACGCGTGATCCGCCCATCCTCTGCCAAGGACGCGGTTCGGCGGCGAATTCGCTCGTCTGCTATCTCCTCGAAATCACCTCGATCGACCCCATCGCCAACAACCTCCTCTTCACCCGTTTCCTGTCCGAAGAGCGTCGCGAGCCGCCCGATATCGACGTCGATTTCGAGCACGAACGGCGCGAGGAGGTGATGCAATATATCTATCGCCGCTACACGCGGCGGCGGGCGGGCATTGCCGCGACGGTGATTCATTATCGCCCGCGCAGCGCCGTGCGCGAGGTCGGAAAGGCACTGGGTCTCAGCGAAGATGTCACGCAGCGGCTCGCTGACACGACTTGGGGCAGCTGGGGCAGCGAAATGCCTATCGAACGCTTCGTTGAAGCGGGGTTGGACCCGGAACAGGATGACATTGCTCGGCTACAATGGATCGTTGCACAACTCCTCACTTTCCCGCGCCACCTGTCACAACATGTCGGCGGCTATGTGCTGACCGAGGATCGGCTCGACGAGACGGTGCCCATTCACAATGCAGCGATGAAGGACCGCACTTTCATCGAATGGGACAAGGATGACATCGACGAGCTGGCTTTGATGAAGGTCGATGTGCTCGCGCTCGGAATGCTCACCTGCATCCGCAAATGCTTCGACCTGATGCGTCTTCACGATTTGGGCGATCACAACCTCAAATCACTCCCGGAAGAGGATCCGGTCGTTTATGACATGCTGTGCGAGGGCGACAGCATCGGAGTCTTCCAGGTCGAGAGCCGTGCGCAGATCAACATGCTGCCGCGGCTGCGTCCGCGAGAGTTCTATGACCTTGTCATTCAGGTCGCGATCGTTCGTCCGGGACCGATCGAAGGGGACATGGTTCACCCATATCTGAAACGTCGTGCTGGCGAGGAAGCAGTGGACTATCCCTCTCCTGCGCCACCGTATGATCCCAAGGAACTTTACAATCTGCTTCGCAGAACATGCGGCGTCCCCCTATTCCAAGAACAGGCGATGAAGCTCGCTATTGTTGCGGCTGAATTTACCCCTGATGAAGCGAATGGTCTGCGCCGTGCGATGGCGACCTTTAGAAATGCCGGAACGATCCACCAATATAAGGAGAAGATGATCGGCGGCATGGTGCGGCGCGGATACGAAGCCGATTTTGCGGCCCGATGCTTCAAACAGATAGAGGGTTTCGGCAGCTACGGCTTTCCCGAAAGCCATGCCCAGTCGTTCGCCAAGCTCGTCTATGTGTCGTCGTGGCTGAAATGCCATCATCCCGCCGTCTTCGCCTGCGGCATCCTCAATTCGCAGCCGATGGGTTTTTATGCCCCCGCGCAGCTCGTGCGCGATGCGCGCGA
Source organism: Sphingopyxis sp. Soil_C_28 (assembly GCF_057657055.1). Classification (NCBI taxonomy): domain Bacteria; kingdom Pseudomonadati; phylum Pseudomonadota; class Alphaproteobacteria; order Sphingomonadales; family Sphingopyxidaceae; genus Sphingopyxis; species Sphingopyxis sp. Soil_C_28. Next base: position 485,947 of record NZ_JBDGJE010000004.1, read on the forward strand.
GCATGGGGTCGAGGTGCGTGAGGTCGATGTGAATGCCAGCGGCTGGGACAACAGCCTTGAACGAAAGGCCGACGGCAGCCTCGCGCTCCGCCTCGGCTTTCGGCAGGTCGATGGCTTTCGCGAGGAATGGGCGACGCAGATCGCCGATGCCCGCGCGGCGCCTTTCGCCTCGGTTGAGGAACTCGCCCGCCGTGCAAACCTGCCATCGCGCGCGCTACGCCTGCTGGCCGAGGCCGATGCCTGCCGTTCGATGGGGCTCGATCGCCGCCCCGCACTGTGGGATGCGCGCCGCGTCCGGCAAGGTGTCCTGCCGCTGTTCGGGGCGGCCGAAACCGATGAACTGGGCGCCGAAGAGGATGCGCAATTGCCCCCCACCCCGCTCGTCGAGCATGTGCTCACCGATTACCAGACGACACGGCTGTCGCTCAAAGGCCATCCGATGGCGTTCCTGCGCCGTGACTTCGCGCGCGAGGGCGTGCTGAGCGCGGCTCAGGTGATGGCCGCAAAGAACGGCTCGATCGTCCGCGCCGCGGGCGTCGTGCTGATCCGCCAGCGGCCGGGCAAGGGCAACGCGATCTTCATCACGATCGAGGACGAGGGCGGGGTCGTCAACATCCTGCTCTGGGCGCGGCATTTCGAACGTTATCGCCGCGCCGTCATGGCGTCGCGGCTGATGCTGGCCGAGGGCGAGGTGCAGCGGAGCAAGGAGGGCGTCATCCACCTGATGGCGACGCGGATTGTCGATCGCACCGCGATGCTCGACGGGCTTGGCGACGGGCATGAGGTCCATCCCGATCTCTGCCGTGCCGACGAGGTCGCGCATCCGCAAACCCCGCGCGGCTATGCCGCGAAGCATGGCCATCCGCGCAACGTGCGCATCCTGCCCAAGTCGCGGGATTTTCATTGAGGCGTGGTCGCCGCGGGGCGCGGGCCGACGCGGCATCTGTCCGGTTGCAAACAGACAAAAAGATGATGCCCCGGCTGTGGGGGCCGGGGCATCGAATCAGGCTATCTAAGGGACCAACCGAATATAGCCTGAAATATGTTCGCGATTTTTAGCCGCGGAGCAGGTTCATCACGCCCTGCTGGCTCTGATTGGCCTGAGCGAGCATCGCGGTCGATGCCTGCGCCAGGATACCGGCAGCCGCAAGGTTCGTCGATTCGACCGAGAAATCGGCGTCTTCGATGCGCGACTTCGATTCCGACAGATTGGTGACGCTCGACGTCAAATTATCGACAGCCGACGACAGACGGTTCTGCTGGGCACCCAGGTTGGCGCGTTCGGTCGCGACCGTGTCGATCGCGGTGTCGAGCGTTGCAAGCGCGCCCTGCGCACCCGCCGCGGTCGAGAAGTCGAGCCCATCGACGCCAAGCGCAGCGGCCTGCATGTCGGCGACCGTGATGTTCACGACCTGGCCGGTATCCAGACCCGTCTGGATGTCGAAGCCCGCGGCGACGCTGCCGTTGAGCAGCACATTGTCGTTGAACGTAGTGCGGGTCGCGACGTCGCCGATCTGCGAAATCAGCGCGGTAACTTCTTCCTGCACCAGCGTACGGTCGTCGTCGCTCAGCGTGCCCGTCGAGGCCTGCATCGCCAGTTCGCGCATGCGGACGAGGATGTCCGAGATGCTGCCAGCGGCGCTGTCGGCAGTCTGGGCAAGCGAAATGCCGTCGTTGGCGTTGCGGATCGCCTGCGTCAGACCGCGCGCGCTGGCGTCCATGCGGGTCGCGATGGCGAGGCCGGCGGCGTCGTCCTTCGCGCTGTTGATGCGCTTGCCGCTCGACAGGCGTTCCATGGCCTGCGACTGCATTTGGCTGGCGACGCGCGAGTTATTCTGGGCGCGAAGCGCGCTCACATTGGTGTTGATGACGGTCATACTTGTTCCTTTCCGGCCTCGATGGCCATTCCCATGATGTGAGGGCTCGAGGAGCGGTCACGAAAGCAGTAACGGCGGACGACAAAGGCGATTAAGGGCGCCCCGTCAAAAAAACGCCGAAAGCCCCGAATAGCCTACGGATTCCCTAGCCAACAATTTGAAAACAGGTCTTTTAATTTTTTGGCACGCGCTTTGCATTGTTCTTTGCGTGCGGCACATCGCCGCGCATCAGGACGGATGGAAAGCAATGAGCACGATTGACCCGAGCCGGCTGCTGCAGATGCGCAGTTCGATTCTCAATCAGAATGAGGCGCTGCAGCGCGCCGCGGGCCGCAGCGGCATCGGCATCGGCATCGGCGGGGCCGATGGCGGCGTCGGCGGCGCAGGGGGAACCCCCGATTTCGGCGCCGCGATCAACAATGCGCTCCAGCAGGTCAACGCCCAGCAAACCAAGGCAAGCAGCATCAGCGAAGCCTATGAGCGCGGCGACACGCACGACATCGTCAGCGTGATGATCGAACGCCAGAAAGCCTCGCTCGGCTTCGAAACCACGCTTCAGGTGCGCAACAAGCTGCTGTCCGCCTACCGCGACATCATGAACATGCCGGTCTGACCCCATGGCCGAGACCCAGATCCTCACGCCCGTTGACGACGGCTCCGCGAACCGCCTCCCCGCCCCCGTCCTGGGCGGCCGGCTAGCGCCGTTGACCCAGTTCCTCCGCCAACCGGCGATACAGCGCGCACTGCCCGCAATCGCCATGACGTCGGCGATCGGTATCGCCGCACTCGCCTATTTCACGATGCAGGCGGCGCCGCAGGCGCAGCTGTTCGCCGGCCTCGACGACACCGACAAGGCGGCGGTCGCCGACGCGCTGCAGACGCAGGGCATCGGCCACAGCATCGACCCGACCACGGGCGCGCTGACCGTCGACGCCGACAAGCTCCATCAGGCGCGCATCGCGCTCGCCGGACAGGGCCTGCCCAAGGCGGCGCCCAGCGGCGACAGCCTGATCGCCGCGCTGCCCATGGGGTCGAGCCGCGCGATCGAAGGCGAAGCGCTGCGGTCGGCGCGCGAAGCCGACCTGTCGCGCACGATCGAGACGATCGACGCGGTCAAGAGCGCGCGCGTCCATGTTGCCGCCGCCGAACCCAGCCTGTTCGTCCGCGAAGACAAGCCCGCCACCGCGTCGGTGATGCTGACGCTGCAGAATGGCCGTTCGCTTTCCGACGGTCAGGTGCAGGCGATCCGCTTCCTCGTCGCCTCGTCGGTTCCCGGCATGAACGCCGATCAGGTGTCGGTGATCGACCAGCGCGGCGCGCTGCTGTCCGATACCGCATCGGGCAGCGACATGAAGGCATTTCAGTTGCAGGTGCAGGTCGAGGATCGCTTCCGCCGCGCGCTCGATACCTTGCTCGGCCCGATGCTCGGCGCTGGCAATTATACCGTCGAGGTCCACGCCGACGTCGATATGTCCGAAAGCCAGGCGACGCGAGAGAGCTTCCCCGAAAACGACCGCGCATTGACCAGCGAACAGATCACGCGCTCGACCAGCGGTTCGACCCCCGCCCCCGCGGTCGGCATCCCCGGCGCGCTGTCGAACCAGCCGCCGCAGGCGACAACGATCTCCGCAACCGGCCCGCAAACGGTCCCGCCCGGCGCGCCACCCGCTCCTGGCACCGAAAGCAACGAAAATGCCGCGCGCGCCTATGAAGTCGGCCGCGAGATTTCGGTGACGCACTCGCCGCAGGGCAAGCTGCGCCGCGTCTCGGTCGCCGTCGCGCTCAATCAGGGCAAGAAAGCCCTGACGCAGGCCGATCTCACCAAGATCGACAATCTGGTGAAGGGCGCAATCGGTTATGACGCGACGCGCGGCGATCTGGTTGCGATCAACCAGCGTCCGTTCGTGCAGGTCGAAGATGTGTCGCCCGCCTTTTACGACCAGGGCTGGTTCCTGCCGCTGATCAAGCAGGTCGGCGCGATCCTCGCCGCACTGCTCGCTTTCCTGTTCATCGGCCGCCCGATGATCCGCGCCGCCAAGGAACGTGCCGCGAAGCGCATCGCACAGCATCAGGAACTCGAAGCATCGTTGCTCGCAGCAACCGATCGCCCGGCGCTCGCCAGCGGTCAGGGTGGCCGCGAAATCACCCTCGAGATGATCGAGCAGGCGCCAAGCTATGAGGCCCGCGCCAACCTCGTCCGCGCCTTCGTCCGCCAGGATTCGGCGCGCGCCGCGCTGGTCGTCCGCCACCTGATGCAGGAGGGCGCCCGTGCCTGACGCCGCCGAAATGAATGCTTCCCCCGTTATGCCGGCGATCGAAGGATCGGCCGCCGCCGCCATCCTGCTGATGCTGCTCGACGAAAGCGAAGCCGCGACGATCCTCAAGCAACTGGGCCCCGACGAAGTGCGCCAGCTGGCAAAAGCGATGTTCGACACCGCCAATGCCAGCGAACAGCAGATCGGTCAGGCACTCGACCGGTTCGTGACGCGCAGTCGCGACGTCAGCGCGCTGGCGATCGGCGCCGACACGCGCATCCGTACCGTCATGAACGAAGCCGTCGGCAACGTCCGCGCCGACAATATCCTCGCCGCCGTTGCCCCGCAGCGGAGCGCCGCGTCACTCGAGATCCTGCGATGGATGGATGTCGACGCGATCAGCGGACTGCTCGCCAGCGAACATCCGCAGGTCGGCGCGCTGATCCTGTCGGTGCTCGTCCCCGATGTCGCCGCGCGCGCGATCGAGACGCTCGACGAAGTGTTGCAGGCCGATCTCGTACTCCGCGCCGCGATGCTCACCTCGGTGCCCGCTGCGGCGATCGAGGATCTGGAATCGGTACTCGCCAGCGCCAATGTCGACGGCCAGCGCGTCGCCAAACAGACGATCGGTGGCCCGAGCGACGTCGCCAAGATCATGAAGAAAATGCCGAAACAGCTTTCGGAGCGCACGCTCCGTTCGCTGAAGAAGCATGACCGCGTGCTCGCCCAGGCGATCGAAGAAGAGATGTTCATCTTCGAAAATCTGCGCGATCTCGACAAAAAGAGCCTCAGCGCCGTGCTGCGCTCGGTCGACGCCGCCCAGCTCGCGATCGCGCTCAAGGGCGCCGACGAAGAAATGGTCGACATGTGCCTTGCCACCATGTCGCAGCGCGCGGCCGAAACGATCCGCGACGAGATGACCGAAATGACGATGGTCAAGCGCGCCGATGTCGACGACGCGCAAAAGAGCGTGATGCAGATCGTCCGCCAGATGGCCTCGTCGGGCGAAATCATGATCGCGGGCGGAGGCGACGACTATGTCTGATCGCACCGCCGAGACCGGCTTTGCCCCCGTCTCGCTCGCCGAGGCGATGGCGCGCGGCAACGGCTTTCGCCCGCTGTCGTTCGTACCGTCGGCTTATATACCACAGGCCGCTGAAGAGAATTGCGACGAGCCCGACCTTGACGATCCGTTCGCACTCGGCCTCGCCGAAGGCCAGCGCCTCGCCGAAGCCGCCTTTGTCGCCGAGCGTCACCAACTGCTCGCGCTGCTCGCCGCCGCCGAAGCGCTGCAGGACGAGCCGAGCGAGGAACTTGCGCAGCTGATCGCCGAAACCGTCGAACGGCTGGTGCGCCAGATCGTCGAGGCCGCGCCGATCGACGCCATATGGTTGCAAGCGCAGGCCGAAACCGCCGCCGCGATGGTCGCCGACGCCGACAAGGCGCGCACCCTGTGGGTCCATCCCGAAGACGCCGCGCTGCTCGCCGACTGCCCGTTGACGCTGGCGATCGAGAGCGATCCTGCAATGGTGCGCGGCACGGTCCGCCTCGAAACCTCGACCGGCTGGATCGAACATGGCCGCGCGGTCTATCTCGACGAACTGCGCACCGCGCTCGGTACGGGAGTCGCCGAATGACCCGCCGCCTCGCCATGAGCGCGCAGCAACTGCTCGACCCGGTCGATCTGACGAACGCCAGCCCGCGCCGCATCGGCACATTGGTGTCGCACGAAGGCATCATGCTCGAAGTCTCGGGCTTCCCGCAGCCGCTCGGCAGCAATGTCCGCATCCGTTCGGCGAACAACGATTATGTCTATGGCGAAGTCGTCGGCTTTCGCGGTCACCGCAGCCTCGTGCTGCCTTTCGACACCAATATGCCGCTCGTCACCGGCGCGCCGGTCGAGCCGCATGGCGCCAGCTCGATGGTCGCGGTCGGCAAGACCCTGCTGGGCCGCATCATGGACGCGCAGGGCAATCCGCTCGACGGCCGCCCGGCAATCCAGTCGCAATTCCAGTGGCCGCTCGCCGGACGCAAGGTCAATCCGCTGCGCCGCGGCCGCGTCACGCGCGCGCTCAACATGGGTGTGCGCGCGATCAACGGCCTGCTCACCGTCGGCGAAGGTCAGCGCGTCGCGATCATCGCGGGCTCGGGCGTCGGCAAATCCGTGCTGATGGGGCAAATGATCGCCGGCACCGAATGCGACGTCATCGTCGTCGGCCTGATCGGCGAACGCAGCCGCGAGGTCAGCGATTTCGTCGAAACCAAGCTGCCCCCCGAAGTCCGCAAGAAATCGGTCGTCGTCGCGGTTCCCGCCGATCACCCTCCGCTTCTTCGCCTCCGCGCCGCGATGCGTGCAACCGCGATCGCCGAAGCATTCCGCGCCGAGGGCAAGAAGGTCCTGCTGCTGATCGACAGCCTGACCCGCGTCGCGCATGCACAGCGCGAGATCGGGCTGACGCTCGGCGAGCCGCCGACGATGAAGGGTTATCCGCCTTCGGTTTTCGCGCTGATCCCCTCTTTGTGCGAACGCGCCGGCATCGACCGCGAAACCGGCGGTTCGATCACCGCGCTCTATACCGTGCTCGCCGATGGCGGCGATATCGACGACCCCGTGGTCGACAGCGCCCGCGCGATCGTCGACGGCCATATCATCCTGTCGCGCCAGCTTGCCGAACAGGGCGTCTATCCCGCGATCGACGTCGCCCGTTCGCTGTCGCGCACGATGGTCGATTCGGTCGATCCCGAACATGCCGCCGCCGCCGCGCGCTTCCGCCAGCTGTGGTCGGCTTATGAAGAGAACCGCGATCTCATGCTGATGGGTGCCTATGTCGCCGGCGCCGATCCGGTGCTCGACGAAGCGATTGCCCGCCACGCCGACCAGATCGCTTTCGTGTCGCAGCCTGCCAAGGCGCAGGTCGATTTCCAGATTTCCCGCCAAACCCTGATTGAAGGATATTCCGCATGACCGCCCGCACTGCACGCCGCAAACGTATCATCCGCGTGCGCACCGTCGAACATCAGATGGCAGAGGCCAATCTGGCGCGGGCCAATGGCGAACTGGCGAACCTTGTCGAACTGGCAAAGCGGCTCGAAACGCTGCGCGTCGACCTCGCTATGGCGAAAGGCGCCGTGGCCGGCCGCGCGCTCAACACGATCGGCGAACTCGCGATGCGGCTCGACATCGCGCAGGAAAGCCTGACCGCGCCGCTCAGCAACGCAAGCCTGCGCCGCGACCAGATGGGCGCGCTGGCACAGAGCGCGATGGTCAAGGAAGAATCGGCGGTGCGCCTCTACGAACGCAGCCGCAAGTCGGCCGAAGTCGAACAGGAACGCCGCGACGACGCCAACCGCCCGCACCGTCCGCGCACGGGCATGCGGCTACGCCTGATCGAAGGCGGCGCGTCATGATGGGCGCACCCTCTCCCTCTACAGCGCAGGGAGCGATGCCCGCGGGCTTCGCTGCATTCCTCGCCAACATCGGTCAGGGTCCGGACAGCAGCAGCGAAGGCGGCTTCGACCAGCTTCTCGCTGCCGCGCCGATTACCAATGCCGCTGCGACGATCAAGATCGATCCCGCGCCGGCCGTCGGCGCCGCAAACCCGCCAGTCGAAACGCCGGTCGCAACCGGCGCCACCGCCGAGACCCAGGTGGTCGAGACCCAGGTGGTCAAGGCCGAGCCTGCGCAAACCGACGCGGCGACGCTGGCCGCAAACCTGCTGGTCGCGCTGAATGGCAGCGTCCCCGGCACCCCGGCCGCGCCCGGCAAGCCGGTTCCGGCCGAGCCCGGAACGGCCACCGCACCCGATGTCGAGGACGCCGGCGAAGCCGTCGCAGCCGCTCCGGAAACAAATTGGGTCGCCATCGTGGCTGCCACGGTCCCTGCCGCCGCGAAACCCGCCAAGCCGACGGACGCCGCAGCGGCCCAGCCCGACAACAGCGCGCCGGCCCTTGCCGTAACCCCGCGCCCGCGCGATGCCGCAATGCCGATCCTCGTCGGCGCCGAAGCGCCTGCCCTCAAGCCCGCCGACGCCGTACCGTCGATGACGATCCTCTTCACCCACCCCGCAGCGCAGGGCGCCGCAACACTCGCCGATGTGGCAGCCCCGGCGCAGATCGCCGAACGCGTGCTCGACATGGACAGCGACGGCGCGTGGATCGACCAGCTCGCGCGTGACATCGCCGCAACCAAATCGGACGGCGGCGACATCAATTTCCGCCTGATGCCGCGCCACCTCGGCCGCCTCGACGTCGCGATGCAAATGGGCGACGAAGGCATGTCGCTGAAAATGGACACACATCACGAAGCGACCGCGACGATCGTCACCGCCGCGCAAGGCCGCCTCGTCGACGAACTGCGCCAGCAGGGTGTCCGCGTCACCGGCGCGGAAGTGACCTGCACGCCGGGCGAGACAGGACGCCAGTCACAAAGCCAGGGCCAGGGACGCACTGCTGCGCCCGACCCTTCGCATCTCATCGAAACCGCCACCGAACGCGCCGAGCCGCGTGACGAAGACCGCGCCGCCGACCGTCGCGGCCGCTTCGCCTGATCAGAAAGGGTCGCACCATGACCAAAGATAAAACCGAAGCCGAGCCCAAGAAGAAGGGCAAGTTCAAGAAACTGCTGATCATCGGCGTCGCCGCGATCGCCCTGATCGGCGCGGGCGCCGGCGCCGGCATCTATTTCGGCGCGCTGTCGGCGCATGAGGCGAAGCCAGAGGATCATTTCCCCAAGCTCGTCGTGCGCAACGAAGGCGAGCCCGAGGCAGCCGCCGAAGGCGAGGGCAAGGAAGCGCCACCCAAGGTCGGCACGGTGTCGGTCCCGAACGACAGGTTCAAGGTCGACCCCAAAAAATACGAGATCACCTATTACCCGATCGCCGACAGCTTCACGACGAACCTAGCCGACGGATCGGGCTTCCTGCAGGTGGGTATCAGCCTTTCGACCTTTTATGACGGCAAGGTTATCAATAATATCAAACGACAGGCGGTGCCTATCCGCTCGGTCGTGCTTATGGTGCTCGCCGAACAGGATCCGGCGTTGCTCTCCACATCACAGGGAAAACAGCGGCTGCAGCGTCAGCTGACCGCCGCGATCAACGATGTGCTGCGCGACAAGGAAGGTTTCGGGGGTATCGACAATGTCTATTTCACGAGTCTGGTGATTCAGTGACCACCAGCACCAAAACCGTCAAAGCCGTGAAGGCACCGGCCGCGCCTGCACCTGCAGTCGCGGTCGCGCCCGCGGATACGAAGGAGTCTCTGCTGCTGCGCAGGGCAGCGGACGGCTATGCTTTCCCCGCGCTGGAGGGCGTGGCGAACCAGTTTGCGCGCAGCTTGCGCGACCTGATCCGCGCGCTCGGCGCGCCGGCGGTTCAGGTCGAGCGTGCGGGCGCCGAACAGATCAGCTTTGCCGAGTGGAGCGCGTCCGCTGCACCCGCTATTTTCTGGCGCTATCATGCGCCGCCGCTCAAGGGCCCGGTGCTGCTTGCGGGTTCGCGCTCGCTGCTGCTCCAGCTCGTCGATATCTTCTACGGCGGCCGCGGCCAGCTCGCCGCCGAGCGCGAAGAGCTGACCGATGCCGAGGAACGCTTTGCGGCGCGGCTCGGCCGCGACATCGGGTTGCAGCTCGCTGCCGCATGGCGCGGCAAGCTGGCGATCGAACCCGAACTCGATTGCGTCACCGCCGATCCCGCCAAGCTCGCCGCGGTGCGCGCCGACGATGAATTGTTCGTTCAGCGCTTCACGCTGCGCGGCGCTCCGTTCGAGGGTCGGACGATCATGTGCGCCTATCCGGTCGCCGCGCTGCGCGGGATCGCGGGCGATGAATTGCTTCCCGACATGCAGGGCAATGGCGCCGACCCGGCCTGGGCCGGCGCGCTCGACAAGGCGCTGCGCGACGTGCGCATGCCCGTGCGCTCGGTGCTCGCGCGTCCCGAAATCAGCCTCGTCAAGCTGCTCGCGCTCGAGGTTGGCGACATCATTCCGCTCACCATGCCGCGCCATGTGCCGGTGACCGTCGCCGGACGCAGCTTCGCGCTCGGCAGCATCGGCGAAGCCAATGGCAACGCCGCGATCATGATCGAACATATCGAAAAAGGACCGGACAATGACTGACATCAGCGACGCCCCGAAGGCGCGCGCCGACCGGCGCGACAAGAGCATCGCCGCCGCACCCAATTTCGACCTGCTCGCCGGCGTTTCGCTGCGCGTGTCGGTCGAGGTCGGGTCGACTTCGATGACGCTCTCCGAACTGCTCGCGATCGACGAAGGCAGTGTGATCGAACTCGACCGCGCGGCGACCGATCTGCTCGACATCTATGCAAACGGCACGCTGATCGCGAAGGGCGAGATCGTCAGCGTCGATGGCCGCTATGGCATCCAGGTCGCCGAAGTCGTCGCGCCGGCGCGCGGACTCGAAGGCTTCGAGCGGAGAGCCTGATGTTCGAATATATTCTTCGCCTGCTCATCCTGCTCCCGATCGTGGGGGGCATGGCGTGGGGCAGCCTGTGGCTGTGGAAACGCGTCCAGATGGGCATGCCGCTCGTCGGCGGAGGCACGGCCAAGACGCGCGCTGTCGAGATGATCGACGTACTGCCCCTCGGACCGGGATCGAAGCTCGCGGTGGTCGAATTTGCGGGGCAGCGGGTCCTGATCGCGGTGTCGCGCAATGGCATCACGCGGATCGCCGACGACAGCCAGGGCGACTTCCATGCGGATTGATCGCCGTTTCTGGCTGCGCGCCGCGGCGCTGGCCGGCGGCGCTACGTTGCTTTGCGCCGCGCCCGCCGCTTATGCTCAGGCCGCCGACGGCCTGAGCCGCGCGGTCGGCGAAATCGGCGGCGACGGCCGGCCCTTGAGCCTGTCGCTGCAGATCCTCGTCCTGATGAGCCTGTTGACGGTTCTGCCGTCGCTGCTCCTCATGATGACCAGTTTCACGCGCATCATCATCGTGCTGTCGATCCTGCGCCACGCGCTCGGGCTGCAACAGACCCCGCCGAACCAGGTGCTCGTCGGATTGAGCCTGTTCCTCTCGCTGTTCGTGATGCAACCGGTAATCACCGAAGTGAACCGCGTCGCGATCGAACCTTATGGTCAGGAACAGATCGACATCGGCGAAGCGGTGTCGCGTTCGGGCGTCGCGCTCCACGGCTTCATGATGAAGCAGACTCGCAAGACCGACCTGATGATGTTCGCAAAGATTGCCAAGGCGCCGACCTATGCGAGCCCGAAGGACGTTCCCTTCTCGATCCTGCTGCCCGCCTTTGTCACCAGCGAACTCAAGACGGCATTCCAGATCGGCTTCCTGATCTTCCTGCCCTTCCTTGTGATCGACCTGATAGTCGCCTCGGCGCTGATGTCGCTCGGCATGATGATGTTGTCGCCAACGATCATATCGATGCCCTTCAAGCTCCTGCTCTTCGTCCTCGTCGACGGCTGGGCGCTGACGATGGGATCGCTCGCCTCTTCGTTTGTGAGTTAGCGACATGGAGGCCGACTATTTCATCGGGGTCGCGCAGCAATCGCTGTGGATCCTCGCACTCGCCTCGGCGCCGCTACTGCTGCCGGTGCTCGTCATCGGCGTGCTGCTCGGCATGGTGCAGGCGGCAACGTCGATCAACGAACAGACGCTGACCTTCGTGCCCAAGCTGATCGTCGCGGCGATCTGTCTTGCGATCTTCGGCGGCAGCATCCTCGTTCTTCTCACCGATTTCACGCGCGAAATCTTCGCTCAAATCCCCAGCCTGGTGAAGTAATCCGGGGATGAATCCCGCCGACATCCCGAATATCGAGGCGATGCTCCAGCTATGGATGCTGGGGATGATCCGCCCCGGCGCCGCGTTCATCGCCGCGCCGGTGTTCGGCGCGTCGAGCGTACCGGTGCAACTGCGGCTCGTAATCGCGCTGGCGGTCGGGGTGCCCGCGGTCGCCGCATCGGGCATGGCATTGCCGCCCGAAGGGATCGTCTCGGTTCCGGGGCTTTTCCTCATCATCGGCGAGGTCGTAATCGGCCTCGCGATGGGCTTCGTCCTCCAGATGGGCCTTGCCGCCGCCTTGCTTGCGGGCGAGGCGATCAGCAACGCGATGGGGCTCGGCTTCGCGTCGATGGTCGACCCGCTGAGCGGCGCATCGAGTTCGGCGATCGGCCAGTTCCTGTCGATGATGGCCACCGCACTTTTCCTTGCCGCCGACGGCCATCTCGTGCTGATCGACATCATCGTTAACAGCTATATCGCGCTGCCGCCCGGCAACGCCTTTCCGTCCTGGGACGCGATCGGCGGACTGATCCGGTTCGGCAGCCTGATGTTCGCGGCGGGACTGACCATCGCGATGCCGGTCGGCTTCGTGCTGATCCTCGTCCAGATCATCATGGGGGTCATCGGCCGCTCAGCGCCCGCGCTCAACCTGTTCGCGGTTGGCATTCCGGCGACCTTGCTCGCCGGGATCGTCCTGCTCGGCGTCGCGACTCCCGCAATGGCCGAAGCGATCGCGCGCATCCTGTCCGACGCGCTCGATGCCGCGCGCATGATCGCCGGGATCTGAGCCATGGCGGGCACGACCGAGAAGGACCAGAAAACCGAACAACCGACCGCGAAAAAGCTGTCGGACTCGGCGGGCGAAGGCGATGTGCTGATGTCGCGCGAACTCGCGACGGCGCTGATGATGCTCGCCGCCGCGGGCTGGATGATCGCCGCGGGAGGCTGGTTCGTGCAGTCGGCAAGCGACCTCGTCCGCCGCGGACTGACATTGACCAACGCCGACGTCGCCGATTTCGCCCCGGCGGAGGCGCTGATGCGCAACGGCGTCGAAATCCTGCTGCCGCTTGCCAGCCTGTTTGCGCTTGCGCTGGGGGCGTCGGTCGCCGGCCCGGCGCTGCTCGGCTCGTTCGGCTGGCGCGGCAAGGCGCTGCACTTCAAGGGCAACCGCATGAACCCGATGAGCGGGCTCAAGCGCATGTTCGGGATGCAGGGTGTCACCGAACTCGGCAAGGCGCTCGCCAAGGTGCTGCTGCTCGGCACGATCGGCTATTGGCTGGTCATGGGCGCCCTGCCCGCGATCATGACGATGGCCTCGAACGATCTGATCGCCGCGGTCGGGCTGGCCGGCAAGGAGATCGGCCATGCGATGCTGGTGCTCGCCGGCGGGCTCGTCCTCATCGCGCTGATCGACGTGCCGGTGCAATGGTTCCAGCGCAACCAGCGGCTGATGATGAGCAAGCAGGAGGTGAAGGAAGAAATGCGGCAGTCCGACGGCGCCCCCGAACTCAAGCAGGCGCAGCGCCAGCGCGCGCACGAGATATTGAGCGGTTCGGCGCGCAAGGCGGTGTCCGATGCGACCGTTATCCTCACCAACCCGACGCATTTCTCCGTCGCGCTGCGCTACCGTCCCGGCGTCGATGCCGCCCCTGTCGTGGTCGCACGCGGGCGCGGTGACGTCGCGCTGTCAATCCGCGAGCTTGCGCGCACCGCGGGCGTCCCGCTGCTGGAATATCCCGCGCTCACCCGCGCCATCTATTTCACCGCGCGCGCCGGCCGCGTAATCCCCGAGGAGCTGTTCGTCGCAGTGGCAACGGTGCTGGCTTTCGTCTTCCAGCTCGAGCGCGCAGCGGCCGAAGGCACGGTGCCTCCGTCGGTCGATATACCGCCTTCGCACCGTTTCGATCCCGACGGACGGCGGCGGGCTTAAACTTGTCCGCGCGCCGCCGTTAAGGGGTTCGAAGGATATTTTGCCATGGTCAGCTCAATTGCCAACGCCCTGGGTTTCGGCTCCGGTCTCGACGTCAAACAGCTCGTCACCGACCTGTCGAACGCGTCGCGCGATCCCAAGGTCCAGCGCATGGCCACCCTGACCCAGGCGAACCAGACGCGGATCAGCGCGCTGGCGCAGGCGCGATCGGATCTTGACGGTTTTGCCAATTCGCTGGAGCAGATGGTCACCGACGGCACACTCCGCAGCACGCCGACGGTTTCCGATGACAGCGTGCTCGCCGCCACCAGCCGCGCCGGCCTCTCGGCCGACAGCTTCGCCGCGACCGTCGTCGTGAACCAGCTCGCACGCGCGCAGACCAATTATTCGGGCGTCGTCTCCGACCGCACCGCCGCGATCGGCGCGGGCACGATGACGCTGACCGTCGGCGGGGTCGCCAAGACGATCACCATCGGCGCTACGAACAACAGCCTCGACGGGCTGGCCAACGCGATCAACGCGAGCGGCGCCGGGGTTACCGCATCCATCATCGCCGACGAAGGCGGCCACCGCCTGATCGTCAAAGGTCCGACAGGCGAAGTCGGCGCCTTCACTCTTACCGCCGACGCCGGCGCCGATCCGGGCCTCACCGCCTTTTCAACCGGTGGCGGCATGACCGTGGGCCAGAGCGCCGCCAACGCCGAATTCACGATCGACGGCGTAGCGTTCAGCCGCGCCAGCAACATCGTCGACGATGTCATCCCCGGCATGTCGCTTACCCTGAAAAAGGCGGCGCCGGGACAGGGCGTGGACATCGGCGCGAGCCGCCCGCTCGACATGATCAAACAGACCGTCGGCGATTTCGTCTCGGTCTATAACCAGCTGAAGAAAAGCCTCACCGCGGCATCCAAGCTGCCGGGCGCGACGATGTCGCTGCGCGAGATCGAGCGCGAACTTTCCAGCCTCGTCAACAAGGTGCTGTCGAGCCACGGGACCATCAACAAGCTGTCCGACATCGGCATTTCCTCGACCAAGGAAGGCCTGCTGTCGGTCGACAATGCCAAGCTCGACAAGGTCCTCGCCTCCGACGCCGGCGCGGTCGAGGCGCTGTTCAATCCACGGCGTGATGCCACCCACACCGAGGCCACCGATCCCGGTATCGCCTTTGCGCTCGACGCGATCCGCGACAAGGCGGTCGGCGTCAATGGCGCGATCGATCGCGCGTCGAAATCGCTCGACGCCAAAAAGAAAACCCTCACCGATCAGCTCGAAAAGATCGAGGAGCGCGAGAGCGCCTATAAAAAGCGCCTCGAGAAACAATATGGTACGCTCGAAGCCAGGCTCGCGACGTTCAAGGCGACGCAAACCTATCTCGAACAGCAAATCAAACTCTGGTCGAACCAGGGTAACGACTAAGGGCCGCCACCGTGACCGCTACCGCCTCGACCGTCCGGGCGACCGGGCTTTATCGCCGGTTGCAGCATGAAAGCCGCGCCGCCGCCGCCGACCCCGTCGAGCTGGTCACCATGCTCTATGACGAGCTGGAAACCGCCGTCGGCGTCTTGGGGGCGATGATCCGGCAGGGACAGCGCGTATCGGCGACCGAACCCGCACACCGCGCACGCGCGATCCTGATCGGCCTCGATGCCGGTCTCGATCGCGACAAGGGCGGCGACGTCGCCACGGCCTTGTCGCGCGTTTATCGCAGCATGCGCCGCAAGCTCGACGATGCCGTATTGGCGAACAGCGCCGAGGGGCTCTCCGAACTTCTCGAAGGCATTATGACGATCAGCGCCGCCTGGCGCCAGCTGCGCTAAACCAGCTTTTCGACCTGCAAACGACATCGGCCCGCGCCTCGTTCGAGGCGCGGGCCGATGTCGTTTTGAAATGAGCCCGCTGGTTACCCGGCCGCCCGAGGTGGGGATTGGGCGGCCGGGTGGTGCGGGAGCGGACCAGAGCTCCCTTTTTCAGCGGGTGCTGAAACTTGTATCGCAGCCGGTCAGGCGGCCTGCTGGTGCACGCCATATTTGCGCATCTTTTCGATCAGCGTGGTGCGCTTCAGCGTCAGCAGGCGCGCCGCTTCGGAAATGATGCCGTCGGCGAGGTCGAGCGCGACATAGATCTGTTCGAGTTCGATCGTTTCGATCTCGCGCTTGAGGTCGATCGGACGGCCCGGCGCCGGCGTCTTGGCGTGCGGTGTTGCCGAAGCAAAAGGCGTGGCGGCGAAATCGTCCGCGCTGGCCTGCACCATGGCGGGGCTGCTGGGGACAGCCCGCCCTGGTGCAAGCGCTGCGGTGGGGTTCAAGAGCATAGCGACATCGTCGAGACCAAGCGTCTCGCCGCCATGGAGAACGCTGGCGCGTTCGACAAAATTGCGAAGTTCACGGACATTGCCCGGCCAGCCGTGCTGCATCAGCAGCGCCGTCGCCGCATCGTCGAAGCGGCATTTGGCGTCGGCGGGCATCTTGCGCTGGAAATGGCGGATCAGCGCGGGAATATCCTCGACGCGGCTGGCAAGGCTGGGGACCTGAAGCACAACCACGCCGAGCCGGAAGAACAGGTCTTCGCGGAATTTGCCATCGGCGATCGCGGCGCCCAGATCCTGGTGCGTCGCGGAAATGACGCGAACGTCGACCGCCTTCACGTCGCTGCTGCCGACACGGACGATCGTCCGGTCTTCGAGAACGCGGAGCAGTTTGACCTGCATGTCGAAACGCATGTCGCCGATTTCGTCGAGAAAGAGCGTGCCGCCCTCGGTCGCTTCGAAATGGCCGATGCGGCGGGCATGGGCGCCGGTAAAGCTGCCCTTTTCATGCCCGAATAATTCGGATTCGATCAGTTCGCCGGGGATTGCGCCGCAGTTGATGGCCGAGAAAGCCTTGCCGGCACGGGTGCCTTCATCGTGGATCGCACGGGCGACAAGTTCCTTGCCCGAGCCCGACGGGCCGCAGAGCATCACCGATGCGTTCGAGCGCGCCACGCGGCGGATCATTTCCCGCAGCCGGCAAACTGCCTCGCTCGTCCCGATGATCAGCGCTTCGAGCGCTGCGTTGTTGTTCTGCCCCACGGTCATTTCAGTCTCCACCGCGCCCCCCGATCGGCGCCCCTTCGATGGACCCACAGATTGACGAAAGTGGTAAACAAAAGCTTATCGAGACTTAACTAAGCCATTCAAAACAAAGAGTTATTGCCATATTGGAAGTAATAGGGACGCAATTGCGTTAACCATCTCCAAATTGCCGCCAGACTGGCACTAATCGTCACCCGCGGTTCGCCAGCCGAGCGTGATCGAGATGCGACGGTTGCGCGGATCGAATCGGTCGGACGGAACATAAGGTTCGCGATCTGCGACGCCTTCGATGCGCGAAAAGCGATCTGAAGAGATCCCGCGGAACTCCAGATAGTGGCGTGTAACCTCCGCCCGGTCGACCGACAGGCGCCAGTTGTTCGTTCCCGACTTCGCCGACCAGGGCGCCGCGTCGGTGTGACCGCGGACCATCACCTGGTTCGACACCGCGGCGATGGGCTTTGCGATCTCGCCGAACAGCCGTGCGCCATCGGCGGTCAGCTGGCTGGTACCGATCACGAACATCGAAAAATTTGCGTCGTCGACGACGTCGATGCGCAGGCCTTCAAGCGTTTCGGTGAAACGCAGGTTGGGCGCAAGGCGCCTGAGATCGCCCTTGCTCTGCAATTGTTGCATCAGCGTCTGTGCAAGACGCTGGAATTGCTGCTTGTCACTGGCGCGTTCGCGTCCTGAAGCTTCGCGCGGGCCGCCCTTCGCATCGCGCGGGATCGTCATCGCGCGCGTCCCTGTCTGTCCCGCACCATGCGGATATTTGTCGACTGACACCAGCGAGTCGCCACCGAACAGGCCCGTCGATCCGGCGCTGTCGGTCTTTGTCTGGACGATCGTCGGCGCAAAATAGTCGGCGAGTGCCTTGCGCTGCTTTTCGTTCGTCGCGCCGAGCAGCCACATCAGAAGAAAGAAGGCCATCATCGCGGTGACGAAGTCGGCATAAGCGACCTTCCACGCGCCGCCGTGATGGCCGCCGTGGGGCGCCTGGATGATCTTCTTGACGATGATCGGCCGGGGCATGTTGGGACGCGCAGCCATCAGCGGCCACGCATTCCGTCGAAGACTTCAGCAAAGCTCGGCTGGTTGGCATGGTCGACGCCCGAACGGGCGGCTTCGATCACCAAAGGCTGCGGATGGCCATGGAGCGACGCGATGATCAGCTGCTTCACCGTGTGATAGATGGCGCCGTCGCTTTCGATCACCGACTTGGCACGCGTCGCGAACGGACCGACAAGGCCATAAGCGAGCAGCACGCCGAGGAAGGTGCCGACGAGCGCCGAGCCGATCATCGCACCGAGCACCGCGGGCGGCTGGTCGATCGAGCCCATCGTCTTCACGACACCGAGCACCGCAGCGACGATGCCGAGCGCGGGAAGCGCGTCGGCGAGGCTCTGCAGGCCTTCGGCGGGTTTCATCGAATGATGGTGGTGGCTCTTCAGCGCATTATCCATCACCTCTTCGACCGCGTGCGGATCGAGCGTACCCGACGACACGACGACGAGGCGCAGGGTGTCGCTGATCAGATGGACGAGCGTGTCGTCTTTTAAAAGCTTCGGATATTGCTGGAAGATCGTCGAGCTTTTCGGATCCTCGATATGCGGTTCGACCGCAACCGGTCCCTCGGTACGCATCATCTTCATCAGCGTCGAGACGAGCAGGATGCAGTCCAGATAGTCCTGCTTCTTATATTTGGGGCCCTTGAACACCTTGCCGAGCCCGCCGCCGAGCGCCTTCAGGTCGGCCCCCGAATTGCCGATGATCAGCGAGCCGAGCGCGGCACCGCCAATGATCAGCATCTCGTGCGGAAGCGCGTGCATGACGGGACCCAGATTGCCCCCGGTCAGCGCGAAGCCCCCGAAGACCAGCAGGATCAGTACGACAATGCCGACAACGGGAAACATGTGCGAGCAACTCCATTCGGGACCCGGCTGTCGAAGCCGGCCCCCGCAAATTCAGGGACGTCTTGATGATTAACGGCAGCGGCGCCGTAAAATTGAGCGGCGTCAGTTCAAAATATCGAACAACGTCTGCCGGTTAATCTTGGCGAAGGCCGCCTGCGCGGCCTGGAGCGTCAGATCCATGGCTTTGAGGTCGGCGATCGCGATATCGAGGTCAGTGTCCTCGACCGTCGAACGCTCATCCTTGAGCGTGATATTGCGCAGCGCGAGCCCGTCGCCGATGCGTTCGAGCCGCCCCCCCGCGAGACCGAGTTTTGCATGCTCGTCGGCGACATGGCCGATGGCGGTGGCGAGCGTCGTGATCGATGCCCCTATTGCGAGCTTGTCGCCCGCCGCGACGGCGGCCGCGGCGTCGCGGATACCCGTCGACAGGCTGTTTCCGCCGATGACGAAAACGTCCGCCGCCGATTGAACCGGCGCGAAGCTGACATCGGAATCGAAACGCATCACGCGCGCAGTGCCTGACGCGAACACGGGCTCGCCGTTCGAATCGCGCGTCGCTGCCAGCGCATCGAGTTCGTCGGCGATCGTGCCGAGTTCGGCGGCGATGGTGGCGCGGTCGGCGGGATTCACCGTGTCGCTGGCCGCGGCGAGCGTCAACTCGCGCGCGCGCGTCATCAGATTGCTCACCGATTTCATCACGCCGTCGGCCTGCGACACCAACGCGTCGGCAGAATTGATGTTGGCCGACCAGGCGGTCATGCTCGCCTGACTCGTGCCGATCGTCGCGATCCGCCGCGCCGCGACCGGATCGTCCGACATGCGCAGCAGTTTCTTGCCACCCGAAATCTGGATCTGCGTCCGCTCGAGCGCGTCGGCGAGTTTCTGTTGGCGCGCGATTTCGCGCGTCATGCGATTGCCCACGGCGTTGATCATGATCCTGACCCTTTCTTACAGCGAGCTGAGCAATGTTTGCATGGTTTCGCGCGCGACCTGAATTGTCCGCGCAGCGGCCCCATAGGCCTGTTGGAAGCGCAGCAACTCGGCGGCTTCCTGATCGAGATCCACCTGACTCACGCCGTCGCGGGCCGCGGCCGAAGCGTCGGCGCGCGTCGCCGCCGCGGCATCCTGCGCGCGTGCCGAAGCCACCGTCTGCGCCTGCGTGGCAAGATGCCCCGACCAGATCGATTCAGGATCATTGGCGCCGCGCATCGCGCCGAGCGCGAGCATATTACCGTTGCTGCCCGACGCATTCGCCGCCGCCACCTGATCGGGGGTCAGCGCCGCCACGGTCAGCGTCGCGGCGCTAGTGCCGGTAAACAAAGCCTGGCCCGGATTGCCATTGGCATCGGTACCCGCCTGATGCGCGGCGTTAAGCTGGTTCGCGAAATCGGTCGCCATCGTGTCGAGCTGCGCCCGCTGGTCGGCGACATGGTTCGCGCCTTCGGCGAGGCCGGCGAGCGAGCCGGTCGAGATCGCGAGCGGCGAACCGCCGACGCTGTACGACAGGCGTCCGTCGGCCGCGGCGGTGACCGAAATCGGGTTCACCGCGCCGCCGCCGACGAGCAGGTCGCCCGATCCGGCGGCGCGCAGCGTCACGGCGCCATTATTGTCGAACGTCGGGCTGACGCCCGCTTGCGATGATAATTTATCGAGCAGCCGGTCGCGTTCGTCGAGCAGGCTCGCTTCGTTGGTCGACCCCGGCCGCGACTTGCGCAGGCCGACGTTAATCTGTTCGAGTGCGTTCAGATTGGCGTTGAACTGGTCGACCGAACTCGCCGCAGCGCCCTCGATCCCCTCGCCCATCTTGTCGAGCTGGCCCGCGGCAGTGCGAAAGCCCGACGCGATATCGTCGGCCGATTGCAGGAACTGCGCACGCAGCGTCCGGTTCGATGGATCGGAGGTCAGCTGGTCGGCGGTCGTATAGAGCTTGGTGAGCCCGGTCTTGATGCCGTTGGTTTCGTCGCTGAGCGCGCCTTCGACCTTGTCGAGCCAGTTCAGTTTCGTCGCCGAACGTTCGGCGCCGCCCGAGGTGACGCGCGAATCCTCGATCAGCCAAGCGTCGACCGAGCGGTCGAGGCCGCGGATGTCGACGCCGCCGGGATTGGTGTTGCCGCGGTAGAAGATCGAATTGCCGCCACCGACAGCTTCCATCATCTCGAGCCGACGTCGCGCATATCCAGGCGTCTGGGCGTTGGCGATATTATCGCCGATCGTCGAGAGCGCACGCGAATAGGCCTTGAGCCCGCTATAGCCGATGCCGAGCAGGTCGCTCATTGCACCCCTCCCCCAGAGCGACCGGCGTGGCCGCCGAGCTGGCCGCGAAACTGCCGTTCGACCATGTCGGCGATACCGAACTGGCGCATCGCGGCGATCGAATCGGCGGTACGCGCGTCGGCCATTTCGCGAAAATTGTCGGTCGCGCTCGATCCGAAGATGTCGTCGCCCAGCTTCGCCTGCCGCATCGACGACATCAGCTGGCGCAGGATCACGGCTTCGAAAGCCTCGGCCGCCTTGCGCAGCCCACCGTCGCCGCCACCGCCCGCAAGCGTCGGGGTGGCCGAAGCCGGCATCGAAGAAGAGATGGGCGTCGTCATATGATCACCAGTTCCGCAGTGAGTGCGCCGGCCTGGCTCAGCGCCTCGAGGATGGCGACCAGGTCGCCGGGAGGAACGCCCAGCCGGTTGATCGAATCGACCAGCGCGGAGAGCGAGGCATTGGGTTTGAGCAGGAAGGCCGGACGATAATCTTCGGCGACCTCGATCTCGCTCGACGGTTCGACCGCAGTCTCGCCGCGGCTGAACGGCGCGGGCTGGACGACGGTCGGCGATTCCTTGATCGACACCGTCAGCTTGCCGTGGCTGACCGCCGCGGTGCCGACGCGGACGGCGCCGTTGATCACGACCGTGCCGGTGCGTGCATTGACGATGACCCTCGCCGGCGGTTCGGAACGCTGGACGCCCAGATTTTCGATCTGCGACATCAGCCGCATCCGGTCGTCGCCGTTGCCGCCGGTGCGGATGGCGATGCTGGCACCGTCGATCATCGACGCGCCGCCGGGGATCGCCGCATTGATCGCATCGGCGACGCGTTTCGCATTCGTCGCATCGAATTGATGCAGGTTAAAAATGAGCTGGCTGGTCGTCGCAAAGCCGGTATCGACCGCGCGCTCGACCGTCGCGCCGCCCGCGATCCGTCCGCTCGACGGAACATTGACCGTCAGCTTCGACCCGTCGGCGGCATCGACGCCGAGGCCGCCGATGACGAGATTGCCCTGCACCATCGCATAAATCTGTCCGTCGGCGCCGTAAAGCGGCGCGAGGACGAGCGTGCCGCCGCGCAGGCTTTTGGACTTGCCGATTGCCGAAACGGTGACGTCAAGGCGCTGGCCGGGCTTGGCGAATGGCGGCAGTTCCGCGGTGATCATCACCGCCGCGGCATTCTTCAGCGCGGGGTTCACACCGGGCGGCAAGGTCAGGCCGAAACGCGACACCGCGCCCTTCATGCCCAGCGTCGAATAATCGAGGCTGTCGTCGCCGGTGCCCGCAAGGCCGACGACAATGCCGTAGCCGGTGAGCTGGTTGGCGCGCAGGCCCTGGAACTGGCCCATGTCCTTGATACGCTCGGCCTGCGCCGGCGCCGCGAAGGCGAAGCTGGCGAGCAGGAGCGCGACCAGAAACGCAATGGGGGTGAACAGGGACGGACGCTGGGTCACTTTATATTCCTCTTCAGAACGGGCTGATGATCGAGAAGAAACGTTGCAGCCAGCCTTGCTTGCTGGCGCGGGCGATCTCGCCCTTGCCGACGTAACGGATGTTCGCATCGGCAACGCGGGTCGACAGGACGCGGTTGTCGGGGCTGATGTCGATCGCGCGGATGATGCCCGAGATCTGGACGCGTTCGTCGCCGCGATTGAGCGTGAGCAGCTTTTCGCCGCGCACCAGCATCGTGCCGTTGGGATAGATGGCGGCGATCGTCACGCTGACTTCGCCCGACAGGGCGTTCGACTGCGACGCGTCGCCCTTGCCCTTGAACTGCTGGCCGCCGCCCATCGCGATATCGCTGGGGTTGAACAGCGACAGCGGCCCGGTGGCGGGCGGCGTCAGGCCGATATTGCCGTCGCGCTGCGTGCCGGCGGCGTTGCTTTTCGTTGCGGCGGTGCGCTCGACGAGCTGGATCGTGACGATGTCGCCGACCTGCCCCGCACGGCCGCCCGAAGTCAGCGGCACATAGCTGCCCTGAAAGATCGAGCCATTGCCCGGCAGCGGCAGCGGCACCGCCGGCGCGGTCGCCGCGAAGGTTTCGGGCGGCAGCTTGTCCCTCGCGTGCGCCGCCATAGGCGCAAGCGCGAGGGTCAGCATCGCCAGCTTAGAGAGTCTGCGACGCATTTTTCATCATCTCGTCGGTGGCGGAGATCATCTTCGAATTGACCTCATAAGCCCGCTGCGTCTCGATCATGTCGACGAGTTCCTCGACGACATTGACGTTCGAGCCCTCAAGCATCCCGCCGCGGAGCGAACCGCGGCCTTCCTCACCCGCACCGCCGACTTGCGGCGCGCCCGATGCCTGGGTTTCGACGAGCATATTGCCGCCGATCGCCTGCAGGCCTGCCGGGTTGGCAAAACGTGCAATCTCGATCCGGCCGAGCTCGGTCTGCGTGCCGTCGGCGACGGTGGCCGAAACGGTGCCGTCGCCGCCGATCGTCACATTGGTCGCATCTTCGGGAATCTGGATCGCGGGAGAGATCGGCTTGCCGTCCGAGGTCACGATCGTGCCATCGGGGGCGCGGCCGAAATTGCCCGCGCGGGTATAGCCGGTCCGCCCGTCGGGCATCTCGACCTGAAAATAGCCGGCGCCATCGATCGCGACATCGAGCCCGTTGCCGGTGGTCTGGAACGTGCCCTGCGTGTCCATTCGCGCGGTGCCGTTCAGCGCGACGCCGGTGCCGAGGTTCAGCCCCGTCGCATAGCGGTTTTCCGCCGACGACGGCGCACCCGCCTGCGTCATCATCTGATAGCTCAGCGTTTCGAAGCTGGCGCGGTCGCGCTTGAAGCCCGTGGTGTTCACGTTGGCGAGGTTGTTGGCGATGACCTGCATCCGGAAGCCTTGGGCATCCAGACCGGTTCGCGCGACGTGCAAGGCACCGAAAGTCATTATTCTATCTCCTTAACGGGGGAGCTGCATCAGATTGGCGGTCGCGCTGTCCATGTCGCGCGCGTCGCTGACGAGCTTGAGTTGCGTGTCCCAGCTCCGGCTCGCTTCGATCATGTCGACGAGCGCGGTGGTCGCTGCGACGTTCGATCCTTCGATCGAACGGGTGAGGAGCCGCGCTTCGGGGTCGTCGGGCAGAATGCCCCCGCCCTTGACGCGGAACAGGCCGTCGAGCCCCTTGGCGATGTCCGACCCGGTCGGGGTCGCAAGTCGCAGCCGGTCGACCTCCTGCGGGTTTTCGGGATCGCCGCCCTGCGGTACGATCCAAACACGGCCTTCGACATCGATCGTGACCGCGTCGGCGGGCGGGATCGTCACCGGGCCCTGGCCGCCCTGAACGGGCATCCCGTCGCCGGTGGTCAGAAGCCCGCTCGGTGCGATCTGCAAATCGCCGCGCCGTGTGTAGGCCTCTTCGCCATTCTTCGCCTGCACCACGAGCAGGGCTTCGCCCTGCATCGCGATGTCGAGGTCGCGGCCCGTCGAGGTGATGGTGCCAGCGCGCATGTCGGCGCCGAGCACTTCTTCGGACGACATGGCGCGCGCACCCGCCCCGCTGCCATTGAGCCACAGCGACTGCGCCTCGGCCATGTCGGCACGGAACCCCGGCGTCTGGGCGTTGGCGAGGTTGTTGGCGATCGCCGTCTGCCGGGACATGCTGCCCCGCATCGCGGTAAGGCTGGTATAGATGAGGCGGTCCATCTGGATTCTCCCGGCAGGCGGCGGTCAGAGGTACGTCAGCGCATGCCGATGATCGTCTGGGTCAGCTGCGAAGCGCCCTCGATCGCCTTGGCATTCGCCTGAAAATTGCGCTGCGCTGCCATCAGCATCACCAGTTCCTCGGTGATATCGACGTTCGACCGTTCGAGCGCGCCGGCGCGGATCGCCCCCATCGGGCCGTTCGTCGCGGCATCGATCGTCGGCGGGCCGCTTTCGCCCGTTGACTGCCAGTGCGCGTCGCCCGTCGGGCGCAGGCCTGACATCGCGGGGAAGGTCGCCATCGCGATCTTGCCGAGCGTCTGGTCTTCGCCATTGGCAAAGGTCGCGGTCACGAGGCCATCGAGTCCGATCGAGACGTTGACCAGCCCCGATGTGGGATCGGTCGGTGCCCCGGCGGGCAAGCGGAGATCGAACGCGCCGGCGAGCGTGTTGTTGGTGACGTTGCCGTTCGCATCGACCGGAAGCAGTTGCAGCTTCGCGCCGGTCGAATCGATGACATAGCGGTCGGGCGTCGGTTCGAACGAACCGTTGCGGGTATAGGTCACGGCTTCGCGCGGCGGCTCGCCTTTCACGATGAACATGCCCTCGCCAACGATCGCGAGGTCGAGCGTTTTTTCGCTCGCTTCATACGACCCTTGCGTGAACTGCTGGGTGATGCCGTTAAGGCGCGCGCCCTGGCCCGCGATCATCTTTGTCGACTGCGTCGGCGACGAGGCGAAGATATCGCCGAACTGCGCCTTGCTGCGTTTGAAGCCGACCGAACCCGCGTTCGCGATGTTGTTCGAGATGACCGACATGTCGGTCTGGGCGCCCTTGAGGCCCGAAAGCGAAGTATAGAATGACATGGACTGTTCCTTCTTAGGTGGTGGGAGGTGTCGGCGCCGGCGTGGCAGCCTTGATGTCCTTGAGCAGCTGGGTCTGCGCCGTGAGCTGTTCCGAAATCTTTGCGAGCGCCGTGTTGGTGTCGCTGATCCCGGCGAGGCTCGAAAATTGCGCCATCTGCGCAACCATCTGCTGGTTATCGACCGGGTTGAACGGATCCTGATGCGACAGCTGCGCGGTCATCAGGCGCAGGAAATCGCTCTGCCCCATCTGCTGACCGCCTTTGGGCTGGAGCACGACATTATTGGCGTTGGTGACGTTGTTGACGGCCATCTTATTGTCCCATCCTGAGGGTTTCGTTGATCAGGCTCTTCGCGGTTTCGAGGACCTGGACGTTGTTTTGATACTGGCGGGCGGTCTCAACCATCTCGACCAGTTCGGCGGCGCTATCGACTGCAGCTTCCCAGACGTTGCCGTCCTTGTCGGCGAGCGGGTTCGACGGATCGTGGCGCTTCGACGGCGCCATTTTCGATGTCGTGACCTGGTCGATCTGGACCGTCGCGCGGCCATGATCGTCCATCACGGTGCGAAAGACGGGCTTGAGCGAGCGGAATGCGCCCGCCTCGCTGCCCGCGACCGTTCCCGCATTGGCAAGGTTTGATGCGGTGGTGTTGAGCCGGACGAGCTGCGCCGACATCGCCCGACCGCTGATGTCGAAGACGGAAAAATTGCCGTTCATCGTCATTCGCCCTTGATCGCGCGCGAAAGCGTATTGATGCGCCCGGTAAGGAACGACAGGCTCGATCGATAGGCGAGCGCGTTTTCGGCATAAGCCGTCTGCTCGGTCGCCATTTCGACCGTATTGCCGTCGAGCGAGGCCTGCACCGGAACGCGGTACGAAATCGCGCCTTCGGTCGAGCCCCCCTGCTGCGCAAGATCGAGCGCCTTGGCGAAATCGATGTCGCGCGCTTTGTAATTGGGCGTCGCGGCGTTCGCGATGTTCGACGCGAGCATCATCATGCGCTGGCTGCGCAGCTGGAGCGCCGTCGCGTGCAGGCCAAAGAGTTTCTCGGATGCCATCATCACATTCCTTCTTCACCACTGTCCGTCCCGGCTCGCAGCCGGCGCAGACGCGCGGAAACATAAGGATTTATGCAATGGCCGTGCCAATCACATTTTATATATGTTTTTCATGTTCTTAGGTGTTTTGACGGCTGTCGCCCCACGGCATTCGTCAAAAATCTGACGATACCTCGCGCCGCCTTGCAAAATCGCGCACCAAAGCGCGACTGGCACGCTTCCTGCAGAATATCCGGCGACCATTTTGGACCGAAGGAGATGGACCGTGTCCCGCAAAATTTTCGCGTGCCTTGCCGCATGCGCTATCGCCGCCCCATTCGCCGCTCACGCCCAGCAGGGCAGCGAAGATTGGCAGACAATCGACGTGCTGACCGACATGGTCGCGAAAGCGATGGGCCGCAACGCAACCCCGGTCGATCGTCGGATCAGGCTCGCGCGCTGTCCCGAACAGGCGTCGGTCACCGCGATCGATGCGCAAACGCTCGCGGTCCGCTGCGCCTCACTCGGCTGGCGTCTGCGCGTGCCGATGACTGCCCCTGCCGATGCCGCACCGGTCGCGGCGAGCTTTGCCCGCCCCCCAGCAAGCGCCCCCGTTATACGCCGCGGCGACAATGTTCGTGTGACGATCGAAACCGAAAGCTACTCGATCAGCTACGCCGCGATCGCGACCCAGGATGGCCGCGTCGGCGAAACCATCGCACTGCGTGGCAACGATGCCAAATCATCGCTCAGCGCCACCGTTACCGGACCGGGACGCGCACGCCTCGACGACTGATTTTCACCCTTCACTACCCACCCACCTGGCCCGGGCTGTCGGCTTTCCGACGGCGCCGGGCCTTTCTTTTGTTTTTTTGCGATCAGTCGCCTTAATCGCCTCGTACACCATCCGTTAAAGCCTTCGTGAACCGCGTCGTCACTTTTCTGACGGCACCGGATGGAGGCTTTTATGTCGGGTGACAGCAAGATCGGACCAGTTGGCGGTATCGGCCGCACCGGCCCGGTGCGCCGCGTCGACAGCGAGACCGTCGCGGCGATGCGCGCGCCGCCAAAGCTCCAGCCGGCGCAGGACAATCTGCCGACGGCACGCCTGACACGGCTGGCGAGCGGCCTCGCCGACCAGGCACCGCCGGTCGATGTCGCGCGCGTCGCATCGCTGCGCACCGCGATCGCCAACGGCAGCTATGGCGTGCACCCCGCGATCGTCGCCAGCGCGATGCTCGACTTCCACAGCCGCGGGGCCGAATGATGCTGGCGCAGATGGACGAAGTTCAGTCGCGGCTCAACGCGCTGGTTGGCGCACTCGACGGACACGACGCCGGCGCGATCATCGCGGCGACCGAAGAGCTTGCAACCGCGGTGATTCTGTTCCGCGGCGCACCGATCCCCGCAGGCAGCGAACATCGCGCGCGCGCGCTGATCAGCCAGACGCTCGGCCAGCTCGAAGCCGCTGCGGTCCGCGTCAACATATTGAAGAACTGGACGCGTCAGAGGATTGACAAGAGCCATGACATCCGCGGAACCCGCCCGCGCGGAGCAGCATTAAGCTACTGATAACCATGTAACTTCCGGCCATTTCCGCGAAATGGCACGATGATTGCTTTTGGTCTGCTGAACAAGCGGAACCCAAGACCATGAACGCAATCAACAATCCCCTGGGCTCGACCCGCGTCGCCGCACCCGTCATGGACGCGGTGCAGAATGCGTCGGCGCGTTCGGGAATCGATTTCGATTATCTGGTCGACGTCGCACGCGTCGAGAGCGGCTATAATCCGACGGCAAAGGCGCCGACCTCGTCGGCGCGCGGGCTGTATCAATTCACCAAACAGACCTGGCTCGCGACACTCGACCGTCATGGCGCAAACCACGGCCTCGCCTGGGCCGCCGACGCGATCGGCCGCGATGCGTCGGGCCGGCTTTCGGTGTCCGACCCCGCGCTTCGCCAGCAGATTCTCGATCTGCGCGATGATCCGACCGCCTCGTCGAACATGGCCGCCGCGCTGACCGGCGACAATCGCGACTATCTCGAAAGCCGGATCGGCCGCAGCGCCGAGCCGGTCGACCTGTATCTCGCGCATTTTCTCGGATCCGGCGGCGCCGCCAAATTCCTCTCGGCGCTCGAGGCGAATCCCGACCAGCCCGGTGCATCGATGATGCCCGAGGCCGCGGCGGCCAACCGCTCCGTCTTCTATGGCGCCGACGGCAGCATGCGCAGCCTGGCCGAGATCCGCGAACGCTTTCGCGTGAAGCTCGAGGACGGCGGCAAGATCGAAAATATGAAGCCCTTCGCCCCCGCCGGCTGGCACGCACAAGCGACCAGTTCGAGCGGTCTCGGCGGAACCGGCGGCGGACGTCCGCCACTGCAGATGATGGATATTCAACCGATGCCGAAAAAACTCTCGATGGGCTTTGCCGCCGATGCCTATCGGCGGCTCGCATCGCTCTCGGGAGGCACGGCATGACCGCCGGCTTCCAGCTTCGCGACCTCGGTCGTATGGCGGGCGCATCGGCGCTTCCCGTCGGGATGCTGATCCTCGTCGGGTTGATGGTGATTCCGGTCTCGCCGCTGATCCTCGACATCAGCTTCGTCGCCAATATCATGATCAGTCTCGCGATCCTGATGGTCGCGTTGTCGGCCGCCAAGCCGCTCGACTTCTCGTCGTTCCCGACCGTCCTGCTTCTCGCGACCCTGTTCCGCCTCGCGCTCAACGTCGCCTCGACGCGCGTCGTGCTCGTTCACGGACACGAAGGAACCGCGGCCGCCGGCCATGTCATCGAGGCGTTCGGGCAGGTTCTGATCGGCGGCGATTATGTCGTCGGGCTGTTCGTCTTCTTCGTGTTGATGATCATCAACATGGTCGTCATCACCAAGGGCGCCGGGCGCGTGTCCGAGGTATCGGCACGCTTCACCCTCGACGCCCTGCCCGGCAAGCAGATGGCGATCGACGCCGATCTCAACGCCGGGCTGCTCAGCCCCGAAGAGGCGAAGGCGCGCCGCGTCGAAGTCGCGACCGAGGCCGATTTCTATGGCTCGATGGACGGCGCCTCGAAATTTGTGAAGGGCGACGCGATCGCCGGCCTGCTGATCCTGTTCGTCAACATCGTCGGCGGGCTGATCCTTGGCATTTTCAGCCATGGCCTCAGCTTTTCGGAAGCCGGCAGCAACTATGTCACGCTCGCGATCGGTGACGCGCTGGTCGCGCAGATCCCGGCGCTTCTGCTCTCGATCGCCGCCGCCGCGATCGTCACCCGCGTCGCATCGCCGTTCGACCTCAGCGGCCAGATCAGCAGCCAGTTCGCGGCGCCGTCGGTCTGGATGGCGGTCGGCGGTATTCTCTTCATCCTTGGCCTCGTCCCGGCGATGCCGCAGATGCTGATCCTTCCTGCCGCCGCGCTGTCGTTCGGAATGGGCTGGCAGCTCCGCCGCAGCGCGGCAGCGATCGCAGACGCGCCCGAACCCGCCCTCCCCGCACCCGACCCATCGCATATCGAATGGGCCGACGTCAGCGACGCGAGCGCCTGTCAGCTGGAAATCGGCTATGCGCTCGTCACCCTCGTCGACGAACGCAA
Organism: Sphingopyxis sp. Soil_C_28; assembly: GCF_057657055.1. Classification (NCBI taxonomy): domain Bacteria; kingdom Pseudomonadati; phylum Pseudomonadota; class Alphaproteobacteria; order Sphingomonadales; family Sphingopyxidaceae; genus Sphingopyxis; species Sphingopyxis sp. Soil_C_28. The sequence goes on from NZ_JBDGJE010000004.1 coordinate 516,137, forward strand.
GGGCTCGCCGCTGATGACCCGGATCACCGGCATCCGCCGCCAGTTGTCAAAGGAACTCGGCTTCGTCGTGCCGCCGGTGAAGGTCAGCGACGATCTGTCGCTGCCGGGCAATGTCTATCGCATCTCGGTCGCCGGGGTGATCGTCGGTGAGGACGAAGTCTTCCCGCACGAAATGCTCGCGCTCGATTCGGGCGATCTCGTCACCAAGGTTGTCGGACGTCCGTGCAAGGATCCGACCTTCGGTCTCGACGCGCTATGGATCCCGAGGGCGATGCAGAATGATGCGATCGCCGCGGGCTATACCGTCGTCGATCCGGCGACCGTCGTCGCGACGCACCTCAACAACAGCATCGTCGGCGCGGCCGCCGAACTGTTCGGGATCGACGACGCGCAGGCGCTGATCGACAATCTCAAGACGCATTATCCGCAGCTCGCGCAGAATCTGTCGCCGCAGGGCTATTCGCTGCCACGCGTCGCGAGCCTGTGCAAATCCTTGCTCGTCGAGCGCGTCCCGCTGCGCGATTTCCGCAAGATCGCCGAGGCGATGGTATCGCTCGCTGCGCAGCAGTTGAACGAAATCGACCTTGTCGAGGCGGTGCGCCAGCGCATCGGCGCGCTGATCGTCCAGACGATCGTGCCCAGCCGGATGCCGCTGCCCGTCGTGACCTTCAGCCCCGAGGTCGAAATCCTGCTCAATCAGGCAGTGCGCGCCAACCCCGCCGCCGAATGGCCGTTCGAACATGGCATGGCGATGACGATCATCGAACAGGTCGGCCAGGCTGTCGAACCGCTGCTTTTGCAAACGCGCAGCTTCGCGCTCGTCGCGTCGCCGATCTGCCGATCTGCCCTTTCGCGCCTGGTGCGCGCCACTTTCCCCGACGTTGCCGTCATTTCGTATCTCGAAATTCCGGCGAACAAGCAGACCGAAATCGTCGCGACGATCGGCGCCGAAGTGCCCCGCCTCGCGTCCGGGCCCGAAGCCCACATGGAGGACCAACCGCATGAGAATTGAGCCCGCCGAGCAATTTGCCGGGACGACTGGCCGCGCCCCGCGCGCGCGCGGCTATGGCGAAAGCGTCGAGGCGCTGGTCGAGGAATATTCACCGCTGGTCCGCAAGATCGCGTGGCAGGTCTTTTCGCGCGTGTCGCGGACGAGCGAACTCGACGACCTGATCCAGACCGGGTTGATCGCGCTGATCGAGGCGAGCCGCAATTATGAAGAGCGCGGCTTCGCCTTTGCCACCTATGCTTCGACCCGCATCCGCGGCGCGATGATCGACCAGCTCCGCCGCGAGGCCGATGTCGGCCGCTCGGCGATGGTCGCGGCGAAGCGGATCAACGCGATGCGCGGCACACTCGAACAGCAATTGATGCGCGCGCCGACCGCCGCCGAAATGGCGGTCGCATTCGATATCTCGGCGGAAGATTATTTCGCGCTCGAACGCAATGCGACGCACGGCCGATCGACCTCGCTCGACGAGCTCACCGACATCGGCGCATTTCTGGCCGCCGACGACAGCGGCGCCGACGAGCGGTGCGAACAGGACGACCTGATGGGCGCGCTGCGCCAATGCGTCGGCCGCCTGTCCGACCGCGAACAGATGGTGCTGCAGCTCTATTTCTTCGAAGAACTGAATCTGCACGAAATCGGCCTGACGCTCGACGTCAGTGCGGCACGAATTTGCCAGATCAAGCGCGAGGCGATGATCAAGGTCGATCGCATGATGCGCGAGATGACCGAATAAGGCCGGCCCCGGCAGAGCGGTCGGGTGCGGGCGCGCGACCAGTCGCCCCGCACCCGACCGGGGGGATCAGGCCGCCAGCGTCTGTCCGTTTTGCCAGGCGGCGCCGATTTTTTCGAAATAGCTGGCCATGCGCTCGGTGCCTGCATCGGTCAGTCGGACGATCGTCCGCCGCCGGTCGCGCTCGTCGATCGAACGGTTCACCAGCCCCAGCCGTTCGAGCGCGCTGATCATGCGCAGTCCCGACGACAGGGGAACCCCGGCGCCGGTCGCAAGATCGCTGGCGCTGAGCACGCGGCCGTGGGTGCCCGCGAGCATCAGGTCGAGCATCATGTCCCAGACCGGTCCCGACATTTCGGCACCGCCAAAATGACCGCGACGAATGCGCCGAATCTGGATGCTATACGATAGCTGGTCGAGCAGACCCGTTTTCGGCGCCGCGTCGGCGTGGGAGTTCCCCGGCTGACGCGGAGGGGGCGACGGCGAATCCTCGCCGCGGTTCGCCAGCAGCTCATGGAGCTGATCGACCCGCGATTTCAGTTCGGCAATTTCTTGGTTCGAAAATTGCTGCATGTGTAGATGCCCCTTGGGGGCCACACACTAGGCCGTGACGTCATTCCGCCGGCTGGACGAACCCGATGCATAGATGATCAGCAACAGGATCGGGTACGATATATAGACTGAGAGGAGCGAATAGGGTCGCGCCAATATCTCCGAGAACATGAACTTCTGGATATGGCCGAAAATGGCGATGAGTTGCCATCCGGTAATCCAGTAGGGCCAGAAACTCTGCGTCCGCATGGCGATAAACCAAAAGCTTAGCAGGACCAGCACGTCGATCGCGAAGATATTAAACTCAATATCGGTCCAGGTCGGAAAAGGCGTTATGGCACTGGTGAGGACCGAGGCGATCAGGGCGGTATAAGCCGCCCACCGCTCAAGGGGGCCACCGCGTCGGATCGCGACGGCCACCGTGATGAGCAGAACAATATAATAGATCGCCACGGACCACATTGTGGCTGTCAACCTTTCTTGCGGATCACGATGCCCTGGCGAGTGCCCGGGCGGCGACGTCGGCGTCCGACAGATCGTTGCTGCCTTCGTCGACCAGCTTCGCGGCGGCCGGCTTGACGCCCGCACCGAACATGCGCGTACCGAGGCCCACTTCTTTCTGCGTTACCGTCAGCGCCAGATGCGCATCGGTCAGCAGCTGGCGGACTTCGCCCGCGGCGGCGAGTGCGTTTGCGACCTTCGACATCGCTTCCTGGCCGACGATCGCCGACATGTTCGTGTCGCGGCGTGCGGTGGGCAGGGTTGCCGCCAGCTGGGCGATGCGGATCATCGCTTCGTCGATGGCGTCTTCGGCCAGGTGCAGGTCGGAAGCGATCTTCTTCGCCGCAGAAACTCGTTGATTCAGCATTATCTTTTTCCTTGAAAAAGAATGCTACCGGTTCCCCCCCGCAGCATTCGTTCGAACATCAGGTCAGAACACGACCAAGTCCGACAAGGATCGAATAGAGAGCGGAGAAAGCCAGGATTGTCGCAAAAGCGATCAAAATCGGCCAGATAATCCTTTCCATCAACCCATGCCGGTTGGCCGGCTGGGACGCGGTAGGAAATGGCGAACCTATATCGAAAAATCGCCGAAACGAACTGCGCCCCGGCTCGGCATCGGCGGCGGGACGGACGTCGCCTAGGTCGATCAATTGATATGTCAAAGGCTGATAAGGGGTAACATGATCGAAGACACCGTTAACCGCCAGAATCCGCGCAGCCTCTATCCTGTTAGAAACATTAAGTTTCTTTAACACACGGCGCACCCGTTCATCGACGGTATGCGGCGAAACGTTCATCAGGCGAGCGATCTGTTTGGAATTTTTGTGCTCGTAAACATGCCGCAACGTTTCAATCTGCGCGGCAGACAGCAGGCTTACGTAATTGTCGGGGTCGCCTTGCACGGCCGTTTGAATAGAGCATCACGAGTCGAAATCAAGGTCAGCTAACAGCTAATTTCACGCGCGGCCCGTTCTGGGGCAGCGGTTCGGCCATCCATCCATCGATCATTACCGCGCAGAATCGGTCGAGCCGCTATCGGCTTTCCTTGAGCGTGCGATAGCGAAGGATCGACTTTTCAATATGCCGGCGCGCAGCGCGGCGCGCGCCGGCGGGATCGCCGGCCTCGATCGCAACGACGATCGCTTCATGGTCGCGGTTGATCGTATGGGCGTAACGCTGGTGCTGGACCGGATCGTCACCCTGCAGGTACAATCGCCGCGACGGGACGAGGCGCACGCCGAGAAACTGGGTGAAGCGCAGAAAATAGGAATTGCCCGTCGCGCTGGCGATCGCGGCATGAAAGGCGGCGTCGGCGGCGACCGAGGCATCGACGTCGCTGCTTTCCTCCATCGCATCGAGCGCGCGGCGCAGCGCGGTCAGATCTGCATCGGTGCGCCGCCGCGCGGCAAGGTCAGCCATCTCGGCTTCGAAACCCATGCGCATTTCAAGCAGCTTCAGCACATCGTCGATCTCGCCGATTTCCTCGGCGGTGACCTGAAAGGCACGATATTGCGCGCCATCGGGAACATAGGCGCCCGACCCGCGCCGCGACACCAGCAGGCCGCGCGCCGCAAGGCGCGAATAGGCCTCGCGCACCACGGTGCGGCTCACGCCGAACGTCTCGGTGATTTCTTTTTCGGTCGGGAAACGCGATCCCACGGGCATTCCGCCCGTTTCGATCTGCTCCTCGAAACGCTGGACCAGATCGTCGGCCAGCGATGCCGCCTTGGTTACCGCCATGGACGATGCGTTATCATTGCGTTGCGGGGCTGGCTAGGGCCGGAAATCGGGTTGCCGGGCATCGACATAGCTATTCCAGGCCTCGCGCGTCGCAAAGTCGCCGCCACGGTCCCACGCTGCGCCGCTGTAATAGACGGAGGGCTGCCCGGGACGGACGCGCACGAGGATCAGATAATTGTCGGCATCCTCCGCAAAGCCCTCGAATGCCGCGGGCTCGACGATCACCGCCGCCGCCATCCGTCCCTTGTCGCCGTCGGCCGGTCCCCACCAGCTCATGCGCGCGCCAGCTTCGTCCTTCCGGACCTCACCGAGCTTTCCGCCGTTTATCGGACGTTTCGAAATGCCAATCCCGACGATCATCACGGCGTCGCTGCTCGATGCGAAAGTCGAGGTCATCCGGGTGAAATTCGTGCCTGCAGGCAATGTAAAGCGCCGCGTCTCGCGCACCGTGCGCAGCGTATCGACCGGCCATGGCTCATATTCGACGATAAAGTCGGCGATGTCGGGGCCCGACTGCAGGATGCGCGGCCGCACATAGTTGCGCGAGGTCCACAGCTTGTTGTCGTACCAGATGCCGAGCCCGCCGGTCCCGCGCCCGGTGCCGACATTGTAGAAATCGATTCCTTCGCCATGGTCGGCATGCTGGTCGCCGGTGCTGAGCTGGCGGTCCATGAAGGGCCAGCGGACGCGCTTTCCCCACGCATCGATGCCCGACGACGACGGCGGTTCGGCCTTTTCGAGCGCGCGGCCATAAATGCGATGCGCGATCCGGTCATTTTCCCAGAGCAGATCGTCGAAACGGTAATCGGCGATTGCGACCGCCGCGCGTGCCTTTTGTTCGCTGGTCGTGGCAGGGCGCAACGGCTTATGCTCCTGCGCGGCCGTCGGTGCGGCCAGCAGCACAAGCGCGAAGAACGCCCGCCGCATCACCAGCTCCACATCGTCCCGTCCTCAAGCCGGTTCACCGGCAGATAGGCGCGGGCATAGGGAAAGGATTCGGCGAGAGCTTCGTCGATATCGACCCCGAGCCCGGGCGCGTCGCCCGGGTGCAGCATGCCGTCGGAGAATCGCCAGGCGTGCGGAAAGACGGCGTCGGTCTCGGCCGTGTGGCGCATATATTCCTGAATGCCGAAATTGGGGATCGAAATGCCCAGATGCAGCGCCGCCGCCATCGTCACCGGCGACAGGTCGGTGGCGCCGTGGCAGCCGGTGCGGACCTGATACAGATCGGCGAGCGATGCGATCTGGCGCATATGGGTGATGCCGCCCGCGTGGAGCACGGTCGCGCGAATATAATCGATCAGCCGGTTTTCGATCAACGCCTTGCAGTCCCAGACCGACGAGAAAATCTCGCCGACCGCGAGCGGCGTCGTCGTGTGCTGGCGGATCAGGCGAAACGCATCCTGATCCTCGGCCGGGGTCGCATCCTCGATCCAGAAGGGCCGATAAGGCTCCAGATCCTTGCCGAGCCGCGCCGCCTCGATCGGCGTCAGCCGGTGGTGGACGTCGTGGAGCAGATGGACGTCCCACCCGAGCGCCTCGCGCGCCGCCGCGAACAATTCGGGCACGACGCGCATATATCTGGCGGTCGACCAGACATTCTCGGTCGGCAGGTCGTTGTCGGCGGGCTCGTAGAAATACCGGTCCGCGCCGACGCCATAGGTGGAGGCCATCCCGGGCACACCGCATTGCAGCCGGATCGCCTTATACCCCTGCCGCTGATAATCGAGCGCCGCCTCGATCGTGTTCTCGATCGTCGTTCCGTTGGCATGGCCGTAGACCATGCACCCCTCGCGCGCGGCGCCGCCGAGCAACTGATAGACGGGAAGTCCCGCGATCTTGCCCTTGATGTCCCACAGCGCCATGTCGACCGCAGCGATCGCCGCCATGGTCACCGGGCCGCGGCGCCAGTATGCGCCCTTGTAAAGATATTGCCAGATATCCTCGATGCGATGCGCATCGCGCCCGATCAGGCACGGGACGACATGCTCGGACAGATAGGCCGCGACCGCAAGCTCGCGACCGTTAAGCGTCGCGTCGCCAACGCCGGTCGTCCCGTCGTCGCATACGATCTTCAGCGTCGTGAAATTGCGGCCCGGCGATGTCGAAATCACCCGAGCTGACACGATCTTCGGCATTCCATCCCCTCTGGCCATATGGGCTAGTTGTGTGACAACCTTATTGACTTCTAACCGAAAAGGAAAGACATATGTCACCGGTGTCAAGGCGAAAAGCCGGGCCGGTTGACAAGGGAGAGGGTCTGACAATGCGAAGTGCGTGGCGCGTCATGACCGTGGCAAGCCTGTCCGCGGCCACGATGTTTTCAGGTCCCGCTTCGCTCGCCGCCGATCCGGCGGGTACAGCGCATCCCGATTTGTGGCCCGCGCGGACCGCTCCGGCCGCCGATCCGGTCATCGAAAAGCGAATCGACGCGCTGATCGTGGCGATGTCGCTCGAACAGAAGGTCGGCCAGATCATCCAGGGCGATATCGGCAGCACGACGCCCGAAGACGTTGCCCAATATCATCTCGGCTCGATCCTCAACGGCGGCAGCTCGTCGCCGGGTGGCGACGAATTCGGGCCGGCTTCGGCGTGGGTCACCGCGGCCGACGCCTATTATCAGGCGTCGATGCGCCCCAACGGGACGCTGCCGCGCATTCCGGTGATGTGGGGATCGGACGCGGTCCACGGCCATAATAATATCGTCGGCGCGACGCTGTTCCCGCACAATATCGGCCTGGGCGCGGCGCGAAATCCGGCGCTGATGGAAAAGATCGGGCAGGTCACCGCCATCGAGATGCGCGTCACCGGTCTCGACTGGACTTTCGCGCCGACGATCGCCGTCGCGCGCGACGACCGCTGGGGCCGCACCTATGAAAGCTTTGGCGAGGATCCGGCGATCGCGACAAGCTATGCCGCGGCGCTCGTCCACGGTCTGCAGGGGCGTCGCGGCGACGCCGACTGGCTGCGCGGCCCGCATATCATTGCCACCGCCAAACATTTTGTCGGCGATGGCGGCACCGCCGACGGACGCGACCGCGGCGATGCGAAGATCGCCGAAGCCGAGCTGATCCACCTCCACGCGCCCGCCTATGTCGCCGCGCTGGAGGCCGATGTGCAAAGCGTGATGGCAAGCTTTTCGGGATGGAATGGCGTCAAGATGCACGGCAACGCCAGCCTGCTCACGGGCGTCCTCAAGCAGCGCTGGGGATTCGACGGACTCGTCGTCGGCGACTGGGACGGGCATGCGAAGGTGCCGGGGTGCACGCCGACCGATTGCCCCGCCTCGATCGCCGCGGGGCTCGACATGTATATGGGCCCTGCGAGCTGGAAAGGACTTTATGCCTCGACGCTCGGCGCGGCGAAATCGGGCACGCTGCCGATGGCGCGCCTCGACGATGCCGTGCGCCGTATCCTGCGCGTCAAGCTGCGCGCCGGATTGTTCGAGGCAGGCAAACCGTCGGCGCGCGAATATGCCGGCCGGTACGAACTGCTCGGCGCAGCCGATCATCGCGCGGTCGCACGGGCGGCGGTGCAGGAATCGCTGGTCCTGCTCAAGAACAGAGGCGTGCTGCCACTCAAAACCGGTGCGCACATCCTCGTCGCGGGCGACGGCGCCGACGATGTCGCGAAACAATCGGGCGGCTGGACGCTGACATGGCAGGGCACGGGGACGAAGCCCGAGCATTTTCCCGGCGCGACCTCGATCTTCGCCGGGGTGCGCGAAACCATGACGGACGGCGGCGGCACCGCCACTCTGTCGGTCGATGGCAGCTTCACCACCAAGCCCGATGCTGCGATCGTCGTCTTCGGCGAGGACCCCTATGCCGAATTCCAGGGCGACCGCGCCGATATCTATTTCGACGATACGCGCGGCAGCCTCGACACGATAAAGCGCCTGAAGGCAGCGGCCATTCCCGTCGTCGCGGTCTTCCTTTCGGGCCGTCCGCTCTGGGTCAATCGCCATATCAACACCGCCGACGCCTTCGTCGCGGCGTGGCTGCCGGGGTCGGAGGGCGGCGGGGTCGCCGATGTCCTGTTCGGCAAGGTCGACTTCAAAGGCAAACTCCCCTTCTCATGGCCCGCCGACGCAAAGGGCGCGCCGCTCAATGTCGGCGACGCGGAATATAAGCCGCTCTACCCCTTCGGCTTTGGCCTGACGCTCGGCGACCGTGGCGCCGCGACGGCGCTTTCCGAAGATCCGGGCATCGCCGTCGACCAGCCGCTTATCGGCCCGATCTTCGCGCGCGGCCGCGCGGTGGGCACGCGACTGCTGCAAATCGATGGCGCAAACGACAGCCCGCAGGCGATCAGCGGCGCCGCTGACAATGGCGCGATCACGGTACGCCCGGTCGACCGCGACGCGCAGGAGGATGCGCGCGAAATCAGCTGGTCGGGCAAGTCGCGCGGGACGCTGATCGTCGCGAACCCGCGTGCCGCCGACCTGTCGGACGCGGGCCCGCTTGTGCTGACGCTCGACCTTCGGGTCGATCAGGCGCCGATCGCAACCGCAATGCTCGAACTGCGCTGCGGCCCCGGTTGCACCGCCCGGCTCGACATCGGCCCGCGCCTTGCTGCGATCGCCGGGCAAGGCTGGCAGACGCTGACGATTCCGCTTTCCTGCCTTTCCGCTGCGCGCATCGACCATGTCACCGCGCCCTTCGCACTTTCATCGAGCGCGCCAATGCGTCTCACCCTGTCTTCGATCGCCCTCGCCCCTGCAAAGGATATGACATGCCGCTGAGCCTCCTTGCCCTGATGACGACCGCCCCCGCCGCCGCGGTGACGCCAGCCGAGCCGGTGATGCCGCGACCCGCGACCATCCTTGCCCAGACACGCCGCGTCGCCGACTGGCAACTCGCCAACCGGACCAACTGGGCGACGATGCCCGCCGCGCGGAAGAGTGTTCAGGAAGTGCGCGACTGGCAGCAGGCGACCTTTTGGGTCGCGCTGACCGAACTGGCAAACCGCGACAAGACATATGCAAAGCCGCTACTCGACCTTGGCCGTGCCGAGAAATGGCAGCTCGGCGACCTCGCCTATCACGCCGACGATCAGTTGATAGGGCAAGCGTGGCTGTGGGCGGCACGCAAGGGTGCGGGCAAGGGTGCGATCGCGCCGACGAAGGCCTATTTCGACAACGTCCTCGCCAATCGTCCGACGATCGGCCTTGAATTCATCCCCGTCGCGCCGGGCAAGGGCACGTCGAAATGCACCGACCGCTGGTGCTGGTGCGATGCGCTGTTCATGGCGCCGCCGACCTTGTTGCGGCTGACGAAGGCGACCGGCGACAGCCGCTATGCCGACTTTGCGCACGAGGAATTCAAGGCGGCGACCGACTATCTCTTCGACCCGTCGGAGCAGCTCTATTTTCGCGACAGCCGCTTTTTCGACATGCGCGACAGCAAGGGGCGCAAACTGTTCTGGAGCCGCGGCAATGGCTGGGTGATGGGCGGTCTCGTGCGGATGCTGCAGGTGATGGACAAGAAAGATCCGAAGCGGCCGGTCTATGAGAAATTGTTCAAGGATATGTCGGCCAAACTCCTCACGCTGCAAAAGGCCGACGGCTATTGGCCGGCATCGCTGCTCGACCAGGATCCGGGCACACCGCCCGAATCGAGCGGCACCGCCTTCTTCACCTATGCCTTTGCGTGGGGCGTCGACAACGGTCTTCTCGACCGCAACATCTATGAACCGGCGGCGGTGCGCGGCTGGCATGCGCTGCAAGGCGCGGTACAGCCCGACGGGATGCTCGGCTGGGTCCAGCAGGTCGGCGATCGCCCCGACAGCGTGTCGGCCAAAGAAACGCAATTTTACGGAAGCGGCGCTTACCTGCTGGCCGGCACCGCGATGTACGACCTGTCGAAAAAACGCATAAACCATTGATATAAAGATGGGAAATACCAACCACCGACGCTGAATCCGGCTTGAATCCAGCCAATTGACTCCCCTTTCTATAGTTGTCATACATTTTGCCAGTTGTATGACATCTAAAATTGACACCGGTATCAGCCGGGCACCGCCATCGGCAGCGATGGCGTCAAAAAGGAGAGGGAAATGAAGTCACGATCGGCCTTGCCGACCCGCTCGGCGCTGCTGGCATCGGCCGCGCTTTTCGCCGCCCTGCCCGCGCAGGCGCAGGATGCGCCCGCGGATGTCGCGAGCGAGCAGAGTTCGGCGGTCGATGGCGGCGATGAAATTCTCGTCACAGGAACCCGGGCAACGCAGCGCAGTTCGATCGAATTCAAACGCGCTGCCGACGTCGTCGTCGATGGCCTCGTCAGCGACGAGATCGGCGCGACCCCCGATAATTCGGTCGGCGACACGCTCGAACGCATCGTGGGCGTCTCGGCCGACCGCTTCAAGGGCAACGCCAACGAGCTTTCGGTGCGCGGCCTCGGCCCGACTTTGAGCTTCTCGACATTCAACGGTCGCGAGGTCTCGACTGCAGGCCCGGACCGTTCGGTTGCCTTCCAGCAATTCCCGTCCGAACTCGTCAATGGCGTCCTCGTCTATAAGACCCAGCGCGCCGATTTCCTCGAAGGCGGCGTCGGCGGGATCATCGAACTCAAATCGATGAAGCCGCTCGACTATGGCAAGCGCCGCATCCAGTTCGAAGTGCGGGGCGATTTCCAGCCGCAGGACAATGACGTCTATCAGCACGACGGCCTCGGCTATCGCGCCAACTTTTCCTATACCGACCAGTTCTCGACCGGCCTCGGCGATATCGGCGTCTCGATCGGCTACCAGCGACAGGACACGACCGCGCCCGAGGATTATTACAACGCCAATTCGACCTTCCAGCTCTGCAATACGTCGGCGAACAATCCCTTTCAGCTGACCGGAACGACCGCCGTCCAGACGGGGGCCGGCGCCAACCAGAATTGCACCTTCGCCGCCGGACCACGCAGCGTCGGCACGCCCCCCGTGTTGGTCGGCGAAACGCGCGGCGAGGCCTATTTCGCCAATTCATCGCGCAGCTTCCGTACCCAGACGACGTCCGAGGTCCGCGACGGGCTGATCGGCGCGATCCAGTGGCGCCCGTCGTCCGATTTCGAAATTTCGCTCGACGGCCAATATTCGAAGCGCGCAAGCCTCGAGGACCGCAATGTCCTCGGCATCACCGAAGGGCTGCGCGGCGTCCAGCCGCTGATCATCGGCAACGGCGGCAACGGCTATTCGCCCGGCGCGCTGATCAGCTATCGCGGCAATTCGAACCTCGAAAATCAGCTCGAGACGCGCCAGCGCAACGAGGAGTATCTGGGTGGCGGTCTCAGCCTGATCTGGTCGCCCGACCGCTGGAACATCGCCTTCGACGCCTCCTATTCGAACAGCCATCGGACCGAGACGCAAAAGCAGACGCGCATGCGTTCGACCCGCCGCGTTGGCTATACGCTGAGCTATGAGGACGACGACGTCGTGCCGGTGGTTGAATTCGACAATTTCGACATCACTGACCCCAACCTCTTTCTCGCCACCGCGAACAATGCGGTCTACGCCCGCAACCGTTTCGTCACCGACCGCAAGGACCGGATATGGGCGGCGCGGCTCGACATCGACCGCGAGCTCGACGGCTTCATCACCGGAATCAAGTTCGGCGGGCGCGTGTCGGACCACCACCGCACCAACGACAATGCGCGCAACAACGACCTGAACACGATCCCGGGAACCCCGGCGCAGGTCACCGCGCTGATCACGCAGGCGAACCAGAACTGCCGCGTGCCGTTCACCACCACCAGCTATATGAAGGGCATGGGTACGAACGTCACCAAATGGGCGACCTTCGACAATGACTGCCTGTTCCGCACCTTTGCCGGCAGCGACGATGCGCTTCCCTATCCCGCCGACGGCCGCGACCCGAGCGACATCGACGTCACCGAGCGTATCTATGCCGCCTATGCGATGGCCAATTTCGAATCCGAGATGGGCAGCGTGCCGTTCAGCGGCAATGTCGGGCTGCGCTGGGTCAAGACCGACATCACCTCGGTCGGTTTCCGCCAGCCGTATCGCATCGTCATCGACACGCCCGGCGACAGCTATACGGTCAGCGTCGACCCGACCGGCCAGCTCCAGACCAACACCGCCAAGGGCGGCTATGATTATTTCCTGCCGTCGGCGAACATCGCCTTCGAACTGTCGCAACAGGTCAAGCTGCGCCTCGCCGCCTATCGCGCGATTGCGCGGTCAGGCATCGAAAGCTTCGGCGCCGGCGTGAATCTCAACCCCTCGACCGGAACGGGGGTGGGCAACATCATCTTCAACGCGACGACGGGCAACCCGAACCTCAAGCCGCTGCGCGCGTGGAACCTCGACGCCAGCCTCGAACTTTATGCGTCGAAGGATACGCTGATCTCGGTCGCAGGCTATTATAAATGGGCGAAGGGCACCGTCATCGGCCGGTCCGAACCCATCCCGACCGACATCACCGTCACGACGATCCGCGATGGCGGCGCGCCGGTGACCGAAACCTTCACGATCAATCCGGTCGCGCCGTCGAACGATCTTGAAACGCGGCACCTCTATGGCGTCGAAGCGACCGCGAGCCATGCCTTCACCTGGCTGCCCGATCCGCTCGACGGCTTCGGCGTTCAGGGATCGGTCAACCGCGCCTTCGCCAATTTCGAATATCCCGACACCTCGCCGATCGCCGCCTATGTCGATCCCGCGAACCTCGTCGGGTTGTCGAAATGGACCGCGAGCGGGTCGGTGTGGTTCGAAAAATGGGGCCTCTCGCTCCGCGCGAACCTTCGCTACCGCTCAGGCTATTACAAGCCTAACGGCGGCACCAACCGCGAGATCCGCGGCGGGACCTATCTCAACCTGTCGGCCCAGTACGACCTCACCAAAAATGTCCAGCTCAAGCTGCAGGCGCTCAACGTCACGAACACACAGGATATCATGGTCAAGGGCGGATACGACAGCATCGCCGAGGTGTCGCGCAGCGGCCCGCAATATTTCTTCGGCTTCCGGGTCCGCCTGTGAAGCCAGCGACTTTAGCCCCAATCCCTTGGGCTATCCTGGCCGCCGCCGCGTTCTTTCCGTCCGCGGCGGCGGCTTTTTCCTCTGCTCCCCCGCCGCCGGTCTGCGATGCGAGCGATGGCTATTCGACCGCCTTCGACGGCCGCCGCACCTTCACGCTGCGCCCGGCAGATCTTAAAGCGATCAAGGCCGCGCTTCCGACCGACGCGGCGATCGGCGCCGCCTATCGCGACCTGATCGCCCGCGCCGACAAGGTGCTCGCGACAAAGCCCGCCTCGGTGATGGACAAGCGCAGCATCCCCGTATCGGGCGACCGCCATGATTATGTCAGTCTCGCGCGTTACTGGTGGCCGAACCCCGCCAATCCCAAGGGGGCGTACATTCGCCGCGACGGCGACACCAATCCCGACATCGAAAGCAATCGCTTCGACCGCGCCGCGCTCAGCCGCATGGCGCGCGACGCCGATACGCTGTCGCTTGCCTATTATTACAGCGACGAGCGCAAATATGCCGACGCCGCCGCACGCGTGATCCGCACCTGGTTCCTCGATCCCGCGACGGCGATGAACCCGAACATGAATTTTGCGCAGGCGGTGCCCGGCGTATCGAACGGCCGCGCCGAGGGGGTGCTCGACGGCGCCAGCTTCATTGCGGTGATCGACGCCGCGGGTCTGCTTGCACCGTCGGGCGCACTGACGGCGACAGAGACGACCACGCTTGAAGGTTGGTTTTCGCGCTATGTCGACTGGATGCTGAAGAGCCCCAACGGCAAGGCAGAGGGCAAGGCGTCGAACAACCACGGCCTTTGGTACGATGCACAGGTCGCGCGCTTTGCACTGTTTGCGCGGCGGCCCGACGTCGCACGCAAGATCGTCGCCGCCTTCCCGAAGGGGCGGATCGCGCAGCAGATCGACGCATCGGGCGCGCTGCCTGCTGAACTCGGCCGCACGCGCAGCTTTCATTATTCGCTTTATGCCCTCGACGCCGCCTACACCGTCGCCGACAGCGCGGCGTGCCTCGGCGTCGACCTGTATCGCGCCGAAGAAAAAAGTCGCTCGCTCCGCAAGGCGACCGACTATCTCGCCGCCTATCGCGGCCGCGCCGCAGACTGGCCGCACAAGGAACAAGGCTGGCCCGCCGGCATGCTCGACGAGCTGCTCGTCCGCGCCGACACCGCCTGGGGTTCGGGGGCCTATCCGCGGAGCGCGAGCGGCGACCTGTTGCTGCGCTATCGCACCCCCTAAAAGGACCGACGATGATCGCGCGCCGTTCCCTGCTCCTCACCGCGCTGCTCGCCGGACCCGCGGCATGGGGGCGCCCGCGATCCGGTACGATCGATATCCGCGCCATCGAGCGCCGCCGTCTCTTGCCGCAAGCCGATGCGCTGCTCGCGACCGCGCCGCGCACTATTGCCGCCATCCCGGCGCCGCGCAGTCCGGCGGGACCGCAGGATTATTATTCCGAAGGCGATTATTGGTGGCCCGATCCAGCGAATCCCGGCGGCGCCTATGTCCGCCGTGACGGCCGTTCGAACCCCGACAAGTTCGACGGTCACCGCGACGCGCTGATCGCCTTCGGGCGCACGGTTCCTGCGCTCGCAGCGCTGTGGGATCTCACCGGCGAAGCGCGTTTTGCCGACGCCGCGTTGCGCCACCTCCACGCATGGTTCGTCGATCCGAACACGCGGATAAACCCGAACCTCAACCATGCGCAGGCGATCATCGGGGTGAACAAAGGCCGGGCCATCGGCGTGATCGATACGCTGCAAATCGTCGAAGTCGCGCGCGCCGCCGCGCTCTTCGCGCGCAAGGATGCGCCGGGCTATGCCGCTATAAGCGCGGGGGTCGATGGCTGGTTCGCCGATTATCTGGGCTGGCTGACTACGTCGCCTTTCGGCATCGCCGAACGCGATGAAAGGAACAACCACGGCACCTGCTGGCTGCTGCAGGCGGCATCTTTCGCGGCGCTGCTCGCTCGCGACGACATATTCGATGATGCGCGCGCCCGGCTGAAGACCGTCATCGTCCCGACGCAGATCGAACCCGACGGCCGCCAGCCACTCGAACTCGCGCGCACCAAGCCCTATGCCTATTCGCTCTTCAACCTCGACGTGCTTACGGCCTCGGCGTGGCTGCTCGGCGGCCGCGAACTGATTGGCTGGACGACGCCCGACGGCCGCTCGATCGGCGGCGCGATCGCGTGGATGGCGCAATTCATCGCCGACAAGGCGAATTGGCCGCTGCCGCCCGACGTGGAATATTTCGGCGGCTTCCCGGTCCGCCACCCCAGCCTGCTTTTTGGTGGCCTCGCGCAGAAACGCTCTGATTGGATAAATCTGTGGCAACGGTTGAACCCGGACCCAGCCATCGGCGAGGTCGTGCGCAATTTCCCCGTCCGCCAACCCTTGCTCTGGCTCTAAGGGTCAGTTGCGATTGCCGACCAGCCCGCGCGCGATCACCTGCGCCTGAATCTCGGCCGCGCCCTCAAAGATGTTGAGGATGCGCGCGTCGCACAGCACGCGGCTGATCTCATATTCGAGCGCATAGCCGTTGCCGCCGTGAATCTGCAGGCTCGCATCGGCATTCGACCACGCCGCGCGTGCGGCGAGCAGCTTCGCCATCCCCGCCTCGATATCGCAACGCTTGCCGCTGTCCTTCGCGCGCGCCGCGGCATAGCTCAGCTCGCGCGCGGTGACGAAATCGACGAGGCTCATCGCGAGCTTGTCGGCAACGCGCGGGAAGTGCACGATCGCCTGTCCGAACTGCTTGCGTGTCGTCGCATAATCGAGCCCCAGCTCCAGCGCGCGCCGTGCCACGCCCACCGCGCGCGCCGCGGTCTGGATTCGCGCGCCCTCGAAGGTGCGCATGAGCTGCTTGAACCCCTGCCCCTCTTCGCCGCCGAGCAACGCATCGCCAGGCGCCGTCATCGCGTCGAACTGCAGCGCATATTCACGCATCCCGCGATAGCCGAGCACCTCGATCTCGCTTCCGCTCATGCCGTCGGCGGGGAATGGATCAGCCTCGGTTGCACGCGGCTTTGGCACCAACAGCATCGACAGTCCGGCATAGCCTTTCGCATCGGGAAGCGTGCGCGCGAGCAAAGTCATCAGATCCGAGCGCGCGGCGTGCGTGATCCAGTTTTTCGCGCCGTCGATCGTCCAATCGCCATTTTCATCGCGCCGCGCGCGGGTCTGGAGCGACCCGAGGTCCGATCCGACATCGGGCTCGGTGAACACCGCGGTCGGCAGCACCTCTCCGCTGGCGATCCGCGGCAGCCACCCGGCCTTTTGCGCCTCGGTACCGCCCATCGCGATCAGTTCGCCCGCGATCTCCGACCGCGTGCCGAGCGAGCCGGCGCCGATCCAGCCGCGCGACAATTCCTCGGTGACGATGCACATCACCAGCTTCGACAGGCCCAACCCGCCAAATTCCTCCGGAATGCAAACGCCAAAGGTGCCGAGATCGGCCATCGCCTGCACCGTCGCGTCGGGGATCAGGTCGTTCGCAAGGTGCCAGCGATGTGCATGGGGGATGATCTCGGCATCGGTGAAGCGGCGGAACTGATCGCGAATCGAATTGAGATCGGCGTCGTGCAGCGTCTCGCTCGGCCAATGACCCGATGCGAGCGACGCCGCGACGTCGGCGCGCGCCGCTGCATGATCGGCTTCGATCAGATCGGTGCACGCGCGCGCCAACGCCTGCGCCGCCGCCGTCAGCCCCAGATCGCTCGGGCGGAAAATCTCATTCTGCCCCATCGGCAGCCCGCCGACGAGCTGGCCGATTCCTTCGGCAAAAGCCAGCGTGGCAATCTGTTGATCGATCGGGTTCGAGTCGCGACCGGACTCGTACCAGTTCAGCACCGCCTCCAGCGCCGCGACCGTCGTTGCAACCCACGCGAAGCCATGGGCGGCGCGTTGCTCGCGGTCGATCGGCGCCTGCGCCAGCCGGGCGGCCAACGCCGCCTCGGCCGCTGCGCGATACGTCTCGGCGGCGTTCAGCGCGGCACGAAGATCGGCCATGGTCAGGCGGCGCGTTCGAAGATCGCGGCGATGCCCTGACCGCCGCCGATGCACATTGTCTCGAGCCCGTAACGCCCG
>NZ_JBDGJE010000005.1:0-2530 GCF_057657055.1 Sphingopyxis sp. Soil_C_28
CGGCCCCATATATCCGAAGAGATAAGCTGCGACCTTTCGCATCTGTATTTCTTCGGCGCCCTCGGTGATGCGATATCGGCGGTGGTGGCGATAGATATGCTCGAACGGCTTGTGGCGTGAGTAGCCGATGCCGCCATGGACCTGCATCGCGCGGTCGGCGGCTTCGCAGACGAGGCGGTTCGCCCAGTAGTTGCACATGCTGACCTTGTCGGAGAGCGTGTGTTCGATGTCCTTGTGCTCGGTGTTGTCCATGTCCCACGCCGTCTTACGGATCAGCAGCCGCAGCATTTCGGCCTGCGTCGCGAGTTCGACGAGCGGGAACTGGATCGCCTGATTCTTCGCCAGCGCCTCGCCGAACGGCTTGCGCTGGCGCGCATATTTGACGGACTCCTCGATGCAGAACACCGCGGCGCCGAGCGAGCTGGCCGCCTGCCGGATGCGGTTCTGGTGGACGAAGCTTTGCGCGATCGACAAGCCGCCGCCCTCGGGGCCGAGCCGCGCATCGTCGGGCACCCACACGTCGGTGAACGTCATGCGCGGATGGTCGGTCGGCATGTTGAACGTCCACAGATATTCATCGACGGTCATGCCCGGGGTGCCGGTGGGCACGAGCAGGCAGGTGATCCCCTTCGCATCGCCGTCATTCCCGCTGGTGCGGCAGAAGGTCGCGCAGTGCGTCGCGCTGTGCATGCCGGTGATCCACATCTTGCGCCCGTCGATCCGCCAGCCGTCGACGCCGTCCCGCGTCTCGCGAACCGCGCGCGTCTCCATATGCGTCGCATCCGATCCATGATCGGGCTCGGTCAGCCCGAACGCGGTGCGCCTTTTGCCCTCGAACCCGCCGAGGATAAACTCCTGCTTCTGCGCGTCGCTCGTCGCAAACTGCTCGAACATCTCGACGAACGGGAAGTTGCCGACGATGCTGTGCTCGTTCTGGAGGTCGTTGTGGAGCCCCAGCCCCTTCGCCGCAAAATGCTCGCGGATCACCGCCATCCACAGATTGCTGCCGTCCTGGCCGCCGTACTTCTTCGGCGCCGAGAAGCGCCAGTGGCCCGCCGCATCGGCCTTGCGGGTGGCCTGCTTCAGTAACGCCTCCCACTCTTCGCGCGGCAGCCCCTGATTGTCCCAGTCGGTGCGCGCATGCTCGCGCCGATGATCGAAGAAGCGGATATTGTCATCCGCCAGCTCGAGCGGTTTGATCTCGGCTTCGATAAACGCATCGAGCTCGTCGAGGTACGCCTGAAGCGCAGGCTCTATCGCAAAGTCCATGTCTCTCTCCCTGTTATCGTTATCCGCGCCATGCAGCGCGCGCCACGCCAAGCGCGGCATATTTGGGGCTGTCGATCGCGCATTTGTCGAGCACCGCGCGGCGCAGCCTTGCCAGCAGGCCCGGCTCGGCAAGGCTCGTGGTTCCCGACAGCAAAGCCTCTGCCAGCGCCGCATCCTCGGCGCGCGCATCGACCGATAGATCGCGCAGGACGATGCCCAGCGCGTTCATCGCGACCACCGCCTCGAACTTGGCGTGGCCCTCCGCCTGCGGTTTGATCGACCCTTCGATCCAGTCGCGCACCGCCTGCACGATCTCGCTATGGGTCGGCTCGCCGGTCGGTGCCGGTGCGGCGTCCGGCGACGGCGGCAAGGCGCGTCCCCGCTCGACCTCGGGCGCCTCGGCTTCGAGCAGCAGCAGCAGGTCGAGCTCCTGCTCGGCGGTCCGCCGCCCGATGACGACGCGCTCAACCGTCGGATCGGCGCCGCTCCGCCACGCCTGCCCCATCTGCAAACAGCCCAGCGCCCACCAGAGCGTCCGGTAGACCAGCCAGAAGCGGAACCGGTCGCGGTCGACCCTCACTCCGCCCGCCGCCTCATAGGCCGCAAAATAATCCGCGAGGCTGCCGACCCCGAACGCCGGCCGGTCGATCCGGCCAAAGCGCCACACCGTCATGCACCCGAACGCCAGATCCTCATGCGCGTCGCCGCGATGCGCCAGCTCCCAGTCGAGCACTGCGGCCAGGCCGTCTTCATCGACCATCACATTGCCCATCCGGTAATCGCCGTGGACCAGCACCGGATCGGCAGGCACAGGCAGATGATCCTCGCACCATTTGATCGCCAGCGCGATCACCGGCCGGTCGCCGCCGTACGACAGAAAGCGCGCCTTCAGCTCGGCCAGCGCTGCGCGCGTATCCATCAGCGGGATCGCCGCCGGGATCGCATCGCCCGGGATCGCATGGATATGCGCCAGCTCGCGGCCGAGGTCGGCGAGCAGCGAGCGCGGCGGATCGGCCAATATCTTCGCCGGCGACACCTCGGCCATCACCCGCCGCATCACATAACCCGTGCCCATGCCGTCGGCATCCGCCAGCACGCCCACAACCTCGGGCGCCTTCACCCCCGCAGCCTGCGCCGCCATCACCAGCGCCGCCTCGTCGCCATGCCCGAACGGACGATCCGCCATATACGCCGCCGACGGCGCACGCCGCAGCACATAGGCCCCGCCAGCCCAATCAAACGCCCAGCTCTCCATGTTCGC
>NZ_JBDGJE010000006.1:0-1219 GCF_057657055.1 Sphingopyxis sp. Soil_C_28
GACATGCCCCTGCGCCGCGCCGCCATTGTCGCCCCGATTCGTACTGCCGTCGGCAAGTTCGGGGGTTCGCTTTCGTCGATGACGGCTGGCGAGCTTGGCGCGGTGATCCTGAAGGCGCTGGTCGAGCGGACGAAGATCGACCCGGCGCGCGTCGACGATGTCGTCTTTTCGCAAGGCTATGGCAATGGCGAGGCGCCGAGCATCGGGCACTGGTCCTGGCTCGCTGCGGGCCTGCCGATCGAGGTGCCGGGGTATCAGCTCGATCGCCGTTGCGGCTCGGGACTGCAGGCGGTCGTCAACGCCGCGATGATGGTCCAGACGGGCATGTCCGACGTCGTCGTCGCGGGCGGCGTCGAATCGATGTCGAACGTCGAGCATTATTCGACCGATATTCGCAAAGGCGTGCGCGCCGGCAATCTGACGCTCCACGACCGGCTGACGCGCGGGCGGCTGATGTCGCAGCCGGTCGAACGGTTCGGGGTGATCAGCGGCATGATCGAGACCGCCGAAAATCTGGCGAAGGATTATGGCATCGGACGCGAGGCGTGCGATGCCTATGCCGCGCGCAGCCATCAGCGCGCCGCGGCCGCCTGGGCGAACGGGCTGTTCGACGACGAGCTGGTTCCGGTATCGGTGCCGCAGAAGAAGGGCGATCCGATCGTCTTTGCCCATGATGAAGGTTACCGCGCCGACGCGACGCCGGAAACGCTGGGCAAGCTGCGCCCCCTCGAAGGCGGCGTCGTCACTGCGGGCAATGCAAGCCAGCAGAATGACGCCGCGGCGGCATGCCTCGTCGTCGCCGAAGACAAGCTGGAGGAACTCGGGCTGGAACCGATCGCCTGGTATCACAGCTCGGCCGCGGCGGGCTGCGATCCCAGCCGCATGGGAATCGGGCCGGTGCCGGCGGTCGAACGGCTGTTCGCGCGCAATGGGCTTGGCTGGGGCGACATCGACCTTGTGGAACTCAACGAAGCCTTCGCGCCGCAGGTGCTCGCGGTGCTCAAGGGCTGGGGCTGGTCCGACGACGATAGCCGCAACGAGATATTGAACGTCAACGGGTCGGGCATTTCGCTCGGCCACCCGATCGGTGCCACCGGCGGGCGCATCCTCGCCAACCTGACCCGCGAACTGGTGCGTCGCGACGGGCGTTACGGGCTCGAGACAATGTGCATCGGCGGCGGTCAGGGCATCGCCGCGATCTTCGAACGCGCCGCCTGAC